>CALRJY020000076.1:0-3434 GCA_943367715.1 Chitinophaga pinensis | reverse complement strand
CGACGGCGGATGGAAAGATTAAAGTCACGGGCACATGGAAGGGCGGGCGCAAGGGCACTTTCACCGAGGATAAGGGTTATGGCGGCAAAGCTATCGGCGAGAAGGGTGAGAGCCCCGTGGGCAAATATGATGGCTACGCGGCCTTGGTGAAGGAAATCGTGCCCTTCTTCCAGACGGGCAAATCACCCGTGCCGATGGAGGAGACGATCGAGATCCTCGCCTTCATGGAGGCGGCGGATGCCAGCAAGGCTGCAGGCGGCAAGCCGGTGAAGATCGCGGATATGATCGAGGCGGCGAAGAAGTAAAGCGGATGCCAGTTCGTCCGGGCTGGGGTTGGAGGCAAATTCAGCACTTGCCAAACGGGCGGGCTTATGGCTTCTTTTCTGCCCCTGTTCGTGAAGTGCGCGGTTAGCTCAGTGGTAGAGCATCACCTTGACACGGTGGGGGTCACAGGTTCGAACCCTGTATCGCGCACCATTTCTTTTTCGGCATCCCCGTTATCGCTTAAACGCGCTTTCGCGCTATCGCCAGCATGCAGGAGGCGCAATGCCAGCGCGTCAATCTTGCCAGCGCCTGATAGCACGCCACCTTGAGCCGCTTCGCCGCCGAGCGGTCCGGGTAGAAATCATCCACGGCCAGGCGTTCCACTTCGAAGTTTTCGCGTTCCAACAATCGCGCCAATGTGCGCGGTTGGAAATGGCTCAGGTGAATCTCGCTGCCGGGATGCAAGGGGCCGAAGGGTGAGGGGCGGCCGTTGCCGAACAATTTGTGCCGCAGGATGGGATGGGTCTCATTCGGCACGGCGACGAAGAGCATGCCGCCGGGCTTGAGCACCTGGTGGGCGTGGCGGATGGCGGCACCGGGATTCGGCAGATGCTCCAGCACGTGCCAGATGGTGATGGCGTCGAAATGCGCCTCGGGCCAGTCGAGGTCGGTGAACTGGCCCATGCGGACGGACAGGCCTTTCTCCTTCGCGAAGCTCGCTCCTGTCTGGGATAGCTCTGTGCCCTCACACGTGAAACCCGCTGCTGTTGCGGCGGCGAGGAAGCCGCCATCCCCGACACCTACGTCCAGCAAACGGCCACCGGGCACATACGATTGCACCAGCTTGATACGACGCTGCCACAGGCTCGTGTAATGCGCATCCTGCTTGTGCCACTCCTCGTAAGTATCACCCTGATCGTAAGACGCCGCGATCTCTGCCTGCGTCGGACGGGGATTGCGGAACAGCAAGTGACACTCATCACAGCGGCAGACATCGGGGGCGTAACGCACGGGGATGGAACGCGCGCCGCAAGCAGGGCAGGCTTCGAGCGTTTCCGTGACGTTGAAAGACTTCATGGCCGCTCAAGCATGGCGGGTGTCGCCTACCGGAACCCGCCTGCGCCGGGTGGCAATTTCCCGCCCATCTTGCCGATCATCTTCTGAAATTTGCCCATCTTCTTCAGCATCTGCTGCATCTGGTTGAACCGCTGCAACATGCTGTTCACCTCCGCCACCGAGACGCCACTGCCTTTCGCGATGCGCTGCCGACGCTTGGCATTCAAGATTTGCGGATGGCGCCGTTCCTTCAGCGTCATGCCGCAGATCATACCTTCCATGCGGCGGAATTCCTTCTCGCTCTTCGAGAGGTCGGCGCCCTTGATCATCTCGCTGCCGCCCGGCAAAAGCCCCACCAGTGATTCCAGCGAACCCATCTTCTTCATCTGGCGGAGCTGATCCAGGAAATCCTCGAGCGTGAACTCGCCCTTCCGCATCTTCTCCTCGAGCTTCTTCGCATCCGCCTCGTCGATGGCTTCCGCCGCCTTCTCCACGAGGGACACCACGTCACCCATGCCCAAGATGCGCGACGCCATCCGCTCCGGATGGAACGGCTCGAAGTCATCCAGCTTCTCGCCCACGCCCGCGAACTTGATCGGCTTGCCCGTGACGGACTTGAGGCTGAGCGCCGCACCGCCGCGCGCATCACCGTCCAATTTCGTGAGGATCGCGCCCGTGATATTCAGCGCCTTGTCGAAGTGCGTCGCCACATTCACCGCCTCCTGACCCGTCGCCGCGTCGAGCACCAGCAGAATCTCCTGCGGCTTCACCAGATCGCGCAACTTCACCAACTCCTGCACCAACGGCTCATCGATCTGCAACCGACCTGCTGTATCCAAGATCAACGTATTGCGACCATTCGCCCGCGCGAACTCCAACGCACCCTTCGCGATCTTCTGCACATCCGTCTCGCCGCGTATCAGGAACACCGGGATGTCGAGCTGTTTGCCCAACGTCTCCAATTGATCCATCGCCGCCGGCCGATACACATCGCACGCCACCAGCAGGGGCAGTCGCGCCTGCTTCACCAGCAGCTTCGCCAGCTTGCCGCTGGACGTCGTCTTGCCGGACCCGTGCAGACCCACCATCATGATGCACGCCGGGTTACCGCTGATATTCAGGCCCGCGTTCGTGTCGCCCAGGAGCGCCACCATCTCATCATGGATGAGCTTGATCACCTGCTGGCCCGGATGCACCGTCTGGATCACATCCTGGCCCAGCGCCTTCGTCTTCACATTCTCGATGAAGTCCCGCGCCACCTTGAAATTCACGTCCGCATCCAGCAACGCCATGCGCACCTCACGCAAGGATTCGGAGATATTGGACTCCGAGATCTTGCCCAAGCCGCGCAAGTTACGAAAAACGTTCTGCAGTTTACCGGTCAACGAATCGAACATGCGGGCAAAAATAGGGGAGGAACGACTGGTTGACAAGCGTCGGGGTGTTTGGCTTAATTCGCGTCCCTGCAAAACAGGGAACTGATTGGCACGGTAGAATACCCAAGTGGCCAACGGGGGCAGACTGTAAATCTGCTGGCTCACGCCTTCGATGGTTCGAATCCATCTTCTACCACCACTCTTCCCCCCTTTTCGGGGGAATTTTCTCCCTATCAACCATTTTCCGCGAACGCTCCTTCATTAGCCTTATTGGACCCATAAGACCTATCCCGTCCGTTTATTCCGACTATTCCACGGTTTATTAATTGTCCCCTGAAGCGCGCCTTCCCGTCTGATCCGTTTTATGTTTCCTACGCGATTGCCTCCTGTCCTGCGGTACTTTAGCAACCAGTCCACCCTCACCGGACCAAACCCTCGCCAGCCACTTCAAAACCTCCGTCATCACAACGAAGGGAGACGCTCTGAAAAGAGGGCTTGAGGACGGCTGCGCAGGATAAATCGGTCAGGGCTAGGCGTGGCGAGGGCGCGTATCAATAAAAAGATACGTGACCGAGCCACAACGACGCCCTGGCCAATCCAGACCAGCAGACGATCTCAAGACAGCTTTACAGCCAGTCTCAGGAACTATGTCAAAGAACAATGAAACCATCCGACCCCTGTGAGATATCGTTTCCTCCCTCCCTACGATTGAGAGTTCAAATTCAGCGTAAGTCCAAG
>CALRJY020000075.1:0-4837 GCA_943367715.1 Chitinophaga pinensis | reverse complement strand
GGCGTGAACGGCAATCAGAGCGACAACAGTGTCTCCTCCGCTGGCGCGGCTTATGTCTTTGTGCGGAGCGGAATCAACTGGACCCAGCAGGCCTACCTGAAAGCTTCCAATACCGGGGCGAATGACCGGTTCGGTTTCGCCGTGGCCGTGTCTGGAGGCACGGTGGTGGTGGGTGCTCCTTTCGAGCCCAGCAACGCAACCGGCGTGAACGGCAATCAGAGCGACAACAGTGTCTCCTCCGCTGGCGCGGCTTATGTCTTCGTGCGCAGCGGAACCAGCTGGAGCCAGCAGGCCTACCTTAAAGCTCCCAATACCGGGGAGTCTGACCGGTTCGGATACTCGGTGTCCGTGTCGGGCGACGCGGTGGTGGTCGGGGCCCGTGGCGAGGCCAGCAATGCTTCCGGCGTGAACGGCAATCAGAGCGACAACAGCGCCAGCAATGCAGGCGCGGCTTATGTCTTCGTGCGCAGCGGAACCAGTTGGAGCCAGCAGGCCTACCTTAAAGCTTCCAACACCGGGGCTTCAGACCAGTTCGGTTTCGCCGTGGCCGTGTCGGGCGACACGGTGGTAGTCGGGGCTCAGGGCGAGGGCAGCAACGCTACCGGAGTGAACGGCAATCAGAGCGACAACAGCGCCAGCAACGCTGGCGCGGCTTATGTGTTCACCACCGGTGTCTCGCCATCCGAAGTGCCGCAAATTATCGCGCCACCGTGGCCCTTTACCCAAATGGTAATAGCCGGAGAGACTGTGGTGTTCAGCGTAGCCGCCACCGGCTCGGCTCCGTTAACCTTTCAATGGCGAACCAACGGGATCAATATCCCTGGCCAGACCAGTGCAACGCTGTCGTTGCCCAATGTGGCGCTCCTTCAGGGCGGGGCTTACACGGTGGTCGTGTCCAATGCCGCCGGCTCAGTTACAAGCGCGCCACCCGCCACGCTGTTTGTGACCAGCAGCATCTTTCAATCCCCGGTGGCTCAAAATGCAACAGCCATCCAATCCCAAGGCTTCACCGTGAACCTCTCGCTGGAGGTAGGCCGTTCCTTCCGCTTGCAAGCGTCCACCGACTTGCAGACCTGGAACGACCTGACCAACTTCACCAGCACCGGCATTGCATTTCAATTACTAGACGCTGCCGCCACCAATCAAGTGCGCCGCTTCTATCGTGTCATTTCACCGTGACCTGCTATGCGCGGAGTTTGGGCAGGCGCGGACGCAGCAGTTCTGGGAGGTGCAGTATCTGACGCGCACGTTCGGCGGCAGCACGGAGCCGGGCCAAGGCTGGCTGTTGCCGCCGCCGTCCTTGGACAAGCTGCCGATGACGGCCTTGCAGGAACCGACGCGGCTGGAGCGGTTGCGCTGGGAGACGGAGTTGCTGGACTTCGCGGCGAATGGCCATCCGCTGGAGCTGTATCCCGACATCGCGTGGGACACGTACTGCCCGGTGAGCCGGTTGCGGGAGTTCGTGGGCCAGGAGGTGACGATGCGCGGACTGATCATCGAGCAACGGACGCATCACCAGGTCACGGGTGAGCCGATGAAGTTCCTGACATTGTGCGACTGGACGGGGATGGTGGAGACGGAACTGTTCGCGGCCACGTATCGCAGTTAAGGACTGGCTACGGTGCGGTATCCGGTGCTGGAGATCAGCGCGACGGTCGAGGGGTATGAGAATGGGCGGGGGGTTTAGTTTGCGGGTGCTTAGGGCGGGGAGGCCGGGGGAAATCACAGGCGGGCCAACCCATTCTCCTCAAGTCAAATACTTCAATAAAACCCACTAAAAGCTGGTGGAGGCGGCGGGAGTTGAACCCGCGTGCCAGGCAAAGCTACCAGTTGCGACTACATGCTTAGCCAGGAGATATTGTCGGCTATGTGCTGACGTCCTGACAGCGAAGCACACTGCTTAGTCTGCATGGTATAAGATTCGATTGAGAGTCGCGCAGTCTCCGCTTCAATCTAACCGACTGTTGCGTCCCTCCACCATAGTCGGTGTCTAGTGGCGGACGTCACAGCAACTTAGGCTGCGAGGGCCAGTTCTTGGTTGGCTACTATTTTTTTGACCTGAGTGATTTACGAGGCCAACAGATCATCCTCGGCATGCCGCTTCTGATGCGTTCACATGGTCGAAACCAGTACGCCCCCATAAGCCAGCGCGACAACATCCATCCTGCGCACCCATTCGTCAAGCAGTGGATTTGCAAATCACATTGTCACTTTATCTTTCCCGAAAATCTCCGTAATCTCCGCAAACTCCATGAAAACCCTGCTCCCGCTACTGGCCTTGCTCCTGGCCACCAGCCTCTTTGCCCAACAACCCGCTCCACCTCGCCTCATTATCCGTGCCGATGACATGGGCTACTCCCACGCTGGCAATGAAGCCATTCTGAAATCCTACAAAGAAGGCATCGCCACCTCCGTGGAGATCATCGTCCCCTCACCTTGGTTTCCCGAAGCCGTGAAATTCCTCACCGACCACCCGGAAGTCGATGTCGGCATCCACCTCGCCCTCACCGCCGAATGGGACAATGTGAAATGGCGCCCCCTCACCGACTGCCCCAGCCTGCGCGATCCCGATGGCTACTTCTTCCCCATGGTCTATCCGAACAAAAATTATCCCGGACGCTCCATCGCCGAGAACGCCTGGAAACTCGAAGACATCGAGAAAGAAGTTCGCGCACAAATTGAAATGGCCAAAAAGAAAATCCCCCGCCTCAGCCACGTCTCCAGCCACATGGGCTTCACCTCACTCGATCCCAAAGTGCGCGCCCTCGTCGAACGCCTCAGCCAAGAATACGGCCTGATGTTCGACACCACCGGAGCCGACGTCAAACGCGCCAGCTACGTCGGCCCCAAGAAAACCTCCGCAGAAAAGATCACCGGCTTCCTCAAAATGATTGAGAGCCTGGAACCCGGAAAAACCTACCTCTTCGTCGATCACCCCGGCCTCGACACCCCCGAAGTACGTGCCATCCATCATATCGGCTACGAAGACGTCGCCACCGACCGCCAAGGCGTCACCGACACCATGACCAGCCCCCAAGTCAAAGCCGCCCTCAAAGCCAAAGGCATCCAACTCATCGGCTACCGCGATTTGAAACCGTAAATCCCTTTTGCCTTGGTTTTCAAATGCGAATCGATTCTATTGCATTAATGAAAGGATTATTCGCCCTAGTCTTGATCACATTGGGTTTAGCAACGCCGCTTCTAGCGCAACCCAAAACAGAAGTTTCGAAAGACGTTTCGGCAATCCGTGCCAAAGCCGAGAAAGGAGACGCGGACGCTCAATACGACCTAGGTTTTGAATATATTGTAGGTAAAGAGGTATCTACGAACTTCGCTGAGGCAGTGAAATGGTTGAAAAAGGCCGCTGAACAAAACCATCCAAAAGCTGAAGCGATGCTCGGAGCAATGTACAACTCAGGCACTGGTGTGAAAAAAGATCCAGTTGAGGCTTTGAAATGGTTGCGAAAATCTGCAGACAGGGGTGATTCCATTGGTCAATGCGCCGTTGGCAATATGTATGCTGAAGGAAATGGAGTGATTAAAGACGACAAAGAGGCGGGAAAGTGGTTTCTCAAAGCTGCAGAGCAAGGAAACGCTGCTGCACAGTTCAGCCTAGGAATACTTTACGCCAACGGGAACGGTGTGGTGAAGAATGACATCGAGGCATACAAATGGCTCTTGTTAGCCGGAGCATCAGGATATGAGTTAGCAAAGAAAAATATTCCATTTATTGAGAAACGAATCACCACAGCCGAGCGAGAAGAAGGGCAGAAGTTAGCCAGAGAGTTTAAGCCTAAGATTACTACTCCAAAACAGGATTAACCTCATCGTATATGGCTTTTACGTCTTCACATCTGAAAATCATAGCTGCGACAGTAACTGTCATTGCCATTGTTTTAGGTTTCCTTGAGCGTTGGAACTCACCCTCCGCTTTGTTGACTGAAGATTCACCGTCATATCCAGGTTGGCTTGGCTGGACTGGCTGGATACTAGGGTCCGTCGGAGCCGTTGCCTATATTGTCATTGACCTTTTGGGTATTCAAAAAGCAAAAAGCTCACCTGAACTCCCACAGACTGCCTCGCTGGATCTCAGTCTAAAATCAGTATCTGAAACGAATGTTGCTACAGCTAATGGTACCGAACCGATTATCACTTCAAGTGGCGCCTCTACGTCGTCAGATGTCACACCCCGCAGTCCCGAAGGCGCCGCAATAGGTGATTTAGTCGTAGCACCAAAACAAGAAAGATAGGCACGTAAATGTCTGCAAAAACAAAACTAAGCGACGCACTATCAGCTATTGATGACGCGTTACGTGCAGCAAAAAGAGCACGGGACAATGCACCGGAAGATAACGATATCCGGCGTGCGATTCGGGAACTTGATGATGCTAAAACCCATATTGAACGTGCTATCAGAGAACTCAAAGAGTGACGAAAAGAGTTTGCCCAAAATACTTAACCGTGGTGTAACCGAGAAAGCCTTGTACGTGAGGACTTCCTCCACTTAGCTCTCACACACGAAAAGATGCTTGCACGGGAACAGTTTGGCGCTTACTTTTCGCCCTCTTTCGGTGGGCCGGTAGCTCAATGGTAGAGCAGCGGCCTTTTAAGCCGTTGGTTGCGAGTTCGAGTCTCGCCCAGCCCACCACTTCTTTTTTTCTGGACCAAGACACAAATCCCAAGACCGATAATACCAGTTCTAGTATGAAACTGCACTATTCTCCGTTGCGGAAGCGTTTACCTGATCGATGAGCCAAGGGTGTGAAACGAGGCTCCGGACACGTTCGGGGTTTTGATAGATGGGCAGGAGTTCTTCGCCCAAGGCGGCTTCCAGGGT
>CALRJY020000074.1:0-6305 GCA_943367715.1 Chitinophaga pinensis | reverse complement strand
TGCCGCTGCTCAACAGCGACTCCACGGCCGACCGTTTGAACGTCTCATCGTAATGCTTGCGCTTGGCTTTCTCAGTGGTGCTCATTTGACTCTGCTCTTTCTCTTACCACTTACCCCCTCCTTGTCCACTTCTTCGGGGGAACCTCAGTCAAAGAACAATGAAACCATCCGACCCCTGTGAAGTATCGTGTTCTCCCTCCCTACGATTGAGAGTTCAAATTCAGCGTACGTCCCTGACCCGGCCGGTTCCGCAGTGGCTACTGGAGATTCCCCTGGCGGTCATAAAATCCTATGCCGCCCGACGTCCCGTTCCCCGCTCCGGCTTACGGACCCTGATCCATACGCCCGACACACTTCACAGATCCTGATGGCCGAGAGGCGCGCTTTCTTTTCCTCCTTCTCCCGGCGGAAGTCGAACTTCGACCGGGAGAAGGATTGAGGATGAGGGTGCCCCCTCTCCGCCCGCCTCTCGACCTAACGGTTCCATAAGGATCGCCACCTCCCCGCCAACGCAGGACATAACCGCACACGCGTACACAATGCACCATCATGCTTGATGACTTTGAGGATTCTTGACCGGGGCTGCTTGTTCTCTTGAAAGAACCAACCACCGCTCACTCCTCTCCTTTACCGACAACGAGTTGCCAGCACAAAAAAGACTACCAAAACCCCGTCAATTTCCAAACAAAAAATCACCACAAAACCGCTCTCCAACGCAACAAATTGCCCCCCAATAAATTACAACCAAAGATTTTTTAGCGGGGTGCCGCCTGCCCATGCCATGAGCCTTGCCAACAAAGTATTGTGCGCAAGCAAAACAGGGCCTACTGGCATGTGTGCTGGAAATGTTGACTCCCTCTCCCCGAGGGAGAGGGTTGGGGTGAGGGGAAAAGGTGACTTCCATAAGCAAATGCAGCGTTCGTTCGCCATCAACAACATCCTGCAACCTATTTTCAACAGAGATATTTCCCGCCTTTTGAAACCTGGAAAAGAACCTCCCCCACCCTACACCTTCCCCCACGGCTCCCGCCGCTCCCGCTGAATCCACGAATTCGCCTCTTTATCCCCCAGAAACTGTTCCGCCTGCGGATCCCACTTCAGCGCACGGCGATGCCAATAAGCGAAATTTCCCAAATGACAAACCGTGGCCGTGCGACACCCGATCTCCACATCGCAGATGGGCTTCTCCCGCGAGCGGATGCATTTCAACCAATCCTGCCGATGATCCGTGCTGACGTAGAGCTGCACATCTTTTTTGCTCAATGGCTCCCGCGTGATATCCGTGGGCGTCGCCTCAAACTTCCCCCGGTTGACGAAAATCTTCCCCTCGCTACCGAAGAAGGTGACCCCGTTCTGTTGCACGTGAACCATCTCCACTCCATTCGCATAAAGGAAACGCACGCCATATTCCGCTTTAGGGTCCGCGGGTGGAATGATCTCCACCGGCCCGCTCTCATCCATACCCAAGCCCCATTGCGCGATGTCAAAATGATGCGCGCCCCAATCCGTCATGCCGCCCCCGGAGAACTCCGTGTAATCACGCCACTTCGGAAAATGACTGTGCACCCCACGCGGACTGAGGATTTCATTGTAACCACGATGAGGCGCTGGCCCCAACCACATCTCCCAATTCAATCCTTCCGGTGCCATCTCCGTCGGCAGATTGCAAAGCTTCGAAGGCCCGCCCACACCCACCTCCACCCGCTGCACCTTGCCGATGCGTCCGCTGCGCACCAATTCACAAGCCCGTCGGAAATTTTCGGCTGACCGTTGCTGGCTCCCTGTCTGGAAAACGCGCTGCTGCTTGCGCGTCTCCTCCACCATCTCCCGCGCCTCACCGATGGTGAGCGAAAGCGGCTTCTCGCAGTAAATATCCTTGCCCGCGCGGGCAGCGAGGACTGCCGGGATGTGATGCCAATGATCCGGCGTGCAGATCACCACCGCATCGATATCCTTGCGGGCCACTAGTTCGCGGAAATCATCATACCCGCCACAACCCGCCCAAGAATCCTTGGCCGCCTTCTTCCCGTATGCCTCATTCACCTGCTTCTGCGCATGATCACGGCGCGTGCGATCCACCTCCGCCACCGCCACGATCTGCGTCTCCGCTTTACCCAGGAACGCACTGATATGACCCTGCGCGATCTTCCCCGTACCAATGATGCCAAGATTGATGCGTTCCGAAGGCGGTTTACCCGCGCTGGCCGACCAAGCCGAGGACGGAATAAACATAGGCGCAGCACCCGCCGCCAAGATACCCGCCAGAAAACGCCGTCGTGAAAGAGAGCTGATGGCTTTCATACGAAGTCAGCTACTTCGATACGTTCAGAAGCACCATCTGTCAACATGACCACCTTTATGTCGCCGCTAAGCGCACGCCCAACCTGCTCAAACTGTCACGAGCACTGGAAATGTTAACTCGCTCTCCTCTAGGACAACGCATTACCCATAAGTGCTCTCGCAGGCAAACAGCAGCCACACTGGCGTATGCACTGGAAATGTTGACCCCCTCTCCCCAAGGGAGAGGGCCGGGGTGAGGGGGAAGACGATACCCTAAAGCAAAAAAAATCCCCGCAAACTTTGACGCGTCCAATTACTTCCCCTTTTTCCAACCCGAAAGACCCGACGCCAGCAAAATGAACCCGCCGAAAGCCGTGCCCATGATGCTCGTCGGTATGCCCGCCATGATTGCGCAGAACAAGGCCTTCGTGACGCTGACGCCCCAAGGATTCCGCGCCAGAAAACGCTGGATGCACGTCACGGCCACCAACGTAACGGAAAAGCTCAACACCATGACGATGGGAATGGCCACACCCAGTGAGATCGCCTCCGCTCCCCAAAAAAGATTATCGATCGTGATGAGCAGCAAACCGCTGAGCGGATGCAGTTTGAAATTGCTGCCATCGGGAGCCTCCGTTGCGGGCGAAGTCCCATGCGCAGGAACATGTTCATCCGGGATCACCGGCGGTTTGCGCATAAGGTCCGACATACGAATACGATAACCGTAGTGACACCCTCACGCAATGGGGAGTCGTGGCACGGTCAAGCGAACGCATTAAAGTTCGAAAACAGAGCAACGGATAAACTGGCATGTGCGCGGGAAATGGTGCCTCCTTCTCCCCCAGGGAGAAGGCCGGGATGAGGGGGAAGGCGATATCCATAAGCAAACACAGTCCCCCGCAAACATTGATGCATCTGCCCCAGCGTTCTGGTTAACACCCCAAAACCAACCGGCGTGAAAACGGGTGTGATTTGAAACGGGTGAGGCCTGTGAGCTGCGACGAAGCACGCGACCCGTGCTGCCGGATTCTAGCCGGCAGTCCGCGACGACCGCCGTAGCCAACACCCCCTTTTCTCACCCGTTTAAAGTCACACCCCGTGAAAACTGGACCAACTCACGAATCACCACCTCCTCACTTCATCAAGCCCGCCCCGCCTTCGCCGCCTCCACAAACGCCTTCGCCAACCGCGTCAACTCTGTCCAATTCCCCTCCTGCAAAATCTTCTTCGAGACGAGCGACGAACCCACACCCAACGCCGCACACCCAGCCTTCAGAAAATCCCCCACATTATGGAGATCCACGCCGCCCGTCGGCACGATGTTCAAATGCGGCAAAGGCGCACGCAGCGACTTGATATAGTTCGGCCCCAAACCCTCCGCCGGGAAAATCTTGATGAAGTCCGCCCCCGCCTCATGCGCGAGCTGCGCCTCCGTCGGCGTATAAGCCCCGAGCATCACCGGCTTGTTCAAGGCATGCGCCGCCTCCGCAATCACCGGTCGCATGATGGGCGTCACCACAAACTGCGCCCCCGCCTCGATCGCCCGCTTACACGTCTCCACATCCAGCACCGTCCCCACACCGATGAGCGCTTTGTCACCCAGCTTCGCCGCTGCCTCCCGAATCGCCCCAATCGCATTCGGCGTCGTCATCGTGATCTCAATGGCAATGACGCCACCTGCGAGCAACGCTTCTGACAAAGGCAAAACCTGCTCCTGCTTCTCCGCCCGCACCACGGCGATGATGCCTGGATTCTTCAAAGCCGCGATGATGTCAGATTTGCTTCGCATATTCCAAATTGTGTAGCCGCCGACGTGAGGAGGCGGAACTAACTTAAACAACCAATGCCCAAAGCGGGCGACGAATCCAACTGCCCAAAAATACTAATGAGAGCGCACGCCGTAATCCCCTTCTCCCCAATGGGCAGGCCGAGCTTCGGCGAGAAGGCCGGGATGAGGGGGAAGGAAGCAGTCTTGAGCAAACACCACACCCAAACTGCATTAGGACATTGAAACATTCCTTCGTCATTCGAGCTTGGTCATTAGTCATTCCGCGCGTTTAGCGCGCCGATACGCCTCCGCCAGCAACGTGATCGGATGCGCCAGCCGCACATTCACCCCCTGCCGCTTCGCCCCGTTGATGATATGCAGCAGGCACCCCGGATTCCCCGTCGCCACCACCTCCGCCTTCGTGCTCACGATGTGCTTGAGCTTGCGATCGAGCAATTCATTCGCCATCTCCGGCTGCACGATGTTGTAGATGCCCGCGCTGCCGCAACACCACGTGCTCTCGGGGAGTTCCACGAGCTTGAGATTCGGGATCGCCTTTAACACTTGTCGCGGCTGCGCCGTGATCTTCTGCCCGTGGCACAGGTGACACGCCTCATGATACGTCACATTCTGCTCCGGTTGATTCTTTGCGTCCGGTGCTTTGATGCCGATCTTCGCGAGCCATTCGTGTATGTCCTTCACCTTCGCATCCCAGAGCTTCGCCCGCTCGGCGTAGGCAGGATCATCCTTCAGGAGATTCGTGTAATGCTTGAGATGCGAGCCACACCCCGCCGCATTCGTGATGATCGCATCGAACTGCTCCGGCGGATGCAGGTCGATCTGCTTGCGTGCGAGCCGTTGCGCCATCTCCAGCTCGCCATTGTGCGCATGGAGGGAGCCACAGCATTGCTGGTCCGCACGCGTGACCACTTCGCAACCGTTCTGCGCGAGCACCTCCGCCGTATCACGATTCACATCGCTGAAAATCAAGTCCTGCGCGCAACCCGTGAGCAACGCCACGCGATACTTCTTCTCACCCACCGCCGGCGTCACGGGCCGGATCAAGTCAGAGGAAAAGAACGGCTGCACCGTCGGCGTCATCGCTTCCAGTTCACGCAACCGCTTCGGCATGAGATTCAACACGCCGCTGGAGCGCACCGCCGTTTGCAGGCCGAGATCTTGATACAATCGTAACGCACTGCCAAAAGCCTGCAAACGCCCATGCTCCATGAAGAGCCAGTTCAACGTGAGACTGCGGATGGCACTGCGCTTCGGCGAATCCATCACCCCACTCGCCTCCGCTTCCGCCCGCGCATGCTCGAACAACTCCGCGTAGTTGACGCCAGCGGGACAAGCCGTCACGCACGCCAGACAGCCGAGGCAGAAATACATCTCCTCCGCGAACTCCTCCGTGGCCTCCATCCGGTCATCCGCGATCGCCCGCATCAGCGCGATGCGCCCGCGCGGACTGTTCCGCTCCAGCTTCGTGGCATCGTAGGTGGGACACGTGGGCAGACAGAGCCCGCAATGCATGCATTGCTGCACCACCGAGTAATCCAGATCCTTCAGATGCGAGCCCGCGCTTTTCATGCTGATGTTGCGCTAACTCTAGGAGAGTAGAAGCGCAGGGTAAATGATGAATGAAAGAACCTTAACCATGCACTCACGGCTTCCCTTGCTTTTGCCTCTTTTCAATTTCGCGAACAATATCCATGACTTCGTTGGCCTCGGTAGCATTGGTAAGTGTTGTTGAAAATTGAGTGAGTATGGAAGTGACCTCAGGTATTCGATTGCTGAGCTCAGCCAGGTTGATGATTGTATCAGCACTTGCCTCCATGTCGCCCGGCTTCAATCCGTTCTTCAGTTGGTTGAACTCGGGTCCTAGAGGATCAAGTTTCACGATAGTCCATAGGACAAATGACGCTGGAGATTCTTTGCCCCGCCAGTTTAAACGGTTTTTATTTAACAAATGTCTTAGAGCAGGCAATGCTGGCTTAGCGTGATCGCCAAACTTCTGCAAAGCAGAAACGGCGGGTAAGGCACGACGTTCTTCATTCAAAGCGTCAATAAGGGCCGGAATCGCGATGTCAGGATTTTGTCTGAATTCCCCTAATACCAGTTCTAGTATGAAACTGCACTATTCTCCGTTGCGGAAGCGTTTACCTGATCGATGAGCCAAGGGTGTGAAACGAGGCTCCGGACACGTTCGGGGTTTTGATAGATGGGCAGGAGTTCTTCGCCCAAGGCGGCTTCCAGG
>CALRJY020000073.1:0-9206 GCA_943367715.1 Chitinophaga pinensis | reverse complement strand
CGTTCTTGATGGTGTATTCGAAATGTGGTGGCCTCAATTAAATGAACAAGTTGAGAGAGTCCTTACAGGCCAACGCCAAACGCGGACTACTGAAGTGCGGTCTGAAAGGGAACTTTTAGAAGAGGTTTTGAATCTTACCCGGGCTTTATCGTTAAGCAATTCACGAGATAAGACACCCAAAGCATTAAATTCGGGGCCAGTTATTGAATTGATTGAGAAGCTGACCCATTTATCAAGCGACATAAAAAACACTGGAATATTTGATACGCAACGATTGTTGCTTTTGGGTGTAACAGACACACTCGGCGCATTGCTTTTGAGATTGGACGGTGCAGAGGTTAGCCTGAAAGCTACCGACGAAATGATTCGTCGAATTCGAGCTGATTTAAAATCCGCTCCAACCCTTAAAATTAAGGGCGCAGAGGATGATGATGTGCCTTTCTAAAACTCTCGACACATGTGGTGCGAAATCCCAATTGATTTAGCTGCATTTGAAAATCGACTATGATAATAGACTGTCCCAAATGCCAAGCAGTAGTGGATGCAAAAGTCCTTCATTCATATACGGATTCTGACCGTGAAGAGCCTCAAGGTATCTGGACATTTGCTCAGTGCCCTAGGTGCACCTTGCCGCTCATGACCGTTCAACTCGAAGATTTTGATGGCGATGATACTCCAAGTCGGGTTTATCCACCGAAAGACAAAGAACTTGGACGATCTGTTCCAAAACCTTTACGAGAAGCGTACAATGAAGCGGTAATTTGTTTTCGTGCAAAGGCGTACACAGCAAGTGCTATCATGTGCCGCAAGACTTTGGAAGGTTTATGCCTCGAGCACGGGGTCAAAGAACGCAACTTGGCAGCGGGACTTAGAAAACTCAAAGACAATGGGGTAATTGAGGCGCGGTTATTTGAGTGGGCTGAAGCCTTAAGAACACTGGGAAATGAAGCTGCTCACGGAGTTCACCTTACTATTTCTCATCAAGATGCGAAGGATATCATAGAGTTTACGGAAGCGTTGACGGAATATGTTTTCACATATCGTGATACTTTTGAGCGTTTTAAGAAACGGCGGCTGGAAAATCAGGCCCAGACAACCTGAAAAGTCACACATTACGGAATAAAATAAGCGATCATATGCGTAAGCCATTTAATGAGATCTTTGATTTGCGTGCAGACGGAGTTCCTTTCAATATTGTTCCACTCGGTATTGCTTCGACAGTTTTCCCCGTCGGCACCCCTTTTCCCAAGGGATTTCGCTTTGCCGGGATTGACATTTCTGAACACATCAATCAGGACGTTGTTGTCGAGCAATACGACGACATCGTAGATTTTAAAGGTTTTGTACATTTCCCTTCAGACCCCCATAACCCGGGCTTTGTCATGGGGTTCGGACTATTTTGTGGTGCTCCATGGCATTTCGCGGGGCTTTTCCCTGTAATACATGAAGCTGAAGTTGAGCAAAAACGAATTGGGAAGAACTATCTCATTAAATACGGCTCGCACAAAATAGGGACGGACGATTTTGTCTATTAATTGTTCATGCACCAATCAATCAAAAGCATCTAGCAGCTTCTTATGAACCAAAGAGACAAGATGCGTGATTTGTTTAAGCTGTTTAATGGTGACAGAGAACGTGTGATTGGAGCTTATGCGGAGGCTGAGCTTTCAGGTGAAGTCCGACGCGTTCGTGATATTCATGATTTGAGTTCAATCGAATATGCTTCTCGGCTTTTTGCCGATGGAATTGACAAGGGATGGATTGGCAACCAAGAGCCCTAGTGCGGCGTTCGGACTCGCAGGTTTCGTCGTTCTGAGGAGGGAGAAAAGATTTTCCAATTATTTTTTCAGTATGACAGCGGATGTCATACTGGAGGTGGTAGAAGGGAGGGAGATGAACGAGATATCGGAAAACATCGAACACCGGTTGCACCGGCTGGCCAATACATCGAACTCTGAACATCGAAAGATGGGGCGGAGACGGATGGCCGAAGGTCGGCCGCCAAGAAGGTGGAAGGAAGAAACGGGGAACTGGCCCTTGGGGGCCCGAACTCCTGCGCTCGGGGGCTGTGGGTTTCGGCGGGCGCGCACTTACTGCCGGCAGGATGCCGGACAGCACGGGTCGCAGGTTTCGGCGGTCTGGGAGCGGGCAAAAGATTTTTCAAATATTTTTACCCCTGTGACTATGGATGTCACAGGGGGTCTGGTAGAACGCAGGGAGTAGAAAGGCAAAGATTGGAAACATCGAACAACCAACATCGAACTCCGAACATCGAGAGTAAGGCTGGTCAGCTCCGACTCGCGTCGTCGGCTACGCAAGGAGCTGGGCATTTTGCCCGGTGAAAATTAGGGGAATTACCTATGGTAAACTCAGTGAAAATTGGATTGTCGCATGGCCGTTCTGTCGGCACTCTCGGCGGTCCTATGCGGCAAGTGAATTTGGGCCTCATCGGTGGTGGCACGGTCGGCGGCGGCGTTCTCAAGGCGCTCGAGCGCAACGGCGCGCTCATGGCGTCCCGGCTCGGCGTCGAGTTTCGCATCGCCCGCGTGGCGGTGCGCGACCTGAAGAAGAAGCGTCCGGTGGCGTTGAGCCGCAAGGTGCTCACCACCTCGTGGGAAGACGTGGTGAATGATCCGGGCGTGGATGTGGTGATCGAGCTGATGGGCGGCACGACGACGGCACGGACGGTGGTGCTGACGGCGCTCCGCCTCGGCAAACCGGTCATCACGGCGAACAAGGCGTTGCTCTCCAAGCATGGCGAGGAGTTGTTCGAGGCGGCGGAGAAGCACGGCGCGAATCTTTACTACGAGGCGAGCGTGGCCGGGGGCATCCCGATCATCAAAGTCTTGCGCGAGGGGTTGATCGGCAATCGCGTGACGCGGCTGTACGGCATCCTGAACGGCACGTGCAATTACATCCTCACGCGCATGAAGCGCGAGGGGAAAGATTTCCCGGAGATCCTGGATGACGCCCAGCGCCTGGGTTACGCGGAAGCGGAGCCTTCGCTGGATGTGGATGGTTACGACGCCTTGCACAAGGCGGGCATTTTGGCCTCGCTGGCGCATGGGTTCTGGGTGAATCCGGATCACGCGTATCTGGCGGGCATCCGCAGCATCACGCAGCTCGATATCAAGTTCGCGCAGCAGCTCGGCTACACGATCAAGCTGCTGGGCATTGTGAAAAAGCACGCGAACAACGGCGACAAGTGCGCACCGATCGAGTTGTCCGTGTGCCCCACGCTGGTGCCGAACTCGCATGTGCTCGCGAGTGTGAATGATGTTTTCAACGCGGTGCTGGTGCGCGGCGATGTGGTGGGTGACACGTTGTATTACGGTCGCGGCGCGGGTCAGGACGCGACGGCGAGCGCGGTGCTGAGTGACTTGGCGGATGCGGCGCTGGACTTGAAGTGCGAGAGCAAGAATCGCATCCCGCCGTTCGTGCCGCATGAGCGCGAGGGCGCGGTGATCGCACCGGGCAAGATGGTGTCGCCATATTACGTGCGGTTGAGCGTGGTGGACAAGCCGGGGACGCTGGCGAAGATCGCGGCGATTTTAGGCAAGGCGAACATCGGCATCTCGTCCGTCATCCAGCCGGAAGGCCATGAGGGCGAGAGCGTGCCGCTGATCTTGATGATCCATGATGCGCCGCTGGCCGCGATGGAAAAAGCTTTGGGACAGATCACCAACCTGGGCGTGATCAAGGGCAAACCAGTGATGTTCCGGGTGGAAAACTTCGAGTAACACCAGTCCCTTATGTTCAAACAAGTCGTACCCTCTGTCAGCCGTTTCCTCGCCAGCGCAGTATTGCTCGCGTGGAGCGGTGTGGTCGCCACGGCGGCTCCAGAGCCCGTGAAAGAAACCGCCGCCCCCACCTTTGCGTGGCCCGCGCCGATGGAGTTCCAGGTGGAGGAAACCACGCAGTTGAACGGCAACAAGACGGTGTTCCGTCACACGCTGTCCTTCACGCGCGAGGAGAATGATTACCTGCTGGCGTGGACGGACACGAAGTGTCTCGAAGCCGGCGGCCAGAAGATCAAGAGCGAGAAATTGAAGGCCGAAGTGCGCTCGCTGGAGGCCATGATGGTGAGCCGTCCGCCCATGCGCATCAGTGCCACGGGCGAATATCTGGGCGCAGTGATGACGCCGGAAGTGGTGGCGAAGACCATCCGCCAACGGGAACAGGCATTCCCCTCGCTGTCTGCGGCTGATCATAAGAAATTTGCGGAGCAGATGAATTCCC
Source organism: Chitinophaga pinensis (assembly GCA_943367715.1). Taxonomy (GTDB): domain Bacteria; phylum Verrucomicrobiota; class Verrucomicrobiia; order Limisphaerales; family JAEYXS01; genus JAEYXS01. The sequence continues at coordinate 4,967 of CALRJY020000073.1, read as the reverse complement.
GCGCGGGCATGGAGACCTTCGGTCGCGCCATGGGCCAGCAATGGAACGCCTGGGTGGGCCAATGGCGCAAGGCGCCGCTCGCCGCGAACACGAAGGCGAACAGCCAGGTGCCGATGTTTCTCGGCCAGGGCATCTTCGTCTTCGGTGAATTGATGTATAGCAACCACGGCAAGGCACCGGGCAAGGGCACGCAGTTCCGCCTGACCTCCGAGGAGCTGACGGCAGGACCGAAGTATGCGCGCGCCTTGAGCAATGCGATGGGCGGCTTTGAATTGGAACGGCCCCAGATCGTTTCGGCGGAACGTTTCGTCACTTATGAAACCGTGACGGGCCTCGATACGCTCCTCCCCAGCACTGCCAGCCGCAAGGTGGTCACGAAGATGGAAGTGAAGGGCGGCACCCCCTCCACCAAGGTGGAAGAATACGAGTATCGCTTTTTCTGGCCTGATGCAGTTAATGTCAGGAAGTCAGCCAAATGACCATGTCCAAGCCTATCAACAGTCCGAAACGTTGGTCCGGTGTCATCGACGCCTACCGGCGCTATTTGCCCGTGACCGACAAGACGCCCATCGTGTCCCTGTGCGAAGGGAACACGCCGCTGGTGCGCGTGGATAATTTCGTGAAGGCGATCGGCGGCGAATTCGAGCTCTACCTGAAGTATGAGGGCCTGAACCCGACGTGCTCGTTCAAAGATCGCGGCATGACGATGGCGGTGACGAAGGCGAAGGAAAAAGGCGCGCAAGTGGTCATCTGCGCCAGCACGGGCAATACCTCAGCAAGCGCGGCAGCTTATGCGGCGCGTGCTGGACTCAAGTGCGTGGTGTTGCTGCCGAATGGCAAGATCGCCCTCGGCAAACTCGCGCAGGCGCTCATGTATGGCGCCACGACGATTTCCATCGAAGGCAATTTTGACGAGGCCTTGCGCATCGTCCGCGAACTGGGTGAGACGGGTAAAGTCGAAGTGGTGAACAGCGTGAACCCGGTGCGTATCGAGGGCCAGAAGACGGCGGCGTTCGAGATCTGCGATCAGCTTGGTCGCGCACCTGATTTCCATTATCTGCCGGTGGGGAACGCGGGCAACATCACGGCGTATTGGAAGGGTTTTAAAGAATATTACTCGGTGCAGAAGGCGGATCGTCTGCCGAAGATGTGCGGCTGGCAGGCGGCAGGTTCCGCGCCGATCGTGGACGGGCATCCCATCGAGAAGCCGAGCACGGTGGCCACGGCCATCCGCATCGGCAACCCGGCAAGCTGGCAGGGAGCCATCAGCGCGATGAAGGAATCGCAGGGGTTCATCGACAAGGTGACGGACGAGGAGATTTTGGCGGCGTATAAATTGATTGCGCGCACGGACGGCATCTTCGCGGAACCGGCCAGTGCGGCACCGCTCGCGGGCCTGATACGTAAAGTGAAGGAAGGCAAGATTCCGGTGGGCAGTGTGATCACGGCCACGATGACGGGGCATGGCTTGAAGGATCCGGATAACGCGATCAAGACCGCGGGCTTCGAAGCGACGGTGGTGATGCCGACGAAGGAAGCGGTGATGAGGGTGATCGGGTTGTAAGGTCATGGAGCAGCAGGTCCAAGTCAGATTTCGGCTGACCGCAGAGGTTATATTGGAAGGGACGCTGGAGGTTGGCGCGCAGGAAGTGCGGTTCTTTCGCTACCTCAAGGTGATAGGCATGACGGTCCTGCCAGCGGTGCTGCTCACCAGCCTGTTTTCTTTCAAGGCGTTCATCACCGTGCTGCCTTTTGGGATCATGGCGTTGTTCTTTATCTTGGTCGGGCCGCTTCAAGTATTCCTGCTGAAACGCCAGATCCCGAAGATGAAGATCTTGAACGAAGATATCTGCTGGACGTTTTCCACCACCGGAACGGAACAGGTGACCAACGAGTCAAAGAGTCAGGAGACGTGGAAGCTTTATCATAAAGCGGTGCGGACCAAAAAAGGCTTCCTGATATATCCACAGGAAAAAGTGGCGTATTGGATACCGTTTACCGCTTTCAGTTCAGTCGCAGAAATTGAAGCTGTGGATACCCTGATAGCTGACCATATTAAAACTTACCGACGGACCTAGAAATTGGCCCGCTTTGGTTACACTTTTTTCTCGCGTAACAGATCCAGCGCGATCGCTGCTGCGGCCACTTCTGCGGCCTTCTTGCTCTTGCCAGTTCCGCGAGCCAGCTCCCGTCCGCCGTGCCACACCGCACATTCGAATTCACGATCATGATCTGGACCGGTGGCGGAGACGACTTCGTAGCGGGGTGCTTCCACGGATTCAGCCTGGAGAAATTCCTGCAAAGCGCCTTTGGGATTTTCCACCTTGGGCAGATGATCCAAGTTTTCGAGCTGGGAACGGAACTGCTTGATGAGCGTGGCGCAGGCGCAGTCCTGACCGCTGTCCAGATAGACGGCCCCAATCACGGCTTCAAAGGCATCGGCGAGAATGGACGGGCGCAGACGGCCGCCATTGGCCTCTTCCCCCCGGCTCATGATGAGATGTTCGCCGAGATTGAGGAACATGGCCCGCTCCGCGAGCGAGTTCTGGTTGACCAAACGCGCACGACCTTTCGTGAGCGAGCCTTCGTCGGAATCGGGAAAACGGTCGTAAAGTTCACGTGTCAGGCAGAGCTGGAGCACGGCATCCCCGAGGAATTCGAGGCGCTGGTTGCTCTCGGCCCCGCCCGACTCGTGGGACATGGAGGGATGCGTCAGCGCCAGGCGCAAAAGCTCCGGCTGGCGGAACTTATAGCCTAATGCGGCTTCCAGTTGTGCATGTGTACTCAAAGCTGCTTCCTCAGGCCTGAACGGCCCGAAACTGCTTACGACATCTAATTTAGGGGCGGGACTCTTACCGGCTTATGGTAAAAGGGAAATCCCGTGGGATACTGAGTTATGACGCTGCGGGAGGCTCGCTGGTTTCGTCCAATCGCCGTTTATGTTCCGGCGCATCCACGGGAGTTGTCACTGGCGGTTCCCCCGGATGACGAGCGCCGGTAACCTCAATCACAAAGGCTGCTCCTTCGCCCGAGGACTTCAGCGGCGGTTCGTCCGAGGTGTTTTCCTCGCCCGCAGGTACAGCGGCGGGCGCTTCGGTCATCACCGAGGGCATCGTGGTCGGCTCAGAACCGGGCAGGCCGTGCTCCAAGAGATTCGCCACGTCATGCTGCACCTGTTGGAGCTGGTCGAGCTGCAGATCGGGATCGGGGATAGTGAAAATGTCGCCCGTCTTGGGCTGTTCGTAGATGAAGACGCGCCGACCGTCCTGTTTGAACTGGCTCTGGATCTTCAACAGGCGTTTGCGTTCCAGCATCACGGCCAGGATGTAGCTCGCGGCCATGTATTTCGGGTCGTTCTGCTCCAATAGCTTGCGCAGGAGGGATTCGGCCGTGTCCTTCTGGATGGCCTCCGGGGCGTGAGCCGGGGGTGCGTGATAGACGCCCTGCCAATGGGAGATGAAGCCCTTGCGATCTTTGGCCCCGGTGGCGAACTGCTCCTGCCAGCACTTGTCGCACACGTCCATGCGCTGGTACTCGTGCTTCTCATCGCACAAGACGGTATGGTACGACTGCTTGTCGGCGAACTTCTGCTGGCACGCCTGACAGTGATGCGCCCGTGACTGAATGTTCCAATCGATCATGGAAAATGGTTGTTTAACCAACTGCTCCGCTTAGGATGCTTCGCCATTATCGCCTGAGACAAAACGACTTCAATCCATTTCATGAACGCGGAACTTGAGATCAAGCTAGCCCAAGTACGGGCCGTTATCAAAGCACAGAAGGCTGCCGGTGCCCTTTTCGGCCTGCAACCGAACTTCTCCTGGCTCGCCTGCGGGGGCGAGGCCCACATCCCGCTGAACACGGACAAATCGTTCGGCCAGCTCCTGATCACGCCCAAGGGACTCTACGTTTTCGCCACGCGCATCGAGATGCCGCGTCTGCTGAACGAGGCGCTCAAGGGCCTCGGCGCGAAACCCCTGGTGTATGAATGGTTCGATGGTGTGGGTGCACTGGAAACGCTGAAGAGCGTGGTGGACCCGAAGAAAGTGCTCTCCGATAACGGCGAATGGGGCACGCAAGCGCGTCCGGAACTCTTCGCGCCACTGCATTACTCTCTGCAACCGGTGGAAGTGAAACGCTACCTCGCCCTCGGCAAGGCGACGGAAGCCGCGATGAACGATGTATGCAAAGCCATCAAGCCCGGCCAGACGGAGTTCAATCTGGCCGGTCAATTGGCCGAGGCCGCGTGGCAACGTAACCTGACGCCGGTTGTGTTGCTCGTCGCTACCGACGAGCGCGTGAAGAATTTTCGTCATCCCTTGCCCACGCAGAAGAAACTTAAGAAATACGCGATGCTCGTCCTTTGCGCGCGCCAGTACGGCCTCATCGTGGCCATGACGCGACTCGTGCATTTCGGCAAGCTGAGCACGGATTTGCAGAAGCGGCATCAGGCCGTCTGCGTGGTGGATACGGCCATGCACGAGAGCACACGCATCGGCACGCCCGTGCGGGAAGTGTTCCGTCGCGGCACGGCGGCCTATACGGAGCAAGGTTTCCCGGATGAATGGCACCTGCATCATCAGGGTGGACCGTGTGGCTATCAGGGACGTGATTATCTCGGCTCACCCACGGCGCAAGGCGTGGTGCTGGAGAATCAGCCGTATGCGTGGAACCCCTCCATCACCGGCACGAAGAGTGAAGACACCATCCTCGCCACGGCCAAAGGCCCGATCGTCGTCACCGAATCCCACGACTGGCCGCAGATCGCCGTGGAGTGGGATGGGAAGATCGTGAAGCGGCCGGATATCTTGGTGCGTTGATGGAGATACGGTGTTGGAGGTCAAGGGGTGTGAGTGAGATTTTTTACGCGCCTAGGCGGAAGGACCTGAGCGGGTCCGTTACGCGGTGGCGACCGACGGTGACGCGAGCTGTGAGCTCGGGCGGCCGTCCCCGTCGCCCGCTGGTCC
>CALRJY020000072.1:0-9329 GCA_943367715.1 Chitinophaga pinensis | reverse complement strand
GGCGGCACTGGCCGAGGCCACCCAAATCCAGAAAGGGGAGGAGTTGGAGTGGTTGATGGAAGATCGCAACACCTTCATCTTGCGCCGCGTAACCCCAAAAAAATCAGCGCTTAAGCAACGCAAGTCCTTAACTTGACGCGCATGCCCGTTGGGGCAACAAGCACAGTGAGTTCAAAGAGGAATCCTTGCGGGTGAGGTGGTCAACAGGCGGAGTTTCGTAAGGTTTAAAAATTTATTTGCATTCATTCCAAAGGTGAGGGACATTCAACCATATGGTTGAATATAGGTCAAAGCTGCTGGACCGGACTTTTGGGGCGTTGGCGGACCCGACGAGGCGGCGGCTTTTGGCGCAACTGGCGCAGGGGGATGAGTGCGTGACGGATCTGGCGAAACGGCACGCGATGTCGCTGGCGGCGGTGTCGAAGCATCTCATCGTGCTGGAGAAGGCGGGGCTGGTGAAGCGGCGGAAGCTGGGGCGGGTGCATTCGCTGAAACTCGAGGCGAAGCCGATGCAGGAGGCGCAGGCGTGGATTGAGAAGTACCGGAAATTCTGGGAAGGAAATTTGGATCAGTTCGAGAAATATTTGGAAACCTTACAAGCGAAAGAGAACAAAGATGATAACGACAAAAAATGAAGTGCAGAAGCCGGATAACGCGACGCTGGTGATCCGGCGTTTGCTGAAGGCGCCGCAGGAGCTGGCGTTCCGGGCGTGGACATCGCCGGAGCATATCAAACAATGGATGCGGCCGGACCCGGAGATGGTGGTGCCCTCGGCGAAGATGGATCTGCGGGTGGGCGGCAAATTGCGCATCCAGATGCAGGATCCGAAAGGGGAGTATTTCACGGCGGCGGGTGAGTTCCGTGAGGTGAATCCGCCGGAGAAGCTGGTCTATACGTGGGATTGGGAGAAGGACGGAAGCGGGGATGAGTTCGGGGAATTGGAGGGGAAGACATCGTTGATCACGGTGGAGTTTTTGAACCGCGGCAAACAAACGGAGTTTGTGATGACGCATACACGGTTTGCCACAGTGGAGAGCCGGGACAGTCACGCCGGCGGTTGGGGCAATGCGGTGGATAGTTTGGCGGAGTATGTGGAGAAGGTGAAGTGATGCTGTCTTGTGTTGGGTGAGTCATAGGTTCGCTCACCCCTCACCCCGGCCCTCTCCCCGTTGAGGGGAGAGGGAGAACATTTGTTGCCGTGCATGTTATTCAGAGGGTTGTGAACGGGCGGTGCGTGAGTGTCTGGTGAGCGGTAATTTAGCGGCGAATCATTAGCAATTAGTAAACAACGTAATATATGTCCAAGATAACTGTTCCTTTCTGCGGGGGCTGCGCGTGTGGCGCGGTGCGGTATGAGGCTTCGGCGGAGCCGGTCTTGATGCTAAATTGTCATTGTCGCGATTGTCAGCGGTCGAGTGGTGGACCGTTCTCATCGTTTGTGGTGGTGCCCAACGATGCTTTCAAGTTGGTGAAAGGGGAGCTGCGGTTTCATGCGTCGCCGAGTGAGATGGGTGGGATGACGCGGCGGGGCTTTTGCGTGGAGTGCGGTTCACCGGTGATGGGGAAGCCGGATAAAGTACCGCATATCGTCGCGATCCGGGCGGGGAGCATGGATGATCCGAGCGGGTATAAGCCGCAGATGGAGGTGTGGGCTTCGGATGCGCAGGCGTGGGATAGATTGGATGCGGCGTTGGCGAAGTTTGAGAAGTATCCGCAGGGATGAATTGGGACGGGGAGTAAACCGCTGATGGACGCAGATAGGCGCAGATGGAAATATCGAAGTCTGATGAACCTTAGAAACGGGAGACGTATAAAGAGGGTTTTAGTTTGCGAGTTTCTTGAGAGGTCATCCGCCCCGTCGGGCAAGGGGATCAGTGACGACGTTCATCAGTCTTTCCTGGGCCTCCATTTTCTGTTTCAGGTGCAGATGTGACAGAGGTGGTTTGAGTGATCTTCCTGATTTTTCGCACCCAGATTTGGAACCAGCCGAGGAGGAAAGCGCCGAGCATGAATTGCAGCAAGGCTCCGGGATAGCCGGGGGGCAGTCCGAGGCTGCGACGCAGGAACACAGCGGGTAAAAAGGGTCGCAAATCGCGCTGCCAGAGGAACAGAAGGGTCAGAATGAAGGAGATCAAGGCGAGCAGGGTGGCCAGATTCCGCGAGGCAAGGCGGTGGTCGCAAATGCGCTGGTAGAATACGGTGATGGCGAGCAGCCAAAGGATAACGAAAGGAGTAAACAGCATGCCGACCGCGTAGATGCCCGGTTTGCCGATGGGGCCGCCGTGGGAAGATTCCTGGAGGTCGAAGAAAAAACGTTGGGCAGCTATGAGCACGGCGGTGGAGACAAAGATGAGGCCAGCGCAGGTGAAGATGCTACGACGTAGGGCCGAGGATATCGGCAAGCTGGCGGAGCGATCAGGAGGCAGCGGTGTCGCACTCAGGTTTGTCAGGGCTCTGAAAAAGGGCGAAGCAGACTTTGGCGCAATGACGTTCAATGCTGTGCCGCACTCCGGGCACGCCGCGAGGGTTTCGTCGTTTTCGCGTCCGCAGTAGGAACAGGTTTTCATGGAGCGAGTTTTTTGGGGGGAGTTCATCCGCTCCTCCGGGGCGGGTGGATTTATTTCAGGCTATCCACGGGTTCCCTTTGGTCACCCGTGGCTATCGGCAATTGCCCCGTTCGGGGCGAGAGAGTAGGAGCGAGGTGCGCGTGCGATGTGCCATGCTCATCTCTTCATCGCCCATCCCGCGACTAAAAGAGTAAGGACGATGGGCGAGCCATAAAGTGTGAACAGCAACCGGCGAAGGCTGAATGGATGTCGCCATTCACGTCGGCGGCTCGCGAGGAGAGAAGTGATGGTGGCGAAGATGGCCAAGATGAGATAGAGCGGACAGAACACAACAAATGCTTTCGGGTAGATTCTCAGCACGAATACCCCAATGAACGGAATGGTGAATGAAACCAGTGCCAGCACGGTGAGTATGACTGCTTTCTGAATGGTGGGGCTGGAGGTTTTGAACGTGTCGATCGGGAGGCTTCGTCTGTTCCAAACAGAACGGATGAGTGCAACTGAGTAACGCATATGGTCAGGCGGTGGTTTAGCGGCCATCGGGTTTGGAAGTCCACTTCTCGGCGGCGAGCCAGAGGAGGGCGCCGGTGAAGACGGCGATGCCCATCAGGAACAGGCCAACGACGGTGGCGAAGAGGCCGGGTTGGGAGATGACGATGGCGCCGCTGATAAAGAACAGGGTGAAGGATAAAGCGGCGGCGAAGCGGGCGAGATATTTCATGGAGAGCCTTTGATGGTGAATTAACTTTGTATCACAAAGTTAATTGTGTCAAGGGTGTGAGAAGGGGGAATTTTTGCCCGCTAAACAGGCGAAAAGAGGAGCCAAAAGCGGAGAGAGAAATAGGGTCATAGGATGTGGGCACGCAATGGTGTTTTACCCTGCTGGTTTGCGGAAGTTGCTGCGAGTTGAGACAACTCGCGCTCCTAAGAAGGCTCTGCATGGTCAGTCGTGTTTGCCGGTGAGGATGGCGAAGAGGTCGCGGAAGGAGAAGAGGCAGCGGCCGGAGCGGCTGAGGCGATCGTAGGCGCTGGAGTCGGGCCATTTGTAGTAATTACCGGTACGTGGGTCTTGGGGGATGGGGATGAGGGTGCCGGCGGCGAGATGGTGAACGGTATCGGGCAGGATGGTGGCGGCGGTGCGGGCGGTGAGGTAATAGTTCAGGTGCACGGAGCGGACGGAGGCGGTGGGATAGGATTTGCGGGCCAAGATGCGGCCGGTGTCGATGCTGGCGTCTTCGATGAGGTGCAGGGTGGCTCCGGCTTCGGGGCTGCTTTCGGACAGTTCCCAGAAATAGGGTTGGATGCCTTTGAACTGGGGGAGCAGGCCGGGGTGGATATTGATGATGCCGAGCTGGGGAAGGCCGAGCAGCGGTGCTTTGATGATCTGGTGGACGAGGGTGATGATGAGGTCCGGCTGTTGGCGGCGGATGAAGGCGATGGTTTCCGAAGAGAGGACATGGGCGGTGGTGTGAAAGGGGAGCTGGTGCTTTTTGGCGATCTGACGGAGCCGCCGGAAGATGGCGCCGCGATGATATAGTTTCGGGATGAGGGTGACGGCGAGGAGGACGAGTGCTTCCAATATTTTGCCGGTGAGAAAGCGGCGGGATAATTGCGGGAGGATTTTTCCGGCGGTTTCCAGTCGGCTCCGGCCTTTGAGGGTCATCTTCACTTTCACGAGGGAGACGGTGTCTTGCGGGCGCGCAGCAATGAAGGTCTCGATGATGCCGTTGTGCAGGCTGTATTCGTTGAAGATGAAAAGGATGTTCACGGGGGGAGGTGATGGGGGCGAGAGGTTTACCCAATGGCGCTGTGTTGCGGTGGACGTCGCGGGCTGCCGGCTGGAATCCGGCAGCACGGGTCGCGTGCTTCGTCGGTCTGGTTTATCATGTGGGTTTTGGGGTGGGGTGGAAGCGGGAGAGGCGGGAGATGAGCCAGCCGACGATAAGGCCGACGCCGAGGGTGGCGAGGCAGTAGAAGGGGATGAAGATGAAGGCGATGACGGCGGTGGAGGACATGCGGCCGCCGCCGTAGAGCGGATACCAGACGGCAGCATGGGAGGGGATCATGAGGAGGAGAATGCCAAGCAAGCCGCCGAGGGCGACGCAGGCAAGCCGGGGCGGATGGAGCCAGCGCGCGACCACAAAGCACACGGCCGATAAAGCGGCGAAGGGGATGAGGCCGAAGGCGGCGATGAGGAAGAGGTTGTGGCCTTCGGCAAACTGGCGGTGCAGAATGTCAGTGATCGACGTGAGGGCGTGGATGTGGCCGACGAATATTTCGAGGCAGAAAATGATGAGAGAGGGGGTGAGCAGTCCTATGGCGAGTGAGGCGAGGGACCATTGGAGGGCTTGTTTGGTGGGCGGTTTCACAGGGGGCAGTGTATCTGCGGGCGGGGCAAGGTGTGCATTGATATTTTAGGTGGGAACATTGATGGAATCGATGGGATTGGCTGTTTGCATTTCCACCAACAGGCACGGGGTGATCCGGCTGGAGGAATGAAACAGAAGGGCGCTAAGGAGGCGAAGGGGATGGGGAACCGCGAACTACGCTAACTACGCGAACGGGGGATGGAAGGGAGGGCCACATCCGTTGACGGGTCAGTTATAGATGTCTCAACCACTCCAATGGCCGGTAGAGCAGGTACAACCAGGAAGGCTCCTGAGAAATCCAAGGCAAACTCGCCAGATCGAAATAGCCGATGAGATGAAGCACAAAGTAGCCTAGAAGATAAACGGCGAGCAAGCTCAGCAGGACGAGCATGAATTTTCCGTGACCGCCCAACTCGCTCATCTGAACTTCTGATGCTTCCCGACTCATAGAGATGTAATGCGGCCTCGACCCATGATTAACGCCCGGGCCCATCCGCCTGCGCACGGAGCTGCGGCGCGACAGGTCTGCCTTCGCCCTGCTTTGGCGTGACACGGCAGTGAATGGTTAGACCACATCGGTATCAAAAAGTCCCGAAATAAGTAATCTGGAAGCGATCTTCTGGATTTTGGGATCGCCAAGAAGGTGCGCTTCGCCCACACGCGAAATGGTTTCCCATAGGTAATCCATCTGCGTCGTGTACTCGGTAGCATTCAATTTTGGTCGTTGCGATTGGGCTAACCGGTGATGATCGGCCATCGTCCTAAATCTTCTGGTGTAGCGCTCGTAACTGTAGGACTTCAGGACTTTGACGAAGTTCGTGATCGCGACTGGGCCGAAGTCTTGCTCCTCGTCGTAATATTTATCGTCGTCAAAATGCTCATTCATGGCAACTGCGAGTTAGTGGGATAGTCGGCGCGCTTCCAGTCGGAATCCCGGGTTTGGAGCTCATCGGCTACCCAGCGCTTGGCGAACGCGACGGATGTCTTGTGGGAACCCGTGCCCCGCATCAGAATGTGCGAGTTCTCCCTGCGACGACCATACGAGAACCGGAGAAAGTGCAGAAGGGTCGGAGCGTATCGGACGATCTGAACTTGCGTCGGTCGCTCCATCCGTCCCTTCATCCCAATAACGACGCGCTTTCCGGTCGGTGCGTTGGCGGCACTTAAACGAGCCGTGAGCAGTGTCTGCGGAACCAAGCGGCGGTATTCGTCACAGTACTTGAAGAAAACCTCGAGGGGGTGCTTGCCCTGAGCATGTTCACGGATCGCGTACGCCCACCCACACGACGTAGACCATCGTGTCTTGCAGTAGAGCCACGTACGGAAGTGGCTCGTCAATTGCGGCACGTCTTCAATCAATCCGTGGACAGAGAGCCCCGCGTAGTAGCCGTGAACCATGGTCTCAAGATCGGCCAGCTCAACGCCCTCGCGCAGGCACATCTCGGGCCTCGCACGCACGCTTTCGAGCCAGGTGAAAATCGTGCCATTCTTATGATCTGAGGAGCTCATGCAGATTAATCGGCCTAACAATCAGCTCAGCTACCGACGGCTGCCTGCGCCGCGCTTCGGCAAGATGCCCCGGAAACGCTCGGTCGGCTGTAACAGTCACTGACAAATTATCTGAACAGGCCGATCCCGCATGCGGGACGGGGCAGCGGTTCGCTTCTGCCTCCGCCCAGCTTCGGCAAGACACGGCAGCGATTGGCTAGCGGCAATATCATGGTAATCACCACGTAAGCCCAACGGCCTTTCTCATTGCATCCTCGAATGCCTGATCGTCGAGGCTTCTTCGCAGGCCCAAAATCATCTCAGCGTCCTGGCCGACCGGGACACGGAACGGTGTCGCGGGATCTTCGATGGCGCGCGCGATGGCTAATGCGACAACTTCCGGTCCCTGTGGACCAGATGGCCCCGCCATTTTGTTATGGGATCCCGTCCACTGCTCCCAAAGTCCGGCGTAGTCGGCCGGTCCTTCATGGCGCTCGACCGCTTTTATGCCAGAGGCGGTGTTTCCTGGCTCGATTATTACGCAGCGTATTCCAAAGTGGCGGACCTCTACGTGCAGTGATTCCGTAAAGGCTTCGAGCGCGAACTTGGAGGCGTTGTACGCTGCTTCGAGCGGCGCGGAGACTCGGCCGCCCACACTCGACACATTCACGATGACGCCGGAACCCCGCTGTCGCCAACCGGGCAAGACCGCCTGGATTACGCGCAACGCGCCGAGCGTGTTTGTCTCGAATATCTGTCGGATACGATCAAGTGGATAGCTTTCCACCGGCCCTTGTCCAAAGATGGCTGCGTTGTTGACGATTGCATCGAGCGGACCAACCTCTTTAAGGCACCGCGCCACGGAGTCATCGCTGGTGACATCGAGCACATGTGCTTGGATGCCTTCCAATCCACTCAATGGGGATATGTCGGTGGCGACGACTGAATGCCCTCGCTTGGCAAGTACCTGCGCCGTTGCCATTCCTATGCCGCGTGCCGCGCCTGTAATCAAAATCTTTAGTGTCTTTGACATTCGGAAGTCTCCCGTGTTCTTTGGATTGCCGCCTAACGACCCAAGCTCTGCGGCCCGGCCCGTCCGCCTTCGCCCAGCGCTACGGCGCGACACGTCCGCCTGCGCAGAGTTTCGGAGCGGCAGGCTGGGACGCGTCGACTGCAATCAGCGTGCAATGGCCGTCCCGCAATCGCGGGATGCAGCGCATGGGTAGGCCGTCTCGTGCTCATGACTCAATCAAAGAACCACTCAAAGACACCGCCCGGGTCGGCAAGGACTCCGATGCCCAACGGTATCCAGGCAATCAGTAGCGCTGCCAAGGCGTGCCATAGACGCAGTGGTCGCGTCAGCAACGCCTGAATGATAACAAGTGCCGACCACAAGACTGCCAGCCCAAACACCGCCAGAAGTGCGTAACCTACGAGCGCATTATGAATCGGAAACCGAGGCGGTCCCATCGTCTGCGGATCCATGAAGTAGGGCCAGTGGCCTAGGCGAAGACGCTCGCGCCACGCCAGACCGTAGAACAACAGAACCCACGCTGCCCACGCACCAGCAACTCCAAGCACGGCTGGATTGCGATGTGCCGGAAAGAAGAGGCTGGGAATTTTCATGGCGTGGTCGAGCGGCCTAACAGATATCAGGCCAAACTGTGGTTTGGCCTGGTGTGGCCCGGGTGATGGTGTGTGGGGTTCATTGGTGGGTTGAAATTAAGGCATTTAGGGAGGTTTTGCCACTGGAAAGATGGGCCGGAGCGGGGGCGGCAAGAGGGAGCGTGGTCCGTGGGGAAGAAATCAAACGAATGGGGGCAACCGAATGAGGTTTTGCGAGGGTGGTTTTTTGTTAAGGTGGGCTGGTTTTGCTTGGGGAAGTTGCTGCGGGCGAGGACGCCCGCGCTCCAAGGGAAGGGAAACGCAGCGGCCCCGACATCGGATGCCGGGGTAAAATGCGCGTAACTCGCACTCAGGATGAGTGCGCTACGAGGGGAGGCGACGCGTCAAGCCGCGTGGGGCGGAAAGCGGAAGCAAGCCTCCGCACTCCAAAGGGGACGCAGCCGAGACGGACTGCGAGACGGCAAGCCAGAGGCTTGCGCTACGCGGGGAAGAAAAAATCTTCGTTTGCAAATTGCTCGGAGGCAATTTGTTGCGTTTGGGAGGGGGATTTCGATGAAATTTTCATGGATTTTTTGCGGCTGTTTGATATTCTTTTTAGTGCAGGCAGCTCGCTGCTGGTAAAGGACGGGTGAGACGGTGGTTGGGCTCGATCAGAGCGATAGGCAGCCACTGGAGAAATCCCAAAGTCATCAAGCATTTCGATGTGATGTATTGCATTGTTGTGTCCTGCGTTGGCGGGGAGGTGACGAGTCCTTATGAAGCCCCGACTGTTAAAAGTCGGGACCTGCGGTCCGGTTCAGTTGTTAGAGCCGGGGCAGGCCATCACGGATATGTGTTGGTGTCGGGCGTAGGGATCAGGGTCCTTAAGCCGGAGGGTGAAAGGGACGTCGGTGAAGAATAAAACCGGGGAATCCTTAGTAGCCACTGCGGAACCGGCCGGGTCAGGGACTTACGCTCAATCTAAAGTCTCAATCGTAGGGACGGAGGAAACGATGCTTCACAGGGGTCGGATGGTTTCATTGCTCTTTGAAATAATTCCCTGAAAGGGAATGCAGGAGTCGGTCGAAGTTCGGCCTCCTAGTGGGGAAGGGGTAGGCGCTGGGCGTTTTTGAATCGCTCGGCGCGCTCACTCCTCTCCCCGGCCCTTGCATGTTGGAGAGGTGGTAATTAATGAGGGTGGAGCAAGGGAACATTTGAGGCAGAGGGAGAGGGAAGCCCGACCCGGCCCGCAGGTGCTTTTTGAACGAGACCCTGGGGAGAGATAGGCCCCTCATCCCT
>CALRJY020000071.1:0-10472 GCA_943367715.1 Chitinophaga pinensis | reverse complement strand
GGATGCCATGGCTGCGGCCGATGCACGGGGTGAGCATGTGTTCCTTCGCGCGCTTGGCGATGGATTCGCGCACGATCTTCACGTCCTTGATCAGGATATCCGCGCTCTGGACCATCTGCACGGCGAAGGCGGTGTCCACGATGTCCGAGCTGGTCAGACCGAAGTGCAGCCAGCGGCTGGCCTGGTCATTGATCTTCTCCGCGACGGCGGTGGTGAAGCCGATGACGTCATGATTCAGCGTCTTCTCGAGTTCCTTCTGGCGTTCGACGAGCGCTTTCGTATCCGCAAAGCACAGGTCCGCGCCCGCCTTCATCTTGGCGAAATCTTTCTTGGGCACGACGCCTTCCGCCACGAGCGCCTCGCTGGCGAGGAGTTCGATCTGGAGCCAGATCTTGAGCTTGTTCTCGTCGGTCCAAATGGCCCGCATCTCAGGCCGGGAATAGCGCGTAATCATAAAGCGGCTGGCATCCTAGCGGCTGAGCGGGCGGGAAAAAGAGAAAAGTGCGGCGGACAGGGAAATCCGTGGAGGACGTTAAAAAAGTTGAAGCGTGAAAAGGTCTAAACGCTTCAACGAATCACCCTTTTAACCATTTAACGGGCCCCTCACCGTTTGGCCATCTTGGCGCGGGCTTTCTCGAGGATCTTGCGTTCCTGATCAGTCAGGCTGTGGATGCCCTTGGAGGAAATCTTATCGAGGATGGGGTCCACGTCTTTGCTAATGAAATCTTCGTTCAACTCTTCCGTTTTCACGGGTTTGACGACGCTCTTGCGGGAGCGTTCTCGGTAGAGCGTGTGTTCCTGCGGATCAGGTTCTCGCTTGCGGCGGGAACGAATCAGACTGAAAAAGCTGCGTTCATGCAGACCCAGCCGGATAAAAGCAAACCCGGTCAGCAAGCCGCCCAGATGCGCTCCGTCGGCCACATTACTGTAAGGGAATAGCGTGCCAAACAGAGAGAGGCCGAAAAAGCCCCAGAAAAGGTGTTTGGCTCGCACTTGCAGAGGCATGAAGTAAAGCCACAAGGTCAATTCCTTTTCCGGGAACATCGTGGCAAAAGCGCCCATCAGGCCGAAAACACCCGCTGAGGCGCCGACCATGGGCAAGTCTTCCTGGTTGGGAAGTATCAGTGTCGCCAACAACTGTAGCACTCCCCCCATAGTGCCGGCGCCTAGGTAAAGTTTGTAGAAATCCTTGTCGGTCAGGACTTCCTGCATCGCCGATCCTAGAAAATAGATGCCGATGCAATTGCCGATCAAATGCCAGGGCCAAGGCGCGGAATGCAAAAACTGGCAGGTAAGGAATTGCCAGTAAGCCCCGCTTTCCAACCCAGCCAAGCTCAAACCGAACTGCTTCACCAGCGAACGGCCGTAATACACCTGCAGGATACACTGGACAAAAAAGAGGGCGATCGTGACGACCAGCAGCACCTTCACCGGTGACCACTTGGAACCGTCATTCTCTTCCCGCATGTAATGTCTGTCTGCCAACATGTCAGCACACGTTAGCCCAGAAACACCGGGGCGACAATGGGATTTACCGGGTCTAGACCACCCAGTCGGCGGGAAAACCGAGGGGTTCGGAGCTCGTGAAGCCGTTCCTGCTCGGCTAATCCTTCGGCTCCACGATCAGGTAGTCGGCGATATACTTGTTGTCATCCAAGACTAAGCGCAGCTCCGATTTCACCTTCAAAGCGTTGCTGTTGCGGGGCGCTTCATACACGTACCAGACGTAATACTTGTCGCCGTCGAAATCCCGGGTCACCAACATGGGTTCGCCGATCTTCTCCGTCAGTTCGTAAAGATGCGTTACGCCCTTTTCGATCTTGGGCACCGCTTCCATCCCGCCCCGGATGCCAGCATGCACCACGCCATTGAGTTGCTGCCAGTACGGGATGGCGGCCTTGTAGCTGTCCACGAAGCTCACTTTCCCATCCGCACTGTAGTAAACCTGCAAACTGCGCAAGGACATGCTGCCCGTGACCGTCGTGCGCTTGGAAAAAGTCGGCTGATCCAAGATCGTGCGGTATTCATCCAGGAAATCCCCATCAGGACCTTTGAGAGTTCTTCCGGGCTGGCCCACGAGTTTCAACACCTCTTTGCGTTCCATCCCCGGCTTGACCTTGCTGACGGCGGATTCTTCCAGAAAAAGTCCCGGCGTGCTGCAGCCCGCGAACAAGCTGGTCAACAAAAGCAACGGCAGCAAGCGCGTCAGTGAACGGAACTGACGTACCGCAACGTGATCTCGAATCTTCATTGGCGCCTCCATAAATATTTGCCCCGCAGTATTCAAAGTATCGCGGGAAAGGCAAGTGCAGTACCTCTCTCAGCACCATCCTCCTCCCTCGCCTTCAACAAAAAGCCGGTCCCGCTCGCACGGAACCGGCTTGATAATTTCAAACCGTCCTATGCCGCCACAAACGTCTTCACCTTGGCCGTCGTGCCTTTGGCGAAGAGTTCTTTCACCTGTTTCACCGCGTTCTCGGCGGTGAGGCCGTGCTTCTCGCGGAGGTAATCCACCGTGGACGCGTGCTCGATGAACTCATCCGGCCAGCCGATACGGATGACCGGCGTGTAGATGCCCTTCTTGGAGAGCGTTTCCAGCACCGCGCTGCCGTAACCACCCGCGATGACGTGATCTTCGATCGTGATGACCGCATCCGCGTCCTGCGCGAAGAAGGCCGTCGTAGCCTCATCCAGCGGCTTGAAGAAGCGCGGATTGATGATCGCCACATCGTGACCTTCGCCCAATTGCTCCACGATCTTATGCGCCATCTTCTGCATCGGCCCGAGCGCGAACACCGCGACCTTCTTGCCGCCGTTGTTCGTGTAGTGCTTCACCACTTCGGCCTTGCCGATCTCCATCAGCTTCTGCGTTTCCTTCACCGGCACGCCTTCAGCGACACCGCGCGGGTAACGGATGAAGCACGCGTGCTTCGAGTGCGATGCCGTGAACATCATGTCCGCCAGCTCATCTTCGTTGCCCGGCGCCATACCGATGACGTTCGGCAAGCAGCGCAGGTAAGCGATATCGAACAAGCCGTGATGCGTCGGGCCGTCGTTGGCCGAGAGACCAGCGCGGTCCATGCAGAAGATCACCGGCAAATCCTGCAAGCACACGTCGTGATGGATACAATCATACGCACGTTGCAAGAACGTCGAGTAGATCGCCACCACCGGGCGGAAGCCCATCGTGGCCATGCCCGCCGCGAAGATCACCGCGTGCTCTTCCGCGATACCCACATCGTAATAACGTCCCGGCATCGCCTTTTCCAAGGCCTTCATGCCTGTGCCCGTCGGCATCGCCGCCGTGATACCCACAATCGAATTATCCTTCCGCGCGAGACGCACCAGCGTCTCACCGAACACATCTTGGAACGCCGGCGGAGTGCCAGCCTTGGCTGGAGCCGTCTCGCCGGTCTCGGCGTTGTAAGGCCCCGTGCCGTGGAACTTCTCCGGATGCTGGATGGCGGCATCGAAGCCCTTGCCCTTCTTCGTCAGCACATGGATCACCACCGGCATATCGCACGTCTTGGCATACTCCAGCGTGCTGATGAGCAATTGCAGATCGTGACCGTCGATCGGCCCGATATACTTCATCCCCATCTCCTCGAAGATCAGGCTGCTGCCGAAACCACCACGGCCATCACCGCGCTTGTCGTCGTCGTTATGCTGGAGCGACACTTCGCTCACGACACCCTTCACCGCTTCCTCAGCCTTGTGACCGAGACGCACCGCGAGTTCGCCCGTGGAACCCCACTTCTTCAGGAAGCTCGAGGCATCCTTCTGCAAGCGGTCGTAGCGCGGGTTCGTGATGAGCTTGTTGAGATAGTTCGAGATGGCGCCGACGTTCTTGGCGATGCTCCACTCGTTATCATTCAAGATGCCGATGAACTTCTTCGTCGTATGCGCGATGTTGTTCAACGCCTCGAACGAAACGCCGTTCGTCAGCGCCGCATCACCGAACACGCACACCACGTCCTCATCACTGCGACGCTGATCGCGCGCGGCGCACATACCCAGCGCGGCGGACAGCGCCGTGCCCGCGTGACCGGCCCCATAGCAATCATGCTCGCTCTCCGTGCGGAGCGCGAAACCATTCAAGCCATTCGTCGTGCGGATCGTGTGGAAGCGGTCCTTGCGACCCGTCAACAGCTTGTGCACATACACCTGATGGCTCACGTCCCAGACGAACTTGTCCTTCGGGGTCGAGAACACATAGTGCATCGCGAGCGTGAGTTCGACTACGCCCAGGTTCGGTCCGAGGTGACCACCGTTCTTCGAGAGCTTCGTGATCAGCTCGTAACGGATCTCTTCGGAAAGCTGGGTCAATTGGTCCAGCTTCAGCTTTTTGACGTGGGACGGATGATCCACCATGTCCAGGTATCGGCTCATAATTGGTTTTTTAATCTTCCGCCGTATCCCCCGGGAGTTCCACCGGAGTGAGCGTGAAGTCGCCGGAGGATTTCTTCTCCAGCTTGGAAATCTTGAGGTCAGCGTCGGCGAGGCGGGCCTGGCACTGTGCGGCCAGTTTGGTGCCTTCCTCGTAGCGCGTCAGCAAAGTCTCCAAAGGCAGCTC
Source organism: Chitinophaga pinensis (assembly GCA_943367715.1). GTDB lineage: Bacteria > Verrucomicrobiota > Verrucomicrobiia > Limisphaerales > JAEYXS01 > JAEYXS01. The sequence continues at coordinate 5,899 of CALRJY020000071.1, read as the reverse complement.
CTCCGACTCCATCGCTTCCACGATGGCTTCGAGCTTCTGCAACGCCACCTCGAACGGAACCTCTGAGTCCGTTTCCGGCTTCGTCGCGCCTTTGGCAACCTTCGACATAAGGGCGAACCCTAAAACACCCCCGCCCATGCGTCCAGTGGATTAAATTCCCCCACCAGAACCTTAATCCCAACAAACAACCTAAAACGCTAAACCACAATAACTTGCCACAAACAAGCCACTGCCTTCAAGCGACTCTAAGCCTCCCCAGCCCATAAGCCCTATTCGACCTATTGGCCTTATGAGACCTATTTCCTCCCAATTACCCAATAGGCTCGTAAATCGTCCTTCCCAAATCGTAAATTCATCCGTTCCCCTGAAGCCGCCTTCCCATCAGATCTGTTTTATGTTTCCTACGCGATTGCATCCTGTCCTGCGGTACTTTAGCAACCAGTCCACCCTCACCAGACCAAACCCCCGCCAGCCACTCCACAAAGAAATGCAGCCCGGTAGGGCGAGGCTCCCGACGAGCCCTGACCTTTTTCGCCAAAGCACCGTGATAACCACGACCCACCGCCGCCGAAACACAACGCTCCCATCTCCCTCTCTTCCAGCGACAGCTGGAGGAGAGGGCACGGGGAGAGGAGGCACTAAACCTCCCTTCCCCTACTAGGAAGTCGAACTTCGACCGGCCTGCATTCCCTTTAGGGAATTATTTCAAAGAGCAATGAAACCATCCGACCCCTGTGAAGCATCGTGTTCTCCCCCTCTACGATTGAGAGTTCAAATTCAGCGTATGCTCATGACCCGGCCGGTTCCGCAGTAGCTACTAAGGATTCCCCGGTCCCATTCTCGACCGACGTCCCTTTCACCCTCCAGCTTACGAGCCCCAATCCATGCGCCCGACACTCTTCACATATCCGTACGATTCCATAAGGATTGCCATTAGATGCCAATGCATCAGTAGCGTGAGGTTTCTGGTGTTTTTGCTCTGTCCCCAATTCAAAACTTAGAACTGAGAACTCAAAATTACCTTGAGCCTCTCCTTTACCGACAACGAGCTGCCAGCACTGAAATAATCTCAGATTTCCCACAATTCCGCCATCACTTTTCGCTAAAATTTGCAGCAACAACCCAACCCTTTCTCTTTCAAAAACATGCAGAAATCGTCCCTTGCGTAACTTGCTATCGAGAAACAATTTTCCTGCCCTGAATCGTAAAACTTCCCCTCCTCACCCCGGTCCCACCGCCTGATTCTAAAGCACTCTTTTTTCCCATCGCAAACAGACGCATACGGCCATACCATCTCCGCCAAGCACCCGTGATTCGCCCACCCAAACCCGTGTCAGCACGCATTACCAGAAGAGCATGGCTCACGCAGTTGACCGCCACGGCCATTACGGCTTCCACCGCACCTGTCGGCAACTTGCTGGCGGAAAACAGCCGCCCACCTGCTGCCCAGCCGCAAGGCCCGGTCTTTCACCCCGGCGGGCCTGATGCCAAGCAATACGGTGAAGCAAACGGCTACCCCGTGCCTGCGCGAGCACTGGCCATCTCCACCGGCAACCCTTGGCCACAGCAATATCGTGTAGGCGCTTTCAGTCATCTGGACGCCATCTACTCGACCCGTGTCATACCTCACGCCGCGAAACCCTGGCCATTCAAGCGCGCTGATGGCGATGTGCCCTTCACCTTGGCCGGTCAAAAGACCTCGCTCTCCGCCTATCTTACCAGCCACCCCGTCACCGGCCTCCTGCTCCTGCGGGACGACACCATTCTGTTCGAGCAGTATCAATACGGGCGGAAGGATACCGACCGGTTGCTCGGGCAATCCATGACCAAATCCCTGATCGGCCTCCTCATCGGGATGGCAATCGCCGATGGCCTCATAAAATCAGTGGATGACACGCCCGGGATGTATGTCCCCGGACTCAAAAATACCGAGTATGGCCAAACCCCCATCCGCGATCTCCTTCACATGTCCTCCGGCGTGGACTTTGGCGAAGAGCGAGATGATGGAAAGGACTTGAACCGTCTGTGGGTGGATATGGTCCTAGGATCTGGCTTCAGCAAAAAGGGCACCCTCGGCAGCCTCAAGCAATTCAATCGTCGCCTCGCTCCCCCCGGCACCAAGTTTCACTATGCCAGCATTGAGCCAGATGTGCTCGGCCTCTTGCTTCATCACGTGCTGGGCAAACCCCTCTCGTCCTATCTCCATGACAAGCTATGGCAACCGCTGGGTGCCGAGGCCGATGCGACCTGGCTTACGGATGCGGAAGGCATCGAGGTTGGGCACTTTGGATTTAGCGCGGCCCTGCGCGACTACGCCCGACTGGCCCGCGTCATGGCCTGCGATGGCTCTTGGGAAGGCAAACAACTCATCCCTGCAAATTGGCTCAGGGAAGCTACCACCGTGCGAGCCACCGACCGCCATCTGGCCCCCGGTACCGCCACCCCCACGCTCGGATACGGATATCTGCTATGGCTCCTCTCCGGCCCACGGCGGCAGTTCGCCCTGCTCGGCCAGAACGGCCAACGCATCTGCATCGATCCCGCGTCCAAGCTGGTGCTGGTCCACACCTCTCTCGAGAACGCTCCCGACGTATGGAAAGTCTGGTCTGCGCTCGTTGAGCAACTGACCTAGAACGCCTCCATATTTTCACCCTCACCGCCACGTCATGACAGGACATCCCGCCCATGCTCGCTAATTTGCCTGCACAAAGGTGAAAACCTCCCCACCATCAACCACAGCCTTAACCGCCATTTGTAATGCCTGTCAGGCGGCGAAGGCTGGCTCGGCTTTATGTGGTTCAAGATACTAAGTCTTTTGATCGGGGTGCCCTGCCTGCTGAAAGGCATCCTCGGTCTGTCGCTGCCCGGTCAGTTCTACCGCTGGCGGCAGACCCAGTATGCCTCCGAGCGCCCGCCCGCAGCACTGTTCCTGGCCCCTCTGGCACTCACCGTAGCGGTCGCGGTGACGTGGTATGCCACACTTGTTCACTACGTCCCGTGGGGTTGGGTGGTCACAGCCTTCGTCACGACGGCCGCCGTACTGGGGGCGGCCAACTTGGTCCGCTGGCGGCACCACCAAGGCCGGGCACTCCGCGTGATCCGCAGTCCGGCCACCCGCCGAGGTGTGGATCTGGCGCTGATCGGGATCGGGGCAACCTTCGTGGCCTTGGCCCTCGCCTTGTACTGAATGGGGCAACCCAGAGCAAAGCGAGCCGGCGGGCGGAGAAAAGGAGCCTTCCATTCTCGACAGCGCATCCCCCTAAATTTACTCTGTAACTCATGAAAGCAAGGACGCGCCCGGGTTCGCTCACCAGCAAGAAGCCGGTTTAAGATACACATCCTGGAGCAAAACCTATGTTCACCCCCGAAGAACAATCCCTGCTTACCGGCAGCGAGGATGCCATTAGCGAGTTCGTCGATTGCGACCGCTGCATGGTTGTGGATTGGCGCGGCACCGAGGAGGAGGCGATCGACGACGCGGCCCGTTTCCTGCCCGACGGAGCGTTGACCTATAAGGCTACATATCCGGGCAACGACACGATCGCGATTTGCGTCCGTTTTCGCGATCGTGAGGATTCATTCTCATTGCCATTTCAACCGCAGAATAATTTCCGCGTCCTTCTCCGCGTCTGGCGGCTTCTCCAGCCGGATTACGACATCAAGCTCTTCCGCTGCACAGACGGAGACGACACACACGGCTTTTTGCTCCGTCCCGCCGCGTGGTGGGCGGCATATCTCGCTGCCTATCCACAACAGTATCAAAAAGTCTTTCGCGACATCTCAGATCTCAACGAACTCTGGGGACTCGAGGTTTCAAAAACAAAACCTTGGTGGAGGTTCTGGTGATAATAACCGCATCGCCTGACTACGCTCTGCCTCGTCGCGCCAAGCGGAAGCGCCAGTTCGCTTTCTGGTGCGGCTGGTCGGCCTGGCTGCTTCTTCGCGACAAAATCAAACATTCACGGAAGATTCTTTCACAGATGTCGCAGCCCGTGTTTCGCTATTATTTTAGCGATGAAGGAATTCGCTTCGAATCAGAGCTGGGCTCTTCCCTGTCAAGTTGGAAGATGTTTCAGCGCCTCTCGCGTTATCCTGATCTCTGGTTGCTGTTCACGGACGAGGCCAATTATGTGGTTCTTCCGCTCACTCAAATGACGCCTGATGCACAGCAGTTACTTGAAAGGAAATGCCGGGAGCATAAGATCCCTGTGACCTGACCATGTTACGGCCGTCGCGCCGTCTTGTCCGCTGAAGTCTTGAGTTCGCCGATTCCATCATGAACCGCAAGATCAATAAAGTCCTCATCGCAGCCAGTGGCGACATCGCCATTCGATTAATATGGGAATTCAAGCGGGTGGGTGCGATCACCGTTGTGGTCTATACCGAGCAGGACGTCCGCTCCGAACACATACAACTGGCCGATGAAGCCATCTGCATTGGTAAAACCATAAAAAGCTACCACAACGATTGGCACCGCGTTATCTCCGCAGCCGAGATTAGCGAATGTGACGCGATCCATCCGGGTTACGGGCCTCTCTCCACGGACGAGCGATTCGCGGAGGTTTGCAATGAGATTGGCGTACAGTTACTCGGTAGAAACACATGAAGACATCTAAAGGCCGGTTTGCGTTGTCATATCCGCTCACACGCGCCACGTCCCAACCCCAGACGGCTGGCTTTTGACACAAGATGAAGAACAAGCGAAAAATAGTACGTCGGCTCGGTGTCCTTGCTCTTCTGCTCAGCGTTTACCCTTTGTTCGTCCTCATTTACACGTGGACTTTCGTTTACCGGTCAAATCTTGAAGGGGGCAGACAAGGTCCCCTCGATGCCTACCGGCACGCTCTCGCCAGCGCCGTTGTTTCTTACACCTTGGATGAGAGGGCTGTTCATCTGGTGACAAGCGTGATGGAATCCAACGGCAAGGACTCCAACAAGATGGACCGCCACAACAATTGGATCGGAGCACAAATCGGCAACCATTCGAAATCCTTCCGTGAGCTGGAACCGTCCGTGCGGCAGCATGTCTTGGAAGGCGCCGTCAATTCCACCGACACCAATCAAATCACCTGGCTGCCCCAAGAGAATTGGCGCGATGGCCGGATTTGGTGACCCTTGTTTTATCGCTAACTATTTAAACATAGATCATGCGCCCCCTCCGCTACTCCATCAACCTCACCTTGGACGGCTGCTGCGATCATCGCGGCGGCGTCCCGGACGAAGAATTGCACCGTCACGCCACCGAGATCCTCAACCGCGCCGATGCCCTCCTCTTTGGCCGCGTGATTTATCAAATGATGGAGTCCGCGTTTCGCCCGGCGTGGACCGGCGAGAGGCCCGCTTGGATGAAACCCTTCCGCGACACCATCCACGCAGCCAAGAAGCACGTCGTATCCAGCACCCTGGATTACGTCGATTGGAACGCAGACCTCGTGCGCGGCGATCTAAAGACAGCCGTTCAGCAACTCAAGCAACAGCCGGGCAAGGGGATATACGTCGGCGGCGTAAAACTCCCGCTCGCCTTGGCCGAACTGGGTTTGATCGATGAATACGAATTCGTGATCCACCCTCGACTGGCCGGCCACGGCCCCACGTTATTCTCCGGCCTCTCAAAACCTGTTGAGTTAAAACTCATCAACCGAAAGGAGTTCGGCTCCGGTGCCGTAGCTCTACGCTATGAACCAAGAAGATAGCCATCGGATGCCATTCATTACCCATAAGTGCCGGGGCAGACCAAACGGTGGCCAAACTATCATGGGCTCTTGAAATGTTGACTCCCTCTCCCGAGGGAGAGATACAGTGTTGTAAGTCAAGCGGAGGAATGGAGGGCTGGGTTAAAGTCTTGGCCTGATCTGAGCACGCCCACGGCCCAGCGGAGGAGTTTGTGCATGACGGCCCC
>CALRJY020000070.1:0-10650 GCA_943367715.1 Chitinophaga pinensis | reverse complement strand
GCCGGACCAGTCTCTTACGGTTCTATGGGCCACGGCAGGCAAGTATCCGGAGAACATTCCCTTTGAGATAAAATCCTTGGATGCAATTGAGATCAGCCACCGGGAGTATGGAACCAACCGGGCGGTCTATCAACCATCCACACCCAATTGGCGGGACCAGAAATACGATCGCTTTGTGGAGTGCCTGATGTTGGCTCGACCAGTGGGTGGAGTGATGCCCTCGAATGCAAATGAGTTGGATTCATTGGCTGGCCTGACACAAATACTTGAGGGAACGCAAAACAATGAACTTTATCTGTTTGAGTCTTCCTGTCTCGGTTCTGAATTGGCCGCACGTAACGGATTGACCGAGAAAAGCACTGAACTCTGCCAGCTCTGGGCACGAAAATCTGTTCAATATCAGGAAGGTGGTTGCAACTTTGTCGCCATGGCTTCAAACCGTCATGTCGCTCCGTTGCTGCTTAAAGGCGTGCTGGCTGAGGCATTGGAAGTGAATGCTGCGGAGGCCAAAGAGTATGCGGACAGATTGATCCGGGAAGCATCTGCGCGGATGAAGCAAGGGCGCAAGCTTCGCTACGGAAAATGGACGTGGGAGAAACTGCTGAAAGCAATCAGTTCACGTGCGATAAAAACGAATCGTGAATTGTTTTCCAAACAAGTCATCCGCCAGAAGTGGTTGGGATTTTCTGCTGCTGCTCCGGAAACGATTGCTGCCGTCGAGCAACGGTTGGGAGTGAAGTTACCGTCGGATTACGTTCAATTTCTAGCAGTCTCGAACGGTTTTATGGCGCCATCGCAGATGGTCCCGGATCTGTTTCCTACTGAGCAACTGGGCCGGTTCAAAGATCTGCAGACAGACGCTACCCTCCTCGAAATCTTGCAAATGGGCGTTCCCGGGCAGCCAGAAATAGATTTGAAAGATGCTATCCAGATCAGTCCTTTGGGCAGCGGAGGAGGAGAAATGGTTTTCATGGTTCCTCCGGAAAATGAAGCGGGGCGCTGGCAGGTCTACTTTTTTGAAGCGCCCCTTGCGAACTGGTCGGTGTACCCGAGCTTTCGCCATTTTATGGAGGGAGTTTACGAGAATTTGGAGATCGAGAATGCGATCTAGATGGCTTTGTCCCAGTCGTTGTGACAGCTACAAATGCTGCCTAATGCTTTATAACACGGTCGTTTGTGCGACGACTTCTTTCGTGGAAGCGGGCAGTGCGCCCTTCTTTTCCTTCATCTCGCCGGATTGCTTGGGTGAGGTGAACCATGTCCGCCAGCCTTCCGTGATTTCCAGCCAGACCCAATAGAGGGCGGCCTTGAAAATGAATTTCAGGGTGCCCAGCTCAAAGGTGTAACCGGGGAACATGTAACGTTGATTATCGTTTCGCTGACCAGCCACGCCGCGTTCGTAACGGGACTCGGCCATCGCGGCGAACCTTCGATTATAGGTCCGCATGAAATGATAGAAGGGTGTGGAGGGCGGGGTGGAATAGTAAGGCTCCAGCAAGGCTACGTGCCCGCGCCTGAAGGGCTGCGAGGCTACGCCATGGTAATATAAACCCAAGTCCATGAGGAACGCCGTCCGCATCAGGTCGAACTCGCCCATGTAGTGATACTTGTCCTTGTAGATGGCTTCAAACCAGCGGTGGTAGCTGCGATTGAAATCCGCATTCATCCGTTCGACCATGGGGGCGACAGCTTCACCTTTCGTCGCCTTCAGCACCATGTTCGTGGCGGAGGAAACGCTAAAGGAAAGCCAATCGAGACCCGGGCTGTAAAATGGATCCAAAAAACCGGCGGCATCACTGACGAGGGTAAAACCATCCCCAGCGAACGTGGTGCTGTAATACGCCAAGTTGCGACGCGTATGAATATCGCCTTCGGTGGGTTGGGCATCACGCATCAGTTCGGCTGCAACGGGATGCTCCATGAGGAAAGCCTTGAGCCGTTCATGGGGGCGACCGCCTTCGGGGATCTCCAAAGTGCGTTGATCATACACGGCACCGATGCTCACATCGCCGCCCTTAAGCGGAATCCACCATGCCCACCAGCCGCGGCCCATCAGATGGTTTGTCGCTGCGCCACGTTGACCGTGGCAAGTAGCGGCCCACTGCGGGAATTTCTTCTTAAGCTCCAGACTTTCCCAATCTTTCACCCCGGTCCAGCGGGACCAGATGGTGGCGGTGGGATGTGCCTCATTGCGACGCCACCAGCCTTCTTGACGGGCCAGTAGAGCAGCGACACCTGAGGCATCAATGACCCAGCGAGCCTTGAAGGTCTTGGCCACGCCGTCCACTTTGGCGATTACTTCTTGCAGCCCACCCGGGTTCAATTTGATTTCACTAACCGCGGCTGGACGGACCAACTCGGCGCCTGATTCGACAGCTCGACGCAAGACCTCCTCATCCAGGGTGGCGCGATCGACCAGATAAGCCGGCACGCGGGACCAATACTTGCCCCCGATCTCCGCACAGTCCGCGATGGTTTTGGTCTTGTCGTTAGCGAACCAAAAACGCAACCCGTGTTTGCAGAGGTGTGATTCGTTGAGATACTTGGTCAGACCGAGGACGCGGGTCAGGAAATAAGTACTGATCTCAATGGTGGCTTCGCCTACGCGCCGTTGCAGAGTTTCGCGCCGGTCCAGCACCAGCACCCGCAGATTGGGGTTTTCCTGCTTGAGGATGAAAGCTGACGCAGCCCCGGCCATGGCTCCGCCGACGACGATCACATCGTATTCCTGAGTGGCAGGCGAGGGTGAGTTCACGGGAAATTAATCGACGCGTTTCGGGGTGATGTCAATTTTGCTGACCTTGCCATTCTCGCAATCCAGCCAGATTTCGCCGATCTTCACGTCCTTGCTGCTCTTGAGCTTGGCGGCCCAGAGGGAGATTTTCCAGACGGGTTCACCGATGGCCCCGCGCTCCAGCTTCATCTCAGAAGCGGTGATCTTGAGGTTCTCCAAGATCGGTTCCTTGAGGGCGACTTTCAGCGCCTTGTCGGAATCTGTCTTGAGCTTCTTCTCATCGAGTATGTTGTTCTTATCGCTGATGGGCTCCAGGAGGCGCATGGGGCGCTTCACATCCATCATCTTGCCCGCGCCGAACTTCACCTCCACGGTCTTCATGGTCGCGGTTTCATCGCGATAGACCACATACCAGACATTGGGCGTGGTGCTGCCGACGGACTTGTCCGAGCGGATTTGAACGACTTTGTCCTTGGCCTGCTCGCCAACGTATTTGTTGCCAGCCTTGGCCAGGTCGAAAGCCGTTTCATCCTCGGCGGAGGCGGTCAGGATGCTGCCCGTCAGAAGGGCGGCACAAAGGAGGAAGCGACGGAACAGGACGGTCATTGTCATGGGCGCAGAATAGCGTAACTTTCTGGCTCCCACAACCTTGAAAAACGGCCCGATTACGAACGGGCCTAGAGATAGGTTTGCAATTTAGGCCAGAGGAGGAACTTCACCGCCCAGAAAATGACCCCGATGAGGATGACGACGGCGACCCACTTGATGATGGTCAGGGCGGGATTGGCTGCGACCGGAGGAGCGGCTTCCTCGCTTTCTTCCGCAGCTCCAACTCCGGGATAGGCCGTCTTCTTCTCCGCCTGCATGATCTGCTCCACCCGCCATTGGATATAGGTGGCCTTGGTCTTGTTCTCGTCGCCTTGGCACCGGGCGAGCGCCTTCGTCCACAGGCCGTCGTTGATGCGCCCTTCGCGCAGTTCATCCGCCACAGCCTGATAGTATTTCTCGTCGTCCATGAGGTGGCTGAGTTCTAGCGCGGAACTGGCGAGACTGCAAACCCGTTTGCTACTTGCGGGCCGTGGTGGTGGGTTGCTGCCGGTGGCGGACTTTTAACATCACAGGGAAAGAAGTCTGCAGACCCTGGCTGCCTGCCGTGGCCCGGGCGGACTTGACGACTACCTGGCAGAGACGGTCCATCTCCGGCACCCACTTGAAGGCCATGATGAAGATCTCCCGCTCATTCTCGCCGGCACGGACCTGCACGCCGTTCAAGCCCACATTATCCACAATCACGCCGTGGGGCAGGTTGTCCATGTCGAGATTGATGAGATTGGTCTCGCCCATACGCACCACCTGGATCAAGGCGCCAATCGTTTCGCCGGGATGAATGATGATCTCGGGAATGACCTGCGTGCCGATGGTGGCTGTGGTCGTATTGGTGGCGATAAAGTTGATGATGAACTTCGGAGCAGCGTCCAGTTTGAGCGTGCCCAGGCTGTTGGCTTCATGCGTCACCGCTTTGCCATTGATCTGCGCCGTGGCGACAGCTTTGGCCTTGGTGGCGTCCGCCATGGACGGGGCCTTGGCGTCAGGCAGGGCGAAGAGGACGCCTTCCGCGGTGAAGTGTCCCGGCTGTACGACAATGGGGGATGACGAGTAGAAACCGGCAGGCAAGTCCTTGATGTCCACGCGCACCTCGCTCTCGAAACCATCCAGACGATCCACTTCCACGGTGATCGCCCGGCCATTGCCGGGCGGCACGGCGGGGTTCACGCCCTTCACCTGCACACGGTAATCAGGTTGTGCCGGGCGGATGGTGAGACGATAATTGTTCAACTCGCCATTACTGCCCCGGCTGTCGCTGACCCGCACGAGATACGCACCGGTTTTCGGGGCCTTGAACATCAGGCGCGAATCGCTGCCGAGTTCACGCATGGCGTCATCATCGTTTTCGTAATAAAGCGTGAAGGCAGGCAAGCCGTTGGGCACCAGCTTGGTTCCGGGCGGATGCGGCTCCACGATGTAAAACGGCTCATACAAGGCGTGCGAGGCGCCAGTGGTATCGAAGTAATTCACCCGCTTGTCGTTCAGGAAATACATGTGAAATCCGGAATCAGGTCCGAACGGCCAGCGATACAGTTTCACCACTTCACCGGCCATATAGAGATACTGGTCCAGCTCCATCTCTTCCCAGAATTCCGTGCGGATCTCCACGGCGGTGGGGTCCACGGTGCGGACGGATTTGTTCCAGGAATCGCGCGTGGCCTGCAGCAGCACGCGTTCAACCTTGCGGCCATCGGCATGCAATACTTCAATCTTGGTATCCGCGAGCGAACCGCGTTGAACGGCCATCGTTTCAATCATCAAAGTTTCGCCTTCCTTGGCCTCAAAGCGGTAAAGATCCACGTCCGTGCCAGCCTGCTTTTTACCCAATTGCAACTTGCCGCCGATCACCATCGGCACGTTCACACTTTGCGCTTCACCGGGCGAATTGTTCGGCTCGCGCTCCAATGCAGTCGGCCATTCCTCTGCGAGAATCTTCAGAGGAGTTCGGCTGCGGAAGTCATCGGGCAGGGGAACAGCGATCTCGCTTTTGGTTTTAGCCTCAACGGTGACGGATTGATGCAAGCCGAGGTTGACGCCGGAAAGTTCCACGGTGGCGGTTTCACCAACACGGATGGTGTTCGGATGCACAAGCGTAACGAATGGCAATTCACCGGCGGAAAGGCGGTAGAATTGGTCTTTGGTCGCGGCGAGCATGGTGTCCGAGACCTCGATACGATAACTGCCGTTCTTGGTGAACGTATGAACCAGGAAAGCTTCCTCACCGGGCAGCAAGGGCTGGGCGGAGGCGATCAGAGTATCTCGTGTATCGAACAGGCGCAGGCGCGGACTGGACAATGGGGAGGCAAGCGTTTTGGTGCTCAGTTCGAAGACCAGTTGCTGACCGGCGCGCGCCGTGAATTCATACGTATCGGTATCGCCGATAGGAGCGAGCTCTCCCCAAACGCCGACCGGCAATCCGGGTAATTGCGTGACGGTGTTGGTGGATTCGCCGGTCTGCGCCAACACATCCACGTAGAGTTTGATGCGGGCACTTTCGCCTTGGGCATTGAGCACGGAGATTTCCACTGCGCCTCGCGGAGTTTTCTCGGAGACGACGAATTCAGCCCAAACCGCCGTCGCCGTGGGCTTTGGTTCCGTGAGCAAACGCGCCTTCACTTCGGGCGAGAAGGATTTGATCTCCGTCAGCGCGGCCAGGTCTTTTCCCATAAGCTTCACCTGGTTGGTGACGCCACGATGGAGCCCGCGGATGACGGCTTTTTCCAACGTAGGCTTGGGTGCGGCCATCTTCGGCGGTTCAGCGGCGGTCAGCGTGCCGGACAGGACCACAGCCAGGATCAGGCCGATGAAATAAGATAAACGTGCTGTGCTCATGGTGCCGTTTGAGATTGGGTGAGCTTGGTGGAACCCGCGACTGCCTCGCCTGAATCCGTGCGATAATGTCCCAGTGTGCCATCCAGACGGCCCACGATGATCTGCTGGCCGTTCTGACCGAAGGCAAGCCCCGGGGCCCAATCCGGTTGCTTTTCCAACACGCGCACTTCACGCATCGGCCGGAAATCCCACAGCTTCACCGTGCGATCCTCGGCGGTGGAAACGAGCCATTTGCCATCGGGAGAAAACGCAAGGTTCAAGATGGCACCTTCATGGCCGAACTTGGAATAGAGCAGGGGGTTCGTCGTCTCATTGGCCTTTTCGCTGACCTCCCACACGCGGATGCGGTTATCCACACCTGCTGCGGCCAAGCGCTTGCCATCATTACTGAACGCTACGCTGTAAATCTCCTTCAACGACTGGCTGAGCGTGTCACGCCGCTCACCGGTGGCCACGTCCCAAAGCTTCGCAGTGCGGTCCGCGCTCACACTCGCGAGGATTTTGCCATCCGATCGGAAATCGAGATCATAGACGCAACCATTGTGCCCTTTCAGCGTCCGTGTCGGTTTGCCGCTGGCGATATCCCACAAGATGATTTGCTGGTCGTAACCACCCGAGGCGAGCAATTTGCCATCTGGCGAAACGGCCACGGCATAGAGAGCATCGAGATGTCCTTCCAAAACTTGCACCAGCTTGCCGCTGGCGACATCCCAATGACGCACTTCACCGAATAATCCTGTCTGGCCCGCGGCCGCGAACAGGTGCTTTCCATCTCGCGAAAAAGCCACCGCGTTTACCGCGCCGATGTGTCCCGTGAGTTTGTATTTTGGTGCCGCCGAACCTGGCGTGAACAGCTCCACTTCCCCGTAACGCGCCACTGCGATCAAACCCGCATTCTCCGACCACGCCACCGATTTGATCGCCCGTCGCGGTTCTTTCTTCGGCGCGATGGACGGCACCTTCAATTCCCTGCGCGACGCCATCGCTTGCGCGGGCGGTTTGGCCCCCGCATCGATCCAGGTGCGGATGAGCGCGATTTGTGCGGGCGTGAGATGCTCGTTCTTGCCCGGCGGCATGAACTGGTTCTTGCCCTTCTTGCCGGCACGCCCCTCAAGAAACTTCACCAACAAACTGTCGCTCGCGTTGCCGGGCAGGATCGCCGCGCCTTCCTTGCCGCCTTTCATAACCGTTTCGTGCGTCTCCATCACGAAGCCGCCTTCGGGGTCTTGGGCAGCATGACACTCTACACAATGTTTCTGGAAGATGTCGTTTACGGCCGCGTAATCGGGGGCGGCGGCGAAGACGTGCAAACTGGTGGTTGCGGCCATGACGGCCAACCACGAAGCAACACGCTGGGAACTGAAATTCATGCGATGATTTCAGCGTGCCGGTCACACCGCTCATCCGCAATAGAGAATCTTACGCCGTCAGATGTAATTTTCTCTCCGCATACTGCCGGGAATCTCGCTAATCCAGATCCAGCGGTTCCTCCGTCTCGAAGGTGAACGAATGGATGTAGAGGACCTGTTCGACTTTCGTGTTGTTGGCGAAGGGCGTTATCCGGTTCTTCGCCGCGTCGTACGCGTAGGCCCGATATTTCCGTTCGGTCAGCATCTCGTGGATGTCGAAGATTGTCGGCAGCAGATTCGGCACCACGAAGATCGGCTGATACTTCAGGATCGAGGCCGTCATGCCTTCAAAGACCTCCCGCTCGAAATGATCCGGAGCCACCGCGATGATATCCACCGGCAGCTTGTAACTATCGAACACCCGGGTCTCCACCACGATTTCGTCCAGCCCTTTCTTTTGATTCAGCAGGCCGGTGCGGGCGGGGGGATTCTCCTCGGCACTTTTATACGCGTGAAACGTCTCTTCATCCATGGTCGCCGACTTGACCTGCCTGGTCCCGCCCAACTTCGGGACGAACACCGTTTCCATGCTCTGGCTTTTGCTGAGCTTCACCATGTGGTACTCGAAGCCCTGGCCCGCCAGCCAGCTTTGCGCCTTGATCTGCTTTTCCTGGAAGGGGTCCTGCTCGAAGAGCGCGATGCGGAACGTCCGGTTATACACCCGGAAGCTTTTGATCGATTTCGCGTCGTTGAAACCCACGGCCACCATCAGGCCGTTCGTGAAATGCAAGTTCGTGAAGAACTTGTAGATCGTGTCGTGCGGCTTGCTGCTGAGCAGGTTGAGGTATTGGGATAACATGGTCAGTGTTTGCGGCGTGCGAATTCGCTGCCGCTCAGGCCGTAATGTTCGCGCAAAGCGACCAGCGTCATCTCGTAGGCCTCACGTTTCGCTTTATATTTATTGTCCGTCAGGAAGAGCAGCTTGTGATGCGTCTCATTCCAGCGCTCCAGATATTGGCTCAAAGTCGCCGCCGCCTTCTGGATGCTCTTGAACTTCGTCTGGCGAATTTTATCCTGACTGATTAACCCGCGTACTGTCTGCGTCTCGTAATAAACCACCACCGGATTCCCTTGGTAAAGCGGCGCGAGGTAATCCACCATGTTGTGACTCAACGCATCCAAGGCCACCACCACGGCCGTTTTGTGAGCGATCGTCAGCACCGTCCGTTCCTCGCCCTTGTCGTATTTGTTATAGACCTCCTCAGACACCCGGTAGGCCGCGATCTGCTCAGGAGTGAACACCTCATGGATCGCCTCCGGCTTATCTTCCGTCAGGCTGTCGGCCAGCAGGCGGTTCCGTTTATTGATCCGCATCCGATCCAGTAAACCTGTCATTTGGCACCTCCATTGGCGATCTTCGCCAAGAGCTTTTCCATCGGCTGGGCCTTGGAAAAATGCCCGTCGGCGTGGTGCTTGGCTTTGTTTTTCAATTCCGGATCATCCATCCCCGTCAGCAGATAGATCTTCGCCTTCGGTTGCAGTTCCCGCAGCGGATCCACCAGGGTCCGCCCGTCTTCATTCTCCAGCGCCACGTCCAGGGTCACCACGTCGAAGGTCTTCTTCTTCGCATGCTTCAACGCCCCCTTGCCGTCGGTCGCCTCGGACACGTCATAACCCTCCAGCCGGAGGATTTCCCCCAGCATCTCACGCAACAGGTCATCATCGTCCACGATGAGGATTGATTTCATAACCATTATTCCAACCGCATTGCTGCTGATGCAAGACCCGTGCCAACAAGCACTAATCTCATCCGCCAACCGCGTATTTCCTCAGAGTCAGACTGCCTCACCCTGAGGCCGCCATCTGACGGTAAAGTGGCAGGCAGGTCACTTTTCCGCCACTTTTATCATCCAGGCTCACCGCTGGGCGGTCTTGGAGCTCTTCACCTGCGGCTCACCTTTCAGCCAGCCCAGCCGGGTTAGGAACTTGTCCGTCTCCGTCAAAGTCTGGCGGAAGTGATCCTCCTTCGTGCGCCCCACGTTGAAGAACCCATGCGCCTGCCCCTCATACCCCTTCAGCTCGCACTCGTTCCCCGCCGCCTTCATCGCCTTCGTGAACGCCTCTGCCGTGGAGTAGGGGACCGTCGTATCCGCCTTGCCGTGAAAGATGATCGTGGGTGGCGCACCCTTCTTCACATTGTGCAGGGGTGAAAGCTCCTTCAGCTCCGCACCCATCCGCTCCTTCAAGTCATCCAGCCTCTCGTGCGGCAACGGTTCTCCACCCTCGTATGGCGCTAGCACCAAGGCTGGATTGAACAGCACCAGCGCATTCGGCACCGAAGACACCTTCGCGTTCTTATCCTCAAACCCCGTCACCACACCTGTGCACGCCGCGATGTGTCCTCCCGCCGACCCGCCACCCGCCGCGATCCGCTCGGGATCGATCCCCAACCGCTTCGCATTCTCGCGAGTCCAGCGCACCGCATCCTTCGCATCCATCACACAATCCTTCGCCTTCACGTCGAACCGGCTTGATACCCGGTAATCCGCTGTGATCGCCACCATCCCGCGCGAGGCGAGATAACGGCACTGCTGCTCGAATTGTTTTGGTGAACCGCTCTTCCAGCCACCCCCGAAGAAGAACACAATCGCCGGCCGTTTATCGCCCGCTTTATGCTCCGGCGGATTGAAGATGAAGGCATTCAACTTCGCCTCACCCACCGTCTTATAAGCCTCCACCACCGCCCCCTCCGGCTTAAACGGCGCTTCCTTCGCCTTCTCCTTGTTCTGAGCATTCACGACACAGACGAAGAGCAGGGCAGTGAAGCAAAGAATGGCTTTCATGGATGATGATGCTTATACACCAAACTCCCAGAAAAGCCAAGGGTTACGAATTCATCAGCCCTATGAGTTCTATCGGAACCATAAGACCTATTTTTCCAATAAGCCCGTAATGCAATTAAATGCCCGTGATGCAATAGGCCCGTAGTGCAACTAAATGCCCGTAATGCAATTACTTCCCTCAAAGTGGCCTTCCCGTCTGATCCGTTTTATGTTTCCTACGCGATTGCCTCCTGTCCTGCGGTACTTTAGCAACCAGTCCACCCTCACCGGACCAAACCCTCGCCAG
>CALRJY020000069.1:0-10997 GCA_943367715.1 Chitinophaga pinensis | reverse complement strand
CCGAGATGGCGGCCATCGCGTTGGGATTTCTGATCACCATCCATAAGTTCGAATATTTCCTGAACAGCAAGATCATCGGTGACCGCATCAAGAATCCCATGTGGCTGACTCTCCTCGCGCTCATCCTCGGTGAACGTCTCATGGGCATTCCCGGCATGATCCTCGCCCCGGTCATCCTGCATTACATCAAGGTGGAAACCTCCAAGCAGTCATTGGATGGCACGGGCGATACGAAGCCATCGGATGACACTCAGATACTCACTCCACCTGCCGCCACCAATTGATACTTTCAACTCCGTGACTACTTCCGAAGCCGCCAAATTATTGGGACGTTTTCGCGCTGGCGAAGTGAGCCAGGCCGATGTCCTTCGCGCTTTCCAGGGCGCACCCTTGGTGGACCTAGGCTTCGCCCAAGTGGACACGCACCGCGATCTGCGCAATGGCTTTCCCGAAGTCATCTTCGGCAGCGGCAAGACCCCCGCTCAAATGGCCGCCATCGCCAAAACCGTGCTGGCCCGCAACCATCGCGTGCTGATCACCCGCGTGAATGAGCCGCAAGCCAAACTGGTTAAACGCAAATTCAAATCGGCCGTCCATCACGAAACGGCCCGTTGTGTGCTCATCGAGAAAAAGCCGCTGCCCAAACGTCCGGGCATCGTGGCTATCGTCTCCGCGGGCACCAGCGATCTGCCCGTGGCCGAGGAAGCTGCAGTGACCGCTGAGGCGATGGGCAACACGGTACAGCGCACCTACGATGTCGGCGTGGCTGGCCTGCATCGCCTGTTGAATCGCGTGGATGATTTGCGCAAAGCCAACGTGCTCGTCGTGGTCGCAGGCATGGAAGGCGCCCTGCCCAGTGTCGTGGCCGGTTTGGTATCTCGACCAGTGATCGCCGTCCCGACCAGCATCGGCTATGGTGCAAACTTCGGCGGCCTGGCCGCCCTCCTCGGCATGCTCACCAGTTGTGGCAGCGGCGTCACCGTGGTGAATATCGACAATGGCTTCGGCGCGGGCTATGCTGCCAGCCAGATCAATTCCTTGGCCGCCAGCTAGCAGCGGACTGGTGGGGACAAATGAAAACGCTTTATCTCGATATTTTCAGCGGCATCAGTGGTGACATGTTTCTGGGTGCGATGGTCGATCTCGGAATCGACGTCTCCACTTTGAAACAAGAGATCGCGAAGCTCGGTGTCACGGGCTACCACATCACCACGGCCCGCCGCCAAAAGTCGAATATCGAAGGAGTGAAGTTCGATGTGCATCTGGCGGCTGAAGAGTGCGATACCGCGCACGATCATTCCCATGCCCATGAGCACGACCATTCGCACTCTCATGGCCACGATCACAGTCATTCCCACAGTCACGGACCGGAGCACACTCCCGATCACTCCCAGAACCGCAACTACGCCCAGATCAAACAATTGATCGATCAAAGCGGCCTGTCTGATTGGGTAAAGCGCCGGGCCATTGCGGTCTTCCATCGTGTTGCTGTGGCGGAAGGAAAAGTCCACGGCATGAAGCCGGAGGAGGTGCATTTCCATGAAGTCGGTGCGGTGGATAGCATCGTGGATATCGTCGGCGCTTGCATTGCGTTGGAAATGCTCGGCAAACCGCGCGTGCTCGCCGCTCCCGTCGTTGAAGGCACCGGCTGGGTGAATTGCGCCCACGGTCGCTTCCCCGTGCCCACCACGGCCACTCTGGAGATCCTCGGCGCCCGTAGCATTCCCCTCACCCAATGCGAGGAACCTCACGAACTCGTCACCCCGACCGGAGCCGCCTTGCTCGCGGAATTTGTGGAAGAGTTTGCGCCCATGCAGAATCTCGTGGCCACGCGCATCGGCTACGGACTCGGCACTCGTGATAATAAAACCCGCCCCAACGTCCTGCGCGCCGTGTTAGGTGGTGCAGCGGATGCGCGTTCGGCGCATGATTGGGAAACGGACACCATCGCCGTTCTCGAAACCAATCTGGACGACATCTCCGCCGAAGTGTTGGGTAACTTCGTGGAAAAAGCCTTGGCGGCTGGTGCCCTGGATGTGTTCCACACGCCCATCCAGATGAAGAAGAACCGTCCTGGCGTTCTGCTGAGTGTTCTTTGCACTCAAGCTGAGGCGGACAAATTCAC
Organism: Chitinophaga pinensis; assembly: GCA_943367715.1. Taxonomy (GTDB): domain Bacteria; phylum Verrucomicrobiota; class Verrucomicrobiia; order Limisphaerales; family JAEYXS01; genus JAEYXS01. The sequence goes on along the minus strand of CALRJY020000069.1, from coordinate 8,872 downwards.
CCGGCTGATGTTGTGTGAAACCAGCGCCTTCGGTGTGCGCCGCAGCAACGTCGAACGCCGTAAGCTACGCCGCGAGATCATCGTGGTGACGACACCTTACGGTCCCGTTGAAATCAAAGTGGGCCGTCTCGATGGCAAACCCGTCCAGCGTGCGCCCGAATACGAAACCTGCAAACGGCTCGCCTACGCTGCTGACGTTCCCGTGAAAGAAGTCATCGCTGCCGCCCAAGCCGCCGCCCTCAGTGAAATCCTATGATCGAAGCCAAATTACTTTCCCTGCTCTGCTGCCCCGAATCGCATCAACCGCTGCAACTGGCGGATGCTTCCCTCGTGCAAACGTTGAATAAACAGATCGCCGCCGGGAGTTTGAAAAACCGGGCCGGTCACGCTTTGAAAGAGCCGCTGGATGGTGCGCTGATCCGTGAAGACCGGAAGGTCATCTATCCCATCGTAAACAAACTGCCCATCCTGCTGGTAGAGGAAGGCATTCTCCTGGCCGCCTGAGTTCAAGTCAGCTCATCAGTGACGAGCAGATAGACCTTGCCCTCACGCACTGCGATGGGCAGCGCGTTCAGCGAAGCTCCTTCACACGGCCCACGCGTGCAGAGTCCGGTTTCTGGCTCATACACCGCACCGTGCTGCTGGCACAAGATGAGTTTCTTCTCTCGGCTGAGGAAATGTTTGCTGCCCGCATCCAGCTTCACCGGGAGATGACGGCAAAGATTCTCGTAACAGCGTAGACCGTCCTTGGTACGCATCAGAAAACCTTCCCGGCGGATGCCGTCCTGACGATACCCAAAGGTCACGACTTTCCCGTCCACCAGCTCTGCTTCATCCGCTATGATCTGCTCAGACATCACGCCGAGGTTTTCCAGTCCCGTCACTTAACGCAAGCCGCCGTTTCGCCCTCTCGGCTTAACTCAGTTGCGATGCGCCGTTCAAAATCTTAGTCTGGCCGGGATGCAACCGTTCGAACTGGTTAAGTATTGCCCCCGCTGCGGACACCCTTCTGGAGCGAGCGCCGCCATTCCGTTCATCTGCGCCCAGTGCGATCTGAAGTTTTATTTTAACACTGCCGTTTCTGCCTCGGCCTTCATTTTGAACGAACGTGGGGAAATCCTGTTCATTCGCCGCGCCAAAGACCCGGGTAAGGGTATGCTCGCCACCATCGGCGGCTTCATTGATATCGGTGAAACTGCCGAAAACGCCCTTCGCCGGGAGATTTTGGAGGAAGTTCACCTGGAGGTCACTCAGCTTGAGTTTCTCGCCTCACACCCCAATAATTACACCTATGCCGAGGTGACGTATCCCGTTCTGGACCTGTTTTTCCTTTGCCGCATAAGCTCGGCCGCCCAAGCCCAAGCGGGCGACGATGTCCTCTCCGTGGTGTGGCAAAACGCCCACTCCACCGATCCGGCGGATTTGGCCTTCGAGTCCATGCGGCAAGCGTTTCTTATCCTGAAGAGTAAGCTCGCTGATTAAAAACTCCGTGTATTACGGTATATTTTGAGTAGGCTGGGCAATTTCCTTGTCAATACCCGCAACAGCGACTCTTATGCGCACCCTTAAAATCATAGTTGTAACCTTTTTGAATAGGGTCCGTCTGTGAATCGTAAGTTTAAATGTATCATGAGCCGTATTTGTAATCTGTTTGCCGTTGTTGTTGCTGGAATTCTGGTTGGATGCAGTGGTCAGGAATCTGAAAGTTCTGCCCCCGTAGCCCCGCAAGCCCCCGCAGTGGCCGTTTCCGTTGATGCCGCACCCGCCGCGAACACGGTGCTCCTGCCCTCCGGCGGCAGCATCCCCGCCGCTTCTGTTCCGCCTCCCGGCGAGAGCAGCGTGGCCGTGGCCGTTCCTCGCGATCCCAATGCCGTCATTGTGGAAGGCAGCGCACAGGACCCTAATGTCATGCCCGCCGGCTTTGTGCCGAAGCCGCCCGCCTTGCAATATGTCAAGAACGGCGAACCCAATCTCGAAGCCCTCTCAGAAGCCCTGCAAGTCTATTGCATGTGGAAGAAAGCGGTTCCTGCCGATCTGCAAGACCTGGTCACCAGTAAATTCATGACCAGCCTGCCAGCTCTTCCCGCCGGGAAGAAATACGGGATCAATTCCCAAAGTTTGACTGTCGTACTCGTCAATTAGTCGTCCCTTAACCCCCTCGTAAGTCCCGTTATTATGTCCCAATCTGTTCGTACCCGTCGTGCCGCCTTTACGCTCATTGAGCTCTTGGTGGTGATCGCTATCATCGCCATCCTCGCTGGCATGCTCCTGCCCGCTCTGGCCAAGGCCAAGACCAAGGCCATGACCACCAAGTGCATGAACAACCTCAAGCAATTGGCCATCGGCACTACCATGTATACCGATGACAATGCGGACAAGATTCCCTACGCCGGCATCCGCCTGACGAGCTGGAATCCTGATCTCTCCTGGGATGACCTCATCAATTCCTACGTCGGCGGCAACTGGGATGACGCCCAGAAACGCGGCACCCGTGGCGGCGGCACGAATGGTCTCGCTGTTCTGCTCTGCCCGTCTGACAAAATCGAAATCGCCTCCTATGCCCTCACGGGTCGCCGCCGCACCTATGCGATGGCCCGCCACAACATGGGCAGCTTCCAGATCGGTGGCCGCAACCCCGGCGCTACGGATTGGCCGCCGAATCCGGCAAACCGCACCGCGGTCGGCCTGCAATGGAACAACCTGACCGTGATGGCTCCCCGGTGGGACTCGCGCGACGCCATCACCGCTGGCGCAGCCAATCCCCGCTTCCAGCTCGCCCTTCGCGCCCGCATGGTGCAGGATGGTACTGACACCATCGTGCTCTCCGAACGTCCCGCTACGGGCAACATCTCCGGCTGCAATGACACCTACACGTTGAACGCTCCGAACGAGCACCTCGACCAGGTCGCCGGTGCGACGACGCTGCAAGACTTCCACAACGCCATGTTCAACTACCAGTTCCTCGATGGCCATGTTGAGTCGATGTCCCCCTTGAAGACCTTGGGCATGACCAACATCAACAACACCCTGCAGACGGGTTCCTGGACGATCCAAGCCAACGACTAAACAGTCTTTGACTCTTTAAAACGGCGCATCCGCAAGGGTGCGCCGTTTTTGTTTTGGAGCGTTTTTAGAAATTATGTAGCGGTGTGGAGCGAAGATTTTTGGGTTGTGGCGAGGCTTTGGCGAAGGAGCAGGTTCCCAAGACCCTGTGACTGAGCCGAAACGAAGCCACAACCCAAAAAGACCGCTCTCTCCCTCTTAGCCCGCACCGCTACATCATTTCTAAAACCGCTCTAACTACTTCTTCGCCAACCCTTCGAGATAATCCAGCAGCGACGCGAACTCCTTCACACTCAGATTCCCCGCCAGTCCTTCCGGCATCAGTGATTTCTCCAGCTTCTGCCGTTTCACGATGTCTTTCACGGCGATCGTGATCTCTTGCGCCGCCACGTTGCGGATCACCACTTTGTCCGCCGCTTCCAGCGTCACAAAGCCTTCATACTCCGTCTCATCCTTCAGTACGAACTGGCTCGTCACAAACCCCTGCGCCAGCGTCTTGCCCGGCACCAAGATGGACTCCGCGAGTTCCGGGCGTTTGTAAGTCGTCGCGATATTTCCCAGATACGGCCCCCGTTGCGGTTCATCCGTGCGAACCGTATGGCATAACACGCAACCTTGTTGCGTGAACAACTGCTCGCCCACTTTCGTGTCCCCTTTCGTCTTGAGCACCGCCGCGATCACATCAGGAATATTCATGTCCGCGATCGTTTTCTCCTTTGCCGCTGGCTTGTCTTTCGTCGGATCGAGCTTCAGCGTGTTCGCCGCCGCCTTCGCCGCCTTGGCTACTTCTTTGTTCGAATCTTCCAGCGCCATCAGCACCTTGTCTTTGTAGGGACGGAACTCTGCCGCTTGCACCGCCCGCAGGATCTGCGCGCGCCGTTGCGGTTCATTCCAGCCCTTCTCCAAGGCCCCCTTCGCCGCTTCCCGCGCTTCCGGTGAAGCATTTTTCCGCTCCGTAATTTTTAACAACGCCGCTTCCGCCAGCACGGATGTCTCATCGTTCAGTTTCGCCGCCTCGGTGGTCAGCACCGCATGCTGGCCGTCGAGCTTCGTCGAGTTCATGAACGCCTCGCGCGCCAGCCGCCGCTCACGCTCCGAGCCCGTGCTGAATTCTTTCTTCACCTGCGCGAGCTTCGGTAACGCGACGAGCATCGCTTGCACGGCAGCGGCACTGTCCGCCTTGGCCAGTGCGATGACCGCATTTGCTCGCGCGACATCCGGCGTGCCCTCTTCTGTCGCCGCCTTGATGAGCAACGCCATCGCGCTCTCGGGAATCTTTTCCGTCCGGGAAAGCAGGCCCGCCGCCGCGGGAATCAAGGAAGCATCCTGCATCGCCAGCTTCACCACGCGGTCCAAGGTATCGTTCGACTGGATCTTGTGCCGGTTGAACTCCGCCACCAGATGCGCTGCTTCTTCGCCCTTCGCAACCGCGAGCAACCCCTTCAGCGACTCCGCGATCTTCGGCGTTTCGGCCCATTCCACCGTCGAGTAGTAAGGCCCGGATGTATCCGGACGTGTGCCCCAGGAATCCCCCGCCCACACACCTTCCTTGAAATGCAACCGGCACAACGCCGTGATCAACCCCTTGCGCCGCGCCAAATCCGTCTCCTTCGCCAACCGCGCGATCAACCCATCCACCACCTTCGTTTCATGCAGTGAACGCAAGACCTGCAACGCCCCAAACCGCTGCGCTTCAGTCGCCCCCGTCGTATCCACCACCGCAAAGCACGCGTCCGCCGCCTTCAACCGCTTCAATGCCTGATACGCCGTGTGCGCGATGATCGCATCACCATCACCCAGCAGCGGTGTCACGGCGCTGGCATTCTCCACCTTGCCCAAGCGGGCGATCGCGATCACCGCCTCTTTGCGCGTGCGTGCATCCGTGGACTTCAACCCCGCCAGCAAAGGCTTCACCGGCACATTCGCCAATTGGTCTTCCCGATCCGTCAACGCGCGGATCGCCCATGCCGCGATCGTCGTATCATCCGCCAGCTTGGCGATCGTCTCCGTTGCCTTCGCCCCTGAACCCTGCTTCAGCGCAAACACCGCCGCGATGCGTGAAGCGAGCGGCTTCGAAGTGTCGCTCGCCAACACCGACAGCGCCTTGACCGCTTCATCCTTCAAGCCCCGGCGCACCAATGTCCGCTGCGCCTCCAACCGCCGCCGCGCGCTCGGCGACTCCAACAGCTTGATCAATTCCCCATCCGTCGCCTTCGCAAAATCTGGCAGCTTCGCCGGTGTAAATCCCGTGGGCACCACGCGCACGATGTATCCCACATCCGGTCCTATCCAGTTGAAGCTCGCACCCTTCCAGCTCGCCACGAATATCTGTGTGGAGGCATCCACATCCAGGTCCGTCACGCGCGTAGCGCCCACGAACTCCGCCGGTTGCTCCGTCTCCTTATAGGTCGCTCCATTTGGTGCGACGGTATGGCGATAAACAAAATTCCGCCCCCAATCCGCCGTGTACGGCAGATTATTCCACTTCGCCGGCATGCCCGGCTCATCGATCCATGCCGCACCACAACCCGAACCGCCACCGTAATCCGCCAGCGGTTTCACGTGGTCCTCCGGGAAATTCTTGTAGAAGGACGGATACCCATGCTCCGTCAATCCGCTGAAGTGATGGAAGCGCACATCCCAGCCGCCACCGTCATTCGTGTTATCGCGGGCAAACGCGTCGAGCAACGGACTCACCGCCGCTTCCAAAACATTGCGCGTCCCCCGTGCATAAAGTTCCAGCCCCGTGCCATCCGGCCGCACGCGAATGATACCACCCGCACGCAATTGCAGCTTCCGCCCATCCGTCCCCTCCGCCTCCATGAAACCAAAGTCGCCGATCGCCGCATAGATCCAACCATCGATGCCCAGCTCGATGCCATTGGACGTATGATCCGCCGGACGATCCTTGAAGGTGAACGCGATATTCTTCACCAAAATCTTCTGCTCATCAGAGAACCCGTCACCATTCTTGTCGATGAACACGCTGATATGCGGTGGATGCAGCACATAGAGGCGATCATGATCCCACACCAGGCCGCGCGGTGAATCCACATTCGCCACGAACTTCTTCGCTTCATCCGCCTTGCCGTCGCCGTTCGTGTCCCGGAGGCGCACGATGGAACCGCGGTTTGCCTCCCGGCCCAGCGAGCCGTTACCATCACTGGAGACAAACACGGTGCCATCGGGCGCCGCCGCCACGAAGACGGGGTAATTCACCATCGGCGGTTTGGCGAAGATGTTGGCCTCGAAGCCCTCGGCCACCTTCACCTCTTTCATCAGCGGTTCACTTTGGTTCGCCGCTTCCTTCTGGCTAAGCTTCTCCGTTTGCGTGCTGTAAACCTCCACCTCCCAAATACTGCCCCAGCCACCGCCCGCCTTGCCCAGAAACGCCACGCGCACGTAGCGGATGCCCTCGGCGTTGAAGTCGTGTTCGTAAGGCCCGTTCTTCTCCGTCTTGGAAGCATCCACCAAGGTTTTCCATTCCTTGCCATCCACCGACCCTTCGACCTTATGGAAATACTTGGCCCCCTCCGATTCCCACGTGATCTTCACGCCCGTCAATTTCGTCGGCGCACCCAGATCCACTTCCAGCCACTCCTTGTCACTCGGTCCATTGGCGCACCAGCGCGTAGAGGGATTACCGTCGAAGGCTTTCAGCGCGAAGTTCTGTTTTCCGCTCTCCTCGCTGGAGGCTTTGGCCACCTTGCCGCGCGCGATGTTCGAGCGCTTCACCGGCGGCGTATAGACCTTGTGATAGTCCTTGTCATCCAGCTTGCCGCAGGCCCAGAGCAATCCGCGCGTGATCAGCGTCATATAGCGTTCATCCGCCACCGTCGCCGTGTTATGACCCAATGTCGTGCTGAAGACGCGTGTCTTTTCGTGTTCGTTCACCCAGGCGACCACTGCGTCCACCGGCTTCATCGTGCCATCCTTCTGCGGGACCATCTGCACGCCCTTCGCCAGCGGCGTGGCGCTCGGGAAGACCTTGATGTTGTTGTAGAGCTCTTCCTTGATCGTGGTCCAGTTCTCCAACCCCTTCGTGACCGGATGCTCCTTGTTCACGAAATCGATTGCGATCGGCTCCTGCGGCCCATGCCCCGTTGAGTGAATGCCCACAAACTTGAACCACTCATCCGTGCCGATGCGATACGAATGCATCGCGCAGTGCAGGTTCACCGCCGGCACCGTCTTGTGAGCGTTCAGGATGTTTTGAAAATACGGATTTTCTTTCACATCCGATGAGCACTCGTCATGGATGATGACATCATATCCCTTGGCCCAATCCGGATTGTCATAGATGTCAAAGCGCGCCTTCGTCGATTTGTCCGGCGAATAGATGACATCCACCGTGATATTCGCCCGGGCCTCAAGCCCCTGTTTCAGCACATCCTTCTGTCCGGCGTAGTCGTGACAACACCCGCCCGCGATCAGCAGGGCGCGTAATGGTTTGGGTAAAGGTTTCTCCGCACTGAACCCGCTGACAGCGAGTAACAGCACGGCCACGATGGCGATACGGATTTGCATAGCTTGAACCCCCAGAGTGAAGCCACAGCCCTTCCGCGAAAAGCAAATTTCACCACCCCAGCTCACTCCCTTTCGGCCAGCAACGCATCACCGCCCCTTGCCACTACTATGTTGACCTCTCTTTCACTTGCCGCAGCTCGCCCTCATTCAGCCCGTTTCTTCAGGGACGCCTCCTGACACTGCCGCCAATGTGCTGCCGGTTTCCAGCCGGCAGTAAGGGGTCGTACGCTGGCCCGCAACCCTATCAAACAACCGCTGCAATCCCCTCTCCGCCAGGAACCAACCGGCCATAAAAGCAAAAGACCCCATTCGACGACAACGTCAGGAGGCGCCCCCAGTTAACCGGTTTCACCCCGCGCTTACAACGAACGCACGGAGTGCCCCCGGCCAACCAGCGGCCTCACCTATTGAGCTTTATTAACCATTCCCCGAAGCGCGCCTTCCCGTTTTATCCGTTTTATGTTTCCTACACGATTGCATCCTGTCCTGCGGTACTTTAGCAACCAGTCCACCCTCACCGGACCAAACCCTCGCCAGCCACTTCAAAACCCTCGTCATTACAACGAAGGGAGACTGTCTGGAAAGATGGGTTGAGGTCGGCTGCGCAGGATGAATTGGATAGGGCTAGGCGTGGCGAGGGCGCGTATCAGTAAAAAGATACGTGACCGAGCCACAACGACGCCCCAGCCGGTTTCCACCAGCAGACGCCTCAAGACATCTTTTCAGATCGTCTCTAGGAACTATGTCAAAGAACAATGAAACCATCCGACCCCTGTGCGGTATCGTTTCCTCCCTCCCTACGATTGAGAGTTCAAATTCAGCGTAAGTCCAAGACCCGGCCGGTTCCGCAGTGGCTACTAGAGATTCCCCGGTCTCATCTATCCTAGACGACCGACGTCCCGTTCCCCCTCCGGCTTACGGACCCTGATCCATACGCCCGACACACTCACATATCCTACGAGACGCGCTTTCTTTCGTCCTTCTCCCCTCGGAGGGGAGAAGGATTGAGGATGAGGGGTGCCAGTGTTTTTCACACTTCGTCCCTCTCACCTTCGCACGTCTCCTGACGGCTCCATAAGGATCGTCATCTCCCCGCCAACGCAGGAGCACAACCATGCACGCATACACGTACACAATGCACCATCATGCTTGATGACTTTGAGGATTCTCGACCGGGGCTGCTTGTTCTCTTGAAAGAGCCAACCACCGCTCACTCCTCTCCTTTACCAACAACGAGTTGTCAGCACAGAAAAGACTACCAAATCATCGTCAATTTCCAAAC
>CALRJY020000068.1:0-11569 GCA_943367715.1 Chitinophaga pinensis | reverse complement strand
GTCTCAACAACTTCGCCTGCATCCGCATCACAAGAGCTCATGAGATGGGCGCTGCGCTGGATAATGGTCACTTTGACATCGAAGCGGGCCAGAAACTGGGCCAGCTCCACGGCGATCGCACCACCGCCCAGCACGATCACAGACTTGGGCAGCTTTTGCAGGGAGAGGATGTCATCGCTCGTCAGATAGCCGATGCTTTGCATCTCCGGCAAGGGCGGGGGAGCAACGAGGGAACCGGTGGAGATGATGAAGTTTTTCGCCGTAAGATGCTGGCCATCGGAGAGCGCGATGGTGTGAGGATCGGTGAACTGGGCGTACGCGCGGAAGAGTTTGAAACGGCCATCATTCAACTGCTTCGCGCGATAATCGGCGAAGTCTTTGATCATCGCCGCTTTACGGGCCATCACAGCGGCGAAATCAAAGCTCACTTCAGGAATGCGCAGGCCCCAAGTCGCTCCATGTTCAGCCAGGTGTTTCACTTCCGCCGCGTAGAGCAATGCTTTGGACGGCATGCAGCCGCGCAAGATGCACAGGCCGCTGAGTTCCTCCGCGCCATCGATGACCGCCGTCTTCAATTCCTTGCGGGCGGCGGTGCGGGCGGCGGCATAACCACCGCTGCCGCCACCGATGACGATGACGTCAAAATCATACTTCGCTTCGCTCATGGAAAGAGGATGCGTAACCCAGGCTTTATGCAAAAGGGTAAAGTGCGAGGGGCGGGGGAGGCGGTTGGGCCTATAAATGGACAAAGTTCGCGCTATTCAAAGGCCGGACCGCGTGGCAGCATCCGCATCATGATTCTTACGGCTGCCGAACTGGAGAGTTTGGTCCTATTGCAACATCGTTCCCCGCATCAGCTTTTGGGGATGCATCCGCTGGGCGATGGCTCAGGTGTGGTGGTGCGCGCTTTGATTCCCGATGCCGAGAAAGTAGAGATCAGCCCCACGCACGAAAAGTCCAAGCCGAAGATCGCCCTCAAGCGCATCCATGAATCCGGCCTGTTCGAGGGCGTGTCCCATCAGAGCGAGCAGGTCTATGCGTATGACCTGCACATCACGTTGAAGGGCGGGCATAAATTTTCCACGCGCGATCCTTATTCCTTCCTGCCCACTTTGGGCGAGACGGACCTTTATCTTTTCGGCCAAGGGAACGAGCGGAAGATATATGAAAAGCTCGGCTCGCATCTGCGCGTGATCGATGGCGTGAAGGGCACGAGCTTTGCCGTGTGGGCCCCCAATGCCAAGCGCGTCAGTGTCGTGGGCCTGTTCAACAACTGGGACGGTCGCCGCCATCCCATGCGCATGCTGGGCGGTTCGGGCGTTTGGGAATTGTTCATCCCCGGCGTGGGTGAGGGGGACATCTATAAATTTGAAGTGCTGACCTTGCACGGGCATGTCGGATTGCGCACCGATCCGTTTGGCTGCCATTTCGAGCAAGCGCCCAAGAATGCGGCGGTGGTCTGGGATAATCGCAAGTTCGCCTGGACGGATGACAAGTGGCTTAAGGAACGCAAACAGAAGAGCGCCCTGCGTGAGCCGATGAGTGTGTATGAACTGCACCTCGGTTCGTGGATGAAGAAGAGCGAGTTCGAATCACCCGGTTATCGCGAGATCGCCGCACCGTTGGTGGATTACTTGCGCAAGATGGGTTTCACGCACGTGGAGTTTCTGCCGGTGGCGGAGCATGCGTATTATCCTTCGTGGGGTTATCAGGTGACGGGCTTCTTTGCGCCGACGAGCCGTTATGGCACGCCGGAAGATTTTCAATATCTCGTCAATGCCCTGCATGAAGGCGGCATCGGCGTGATCGTGGATTGGGTGCCCGCACATTTTCCGCGTGATGAATGGGCGCTCGCGAAGTTTGACGGCACGGCGCTCTATGAACACGAAGATCCGCGACAGGGCTCGCATCAGGACTGGGGCACGCTCATCTTCAATTTTGGCCGCCATGAAGTGCGGAATTTCCTGACGGCCAACGCACTATTCTGGTGCGAGCGCTTCCACATCGATGGCCTACGGGTGGATGCCGTGGCCTCGATGCTCTATCTGGATTACTCGCGCAAAGAGGGCGAATGGGTGCCGAACAAATACGGCGGGCGGGAGAATCTGGAAGCCATCGCGTTCCTGCGGGAGTTCAATCATCTGGTGCATACGGAGTGCGAGGGCGTAGTGACTATCGCCGAGGAATCGACGGCGTGGCCCTTGGTCACGCGGCCACCGTATCTGGGCGGTTTGGGCTTCAGCTTCAAGTGGAACATGGGCTGGATGCACGACACGTTGGGCTATTTCAAACGTGATTCCATCCATCGCAAATACCATCAGAACGACCTGACGTTCGCGATGCTGTATCATTACAACGAGAATTTCATGCTGCCGCTCTCGCATGACGAAGTGGTGCATGGTAAGGGCTCGTTGTTCGGCCGTATGCCGGGTGATGACTGGCAGAGGTTCGCGAATCTGCGCTGCCTGCTGACGTATCAGTGGATGTTCCCGGGGAAGAAACTGATCTTCATGGGCTGCGAACTCGGCCAGCCGAAGGAGTGGAACGCGAACGCGCAACTCGATTGGTGGTTGCTGGATGCCGGCCCGTATCACAAGGGCACGCAACGCCTGGTGGAAGACTTGAACCGCCTTTACCGCGACCGGCACGCGCTCTACCAGACGGATTTCGATAACGGTGGGTTCCAGTGGATTGATTGCGCGGACAACGAGAACAGTGTGCTCTCATTCTTGCGTCGCGATGAAAATGGCGGCGGCGAAGTAGTCGTCATCCTGAATCTGACACCCGTGGTGCGGGAAGGTTATCGCATCGGTCTGCCGAAAGATGGTTTCTGGCGCGAGGCTTTGAACACGGATGCCGGCTTCTACGGCGGCACGAACGTGGGCAACGGTGGTGGCGTGACCGCAGATAGCTATCAGGTGCATGGTCAGCCGTTCTCCGCCGCCGTGACCTTGCCGCCACTCGGTGTGGTGGTCTTGGCTAAGTGAGCAGAATGCAGGCTTTAGCTGCTGTTCCGTGTTTTTTCTTCGCACGCATGCGCGGGCATGACATACCTTGGCGCGCGTGTTGACGGAAAAAACATGGAAACCGGAGCTTTTGCTGCGGCTGATATCGAGCTTCTTGCTTTGTGTCGGCCTAGGCGGGCTCATCGTTCCCATGTCGCTCGGCCCACAGGCTGCAGCTACGGCGGAAGGCCGGTTTGCGAGTCTGGTGGTTTTCTCACTCATTATGCATGGTGGTGGGCTTTTGCTCGTCTCCCGATTTTTGCAGGGGCATCCGCTGACGTGGTGGGAAGCGTTCGGCTTCAAGGAAGGTCCGCCGCTCACGGCTATCGCCACCGGCGTTTGCGTGTCCTTGTGCTTCCTGCCGATGGGGCTGATGCTGGGACAGGTGTGTGCGCTGCTCATGGAGCTGGTGAGCTTGATGGATATTGTGGATATCAAGCCAGTGGCCCAGCAGGCCGTGAAAATGCTGCAGGAGACGGCCATTCCCATGCAGCAGGCGTATTTCGGCCTGATCGCCATCGTGCTGGCGCCCTTGGTAGAGGAGATATTCTTTCGCGGTATCCTCTACACGGCGATCAAGCAGGCCGGGCACAAACGCGCCGCGCTCTGGGGTTCCTCGCTTTTCTTCGCGTTGACGCATGCGAACATGATGGCGTTCATCCCGTTGACGGTGCTGGCGTTCCTGCTGGTGTGGTTGTATGAAAAGACGGGTAATCTGCTGAGCTGCATCGCCGCTCACGCATTTTTTAACCTGATGAATTTTATCCTGCTGACGAATCAACCGGCCATCGAACAGTGGTTGAAGAAACAGCAGGGACTGATCTGGTTTTAGCGAATGAACGAATTTGAACTGATCGCAAAATTGACGCAACGCCTGCCGACGAATGATTCGGTGAAGGTGGGGGCAGGGGATGACTGTGCCGTGCTGGATCTGGGCTTGAAGGATCAATCGATCCTCTTCAAGACGGACGCCGTGGTAGAAGGCATCCATTTCACGGCGGAGACGGAACCGGAACGCATCGGGCACAAGGCGCTGGGCCGTTGCCTCAGCGACATCGCGGCGATGGGCGGCACGCCGACGCATGCGCTCGTCACCTTGGGCCTGCCGAGTGGCTACGATCCGGAACGTATTTCGCAGATCTATCGCGGCATGAGTGCGCTGGCCTTGCGACATCACGTGGCCATCGTGGGTGGCGAGACGACGACAAATCCCGGACAACTGCTCATCTCCGTGGCCTTGCTCGGCACGGTGAAGCAGGACAAGGCGGGCTTGCGCTCGGGGGCGAAGGTGGGTGATGGGATTTTTGTTTCCGGACAATTGGGTGGTTCATTCACCGGCAAGCATCTGGATTTTGAACCGCGTCTGGCCGAGGGCCGCTGGCTGGTGGAGAATTTCACCATTCACTCGATGATGGATATCAGCGATGGGCTGGCGGGTGATCTGCGGCATATCCTGAAGCAGAGCGGTGTGGGCGCCTTGCTGCACGCGGAGATGGTGCCCGTGAGCCGGGAGGCGATCATGGCGTCGCGCGAAAAGACGTCGTCCAAGCCTGCCATGCTCGCGGCGCTGACGGATGGCGAAGATTTTGAACTGCTGTTCACGGTGCCGGCGAAAGAAGCGGTGAAGCTCAAGGATGCGTGGAAGGCGCAGTTCCCGAATCTGCCGCTGAGCTGCATCGGTAAAATCATCAAGGAGCCCGGTCTGCACTTGCGCGACCTGCGGGGCGTCCGTGAATTACATGACCATGGCTACGTGCATCACGCGCAGTCCTGAGGAGACGTTTGCCCTCGGCGAGAAATGGTCGCGGAGCCTGCGCTCTGGCGATGTCATCGCGCTTGTGGGTGACCTGGGCGCGGGCAAGACGCAACTGGTGAAGGGCATCGCGGCGGGCTTGGGCTATGCGAAGCGCGTGCAATCACCGACCTTTGCGCTCATCAACGAGTATCTGTTGGCGGACCTGATCGTCTATCATCTGGACCTGTATCGATTGGATACAAAGCATGATGTCGCGGTGGCGGGACTGGATGAGTTTCTGATCCAACCGAATGGCATCACGTTGGTGGAATGGCCGGAGCGATGGTTCGGCGCTGATTTCTTCGCGTTGAACAGCGACAAGAGCGGCTTTGTGAATAAGCCGGAAACGGGTGTGCGGCGGATGGTGTTGGAGACCTTGAGCGAGACGGAACGGCGGCTGGTGTATGAAGATCTTGGCGTTTGAATTTTCGAGCAATCATCGGAGCGTCGCCGCGGTAGAACGTGAGGCGGCGGGTGAATTCCGTTTGCTCGCGGAAGCAGTCGAGGCTGCCACGCGGCAGACGCCGGCGTTTCGCCTGGCGGATGAGGTGTTGGCGCGCGCCGGGTGGTCTAAGAGTGAGGTGGAGTGCATGGCGGTGTGCTTGGGGCCGGGGTCTTACACGGGTATCCGCATGTCGTTGGCGATCGCGCAGGGGTGGCAATTGATGACGGGTGGCAAGGTGTGTGGTATCGATGCGCCGAGCTGTCTGGCGGAAAAATTGTGGCGGGCGGGCGAACGCGGCAATGTAGTGTTGGCGATCGATGCGATGCGTGGGGAGTTTTACGCAGCCGAGTTTCAGTTGGCGGAGGATGGGTGGCAGCAACTGGATGAGCTGCGCATCACGACGAAGGGGAAATTGGAAGCGCATCAGGCAGCGGGCAAGAAGGTGGGTGGGCCGGATTTGTCGAAGGCTTTTCCAAGCGCGCTGCCATTGTATGCGGATGCGGGCATTGTGGCGGAACTGGCGGTGAAACGGGGCGAGTTCAAGGCGGCGAATGAGTTGGAGCCGATCTATTTGCGGGAGGTGAGTTTCGTGAAGAGCCCGCCGACGAGGGTGGTTTAGTTGATTTTACAGAAGGACGCAAAGGAAGCGAAGAAGCTGGCGATTTGACCACAGGAGATCGCTCCTCTATCTTCTGTGGCGATGAAATATCGTCGCTTTGGCCGGACGGAACTTTCGATGCCTGTCATCTCGTGCGGGGGCATGCGGTATCAGTTCAAGTGGCAGGATGTGGCTCCGAAGGATATTCCTGCCGAGAACCAGCGCAACTTGGAGGCGACGATCCATCGGGCGTTGGAGCTGGGCATCAATCACATCGAGACGGCGCGGCATTATGGCACGTCCGAGATGCAGTTGGGCGAGGTGCTGCCGAAGCTGCCGCGCAGCAAGATCATCGTGCAGACGAAGGTGCCGCCCCGGGCGAATCCCAAGGAGTTTTTGGCCGAGTTCGAGAAGTCGATGGCGTATCTGAAGCTGGAGCAGGTGGACCTGCTTTCGCTGCATGGCATCAACAATCATGAGCTGCTGGAGTTTTCGTTGAAGAAGAATGGTTGTCTGGCGGCGGCGAAGGAGATCCAGAGGCAAGGGCGCGCGAAGCATATCGGTTTCTCCACGCACGCGACGCCGGATGTCATCTGTGAGGCGATCAATTGCGGGGAGTTTGATTACGTGAACCTGCACTGGTATTTCGTGAATGACCTCAACTGGAAGGCGGTGGAGGCGGCGAAGAAGCAGGACATGGGCGTGTTCATCATCAGCCCGAATGACAAGGGCGGTAAACTCTATGCGCCGCCGCCGAAGCTGGTGGAGATGTGTGCTCCGCTCACGCCGATGCAGTTCAACAGCCTTTACTGCCTGGCGCGGCCGGAGGTGCATACCTTGAGCTGTGGTGCGGCGAGGCCGAGCGATTTCGATGATCATATCCAGATGCTCGATCATTATGACAAGGCGGCGGAGGTGATCGCGCCGATCGAGAAGAAGCTTCGTGCAGAGTTGGAGCAGGTGCATGGGGCGGATTGGTGCGCGCGGTGGTCGGAGGGGTTGCCGGAGTATTTCGATCTACCGGGGGATATCAATGTGGTGGAGATCTTGCGCCTGTGGACGTATGCGAAGGCGCTGGATATCAAAGAGTGGGGCAAGATGCGCTACAACCTGCTGGGGCAAGGGGATCATTGGTTCCCGGGGAATACGGCGGCGGAGTTTTCCGAGGCGACTCTCAAGCCGTTGTTGGCGAAGAGCCCATTTGCGGATCGGATTCCGAGCATCTTGCGGGAGGCGCATGAGATGTTGTATGAGGCGCCGGTGAAGCGGTTGAGTCAGAGTTAAAGTTTAGTTTCGGGTTTCCGGTGGAGATGTGACATTCATTCGTTCCAACTTCTTTCGTCCCTAACGGGACTTGTTTCCTTTCCGTATTGGAACCCGAGCGATGAATCGCTGGGCTATTGTCTGGCGTCCCTGAGGGACTGGGGGAGGCGAGTGCAGTTCTGGGTAAAGACTGATCTGCCTTTGCTTAGGGACGTTGCTGTGCCCGAGACGGGCACGCTCCACAGGGGGAAATCAAGCCCAAACAACCTCTTTGGAAAAAACATTCTGATTGACCCCAAAGGCTTTTTCAGGTGGTGATAAACGGTCCCCGTACTGGGGTTCGATTTTAGGCAAATGGCAAGAGTAGCAAAGAAAACTGGCAGTCCGCGTTCGGCAGGGGCGACGCGGTATGACGCACACCACACGGTGCTGGACAAAACCTATGGCGCGATGGCGGAACTGCGCCGGGAGCTGTCTGATTCCAAGGTGGCCATCGCGGAGCGGACCGAGATACTGAAGAGCTTTTCAGCGTGTCAGGATCCGCAGCGCGCGTGGCTGATCCTGGAGGATTACTTCGAGAAGCTGTCCCTTTCCCGCAAGGATTTCCCGAGCGAGGAGTGGTGGCCCCGTTTGGTGGGTGCCAAGGGCGAAGCCCGGCTCGAAGAGGTGGCGATGCTGTTCCTGAAGGCGAATCGCCCGTTGCCCTCGGAACTGATCTCGCATGCGAACTTTGACCGGTTCGCCGAACTGGAGCAGGCGGAGAAGGAAACGGCGCTGGTCCAACGGCTGGAGCGCTGGTTGTTGCCGAAGGAAGTCAGCCATCTGGATTCACCACGCGCCCGGGTGCGCGTGATGTGCGAGGCGGTGGTGACGACCGAGTCTCCGGCGCTGCATGCCCTGAGGATCGAGCTGGTGCTGAACCGACCGCGTTCAGGTGAGACGGTGCGATCGCTGGAGGAGATCATCGAGCTGACCACGCGCGCGGCGCATGAGCAGGAGCTTTTTTCCACGGAAGATTGGGAGTTCATCACCTGGTTGTCGGACCTGTATGCCGCCCGGGCGGTGGACATGGGCACAATCTCGCTGGGTGGTTTGGAACTGATGCAGTGGCTCACGCGGTGGGGCAATACCAAGCGTCTGGAACTGGCGGATGGTTCGCATCGCCTGGAGTTCCATGGCGAACTGGTGGATCTCGCGCCGCATCTGCTGAATCACGACATCGAGCTGTCCTTCACCCAGCAGCTTTTGCTGCCGTCGGGGGAGAAGCTGCCGTTGAACGACGCGAAGTTTTTCGTGGGCGCTCCGGCGTTGACGCTGGTGGGCGGAAATTTTTATCTGCTGCGCAATGCACCGTCCTCAGCGTTGCTGGGTGATTGGTTGAAGAATCCGGTGCTGCCGGTGAAGAAGCTGACGCATCGCCTGCTCAAGCATCTGCGCAATACGGGCTCGGCCCAGAGCGCTGCGTTGCCGTGGCAGGAGCTGTGCGAGACGCATGCGGCCATCCCGCAGTTCACGTTTGAACTGAGCGATGACACGGTGCGCCTGCGCCTGCTGGCCCGCAGTGAGAAGGATGCTTCCGTGTGGCAGTGGAGCGGGCACGACTGGCAGCCCTACGGCGAGCACACGCGCAAGAGCGACAAGCCGGAGCTGCTCGATGATCCGCGTTTAGATCCCGCCGTGGCGTGGTTGCGCCGGTTGGACTGGTTCACGCCGGAGCCGGGTTTGTGGATCGGTGATGCGAATGAGAATTTCCTGCACACGTTGGCGAATGCCTGGCCGTTGAAGCCGGAGGGCGCTGAGTATCTCGGCAATCCTTCCTTCCAACGGTTGTTCCTCGCGCCGCGTCGCCTGAAGCCGAAGCTGATTTTGCACGGCAGCGGTATCGACTGGTTGTCTGTCTCGGCTGAGTGGGAAGCGGAAGGTATGCGCCTGACGAAAGCGGACCTTGAACGCTTGCATGCGGCTACGGGACGGTTTGTGAAGCTGCCGGACAGCGGCTGGATCGAGCTGGACACTGGTGCGGTGCAATCTGCGCATGAGGCGATGGCGGACTTCGGTCTGGATGGCCTGAATGCGATGCCGCAGAAGGTGGACATCTTGCACGCGAGCCAGGCGTCCGAAACGACGATGGGTTTCTTTGCCGATCAGCCGCAGTTGAAGGCGCTGAGGCAGAAGCTGGTGGATTTCAAGGCGGTGCCGGAGATCGATCTGCCGAAGTCGGTGGTGGCCGATCTGCGTCCGTATCAGAAGGAAGGTTTCGAATTCCTCGCGCATCTCACGAACATGAAGATGGGCGGCATCCTGGCCGACGACATGGGTCTCGGCAAAACGCTCCAGACGCTGACGTGGCTGGCGTGGCTCAAAGATCGTTCGAAGAAGTCGAAGCCGGCGGTGGTCATCTGCCCGGCGTCCGTGTTGCACAACTGGCGGCGTGAGGCGGAGAAGTTCACCCCGCATATGAAGGTGCTGGTGCTGGAGAGCGGCAATGCGCGGCATAACCTGCGCAAGCAGATCCCGCAGCACGACATCATCATCACGAATTACGCCCTGTTGCGTCGTGACCTGGAAGAGCTGCAGAAGTTCGACTTCGGCGCGATGGTTCTGGACGAAGCGCAGTTCATCAAGAATCCGCAGGCGCAGATCACGCAGTCCGTGAAGCAGCTTCAAGCGGAACAGCGTTTGGCGCTGACGGGTACGCCGTTGGAGAACCGGTTGCTCGATCTGTGGAGTATCATGGATTTCATCCAGCCGGGTTACCTCGGCACGCAGGCGGATTTCGTGGAGCGTTACGAGCCGAAGGGCGAGAGCGCGGAATGGTCCGGCAAGGTGGCGCGTCGCCGTCTGGCAGCCCGCTTACGGCCGCTGATGATCCGCCGCGTGAAGAAGCAGGTGGCGAAGGATCTGCCCGACCGAATCGAAGAGCGTCGCGATTGCGACCTGGGCGAAGCGCAACGGAAGCTTTACCTCGCCGAGCTGCGCCGCAGCCGCGAGCAGGTGCTCAAGACGGTGGCCGAGAAGGGTCTGGCGAAGAGCAAGATCCATGTGCTGGCCGCGCTCACGCGCCTGCGCCAGATCTGCTGCCATCCGCAGCTCGTGGGCAACGATTCAGCCTCGGGCAAGACGGAGACGTTGTTCGAGCTGATCGAGCCGTTGGTCACGCAAGGGCAGAAGGTGCTCGTGTTCTCGCAGTTCGTGCAGATGCTCAAGCTCATCGAGACGGAGTGCAATCATCGCCACATCGCCACGCACTTGCTCACGGGCGAGACAAAGGACCGGCAGGAAGTGGTGAATGCGTTCCAAGCGGACGAGCGCGGCGGGTTGTTCCTGCTGAGCTTGCGCGCGGCGGGCACGGGCCTGAACCTCACGACGGCGAGCTACGTGGTGCTTTACGATCCGTGGTGGAATCCGGCGGTGGAAGCCCAGGCGATCGACCGGTCACATCGTATCGGCCAGACGCGGAACGTGTTCGCGTATCGCCTCATCGCGCCGGGAACGGTGGAAGAGAAGATCTGGGACTTGCAACAGCGCAAGGCGCAGACGATCAGCGATGTGCTGGGTGAAGAAGGGTTTGCCCGGAGTCTGTCGCAGACGGATCTGGAGTATCTGTTCTCGGAGGAGTAGGAGAGATTTTGAAATACAAAGGCCGCATAGGAATGTGCGGCCTTTTTTGTTGGGGAAGGGGATGTAGACACGAATTTCACTAATTGGCACGAATTGAAGGGGAGAAGGGAAAACGATGAGGAAGAAGGGGATTCGTGAATGTTCTGCGACCCTTTCAGGGGCGTGTTTTTTATGGGTGTTACCGGAGGTGTCGTCGCTGGCGCTCCTCAACCTCCGGCTACTGTCTGGCATCCCTCTTGGGATGCGGGGAGGCGGCTTGACGGGGGATTTGGAAGGGGGGAGGGTGGCGGAACTAAAATCACTGAGCGAAGCTGGTGGAGTCCATGAGAACACTATTGCTTACTTTTGCCGGGATATTCACGTGTTTGCTGATTGGTTGTTCCAGCAATCAGAAGAAATACGATGATTATCGTGCTGAATGCGAGCGGGGTTATTCTGCTTCAGATATCGGCAATGCTGAGAAAGCGCTGCTGAAATTCAAAACGGACGTGTTGCGTCTGAAAAGCGCCGAAGCTGACCTGATCAACTACAATGTTGTACTAGGTCTTACGGATGCGCGGCTGAGCGTGCTATACACTTATGCTGGCAATTCGAAAGCAGCGCAGGTCCACTTTGCCAGCGCGACGAACTATATCACGCAAAACATGTCGAAAGACAATTTCACCAACTACACCATGATCGATGTCAGCAACATCGTGGTTTACGCTGACACGCCGCTGTCGGTTAAATGGAGGAAATGAAACCGTGGATTCAGGCAGGACACTTCAGGGGACGGTAGTTGCACTACGGGCCTATAGTTGAGAGGAGATTGTGTTGAGAGTTGAGTGAGGGACAGAAGTGTG
>CALRJY020000067.1:0-13337 GCA_943367715.1 Chitinophaga pinensis | reverse complement strand
TTATCTCACTCTTTCCCAATCACTTCTGAAATGAAGGATAGTTCTGGCTGCCAGCGCTTTCAATGTACGCCAGCAGATCCAAAATCTCCTCACGAGTCAGCACATTGATGAGCCCTTCCGGCATGGGTGAAAGCTTGGAGCGTTCCTGTTTGGTGATGTTTGCTTTGAGAATCTCCATTTTACCGGGCGCGAGCGGATTCGGTTGCAACACTACCTTACTCGCGTCTTCGGTGAGGATACGGCCCGTGTGTTCTTCACCGTCGCGCGTGAACACGGTGACGTTCTGGAACATATCCGGAACAATCTTCGAAGGATTCACGATTGCTTCGAGCAAATCATAGCGCGTGTAGCGACTGCCCGCCGCAGTTATATCCGGCCCCACTGCCCCGCCAATGTTTCCGAGGCGATGACATTGCACGCATTGCGAGGCGAGAAATGCGTTCCTGCCTTTTTCAAACGAACGTCCGCGCGAGACTGCATCCAATTGCGGCACGAGTTCTTCGATCTTCCATTCCTTCACAAAATCTTTCGTCGGAATATTTGCCGGAATGGAATTCGCCACCAGCGGTGCATCGATCAATGAAGCTAACGTAGTCCGCTCGGCATCGCTCAATGTCTTCACCGCATCCGTGCGTATATCGGCGAGAAATCCGAGCCCCTTGCTGCTGCCGTGATAATTCGCCGCAGCCTGCGGGAACCAGGCGAAGTATTCTTTGCGCAGATCAACACTCCACCCTTGCTTCACCAATCGCAACGCAAACGCATAATGCAACTGTTCCTCTTGCGATTTGGACGACGTCAGCAACTTCACCGTTTTCTCCACCACGTCCGGTGCTTCGAGGTAAACGAGCAGGCTGCAGAGTTCGCGATTATAGGCAGCACTGGCTGAGGGATATTGGCGACCGAGTTTTTCGATTGCGAGATTGCGCAAGGCTTCAGCCGGCTTGCCCTGGCGGATGCAACTCACTTCGATCACGCGCAGTTTATCGAGCTTTTGTTCTTCACTCAGCGAATCGAGCGGCCACTTCGCGAGCGCTTTGAGCAAGCCCGCTTGTGTTTCTTGAGTAGTAGTGCGTGCGAGCGCGAGCAAGGCAGCGAGGCCGGCATTCGCGTTCGTTTCACTCAAGGCACGCTGCTGCCAGAGTTTCGGGTCCTGCCATTCTAGCGCGATACGGGCGGCATAACGGATGGTGCGATCACCGCTGTCCAGATGCGGCCAAAGCGTCTCAATGGATTTCGGATCGGCCTTCCCGTGTAGAGCTTCAAGTTCATGACGTAAAGCGCGTTGCTTGCTGCCGTCCTGCTCGGCCAGTCCCCACTTGGGCAGAACCTTCGGCACCGGTTCCGTGTAGGTCACGCGATAGAGACCGGACTGCGTACCGCGTCCACCGGTGATGAAAAACATCGCACCATCTTTGCCGAACTCCATATCGGTGACATTCAGCGGGCGCCCCGTGACGAAAGGTTCTGACTTGGCCTTATAACTCGCACCGCTCGGCGTGAGATGGACGGCGTAGATGGTGCCGAAGGCCCAGTCGCAGAGATACAACGCCATGCGGTAATTGCGCGGGAAGGCGGCATCATAACCGAACTTCACACCGGTCGGTGAACTGCGTCCGATGTCGAGCGTGGAGCGCACGCTGTCGGGATAATAGTCCGGCCATTTGCCCGACCCTTTGCGCCAGCCGTATTCGCCGCCGGACACCAGATGATTCACGCGCGTGGGGCGATACCACGGTGCGCCGTCATCCCAGTCCATGTCGCTATCGAACGTGAACATCTCGCCATCGCGATTGAAGGCGAGGTCATACGCGTTGCGCAAGCCACCGGCAATCAGCGTCCACTCCTTGCCGTCTTTGTCTGTGCGCAAGACGCAACCACCGGAAGCAGGACCATTCGCCCAAGTATAATTTGCGGGCCAGAGCAACGGGGGCAGCAACTGGTCTTCATCGAAATTCTTATATGGTGAAGTGAGACTGAGGGGTGAAGGCGGCTTCACTTCATTGCCGTTGATGATGTAGAGGTGATTGTCCGGACCGAGCACGATGGCGTGGGGGCCGTGTTCACCATTGGCATTCGGGCGAAAGGTGCCTTCGAAGCGTTTCAGGAATTCGACCTTGTCGTATTTGTCATCGCTGTTCGTATCCGTGAGGCGATAGAGGCCGGTGCCTTCTGCACCTTCGCCACTGACGTAGAGGCTGTTGAAGGCGTAGAGCAGGCCCATCGCACTACCGACGGGAAGTTCGATCCGCTCAACCAGGGAGACATTGCCGTCAGCGCCTAGCGTCATGCGCAGAAGGCCGCCCTCAGCCACCTTCCCTGCTCCATCACGGCGTAAGATATCCTGCGGCGAGATGATCAGTCGCCCCTTGTCATCTATCGTCAAGCAGACCCACGAGCCCTCCACGGGCATGGCGGAGCGGACGAGTTCGGCTTTGAACCCGGAAGGGACAGTGAGATTGGAAGCTGGGGTAGCCGTCTTGCCAGTGGCGACGTTGGCCCGGGTAGAGGGCACGACACAACCAAGCAGAATGCCTGTCAGGGCCAATAGATTGAGAATACGCATGTTGGCTAAGCCATGAATTTTCAACTGTCTGCCTCGGGCGGCAAGGACATTTCAGGCGATAGGGCTGTTTTCCATCATTGCTTTTGCGGCTCCGTCGCCGTTACTTAGAGCTTTATCAGTATGCCCACAGTAGCCGAACAGTTACGCACCGCCCGCGAAGCCCGCGGCCTCTCCATCCCGGAGGTGGCCGATATCACGAAGCTCAAGGGCGACCACGTGCGTGCCTTGGAGGAGGGCAATTACGACTATTTCGCCGCGCCAGTCTACATCCGCGGTTTCACGCGCACGCTGGCCAAGCTGCTGAAGATGAATGAAGCAGCGCTGATAGAGCAGCTCAACCTTGAGCTCGCCGGCACAGAAAATTTCAAGGCTCCGCCCAAGCTTACCGGTCAGGCGAGCGGTCCGGTGGATAAGATCCTGTTCTTCCTTTCGCGTCTGCCTTGGCGGATCATCCTGCCAGTCCTCATCGTCGCCTTGCTGGCTGCAGTAGGCGTCTGGGCCATCCGCCGGAATGCTACGCAGAAGCAGCAGGATCCGTTGCAAGATTTAGGACCGGGACTGTATCAAGGGCCGAAGAAGTCGCCGGGACAGACATTGCCTTTGCCGGGTGGGCCGGGGCAGAAGAAGTGATCAACTCGCCCTGACCTTTCAGGACACATCTTGGCGCGCTCACCCCTCACCCCAACCCTCTGCCCATTGAGGGGGAGAGGGAGAACATTTCTCACGCCCAAGAAATTCTGAGAGCTTTTGACTTTTTCACCTTGCTGCGGATTGAGACAATCCGCGCTCCAGAGCAGGCTTTTTCCGCTGTTTACTTCGTCATTTAAGCTGTTACTGTTCGCAGCCCTGTGAAAAACGCAGAAACCATGCAAAAGCCGATCCGTGTTGGTCTCATCTCTCTAGGTTGCGCAAAGAACCTCGTGGATGCCGAGATCATGCTCGGTACGTTGATGAAAGACGGCGTCGAAATCACCAACCAGGCCGAGTCGGCCGATGTGGTGGTGGTGAACACCTGCTCGTTCATCGATGCGGCCCAAGAGGAGAGCGTCGATACCATCCTCGAATCCGTGGAAGTGCGTGAGGCCAACAACCGCGGCCAGGCGCTCATCGTCTCCGGTTGTCTCTCGCAACGCTTTCGCGATGACTTGCCCAAATTGTTCCCGGAAGTGGATGCCTTCATGGGCATCGACCAAGTGGCGCAGGTGACGGATATCGTGAAGCATGCCTTGCAACGACGCACGGAAAAGATCGCCGCCGGCACTCCGCTCAAACGCGCTTCCAAGAATAAGGTTTCTGCCAAGCTGGCAGAGCTGGACGCGAAGAAGCCGCATGATCATCACGCGGACGAAGCGGCCTTGCGTGGCACGGATAAGTTCGGTAAATCGAAGCAAGTCATCGCCCCGACGCCAGCGCCGAATGCGCCGCTGATGGATGTCACGGCCCGGCCGGTTTACATCCCGGATTTCGGCACGCCCCGGTTCCGCCTGACGCCGAATCATTTCGCCTATGTGAAGATCGCTGAGGGCTGCAATCATCCGTGCAGCTTCTGCATCATCCCGCGCATGCGTGGTTCGCACCGCAGCCGCACACAGGCCGATGTCGTAGCCGAGGCCAAGGCGCTCATCAAAGATGGTGTCAAGGAACTGAACCTCATCTCGCAGGATTCCACTTATTACGGCCTGGACCTGCGCGCGAACCACAGCCGCGCGATCTCGTCACCGGAGAAGTTCAACGCTGCGGCGAAGTCGCTGCCCGCTGATGCCACGACGCTTTGCTCGCTCTTGCGCGAGTTGAATGCGCTCAAGGGCGATTTCTGGATCCGCCTGCTTTACACGCATCCGGCGCATTGGACGGATGAACTCATCCAGACCATCGCGGAATGCAAAAAGGTGGTGCGCTATGTGGACATGCCCTTGCAGCACATCCAGCAAAACATGTTGGAGCGCATGCGCCGCGAGACATCGGAGCAATACATCGTCGATCTCATTGCCAAGATTCGCGCAGGCATCCCGGGCATCGCCATCCGCACGACCTTCATTGTCGCGTTCCCCGGTGAGACGGAAGCTTACTTCGATCGTTTGCTGGAGTTCATCCACGAGACGAAGTTTGAGCGCATGGGTGTATTCACCTACTCGCAAGAGGAAGGGACGATTGCTGGCAAGATGGCCGGGCAAATCCCTGACAAGGTGAAGCAGAAGCGTCGCGAACGTTCCATGGCGGCGCAACTCGAAGTGGCGCGGCACGTGTCCGAGAGCTTCGTGGGCAAGACCATCAAGGTGATCGTGGAGGGTGAAGCGAGCGCGAAGGAGCTGCAGAACGCGAAGGTCAGCTCCTGGGAACACGGCCTGATCCGCAGTGATGACGAGCATGGTGCGCTCCCGAAGGGCAAATATCTCATCGCCCGCGGTGAGGCGGATGCGCCGGACATCGATGGCCGCGTGTATATTCGCGGGAAGCTGCCGATCGGCCAGTTCGCGAAGGTGAAGATCATCGGGCATACGGATTACGATCTCATCGCGGAACCGGCTTGATGACCGCATCTCGTTCCTTGGTTGAACCACGCCGTTATCAAAGCTAGACTCAGTGCGCTGAATGAATTTACCGAACAAACTCACGCTCTCCAGGATGGTGCTGACCCTGGTCTTCCTGATCGTGATCTTTTCATTCTCGGGCACCACGTGGTTTGCCACGGTAGGATTGGTCATCTTCAGCATCGCCAGCCTCACGGATTACTTTGACGGCAAGATCGCCCGTGAGCGGAAGCTGATCACGAGTTTCGGCATCCTGATGGACCCGCTGGCGGACAAGGTGCTCGTCTGCTCGGCTCTGATCTCTTTCGTGGAACTCAAGTGGATGGCGGCGTGGATGGTGGTCGTGGTGGTGGCCCGGGAATTGACCATCACGGGCTTGCGCCTGCTGGCCGCCTCCAAGAATGTGGTGATGGCGGCGGAGCGTTACGGCAAGCACAAGACCATCTCGCAAATCGTGGCGGTCCTCGCCATCTTGATCTTTCATGCGCACCCGCACTGGGGAGCGGTGGGACAGATCTTCAGTTTCAGCATCTTGCGCGAAGGGCCGTGGGTAGGCTGGTTCAGCGAACTGGCCAAGTGGGTGGCGGTCATCCTCACGTTCTATTCCGGGAGTGTGTATCTGTGGAAGAACCGGGAGCTGTTCCTGAAGGATATGTAAGGAGCGACGCCGATGCCTTTCCACTTTGCATACCTGGGCTTGTGGGAAACGATCGGGATACTCTTGGCGCTTTCGTTGTTCTTCCACTTCAACCCCAGCACTTTTGGCCGGCCCATCATGGGTAAATTTCCAGACGAATTGATCGTCTGGCTGGCGCGCGGATTCGACACCGGCCTGCTTCCGAAAGGACCCGGTACCTGGGGCTCTATTGTAGGCATCGTCTGGACGATGCTTCTCATCTCCTTCGGCCGCCTGGATATCTATCTTATTGGCATGGTGCTCGGCATCCCGGCATCGATATGGATCTGTGAACGGGCGGAAAAAATTCTTAATCAGCATGATCCTGGTTCCGTAGTCTTGGACGAAATCATCGCCCTGCCTATTTGTTTTTGTCCCTGGATAATTCATCAATGGCAGCCCAATCATACGATGCCGTTGGTCAGTTATTTCTTTGAGCGCAATAATTGGTTAGGGGTCTTGGCAATTTTTGCTCTCTTCCGCTTGTTCGACATCTGGAAGCCCGGACCCATCGGCAAAATCCAAAAGCTCCCCGGCGGTTGGGGCGTCACGGCGGACGATGTGCTGGCGGGAGTGGCGACCGCCCTCGTCGTGACTGGATATCTCATTTTGCGTCATAAGTTTTAGTTTTTCGTTTCCAACCATCGGCAAACTCGTTAGCATTCGCCCATGGTGCCATGGAATGACACGCTTTGGCGCAAGGGCCTTAATGAACTCACCACTGAGTTTTCAGGTTCCGCATTTACCATCCCTCCCCGACAGAACGGCTGTCCGGCACGTGTCTATTGCCAGCTCCGAAACGATTAACTCATGGAGCAGGAAGACGTCATCATCTCAAAGCGCGAAGGACTTATCTACGAAGTCCTGATTCCGGCTGTCTGGAATTCCGGTATCGCGCCACTGGCCCTGCTGCTCGTCTCCCTGTTTCCGTTCGCCTTTCATCGCGCGTGGTGGG
Source organism: Chitinophaga pinensis (assembly GCA_943367715.1). Lineage (GTDB taxonomy): Bacteria > Verrucomicrobiota > Verrucomicrobiia > Limisphaerales > JAEYXS01 > JAEYXS01. Next base: position 6,609 of record CALRJY020000067.1, on the reverse strand, counting down.
AGTTGATTTTGCCCCTCATCGCGGTGATCTATATTTACCGCTGGAACAAGCAGATCCGCACCAAACTCTTCCTCTACAACTTCGACCTCAGCACCCGTCTCACCAAGGACAACCGCCACGAACTCGATACGTGGGGCGAGAAAAGCTTCTACCTCTTCCTCGGCAGCCTAGGTGCATTGATCATCGTCACTACTTTGCTGCTGCTGCTCTTCACGGCGTTATAACCCCAGCGCCTTCCGCACCACCGGCTCGATCACTTCCGCCTGACGCCAGAATCCCAGGTCCGACGGATGCGACCCATCCGCCGTCGCCTCGGAATCATTCCCCAACAACTGCTCGCCCTCGATGTAGCTCAACCCCGTCATGCCCTCCTTCGTTAATTTTTCATAAACCGTCTTAAATTCCTTCCGGCTCCCGTCATTACGGTCACGCCGGCTCGTGAGGAACGGCGCATCTCCGTAAGTGCGATCCTCGATCAGCACCAACGGCACCTTCGGTTTCGCCTCGCGCAATTTGCGGATGAAATTCTCCGCGCGCTCCTTCACCAGCGTGGGGATCATGTTCGGCAACGCATCGATCACATACACCGCCGGATCAAGTTCCGTCAGCAACGTCGCGATCTCCGGCTCCATCAACGCATTGCCCGAGAAACCCAAGTTCATGAACGGCTTGTTCAAGCGCCGCGCGATGATCGCCGGATGCGTCATCCCTGGTCGCGATGCGCTCGCCCCATGCACGATTGATGTCCCGTAAAACACGACCGGTTTCTCTGCTCGCGGCGGTTGCGCCACGAACCAGTTCCCCGCATTCACGCCGAACTCCAGCGATTCCACGCCGTTATAGAGCGGCAGATACGCCATGTATCCGCGATAGCCCGGCTTCAAGCCCGTCACCAGCACCACATCCACGTCCTGCTTCTCCGGCCGCGTGCACGCCACCCAGCTCCAGCGTCCGTCGGGCAACTGTCCATACAGATCCACCCCACTCACGCCCATCGCGGACATGTTCGAGATCGCGATCTTCGCATTCGAGAGTTTGTAACGCACCTTGATCGTCGGGCTATCCGTGGCGAAGCGCACCACCATGCCGGAGGAATTACGGCTCAAGTTCCACACCACATCACGCACCACACCCTTCGCCTTCGCGGGCAAGCGGTCATAATACTTCTCCGTATCCTTCCACCCCTTGCCCTCGATGCCCCAATCCTGCGGATTATACCAATGCACGCCCTCCTCCACCTTCGGTGCCACATGCACCGCTTGCGCCATCGCCTCGCCGCCCAGCCACCGCGCCGTCGCCAGTGACACTATCCCGCCCGCTATGAATTCTCTCCGGTTCATACGTTCTCTTTCAAATTTGTCATCCACTCATCAACCGATCGCCAGTCGATTACCTAAACCATAGACGCGGCAAATGTTAACTCCCTCTCCCCAAGGGAGAGGGCCGGGGTGAGGGGGAAGGCACCTCGCCTGAGCAAATGCAGTGTTAATACTCTTCATCTCTATCCCTACTTCCTCGTCAATCCCTTCATCTCCCAGCCCGCGCGATACTTGTGATGCACATGCGCATTCGCTTCCTTGTTCTTCTTGAACTCCATCTTCTTCGAGTTCCATTCCAGCTTCTGGCCTGGGAAATAGATCGCCACCGTGCCCAGCAGAACGGTTTCTGTGAGCGGCCCGGAATAATCAAAACTCCCCGTCGCCATCCCCTCACCTTTACACGCCTCCGTCCACTGCTGATAATGATTATCACCCGGCACCTCCTCCAGCTTCACGCCTTGCGCATCCTTGCCGAGCAACGTCGGCTTGCCGCCGTGCGGACACAGCAATGTGCCCTTCTCACCGATCAGCAGGCACCCGTTATCCGTCAGCTTCTGCCCTTCCGGGAGCGGCGCCAGTTCCAGCGCCGGCTTCTTCCCGCCGTCATACCACGTCATCGTGATATCGCCCGTCGTGAACTTCGATTTCTTGAACTTGTAATGGATCACCTCCGCGCTCGGAAACGTCTCACCATTGCACAACTCGCCCTCATACCACACGAATGTCGGCGCATCCAAATCCAGGCTCCAGAACACCGGATCAATGATGTGACAACCCATGTCCCCCAGCGCACCCACGCCGAAGTCCACAAACCCGCGCCAATTGAAACTGTGATACGGCGCCTTGATCGTCTGCTTCTTGCCATCCTTGCCTTCGATCTCGCGTGCTCCCACATACGGACGATCCTTCGCCACGCCCAGCCACAGATCCCACTTCAAATAATCCGGCACCGGATCCGAACCCTGCGGACGCGGAATCCCTTGCGGCCAGATCGGCCGATTCGACCACGCATGCGCCTCCTTCACCTTGCCGATCACCCCGCTCTGCACCGCCTTCACCACCGAGCGATACCCCGTGCTGCTATGGTTCTGGTTCCCCATCTGCGTCACCACTTTGTACTTCCGCGCCGCTTCCGTAAGCACGCGCGATTCATAGATCGTGTGCGAGAGCGGCTTCTGCACATACACATGCTTGCCCAGTTCCATCGCCGCGAGCGCCACCGGCGCATGCATATGATCCGGCGTGGAAATGGTGACCCCGTCGATATCTTTTTGCTCCAGCAGCTTCCGCCAGTCATGATACTTCTTCGCCTGCGGATACTTCAGCGCGGAAGCTTGCAACGTGCGATCATCCACATCACAGATTGCCACCACGTTATTGTTCACCCCCGTCTCCGCGATATCCCCCGCCCCTTTACCGCCCACACCCACACCCGCCAGATTGAGCCGCTTCATCGGCGCGGCCGAGCGCGTGATCGCCGGAAAACCCAGCGTGCAGACCGCGGCCGAAGTGACCGCCAAACCTTTGAGAAAACGGCGACGAGATGTCTGATGCTGATTATTCATAGTATAGCTAGCGCAGAAAGAGGGACGTTTTCGCCAGCATGTGGATTCAGCGTAAAATTCCCAAGCGAAAATTCCACCGCGCCGACTTTATTTTCGCCCCTGTCCCCGTTGTTTTTCTTTGTCATACCGCCGACCTCCTTAAGCGCGCATTCCGCGCTGTTAAAATTACTACTATGGCTAAGCTACCATTTCCCCCATCAACGAATTGTCACACTTTTGTCACAAAATGAGCAGTTGCAATCAATTGGGCATCAATTACTTGGAACGATGGCCGTGAATTCATAGGCTTAGCTTGGCTCACTGGCGCATCCGGTCCACGCTTTTCATTTTCGCTGTCACCCGGCCATACTGATTAGTTCGGTGTTCTGTCATGAAATACCATTGGTCAGAGGAATTTATGTAATTCCGCCATGAGGGGATGACCCGGTGAACCGGTTCACTTTGCAAAGATGTTCCCGGAAGGTTTTTGAGATCCCGGTACCCACCCAACTGCAGCAAGAGAGTCGGAATGAACCGGGGCATGCTATCGATGTCGCGTCCTTCCCAATGCTTCATTTCCAGCACCCAGGATTGCTCTGCCTGGCTGATGTCAGCATAGACGATCCGTTCTTCCCCACTTTTCAACACACAGTATTTTGGCCACGGCCACCACAGATTGGTATTTCCTCCCGGCGCGTAGAACAGCGTCCCTCCCTCGACCTTGTGATCATCCGGCACCAGCGGTTTAGCCCCGCACACCGGATTTGCCTCAGCGAGACCTCTATACGTGATATCCCGTCCCGAATGATTGCTCAGGCGGAAGGTCACCGATGTGCCCTGAACACCGCCCTCATGATCCATCGGCCGCCGTTCAAACCCCACAAATTCCAGCTTCACCGGTCCCACATGATACCAACTCCAAAAGAATCGAAGCGTAAAGAACACCAGCAACAAACCGGCCGCCAGCCACCACCCCTTCCGCCGTCTGCAAAATGCTTTGATGACTTGCCCTCGGCTCATGGCGCTGTGGTATTTCTCGTTATCCTCACTTGCTTCAGCTCAAAACTCCCATCCGCATTTGTCACCACCGTCGTTTTCATCCGATTGGTTACTGACAAATTTAGGAGCCGCCGATAACTCTCCAAAACGGCCCTTTGTTTGATACTTAGACCTCTTACTTTGATATCCACCGTTTCGCTCGCTACCTCCATGTAGCGCACCTCGTCCGTATACATGGGCCTGAGTTGCAGCACCCGTTGATCAGAGAACCATCCGAGAAATTGTTGCTGAATGCGCTCGAACCACCGCTCCCTGTCAGCCATCTGATAACCCAGCTTCATCCGCCAGGGTCCGTTTGCAGTCCATACGCGGGCGTACATCACCACCTCTTCGCCATCTTGAACGGTGAATTTGTCCCACCCGGATGAATAGCCACTTTCTGCTAAACCACGTTTTCTCAATGATTCGACCTTGCCACGCGGTTCCTGCGCATTCTTTCCAAAATAAGTGATTTCCCCTCCCGATTTATTCCGCAGCCGAAACTTCACCAGTGTCCCCGCCTCCATGCCCCGCCCGTTTGTTATCACCTCCACAAACTCCAACGTTATGCCTTCAGAGTTTAATTGCGTGTAGGCCCACTGCGTGATCGCCACAACGACCAAACCCAACAGCGCAAGCTTCGCCTCCCTCCGCTTCCACAACCGCAAGATGGCTGGTTTCCAGTTCACGATCCTTGATTTGCTTCTATCCCGAACATCCCCGAACCCGCCCCAATCCGCAATGCCCAACCGTAGCGCAGGTTGGCAACCTGCCGTGTCGCCGACTGGCAGTCGGCAGGGCATCCGCAGCTCTCACCGCTCCCCATCTCAACTGGATTGCACCTCAAATGACCGCGTCCTCACCGGGCGTCCGGCTTCTTTGCTCTCATTGTAAAAAACAGCAACAAAAGTGGCGGAACTGCCAAGCATACAACTGCGGCGACCAGCAATATGTTGCTCGGTGGCGGTGCCGGGGAAAGAGATAATCCTTTATTCGCTGACGGCGGAGCAGGAAGCGGCGCGTTAGTCGGTGCCGACGCCGCATTAGGCAGTGACGCCGAAGATGCAGGAGCAACCACATTCGTTTGCGGCGGCGGCGGCGAACTCGTCTGAACTAAATTTAATTTCCTTCCGCCGTCAAAGAACTCCATTCCTCCCTTGGTGTGAAGGATCGTCAAGGTATTGGCATTCGTGAACTGGGTCGGGAAAAAGCTGTCTTGCGAGGCCAAAGATGTCCCCATTTTCAGACTGCGGGCATAAAACTCCTGTGTCCTGTGCCCCATTATAAACGGTTTGATAGTTGCCGGAAACCAAGGGTGAAAATTCTTCCGATATTCATAATCGACACCATAGTGGACATCGGGATCACGAGCCGCCCAGGTGACGATGCGCTCGGGCTGGCCAGCGGCCGTCTTGCTTTCGATCATGCCTTCAAATCGCACTCCATCGGTTCCTTGCGCAGTGAACATACCACCTCTCCAAACCATGGTTGATCGATTGATGCGCGGATCCAGACCAAGGCCCGAAATGGTTTCACCGATCATACTTCTCTCCACCTCAATTTTGCGATTCGCCTGTTTTTTGTCAGGCCACAGATTTAATTGGCCGCTGCTAAGCGTCCAAAAGGTATCAGCCCACTCCCCTTCCAGCAGATTCCGGGGGCGATGATTTTGCGGGGCTTCACCGATGACATCCATTTGACGCAAAAAATAGGCATTGGTTTGCAGACGCAGTTGAAAAAATGGTCCGGTCGGTAGCCAATTTGTTACGCCCGGAGGAGGGGGCAAAGCTATGAGCAGTTTCCTCTCGAAAACAACCTCCTCGATAGGCGGCGGATTGGTCAGGAATTTTTTGAACTCCTCCAGCGCAGTTTGGGCCTGCACACCTCCAACGCACAAAACTGAGCCCGCAAACAAGGCAACCCAAAGCGCCAAGACCCGTCCGGTCATTTTACGAATACTCGCCATAGCATCAAATCCTCCCAAGCGCTGTTCTTCGCAGCATCCTTGATTTGATTCACTATCGCTGAATCCACCCGAATCCGCAATGCCCAACCAGCGGAGCGCCGATCTCCATCTCGGCGAGAATCCCCCCAACGGGATTATGCCCAAAATGGCCCGGGCTCTTGGGCCTTCCCCCCATTTGCGACCATCCCATCCGGGCTTAGATTGCCGCCCAGTATGAAAACCGCTGACGAACAAATCCGCGCTTGCTACGCCGCCTACGAGAACAAAGACCGCGCCGCCATCGAAGCCATCCTCTCTGATGACTTCACCTTCAGCAGCCCGCTGGATGATAACATCGACCGCGAAACCTATTTCAAACGCTGCTGGCCGAACAGCGAGCACCTCGACAAATTCGACATCAAACAGATCTTCACCCAAGCCTCATACGCCTTCGTCCGTTACGAGTGCCAGCCGAAAGGCCAGCCCAAGTTCCAGAACACCGAGTTCTTCACCTTCGATGGCGACAAGATCAAACACGTGGACGTTTACTTCGGCTCCGAGACTGGCGAAGCCGCCGCGGAAGCCGAGATCCGCTCCGTCGTAGAAGCCTGGGCCGAAGGCATCCGCCAGAAAAATGTCGAAGCTGTCGCTGTTCATTTCGCGCCGGACTCCGTCGCCTTCCTCCTCGCCCCGCCCTTGGTAGCCGATGAACCCATCCGGAAAAATCTTACCGAATGGTTCGCCACCTTCTCCGGCCCCATCG
>CALRJY020000066.1:0-13519 GCA_943367715.1 Chitinophaga pinensis | reverse complement strand
ACCCTGGAAGCCGCCTTGGGCGAAGAACTCCTGCCCATCTATCAAAACCCCGAACGTGTCCGGAGCCTCGTTTCACACCCTTGGCTCATCGATCAGGTAAACGCTTCCGCAACGGAGAATAGTGCAGTTTCATACTAGAACTGGTATTAAAGAGCCGAAAACGGGAAATTGCCCGGCAGGCCAATCTGTTACTTGGACACACCGGAGAGACATTCTGGCAGCGGGAATCCTATGATCACTGGATTCGCTCTGATGAAGAGAAAACCCGGATTCGCCGATATATCCGCATGAACCCGGTGAAAGCGGGTTTATGTGAAAAACCGGAAGATTGGCGTTGGAGCAGTGCGTGGGCGGACTTGCAAATAGAACGCACTGCCGACTGACAGTCGGCGACACAGCAGACTGCCAGTCTGCGTTACAACGAAACGCACCGACGGCACTTACCGCGAATTCTTCTTCACAAAACGCGCCATGCGTTCCGCGGCGATCTCGATCTGGTCGAACGCCGTGGCGAAGCAGCAGCGCAGGTAGCCTTCACCGCTCGCGCCGAAAGCGCCACCGGGCACACAGGCGACCTTCTCCTGTTCCAGCAATTTCACGGCGAACTCTTTCGAGCTCAGGCCGGTGGATTGGATGCACGGGAAAGCGTAGAACGAGCCGCGCGGCAGATGGCACTTGAGGCCCATGTTGTTCAGCGCGTTCACGATGTAGTTGCGGCGGAGACGATAGTGCTCGCGCATCTCGATGGTGTCCGGCTCGCCATGTAGCAACGCTTCCAGCGCGGCTTCCTGGCTGATGATGCTGGCGCAGAGCATGGAGTACTGATGGATCTTCATCATGGCTTCGATGAGGTCCGTGGGGCCGCAGGCGTAGCCGATGCGGAAACCGGTCATGGCATACGCCTTCGAGAAGCCGTGCAGGAAAATGGTGCGCTCGCGCATGCCGGGCAGGGACGCGATACTGACGTGCTCGCCCTCGAAGGTGAGTTCGGAATAGATCTCGTCCGTGATGACGACCAGGTTGTGCTTGTGCGCGAGCTCCGCGATCTTCAGCAACTCGGTGCGGGTCATGGTACCACCCGTCGGATTCGTCGGGAAGTTCAGCATCAGCACCTTGGACTTCGGCGTGATGGCCTTCTGGATGGCTTCCGCGGTCAGGGCGAAACCATCTTCCGCGCGGCAATTCACGGCGACCGGTATCGCATGAGTCAACGCCACACTCGGCGAATAGCTCACGTAGCACGGCTCGTGATAGATGACTTCATCACCCGGATTCAGCAACGCGCGCAAGGCGATGTCCAAGGCCTCGCTCACGCCCACGGTGATGAGGATTTGCGTCTTCGGATCGTAGGTGACCTTGAAGCTCTTCTCCACGGTGGCGGCGATGGCCTCGCGCAATTTCAGCAGGCCGAGATTCGACGTGTAGGTCGTCCGGCCGCGTTCGAGTGCGTAGATGGCGGCTTCGCGGATGTGCCAGGGCGTCACGAAGTCGGGTTCACCGACGCCGAGGGAGATGACGCCCTTGGTGTTTTGGACGATGTCGAAGAATTCGCGGATGCCGGAGCGCGGAATGGCGCTCACGTGGCTGGCGATGAATTGCTTGGTGTCTAGTGGTTGCGACATGGGAATACCTTGGGGCGGGCGCCCGTCGGTGAATCACCGGGCAACCCGCGAAGATTAAGCGGCGGCTTTGTCCTGTTTCCGCCGGATGATAGGCTTGGCTTTGCCCATCACCACGGCGCGGGTGATCTTGACGTTGACGATGTCGTCGCTGCCAGGGACGTCATACATCACGTCCAGCATCAACTTCTCCAGCAGACCGCGGAGGGCGCGGGCGCCGGTGCCCTTCTTGATGGCCTGGGCGGCCAGTTCCTGCAGGGCATCGCAGGAGAATTCGAGTTCGACGCCTTCCATCGCCATGAGCTTCGCGAACTGCTTGGTGAGCGCGTTCTTCGTCTCGGTGAGGATGGTCATCATCTGGTCTTCGGTCAGTTCCTCGAGCACCGTGAGCATCGGCAGCCGGCCGATGAATTCGGGGATGTAACCGTAGCTCAGCAAATCTTCCGGCTCCACCATCTGCATGATGGTGGTGCGGTCTTCGGGGGCGATGCGTCCGGCTTCCTTGGCATCGCCAAAGCCCAACACGCGTTTGCCCACCCGGCGTTGCACCATCTTCTCCAGGCCCACAAACGCACCGCCGCAGATGAACAGGATGTTCGTCGTATCCACGCGGATGTATTCCTGCTGGGGATGCTTGCGGCCACCTTGCGGAGGGACATTGCAGATGGTGCCTTCCAAAATCTTCAGGAGCGCCTGTTGCACGCCTTCACCGGAGACATCGCGCGTGATGGAGACGTTCTCCGTCTTGCGCGCGATCTTGTCGATCTCATCGATGTAAACGATGCCCATCTGCGCTCGCTTCACGTCGTAATCCGCGTTCTGCAGCAGGCGCAGGATGATGTTCTCCACGTCTTCACCCACGTAACCGGCCTCGGTCAAAGTCGTGGCATCCGCGATCGCGAAAGGAACGTCGAGGATGCGCGCCAGCGAGCGAGCGAGCAATGTCTTGCCGGAACCAGTGGGGCCCACGAGCAGGATGTTGCTCTTCTCGATCTCCACATCCTGATGCGGTGAACTGATCATCTGCGGGAATTGCGGCTCGGCACCTTCGGCCGGCGCACCCGCATCATGCATCACGCGCTTGTAATGATTGTGCACCGCCACCGCGAGGGTCTTCTTGGCGACGTCCTGTCCGATGCAATGGATGTCCAGTTCCGCCTTGATATCCGCTGGCTTGGGGATGCGGACGCGCGGCTGGGCGCGTTTCACCTCCGCCTGCATCTCCTTATCCAGGACGTTCTTGCAGACGAGGATGCAACTGTCGCAAATATAAACGCCCGGACCCGCAATGAGCTTTTTCACTTCTGCGTGGGATTTCCCGCAGAAGCTGCACAAGGTCAGGTTGGTAGGCCGGGCCATTTTATTTGCCAGTTAATCAGTTGGTGACCACGGAAGACTTGTCCGGCATGCCGGGGACTTCTTTGCGGGAGGCGACGACTTCGTCCACGAGGCCGAATTTCTTCGCTTCTTCAGAACTCATAAAGTTATCACGGTCGCACGCTTTTTCCACCACCTCGTAGGACTGGCCAGTATGCCGCGCGATGATCGTGTTCAGGCGTTCCTTGAGCTTCAGCATGTACTTCACGCGGATCTCCACGTCGCTCGCCTGGCCTTCGGCACCGCCGAGGACCTGATGGATCATGATATTCGCATTCGGCAGGGCAAAGCGTTTGCCCTTCGTGCCGCCGCAGAGAAGCACTGCACCCATGCTGGCCGCCTGGCCGATGCAATAGGTGTTCACGTCGCAGGTCAGGAACTGCATCGTATCATAGATGGCGAGACCAGCCGTGACGCTGCCGCCGGGAGAATTGATATACAGATGCACGTCCTTCTTCGGGTCCGTCATCTGGAGGAACAAAAGCTGCGCGATGATGACGTTGGCCACCATGTCATCAACCGGAGTACCGAGGAAAACGATACGGTCCACCAGCAAACGGGAGTAGATATCGTAACCGCGTTCGCCACGTCCGGTCTGCTCGATGACGTGTGGTATCAGAAAGTTGTTCATATTTACGACTACACTAGCGCATCGCGCCAATAGGGCAAGCTACCCCAATCGTGCAAATACCGTCAAGCCATGCTGCCGGGGAGAAATCAGGCATTTTTTGCTCCCTCAGGGGCTCGGCTTGCCTTCTTCCCCCTCAATCCGGCTCCACCACAGGTTATAAAGCCGTTCCATCGTCGCCGCCGGGTCTTCCACCAGCAGCGCTTCTTTGATCTTCGTAGCGTACATGGTGAAGGAAAGCGGTGGCACGCGATCCACGGCATGGAGACGTTTGGGCAGATGCGCCGCCCGGTCCAGAAAAGCCTTCGCCCCCGCAACATCGAGGAATGTATGCAGCACATCACTGCGCGCCTCCCGCATCAGAACATGATCTGGCTCATACTGTTGCAAGACGTTGAAGATCACTTCCGCCGAGAAATGCAGCTTACGCACGGACTTCTGCTCCCCAAAGTAATTCCGGTAAACCATCAGCCCCGTCTGGGCGGCATTGCGGAAATGATACTGTAGCAAGGCCGACCGTTTGAGCGACTCGTCCAAATCCGCCTCGAACCCCTCGCTCGCCAGCAAGCCTGGCAGTTCTTCCAACGTGAAATGCTGTTCCGGCGTCACCGTAAGGACAAAGCCATAATCATCCGGCGTGGCCACCGCATTGCCACCACGTAACCGGCTCAACCGCTGGGCGACGACCCGGGACAGGGCATCATTTGCCGAACGGCCGATGAGTGAATGGATGAAATAATGACGCGCAGGCACCCAGACCGGGCGCCCTTTGGCGCGCGGCTTCCGGCTGTTCGGCTCCACGGCCGCCACCGTTTCCTCATCCCGACTGGCCGCCAGTTCCTCAACTAGCAGAAAATCCACCGTGGGGATTTCCGAAAGCTCATGCTGCGCGCGATACATCTGCCCAATGATCCGCGCATTGTTCACGCCGCAGTCCAGACGGGCGGCGATCCAAGGTTCCAGATCAGGTCCGCCATCAGCTTCCAGGCGTTGCCGCAATTCCGAGCGAAAGCCCATGATCTCCTGCGCCACGCGGTTGCTCAGCGGCATCTTGTTCGCGTTCCAGCGAGGGATGGTCGGCTTGGAATGATCCGCGCGCCGTACAAAAACCTCCATCCAACCGACCTTCTCCAACTGCACCGCGCGGCCGCCGATCATGAAGACATCCCCCGGTTTCAACTGCCGCATGAACGATTCCTCCACACTGCCCAGCACACGGTTCTTTAAGCGGATCGTCACCGTACCCTCGCTCGGGATGACGCCGACGTTCTGCAAGAAATCCCGCCGCACCGTGCCCAAGCGGGTCTCGAAGCTTTCGTCATCCAGATGGATCTTGCCGAACAGTTCCGCGTATTGCTTGCGCAAGGACTTCCCGCCACCCGCGAGATAATCCAGCACGTCATTGAAATCTTGTTCGGATAAATTGCGATAGATATGAGCCTTGCGAACAAGTGCGAAAGCTTCGGTACGAGATCGTTTCTCCAGACAGCCCATGCTCACCAGGTGCTGTGCGAGGACATCGAGAGGGGCGTTAGGCAGGCGCACGTTATCCAGATGCCGCGTGCGCGCGAGCAAGGCAGTGGCGCAACATTCGATGAGGTCATTGATGTTCGTGGCCATCAAGAGACCACGGCTGATGGAATGGATGTTGTGTCCCGCACGACCCGTCCGTTGCAGCGCTTTGCTCACGCCTTTGGGCGTCGCAAGCATGACGACGAGATCGATGGAACCGATATCGATGCCCAGTTCCAAACTCGTGGAGCAAACCACCGCGCGCAGTTCCCCACGTTTCAACCGGTCCTCCACCTCCTGCCGAACATCACGGTCGAGGGAAGCATGATGACACTCGATCTGTTCCGCCAAATCCGGCAAGACATCCTTCAACCAAAACGTCGCCGATTCCGCACCAGAACGCGTGTTCGTGAAGATGAGCGTGGTCCGATTCGCCAACACCAACCGCCCTAATTCTTTGATCAACCGTTCGCCCGTATAACCCGCCACCGGATAAGGATTCTTTCCCAGCGGCGTGTAAACCCGCAGATCAATCCGCTTCTCCGCACTCGCATCAATGATCTCGCACTGACCATGCGTGCCCACCAAAAATCTCGCCACTTCATCCAAAGGCGCCACGGTGGCGGAAAGCCCGATCCGTTGGACCTGTTGCATTGGGGGTTCCTGGCTATGGGTTTGGAGTCCCTGATTTTTTGAGCTTTGAGTTTTGAACTTTGAGCTTCGTACCAGTTCATCCAACCGTTCCAAACTTAAGCTGAGATGCGCCCCGCGCTTGTTTTCCGCCAGCGCATGGATCTCATCCACGATCACCCACCGGACACCCGAGAGAATAGGCAACCACTTCTCCTGGCTCATCAAGAGGCACAGGCTTTCCGGTGTCGTCAGCAGGATATGCGGCGGCTTGGTGAATTGCTTCTGCCGTTCAGCAGAAGAGGTATCGCCGGAGCGCAAGCCCACCCGGATCGGCGGCTTCTCCCCATAGATAGCTTGCAAGGGCGCATTCAGATTCTTCTCCAGATCATAACCCAAGGCGCGGAGTGGCGAGATGTAGAGCAGGTAGATGCGGTTCTCCAGTTCTCCGCGCAACTCCATCGCCGCCAGCTCATGCAAAGCCGCGAGAAATGCCGCCAAAGTCTTGCCTGTTCCCGTGGGCGAAACCAGCAGCGCGTTCTTCCCCTGAGCGATGGCCGGCCACGCCTGCGCCTGCACAGGTGTAGGCTTCCCGTATGTCTGGGAAAACCATTCGGTGACCGCAGAGATCGCTAATCCGGGCAAAGCCATGTGCAACCCAAACGATTCTCTGAAATGCGGTGAAGTCAACCCGTGAACTGCCAACGCACAAAAAGAAAAATGCGGCCAAGAAACTTGGCCGCATTTGCAAAATTTCTGTTAGTGGACCTACCGCTCCACCCGCACATCCAGCTTGTTCCGCCGGAGCGTAGTGCCCTCGTTCAGGGACAGCGTGGAGAGGGCCTTGTTGTAATCCGCCAGCGCGCGTATCTCGGCGGAGCGGGCGGAGGTCAGGTCACGTTGCAATTGCAGCACCACGAAGCTCGTGCTCTTGCCGTTCGCCAGTTTCTTCTGCTCGGCATCCAAGGCAGCCTCGGCGTATTCACGGGCCTTGCGGGTGGAGTCGATCTGCTCGTAGTTGGACCGGGCCAGCCGCATGGCGCTGTCGATGTTGATGAGCGTGTCCTGCTCCAGCTTCTTGAAGCGCAGGAGCAATTGTTCCTTGATGCCCTTGGCGATGTTGTGCGCGCTGCGGGCCGCACGATTGCCCAGCGGAATGGTCAGCGCGATACCGTAAGAGTTCCGGGGATTCTCACCCACTTCGATGTCCCGCACGACATTGCCCATGTTCGGCCCCAAGCCGTTCTGGCCAAAGCTGCCGAAGAGGTCGAGCGACGGAAACAATTGGTTCCGCGTATAACGCAACTGGATGTTCTGCTTCTCCAGTTCGATGCGTTGTTGCTCCAGGTCCGGGCGCAGTTCGATGCCGGTATTCCAGCTTTCCTGCAGGTCAAACGTCTGCGGCAGCGGCAACAGCCGGTCAGTCGGCTTGATATAAATCGTGCGCCAGACAGCAAAATCATCCGTCAAAAGCCGCTTCAAGACGTTCTGTTGGTCGGACAACTGGCCCAGTGCCCGGATGAGGTCCGCCTGCCGCGCAGCCACTTGGGATTCCGCCTGCTTCTCGTCCAAGGGGGCGAGCGCACCGACTTCCACGCGTTTTTTATTCTCAGACAGCAACCGTTCGGCCAGACCGAGCGCAGATTGCTGCACCTTCACGTTCTCTTCGGCGAAGATGAGATCAAAGTAAGCCTGTTCCACGGAAGCGATGGTGTTCATCGCCTGCAAGGTCACACCCAGTTCCGAACTGCGCAGATTGCGCCGGTTGATGAGGATCTGGCGGCGGGCATCATCAATCCACATGTTCCGCAATAAAGGCTGGCGGACGCTGATCACGGCCTGACTGTTATACTCGGACCGGCTGTTGTTCACATCCCGGAAGCCGAAATTCGAGGTCAGATCATACCGCATGCCGGTCGGCAGCACACCGGTCAGCCCGGGCGAGATGGACTCCGTATTGATCTCGGTGGAAGGCAATGGCCGGCCATCACTGTCCGTACCGCCGGGAGAGGAGTTGTAGTTATGGACGGCCGTAGAGGTGAAAGAGGGATCCCAAGCGGCATAGGAACCTTCCAACGTGAAACGATCCAGCCGCGGCTCTTCCCGCTGGATGCGGATGTCCAGATTGTGAGCCAACGCCATCTCGATGCACTCCATCAAGCTGAGCTGGCGGACGGGTTGGGGGGCCGGCTGGCCCAGCGCGGTCAGGGTGAACAGCCCGCCCACACCAATTGCCGCCAGGCGGAATTGCATCACCCTTAAAAATTGCGCCATTCCCATGATTTCGTCAAAAAGTTCCCGGTTGTCCGGTGGTTAAACAGTTGCTCGGGCCAAAGGTTGCGGGAAATCCGCCAACTTTCAAGCTGTTGCTGAGCGTCTTTTCAGCATAGTGACCCGTTCCCGCGCTGACCGCCAAGGCATTTTTAAGCGGTTGCCGAGGCTCTTTGCAGCCGGTCCGCGATGCCTTGCCATTCCGCTACGGGCGGCACGGCTTCCACCATGATCAGGCTGGCCCCTTCCTCGTCACACCGATGCAGTTCCCCATAAATCGCCCGGGCAAACGCCTCGGCATCATGGGGGATGACACTCACATTGGTGAGTTCCGCGCAAAGCGGGATGCGGGTATGACTGATGATGTGCGTCGTCGCCAGATCGGCCTTAAGCTCCGCCAGTTTCTTCAGCAGGTGCGCGGTATCCGTCCATTCACTGATGATCAGCCGGGCCTTGGGCGAGTAATGCTTTTGCAACAAGCCCGGACTGCGCAGTACTTCACCGGCCGCCAATTTGCTATCCCCGGCCAAAGTTCCAGTGACGGCCAGTAACGATTCGGCATGGATCATCCCCGGCCGCAAGACGCGGGGTGGCTGGCTGGTCAGGTCGATGACCGTGGATTCAATGCCCACCTGCGCCTGCCCGCCATCGACGATGAGCGGCACCTTGCCCGCCAGTTGCTTGGCCACGTGCTGGGCGTTGGTAGGGGATAGCTGGTTGGAAAGATTGGCACTAGGAGCCGCGAGCGGAAAGCCGCACCGTTTAATGACTTCCTGGATGAAAGGATGGCTCGGCCAGCGCAACCCCACCGTTTCACCACCCGCCGTCACGATGTCCGGCACATCGCTATTCCGAGGGAGCACTATCGTTAAAGGTCCCGGCCAAAAGGCCTCAGCGAGCTGTTCTGCCTCGATTGGCCACACAGCGGCGCAATCCCGCGCCATGGCCCGGCCCGCTACGTGAACGATGATGGGATTGTGCGAAGGACGGCCCTTGATCTCGTAAATGCGCTGCACCGCTTCCGGATTCAGGGCGTTCGCCGCCAAGCCATAAACGGTCTCGGTAGGCAGCACCACCACTTCGCCCGCTTGCAATAGTTCCACCGCCCGCTGCACGGCTGTTTGGAACAGGTGCGGCGTATGCGTTGGCAAAATCTCAGTTGTGCGCGCGGATGACATGCCCGGTGGGCGGAGGTTGTAAGCGGAAGGGCCGGTCGTGGCAACGGCGGAACGCAGCTTCCCCGAAGACCAGCGTGCTTGTTCCACGCCCCGGGCGCTTAATCCCGCCGGTTCTTGGGCTTGAAAACCACGAGGGTGAGCGGTTGGGAACTGGGATAGCGGGCCAGCATGTCCTCCACCTTCATCAGCAGCCACGGTTGCCGTTGATTGCCGCCGTTCTTGGTGAAGACCACGTCATCCGCGATGAAGACGGCCGCATGTTGCGGGACGCCATCCGGTTGCACCAGAAACAGCAGGTCCCCAAAGGTGGGATGCTCCACCTGCGTGTAGTTTTCCGCCAGTTCCTGCCGCCAGACCGCATCATTCACATACGGTGCATCGGGCGGGGTTTTGAAAAAATTCATCGCGGTCCAATAACAGTCCGGCTGGATCTCTTCCGGTGAGGCGGGCGGTTTGGGAAACGTGTTCAAACGCATCCGGGCGAATCCAGGCAGCAGATGACTGATATCGATCGTGGTGCCGCCGGAGACTTTGGTCAGCGATTCAAACAACGCCCCGACATCTTTTGCGCGGCCTCCGAGAGACCAGTATTTGGTCAGGGCTTCCAGATCGCTGTCCGGCCGGACGCGCAATTTGACCAGCAGCCCCGTGCGGCGGGAAAGCGCCTTGGTGATCGCCCGGTGTTCCGTCTCATCCGGCACTTGCATCAGCAATTCGCGCAGGTCGGAAAAACACATCGCGTTTCCGCGCTGGTAAGTGAGCTTCTTGATCAGCGCCTGGTTCGGGAGGGAAACTTCGCTGTTCAGAAACCATTCTTCAAAACCGTTTTGGCGGAAAGTATAGGGCCATTGCTGGGAGCGGTTGGCCGGATTTTGCGCCAGCACGGAGTAGAGCTGGCTGCGAGCAGCGGCGGACAGGCCCAAGACCAGTTCCTTAGTCGGAGTGACGATGATGTCGTTGCCGGTGACGGTCCAGTTTTGTGGGTTCAGCAATTCCGCCTGTTGCTCGGTGTGCAGGTCGCAGGACCGGATCAGACTGGCCAGCTTTTCAGAGTCATAACCGGCGAAATGCC
Source organism: Chitinophaga pinensis (assembly GCA_943367715.1). GTDB lineage: Bacteria > Verrucomicrobiota > Verrucomicrobiia > Limisphaerales > JAEYXS01 > JAEYXS01. Next base: position 3,232 of record CALRJY020000066.1, on the reverse strand, counting down.
ATTGCGTCGGTGGCATGTTTTTCAACTGCTCCGGCAGATAATCCTCGGGCGACACGATGTTGATGCGCACATATTCCAGCTCGCCCCACGGACCGCCATTCCCTTTGAAATGATTGTCCGTGTTTGCAGAGTCGGCTTTGGTCACGACACCCGGCACCGTATCGTTTGGAGGTTGGGCAGGCCGGTTCTTTTTTTTGTCGTAGATGAAATAGGACAGGGCAAAGAACTGGAGCGCACACACGAGCAGCAGCGCCTTCGCCAGGAACATCCTGTCCACCGATGAAGTCGGCTCCGTTGGCTTGGCTGGCGGCGACCCTTGCTTGGGTGTGGACATAAACTGGTTTGCGCATCAACCACCCGGCCGGGCGGTTGCCTGTTTTTTATCGCATGTCTTTTTGAGCAGGCAGACGGCCAGCATCTCGACGTAGAATCACCCACCCTGGCAATTCTGGCAAACGAACTTCCCGCGTGAAGTTTGTCAGGTAGCCGGAGAGAAGCATCCGTTCATCCCCGGTGGCGTAAAGCACTTCTTCGACCTCCACTGGCAATCCCGCCCAGAAATGTTCGGTGCTCACGGGCTTCCCGGCTAGCGAGCGGTCGTAGACCCCGTAGGCAAAGTGGTAGGCCCGCTGCTCAGACATAAGCGTCAGCAGCGGATTCCACGGAAAATAGACCCGGCCCGGATGTTGGCGGGCATAGCTCACCGCAAAGTCCATCGCCTTTGACTCACGGGTCTCCATACTTTTCGCCGTGGTGATAATAAACCACGCACTGGCCAGGTTTATGCCGAGCAGCACCGGCCAGACCATCCGGTTCAAACCAGCGATCGGTCGATTCGCGCAGTAGTTGCGGCAGAGGTGAATCAACCAGACGCTGGCACTCAGGCATGCGAAACAGGTGGCGGGACCATAAGCGTTATTGTCGCCGCCCGCCTTCACCCGGCCGAGCAGGGCGGTAGGTACGAGCCATAAGGCGACCCAAAAGCACAATCCCCACGGTTGGCGAAACCACTCGCGAACCCGTTCTTTCGGTGAACCGGTTGATCCTGATAGGAAAAACTGTCCGAGGACGATTGCACCCAAGATCAGCAGCGCTTTGATACAGCGCCGCAACAACCCGAGTGCGGCTTGGAACAGCACCTCGAGACGCGCACCGTAATCCGGTTCATGGATCCATGGCAAAGAGGTGTCCGTAAGCGAGCGGAGCCAAGGATGCCGGCCCGGAATGGCGATCAGGTTCAGCCACAATTCCGCCGCGCCAAACCAAGCGGCGAACAGGCTACCCGTCACCAGCAACGCCGCTGTCAGCCAGCCGCAAAAACGGCAGGCAACCATCCAGCCCCGGTTGAATGCGAGGTAGAGCGGCAAGGCCACCATCACGGGCAGCAAAGTCTGCTTGGACCAAACCGCGAGAACAGCCAGCAGGGCCGCCAGTGGCAAGTGCCACCGGGAGCCGTCTGGGGACTGGGATCTCCAGAGAACCAGACATGCTGCCGCCGTGAAACCCAAGGCGGGTGCCTCGGCATGGATCAGGAAGGCATTGTAACTCAATGCGTCAGACCGCAACACGAGCAGGAGAAAAACCAGCCATCCCCAGAACGCCCAGAGCCATCCGCGTCGCGAGCCTCCGCCTGATAGTGTGAAAAACGCCAGCATCGGGAGAAAGAAAATGGCCACGGTCAGAAAGCCCGCCATCCGAATGGCTCCTGATGGAGAATCAAAAACGGTTGCAGGCAGATACATCGCTGCGGCCATCGGTCCGTAGATATGGCCGCTCACAGGCCCTTCCTGCAGAGTCGGATAGATGGTCTGCCCATAGCGGAGGGAGAAAGCCGGGGCAAGGCGTACGGAACTCCAGTTAAACTCTGCATTGGCGGCGCTCCCATTGAGGAGCAATCCCAAGCTCAAAGTCAAAGCGCCTGGGAGGGACAGAGCGAGGCAGCGTTCCACCACGGGCAGATGTGCCGTACGCCGGTAGATCAGCAGTGTGAGAGCTGATAGTCCCAGCGTCACCCCCAGCAGCCAGAGCGGCGAGACAACAGCAAGAATGGCCGCCAGTGGCATCACGCGATGCGCAAACTAGCCAGCTCCGGCGGGGACATCAAGGATGCGGTGATTTGGGCTCAGAGGCCGTTTTAGATGCACCAAGCTATGGTTTCTTATTCGCCTCCGGCTTGATCCACCCGCGCGTGCGATAGACCACCCAGCCCGCCTGTTCATGCGCGTATAAGCTAAACAGCTCAAAACCGGGCGGCCACGGCAAGGGATTGAAGCCCTCTTTATTCGGCATACCGGAACGGATGAAGTCACAGCCCACCGGAATCACCGGCACGCCCGCCGTATGAAACGTCGCTTCCGCGCGGCGCATGTGAAAGCCGGAAGTTACCAGATAGATGCGTTTCCAGCCGCGTTCCTTGGCCAACGCGGCGCACTTCACAGCTTCATCGCGCGTGTTGCTGGAAGCGGTCAGCTCCACCATTTCTACTTTTGCCGTGAGGTTCTTTTCCAGCCAGCGCTTCACCGTGCTGCCTTCGCTGAGATCTTGGCTTTCAGTCGGATCACCACCGCCGCCGAGCAACAGCACCGGAGCTTTGCCGAGCCGCAAAATCTCCATGGCCGTGAACACGCGGTCCGAGGCTTCATTGAAGTTCACTCCCAACGGTTCCGTTTTGGAAAACCCCGCACCACCACCGAGCAAGATAACGGCATCGCCTGCCTCCAGTTTGCCCAAATCTACATAAGCATAAGGCGCCTCCAAACGGCCCATGAGGTAAAGCGGAATGCGGCTGCCCACCAAGGAGATGAATAGCGCGATGCCCAGCAGGAAGAACATCCCCGCCTTCTGCTTCTTCCTCCAAGCAACCACCGCACCGATCAAACACGCCAGCCAGATGAGGCACACAGGATGCGCCAGCGGGCTGAAGAATTTGAGGATGGCAGTGAGCATGTAAGCTGGTGGAGCGTGGCCGTCTCGGCCACAGCAATGTACCTAAGCACAAACGGATTTCAGTTATTTCGCGACTATCGCCAGCAATACAGTCAGGCAGCTCCAGAAGATTTCCAAAGCTGTTCAAACATTTCACGTTGCTGTGCCCGAGGACGGGCACGCTTGTATGTTGGAGGAGTCATCTGAGAAGGTGGCACCTTAAGGGCACTTGAGGGAGCGGGAGTCCGGCATATCCTGGGCACGCTAGAGTCATAGAACTCCCTCGGAGATTGAGCCGGACTCCCGT
>CALRJY020000065.1:0-14273 GCA_943367715.1 Chitinophaga pinensis | reverse complement strand
CGGGTGAGGCAAGGTGCCTGAAGTGCGCACCCGGTCCAGCCCGGAGGGCGAAAGAGAATAGCCCAGCGATTCATCGCTGGGGCCGGAAAACCAGAGGCTCAAGTCCCGGAGGGACGAAAGAAAGGAATAGGAGCGGTGTTGCTCCAAGGCTGTGCTCCGTTCTGCCGCCCTGCCGGGGCTGGGTGGCTGGGGAAACCGTTTTCCCAGCGATAAATCGCTGGGCTATTTTCGGGAAGTCCCTGCCGGGACTGCCGAAGGTTGGGCCCGCCTCCTGAGACCACGTCTCACCTCGCCCGCTTTGAATCACATCCGGGGAGAGGGGTGGGATTCAAAGCGGTGGTTGGCACGGTGGAGGTTGGTCCAAAGGCGGGAATTGGTAGAAAACCTCGGCACTTATGTACAAGTGCCGAGGTGGATTCTAAGGAGTGAGGAAAGGGTTGGGAGCTGGTTATGGTGGAGGGCGCGGACGGTCGGCTAGAAGCCGGGAGTAAGGGTCGCGTGCTTCGCGTCATAGCCCCAGGGTTCACGCGGTTGAAATCACACCCGGGGGTAGCCCGCTAAAAGACGCTAAACAAACGAAAGGGGATGGAGTGACGCTAATTTCGCTAATTGGCGCGAATTTTTTAAGGGGCTCTCGCATGCGGAGAGGTGTTTTCTATTTAAGTTGCTCATTTTCAATTGGTTATGATGTGGAAAATAATTTTGAGAAAAAGGGACCTAGGACAGCGGATGTCCTAGGTCCCCCTTTATGATGGGAGGCATGAAAGGTGAAATATGAGGTTGGGAAACATCGAACATCGAACTCCCAACATCGAACATCGAGAGGGGGAAGTTAGCGGCGGAGGAGTCCGCCAGGGGCAAGGGAGCAGGCAAGCCCCGACCTGCTGGCACGGGGTCCATGCCTGCGGTACGGCCCGCGAGACGCGGGCGCTACGTGAAGTGGTTTGCTTTCTGGGCGGTGAGGGGCAATTCTAACTGAATAATTTGTGAGCATGATTACGACTGAAGCGGGAAAGACAAACGGGGCGGGCGGAGCGGCAGCAGCAATCATCCCGGCGATGCCGCCGGGGGTGGAGCTGACGACGTTGCCAAACGGGCTGACGATCATCGTGCGGGAGGATCATAGCGCCCCGGTGGTTTCCGCGCAGGCGTGGACGAAGACGGGGAGCATCCACGAGAGCAAGTGGATGGGCGCGGGGCTTTCGCATGTGCTTGAGCATATGTTGTTTAAGGGCACGACGTCGCGGACGGGCAGCCGGATCGACCAGGAGGTGCAGGAGGCAGGCGGTTACATGAACGCCTACACGTCGTTTGATCGCACGGTGTATTGGATCAATGTGCCGAACACGGGGGGGAAGGTGGCCATCGATATCTTGTGCGACATCATGCAGAACGCGTCGCTGCCGCCGGATGATCTGGCGAAGGAGCTGGATGTGATCCGGCGCGAGATGGACATGGGGCAGGATGATCCGGGAAGGCGTTCGGGTCGCAGGCTTTTCGAGACGGCGTATACGCGGAGTCCGTACCGGTATCCGATCATCGGGTATCTGGATATTTTCAATGAGTTGAAGCCGGAAGACATTCGCGGCTATTACCACGAGCGTTACGCACCGAACAATGTGTTCTATGTGGTGGTGGGTGATGTGAATGCGGCGGAGGTGGTGGAGCAGATCAAGGCGGCGTGGGCGAATTCCAAGGCGCGGCCGTTGCCGGATATCGTGTTGCCGGTGGAGCCGCGGCAGATCGCGGAACGGATCATCACGGAAGAGGCGACGGTGGAGCTGGTGCACTCGCACATGAGCTGGCATATCCCCGATCTGCGGCATGTGGATGTGCCGTTGCTGGATGTGCTGGGCACGGTGCTGGGTGCGGGACGGAGTTCGCGGCTGTATCGCGAGGTGCGGCAGAAGCAGGCGGTGGTCAACCATGTGGATGCGTGGACGTATAGTCCGGGCGCGCCGGGACTCTTCGGCATGAGCATCGTGTGCGAAGGCGAGAAGCTGGAGAAGGCACAGGCGGCGGTGCTGGAGCAGCTTGAGCTCGTAAAGGAAAAGGGGATCACGGAAGCGGAATTCGCGAAGGCGGTGAAGCAATTCACGGCGGCGACACTTGCGACGCGCAAGACGATGCAAGGCCAGGCGCAAGACCTCGGCGGAAGCTGGCTGGCGGCGAATGATTTGAATTTCTCAGAGCGTTATCTGGATGCGGTGCGCAAGGCGTCGCCGGCGGATCTGCAACGGGTGGCGAAGGAGTATCTCACCACGGAGAGCCGCACGATTTACTCGCTGGTGCCGACGGGTTTCGCACCGAAGGCGAGCAAGGCGGCGCAAGCGATCCAGACGGGAGCAATCCAGAAATTTGAGCTGTCGAACGGGATGAAGTTGCTGGTGAAGGAGGATCATCGGCTGCCGTTCGTGGAGTTTCGCGCGGTGTTCCAAGGCGGCGTGCTGGCGGAGACGGAGGAGAACAATGGCGTGACGCAATTGCTGGCGCGGATGCTGATGCAAGGCACGCTGAAACGCACGGCCGACCAGATGGCGGAGGAGATCGAATCGGTGGGTGGCAGCATCGATGCTTACGGCGGGAACAACAGCTTCGGCATCTCGGTGGAGACGTTGAGCAGTGATTTCGACCTGGGCATGGAGGTGATGACGGATGTGATGTTGCACCCGGCGTTTCCGGCGGATGCGCTGGAGCGTGAGCGTGAGATGCAAGTGGCGGCGATCCGGTCGCGGCGGGATCACTTGTTGCAAAGCTGCAGTTCGCTGATGCGGCGGACGTTGTTCGGGCCGAGCGGGTATGGCTTTGACGGCACGGGCACGGAGGAAAGTGTGGCGCGCCTCGATGAAGCGGCGTTGCGCAGCTTTTATCAGAAGGTCATCGCGCCGACGAATTGCGTGCTGGCGATTTACGGTGATGTGAAGGCACCGGCGGTGTTGGCGGCGGTGGAGAAGATGCTGGGTGCGTGGAAGGATGCGGTGACGGGGCACTCGCTGGTAAATGCGCAGTCGAAGCCGGAGGCGAATGCGTTACGGCATGTCTTCGAGGCGCGCGACAAAAAGCAAGCGGTAGTGGTGATCGGGTTCCCGGGCACGACGATTCGCGCGAATGACCGGTATGCGATCGAGTTGCTGGCGGAGGCGTGCAGTGATCTGGGGTCGAGATTGTTCATCCGCATCCGCGATCAACTGGGGCTCGCTTACTATGTGGGGGCGCAAAGTTTCCCGGGATTGGTGCCGGGCGGATTCTGGTTCTACGTAGGTACGGCACCGGAAAAGGTGGCGCTGGTGGAGGAGGAGCTGCTTAAAGAAGCGGCCTTGCTGGTGAAGGACGGGCTGACGGCGGACGAGCTGAAGCGTGCGAAGGCGAAGATCATCGGGCAGAAGAAGATCGGGCGGCAGGAGCTGGGTGGTTACGCGCAGGCGACGGCGCTGGATGAGCTTTACGGGCTGGGTTTCGCGAACAACGAAACCGAGGACAAGCATTACGAGGCGATCACGGTGGAAGAGGTGAAGGCCGTGGCGGCGAAGTACTTGCAACCGGAACTCGCGGTGGTGGCGGTGGTGGGGCCGGAGAAGAATGACGAATGACTAAATCCGACCCCGACCTAAGGGCACGGGGTTCATGACGAAGAAGAGGAGAAATGACGAAGGAATGTCAAAATGATGAATTGGGGCGTGGAGCATTGAAGCATTCCTTGGGCATTGGTCATTCGGGCTTAGACATTTCTTCAAAATGGGTCTTGATGCCGTTGGGTTCGTTCTGCTTAATCACGCGCGTCAGGGCCCATGGAATGCGGACTTACGAACCCCGCCAGGGCCGGAAGGCAGCAACGGTAGTTTGCTCTACATCTGCCGTGGTGTCCCTGGCACTCCCTCCTTCAAGTTCAAAGTTTAAAGCTCAATGTTCAAAAGTTAGTTCCGCCTCCTCACGTCGTCGGCTACGTAGAGGTTGTGAAAAACTTGGGCTCGTAAATCGTAAATCCTGAACCATACTTTTTCCCGTCATGTCATATCAGGTCATAGCCCGGAAGTATCGTCCTCAAAAGTTTGAGGATGTGGTGGGGCAGGAGCATGTCTCGCAGACGCTGGCGAATGCCATCAAGGCGGGGCGCATCGCGCACGCGTATCTCTTCTGCGGACCGCGCGGCACGGGCAAGACCACGATGGCACGCATCTTCGCGAAGGCGCTGAACTGCACGGGCGGGCCGAAGGCGGATTTCGATGTGGCCGATCCGAAGTGCCAGGAGATCGCGGATGGGCGTTCACTGGACGTGATCGAGATCGACGGTGCGAGCAACAACGGTGTGGAACAGGTGCGCGAGTTGCGCGATACCTGCCGCTTCGCGCCGGCCTCGAGCAAGTTCAAGATCTACATCATCGACGAGGTACACATGCTCTCGACGGCGGCGTTCAACGCGTTGCTGAAAACGCTGGAAGAGCCGCCGGCGCATGTGAAGTTTCTCTTCGCCACGACGGACCCGGAGAAGGTTTTGCCGACGATTCTTTCGCGCTGCCAACGCTTTGACCTGCGGCGCATCCCGGCGAATCTCATCGTGAAGCAGCTCGCATTCATCGCGAAGGAAGAGGGCGTCGAGATCGATGACGGGGCGCTCTTCGCCATTGCCCGTGCGGCGGATGGCGGGATGCGCGATGCGGAGTCCACGCTGGATCAATTGATCAGTTTTTGCGGCACGAAGATCGAGGAGGGTGATGTGCTCTCGATGTTCGGACTCACGGCGCGGAGCCAGTTGTTGGCGCTCTCGCAAGGTGTGCTCGCGGGTGAAGTGGATGGGGCCTTGCGCGAGCTCAATTCGCTGGCGAAGAGCGGCAAGGACCTCGGGCGTTTGTTGAGCGATTTGCTCAGTCATATCCGCAACCTGATGATTTTCCAAGTGTCCTCGGGGGATCTCTCCTTGCTCGAAGTTTCGGAGGCGGAAGCGACGATGCTGAAGGAGCAGGCAGGCCTCGTGAACGTCGAAGCGCTGAGCCGTATCCTGGAAGTGTTGACGGATTGCGAAGGGCGGTTGCGCGAGGCGGTGTCGAAGAAGATTTTGATCGAGGTGGCGTTGCTGCGGGCCATTCAGGCGCGCAATGCGGTGAGCATTGATTCGGTGTTGAAGACGTTGAATCAATTGCGCGGCAGTGGTGGGGCGGTGGCGGCCGCGGCACCAACTCAAGCGGCGGAACCGGCTCGAGCAGCCGCACCGGCTCCGAAGCCGTTCACGTCTTTGCGGGAGGCGGCAGCGACGGTGCTCGCTCCGACTCCGGCGGCTGCGCCAGTAGCCGCACCAGCGCCGAAACTTGAAGTGCCGAAGCCGGTGGTGGCTCCTCCGGTGGAAACGCCGAAAGCGGCCGCGGCTCCAGTCGCGGCGCCTGCGTTATTTGAAGAAGAGAAGGTGGCTCCGAAGACCGGGGCTACGACGGCGGAACTCGCGCCTTTGTGGGATCAGGTCGTGGATGCCGTGTCGCGCGTGAGTCCGTTCATCAAGTCGTATCTGCTGGAGGCGCATCCGGTTTCCTTCCAGAACGGCGTGTTCATCATCGGGTATGATCCGAAGTTCTCGTATCACTTGAGCCTGGTGGATAATTCCAAGAACCATGCATTGATCCAGACGAAGTTGAAGGAGCTGGGTCAGGGTGAGGCGCGCGTGAAGTTTATCGAGTCCGTGGAGCCGGAGACGTGGCAACGGCGGATGGTGCCGATCCTCGGCACGCCGGAAGTGGCGAAAGCGGCACCCGCTAGCAGCAATGGTGGACCGGCGGCAAAGACGGAGGACAAGAAACCGAAGGCCTCGGTGGAGCCGGTGCGGATTGAAGATTTCAAGAACGATCCCTTGATCAAGAAAGCCCTCGAGATTTTTAAGGGACAGATCGTGGATGTGAGGGCATAATCACTTAACCCAATTTACTATGTCGAGCATTGGCAAACTCATGAAACAGGCTGCGCGCATGCAGCAGCAGATGGAACAAACGCAAGCCGCCCTCGCCGCGAAAACGGTCGAGGCGTCCAGTGGCGGCGGGGCTGTCAAGGTCACCGCGCGTTGCGATGGCACGTTGGCGGCGATCAAGATTGATCCGCAGGCGTGCAATCCGGCGGATGCGCAATTGCTGGAAGATCTCATCCTGGCGGCGACGAACAACGCGCTGAACCAGGCGAAGGAGATCTCCAACGCCGAGATGGGCAAGATCACGCAGGGGCTGAACATGCCGGGCATGTTCTAGAGCCTGTTACTTTACGGCAGAAAAATGAGTGCGCTGTTTGCTTAGGCGAGTCTCCTTTCCCCTCATCCCGGCCTTCTCCCTTGGGGAGAAGGAGGAACATTTACCGCGTTTACAGCTTAGCTGGCTCCTTTTCTTACCATGGCTTCACTACCGCCACCACTGAACGACCTGATCGCGTCGCTGAGCAAGCTGCCGGGCATCGGCCCGCGCTCGGCGGAGCGGCTGGCGTTGCATCTGGTGCAGGCGGATGTGGATGGCGTGAAGCGGCTCGCCCACGCACTCGTGCAAGCTCGCGAACGGGTGCAGAGCTGCAAGGTCTGTGGCGCCTTGACGGAGGAGCAGCCGTGCAACATCTGTTCCGATGACCGGCGCGATGGTTCAATCCTGTGCGTGGTGGAACGCGCGGTGGATATTTTGCCGTTCGAGAAGTCCGGTGTGTTCAAGGGCAAATATCATGTGCTGGGCGGGCGCATCTCGCCGCTCAATGGTGTGGGTCCGGAGGATTTGCGCATCGCGGAACTGGAAGAGCGGGCGGGAGCGGAGGCGATCAAGGAAGTGATCCTCGCGCTGGGCACAGATGTGGAAGGGGATGCGACCGGGAACTATCTCTCGAAGCGGCTGGCGGCGAAGGGCGTGAAGGTATCGCGGCTGGCGCAGGGATTGCCGGTGGGGAGCGGGTTGGAGTTTGCGGATGAGCTGACGTTGTCGCGGGCGATGGAGGGGAGAAGGACGGTGGAATGACGAATGACTAAGCTCGAATGACGAAGGAACCGGTTGCACCGGGGGCCAGCAATGTCTCAATCGTAATTCGTAATGCGTGATACGTAACTGGGGAGGCTTCAAGCATGAGTAAACCATCTGTCGTTGTTTTTGATCTGGGGAAGGTGCTGCTGGATTTTGATTATGGCATCATGACGCGGCAGTTGGAGCCGTTGTGCCGGGTGAAGGGCAAGGAACTCAAGCTGGTCATCGATCAATCGCCGTTGCTGCATCGGTATGAGACAGGGTTGATCAGCACGCCGGAATTGTTCGCGGAGTTTGTCGAGAAGACGGGTTACACGGGCAGTTTGGAGGAATTCGGGGCGGCGTTTGCGGATATCTTCACGGAGATTCCTGAGATGGTGGAACTGCATGCACGGTTGCATGAGCGCGGCGTACCGACGTTCATCTTTTCCAATACGAACGAACTGGCAGTCGGGCATGTGCGCCGGCAATTCCCGTTCTTCGCGAACTTCACGGGGTATGTTTTTTCCCATGAGGTGAAGGCGATGAAGCCGATGACGAAAATCTACGAGGCGGTGGAGGCAATGTCAGGCAAGCGTGGTTCAGAGATACTCTACATCGATGATCGGCTGGAGAATGTGGAGGCTGGAGCGGTGCGGGGTTGGCATACAGTTTTTCATCACAGTCCGAGCGAGACGCGTAAGGTGGTAGAGGGGCATGGGTTGGATTTTGGAGCCTACTAATGACGCAACTGCCGGCAGCACGGGGCGCGGGTTTCGTCGGTCCGAAGGAAGAAATTGGTAGAATACCTCGGCACTTATGTACAAGTGCCGAGGTGGAAGATCAGGCGGTCTGCCCAAGGCTCGCCCGAATTTAACCACACCCCGGGCAGAGCGGGTGATCAAAAGTTATCAGCTTTGGCGGATGCCGCAGAACTGGCCGGTTGGAATCCGGCAGCAGGGGGCGCGCTTCGTCGGGCTAGGCGGTCTTAAGGTTGAGTTAGTTAATTTTCAGGAAATCGGGTGAATCGGTGTTTTCTGAAAGAATTTTTCCCGGGAGGAGCTCGTTTGTCTCTTAAGTCATTTATAGTGAGTCTGTTACAGCTTTATAACTATTTTTAAAAAAAGAGGGGGTAGGACAGCTGTTGTCCTACCCCCTCAGTTATGATGCTTTCATGAAAATTGAGTGGGTAAGGGAAACGAGGGACGCAGGGAGAAAGGCGGTCGGGAAAATATTTTTCCGTAACCTTACGCAGAGGGTGGGGCGTCTAGGGAGGAAGATATCCCTTGCGTGTTTGGGAGCAATCCAGTGTCATTCTGGACTCAGCCAACTCAAACCGACGCAGGTTTTAACGTTAATCGCCGACTTTGCTGTATGGAGAGCGGCTAGAAACAGATTTATGACGAGTAATGCCAGCAAACTTTGGTCGCGGGTTTTGACCGCGCTCGCTTCATTTTCCCTCCTTGCTCCGTTGACGGCGGCCCCTGCGGCCAAACAGCCGACAGCGGGTGAGCGTTGGGCCAGTATCGAGAAGGCCGAGGCACCGAGTTTCCGTCGGCATGTGGTTCCCCTGATGAGCCGGGCCGGTTGCAGCGGGCGTGAGTGTCACGGATCGTTCTCGGGTCAGGGTGGGTTCCAGCTTTCGCTCTTCGGTTATGATTTCGAGAAGGACCACAAGGAGATCACGGATGACAAGGAAGACGGCGTGCGGATCGAGAAGGGGAACGCAGCGCAGAGCCTCCTCCTCCTGAAGGCCACGAATGAGGAGAAGCACAAGGGCAAGGAGCGCATCAAGAAAGGTTCCTGGGAATATAACGTGTTGCTGAAGTGGATCAGCGAGGGCGCGAAGATCGATGTGGCCGAGACGGGTGAGTTTGATCGCCTGGAGATCCAGCCGACGGAAATCGTTTTCAAAAAGACGGGTGAAGCGGTGCAGCTCAAGGTGTTGGCGCATTGGAAAGACGGCACGGTGGAGGATGTGACGCAGATCACGCGCTTCCGCACGAACGATGACGCTGTCTCGAACGTCTCGGATACGGGCGAAGTGAAATCCATCGGTCCAGGCGATACGCACATCGTCGCGTTTTACGACAATGGTGTGCTGCCCATCCCAGTGATGCTGCCGGTGAGCGACAAGGTGGGGCCGAAGTATCCCAAGGTGACGACGCGCACGAAGGTGGATGAACTGGTGGTGGCCAAGCTGCGGAAGGTGGGCATCGTGCCTTCCGATGTGGGCGGTGATACGGAGTTCCTGCGCCGAGTGAGTCTGGATGTCGCGGGAACATTGCCCACACCTACTGAGGTTCGTGAGTTCATCGCGGACAAATCTCCGGACAAACGCGCGAAGAAGATCGATGAGTTGTTGAACCGTCCCGCTTATGCCGCCTGGTGGGCCACGCAGATGTGCGATTGGACGGGTAACAATGCGGCGCAATTGCGCGGTGCCGGTGAGAAAGATTTCAACAATGAACTGTCCCGCCTGTGGTACGACTGGATCGAGGCGCGCATAGCCAAGAATGAGCCGTACGACAAGCTGGTGGCGGGCATCGTGCTCGCGACGGGCCGGACGAAGCCTGACCAGTCCTACGAGGAATACGCGCGGGAGATGTCTTCCTATTTGAAGAAGGAAAATCCGGCGGACATCGCGGAGCGTCCGAACATGCCGTTCTTCTGGTTGCGGCAGAATGTCCGCAAACCGCAGGAGAAGGCGCTGGCCTTTGCGCATAGTTTCCTCGGCGTGCGCATCGAGTGTGCGGAATGCCACAAGCATCCCTTTGATCAATGGACGAAGACAGACTTCCAGCAGTTCCAGGCGTTTTTCGAGCCGATCACTTATGCCGGCCGGAACACTAACAACAAGAAGGAGGATGTGAGTTATACCAGCCTCGTGGCGAAATTGAAGGAGAGCGTGGGTGAGCTGGACAAGAAGCAGCAGAAGAAGGTGATGGAGGCAGCATTTGAGAAACTGGTGCGGGCGGGAGAGCCGGCTCCCTGGCAGGAACTGTATGTGAACCAGACCGCGACGCGGAAGCTGTCCGACAAGGACATTGCCCGTATCAAGGCCAAGAATCCCAACTACAACAGCCGCGTGGCCACACCGAAAATCCTCGGGGGCGAAGAAGTGTCCCTGAGCGATTATCCCGATCCCCGCGCACCTTTGATGGAATGGATGCGTGATCCGGAGAATGCCTATTTCGCGCGGGCTTTCGTGAATCGCGTCTGGGCGAACTATTTTGGACGGGGCATCGTGGAGCCCGCGGACGACATGAACCTCGCGAACCCGCCGGTGAACAAGGAGTTGATTGATTATCTCGCAAACGGATTTACGGCCAAGGGTTTCGATATGAAGTGGCTGCATCGTGAGATCCTCAACAGCGATACGTATCAACGCACATGGAAGCCGAATGATTCGAACCGGCTGGATGAGAAAAATTTCAGCCACATGGTCCTGCGCCGATTGCCAGCGGAGATTGCGCTGGACGCGATGACCATGGCAACAGCTTCGAGCAAAGAGCAATCGACCTTCGCGGGGGACATCGAGAAACGGGCGATCGGCCCCAGCATGAGCACCGGCAACAAGAAGGGGCTGAGCAACTACGCCCTGGCCACCTTCGGCAAACCGGCGCGCCTGACGAATTGCGACTGCGAACGCACGGCGGATCCGACGCTCTTGCAGACGCTCTTCACACGCAATGATCCGGAGTTGCTGGGCAAGCTGGAACAGGGCGGAAAAGACCCGGCGTGGGTCAATGAATTGCGTCGCCTGAACGGTGGCGAGACCGCAGAAGTGCAGAAGACGGAAAGCGAACTGAAGAGGGTTCGCGGCGTGCGGCAGAATTTGAGGAAGCGCAAAGAAGCGCAAATGGCCAAGGGCAACGCAACCGAGGCTGAAATCAAACAGGTGGACGCGTTGATCACCGCCACGGAAGAAAAAGAGAAGCAGCTGACCGGCACGCCGAAGCTGGCGGCATTCAATCAGGATGAAGTCATCCAGGAAATTTATCTCCGTACTGTGAGCCGGTTTCCCACAGCGGATGAAATGAAACGGGCCAAGGAGGACTTGGCCAGTGCGAAAGACCCGGTGGATGGCGTACGCGACGTCCTATGGGCCATGTTGAACTCCCGTGAATTTTTGGTGAACCACTAAACCCTGCACCCTTATGGCGACCAACTCCTATTGTGATGGTATCAACCGCCGCGACTTCTTGCGCGTCGGGGCATTGGCGGGCATCGGCCTGAGCCTGCCGAACTTCCTGCAACTTCAAGCCCAGGGTGCGGTGACGCCTGCCAAGGGCAAGGCAGCCATTTATGTGCGGCTCTCGGGCGGACCGAGCCACATGGATACTTTCGACATGAAACCGGACGCGCCCGATACGCATCGCGGCGAGTTCAAGGAGATCGCGACGAATGTGCCGGGAGTGCGCATCAGCGAGCATCTGCCGAAGCTGGCGCAGTGCGCGGACAAGTACGTCATCTTGCGCGGCGTGAGCCATACGCTCGCGGCGCACGAACTGGGCAGCTCCTACCTGATGACAGGCAACCGGCCCATCGCATCCCTGCGTTATCCGAGCTTCGGTTCCGTGGTCTCCCGCGAGATGAGTGCGCCAGAGTATCTGCCGCCCTTCGTGGCCATTCCCAACCAGGGCAATTATCCGACGGGTTTCATGGGACCAGAATTTGGACCTTTCGAGACGGGCTCAGCGCCGACGGCGGGCCGGGCCTTGGAAGTGCGCGGCCTCGCGCTGCGCAATGGCGTGACCTTGGAAGATGTCGATCGGCGCCAGAATCTGGTGAAGCGTTACGACACGGCCTTCGGCGAGTTCGCCAAGGAAGACAAGCTGCTCGCGGGCATGGACCAGTTCGGCCAGAAAGCGTATGAGATGATGCGCTCGGAGAAATCGCGCGAGGCCTTTGATCTGCGCAAGGAATCTGAAAACGTGACGAAGCTGTTCGGCACGGACTCATTCTCGCAAAGTTGCCTTCTGGCCACACGCCTGGTGGAATCCGGCGTGCGGTTTGTGACGGTGACGCTGGGCGGCTGGGATACGCACCAGAACAATTGGGAGACGTTGAAGAACAAAAATCTCCCCGCTCTGGATGCAGGTCTCTCCGGCCTGTTCCTCTCGCTCGCGGCCAAAGGCATGCTGGATACGACATCGGTGTTCGTGACCGGTGAATTTGGTCGCACACCGAAGATAAATCAACGTGGCGGACGCGATCATTATCCGCGCGCTATGTTCTGTCTGCTCGCCGGTGGCGGCATGCAGGGCGGACGTGTCATCGGTGAATCCGATGCCAAAGGCGAAGGCCCGAAGGACAAGGCCATCACACCGGATGACGTGGCCGCGACGTATTACCATTCGCTCGGCATCAATCCGACGAAGGAATACAACACGCCCAGCGGTCGTCCTGTGATGATCGTGCGTAACGGCAAGGTGATGAACGAACTGTTCGCTTAGAGATTTTCCCCCACCACCCCAATCCCGGTATCGCGTGAGCGGTGCCGGGATTTTTCGTGAACATCAATCGATTAAAATCTTCGGGAATCACGCACCTTTTTTATCCGTCAACACTATCCAGAAGGCATGAATGATGCCGGGCAGCCAGAAAAAGAGACAGAGCAACAAATTGATCCAGAGATGCATCGTGGCGCCGACTTGCAATGCCACGGGTACTGGCGGGAAGAAAACGCAAAGAATCAGTTTGATGATTTTCATGGATAGATGTTCCGGCTAAACTACTAAACCGCAGCCTGACTTGCTATAATGCAATCTGCTTCTCTTCGCAAGGGCGGCTAAATCTCGCTCGACACGGCTCCATCGTTTACCACACTGAGCAGGCCTGATACGTCGCAACACGTCTCCGGCGAAACACCTGTGGAACGCAGCACTAGCAGTTCACCCAACCCGGCTTTTCCGCCCGGCATAGGGAACATCTTTTCCTTTGCCGCGTTCAACGCCCTGTCGTTTCAGATCGTGCTGGCCAGCCCGATGATCCTGTATGCGAAGACGCTGGATGCCAGCGCGACCGTGCTCGGGATCATCGCGGGCATGATGCCGTTGCTGGTCATCTTCCAGATCCCGGCGGCGAAGCATGTAGCCAGTGTGGGCTACAAGAAATTCGTGCTGGGCGGCTGGTCGATCCGGGTGGTGTTCATCTTCTTGATGGCGCTGGTGCCGTTGACGGAGATTTTTCTCAGCAAAGAATCGCGCCTTTCGCTGATGCTCTTCCTGCTGTTCTTTTTCAATCTGTCACGGGGCATCTCCAGTTGCGGCTGGTTGCCGTGGATCACCGCGCTGATTCCGGCGGAGATACGCGGCAAGTATCTGGCGCGAGAAGCCAGCATGGTGAACATCGCCAGCTTCATCACCATGATCATCGCGGCGGCGACACTGGGTGGGAATCCGCAAGGCTGGCAATTCGCGGCCATCATCGCCTTCAGTGCTGTTATGGGCGCGGTGAGCCTGATTTTCCTAAAACGCATTCCGGAAGTCAGCACCCCGGCGCAGATTTCCAGTTCCAATACGCCTGTGCCTTGGAAAGAAATCTCCAATTTTCCGCCTTTTCGGAAATTGCTGCGCATGACGGTGGTCTGGTCCTTTGCCTATGGCGGCATGGGGACATTCCCGATCGCCTATCTGAAAGTGATGGTTGGTATACCGGAAGGGAAAATCCTGTTCATGACGGCGGCCATGTTTGTCGGTGGGCTGTGTAGTCTCTGGCTGCTGGGAGCTCGGCTGGATCGTTTGGGAAGCAAGCCAGCTTTGGCCTTGGGACATCTGCTGTTCCTGCTGATTTTGACGGGCTGGTTTCTGTTGGCTACCAGCCTGCTGGCTTTCTCAATTCCAGTCGTCTTGTTCCTCATGTTCCTCACCGGCATGAGCGCCTCCATCATTGGCATGGCGACGACGCGGCTGGCCATGGCCGTGGTACCTGAGATGGGGCGGTCCCACTTTTTCGCTCTCTACTCTGTGGCGGGCAGCTTGTCCCTCGGCATTGCGCCCGTCGTTTGGGGCGTGTTCATTGATGCCCTGCAGAGTTCGGAGACTATTTGGCATGGCATGGATATGAACCGTTATACTTGGTTCTTCGTGGCGGTCTTCGTGACCTTTCTACTGTCACTTAGCCGTTGTCACAAATTGGAGGAACCTGCCGCGAGCAGCATGGAAGTTTTGCTGAAGGATATCCTCAGCCAGACTCCGTTGCGCATCTGGTTCCGTTTCTGGCAGCGATTCTAGGAAGCGGTTTCATAAATAAGGAAGACTCGCCACCCGGAGGGCAGTGAGGCCAAGGGCTGTCTGGCGTTGTTGCTCCTCAGTCGAAGAT
>CALRJY020000064.1:0-15931 GCA_943367715.1 Chitinophaga pinensis | reverse complement strand
CTGGATTAGTGGCAAAGACATGAAACGTACGCATAACTGCAATGAGCTCCGGGCGGAACACGCCGGACTGGAAGTGATTTTGGCGGGTTGGGTCCATTCCCGCCGCGATCTGGGCGGTGTCCTCTTCATCGATCTGCGCGACCGCGAAGGCCGCACGCAGACGGTGCTGGATCCCTCGGATCTGCCGAAGGAAGTTTTCGAGAATGCGACCAAGCTGCACAGCGAATCCGTCATCGAGATCGTCGGCAAGGTGCGCGTGCGTCCCACGGGCACGGATAATTCCAAGATTGCCACGGGTGCAGTGGAGGTGCTCGTGAAACAACTCACGGTGCTGAACTATGCGGAAGTGCTGCCGTTCCCGGTGGATGACCCGGAAGTGGCGAGCAAGGTGAACGAGGAATTGCGCCTGAAGTATCGCTACCTCGATCTGCGCCGTCCGGAGATGACGCGCAACCTGCGTCTGCGCTCCAAGGTAGCCATCGCCACGCGCAGCTACATGGATGAGCAGGGCTTCCTGGAAGTGGAGACGCCCACGATGTTCAAGTCCACGCCGGAAGGCGCGCGCGAGTTCCTCGTGCCGAACCGCCGTGATCCGGGCACGTTCTACGCGCTGCCGCAGTCGCCGCAGCAGTTCAAACAGATTTTGATGGTGAGCGGTGTGGAACGCTATTTCCAGCTCGCGCGTTGCTATCGCGACGAAGACTTGCGTGCGGATCGCCAGCCGGAGTTCACGCAGGTGGACATTGAGATGAGCTTCATCGATCGCGAGGACATCTACTCGCTCATCGAAGGTTTGCTCAAGAAAGTCTGGAAGACGGCCCACAACATGGACATCCCCACGCCGTTCAAGCGCATCAGCTTTGACGAGGCGTTGAACCGCTACGGCATCGACAAGCCGGACACGCGGTTCGGCATGGAACTGGTGGATGTGTCGGAAGATTTCAAGGCGAGCACGTTCAAGGTGTTCAGCGGCGCGATCGCCAATGGCGGTGTGGTGAAGGCCATCAATGCCAAGGGCTTGGCCTGCGCGACGCAGGGGCAGATCGAGACGATGACGGACTACGCCAAGAGCTTTGGCGCAAAGGGTCTCGCGTTCATCAAGGTGGAGAATGGCGAATGGAAATCGCCGATCGTGAAGTTCTTTAGCGAAGCGGAGAAGACGGCGCTGAAGACGAAGCTGGCGATCGAAGAAGGTGACTTGATCCTGTTCGCGGCCGATCAATGGCTGAACGCGTGCGAAATCCTCGGCAAGATCCGCCTGTATTGCGCGGAAGTGCTGAAGGGGCAGGGCAAGCTGACGATTGACCCGATGCAGTTCAATTTCCTGTGGGTCATCGAGTTCCCGTTGCTGACGTTCGACAAGGAATTCAACCGCTGGTACTCGAGCCATCATCCGTTCACGGCACCGGTGGCGGAAGATATTCCGTTGCTCAAGCAGGATCCGAAAAAGGTCCGTGGCCAGCATTATGATATCGTGGTGAACGGTGTGGAATTGGGCGGTGGTTCCATTCGTATCCATCAGCCGGACGTGCAGAAGACGATCTTCGAGGAGATCCTGCAAATCCCGCCGGACGAGACGCAATTGCGCTTCGGCTACATGCTGGAGGCGTTCAAGTATGGGGCTCCGCCGCACGGTGGTATCGCACTGGGTTTCGATCGCCTCATCGCGATCCTCTGCGGCACGAGCAGCATCCGCGACGTGATCGCCTTCCCGAAGACCGCCAAGGGCGTGTGCTTGATGACGGAATCGCCATCGCATGTGAGCGCGCGGCAGTTGAAAGATCTGCACCTCGAGGTGAAGGCAGTGGTGAAGAAGGAAGCGTAAGGCGCTTTAAACGGCTTTCAAAGAACAGGCCGGACGAATCACTTCGTCCGGCCTGTTTGTTTTAACTCACCTTTGCTGCTGCTTCGCCAAGCCTTCCGGCACCGGTTGGAAGCGTTCAGGTTTCATGCTATAGGCGGCGCGGCCTTTACTGAGGCTGCGAATCGCATTCGCGTAGCCGAACAATTCGGCCAGCGGCACTTCCGCTTGCACGACGGCATTGCTGCCGCTCGTTTCCACGGCGAGGACTTGGCCGCGACGACGGGTGAGGTCGCCGAGGATGTCGCCCTGATGCTCGATGGGCACGTTGACTTCCACGTGCATGAACGGCTCCAGCAACACCGGGCCTGCTTCACGCAACGCCGTGCGCAAGGCATCGGCGGCGGCGAGCTGGAACGCCAGGTCGTTGGAATCTTTCGCATGGAAAGCCCCATCCAAGATGGCGACCTGCACATCCACCAACGGGTGGCCCAATACGCCTTCCTTCGCCGCTTCCAAGATGCCTTTCTTCACGGCACCGTGGAATTGCACGGGAATGCTGCCGCCCGTGATGCGGTTCTCGATATTCAGGCCGGAACCCGGCGATGCCGGAGTCACGGAAAGGATGACCCGTGCGAACATGCCCACGCCGCCATTCTGTTTCTTCAACAGATGATCGGCTTCAGCGGCTCGCGTGATGGTCTCGCGATGCGCGATCTCGGGCGCACCGGCAATGGTCACCACGTGATGTTCATCCGCCAAACGCGTGCGCGTGATGTCCAGGTGCAGTTCACCCATACCGGATAACAGGCACTGGCCGGTTTCCGGATGCGTGCTCACGCGGAGCGTCGGATCTTCCTCGCTCAAACGGGCGAGGGCAGCCCCCAGCTTCTCACGGTCTTCGCTCGTGCGTGGTTCGATGGCCACGGTCACGACGGGTTCCGGGAACACGGGTGGCTCCAGCAACATCGGATGAGCGGGCGAACAGAGCGTATCGCCCGTGGTGAACCCACGGAGACCGATGACGCCGCAGATCTCGCCTGCATGTGCTTCGGCTAACTCAATGCGTCGGTCTGCGAAGATGCGCACGAGACGGCCCACACGCTCGGTCTTACCCGTGCGCGAGTTCATCACTGTGTCACCTTTACGCAACGTGCCAGTGTAGAGCCGTAGCCAAACGATGCGTCCGGCTTGCGGATCGCTCACGAGCTTGAACGCGAGTGCGGCCACAGGCGCGTCGTCATCCGCAGTCAAACGAACGGCTTCACCGGTATCCGCCGAATGGGCTTCTACCGAAGGCATGTCCGCCGGACTGGGCAGATAATCGACAATCGCATCCAGCAACGGTTGCACGCCCACAAACTTGTAGGCGCTGCCACCGATCACGGGCACAAGCCGGTTTGCAATCGTAGTGCGACGGATCGCTCGTTTCAGCACGTCCGCACTGATTGGCTGGTTGTCCAACCACAGACCAGCTATCTCATCGTCCACTTCCGCGACCCGCTCGATGAGTTCCGAGCGGGCACGAGTCATCATCGCCTCCTGATCTGGAGGAACGTTCTCAACGCTGAAGCCGCCCAAGGCTCCGTCACCAAAGACGAAGGCCTTGCGGTTCACGATGTCCAACTGGCCGCGCAACGCATCTTCCGCGCCCAAGGGGATCAGCACGGGAGCGGCGTTCGCACCGAGTTTATGGCGGATGTCGTCCACCACGCGGGCGAAGTTTGCACCGGTGCGGTCCATCTTGTTCACGAACACGATACGCGGGACGTGATACTTGTCTGCCTGTCGCCAGACGGTCTCGGATTGTGATTGCACGCCGTCCACGCCGCTGAACACAGCGACCATGCCGTCCAGCACGCGCAGGGACCGCTCCACCTCCACGGTGAAGTCCACGTGACCAGGGGTATCGATGATGTTCAGACGATGCGGTTCATTCGCGAACAGCTTGAACACGTCGTCGGCACGAGTCTGCGTCCAGACGCTCGATACGGCGGCAGCGAAAATGGTGATGCCTTTTTCCTGCTCGATCGGATTCGAGTCCGTGGTCGTGTTGCCGGAATGGACTTCACCGGCACGATGGATGGCGCCGGTGTAGAGCAAGATGCGCTCGGTGAGCGTGGTCTTGCCGGCGTCGATGTGCGCGGCGATACCGAGATTGCGAGTGCGCGTGAGCGGATACTCGCGACCGGTTTCGCGGTTGGTAGTGACAAGGGTGCTATTTTTCGTGGTGTTCATAGGTTTTGCTCCTTCGGTTCTTTAGCCCTGAAAACAAAAAGCCCCGACGAATGGCGTCGGGGCTTCAATCAGGGGTAAACGCTAGGTGAGGAGACGGTTCGTATTATGGCAAAGACAATCCTAGCCCTGGCTGAAGCCGGGCATTCTGAATTGTTTTGATGATACGTGCCATCATTCTGAATGACCTATAAGGGGTAGGGGCGAGTTTGTCAAATACCAGGCAAATCAACGCACTGGGCGGATGTAGATATTGGCGTATTCCAAGGGCTGTCCGAAATTAGCCAGGCCGACTGGCGTCCGGCGCTTCAAATCAACCGAGGCTTTGCCAATCATCTGATCGTTCAAGTAAACGGAGAACCTTTCAAAATCGCGCACCAGACGCACGCGATTCCAGGCTTTGGGTTTGAGTTTATCCAGGTCGATGCTCAAGGGGGCATCGCTCTTACCAAAGCTGACGATCGTCTGGTCGCCCACGGTTATCCCACCCAAGGAGCCTTCGGTGGTCAACTTGTCAGGAGCTTTGAAGTCCACGATCATCTCGAAATCGCGGAAGGATTTTTTGGTGATCAACGGTGCTGCGTTCGTGCCTTCGGGTTTCAGGAGCAAGCGCCAGTCGCTAGATTTCCACGAAGCGAGATTGGCGGATTCCCAGCCCCGCAGATCCAAGCCGTTGTAGAGGGCGGTCCAATCGGTTTCCTCAGGCGCGGTTTGGGCTGGGGTGGCCTCGGTGCAGGGGAGTTCGATGATGCGGATATTGCGGAAGTCCGCGCGCGAGCCTTCGGACTCGAGCGCGATATAGCCTTTGCGCCAGTTGCAGTTGCTGCCGCCGGAGACTTCCTTGCCGTTCACGCTGAGGCGCAAGACGCCGTTCGTGGCGACGATGCGATAATGGTTCCATTCCGGGCTGGGGTTCGACCGTTGCTCGGAAGGAAAGCTGCGCATGCCGCGATGGCGACCAAAGGGTTCCATGGTCGTGCCGTGGATGGGGAAGACATCGCCATGGGTGGTGTAATTCTCAGTGTTGCCGTAACCATGATCGAGCACTTGGACTTCGATCGCCCGCAGGAAAGGAACACCGGGCCAGCTAATCGGTGACGCCCAGATGAAGACGCCGGCATTGCCGCCTGACTTCAGGTGCCGCCATTCGAGTTCAAGGATGAAGTTCTCATATTGGCGCTCAGTGCGAAGGGCACCGATGGGCTTGCCGGTGCAGTGGATGAGACCATTGGTGACGGACCAGGTCTCGGGGGCGCAGTTCACGTTCACCCAGCTATCAAGGTTCTTGCCGTTGAAGAGGGGAATGAAGCCGTGGGCATCCGGTTTGACCGGTTTGGAAAAGAGAGAGGCGGCCTGGCCATGGAAGTTCAATCCCGCCAAAAGGACGGCGAGCAGAAACGTTTGGAAGGGTTTGATGAACATAGGGTTAAAATGGAAAGTTTGGGCGACGACTACAAGCCGAGTTTTTGCCGGAAGGGTGATAATTGCCTGACTCGGGGCTTGCGGGCTGGTTCTGACGCAGTAATCTATGGTAAGAGTCAGTCAGTAAATGAGTTGAACAGGAAAACTGTTTTGAGCGTCAATAACTTGCAGAAGTTGTATGGGACATCATAAGCCTAATCTGGAACATTTGTTTTTGACCCGCCGCCGCTTCCTCCAGCGGATGGGTATGGGCATGGGCGCGATGGGTTTTGCCGCCGTGGCCAACAAAGCGGGTATCCTGCACGCTGAAACGGCAATCAACTCCGCTGCACCGCTGACGCCCCGCGCGCCGCATTGGCCGGTGAAGGCGAAGCACGTGATCCATCTGTTCATGAACGGTGGACCGTCGCACGTCGATACGTTCGATCCCAAGCCGTTGCTGAACCAGTATCACGGCAAACCGTTGCCGGGCGATAAGACGCGTCGCACTGAACGTCCGACGGGTGCGGCATTTGGGTCGCCTTACAAATTTCAGAAATACGGGAAGAGCGGCATCGAGGTGAGTGAATTGTTCAAGCATACGGCGGAGAACATCGATGACATCGCGGTCATCCGTTCGATGCACGCGGATGTGCCGAATCATGAGCCGTCGTTGATGCTGTTGAATTGCGGAGATTCGCGGTTGCCGCGGCCGAGCATGGGTTCGTGGCTCACGTATGGGTTGGGCACCGAGAATCAAAATTTGCCGGGCTTCATCTCCATGTGCCCGGGCGGTTATCCGATCCAGGAATCGCAGAACTGGCAGTCGGCGTTTTTGCCGGGTGTGTTCCAGGGCACTTATATCGACAGCAAGCACACGGACATCGAAAAGCTGATCGAGAACATCCGGAATAATTACACGTCCATGAAAGAGCAGCGGCAGCAGATCGATCTGTTGCAGAAGCTGAATGAGCGGCATCGCACGCAACGGCAGCAGGATGCGAATATCGATGCACGCATCCAGTCGTTCGAGTTGGCGTATCGCATGCAGATGGATGCCTCGGACGCGTTCGACATTAGCAAGGAACCCGAGAGCATCCGCAAGATGTATGGGGAGGGGACTCAGGCGCGGCAGATCCTGATCGCGCGCCGCTTGGTGGAACGCGGGGTAAGGTTCGTGCAAGTATGGCATGGCGAAGGTCAGCCTTGGGATAACCACGATGACTTGGAAGTGAACCATCGCCGTCTGGCCGAGCAATGCGATCAAGCCATCGGGGCGTTGATCAAGGATTTGAAGCAACGCGGAATGCTGGATGAGACGCTGATCATCTGGGGCGGTGAGTTCGGTCGCACGCCGACGGTGGAGTTGCCGACGCCGGGTTCAAACGCGGGCAAAATCAATGGACGTGACCATAACCACTATGGCTACACAACGTGGCTGGCGGGTGGTGGTGTGAAGGGTGGCCAGATCTACGGAGCTACGGATGAGTTCGGCTTCGCCGCCGCCGAGAATAAGGTGCACGTGCATGATTTGCAGGCGACTATCATGGCGTTGATGGGCTTTGATCATGAGAAGCTGACGTATCGCCATGCGGGACGTGATTTCCGGCTTACCGATGTGCATGGGCACGTGGTGAAGGAACTGATCGCCTAGAGATCAGACTTTTTCAAAACAAGCCCGGTTCAATCAGGACCGGGCTTTTTGATTTGAGGGAATCGCCGGAAGGTGAATCCGGAATTCAGCACCGCCTTCAGGACGGTTCGAGGCATCGATGCTGCCGCCTAATCTGACGATAATGCCATAGCTCGTGGCGAGGCCCAAGCCCGTGCCGATGCCGGGAGGTTTGGTGGTGATGAACGGCTCGAACAGATGCTCCAAAACAACCGGAGGGAGCCCTGGCCCATTGTCTTGAAAACGCCAAAGCACGTAGAGGCCGGCGGGCAGACTGGGATGCTCACCGTGGATCAGTTCAATCTGTTCCAGTGAAACAACAAGTTTGCCGCCGGGCGGAAGCGCATCGCGGGCATTGCAGGCCAGATTGATAGCAACTTGGACCAGTTGTTGCTGAACACCCATGATGGGAGGAAGGCCGGGCAGAGCATTCCATGAGAAGCGCAAGTGATCGCCCGCTACGGCGTCGATCTGACCCGCGATCGGCGCCATCACTTTGGCCATGTCCAAGGCTTGGGGAGGAACGGGCTCCTGACGGGCAAAAGACATCAACTGCTGGGTGATGCCACGACCGCATTCCGCCGCTTCCTGCAAGCGCTTCAAGTCCTTGATCAATATGGGATGCTTCTTGAGCTGACTCTCCAGCAGATCTGCATAGCCCGAAATCGATACCAGGATGTTGTTGAAATCATGCGCGCACCCGGCAGCGATGCGACCCATGGCTTCGAGCCGGCTGCTGCGTTCCATGGCTTCACGGTGCCGTTTTAATTCAGCCTCGGCCCGGTCATGCTTGAATTGTTCCATCAACCAGGCGGTGCACGCGGCCAGGGAACCGGCGAAATGCTGTTCAAACTCATCCCATTGGCGGGCCTTGCCGACATGCTCGCAGCAAATGACGCCGATCACCACGCCATCGTGATAGATCGGAGCGTCCAACATGGAGGTGATGCCGGAAGCCAGCAGGTAGCTCTGAGCGAAGCATGCGGTAGCCGGATGGGTCATGGCGTCATTGGCCACAATGGCCCGCTCTTTCTCCAACGCGGAGAAATAAGCCGGGTAGGCTTTGGCATCGAGCCTCACTCCGCTGGTGTGATGATTTGTGGAGAGAGTGTAGAGAGCCACGCATTTAATGGACTGCCGGTCCAGTGCGTGAAGCCAGACACCGACCCGATCGACCTCCAGACATTCGGCTGCGGCAACGGTTATGAGGCGGAAAATCTCCTGTTCATCCGGCAATTCGGAAACCCTAAGCTGCGCCAGTTTCAACAGCGTATCTGCCAGACGTCGCGAATGGGGTGTCATAAGATGCCCAAGCCCACAATATCTACTTGCACAAAGCTGGGCTATCCGGGGCCAAGGGCAAGAACTTTTCGCAGAAAACGCGGCAGCTTTAATCCAGAGCAGCAGGCCCAAAGACATCGATATAAACTACCCGGATCGCGGTACGGCAACGGGAAACGACGTCCAGCAATTCAGCCGCAGAACCCAGCCCGCATCTCACCGCGACCCGGTAGAGCGCAGCCGGATCTTCCGGGAGCATGGTTTCTCCGGCGAAACTCCAGCGGCGCAAAACACCTTCGACACGGCGGAGTTGACGGTAATTAGCCACCAGTGAGGCGGCATTTGCCGATGATAGTTTCTGCTCTGTTTGAGCCCGCAGAAGACATTTCAAAGCGTTGGGTTCGAGCCAGCCGTGGGCCAAGGCAAACATCTGGGCGATGAACTCGGCATCCATCAGGCCGCCAATCCCCGTTTTGATAGCCAACAGTTCCTTCCCGCGCGGGGTCCGCTCTTTTTCGATGCGGGCCCGCATCACAGCCATGCGTTGTTTCCAATCGGGAGCATAAGCGGCAACGGGAGGCTTGGCCTGGCTGAAATCCGTCCAGCTTCGGGCCAGCTTCTGAAGTGCCTCACCCACCTTTGGAGCGCCGGCTATCTGACGGATACGGGTGAATGATTGAATCTCCCAAAGCTGTGCGCGTTGCCGAAAGTAGTCGTCATAAGCCTTCAGCGTATTGACCAGCAACCCTTTCGGTCCGTCTGGTCGCAAGCGGGCATCGGTTTGGAAAACGAGGCCGAGTTCCGTCTGTTTAGATAACAGTTCCATCACTTCCAGTGCGTATTTTTGCAGTCCGGAGAAGTCTACGATATTGTCCTCAGCCAGAAAGATCAGATCCAGATCAGAGCCGTAATTGATCTCTGAGCCGCCCAGTTTCCCCAACGCGATGATGGCGAAAGGCGGCTGCTTCAAACGATTACGATGCTGAACGACTTCAAGGGCATAGCGCAAACAAGCGTCGGCCAAGGCTGAAAGCTCGGTCAGGTTATGCTCAAAGTCAGCCAGCCCCAGAATGTCTCGTAATCCGATCCGCATCTGCTCGGCTTGATGATAGCGACGCAACCAAATGAACTGGTCCGGGTCCTTCA
This sequence comes from Chitinophaga pinensis, assembly GCA_943367715.1. Taxonomy (GTDB): domain Bacteria; phylum Verrucomicrobiota; class Verrucomicrobiia; order Limisphaerales; family JAEYXS01; genus JAEYXS01. Next base: position 6,395 of record CALRJY020000064.1, on the reverse strand, counting down.
GACCATATCGCAAATCAGTTAGCGTTTCATCCGACGTTTTGCTGCGGCGCAGACGCCCGCTGAGTTGCAGGTCTTCTACCAGATCAGGAGTGCGAATGGCGATTTCGGCGAGAAATTCCGAGCGATCAAAGAGCAGCACCAGCAGCTCGAAGAGCGAAGGATTGTGCGTCCATGTCTCGTAAAGCATGGCGCGGGTGCCATAGGCTTGGATGAATGAATCCAGCCGGGCGAGCACGCGGTCAGGATCGGAAAGGACTTTATCGGACGGCGGGGCAGGGAAGGGCGATGCATGACCAGACTTGATGGGGCAGAGGGAGAGAAATTGGGGCATCAGTTCCAAGGCCAAATCTACGGTGCGTGCCGATACGTGGACATACCCTGGTCCGTTAACGAATATCTCGGTCAACTTGAAAGCCTGCTCCACGTCACGAAATGAACGAGCATCGAGCAGCGTTTTCCATTCGTCTGCGTGTGATTCGAGGTCACGCGGCAGACTCTGTTTGACTGGGCCGGATTCCGGCTTCAAAACGCGCTCATAAATGGAGCGCACCATGCTGGTGTGCTCTTGCAACCGTTGCTCGAAGTCTTTCAGCAGTTCAAAACCCATCAATGCTGCTAGACGTTCACGGCTCTTGCGGTCCGTGGGGATGGTGTGGGTTTGAAGATTGTTCTCCATCTGGAGGCGGTGCTCGATATCGCGCAGGAAACAGTATGCTTCCGTCAGATCCTGGGCATCGTCGCGGGAAAAAAGCTTGTAGCGTTTCAGGTTCTGCAAGACTGGCAAAGTCTGATGACCTTGCAGGAAAGGGTTCTTGCCGGCATGCATCACCTGGCTGGTCTGGACAGTGAACTCGACCTCGCGGATGCCACCCCAGCCAAGTTTCACATTACGCTCCAGTTCTCCGGCTCGCACCACTTCCGCTTCGATGCGATCCTTGATCCCCGCGATCTCTTCCAAGATGCGCTTATTGAGGGAGCGGGGATAACGGAAGGATTGGACCATCTCGGTGAACTCCGCTCCGAAAGCAGATGAACCGGCGATGGGACGGGCCTTGATTAACATCATGCGTTCCCATGCCTGTCCCCATTGCGCGTAATAATTCTCATAACTTTGCAATGAGCGTACGAGCGGCCCGCTGTCACCTTCAGGCCGCAGCCGCAGATCGACTCGAAAGAGCATCCCCTCATCAGTGAGACGTGACACTTCAGCGACAAACTCTTTGGCCAGACGCGTGAAGAACTGGTGATTGGACATCCCTTTGCCCGGATCCGTTTTCTTAGGCCGGGAGGGAAACAAGAAGCCTTCCTCGTCGTAGATAAAAATGAGGTCCACATCCGAGCTGTAGTTCAATTCCTGGCCACCGAGTTTTCCCAGAACCAAGACACAGAACTCCGTGGCTGACCAGGCGCCCTTGCTGTCTTGATGCCAAGGAGTGCCGAGTCGTTGCGTGAGTTGCTGCCAGATCAGTTTGCACACTGTCTCCAGGCATAGGTCAGCCACATCGGATAACTCCTGGATGATTTCAGTGGTGGTGCCAAGCCGGGCCAGATCGCGAGCGGCTATCCGAAGCATTTCCTTTTGCTTGAAGAGCCGCAGTTGTGAGAGGACGCTTTGACTGTCTTGCGGGGCTGCATCAAGCTGCCGGGCCAGATCGCGACGGAGGCCTTGCACTTGACGGGGCTGTTTGAGCAACTCCGGATTTAGCGTGTGCAAAATCCATTCGGGACGAACAAGCAGCAGTTCGCTGAGAAATTGGGAGCCGCTAAAGAGAGCCGCCAATACGCGCACTTGCTCCTCGGAGGCGTGACGCAAGGTGGTACCCGCGGCCGTTTCTTGCAGTTGATCCCAATACCTTTGCGCGCGCACCGGATCGGCGCACTTGGGCAGGACCTTTTGCCAGACTGGCTTCGGCATACGGCAAGATAGCACGGGCGCGGGAAGGCGGGAAGGAGTTCGCGCCGGATCAGGCCTTATCAAGCACGCGACGGACAACATCAGCGAGATGCTGGGTGCGGTAAGGCTTGGCAAGAAACTCCGCATGGGCAGGGAGGTCTTCCTGGCGCACGATCATTTCCGCACTGTATCCACTCGTGTAAATGATTTTGAGGTCCGGTCTGTCCTGTAGCAGCACCTCGGCCAATTCGATGCCGCCCATCCCATCGGGCATCACCAGATCCGTCAGCAAAAGGTCCACTTCATGACGGCGGTCGGTCCAGATAAGCAGAGCGTCCTGGCCGGACTTGGCTTCGATGATGCGGTAGCCCAGCCGGCCGAGAACATTGCACACCAACAGACGCAGGGGTGCCTCATCCTCAACGACCAGAATGGTTTCTTTTCCGTTAAGGGCGACCAAATGCGTTGCCAATTCCTCCGCTGCAGGAGCAGTCCGTTCATGGGCGGGCAGATAGATCCGGAACGTGGTGCCACGATCCACTTCGCTTTCCACCTCCATCCAACCTTGGTGCTGCTTTACGATGCCGTAAACGGTGGCCAGGCCCAGCCCGGTGCCCTTGCCAACTTCCTTGGTGGTAAAGAACGGTTCAAATATACGCGTCAAGTTCTGCGGGCTGATGCCACAACCAGTATCGGAAACATACAGGCAAACGTAAGTCGCGGCTTCGGCAGTTGGCTCAACATCAGCAGGAGGGGAGCGATGCTTGGTATCCAGCCGGATATTAAGTGTGCCCCCATTGGGCATGGCGTCGCGGGCGTTGATGGCCAGATTCAAAATGATCTGCTGCATCATGCCGTGATCAGCCTTGATGAACGGCAGCGGGGGATCCATCTCCAGATGGAAACGGATGTGTTCGCCTAGCAGCCGTCGTAACATCTTGGCCATTTCAGACACGATGGCGGACAGGTCGAGCTCCTTAGGTTGCATGACCTGTTGACGGCTGAAAGTAAGAAGCTGGCGGGTAAGATTGGCGGCCCGATCGGAGGCCAGCACAATCTCGGCGGCAGCCTCGGCCACTTCTTCGTTCACATCACCGAAAAGCTGGAGCACTCCGGCATGTCCCTGGATAACGGTCAGGATGTTGTTAAAATCGTGCGCGACACCGCCGGCAAGCTGACCGATGGATTCCATCTTCTGGGACTGCAATAATTGCTGTTCCAGTTTTCGGCGTTCCGTGATGTCTTCACGAACCCAAACGGCGCAAAGCTTTCCGGAAAACGTCAAAGTACTGGCGGAGACAAAACTGTGAAAGAGCGAGCCGTCTTTGCGGCGGTTCTGCAGTTCGCGATGGAATTGACCGTGGCGCTTCAATTCCCGCCACATCTCCTCATGGAGCGCGGCGGAATCAGAACCATCCTCGACCAGAATGTGGGCCTTCTTCCCCAGCATCTCTCCACGAGCATAGTTAAACATGCGCTCTTCCGCCGCATTGACGTAGATGATCACTGCCTGTTCGTCACAAACGCCGACCCCCTCGGTTATGCTTTCCAGCACCGTGGCTTGCAAGCGCAACACTTCCTCGGCGGCTTTGCGTGCGGTGACATCAAGCCCCAAGACGGTAACGCCGGTTAACTGATCCTCACTGCGAATCGGGTTGAAGCTGACTTCGAAATGGCGCAATTCATCACGGACTTGCAGAGGGTAATCAATGGAGAAGCGCTCGCCCAGCAGGGCGCGGTCAAATTGCGACCGCCAGAAACCGGCGACGGGTGCGGGCAGCAGGGCATCCACACTGGTCCCGACCTCGGGTGGCCGACCGATCATAACCTCGACGCCATGGCGGAAAAGGCGGTTAAAGGAAGTGTAGCGATAGTTCCGATCTATCGACCAGATGGCGCCGGGGATATTCTCGACCAAAGAGGACAAGTTCGCCTCAGAAATCCTCTGGGCGGACTCCAGCCGAACCCGCTCGGTGATGTCGCGGCCTACTGACTGGATGTCCACGATATTTCCATGGCGGTCGAAGTGGGCATGGTCCGTCCATTCCTGCCAACCGATCTGGCCGTCGGGCAGAAGACAACGGTGGGTATTGGTGAGAATGGGATGGGACAGCGAGAGACGGCTGATCTTTTCCTTTACCGAGGCGAGGTCCTCCGGGGAAATGAGTGGATAGAAGCTGGTGCCGATCAGTTGTTCTCTCGTCTGGCCGAAGATGCGGCAATAGGCATCGTTCACAAAGGTGCGAATGCCATCCGGTTGCCATCGGACAATCATCTCCGTCTGGTCGTTGACGATGGAGCGGAAAAGTATCTCGCTGCGGCGGAGAGCCTCCACTGTTTCTTTCAGCACGGTGATGTCGTGAGCTTCGGGGATGATCCAGAGGAGGTTGCCTTTTTCATCACAGACCGGTTTGAGCGAGAAATCCATGATGGCCAGAGCGCCTGTAGCGGAACGGTGCGTGGTCTCGAAATGGACAAACTGCCCCAAGGCGGCCTGGGCGATGCCGGCTTTTACCTTTGCCTGCTCTTCCGCGCTGTGATTCCACCATGCGGTGTCCCAGAAGGGTCGCCCGCGCACGTCTTCTACCTTTTGAGCGACAAAAGTCAAAGCTGCCTCATTGGCCTCCAATAAAGTGCCATCCGGAGCCAACAGGCCGATGAATTCAAAAGTCTGGTTGAAGATGCCGCGGAAACGCCGTTCGCTTTGAGCCGCCTTCTCCTCGGCCTGACGGCGGGCGGTGATATCAAAGGCGATGAGAACAGCCTTGGTGACTTTACCGTTCTCCAACATCGGCCCCATGGTGCTGGCATACCAGCAGATGCTGCCGTTGGCGCCCGTAGCAGCAATTTCATAGGTTTGCGTTTCTCCGGTGCTGAAAAGGGCATCGACGGCCTTGCGCATGATGGCGGCATTCTCAGTGCTGGCGTAGTCATAGATGCGAGTTCCGATGACCTTGGCGTGTTCCAAGCCGGGCACCACCTGGTTGATGAAAAGGATGGCTCCAGCGGAATCAATCGTGGTGATGAAAAAGGGGGCGTTCTGTACCAAGGAGCGCCAGCGCTCTTCGGAAGCAGCCAAGGCTTCCATCGGCTCGGTGATGTCTTTTTTAACACGAAACACCGCCAGCAGAATGAAAGGAAGAGAGAAGGCAAGCAGCGTCAGCAGCGTATTACGCACCAACCGACGGGTGAAGAATACCTCGGCATCACTGTAAACAAAGGCGAGGCGCCAGTGCGCGTCCGGGATCGTCTCGAAGTAAACGGTCCCTTTGGCTTTGGCGAGCTGCACGCGAAGTTTGCCGTTCTGCGCTTTACCGATGGATTGGATCACGGCCGCAGTATCGCCTTTCTCATCCTTACTCAGAGAACTGCGCTGGTGGGCGGAGACCAAAAGGCCCTTTTCATCCAATAAAATCACATCGCCGCGAAAACCCGGGGTGATGTTGGAGATTTTCCGCAAAACATGGCGTACGACAATGGTTGCGCCAATCGCACCGATGCGTTGCTTGCTCTCCACGGAGAAGACCGGCAGAAGAACCAAGATGACCTGTTCCTGGCTCGCCCGGCTGATCATGACTTTGGTCACCACGGTTTCGCCCCGCTGGATCTGCGGGAAATACTCACGATCACTGACGTTGAAGCGGGAATCATCACTGCCGTAGACTTCGCCTTCAGCAGTATTGTAATAGAGGGCTTCGATGCTTTGCGGGAAATTGGTGCCCCAGAGTTTTAATTGCGGGGTGATGGTGGTGACATTTCCTCCCTGAATGACGGGAGACAGGGCCAGCAGACGGAGGCTGCTTTGCGTTTGTCGGAAAACCTCATGGAGCTGACGGGCTTCATCCACCAATTGGGTGGTCGCCAAGTGGTCCAGTTCCGTGCGGACGGTGGTCTCGGTCAGTTCAAAGACCAGAAAGAAGACGGAGGCCAAAGTCAGGAGGACCGGCCCAAAAGCAAGCACCAGTAATTTTCTTAAAGTCTTCACGCCCAATATGGATCAAACCATATTCGTACGGCCAGTTGTGGCCGTCCGATACCGAAAAATGTTCGCAAATGGTGGCGGATGGCGGCGCTTATGCGCAAGCGGCATTATCCGGAAATGTACAAGTTGAGTTCATCCGACCATTTGACTAGCCTCCCCCCATGCGAGCAATTCTGGCCAGTGGGCTGTTCCTGTCAATGGTGCTGTTATCCAATGCCGAAGCACAAACGACCAGTAACAAGCTCTCTGGCACCATCAACAGGCTTTTGACCTCAACGAATGCGCCTACTACCGCTGGAGTGGATCAGATAGCAGCCGGGTTGAAGGAAGCGCTGGCGAAGGGGACGGACCAGGCGGTGCGCAAGCTGGGGAGCACCAACGGTTTTCTGACCAATGCCGTCGTCAAGATACCCATGCCGGCGGAGATGAAGCAGGTGGAGGCGGCTTTGCGCAAATTGAAGCAAGATCATTTGGCGGATGAATTTGTGACCACCATGAACCGGGCGGCTGAAAAGGCGG
>CALRJY020000063.1:0-15955 GCA_943367715.1 Chitinophaga pinensis | reverse complement strand
AGCGCAAACCAGTTGGCTTACAGCAGGCAGAAACCGCTCCCAAAGGAGTTTGTTCCTGCGCCCTCTTCCCAGCCAGCGTGGCCCATCTTTGCTTATGTACCTTGCTGTGGGCGAGACGCCCACGCTCCCTCACCCAAACAAATCCAACTGCGGCGGTGGCGCGAGCTGCTTCAATTTCTCCCGGTCATGATTCTTGCGCGTGGTCGCTCGTCGCACATTGCCCTCCGGCGTCAGTTCGGAATCTTCCAGGTTCACCAGAATCTGCTTCGCCCGCTCGATGACGGACTTCGGCACACCGGCTAGCCGTGCCACCTGGATGCCGTAGCTCTTGTCCGTGCCGCCTTCCACGATCTTGCGCAGGAAGATGATCTGGTCATTCCACTCGCGCACGGCTACGTTGTAGTTCTTCACGCGCGGCAAGCGTCCCGCTAGTTCCGTAAGTTCGTGATAATGCGTGGCAAACAGCGTCTTAGCCCCCGACTGGTTATGTAAATGTTCCACGATAGACCATGCGAGGCTCAAACCATCAAACGTGCTCGTCCCGCGCCCGATCTCATCGAGGATGATAAGGCTGCGTGCCGTGGCGTTGTTCAGGATGTTCGCCGTCTCGCTCATCTCCACCATGAACGTCGATTGCCCTCGGGCGATGTCATCGCTGGCCCCGATGCGCGTGAAGATACGGTCCACGAGGTCAATCCGAGCTGACGCCGCCGGGAGGAATGAGCCCGTATGCGCCATGAGCGTGAGCAGGGCCACTTGGCGGATGAACGTGCTCTTACCCGCCATGTTCGGACCCGTGATGAGCCCGATTTGCTGCGTGGCGTTGCTCAATTCCGTGTCATTCGGCACAAAACGTTCCTCTGTGACCACTTGATCCAGCACCGGATGCCGCCCATCGCGAATGGTTAGGACACCTTCATTGCCCACATCCGGTCGCACATGCTTGTAGAGCCGCGCCGTCTCGGCAAAAGAGGACAACACATCGACCTGAGCCAGCGCCCGGGCGGTTTCCTGGATCTCCGGCAGCCGTCCGATGACCGCTTCCCGCACTTTCAGGAAGATTTCATACTCCAGTTTCGTGCTGCGCTCTTCCGCACCGAGGATCTTGCCCTCCATCTCCTTCAAGGCCGGGGTGATGAAGCGTTCACCATTCGCGATCGTCTGCTTGCGGATGTAATCGGCGGGCACTTTATCCAGATTCGAGCGTGTGATCTCGATGTAATAGCCGAAAACCGAGTTGAAACGCACCTTGAGCGAGGGAATGCCCGTGCGTTCGATCTCATCCTGCTGCAATTTCGCGATCCAATCCTTGCCGTCACGCGTGGCTGAGTGCAGTTCGTCGAGATTCGCATCGTATCCCGTGCGGATCAGCCCACCTTCCTTCACTGCGAGCGGCGGTTCATCGACAATCGCGCGGGTTATTACATCCACCACATCCGGCAAATCACTCAAACGTGAGGTCAACTCACCCAGCAGATGCGCTGCACCTGATTTACGGATGGTTTCCGTATCCGCTGGCAGGCCCAGCTCAGCGAATGCAGGCGGCGTGCTCGTCACCACATGTTGCAAGAGCTGACGCAAGCCTGGTACCTGCACCAAAGCGAGCCGCAACGCCTGCAAATCACGCCCATTGCCACTGCCGAGGCTCAAACGCCCGATGGTGCGCTCCAGATCGCGCACTTCCTTGAGGCTGGTGCGCAATTCTTCGAGCGTGCGACCGCTGCGGATGAATTTATCCACCGCCTCCTGCCGCCAATGGATCGCCGCTACTGAAGCGAGCGGTTGCGTGAGCCAATCACGCAAGCGACGAGCGCCCATGGGCGTCACGGTGCGGTTCAACGCGCCAAACAACGACGAATCGCGCGGCGAATCCTTATGCAAGGGCTCCAAGATCTCCAGATTGCGCAGTGAGATGGCATCCAGCGTGAGGTAATCACCGCATTCGTAGCACGAAAGACGCGTGAGATGGGAAACATCGCGCCGCAGATGCTGCGTGAGGTAGTGCAGGATGGCCCCAGCGGCACCGATAGCCGCATTCCGATGCTTGAGACCGAAACCATCGAGCGATGCCACCTTGAAGTGCTCGCGCACTGTGAATTGCGCCGTCTCCGCCGCGAATACCCAGCCATCATAGCCGCTTACGACGGCCAAAGTGCCCGGCAACAGCTCATTCAAGCTGCCATCTTCTGAAGGATGGATGATCTCCGCCGGGCGCAGGCGCTCCAGTTCGCTCAACAACGCCGCTTCACTCGTGAGTTCCGTCACTTTGAAGTCACCGGTAGTGAGATCGATGATCGCGAGACCGATATTTTTACCGCTGCGGTAGATGGCGGCGAGGTAGTTGTTGCGCTCCGCGGTGAGCATGCGCTCATCGAAGTGCGTGCCGGGACTGAGGATCTGCGTCACCTCACGACGCACGAGTTGACCAGGCTTCGCTTCTTCTACTTGATCGCAGATGGCGATCTTGCGCCCCGCTTTCAGGATGCGCGAAATGTAATTAGGAGCGGCGTGAAAGGGGATGCCGCACATGGGAATCTCGCCGCGTTTCGTCAAAGCGACGTTCAGAAGCTGTGCGCCGAGCTGCGCATCCTCAAAAAACATTTCGTAGAAATCACCGAGGCGAAACAGCAGGAGCGCATCCGGCGGCAACTCACTTTTGATGCGGCGGTACTGGGCCATCATCGGTGTTAACTTTGTTTCGCGTGACATCGTGAGCGACAGTTTGCGCGAAATTTTTTCGACGTCGAACGGAAAAAAGTTTGCAAAAAATTTTAACCACACTATGACTCTACAGCATAGACAGCCTCACTGACTCAGTTACAAACGTGTGACAAAGCAACAGACAGAACATTTTTTCTCCGGATTTTATCCGATGCCGATGGGGGGTGATTTCCATGGCCGCTAAGAAAGCTGCAAAGAAAGCTGCTAAGAAACCCGCTGCTAAACCCGCTGCAAAGAAGAAGTAACGCTTCTCTTTTGTGAATAGATTCAGAGGGAAGTCCTGCTCAGAAACATCTGACAGGACTTCCTTTCGTTTTCAGACCCTGTCATCCTTCCGTCCGGCATAAGCCCACACACCATGGCTACTCTCATCTTCGATATCGAAACTTCCGCGATCGGGCTTGAACACTTCGACGACGTGCAGATCGAGTATCTTTTTCGCGAAGCTGAGAAAATCCCCGATGAAACGGCCCGCGCGCAACGCAAAGTTGAGATCGAACGCATGTTCAGCCTATGGCCCTTCACCGCGCAAGTGGTGTGCATCGCCATGTTGAACGCCGATACGCAACGCGGCCAGGTGCTTTTCCTCGCGGAAGACTTTGAAGATGATGCCGGCGAGTCCGGCCCTGTGGAATTTGTTCCGTTTGCGGATGAAACAGAGCTGATCACCGCTTTTTGGGACGTGGCGAAGCATTATGACTCCATCGTGACCTTCAACGGACGCGGTTTTGATGTCCCGTTCATGTATCTGCGCTCCGCCGTGCTGAACGTGCCCATCTCCAAGAAGAACTGGCTCGGCTACCGGTATCAGGTGGAGCCGCACTGCGATTTGGCGGAGCAGCTTACCTTTTACAGCGTGAGCGGACGCGAAGGTGCCGCGCGGAAGTTCAACTTGGACTTCTATTGCAAGGCCTTCGGCATCGAATCCCCGAAGAGCCACGGCATCACTGGCATGGACATCAATGACATGATGCAGGCCGGTCGCCATCGGGAGATCGCCGAGTATTGCCTGCGTGATGTGCGGGCGACGGTCTCGCTCTACAAGATCTGGAAAGAACGCCTCGCGGGAATCAAGTAAGGGCGAGGGGAGAAATGCGATGGATGAAGTATTTTTCTCCGGTCACGAAATTGTTGCTAAGTTCCACTTGTCAGCGATGAGATACGGTACTAAATTTCGCTCGTGCCGTTAAGCCGGGTTTTAATCAACCAAAGCTTGTTAAAGCTGAAGGCTCTTTTTCTCTCCTTCACTCCCTTGGTCCCGGCGGATGACCTGAAAGTTTCAGGCGATCCTGTTTTCAACGGCTTGTTCCCTCAACTCAACCATGACCGTTCCTTGGTGCCGGTCTATCAAGGCGCACACAGAGGACTTTTGCCCCGGCGCGGCGTGACCCAGCAGCTATGATACAACTTTACGGAACCGACTACAGCCCGTTCGTCATCGTTCAACGTCGCATCCTTGAATTCGGCAAAGTCCCCTACCAGAACGTCAAAGTTCCTTACCACGACCGCTCCCTCATCTGGAAAATCACCAAGCAACGCTACTATCAGGTGCCGGTGTTGAAGGATGGACGGCAAGTGATCTTCGAGACGCAGGAAGATTCCCAGGTCATCGCCAAGTATCTCGATAACAAGTTTGAACTCGGTCTTTTCCCCCGTGAGCTGCGCGGCTTGCAGAGCATTCTCTGGCGTTACATCGAGAATGACATCGAGGGCATTGGCTTCCGGTTGAACGATATCTACTATCGCGAATTCGTTCCCACTGTCAGCCATCTGGGCTTTCTGCGGCACAAGGAACGCAAGTTCGGCCGTGGCTGCATCGATCTCTGGAAGGCCCAGCAGAAGCTGCTCGTCGCCGAACTGGGCGCTAAACTTTCTCCCTTCGAACAGATGCTGTTCGACCGTCCCTACCTGTTGGATAACCGGCCGCGTTTCGCCGACTTCGACCTGTTCGGCATTCTCGGGAACTACCTCTATACCGGCCACTATCGTTTGCCCGCCGAGCACACCCAGCTGCAGGCGTGGTACAAGCGGATGGCCAAAATCAAACTGGCGGACTTGCCTAAGTGAAAAACTACATCCTCGACACCAACGTACTCCTCCACGACCCCAACTCCCTCCTGAACTTCCAGGAGAACAATGTCTTCATCCCCATCGAGGTGATCGAAGAGATTGACCGCTTCAAGCGCGAATCTTCCGAACTAGGCCAGCACGCGCGCATGGTCTCGCGCATGATGGACGGCTTCCGTGCGACCGGCAGCTTGAGCGAAGGTGTCAAGCTGCCCAATGGTGGCAGCCTGCGCGTCGTATTTAAGGGTGCCAACGGCAGCGGCCGGGCGCCGATCAGCAACACGGTGGACAGCAAGATCGTCTCCTGCGCGCTGGATATCCAGGCAGCGGACAAGAAGATCCATACGGTGCTGGTCACCAAGGACATCAACCTGCGCATCAAGGCAGACGCCAGCGGTCTGCCGGCGGAAGATTACGAGACCGATCGTGTCAACATCTCGGAACTCTACACCGGCATCTTTGACAAAGTGGTTTCGCCTGAAGTGATGGCCAAGTTCCGTGCGAACGAGGAATTGGAGCTGGATGCTTCCATGAAGTACAGCCCGAGCGAATACTGTACGTTGATCGATGAGACGAACCCGAAGCGTACCGCCCTGACCAAGGTAGACCCGACGGGCAAGAAGCTCGTGCCGATCATCGATGTCCGCGAGGGCGTCTGGGGCATCAAGCCTCGTAACCGTGAACAACACTTCGCCTTTGATGCGCTGCTGGATGATAAGATCAAGCTTGTCACCCTGATGGGCAAGGCGGGCACTGGCAAAACGCTGATGGCTATGGCCGCCGGTCTGAAACGCACCATCATGGATCGTGAATTCCGCCGCGTGATCGTCGCGCGGCCTACGATCTCGATGGGCAAAGAGATCGGATTCCTGCCGGGCACCTTGGAAGAGAAGCTGAACCCGTGGATGCAACCCATTCATGATGCCCTTGAGCTGCTGAGCGATCTGAACATGGGTAATGAGCATCGCCGTAGTGGTGACCTGATGCGTTCTGGCTCCATCGTGGTGGAAGCGCTGAGTTTCATTCGTGGTCGGAGCATCGCCAACCAGTGCATGATCATCGATGAAGCGCAGAACCTGACGCCGCTGGAGGTGAAGACCATCATCACGCGCGCGGGTGAAGGCACCAAGATCATCCTTACCGGCGATCCCTATCAGATCGACAACCCGTACGTGGATTCTGCGTCGAACGGCTTCAACTTCATCGTCAGCCGTTTCCGCCCTCACGCCATCGCCGCCCACGTCGAGTTGCAGAAGGGTGAGCGCTCGGAACTGGCCGAACTGGCGGCGAATATCCTCTAAATACTACCGGAGACTACGCAGACAGGCGGTACAATCCTGCACTGGCAACCGACAAAATTCGGTTGGCAGCAATAGGCGTTCCTCTAGAGTCTTTGATTGGGCTGGGAAAGAAGGACAGAATTATTCTGCCTTTATTGACTGGCCTGAACAAAGCACATGGTTCGGCCTAGTATAGAGCATACCGAAACGGTCAAGCGGACTCCCTCTGTGGCGGCACGGCGTATTGCTGTTCTGTACGGCCTCGTTGGCGGCGTCTGGATCATTGCTTCCGACCTGATCCTGAACCATATCGCCATCTCCCGGCTGGAGGATGACATCGGGGATGTTTTTAAAGGGCTGCTCTTTGTTCTCATCACTGCATTGGTGCTGTGGCGCCTCTTGGAAAAGGAACTGGAACGGCGTGAGGAGATCGCCCAGGAAGCGCTACTTTACCAGCATCTTTCGGAGTCTTCGCATGATGCCATATTCATGCTCGATCCTTCGGACCGGTTCAAACTCGCTTACGTCAACGAGGCCGCCGTCAAACATTTCGGCCATCCCCGGGAACACCTGATGACGTTGCGGGTTCATGAGTGGAGCCCCTCTTCCTCGCTCGAACAGGCGGAAATGATGTGGGGCCGGATCCAGAAAGAGCATCACGTCACCTTTGAATCCACCCATCGGATCGCAGATGGCCGCATTGTGCCGGTGGAGATCTCGGTCAACAAAATCGTTTTTCGTGGGAAAGAGTATCTGGCCGGTTCATGGCGCAACATCTCCGAGCGCAAGGGGGCGGAAGCGGCTTTGCGGGAATCTCATGAACGGTATGAACTGGCTTTGCAGGGCGCAGGATTAGGCGCTTGGGACTGGAACATCCTGACCGGGAAGCTCATTTTCAACCAGCGCTCGGCCGAGATGCTCGGTTACCAACTGGAGGAACTTGAGCCCGAGTTGCAGACGTGGGAAAAACTCGTTCATCCGGAAGATTTGCCGGCAGCCCGACGCGCCTTGGATGAGCATCTGGCCGGACGGTCTGAGTATTACACGGCCAAGATGCGGGTGAAGACCAAATCAGGTGGCTGGCTGTGGGTGATGGACAGTGGCCGGGTTTTTGAGCGCGATGGAAACGGCAAGCCTATGCGTGCCGTCGGAACCCACCAAGACATCGATGTGCCCAAACGCGCGAAGCAGGCTTTGGATGAACAACGCACGATGCTGGAGAGCATCTTGAACTCCGTTCCGCAAGCGGTTTTCTGGAAGGACAAAGACAGCCGCTATCTGGGATGCAACCAGGTATTCGCGCGGGCGGGCGGACTGAAGAAAACATCCGATGTCATCGGCAAAACCGATTTCGAACTGCCATGGGGGCCAAAAGAAGCGGCCGGTTACGTGGCCAATGACCGGAAGGTCATCGAATCGCGCAAGCCCCAGTTGAACATCATTGAGCCTATCACCAAGGCTGACGGTTCACAACGCTGGGTGGAGACATCCAAGACCCCGCTGATCGGGAATGATGGCGAAGCGTTTGGTGTATTGGGCGTATTCGAAGATATCACCGAACGCATACTGGCACAGGAAGGCTTGCAGCGGAGTGAACGTCTTTTCAGCGGAGTTTATAACAGTTCTTCGGATGCGCTCTTCCTCGTGGATTGGGACACCAGGCTCATCACGGACTGCAACGCGCGGGCGTTGGCGATGTTCGAAGCGGATTCAAAGGAGGAAGTGATCGGACAGGCCGGACACGCGTGGCATCGGGTCCCGAGGACTCCAGAACAGGCCCGGCAATCATTTGAAACGGTGGCTGAAGGACGGGAGTGGGTCGAAGAAGTGGAATACAAAACGTTGAGGGGCAACTTCTTCTGGGGGTTCTTCGCCGCGCGCAAGCTGGATCTGCCGGAAAACAAGATGGTGCTGGTGCGTGTCACGGACATCACTTCGCTCAAACAGATGCAGCAACAGTTGAGACAGGAGCGGGATTTCTCCCGCTGGACCATCGATGTGCTGCCGGGCGTGTTCTATGTGATTGAAGCCGATGGCCGATTCCGGTCATGGAATCCACAGCTAGAACGGATGACCGGCCGCTCTACCGACCAGCTTCGTGACCTGAACTGCCTGCAAGTCCTGCATCCGGACGATCATGCCGCCACCAGCAAGTCCATTGAAGAAGTGTTCCGGAACGGTGATAGCCAGGTCGAAGCGCGTATCGTTTCCTTGGACGGCTCGGCACACCCGCATCATTTTCACGGCTGTAAGATCGAGCTGGATGGACGGCCCTGCATCTTGGGCATCGGCCTCGATATTTCGAAAAGAAAACAGGATGAGGCCAGCCTGCTATTGCAGGAATCCGCCCTGAATGCCGCGGCGAATGGCATCGCCATCACCGATCAGAAAGGCCGGATCATGTGGTCCAATCCTGCTTACAGCGCCTTGACCGGCTACCCGTCGGAAGAATTGATCGGAGCCACTCATCAAGTGCTCAAATCAGGCCGGCAAGGTGCAGATTTTTACCAGGAGCTATGGCGCTCTATCAGTTCCGGCCAGGTCTGGAGAGGTGAACTGATCAACCGGCGCAAGGATGGCACTTTGTACGATGAGGAAATGACGATCACCCCCGTTCTGGATCGTGACGGCAAGGTGATCAACTTCGTTGCCATCAAGCAGGACATCACCCAGCGCAAACAGATGGAGGCACAATACCTTCGTGCTCAGCGTCTGGAAGGCATCGGCCTGCTGGCAGGCGGTATCGCGCATGACCTGAACAACGTGCTGGCGCCGATCCTGATGTCCATTGAGCTGCTGCGGGACATCCATCCGGATAGCGACACGCAGGACATCTTGCGCAACCTGCGGGATTCAGCCCAACGGGGTGCCGATATCGTGCGCCAAGTGTTGACGTTCGCGCGCGGCGTCAAAGGCGAGCGCCTGCTGCTGGCTCCCAAACATCTGATCAAGGATATGAGCCGGGTGGCTCACGAAGCTTTTCCGCGCAACATCCGGGTCTGCTCCAATGTGTCAACCGACCTGTGGAATGTGACGGGTGATCCCACGCAGATGCATCAGGTGCTGCTGAATCTTTCCATCAATGCCCGTGATGCGATGCCCGATGGCGGCATTCTTCATATCGATGCCCGCAATGAAACCGTCCACGATATGCCCAGTGAACTGGGCATCCAGATAGCCGATGGCGACTACGTGGTGCTGATCGTGAAGGATACTGGCATGGGTATCCCGCACGAACTGCATGAACGGATTTTCGAGCCGTTCTTCACCACCAAGGAGCTGGGAAAAGGAACTGGGTTGGGCCTGTCCACGGTGATGGGCATCGTGAAGAGCCACCACGGCTACCTGCGTATCATCAGTGAACCGGGCAAAGGTGCCGAGTTCCGTGTTTACCTGCCAGCGGTGAAAGCAGAAGTGCTGCCGGAGAATGCCGACGAGGACACCGCAGTGCCCGTGGGTCATGGTGAGCTTATTTTGGTGGTGGATGACGAACCGTCCATCCTCGAAGTGGCCAAGGACATCCTGGTGCGTCGTGGTTACCGTGTGTTGACGGCCGCAGACGGCACGGAAGCGATCGCGCTGATCGCGCAGAATCAAGGCAAGGTACACCTGGTGATCACAGACATCATGATGCCCTTCATGGATGGCGTGGCGCTGGTGCGCAGCCTGAGAAGAATGGAGCCCGGGGTCAAAATCATCGCGTGCAGCGGATTGGCTTCAGGTGCTTCCATGGTGAACAAGGTGGATGAACTGCGACGGCTCGGCGTGCCCCCCATCATGCACAAGCCCTTCACCGCGGATAAACTGCTCAGAAATGTGAACCGTGTCCTGACCGGCGAAACCCTTGAGCCAGAACAGCCCGGAGACCGGCAGTAAGATTTTTTCTCCTGCAGAGGCACGTCCCTCGCGTTGACACCTGAAAGGCTGCGCCCTAGGTTGACCGGACCATATGAGCGCCTTACTGGAGTCCTTGATAGAGCTGATCCGCCGGACGTCGGCGGAGATACCCGATGACGTGCAGAAAGCCATTTTGACGTCGTTGGAGAACGAGAAGAAGGGCACCATCGCGGAATCCGCCTTCAAGATCATCGAGGCGAACATCAAGCTGGCCAAGCAGAAGTCCCAACCCATCTGCCAGGACACCGGCAGCATCATCTTTTACGTGGAATGCCCTGTGGGCTTCGACCAGATCAGCTTCGAGGAAACTGCGCGCACGGCTGTGACGATGGCGACGAAGAAAGGTTATCTCCGCCAAAACTCCGTGGACTCGCTCACTGGCAAGAACGACGGCACGAACGTCGGTCCCGGTTCACCTACGGTCCATTGCCACCAGCACCGCTCCAACGAGATCAAAGTCTCGCTCATCCTGAAAGGTGGCGGCTGCGAGAATGTCGGTGCGCAATATTCGTTGCCCATCGAGAAGCTCAAGGCGAACCGCGACCTCGACGGCTGCCGCAAGGTCATCCTCGATGCCGTGCTGCAAGCGCAAGGCAAAGGCTGCGGCCCGGGCATCCTCGGTGTGTGCATCGGCGGTGATCGCGCCACGAGCTACGAATTCAGCAAGCAACAGTTCCTCCGCACCATCGAGGACCGTAACCCGAACCCCGAGCTCGACGCCCTTGAACAGGACATTCTCAAGACGGCGAATGAACTCGGCATCGGACCCATGGGCTTCGGCGGCAAGACGACTTTGCTCGGCGTGAAGATATGCGCGGCTAACCGTCTGCCCGCGTCCTTCTTTGTGAGCATCAGCTACATGTGCTGGGCTTACCGGCGCCAAGGCGTGATTCTTTCCGACGACGCGAAGATCGAGAAGTGGCTTTATTAAGCGGAATTGCAAATCAAAGCCGTATGGGCTTTAGTAATAGTATGTCAACGCTTCAACAAATCGAAGCTGAGGTAAAGCAGCTCTCTCAAGCTGAGCGGGATGCTTTACGCCTCTTTCTGGATAATTTGGACGAAGATGCGATGACGTTGAAAGACGAGTTCAAAGCGGAATTGGATCAAGCCAAAGCCGATCTCTCTGCCGGTCAAGGCCGGGTGGTGGATGTCACCAAGGACCGTGCCGAAAGGATGAAACAGTTCTTCGCACAATGGGATGCCACCCATGTCGTGACTGTCGGCGAAACTCCCAGCCGGGCCCGGACTTATGCGGACAACCCTCGCCTTCGTTGATACCAACATTCTTTTGTATGCGGCTTCGACCCACCCGGCCGAGGCGCACAAACAAAAGGCCGCCCGCGAGGTGCTTTCCGCCGGCCCCTTTGCGATCTCTACGCAAGTCCTCATGGAGTTTTACGTCAACGCCACGCGAAAATTGAAACCACCTCTGACGGGCGACGATGCCTCAGCCTTCATCAAAGCATTGATGCCGGCTCCAGTGGTCGGAATCGATTTTGCGCTGTTTGAGCAGGCCGTGGAACTGCACAATCGGTTTCAAATTTCTTTGTGGGATGGAGCTATCGTGGCTGCGGCTAAACAATCAGGAACTGTCACGCTTTATTCCGAAGACATGTCGCATGGCCAGAGTTTTGATGGCGTGCAAGTAATCAATCCGTTCCAAAAAACGCCCAGTAGTTCGACCGTCTGAACTGCGAAACCCAAGTATGATTCACCTCACCGCACCTTTTACCGAAGACAAGATCCGCGCGCTCAAAGTGGGCGATGCCGTAGAAATCACGGGCGTCATCTACACCGGTCGCGATGCCGTGCATAAGTATCTGCACGAAGGTGGTGCGCTGCCCGAGGGCGTGAGCCTGAAGGACGGCATCATCTATCATTGCGGCCCCGTGGTGATGAAGGATGAGCAGGGGAAGTGGAAGGTGACTGCGGCTGGCCCTACGACCTCCATCCGCGAGGAGCCTTATCAAGGGCATATCATCAAGGACTTCGGTGTGCGCGGCGTTATCGGCAAGGGCGGCATGGGCGATCGCACGCTCGCAGCAAACAAAGAATACGGCTGTGTCTATCTGCACGCCATCGGCGGTGCGGCGCAAGTGCTGGCCGAGTGCATCAAGTCCGTGCGGAATGTTTATTTCCTCGAGAAGTTCGGTTCACCGGAAGCGATATGGGAACTCGAAGTGGAGAATTTCCCGGTGGTGGTCACCATGGATTCGCACGGTGGGTCGTTGCATCAGGAAGTGTTCAACAACAGTCAGGCGGAATTGGCTAAACGCTTGTAGGCGTTGGGTAGTTGAAAAGTTAAAATCGTTGAAACGTGATTCACGCTTCAACGATTTGACGCTTTAACCCTTTCTACCGAGGTCCCCGACTACGCGGTCGTCACGGGCGCCGCCACTTCCTGCGGTCCTTTGCCACCATTCACCAAGAACAGCACCGCCATACGGACGGCGAGACCGTTCGTCACCTGCTGGAGAATCACCGACTGGTCGCAATCGGCCACCTGACTGTCGATCTCCACACCGCGATTGATCGGGCCCGGATGCATGATCATGACATCAGGCTTCAGGCGTTTGAACCGCACCTTGTTGATGCCGAAGAGGCTGGTGTATTCACCGATGCTCGGGAACATCGCCTTGCGTTGACGTTCGTGCTGGATGCGCAGGAGATTCACCACGTCGGCATTCTTGACGCCTTCGTCCAGATTCCACGTCACCTTGCAGCCCATCTTCTCAAACACTTTCGGCACGAGTGTGGAAGGCCCGCACAAGGTCACATTCGCACCGAGCTTAAGCAACGCCCAGATGTTCGAACGCGCCACACGGCTATAAAGGATGTCGCCGAGGATTGTCACGTTCAGCCCCTCGATCTTCCCCTTCTTCTCGCGGATGGTGAAGGTATCGAGGAGTGCTTGCGTGGGATGTTCGTGCGCACCATCGCCCGCGTTCACGACGCTCGATTTCAGGAAACGCGAGAGAAAATGTGGCGCTCCCGTGGCACTGTGGCGGATGATGATGATGTCCGCGTTGAGCGCTTCCAGATTGCGCGCAGTGTCCTTCAGCGTCTCGCCTTTCTTAAGCGAGGAGGCTTCCGCCGAGAAATTGATGACGTCCGCAGAGAGGCGTTGCGCGGCCAGCTCGAAGCTGATGCGTGTGCGCGTGGACGGCTCTACGAACAGATTGATCACCGTCTTACCGCGCAGGGCAGGGACCTTTTTGATGGCGCGGGCACCGACGGCTTTGAAGGCCGTGGCGGTATCGAGCACCGTGTTGATTTCTTCGGCCGTGAGCGATTCGATGTCTAGCAGATGTCGTTTGTTCCAGCTCATAGGCGTTCCAGATAAACGGTGTCGTCGCCGTTATCTTCTTTGAGTTTCGCTTCCACATTCTCACCACGGGCGGTCGGGATGCTCTTGCCCACGAAATCCGCCTTGATGGGGAGTTCGCGATGGCCGCGATCTACGAGCACGGCCAATTGGATGCGGCGGGGGCGGCCCAAGTCTTTCAACGCATCCATGGCGGCGCGGGTGGTGCGGCCGCTGAAGAGCACGTCATCCACGATCACCACAACTTTGCCCGTGATGTCGGCGGGCACCTGCGTGGGATGGACATTCGGCGTGTGATGAGTGTCGAGATCGTCCCGGTAGAAATTCACATCCAGAGTGCCGCAAGGCACGGCATGACCGCAAATCTGCTCCAGGAGCAGAGCGAGCCGTTTGGCCAGATGCACACCGCCGCGCTGCACGCCGACGACGACGATATCGGCGCTGGCTTCGTTCTTTTCTGCAATCTCATGCGCCATCCGGCTCAGCGTACGCTGGAGCGCGGTGGGGTTCATGATGGTGATCCGTTCAGGCATAGTTAAAAAGAAACGGGTCTGCCGCCTAGCGACAGACCCGCAAAATGATGGACAAAATTCATGGTGTTTCCTTGGCGGCCTCGCAGGACCGCCTTAAAGGAAAAAAACTCGCTCAGATTTTCAGGCGGCGTGGGACTGGCGGGCTTTCCGCCACTTGGACCGGTGATGGATGATCCAGTCGGTCAAGGCCCGTTCGAACCCGATATCGTAACCGGCCTTCTCGGACTCGATCCACTTATGCCGCAAAATCTCTTCCCGCTCGGCTTGGAACTCGCGATAGAGCGACGAGTTCTTCAGCAAATCGTTCACGCCTGAGGCGATCTTAGTCTCGGTGGACATACGCTGTAAAAATATACGCGTCGAATTGTTGACTGAATGTAACACCGGCCCTGCTGATGACAACCCTGAATTTTGGGTGAGGGATACTACGTAGGCGTTTGCGTTAACCCTTGTTAATCAAGGCTTAACCCAATTGCTCATGTAGTCTCCGGGCGACGTCGATGAACACTTGCCCGGCGGGCTTATCCGAGTGCGACACGGCCACGGGCACGCCGCGGTCGCCGCCTTCGCGGATTTCCATGAAGATCGGCACCTCACCGAGGAAGGGGATATCCAAGCGGGCGGCCTCGCCACGGCCACCGCCGTGACCGAAGATCTCCACGCGTTCCCCATTCGGTGTCACGTAGTAACTCATGTTCTCCACGATGCCCAGCAACGGCACATTCACCTTCTGGAACATCGCGATGCCCTTTCGCACGACGCCCAAGGACGCCTCCTGCGGCGTGGTCACGATCACGCCGCCATCCAGCGGTGCGGTTTGGCACAGTGACAATTGCGCATCACCCGTGCCCGGCGGCAGATCGACGAGCAGGTAATCCAGATTGCCCCATTCCACCTGGCTGAAGAATTGTTGGATGGTCTTTTGGATCATCGGTCCACGCCAGATCACCGGCTGGTCCGGGTCCAGCAGGAAGCCCATGCTCATGAGCTTCACGCCGTGATTGTAAAGCGGAACGAGCTTTTCATCGGGGCTTACGATCGGGCGCTCTTGCATCCCCATCATCAGCGGGATGCTTGGTCCGTAGATGTCGCAATCCAGCAGGCCGACGTCCAAGCCGAGCTTGGCCAGGGCACAGGCGAGATTCGCCGAACAGGTGGATTTGCCTACGCCGCCCTTGCCGCTGGCGATGGCCACGATGCGTTTGATGCCCGGCACTTTGTTCGGGCCGGCCGCCACATTTCCCGCTGGCGCACCGGGGCCGGTGGTGCCACCGGGAGCCGGGCGCACGTCCACATGCACCATCCGGATGTCCGGCAGCGCCTGCAAAATCTTGGTCGCCTCCGTCTTGATCTGTTGGGCCGCGTCGGCGTTGTTGCCGGTGAGCTGCATGGACACGTGGATCGCGCCATTGCTCACCGCCACCTGCTTTACGAGGCCAAACGAAACGATATCGCGCGAATAGCCGGGATACTTCACGGCTTTCAACGCGTTCAAAATGTCATTCTCAGTCACCATGATCGTCCGGCTACTGTGTGGGGAGAAGGGCTGGGGCGCAAGAGGGAGAATTGCAGGTAGATGAATGTTCTCATCTCTCGCTCGGTTATTCTGGGAACAGAAACCGGTTTGTGGCGTTGTGCTCGCTGGTGAACTGCTTGGTGAGTTCGAGACTGGTGTGATCCGTGACGCTTCCATCCGAGAGCGCAAGGTTCCCTTTAGATTCCTTGGCCGATCCTTTGTGCAAGCTGTTGTCCCATTGAAAATTGCCGGTTGTGCTCGGAATCAGCAGCCCGTTTACTCGGGCAGGACTTCCATACAGTAAACGGTCACCCGCCAGCAATGCATTCGGTTTCAATTCATCAGCATCCAGATTTAAAAAATAGCTGAGATTTTCATTGGAAAGACTCTCAAAGCTCGGCGCGGGCATTCGGGTATCCGCAGGACAGACCAGCAATCGGACATGCTTCATACCAATTCTAGTTTGAGATTGCACTATTGTGAAGGTGGGGAAAGTTAAGGTTCATGCCGAAAAGATTTCGTCTGAACCGGCCGGATTTGGCGGCGGCGTTGAAAACGGCGTTGGGCGACTGCCAGGACAAGGCTTCCCAGCAGCGGTTGCTGACGATGCGGC
>CALRJY020000062.1:0-16374 GCA_943367715.1 Chitinophaga pinensis | reverse complement strand
AAAATAATTATAAAAAATATTTGACGTAATCGTGGTTGTCGTTTAATTCTCTTACACGTAAATGAAACATACTCAAAACATAACAATTCAGTCGCCCAGAACGGCATCCAAGCCGTTTGCGCAAGGATTGCTGTGTGGCGGTATGTCGGCCCGGGTATGGTCGTATGGGAGTAAGTCACTCAACCGTCACGAAGATCAGCCGGAGGTAAGCAGTTAGGAGTTATCCAAGATTTTGGCCAACCCTGCTTACCACAAGTAAGCAGGGTTTTTTGTTGGCCGGAAATGATTAAAACCGCGGTAAAAGCCGCAAAAAGAAAGGCAAAGCACTGTGAGATACCGAAAGGCGACGTCTTAACGATGTCCGCGACAGAATTCAGATTTTGGCAGAGACGATCCCTATCGCTCCACCGGCGGGGTGTGCCCCGAGTGAGTGAAAAATCGTGCCAGCAGAGATTTTCCCAGATTTACAGTCTAAGGGCTTCGGAGGAGGTGTGCCCAAAACACCGAAACGACCACCGCGAAATACCTGTGGCCACACGGCAATGACCCTGTGTTGGTGTTTGTTCTTTGTTGTTATATGACAAGGCCGGGCGTGTAAGACATGCCTGGCCTTTCACTTTCTATATATAATTAGTTCACAGTGGTTGCTTAGGTTTAGAGTCCCCCGAAGGAATGGTGAGTGCGGTTCTCCCGCCCTTTCGGTCGATTCTCAGCCATGAACCATCAACAGATTCAACAGGTTGCGCGTCAGCACGCTGCCGGGTCTCCAAAACCCAGCTCACTCCGGGCGGCACGGAGGCAACCTGCCAAATGGGGCTGTGACCGAAAAGTGAGGCGCCTGTCTTGCAAACAGGCTGAAGCGGGAGCGTTACCCGCCGGACTCCACCATTTACTACTACTGCGGGGAACTCGACTGAGACAGAGAGAAGCCTCATAAACTTCTTCAGGTGGGTTTGATTCCCACCCCCGCAACCATTTTCAAGGGAATCGATCCGGCCGCCTGACTGTAGATCAGGCGTCGTTAAACAAGGTTGGAAGTGACGAACTGGAGCGTTACCAGCGGTTCCCACCATTTTTATCGGACTCGTAGCTCAATTAGCAGAGCAACCCGTTGTCTGCGGGAAGGCTGAGGGTGCAACTCCCTTCGGGTCCGCCATTTTGTTCATCGGAGTGTAGCTCAGTCTTTAGAGCGCCTGGTTTGGGGCCAGGATGTCGCAGGCGAGAATCCTGCCATTCCGACCATTTTAAAACTGCTGCTGTGGCCGAGTGAGATGAGGCATTCGTCTTCTAAACGAATCGATGCGGGTGCAAATCCTGCCAGCAGCTCCAATTTGTTCCTTGCCGGGTAGTGTCAAAGTAGCACGGCGGTCTGTTAAACCGCTTGAACTGGTGCAAGTCCAGTCCCGGCAGCCATTTCAGTCAGTTGCTCGTGTAGCTCAATCATCAGAGCGCGGCGCTTCGAACGCCATGGTTGGGGGTGAGAGTCCTCCCATGAGCACCAATCTCATTTACGATTTTGGATTTACGATTTACGAGATCCTAGCGGGTTGCCCACTGCCCGTAAATCGTCCTTCCAAAATCGTAAATCACTTTTCCGTCCGATAGCTCAAAAGCAGAGCGCCCGCCTGATAAGCGGAAGACCACGGAGCGTCACCGTGCCGGACGACCACTTCATTTTGTTCAACCCTCAACGAAAGGAACCGTATGTATCGCGAAACCTCCTACAAGCAGAGCCCGTTGCTGTATCGCCGAAGCTACAAGCCAGGACGGCGGCAGACCTTGACGTTCCGTCCGGCCTTGCCGTTGAACACGGCACGCGAAGTGAAGCTGCCGCCGATTAAAGGCGTTAAAGCATAAGTTTTCCGCCCGCCTGCCAGCCAGGCGGACGGCCCGGGTGGGGAACCCCGAGGGCTGATGGTGGCGACATCATCAGCCCCTACGATTTTGCAGGAGATCGCTTTTGAAATGCCCAAGACAATTTCCAAAGGGGGCAAAGCGATAAGGAGTGGTGGCGACTAGACGGTACCACGGTCGCTACCACTCCAGTTCTATTTCGGTGAAAGAAACCGCAGCAACGCTGGATGGTGTAGAGAGTCTGCACGGCCGGCTGAAGCCCGGCAGGTGTCGGCGCAAGTCCGACTCCAGCGGCTGGTTTGTTTGAGTGATGGTTAGCGGGCCTTGCGGAATCGGAGTGAGCCCGCAGGGACGAGTCCGACTCCCATGAAGGCAAGATGGATAACGATGGCCGCGATTAGAAGCAGCGAGTGGGACGAACCATAATCATGCACACCTGTCAGCGAGTTCGGCCCGAACCAGGCGAGGCTTACCACGACATTGCCAAGGATCGTGCCCAACATGAGGCTGCGGACGGAAATACGACAGGTGCGATGTATGATCAGAAAGCAAATCAGCCAGATGATCACGCTCAGGCCGCCGACCTCCTTCGCATCCCAGGCCCAATACCGGCCCCATTCGTTTTTGGCCCAGACCATACCTAGCACCACGCCAACGATAGTGCACCAAGTGGCGACGGCGGCGATGATCAAGCTGGCGCGTGAGAGGGAGCGCGATTGATTCGGGGAAAAGTCCGTGAATAGCCGGCGGCAAACAAAACAGATGCCCAGTCCGCCGAGCAGGAACGCGGAGACGTATCCCATGGTGATGGCGAAGATGTGGCTCATCAGCAGAAGACCGGAAGGCTGGGCATCAAAGCGGCGAAAGAGCAAAAGCCCTAGAAGCAAGGCGGTGACGATTTCAATACCTGCGACTACTTTGATCGGCCACCACGTGGCGGTATCGAGCTTTTGGAATTCGGAAGACAGGGCAGGTGAAGGGCCAAGATTAGCAGCCGCTTTCTGGAAAGCTTCCGTTTCGCACAGGCCGGAGGCAATCAATTGGTCCACGCTTTCCCGGAGATGATTTTCCAATTCATCCACAGTGTCACGATTGATGCCGGGTGTGGCCAGCATGTTCTGGCGCCATTCGATGATGGATTGTTCGAGGTTACGCATGTTTTGGTTTCCAGAGCTGGTTGAGGGTGGAGGTGACGAGCTGCCATTGTTGCTTTTGCTCCTTGAGAGCATCCCGGCCTTCGGGGCTGAGGGCGTAGTATTTTCGTTTGCGTCCGGTCTCGGCTTTCTCCCACGTGCTGCTGACGAAGGACTGGTCTTCCAGCCAATGGAGAACCGGATAGAGCATGCCGTCCGTCCACTCGATCTTGCCGCCGGAAAGGTCTTTGACGCGCTGGATGATGGCGTAGCCGTAGCTGTCGCCTTCAGCCAGAATGGAAAGAATCAGCGGAACACTGGAAGCAGCCACCAGTTCTTTTTCGAGCTTCATAATAAATCGATACATTGCAGTGCAATGTATGTCAAGTTTTCGGTAGTCCGTGAATGCAAAGCAGCCCGAGCGACCGGAATTTCAATCCGGACCTAGCCGGTGCGAGTCCGGCCACGGATGCCATTTCATTTTGCTCTCAAGGTGTAACAGATGTGCACATCTCCCTGCGAAGGAGAAGGTTCGTGGTGCAAGTCCACGTGAGAGCACCAGTTATTTGAGCCCTTGTGCCTCAGCAGCCACAGGGCGGGTTTTGTAAACCCGTATGCGTCGGTGCGAGTCCGACCAGGGGCTCCAGTTTTTTAAGGGACGAAGGAAGATGTTTGAGGTGCGAGTTCCATACAGGCCCAGCCCGCATTTCAATCTCCGCGCCTAGTCCCTTTCCGAATGGTGGCCATGATGTAAGAGCAGCATCACGCCCTGTGAAGGCGTTTGTGCCGGTGCAAGTCCGGTTGGCCACCCCAATCTCTGTCCGCGACCATATTGTAATGACAGCATGACGCCACCACCGGCGTCGGAGCCGGTTGGAATCCGGCCGGTCGTGTCCAATCACCAAGTTTTTAGAAAATCAAAACCTATCAATAACGCGGCTGATCCCGCACCCAATCTTATGAGAGCTGACATGCACAAAGTGATCTGTGAAGAGCCGCGTCATGGCGGTGGTCGCGTCAAGCAGGGGCGCCGGGCGAATCGGACAGAAGACCAATTGCCGAAAGAGGAGGGGATGAAACAGCGTCACAATGGCTGCAGGAAACATTTCGGTGAACATCTTGGCCCGCTTAGGCGTTGGTTGAGATCAAAATTGGGGCGAGATTGGAACGAGGTCTACAGCGAAGCCGCCAAAGTGATCAAACCGGACAGTGTTGTCCGGGCGCACATCCGCTTTCATATGCTGGAGATGGTAGAACGCAATACTTTCATAAAAGAAGGGGAAGTCTGGTGTATCACCAGTTACCGATGGTCGGGTGGCCGGGAAATTCCGGTGCAGAAACTGGGTAAACGATGGCATCCATTTTACGTGCATCCAGAAACAGGCGTTCTCTGTGAAATCCCAGACAAGGCCCGATCGCTAACTCTGCAAGAAAAGGTCGAGCGAAAGTTTGGTCAGGTAAGGAAGCAGATTTCCAAGCATTGCTTGCTAATTAAGCTGCGTGGACATTGGTTTGAATGTTGGATGTGGCCACTTAACAACCATTGGGAGACATCTCCTATTGACGTCGTTTTCAAATGTCCGTTAGCAAGTGCCCATGCTCATGAGGTGTATGGTGATCCGGTTTATTGCCAGGAGAAAAGGCAGTTATCCAGGAAAGAGCTGCGGCAGCTTGGGCTGACGAACTCAGGTGCATCTGCGGATTGCCTGCTGAGTGTTTTGGGTGATGATCTGGTTGACAGAATTCACCGTTCCAACGGTAACCCCGTGCGGTGCTGGCTTCAGTGCAGAATCCATTTCTGGATTGAAGCCAGCGCCGTGCAGTTTCCGTCCTATTTCAAATTTAGTATCGGGGGCATGACCCCTTTAGATAAGCCGGTGTAAACCGGTAAAAGCGGAGCGTCCTGCACGCCCGCGCCATGTTGAATGGCCGTTCATGCAAACCCAGTCCCTGTGAGCTTATGCCGCGCAAGCGGGGTGAGCTACGCTGGAAGATGGAGTGCACATTGGAGCCGAGGGCAACGCCGTAGGCTCCGCTAACGGTAGCGCCGAGCACTGCACTTATGCCAAACATCGACAGTTCAGGGAGAAGGGGAGCCGTCCGGTCCGAGCTTTGCAAGCGAGGGCGGGAGGGCAGAGTGAGAGGCAACAGGCCCGTCATGCTCCCAACCGAGAGGTAGGGAGGGTGGCGACGTCTGCGGTCTTGAAACTCGGTGTGACTCCGCAAGAGAAACACAGGAGACGTGTGGCATAGCGTGAACCAAAAGTTCATGAAACCACCGGACGCGCA
Organism: Chitinophaga pinensis; assembly: GCA_943367715.1. Classification (GTDB taxonomy): domain Bacteria; phylum Verrucomicrobiota; class Verrucomicrobiia; order Limisphaerales; family JAEYXS01; genus JAEYXS01. The sequence goes on along the minus strand of CALRJY020000062.1, from coordinate 11,098 downwards.
CGTCTCAGCAGGTATACATGCCTTCGGGCACTGGTCTGATAAACCAACGAATGTAAACGCAAAGCCGCGTCCACGGTGAAGTTGAAAGTGGCTTAATCCCTGGGTCCTTCGGGACAACCAGGGCTGCCAAGGCCCCGCAAGGGCCGAGGCGGTCGGTCGGATTCGCATGGTGGGGTAATGCCCCTTCACTGCCCGCAAGGCAGACAGTAGAGGAACGCCGAGACGCTTCACCGGATGCTGGAGATGCCACCAGCTAAAAAAGGCAGCCAAGCAGGTTTACCCGGTTGCGGCCTTACGGTCGGACCGGGTGGAAACGTCGGGAAGGTCATCCGCAAGATGGCCATAATCCGATAAAAGAACCTGTCGTCCAGAGCTGTATTCTCAAGCTTTGGACACCTAATTTTCAGGGCTTTTGGCGGCTGCGGTTCACGAGTTCCGTTTTGGCCTCATTCGCTGCGAACACTTTGGTGAGCCATTCGGTGAAGGTGTGCGCGACAGGTATGAAAGCGCCGGGGACGAGTTCGCCATTCCAGCGGAAGATCTCCCCGCGGCTTTCCTGTTGCGTGTGTACCAGACGATTTCCCCGGCGAAATACAGAGGCTTCCGGGTCACTGCCAAAGAGATAGGTGACATCACCATGCTTAGTCTGGGTGCAAGCGAATACGCGCAAGTGCATATACATGTTGCAGAAATCAATCCGATCGTCGGCCTGTTGCCTGGTTAAAATACCTTGCCGCACCAGCAGGTTCAACTCGTTGCGTAGTGCATCATAGGTCTTCCACTCAAAAAGCGGAGAGATATTGTCCAAGGAGTGAATGACCAGGGATTTTCCAGACCAGGCGTTCTCGTAAGGGAAATTCAGAGTGGCTCCATTGGTAGTGGTGTAGAAGCGCCAAAAATCTCCCGGCAGATAATCACTGAAATGCGGCAGAATTGATTTTATGTCCGTATTCTCCGGAACCCTGCTTTCGTGCTGGGTTAGAATTTTTTGCAGCAGTGCATCAATGGCTGGAGCAGAAGAGATGCTCCAGACAATCAAAGGACGCAGGGAAAAATCGTCCTGCTGGGTTACGCCTCCAAAACCCGCTATGAATTGAAACGGGATTTTTTCGTTGGTGGCTTTATTCCAGCAAATCACCGGCGCGGCAGAAATACCCGACGGCAGCATAGCGGATGTGCAACCGGTGATTGTGTGGGCTTTCCCGGCTTCATCTTCCGGTTCTGGTTTGGGTTCAAAAAGCGGGTTTCGGTGCCGGGCTGGTTCATTGTCATCGTGTTTGATGTAAGGAATAAATTTCAGCAACCAGCCGTTCAGATCTTCCCTTCCGTAGCGTTGAGTCAGTTTGAAGAGATTATTCCAATGGGCGGTATCAACATCGTTCCCGGAGGCACCAACAAAGTGGCGGCAGAGCGGCAGCAAATGCCCGGTCCACCACGAGAGGTCCAGATCGGATTCATGCAAGGCCTGCACTTTGGATTCAAGCAATGCCCAATCTTCGGAGGTGCCTTCCAAGGTGATGGACGGGATGCCGCAGATGCAGGCGAACACGTAGTCGAAATAAGGCTGGAAGGTATCCATCAAGACCACAGACATGGCGATACGCTCGATGTCGGTGGTGGTGCTGAACTCGGTTTGGAGCAGGAAGGCTTTGTCTGGCTGGATATGCCGGGAGATCAGATCCTTGAAGGAGGTGACGGCATCCAACATCTCCGCACTGTTGGTTGGTAACAGACCGGTGGCGCTATCCACCACAAGTTCGATCTTGGTCTGCTGCTGGACGAGTTTTGAACGGAGTGAATCGGAGTGATTGGCAACGTGCTGGGCGACACCTTGGAGCACGGTCAGCCAGAGCATGTCGGGTGACAGCACCAAAGGATAGTGTTGCTTGAAAGCCGTCGCGGCGGCGGCAATCAGCGGGTGAAAATCGGCGCACTCGATGACCGGCAGATCCGCTTGGGGGCAGGTGAGCAGGCTGGTTTTGGCCGAATGTTCGATGGCCGTCTTGACCGTGATAGAAGGCAGGCGCTCCGTGGCTGGGATTACTTCAGCCAGCTTGAACGTGGTGGGCTGGCCCGGCTTGGTTTGTGTATCCATGGCGTAAGAGCGGGAATGGTCGTCCCTGATAGTTTTGCTCCTCAGCAAAGTAATTCATCCGTCAAAGGTTGTCTAATTTTTCATCCCGTTGGCCGAGCAGTCAGGCGGCAGTCTGCAAAACTGTATAGATGGGTGCGACTCCCATACGGGATTCCAATTTCTAACGGGTCGATTTGTTCAGGTGCGGAGTTCCAAGTCCACCAAGACACCGTCAGCAGGTTTGGTGGAGACACCGGCTTTTGCGGCGGTGCTTTGAGTGACAGCTTTAAAATTGAACATCTTGACGACAGCTCCGACGACGAGGCCGACTTCCAGCAAGCCGAGAAACCGGCCGGGACAGAAACGTGGGCCGTGACCGAAGCCGAAGTGGAGCATGTCTTTGGCAGCGATTCCTTTCTGTGCAAGGACGCTCCAGCGGTCCGGAGCAAATGTATCGGCGGGATAGCCGGTGACCGATGTTCCCCAAAACTCCTCGCACCGGTTGGCATGCCAGACATCGAGGCGGAGCTGGGTATCTTTCGGGATGAACATTTTCCGGCGATCGGTGGTTTCGATCCAGGTATCTACAGTGGCTTTGCGGGGGAGGAAATAAAGCGCGGGAGTCAGGCGTAGCGTTTCTTCCAGCACTTGTTTGAGAATCACGGCGCTGGCGAGGTTATCTGGGTCGTAGGCATCCATGTCTTTCACCTCGGCATAGATCTGCTCCTGAATAGCGGGCGCATGGGCTAGATGGGAGATCGCCCAACCGGCGAAGGAGGTGGTGGCCTCCATGGCTCCGGCGAGGAAGACCCGGATGTTGCTGCGGAGGGCGTCATTCGTGGCGTCGGATTTGAACTGGCTCCATAAGCCCAGACCTTTCTCTCGTCCGGAGAGGGCGATGTCGGTCAGGGCTTCGAAGTCGGCTCGCTTCTGTTTCAAGATGGCTTTACGACCGGAGAACGTATCGTAAAGGGCTTGGGCGTGAGGAGCGACGGTGTCGCTGATCATGTGATCGATGAGCAGCTCGAGAGCAGGAACAAAACGCCCACGCAATTCTTGGTGAGAAACCTGACCGCCGAAGAAATTGTTCACCAGCATCTCCAGCATCACGACCTTGATCTCGGGTTCGAGTTTGAGGCGGACCACTTTCTGACCGCTGGCCTGCTGATGGGCACGAAGGGCGCCGAGTCTCTCCGTGACGGTCTTACGAAAAGTTTGCTCGAAGCCTTGAAATTTTTCCGGCTGAAACAGATTGGAACGGCTGAAGGGTTCGGCGGATAAGGTTTTCTGACGTCGCCAAGCGCAGCCGTTCGCATACAGGAGCGAGTCTTCGCCGGTCGCGCGGGCGATACCTGCAGTAGGGCTGGTATCGCGGTCAAACTGGCCGGGCTTATCGCCAGTGGCGGCCAGCACAGCCCGGATGATAGCGGGCTCGCGGGTGAGCAGCATCGGCGGCAATCCGGCTACGTAGAGGTAGCGATTATGTTTTCCAGAGCCGGTTTCCTTTTCGGCATTCCAGTAGAAGGTTTCGAAAATCTTGATAGGGTCCTGGTAATTCCAAAGATGAGGAAAGGGCAGCGTCGGTCGTCCGAAAGCGAAAAACGGAACACGCGATGGCAAGCAATCGCCGGCAAAAGGGTTCACACCTTTGACCTGTTGCAGGCATCTCGCCGCCCATGTTTGGAAGGCCATTAAACGTTCTCCATTGATTTTGGCCAAGTTAGCCGCTGATCAATGAAGTCAGCAACCAGCTTATTTCGCCGGTTCGCAGCGTTTCATGAAGACGACGCGGGAGATGCCGGTGATGGTCGGAGGCTTGATGCGGCGCCAGAGTTCGGCGGATTCCACGGTGGTGCCGGTGACTTCATGCAGGCCGGTGAAGAACCATTTGCCACCTTCTTCACGACGGACATAGATGGGCAGCGGGCCTTTGGTTTCGGCGAGCAGGCCGCCCCACTTGGGCAGGTCACCTTTTTTACCGACCCAGACCTCGCAGGGGTTGCTCTCGGCGAGCGGATTCCACATGAGGCCCAGGCAGACGCCTCTGATCACGCCGCGTTCGTGGATGACGAAATGGGGCGGGGCATTGTTCCCATTGAGCGCCGTGCGGATCGCATTAAAATCATAGCCTTCACCCACGACGTGAGCAGCAGGTGAGGGGGGCGGAGTCGGGTTATCAGACATCGGTGCTAGACAAGCAACGGGGGCGGGCAGAGTCAACTGGCAATCGGCGGCAACGGTTGCGGTCTGCGCTTGTGTGATGGGGCGGATTCGGGCAGAAACCGGTAACGGCCTATGCTTATGCCAGCAATCATGCGCAGGATATTCCTCTATCTGGCCTTGGGCTTTGGTGTCATTGGTTGCACTTCCACCTCAACGTCCATGAAGCCAAAATTTTACGGTTACACTTTGGATTTCACTACGCAGGTTGACGCGGAGTTGCAGGCGAAGGTGGAGACGATGGATGCCGGCTTGCGCACCAAGCATGGCATGAAGCCGGAGCAGACGATGGTGGGGGTGCTGGATTTGAGGACGTTGCGGCTGGCGATGTTGCGGCCGGACAAAATGGAATATGCGGCGAGTGTGCCGAAGGTCGGTATCTTGCTCGCCTACTTTCAACTTCATCCGGAGGCGGTGACGAATCTTTCACCAACGACACGGCATGAACTGGGGTTGATGGCGAAGGCGTCGAACAATGAGATGGCGGCCAAGTATTCGCAATTGATGGGGCTGAAGCAGGTGCAACAGGTGCTGAATGACTATCATCTGTATGAGACGAATCACGGTGGTGGCATCTGGGTGGGGAAGCACTACAGCAAGGAGGGTGAGCGAATTCCGGATCCGGTAGGCAATGTCTCGCATGGAGCGACAGTACGGCAGTTGTTGCGATATTTTTTATGGCTGGAGCAGGGGAAGCTGGTGTCGCCGGAAGCGTCCAAGGCGATGCGGGATATTTTTGAATCACCGGAGATTCCACATGATCAGATCAAGTTTGTGAAAGGTCTGGCGGGGCGTGAGGTGAAGATCATCCGCAAGTGGGGTTCATGGCAGACATGGCTGCATGATAGTGCGGTGATCACGGGGCCGGATCGGCATTATATCTTGGTGGCGTTGACGAATCATCCGCAGGGGGATGCGTATTTGGAGGAGCTGGCGCGGACGGTGGATGAGGTGATGGTGGACGCTAAGTAGATTTTTAAAACGGTTTAGGAGTAAATGCCGACTCAATTCATGAGCCGGATGTTCATTGTGAATTGAAGCGGTCCCGCATGCGGGACCGCGGAGCGATTTTTCCGGGCATAGGTGTTGATAGAAACACGCCGGTCTTCCAAACCGGAGTACAGGGAGCGTTACCCTGATGCCCGTCCATTTTTCCCAAGAGGTCCAATCACGGCGACAGAGGTCTCGCACGACCGAAGTAATGGTCGCGTGATTGTTCCGGTGCGCTTGGGAAATCCTTTTTTGCCATGCGGGCGGCAGGTGCTTGTACAGGACCTCACAGGCCTGGATGCGATGGTTCGAGTCCATCCCCGCGTGGCAAAGCCTGTTTCATTTTTTGCTTCGGGAACTCGAGCAGCAGAGTGTCTGTCTCTTAAACAGATATGTCAGGGTGCAAGTCCCTGCCGGAGCACCAATCTAAAACACAAACGGCGTGAGTGGTGAAATCACCAACTCACGCCGCGTCCCTGTTTCGCTTCCTTGGCGATTTAAGTTTTCTTCACGGCAGCGGTTTCATGCGTCTGCTGACGGAGCATCACGCCGAGCAGGCCATCGACCATGCCGGTGTTGCCGCCGGTGCCGTTGACGGAAACGTCAGGCACGATGCGCACGTTGCGTTCGCCGACGATCTGCATGAGTTGCATGAGCGTGTAGCTCTGCGGGCCGATGGCTTCCACGCCGGCGCGGTAGGCTTCGGCTTTCGCCTGGCCCGTGGCGCGGATGGCTTGCGCTTCACCGAGGGCGCGCAGGCGGACGGATTCGGCATCGCCGGTGGCTTTCTTCACGCTGGCGTTCGCATGCAGCTCGGAGATGCTGACGCCTTGCTCGGCATCCACGACTTGTTGCTGGATGTTCGCGAGCGAGGTTTGCCGCACAAGTTGCTGACGCTGGATCTGCGCGGCCTCTTGCACCTCGTAGGTCTTGCGTTGTTCTTCCGCGATCTTGCGTTCGGTCTGGGTCTGCATGAGTTCGCCGGGCGGATTGATATCGCCGATGAGCGTATCGATGGCCTGCACGTCATACATGCCGATGGCTTTGCGGATATGCTCCGCTGCCTCGGTCTGCCGCTGGCTGCGGGCGCTGAGGAAATCCAGCACCGTGAAATCCTGCGCGGAGTTGCGGAAGTAATTGCCGACGATCGGTTGCAGACCGTGATCGACCAGGTTCTGCATGGAGCCGACGCGAGAGATGACTTTCGGAGCATCGAGGGCGCCGACGTGAATGATCTGCGAGACGTCCAAGTTGAAGGCGAAACCGTCTTTTGAACGCACGGTAATGGACGAGAGTTTCTCATCGTAATGATGCGACTCAGTGCGTGAGGCCCAGTTCAGGACGATGTTCGTGGTGGGCACGAGTTCCACTTTCATCACACGGGTGTTGATCGGATGCTTGCCCGGATAGAGCGGGGTAACCCACACGCCTTTATGACCGGCATAGACGAGATCGCCATGCTTGAAGTCCAGGCCGCTGACATCTTCATGCGCCTTGCCGACGAAGGATATGACGACGCCGACGTAGCCGATGGGGATCTGGACCATGGGCACTTGCTCCACTTGCACGAACCACGGGTTCAGATTCCACGAGCCGGAGAGAATGATCTGCTCCTGCAAACCGCGACGGCCGCCGCCATCGAGGAAGGCTTGAGCGTTCTGGAAGTTGTCGTGGTTGGCGATGACCGGACCAGCGATCTCGCCAGTCTCGATCGGGCAACCATCCAGGGCGGTGGCGATACCGACGCGATCGGGCTCGACACGCTGCAGCATCAGTTGTTCGGGCGACATGCCATTGGCGACGGCATTGTGCGAAGTGATGACGGTGAAGAGCGCGCTGTTGATACGATACGTGCCCGCAGTGAGGATGCCGAGTTGACGGCCTTTCTCACCGCCGTTCAACAGGAATTCACGGGCGTTCTGGAAGTTATCGCAGTCGACGACTTTGCCCAGGATGCGCTCAGAAGGAATTGATGCGCCATCGGCAGCGAGGACGAGCGCGATCTCACCTTGGGGCACGATGGTGACGTAGACTTTGATGATGCGGTATTGCCACGGCCAGTAGCCGGAGTGAAGGCCGGGTGCGAGGGTGTCCGCCTGATAACCGGCTTCGCCATTGAGCGCGATGAAGCCGCCGGCCGGGAGTGAATTGCTGGCGAAGCGTTTCACCACGATGCCGACTTGTTGTTCGCGGATGAGGACGAAACTTCGTATCCACACGGTCAGGGCAGTGAGTAAGACGAAGGCGAGGGCATACCAATACCAGTTGAGGTGGAGGAGGGATTCCATGTTCATAACCCGATTTCCGATGTACGCAGCCGCACACGCACGGGAATTTACCCGCGTGAGACGACGCGATTTTTCTTATCAGGGAAACCGTGGGTTACCCGCACACGCGGGGCCTAGAGGATCGCCCTTCCAGATGCCGACGAGGTTAGCTGACGGGCTCGGTCCTGAAAGTGACCGCAACGATGGTTCGCCACCGTTGTTCGCCCCGCCCCCGGTTTTTAAGCCGAGGATTTGGGTCCCCCGCGTTGACTGGCAGGAAGGCCAGGCAACTTAGGCTGCACAACTGGAAGTACGAATCTCATATCTGCGGGAATTGTCAATTCGCTCTGGGAATGATGATTGTAATGGGGCTTTTTGAAGGGTTTTCTGAATTTATTTTTGCCGTGTTGGCCCAATTGGCAGAGGCGCCCCGCTCAGAACGGGAAGGTTGAAGGTTCGAATCCTTCACATGGCACCATTTTTCAGCGGTGTGTGGTTAACCCCGAATAGCAGAGGGGACAGTCTTAGAAACTGTGAGCCTTGGAGGTGCAAGTCCTCCCACGCCGACCAATTTTATTTATGGAGGGTCAACCAGACGAGCGTGCTGGCGCTGTTTGCTAAACAGCGGGTTCCCCATGCGGGAATGTGGTGCAAGTCCACGGCCTTCCGCCATTTCAATTTAGCCACCTCTGATCGCGAAGTAGATCGAGCGGTCCATGTTTAACGGATGAAGCCGGTGGAAGAGACCGGCCAGAGGTGTGCCCTTTTCAGATGGAGCTGAAGCCACAGCAGACCGGCACTTGGTTTTTACCCAAGCATGGTGAGGTTGCAACTACCTCCGGCTCCACCAAGTTTTTTGCGGGATGGAGTAATCAGTAACTCGGCGCTCTTTGAAAGCGAAGTCGATGGTGCGAGTCCATCTCCCGCAGCCATGCTCTGACTACTTCACACCGGCATCCATGGTACGGAGGCGTTGGGCCATGATTTGCAGCATGATGAGGGCGAAGTTCGGCGTTTGCTGGACGAGGAAGAGGAAGCGGCGGCTATCGATGGGGACCACTTCGCAATCGGTCACTGCCTCGGCGGTGGCGCTGCGGGTGCGATGATCGATGAGGGCCATCTCACCGAAGGTCTCGTCTTCCTCAATGGTGGTGAGGGTTTTGCCGTGGATCTTGAGGGCGACCTGGCCTTTGCGGACGACGAACATTTCATTGCCCTCGGTGCCTTCGCTGAAAATGATTTCGCCGGCCTTGTAGCTGCGGAACTCGCTGGCGCTTTTGAACAGGCTGACTTTGATGTGGTTGTTGTCCATTGGCCCAGCATGCGAAATCGGCATGGGCAACGGCAAGTCAGCCAGTGTTACGATTGGGTGACATGTGGCGTAAGAGCAGGATTTAGAGGGGGAGTTCGTGACGATCCAGTGACTGGCTTCAAGTTCATAACAACAGAGGACAAACACCAATACGGAAGAAGTGTTTAAACAGTTGAGAGGTTGAATCGTGAATCGGTTTCACGAGTTAACGATTCAACGTTTTTGACGATTTAACGGAGAACATATGAGCGAAGTGCTGAACAAAGCGGTAGTGCTGGTCTTGAACCGGAACTGGCAGGCGATCCATGTGCGGACGCCGGCGGAGGCTTTTTGCCAGATGGCCACGGGTGCGGCCACAGCGCTGGAGATCGAGGGCGAGGAATACATCCGGCCCGTGACGTGGGCGGAGTGGATCACCCTGCCGGTGCGTGAACAGGATCAATCGGTCCGAACGGCGCGGGGAGCGATCCGGGTGCCGACGGTGGTTGTGGCGGTGAACTTCGACAGGGTGCCGAAGAAGCGGCCGAAGCTGTGCGCCAAGACGATCCGCGAGCGCGATGGGAATCGCTGCCAGTACACGGGGCGCGAGCTGCGTCCGGAGGAGGGCAGTCTGGACCACGTGCTGCCGCGTTCGCGTGGCGGGCAGGATACGTGGGAAAACCTGGTGTGGTCGGCGAAGGACGTGAATACCCGGAAGGGGAACCGTCTGCCGCATGAGGCGGGGCTGAAGCTCCTGAGTGTGCCGCGGGCGCCGAAGGAGCAACTGGTCACGGCGTTGATCCGAAATTCACACAGCATCCCAGAGTGGAGGCTGTTTTTGAATGAGTGAACAGCGGAAGGCGTGGGGTGAGTTGTAGGCGCGCTCACCCCTCACCCCGGCCCTCTCCCCGTTGAGGGGAGAGGGTGATGGGGCGCTGACGGTGTGTGGGCGTGGTTTTTAAATTTGGATAATGCGGGCTTCGGCGGCGGCCGGCTGATGACAGCCAGCCCTACCTTAGTTGGTTCGGGTGCTTTGGGTTTTGCCAGAGCAACTGGATTGGTTGGCGGAAGCGAAAAGGTTTAGTCAGGGAGCGCGGAGCACCGCGTCCCTACCAGTTTTGAGACGTATGAACATGAGTGAAATGAGCGAAAGCATAGAAAGGTTTATCTGTGAGAATATTGTTTCCGAGTCATCCTTTGCATAGTCGGCGGGCGGATCCGGAGTATGCGGCGGAGTATCAGGCTGCACAGGCGGCGGGGTTCACGTGTGAGTTGTATGATGTGGACCGGTTGCGGGAGGGGAATGCGCCGGAGGCGTTGAGGCATTGCGCGCCCGCGACGGAAGCGGGCGAGGCGATCTTGCATCGTGGGTGGATGTTGCGGTGCTGGGCGTATGGGTCGTTGCATCGGGAGTTGAGCGGGTTGGGGTATCGGCCAGTGGTCTCGCCGGTGGAGTATGCGGAGGCGCATTACTTGCCGAATGCGTATCCGCTGCTGACGGGGCATACGCCGGAGAGCCGGTGGCTGGCGGGGAATGACGTGCGCGCGGCGTGGGAGGTGTATGAGGAGATAAGCGATAGCGATGTGATCGTGAAGGATTTTGTGAAGTCGGCGAAGCATCGCTGGCAGGATGCGTGTTTCATCCCGGCGCGGACGCCGTATGTGCGGTTCAAGGACATCCTGCTCACGATGATGTATGTGCGCGGGGATGAGTTCGAGAAGGGATTTGTGTTCCGGCGGGCGCATCCGCTGGTGTGTGATGGAGCACACGCATGCGGGCGGCCGAAGCATGATGAGGTGCGGTTGTTCTTCTGGGATGGGGAGTTGTTGGCGGCGACGAAGGAGGAGCCGTTAAGCGCGCTGGCTACTTGGACGATGCTGGCGCGGCGGTTCAGCAACCGTTTCGTGACGATGGATGTCGCACGGCAAACGGATGGGAGCTGGATCGTGATCGAGATGGGTGATGGCGGGGTTTCAGGGTTGCCGGAGGAGATTCCGGCGGGCGTGTTGTATGCGAGAATGAAGGGTTGTTTGGCGGTGAAGTGCTAATGGGTGTGGGGTGGGAAGTGTTTACTGGCGGGGGGAAACGAACGCCGGTTTGGATGCTTCCTTCCCCCTCACCCCGGCCCTTGCATGTTGGAGAGGTGGTAATTAATGAGGGTGGAGCAAGGGAACATTTGAGGCAGAGGGAGAGGGAAGCCCGACCCGGCCCGCAGGTGCTTTTTGAACGAGACCCTGGGGAGAGATAGGCCCCTC
>CALRJY020000061.1:0-16497 GCA_943367715.1 Chitinophaga pinensis | reverse complement strand
AGGGATGAGGGGCCTATCTCTCCCCAGGGTCTCGTTCAAAAAGCACCTGCGGGCCGGGTCGGGCTTCCCTCTCCCTCTGCCTCAAATGTTCCCTTGCTCCACCCTCATTAATTACCACCTCTCCAACATGCAAGGGCCGGGGAGAGGAGGCACTGAGCCAACCCTCCCCCCCACTGGGAGGTCGAACTTCGACCGGCTCTGCATTCCCTTTAGGGAATTATGTCAAAGAACAATGAAACCATCCGACCCCTGTGCTGTATCTGTCTTTGCTTCCTCCTAATAGGGAAGCGCGAACTTCGCGCTGTCCAAGGCCAAGCCGGTTCCGCAGTGGCTACTGGAGATTCCCCGGGCGGTCATATAATCCTATGCCGCCCGACGTCCCGTTCACCGCTCCGGCTTACGGACCCTGATCCATACGCCCGATACACCCACATATCCTGACGGCCAAGAGCCCGGCTTTTTATCTTCCTTCTCCCGGCGGAAGTCGAACTTCGACCGGGAGAAGGATTGAGGATGAGGGTGCCCCTCTTCCTACCCGCCTCTCGACCTAACGGTTCCATAAGGATCGCCACCTCCCCGCCAACGCAGGACACAATAATGCCAATGCATCATCATGCTTGATGACTTTGAGGATTCGAAGGCTGCTTATTCTCTGATAGAGCCAACCACCACTCCTCTCCTTTACCAACAACGAGTTGTCAGCACTGAATAGACTACCAATTCACCGTCAATTTATCCATCAAAAAATCGCCGAAAACCGGCTCCTAAGCGCAACAAATTGCAACAGAAGAAATTACAAACGAAGATTTTTCCGGTGGAGCGCGGGTTGTCTCAACCCGCAGCAACGCACAATAGCCGTGCGGCACATTTTGCACTCCAATCATTCGCCAAAACTAGTTAGGGCCCGCTGTCCCAGCGGGCCGCGCCGAAGCACCTGCCCATCCAAATAACCGCAGCCCAGAATGACGTCAGAAACTGCCCCCTCGAAGCGCGGTCTTCTGGCCGCTTCAACATCCGAACGCCAAGCGTTTCATATTTACGAACGGAGGATTCATCACTACAGGCCGTTCGATTCTACGTAACACTAGATTGATTTTATTTAAAATCTGCCGTCATAATTCCTGCATCGCCATATGGGAAAAGCACACCGCATCTCCAACTACCGGACCAAGTCGATGCCTCTGAAGCAGCTTTGGGCAGTGGTCGAAAAGATCGCCAAGAACTATCCCCTCGTACGTGACCGTTCAGCTGAGCATCAAAATCACTCCGAGCTCACCACCTCACCGCCAGTTCCCTTGTTTCCGGAGAAGGACATCGTCCTTCGTTGCATGCATGAACTTTGGGGCGAGTTGCCTAAAGCATGGGTGAAAGGAAAAGAGTTGCCTCAATTTACGTCCCAGCTATTTAGCGCTTTCCCGTCGGCCACTGAGGCACGAGTGACGACAACTTGCAGTTTAAAAGGAGTTGAAGATGAAGTGCTCGTGCATGTCTATCAGGCCAAGGGAAAAATGCGGCTTCATCTGGTGCATGACACGTTGGACGTGCCTCCCGGTCCCAAGACCAATGTTGTTTTGAGAAAACTGGTGGAACTGAGCGGATTGCCAGTGACTTTAAAAGATACTCCGGCAGGTTATACCGTCGCGTCATCGCTTCCCGGCCCGGTATTGCCGACCAAATCCACCATCACCGGAGAAGATGATTTCATCCAGTTGGATTGCTATTTTGATACGGCGCAACTTCAAGTTTGTCTTGAGGCTTTTACCAAGGTGCTGAAAGGCACGGGCATTTCCGTCAAAGAGATGAGCTATTATGTGGGCTATGATAATCCGAAGGCGGGTAGTAATACATTGACCGGCACCCATGCGGTGAATGATGCACTTAAACGATTTAATGCGATCAAACCTTTACCGCGGACTGTGACCATCGGACTGTCTTGGGCTCTGAATCGTCATCAGGATTATCAAAAACTCGAGAAATTATTTGAGCTCGTTGGTGACGAAACGAACGGAGCCGCGCTTTTTGAGTTCACCTATCGGAAGAAGCCAGCTTATTTGGATATGGCCGCAAGTATCGATGGCAAAGGCTTCATTCAACTGGGATTCACTGAGAATTACTCCGAAGCTGAACTTGAGAAAGAATTTGGTGTGAAGATTGAGGCACAATAAATGCCCCTCCTCACCAAAAACGCCTGCATCTACGCCGACCTCAGCAAACGTTGGTGGCTGCGCCCCGGCGTTCTCAGGAAAATCAAGGGCGTGGAAGAGCCGACATCCGATTCTTGGCTTTTTCCCGAAAAGCTCACCTTCAAAGTCGCCGGTAAAACGGTGGGATTGAACGCCCGCTATCAATCTCAAGATGACACCTTTTGCGAACACATCCAGGGATTGAAAGGCTGGGCCTCCATGATCCATGAGCGCGACGGCGAGTTCGATCTGGATTTTATCCACCAGTATATGAACCAAATCCGTCAATGCTACGGTGTGGTGGTGGACGAAGAATTCGGTCTGGGTTCCGACATCATGAAAGTGCTTCTCCGGATCACCGATGAACTCGAAGGCATCCTATTCATTCACGATTCTATCATGAACGGTTCCGGCCGAGTCATGTTCGGCAACCTGATGCACCTGAAGGATGACAAAAACTAAAAGGATGACTTCCGGTGTCGGTCATTAGATGCATCCTAATAACCACCTCCCCACATGCGCCATTCCCTCCTCATTATCGCTTGTCTGCCTTTGACGCTGATAATCACCCTCACCGGCTGCGCCCATCGCACTACTCCCGCTACTGCTCCTGAGGGGCTGACCGAGTTCGTCGCGGATCTGAAACGCGATATCCCCCTCCGCGCCGGCATGACGGTGGAAGAAGTAAGAAACTACATCGCCACGAATAACGAAAAAGTCCGCGCCCTCGAATCCTCGAACGACAAACCTCCACCCATCTTCGCACGTCCAGAACTCCATCTCTACGTGTTTATGGATATGGACAGCCAATCTGGTCCCGTCCCACACTCTCTGACCTATCTCGCCAATGGTCGTCACCAGTTCTGGATGGACATGGCGGTTCAGGACGGCTGCATCAAAAACATCTACGTCGCCCCCGGCAACCTGAGCCAGATGTTGCTCCCCGCCTTTCTCTACGATGGCACCGGTGAACACGTCGGCCGTCTGGCCGGGGAAAAACCCTGAATCCCGGAGCATCACCCCTCAAACCCCGTCCAACTCCCATGAAACCTAGCCTGCTCCTGCTGCTCCTCGCGGCGAACCTTCTCGTCGTCAACGCCTTCGCGCAGGCACCGAAGCACTCCTTCGCCATAACCACCGGCGGCACCAATGTCCTCACGGATGCCGACCTCATCGAGTATCGCTTCGCCGAGCACACACTGAAGATTCGCGGTGAGGCCATGGCCCGGTTGCCCTGGCAGAAGGTGCCCGTTTCCGGCGTCCCCTTTCATGTCGTCGTGGATGGCGAGCGCGTCTATTCCGGCCGGTTCATTCCGCGCGAATCCTCCCTGACCTACAAGGAGCCCACCATCCTCCTCACCGGCGAAACGAACGGCCCCACCGGCACCCTCATCATCAGCGGCCCCGTCCATCACGAGCCGAGATTCCAGACCGGCGCCGATCCTCGCATCGATGTCCGCATCACCCGCGCCCTCGCGGCCCTCGGCAAGCTGAACGCCGGTTTTTCCGGTGGCGTGGAAAATGACGAAGCTTTCATGCGCCGCACCGCGGAAGTGATGACGGAGTGCCAGTCGATCAAGGCCGGCTCCACCCGCGCCCAGTTGCTGCAGATCTTCACCGAGGAAGGCGGTATCTCCAATGCGCGCCACCGCACCTACGTCCACCGCTCCAACCGCTATTTCAAGGTGGACGTCGAATTCACCCTCACCGATCCCCAACAAAGCCTCGTGGAAGAAAAGCCCACCGACATCGTCAAAAAAATCTCCGCCCTCTACCTCGCCTTCAGCGTGATCGATTGAAGGTCCCAGCCTTCGCGCGCAAATCCGCCCGACCAGACGGAGCGTTGCCTGCCAGCCCAGAGGGCGACAGAAAATAGCCCACCGTTTTTCAACGGTGGGTACAGCGTCCACAACCGCAAGTCCCGCTAGGGACGAAAGAGTCCTTCTTAAATGCTCACGCGCAAAAGTGTTATGAAGGACACCCGTTGCTCGCGCCATTTTTCCATTTGCAGAATCATCACCCGTGCGGGACCATATTGATCCACTCGGTGACTCCATGAATACCTCCTCACCAGTTCTCACTCCCGCGCTAATGGACAAGCCCGTGCCCCTCTCCTGGAAACGCGCCACCGCTTACGCCGCCCTCACCCTCTACGCCCCGTTCGTCATCATGGCGTTCTGCACCTTGCTGTTCGTGGATTGTTACCATTGCAAGCAGACCGCCTTCATCCTGCTTCCCTGCGGTCCCGGCCTGTTCCCGCTGGAATTCGTCCGCAGCCAGCTCAGTTATCAAAGCCCCGGTGACGCCATCTGGCTCTCAACCGTCTTCCTCTTCGCGTTCGGAGAGATTTTCCTCCTCGCCTCACTCTTGCGCAAAGGCGGCTGGTTCCTGCGGGCAGGAATGGCCATCGCCTTCATCATCTTCTCCCTCATCGCCTACTGCACCCTCTCCATGATCCGTTCTTGAATATGGCGTAAACTGGACGTCAACTAACTCTCCTCAATGGCTCTGCAACTTAACCAAATCATTCCCTGGGGACGTTCGCTAAAAGAATACGAACGGATGTTCAGACTCACCCCGGATGATCTGTCCGGAAGCATGCTTGATTGCGGTGGCGGGCCAGCCAGTTTCACTGCGGAAATGGCCGCGGACGGCTTTCATGCCCATTCGGTGGACCCCATCTATTTGTACTCAGGTGCCGATATCCGCCATCGCTTTGAGGCGATTGCCGGCTCGATTATCGAACAGGTCCGGGCGACCCCCGATGACTGGACCTGGAGCTATCATCGTGACCCGGCAAATCTCTTGGCAAATCGGCAAGCTGCCTTGGAGACATTCCTGACGGACTACGATGCTGGACTGCATGAAGGCCGGTATATTGTGGGTGAGCTGCCCGCTCTGCCCTTCGCCGCCGGTTCGTTCAGCCTCGCGGTTTGCTCGCACCTGCTATTTCTGTATTCGGATCTGCTCTCCGCCGAGTTCCACCTCCGGTCCGTTCGGGAACTGTGTCGCGTAGCCCGCGAAGTACGGATCTTTCCGCTGGTGACCCTGGGACGTCAGCCATCTCCACATCTGGAAACCGTGCGGTCAGCCCTCACCGCTGATGGCTGGACCACCGAGATCGTGTCAGTGGATTACGAACTCCAGCGCGGCGGCAACCAGATGTTAAGAATCTTCCAGGCCTGACCAGCATCCGCGTTTTACGCGCTCAGAGCAGCCCACTTACTCCGGTATCGGCGAACTCTTCGTGTACGTCTTCCCCTCCCACACGAAATCCCCCGTCGCCTTGTCATACGTCAGGACCCGGCTCGCACTTCCCTTCGCCGGAGGCAGATCAATCTTCGGCAGCCACTGCTTATGTTCCGCGATGATCTTCGCGTACCTCTTGTCCCCCGCCAGATTCGTCCACTCATTCGGATCAGCCTTCATGTCATAAAGCTCCTCCGACCCATCCGCATAATGGATGTAACGATACTGCTCCGAGCGGATGCCATGATTCCCCTGATTATGCGACGTGATCGCCGGCCGCTCCCGCTTCGTCGCCGGATTCTTCAACTGCGGCACCAGACTGATCCCCTCCAAATCCGTGCGCGCCGGCAAGCCGCACAGCTCCACCAGCGTGGGATACATATCCAGCAACTCCGCCGGTTGCATACACCTTCCATTCTTCATCACCCCCGGTCCCGCGAAGATGAGCGGCACGCGTGCCGAACGTTCCCACAAAGTATTCTTCCCCGTGATGCCCTTCTCACCCAAATGCCAGCCGTGATCGCCCCACAGCACCACGATCGTGTTCTCCGCCAGCCCGCTTGCCTCCAGCGCATCCAGGACACGCCCCACCTGCGCATCCGTGAAACTCACCGATGCCAGATAAGACCGCGCCAGATTCCGCCACTGGTTATTCTCCTGCACCCACTTCAAGCGCGGCTCCGGTAGCTCCCAGTGCAAGTACCACGAGAATCGCGGCACATCCTCGCGGTCATTCGCTTTGTACGGCGGCAGCAACGAATCATCATCCGGATACAGGTCATACCATTTCTGCGTCACGAAGCACGGCACATGCGGCAGGAAGAAACCGGCGGAGAGAAAGAACGGCTCATCCTTCGGCATCTTTTTGAGCTGCTCGATGGCCCAACTCGCCACCTGATAATCGCCCTTATCCTCGTCCTTGTGCGGGAACACGCCCCAATCCATCAACGGATGATTCCCCATCGGCGTCTCCGGGATGAGCTTCTTCTCCGGCTTCGCGCCCACGCCACCTGCCGCACCCCACACATCGAATTCCTTCGCCTTCATCTGCGCCCCGCCAATGCCCCCGTGATAGATCTTCCCCACCGTGTAAGTCTTGTAACCGTTCGCCTTGAAATGCTGCGGCAACGTCACGCGATCTTGGAACTCCGGCAAACTGCGAAACCACGGCGCCAGTCCATAAACCCCCGTCGTTGTCGGACGCAACCCCGTCATCAGGCTCGTGCGGGAGGGATTGCACAACGGCGCCTGGCAATGCGCGTTCAGGAACACCGTGCCCTGCTTGGCCAGCCGGTCGATGTTCGGGGTCTTCGCCAGCGGATGCCCGCCCAGCGCTCCGATCCAGTCATTCTGATCATCGATGGCCAGGAAGATCACATTAGGCTTCTTCGCCGTGACCGCCGCCTGGGTCTGACCAGCAAATCCCACCAGACACAAACCGCCGAGGAACAAGACAAGCGCACGTTTCATAGGAATGACCAGCAACATAATCATCCAATAGACGCCCGGCAAAGCCTATGTGTTACAAGGAAGCTCGGACCAAGCATCAACATGACTGAAGCCAGAAGCTATAACCCCAAAGATTTCCACCAAGGTTTCAAGATTTTGCCGATGACCTTCGCATCATCCTCCGTGGTCACCAGCCGGTCAGGATAGATCCACAAGTCAAAATCCCCGTCGTCTGTGCCGCAATAGATGATCCAGTCGTTCTTGGCCTGGCACAGTTCCTTTTGAATCGTTTCCACTACCCATCCCAATTCACGGCACCCCTTACGCGAAAGCAAAGAAAGCGTAATGGACCGGAACATCCCGTTATTGACGGGAAAATTGAAATCCTCCCCGTTTTTGAGCTTCACGCCCAAGGCTTTTTCTAATCGTGAAAGCAGCCAGTCACGCTCGCTCCACATCATGGCTTCATTCAGATCTTCTGGCCGCATGCCGTATGCTTCCCTCCCATTGTAGCGCTGGAACTCTGTCTTGGTCACCGTTTCCAGTTTTGCGGATGGGGAACTCTTGGGCTTTGGGAGGAGATATTCCTTATCCCATGGCTTTAACGATTGTTCCAGTCTCTCCTTTTGCACCGGATCGACTATAGTTTTTCCTACCGATCGAAACGCCCGTAACCCGTCGTACTTGGCAGCGACCAAGTTGCTGACCTTGGGGCAGTTGAAAGCCAATGACCTAAGCTGAGGAAGAGCAGGCAATTCGTCAGCATCCAAGGATTTATCAGACCAGAGTTCTAAATGTGTCAGATGTGGGCAGGCATGCAACGGATACAGCTTCGAGAAGCTTCCTTTCAGGAACAGGTTCTCGACCCTGGGAAAGTTTCCGATGCCGTCCAGCGTGGTCAAGTTTGCGGCGTCGAGATTGACCAGCAGCGGCATGGCGGGCAACCCGTCCAGTGTTATGTCGCCGGAGCCATTGATATTGAGGGTGACCAAGGCATTCAATGGGCCACCACTGGACAAGCGGGCCACTTGCGAGGGCGCGAGGTGCAATTCTTTCAATCGGGGCAGTGTTCCCAAGAATTTCAAATCCTCCGCTGGGTTCCCCCGCAGATCGAGGAATTCCAAGGCTTTCAGTCCGCCCAACACCTCCAAGTTAGTGAGTTCGTTGTTGGCCAGATACAGCTTTCGCAATTTGGTCAACGAGGCCAAGGGAGTGATATCCCCGGTGGGATGCCCGCTGAGCACCAATGTCTCCAGACCGGTGAGCAATGCCAAGGGAACCAGATCGCCCAACTCAGCACCTTGAAAGCTGATCCACGTCTTCTTTTCCAGTTCCGACCAGGCCAGTTCCAATTCCTTCGCATTCAATTTGGCAAGGATACCATTTGCATTCTGGGGAGTGGCTTCCCACAAAGTATCAAGATGCTCCGACAGAGCTCTGGTAGCCGCCCCCAGCATCTTCACCAGCGTGTAGGCGGTCTGCGGCGCGAGGTCTTTGCGTTGGCAAAGGTCGATAAAGCTGGCTTGGCTCATGATGATTGGCTCGCTTGGAAACTCTTCCGGTGTCAGATGATCACACTGATTGCTGTTCCGTTTTTATGCTTTACCACACGGGTTTCTGTCCAGAGTCGAATACTTCAGAAACTCCCGCTTGCTCCCTCCGCGCCTTCTCCTTTAGGTTCCGCCCATCATGAATGCCTCGGAGGCGTTTATCGCGCTCAACATGATTGAAGGTGTCGGCCCGGTGCGGGTGCGGCAGTTGCTCGACTATTTCGGCGATGCCCCCGCCATCCTCGCCGCGAACAAAGACCAGTTGCAGCGCGTGAACGGCATCGGCCCCGAGGTCGCCACCAGCATCTCCTCCTGGGAAAGCACCGTGGACCTCAGCGGTGAACTCCGGCGCATCACCGAATACGGCTGCCACGTCGTGACCAAGGAAGACGCCGTCTATCCTGCCCATCTCCGCGAGATCTACGATCCCCCGATCGTCCTCTACGTGAAAGGCACCTTGCTGGAAAAGGACCGCCATTCCGTCGCCATCGTCGGCTCGCGCATGACCACGAATTACGGCACCGAGACCGCGCGCAAGTTCGGCTACCAGCTCGCCTACGTGGGTGTGACCGTCGTGAGCGGTGGCGCGCGCGGCATCGATACCAGCGCGCATCAAGGCGCCTTGAACGCCAAGGGCCGCACCATTGCCGTGCTCGGTACGGGAATAAACATTGTGTTTCCGGTCGAGAACGCCCAGTTGTTCCAGCGCATCTCCGAGAGCGGCGCCGTCATCACGCAATTCCCCTTCAATCGTCCGGCCGACAAGCAGACCTTCCCCATCCGCAACCGCATCGTCGCCGGCATGACCCTCGGCACCGTCGTGGTGGAGGCGAATCTCTCCAGCGGCGCCCTCATCACCGCCCGCATGGCCGTGGATGCCGGGAGACAGGTCTTCGCCGTGCCCGGCCGTATCGATTCCCCGCGCAGCAAAGGCTGCCACGACCTCATCAAAAAAGGCGCGAAACTCTGCGAGAGTGCCGAAGATGTCCTGAGCGAATTCGAATACCTCTTCCCCACCACGAACAAACCGCCTTCCTTGGCCGAAGGTGGCGAACTCCCCGCACTCGAACTCTCCGCCAACGAAGCCAAGGTGCTCGACACCTTCAACAAAGGCACCGAGACGAGCATGGACGAGATCATCCGCAACAGCGGCCTGCCTGCCTCCGCCGTCGGCGCCACGCTCTTCGGCCTGGAGATGAAGAAGATTGTTAAGCGGCTGCCGGGAAATCTGTTTACACGGAACAGGTAAGGGAATACCTGTTGACTATGCAAAAGCAGGCTGCATTTGATTCCGCAGCACAAAAGTCGTTAGCCATTAAACCGTATGAAAACTTTCCTCACGACACTTGCTTTAGCAGGTTTTCTAGGCTGCACTACACCGTCAGATGCCGAATCAGCTTACGCTTCGCATTACCGCACTTGGAGTGCATCTGTTGAGGCAGAACTTGCCGCCGGAAAATCCAAGATTTTCGGTGACCGAGAGGCCTTGTCTTACTTGGCCGCTCACGCCGCTGATCACACCACATTCTTGCGACGCGAACTGGAGTCCAACATGTTTTGTGTGCTGATTCTGGACGCGAGTCCACTACGCACTCCGGATACCGTGACGTCAGATGGGTTGCAAGACCGTCAGCAAGCATGGCTGCAACGTCTCAAGTGAAACCAGATACGACTTGGTCAGCGGCCTGTCCGCCTCGACGCTCTTCGGCCTGGAGATGAAGAAGATCGTGAAGCGGCTGTCGGGAAATCTGTTCACGCGCAACCGGTAGTTCCGATTGCCGCTAGATATCCAGTTTGCCAGCGGCGCTTCTCTCCGGCATGGTGCTGGTTAAGGATGAAGAAAAAACGCCTCGTTCTCATCGTTTCCGGAATCGCCCTGATCGCATTGGCTATTCTGTGGGCATGGCCCTTCTCTTCTTACAATCTTTCAAAAGTGCATCCCAGGATCCAGAGCCTGAAGCAACCCTATCAGAACGTTTTTGCGGGCTTCTATCTCGATGGCGGAAGCGTGGGCGTGAAGATCACCGACAAGGACGGTCAGGTTCTTCAATTAGCCGTTCCCGTCCATGACGGTCCGGGCGAGAAACAAAAATACCATCGACTCTATCTGGGAGCCACGCATGCCAGTGACACAAATGCGGTTGAAGTTCCTTTCACGGAAGATACTAGGCACTGCCTTATAGATATCATTGAGCGCAATACGGAAGGCATGGATCGCGATGCCGCCCTGATCAGTTTACGCGGCGCACCGCGCGATTATATCCGCGCCTTCACCCGCATGCTTCTCAGAAAAAACCAACCTTAGTCCCAGCCACCCATCTTCACTGTGATACATACCCCCCGATCGATTCCGGCGGCGGCGGCACCTCACCGGTCACCGGCACCTTCGCCGCATCCTTGATCCTGCCTACCAGATCGTCCACTTTCCATTCGTTCCCGATGAACACATCATACACCCGGCCACGCGTATCGATGACCACCGTGCGCATGTTGTGATTGAAATCAAACGTGCCTTCCTTGCGGTTGAAGCTCAGGCCAAAGCGTTCGCCGATGTCATCGATGTCGATCATCGCCCCCGTGAGGAAGCTCCACTTCTCCGGCTTGTAATGCGCCCGCTGGGCGTAGGCCCGTAACACCGGCGGGGTATCCATCTGGACATCGAAGGACAGGCTGAACAGATGCCAGTTCTTCGGGGCCGCGGCATCGGCTTCCAGGGCTTCATAGGTCCGTTTGAAATTGGTCGTGAGCCGCGGGCAATAATTCGGCATCGGGCACCGGGTGAAGATGAAGGTCAGCACCATCGCCTTCCCGCGAAATTCATCCGTCTTGATGTCCTTGCCGAACTCATTGACGAACGGATAATCCGGCAGCTTCTCCCCGATCTTCAATGGGTCCACATTCCGCACCAGCCGGGAACTGGGCGGCGGCGCGGGCGGCATGTTCGTGTGGCCGATCACCTGCACCTGGTCGATCCAGCCATCGTCCGTCGTCACGAGCATGCGGAAGGAGACCATGTCCCCCGCCTTCACCCCGGCCAGATCATTGGTGTCTTTCACGCTCAAGGGCATCGTCATGGCCGGCATGTATCCAGGGATCTCCTCATGCCGGATGATGGCCGTCAGCCCGTTGGTCCGAAGCTGCTGCACCAGCCCTTTCACCTCATAGATATTTGTGGTGCCCGGAGCCGGATCGGTGGACACCACCGGAGCGTTGGTCGTCGTCGGGGCAGGCGGAGGCGTTGGGGACGGGGCGGACTTGGGGGCCGGATCACAGGCCGTGACCAGCAGCGCAAGTGCCGTCACGGCAACGACGTAAACAAATCGAGGAGCGGTTTCCAAAAGCATGGCAGGCATAGTATAACGATATTTCCCCGTCACACAATGACGGGAAAATCAGGCCCCTTCCAGATACCTTGCTAAGGTTTCCCGTCCGCGTGACATATGTTTGGACGTGCCCGCCTCTTTGATTGCTCGAAATATTTTATCTGAATCTGCCGCCCATCGGCTCCGTCAGTCTTTTCCTCATTGAATCGTGAACCTTTTACCGCTTTGCTAGGTTTACCCAAACAGCTTGTGAATTTGTTTATGCATCAGCGCATCCTTGTCGTGGCCCTCACGTTGTTGAGCGCAGTTTTCGCCCACGCCCAGCAACCGGCGAAACTGGACCCCAAACCCGGCGACCACATCGCCATCATCGGCAACGCCCTGCCGGACCGCATGCAGCACAGCGGTTACTTCGAGACGCTCATCCACGCGCAATATCCCAAGCACGACCTGGTGGTGCGCAATCTCGCTGCCGCGGGTGACGAGGTGATGAAGCGCAGCCGCTCCGAGAACTTCGGCTCGCCCGATGAATGGCTGACCAAGGTGCAGGCCGATGTCATCTTCACCTACTTCGGCTTCAACGAATCCTTCAAGGGCTACGCCGGCCTCGAACAGTTCAAGGCCGAGCTGGGCCTGTTCCTGAAGGAGACGAAGGCGAAGAATTATTCCGGCAAGGGCGCTCCCCGCATCGTGCTCTTCTCCCCCATCGCCAATGAGAAACATCGCGACCCCAATTTCCCGGCACCCGATGCGAACAATACCAACCTGGAGAACTACACCGCCGCCATGGCTGAAGTGGCCAAGGCGAACGATGTGCTCTTCGTCGATCTCTTCCATCCCTCCCAGCAGCTTTACACCGCCGCCGCACAAAAGGGCCAGTCCCTCACCGTGAACGGCCTGCATCTTACCGAAGAGGGCGACAAAGCGCTCGCGCCCCTGATGTTCCAAAGCGTGTTCGGGGAGAAAGCACCGGCGGGCAATTTCGATAAGCTCCGCGCAGCGATCAATGAAAAGAACACCGAATGGCACGCGCGTTATCGCACCGTGGATGGTTACAACGTCTATGGCGGCCGCTCCAAGCTGAGCTACGAATCTCCCAAAGGTGCCGCCAAGATCTCCAACTACGATGTGATGCAGCAGGAGATGGTGCAGCGCGATGTGCTCACTGCGAACCGCGACAAACGTGTCTGGGCCGTGGCGAAAGGCGGTGATCTCAAGGTGGATGATTCCAACCTTCCCAAGGTCACCGAAGTGAAATCGAATAAGCCCGGTGCCAATGCCGATGGCTCTCACAAATTCCTCGGCGCGGAAGAAGCCATTGGCTCCATGAAAGTCCACTCCGGCATGAAGGTGAATCTCTTCGCCAGCGAAGAGCAGTTCCCCGAGCTCGTCTATCCCGTGCAGATGAACTGGGACACCAAAGGCCGTCTCTGGGTCGCCGCCTGGCTGAACTATCCTGAACGCTCCCCCACCTCGAAGAAAGGTGACAGCCTCCTGATCTTTGAAGACACGAACGGCGACGGCAAGGCCGACAAATGCACCACCTTTCTCGAAGGCTTGAACTGCCCCACCGGTTTTCAGTTTTACCAGGACGGTGTCTTGCTCATGCAAGCCCCGGACCTCTGGTTCGTGCGTGATACCAATGGCGATGGCAAAGCCGACTCCATGCAACGCGTCCTGATGGGCCTCGATTCCGCTGACTCGCATCACACCGCCAACGCCATCTGCTATGAACCCGGTGGCGCAATCTACCTGAGCGATGGGGTCTTCCACCGTTCCCAGCTCGAAACCGCCACTGGCCCCGTCCGCAACAACGATGCCGCCATCTACCGCTACGAGCCGCGCACGGGCAAGTTCGAGACGTATGTCTCCTACGGCTTCGCGAACCCGCACGGGCGTGTCTTCGATTACTGGGGCAACGACCTCATCACGGATGCCACCGGCAACGCCACCTACTTCGGACCCGCCTTCAGCGGTCGCCTGGATTACCCGGCGAAGCACGCCAGCATGAAACAGTTCTGGGATCGGCCTTCGCGCCCTTGCCCCGGCACCGGCATCCTCTCCAGCCGCCATTTCCCGGAAGAGTTTCAGAACAATTTCCTGAACCTGAACGTCATCGGCTTCCAAGGCATCTATCGCGTGAAGGTGGATCAGGAAGGTTCCGGCCTGAAGGGTACCACGATGGAACACCTCATCTTCTCCGAAGACCCGAATTTTCGTCCCTCCGATGTCCGCGTGGGCCCGGATGGCGCTCTCTACTTCACGGACTGGCATGTGCCGCTCATCGGCCACATGCAACATCATCTGCGCGATCCGAACCGCACCAGCACCCGCGGTCGCATCTATCGCATCACGTATGAAGGCCGCCCGCTGCTGAAGCCCGCGAAGATCTACGGCCAATCCATCGAGAAACTGCTCGACCTCTTGAGAGAACCCGAGGACGGCACTCGCGAACTCGCCAAGGTCGAACTCAGCAAACATGACAGCGCGAAGGTCGTTGCCGCTGCGAAGAAATGGGCCGCCGCTCTCGATAAGAAAGACCCCGCCTACGAGCACCATATGATGGAAGCGCTCTGGGTGCACCAATGGCACAACATCGTGAACATCGACCTCCTCAAGCGCATGCTGCGCTCACCCGAGCCCAACGCCCGCGCTGCCGCCACCCGCGTGCTCTGCTACTGGCGCGATCGCGTCTCCGATGTGCTGCCGCTTCTCGCCGCACAAGCCGTGGATGAAAGCCCCCGCGTCCGCCTCGAAGCCGTGCGCGCCGCCAGCTTCTTTGAAGATGCGCAAGCGCCTGAGATCGCGCTCGCCTCGCTCAAGCAACAACCCACGGACTATTATCTGGACTACACCCTCGGCGAGACGATGAAGCAGCTGGAGAAGCACTGGCGCAAAACCATCGCCGATGGCAAACCTATCGCTGCCGATAACGCTGCGGGCATCAATTACCTGCTGAAGTTCCTGAACTCCGGCGAGATACAGAGACTCCCGCGCACCTCCGGCGTGCTGGAAGCCATCCTCACCCGTCCCGGCATCAGTGATGCCGATCGTTCGCTGGCCCTCGACGAACTGGCCACGCAACGCAAATTGGACAAGACCACGCTCTTACTGAACCTCCTCGACAGCAATCAAAAGGACCGCGCCTCCTCCGCGAACCTGGCGCGTCTCCTGGCCTGGCAAGCGCCCGCTGAGCTGAAAGCCCAACGTGCTCGCCTCGCCAAGCTGATGACCTCCAATGTATCGGATGTACGCTCGGCATCTTGGGCGGCCCTCGCTCTAGCCGATGGAAATTTCGACACCGTTTGGCAGGAAGCTTCCAAGGAACCGAAAGCCTTGAGTGATCTGCTGGCTGGCATCCCGCGCCTGCCGGACTCGGAGTTCCGTGCGAAGGCTTATGGGAAAGTGCTGCCACTCTTGAACGAGTTGCCTGCCGCGTGGACGGTCAACGCCTCGAAGACGGCCAAGGGCCGCTATGTCCGCGTAGAACTTCCTCGTACCGGCACATTGACGCTGGCTGAGGTGCAGGTCTTCAGCGGCGGCGAGAACATCGCGCTCAAGGGCAAGGCCAAGCAGTCCAGCATCTCGAACGGTGGCGATGCCAACCGGGCCATCGATGGCAAAACTGACCCGCATTACGGGAGCGGCACGCAGACGCACTCGCGGGAGAATGAAAATAATCCCTGGTGGGAACTGGATCTGGGCAGTGAAAAATCCGTGGAATCGGTCGTGGTCTGGAACCGCATTGAAAGCAACTTGGGCGAGCGTTTGAAGAACTTCACGCTGGTCGTGCTGGATGGCAACCGGCAGGAGATTTTCAAGAAGCTGGGCAACGCCACACCGGCACCCAGTGCGAAACTGGAGATCAGCGCTCCGAATCCGGCGGCCGGCATCCGGCAGGCAGCCATCCAGGCGCTCGTCAGCATGGGCCATGAACCGCAAGCAGTCTTCAATGCCCTCGCCAAATTAGTCGGCGAGAACAAGGACGTGACCGCTGCCGCACGCGGCATTGTGGTGTTGCCTCGCGCCGAGTGGCCGAAGCAAGCCTCCAGCACGACGGCCAAAGCCCTTGCCGCCTGGGCCAAGACAGTCCCGGAAAACGAACGCACCTCGCAGGAATTCATCGAGACGCTGCAAGTGGCGAACGATCTAGCGGGCCAGCTCCCCGCGAATGAAGCCACGGCGCTCCGCAAGGAATTGCGTGCGCTGAGCGTGTCCGTTTTCGTCATCCGCACGGTGGTGGAGCAGATGCGTTATGACACGCCGCGTCTGGTGGTGGAAGCCGGCAAAGCGTTTGAGATCATCATCGAGAACCCGGACTTCATGCCGCACAACCTTGTGGTGATAAAGCCCGGTACCCGTGAGAAGATCGGCAACGCCACGGCGACGATGATGCCGGATCAGCTCGACAGCCAAGGCCGTCCTTTCGTGCCAAAGAGCGGTGACGTCCTTGCCGCCACGAAGCTGCTGGAGTCGGGCGCGCGTGAGACGTTGAAGATGACCGCCCCGACACAGGAGGGTGTTTACGAATATGTCTGCACCTATCCCGGCCACTGGATGATCATGTGGGGCCAGCTCGTGGTGACGAAGGATGTGGATGGCTACTTGCAGGCCAATCCGCAGGTGAAGCAAACCGCTTCCGCCGGACACGAAGGGCACGAGCATCATCAGCCGAAGAAGTAGTAGCTCAGACTAATTGGAAAAGAAACGCCCCGGTCGCTTCTCGCAACCGGGGCGTTTTGT
>CALRJY020000060.1:0-16682 GCA_943367715.1 Chitinophaga pinensis | reverse complement strand
TAGCGACGCCTGACCCTTCTGGCCTACGCATTCCCCTTTGGCGAACTGAGCACGCATGCCGTCTCTCTCCCCTCGAAGTCCGTCGATCAAGGCATCGGTTTAAGACCACGCCGGACGCTATTGTAAGTCTGGGACCGCTGCAAATAAGTCAACCAAACTGAAACCGGTTCCATATTCGTGCTGCTGGTCTGAATTTCTACTCGATACTCCCTTCCTGATTTGATCTCGGGAAACTTTGGGGCAACCGCCGCCGCCAGACCGTATCCGTCCACTCCATGCTCATCTACCAGCCTACTCACATCAAGCTCCCCCGGGGGAATAACGCACCGATACACTTCGACGTTATCTGCAGACATTACGAGCGTCCCTTCGAAATTATATGCATTCGTATCACCTTTTTGAAATCCCAGCGCAAACTGGAAATGCTCAGCATCGTGGGGTCCCTTAAATCTCAAATTCACCTGCGGCCGCGAGAGAATGCCAAGTTTCTGTTCGACAGGCTGCAGAACCCCCTTTCGCAATACGTTGGACAATGCATTTATTTTCCTGGAACTCCAAAGCGCCGCAAAAAGAATCATGACCGGCCACAAAAGCCACCGCCAGATACTTTAGGAGATTCGTTACTCTCATCTGAAAACCTCTTGAGTGATCATGCACCGCCAACCCACCACCACGACAGCCATCAGCAGCAATGCCCCCGTCAGTTGGAGTTTTCTTTTCATCCGTGGGTCTTGACCAGCAGTCTTCACCAAATGCATTTGCTTGAAAAGACCCAAGAAACTCTGGCCGCCCTCCCCTCATCCTCCATCACAAAAAAACTCCAACCCATGCGCGGTTCCCCGCTCACAGGCTGGAGCCTGACCCTGCTTCGCTATTTAACGATTTCCTATTCCGCGGCTTCCGCCTTGGCGTTGGCGACTGAGGTGGCGATCTCCGTCAATTTCTCATCGGCCGCCTTTTCCTCTTCCAACGTCGCCTGCAGCAGCTCCAGGGCCTCGTCGTGCCCCATGCTTTCAGCCCAGGTGCAGAGACAGCCGTACGAGGCGATCTCGTAGTGCTCCGCTTTCTGCGCCGCCGCGATCAGCGCCGCATCCAGCGCGGGCGAGCCATCGTACTCATCCAGCACTTCACTGCCTTCTTTGACGATGCCCTCCATTGCCGGGCACTTCTTCGCCTTCGCCGGCTTGTCCAGCAACGCGAACACCTGCTCGATACGGCTGATGTGCGTTTGCGTTTCTTCCAGGTGGGCCTCGAATGCCTCGCGCAGTTCGTCGCTCTCCGCCGCCTTCGCCAGTTTCGGCAGGGCTTTGGTCAGTTGCTTCTCCGCGTGGAGCATGTCGGCCAGTTCATCCAGGAACAGTTCATGTAGTTCGTTGTCCATAATATTTCAGGGTTGGATTTTTCGATTCGGGATTTCTTGAGCCAGAAATGTGCCGCTACGCGCCGTGGCCAAATGGCTCTCCCATAATAGGTAAGCAACCCCGCTCCTCGTCGGAACCATTGCATCCCGCATTTTGCCGATGCACTTTGCCAGCCCCATGCCAGCTTTTCTCTTTTTCCGACGGATTATTTCAAAGTCTGTGCTGAACTTATGCAAGCAAACCACTCAAGGGGCGGAGATCAGTCGAGATTGCAAATGGCGATGCGCCTTTCGGCCTTCTCCCATCGGAGGGGAACAGGATTGAGGATGAAGGGGCGCCCCTTTCGCAAGTAGAGGTGCTGGAAAATGAGCGCATTTTCATCCCTCACCTTGGCCACTCCATTTGAAGCAGTCCCATCCGTGAGTTATCTTGGGCTGCTGACCACAACCGGATGACGCAGGCTCATGAAAACCAAACCGCCGAAACGCAGCAAACGCTCCCTCACCGCGTCCAATCCGGATACCTTCAACCGTGTGGCGCGCAAAGCGGCGAAAGCCTCCGGGCATCCCGTCGCCTTCGGCATCGCCGCCGGGACGATCCTGCTCTGGGCCGTTACCGGTCCCCTCTTTGGCTTTAGCGATACCTGGCAGCTCGTCATCAACACGACCACCACCATCATCACCTTCCTCATGGTCTTCCTGATCCAGAACACGCAGAACCGCGACAGCGAAGCCATGCAATTGAAACTGGACGAACTCATCCGCGCCAGCGAAGCCGCCCACGACGCCCTCCTGGACATCGAGGAGCTGACGGAGGACGAGTTGGACCGTATCAAAACCCACTACCAGCATCTGGCTGAAAAGGCGCGCAAAGAGCTCCCCTCCAAAACCCATAAAACCGAATAAACACACCGTCTCGCTGTTCGCTGGCGTGATCAAAGGCAAGTGAATCCGTAAACTTAACGACGAAGCACGCGACCCGTGCTGCCGGCTTCCAGCCGGCAGTCCGTGACGTCCGCCGTAGCCAACCAGGTCCATCTCCCCCGCTTTTAATCACCCCCCGATGCGCCCCGGATGTTTCCCTGCTTCCCTTCTTTCGCCTCGCCCGCTAATATGCGCGCATGAAATCCCTGTCCCGCCTTGCCTCGGGCCTCTTTGCCGTTTGCGTCTGTGCGTTCAGCCTTTCCACACACGCCGCGGAAGCCAAAAAATATAACGTCCTCTTCTTCGCCGTGGATGACTTGCGCCCAGAGTTCGGCGCGTACGGCAGCAAGATCGTAAAAAGCCCTAATCTCGATGCGCTCGCCGTCAAGGGCCTCACCTTCCAGCGCGCCTACTGCCAGCAGGCCGTCTGCTCCCCGTCCCGCTCCAGCCTGCTCACCGGCACGCGGCCCGACACCACCAAGGTCTGGGACTTGGAAACGCACTTCCGCACCGCCATCCCGAACACCATCACCCTGCCGCAGCACTTCAAGAACAACGGCTACTTCGTGCAGGGCATGGGCAAACTGTTCCACGGCGGCTTCGATGACGCCCCTTCCTGGTCCACCCCCTGGACGAACCCCAAGGCCCAGAACTACGGCGCCCAAGAAAACATCGAGCTCGTCGCCCGCAAAACCGCCGAAGCCAAGAAGGAAGGCCAGAAGGGCAAGCAGGCCAAACGCAATTCCCGCGGCCCCGCCTTCGAAGGTGCCGATGTCCCGGACGATACGTTTCACGATGGCGCATTGGCGGACATGGCGATCAAGGCCCTGCGCGATTTGAAGGACAAGAAGCAACCGTTCTGGCTCGGCGTCGGCTTCATCCGTCCGCACCTCCCGTTCGTCGCGCCCAAAAAGTATTGGGACCTGTATGATCCCAAGCAGATCGAACTGGCCAAAGTGACCACCAAGCCCAAGGGCGCGCCGGATTACGCCGTGCAACCCGGCGGCGAGATGCGCGCCTATCACAATATCCCGGATGGTCACGTGCCGGATGATATGGCGCGCGAGTTGAAGCACGGCTACTACGCCGCCATCAGCTACATGGATGCGCAAGTGGGCAAGGTCGTCGCCGAACTTGAACGCCTCGGCCTGCGTGATGATACCATCATCATCATCTGGGGCGATCACGGCTGGAAGCTCGGTGAATACGATGCCTGGTGCAAACACACCAACGTGGAACTGGACACCCGCGTCCCCCTCATCATCTCCGTCCCCGGCCAAAAGACCGCGGGCAAAAAGAGCAACGCCCTGGTGGAATTCGTGGACATCTACCCCTCACTGGCGGAACTTTGCGGCCTGCCCTTGCCCAAGCATCTGGAAGGCACCAGCTTCGCCCCGCTCATCAAAGATCCGGAGCAGAAATGGAAACCGGCTGCCTTCAGTCAATATCCGCGCGGCGTCGCGGGCAAACAGCTCATGGGCTACTCCATGCGCACCGACCGTTACCGCTTCACCCGCTGGGTCGAGCGCAAGGACCACTCCAAGCTCGACGCCGTGGAACTCTACGATCACCAGACCGACCCGATGGAGACCGTGAACATCGCCAACGACCCCAAGAACGCCAAACTCGTCGCCGACCTCACCGAGCAATGGACCAAAGGCTGGCAGGCCGCACAGTTAAAGGGTAAGTGAGCCGATACGCCTTGATATCTGACCATTGAAAGCATTAGTGATTGGTCCAAGTCGATACCAAGGCGATGATCACTTACATAAAAGGAAACCTACTGGAGTCACCAGCAGAAGCACTCGTCAATGCGGTGAATACACACGGTGTGATGGGCAAGGGCATAGCATTGATGTTCAAGAAGGCTTTTCCAGCCAACTTTAAAGCCTATGCGGTGGCCTGCAAAAAGGGTGAAGTGACGGTCGGTAAAATGTTTGTCACACAATTACCTGCTACGAATGGTCCTCGATGCATCATCAACTTCCCGACCAAGAAACACTGGGTTCATCCATCGAAGCTTGAATATGTAACTGATGGGCTAACAGATATGGTCAGGGTGATCAAAGAATACGAGCTTCGTTCCCTAGCCGTTCCTCCGCTCGGTTGCGGCGCTGGTGGCCTAAAATGGGAGGCCGTGAAGCCTTGCATCGAAGAAGCCCTTGGAAACCTTCAGGGCGTGGAAGTCATGGTTTACGAACCCGCGTTTTAGAGAGACGGCCCCATTTCCCGCCCCCTCTGAGGGAAGCGGGAAATGGTGAGGGGCGATCCCCTGCTTGCGTTTACGAATTATCCCCATCCAGCAACCCACCCAGTCCACCCAGCACAGAACCTTCACCCACACTGCGCCCACCCGCTCGAGGTGCCGATGCAATGATCCGGTCCGCCAAGCGGCTGAACGGCAGCGACTGCATCCACACGCGGCCCGGCCCACGCAAGGTCGCGAAGAAAAGTCCTTCACCGCCGAACAATGCGGATTTCACGCCACCCACGAATTGGATGTCGAAATCCACCGTCGGCTGGAACGCCACCACACACCCCGTGTCCACCCGCAACGTCTCGCCCGTCGCCAGATCCCGCTGATGCAACGTGCCGCCCGCATGGATGAACGCCCAGCCATCCCCCTGCAACCGCTGCATGATGAAGCCTTCACCGCCGAAAAGCCCCGTGCCGATCTTCTTGTTGAACGCGATGCCCACGCTCACGCCCTTCGCCGCGCACAGAAAGGAATCCTTCTGGCTGATGAGCTCGCCGCCCACTTCACTCAACCGCACCGGAATGATCTTGCCCGGATACGGCGCGCCGAAGGCGACCTTCTTTTTCCCCAGCCCCTGGTTGTGAAACACCGTCATGAACAGCGATTCACCCGTGAGCAACCGCTTGCCCGCGCCCATCAATGAGCCCAGGAAACCTTTGTTCTGCTGCGAACCGTCGCCGAAGATGGTCTCCATGGCGATGCCATCCTCCATGTACATCATGCCGCCCGCCTCGGCCACCACGGCCTCTTTCGGGTCCAGCTCCACCTCTACAAATTGCATGTCATCCCCGTAAATCCGGTAATCGATCTCGTGCATCGCGTTCATAATCTTAATTTAAATGCTCTGTTGTTTGCGCACCCTTGGACTACTGGGAAAACGGGATCTTCACCAGTGGAAAGCTTGCGGTAATTTATAACGCATCCCGCCGGGGCCATCCGCAACCGGCCCATCCGCGTTTGCCGCTTTCCTTTTCCCTCATTTCCCGGCAAAACTTTGGCATCCATTCATCATGAAGAAACTGCTCTTAGCCTTGGGCCTGCTTGCGTTGGCTCTGTCCGGCCACGCTGCCGATAAAAAAATCGTCCTCATCGCCGGCAAGATCAGTCATGGGCCGCTCGCACATGAGCACCGTGCCGGCTCGTTGCTCTTGCAGAAATGCCTCGCGAATGTTCCCGGCATCACCACCGTCGTTTACAGCAACGGCTGGCCGTCCAAGGTGGAAGGCGACCAGACCGTGGATGACCACGCCGCCTTGGAAGGCGCGGCCGGCATCGTCATCTACAGCGATGGTGGCGGCGGCCACCCGGCCTTGCAAGGCGACCGTCTCCAAGCTCTCGGCAAGCTGATGGATAAAGGTGTCGGCCTCGCCTGCCTTCATTATGCCGTGGAACCCACTTTAGCCAAAGGACAGAAGGAATTCCTCGCATGGATCGGTGGCGCCTTCGAGGTGAACTGGTCCGTCAATCCGCATTGGGATGGCGATTTCAAATCCTTTCCCAATCACCCCATCATCACCGGCGTGACGCCCTTCAAGACGAACGACGAGTGGTATTTTCACATGCGCTTCGTGGAGGGCATGAAAGGCGTTACCCCCCTTCTCTCCGCCGTCCCGCCAGAAAGCACCATGAGCCGGGGCGACGGTGCTCACAGCGGCAATCCAGACGTGCGCAAAGCCGTGGCGAATAAGGAACCGCAACACGTCGCCTGGGCCTATGAACGTCCCAACGGCGGTCGCGGCTTCGGTTTCACCGGCGGTC
This sequence comes from Chitinophaga pinensis, assembly GCA_943367715.1. Classification (GTDB taxonomy): domain Bacteria; phylum Verrucomicrobiota; class Verrucomicrobiia; order Limisphaerales; family JAEYXS01; genus JAEYXS01. Next base: position 10,383 of record CALRJY020000060.1, on the reverse strand, counting down.
ACAATCATCTCGGCTGGAAGAACGACGATCAACGCAAGCTCGTGCTGAATGCGATCCTCTGGGTCTCTCAAGTGAAAGTACCGAAAGGTGGCGTGGCATCCCAAGTGACCGACGAAGAACTGATGGAAAACCTGGACCCGAAAACACCCAAGAAACCGGCCGCTCAACCGGCAGAGAAGAAATAGTAGCGCAGGTGGGAAACCTGCTGTGTCGCCGACTGGCAGTCGGCAGACGCTTGGCTATTTCACGGCTCGCAGATTGCCAATCTGCGACCCAGCATACCACCGGTCTGCGCTACCAAAAAACCCGTCGCTCTCACAAGCAACGGGCTTTTTTCGTAAGCGCTAAAACTTATTTCGCCGGCGTCGCCGATTTCACCAACCCGATCGCACCCTGGCTGATGCGTGGTCCGGCATTGCCCACCGGCTGGCCGCCATCATCTTCCTTGGCATGGATGATCACCGCCCGGCCCACGATCGGATTCTTCAGCCCCACGATGGAGATGTTATCCACTTCCAGCTCCAGCGTGGCCACCCCTTTGGCATCTGCCTGCAGATTACCGAGGTCGCCCGCGTGGCGTTGCGCTGCATGCGGATGCGCGTGCGGATGTCCCTCCGGATTATAGTGCCCGCCCGTGGCCATGCCATCCTTGGAGCTGACATCGCCCGATTCATGGATGTGGATGGCGTGCTTCTGATTCGGATTCAGCCCCTCGATCTTCGCGACGATCTTCACCTTGCTGCCCGTCTGCGTGAAGCGCACCGTGCCCTTCACCTTGTTGCCCTCAGTGGGATTCATCGCCGCCACCGCCTCGGTGACACTCACGAACGCATTCCCGTGCGCTGCTGCGGCCGAATGACCATCATCACGATCGTTATCAAAGGTTTCACAACCGGTGACAAACGCTGCCAGCGGCAGCACCAATGCAAAAACGACTGTTTTGGAGGATTTCATAGTATTTCCCAATGGATACCACGCTTTTTGCGCGACGCAACCTGACAAACAAGATTAGAGGATCACCAATTTGGAATGCGCCTCGCAGACATCACCGAAGGCAGGTTCCAAATCCTGGGTGATCGCGCTCTTCGGATAGGCGCAGAACAGGGCGAACTCTTTTTGGCCACAAAGCGAATGCCACAGCTGTTCCAGCCGGATGGTTGCCACGATATTTCCGGCGTTCCAAAGCAGCACGACCATCTCGCCAAAGGCCCGAACTTTTCGGCCCGTCGCGCTGGCCTGCTCCAGGATACCGGCGACACATTGCTTGAAGAGATTCTCGTCCGGCATGCCACCCACCATGAACTTGGCCAGGGTATCGGCGGCATCATACGCGAAAAATCGCTCCTTAAAACCTTTCGACCGGACATCGATGGAATGGACCTCAAAAAGCCGTTCGTTCAGGGATTCCAGATGTTCGGGAGTAGCTATGACCACCACTCCTTCACCGGCACACAGCCCGCCGTTCACATAACCGGAAAGCGCGTCTAACAAAACCGTGTCGTCCTCGTAGATCTGTACAAAATGTTCGCCCTGTACCACCTCTCCCCAGCAGACTTCGTAGGCATCACGCCTTAACTTCTTGAATTCGCTCATTCGTTCCTTCCCCGGAACCTTGTCGGGTCCGGCCCTATTTCTGTCAAACGATGGCAGGTTTGAAAATGGGGTGTTACCCTATGACCGCTACTTCTTCCCTTCCATTTTCTTCTCCCACTTCTTCTGCTTCATCCCTGCTTCCCGCAGGAAGGGCGCGAGCGAGGCCATGTTCAAAACTCCATCCAGCATCTTGTTCCACGGTGATTTGAGCGGACGCGCGAAATCCACGAACAACACCACGCGATATCCTTCCGTGTCGTTCCACACCTCGTGATTGTACGTGTCGTCAAAGATCAGCGCTTTCCCCTCCGTCCAGTTGTAGATGTCATTGCCGATGCGGATGCGCACCTGCTCACGCGGCTCCGGCACCATCAACGCGAGATGCAAACGCAACACGCCATTGAACGCTCCACGATGTGCGGGAATGTGTTTCTTCGGCGAGAGGATGGAGAAGAACGCCGTCTTCACGCCGGGGATCTTCTGCAAGATGCGCATCGTCTCCGGGCAACGCTTGGCGTTCTCCGTGCAATCCATGCCGATGCCGAGGAGAAAAAACGTTTTCCACTGATCATCCGTCTGGATGAGCGACACTTCTTTAAGGATGTCCTGGAAGCTCGGCATCTGGTCCCGGAACTTCATCACCTGATCCAGCTCCGCACGCACCAGTTTCCATTCGCTCTCCACGTCGGCGGCCCACGGGAACGTCGAGCTGTCATAGACGTGCAGATCGGGATGGACAGACACGCCTGCCACCCGCCGTTCCAGCCAGTCGAACACGCTGCGTCCCACTTTGCTGACGATCCCTTTGGGCGGGTTCAGCCGGATGGTGCGGTCATGATAGTTCATGGCCGTCTTGGCCACCGGAACATTGGCTGTCAGAGTTTGATTCACCATATTTCTTGTATCCCTGTCTTGCCTTCAAGCACGGCGGTCATGATACACACCGCACCCGGGCACCTTTGGCAATCCAAAATTCATCCGATTGTAACACAACTTTTTCCCGTTGCAGAAAGTTTTTTGCTTTTTGCCGTGGTTATGCCACCTTCGGCTTATGCCCCCCACAGCCGTTGCTCACGGATGTCGCTTCTTCGCGTACAACGGCTTCGTCGTCTCAACCGCAAATCAACCACCCCCTATGCGCGTTCTTCCCCAAACGAAGCTGTACCCGTTCGCTGCCCTCCACACCTGTTCGCTGGCTCTGTGCCTGCTGATCCTGCTGGGCTTTGGCTCTGCTCACGCAGATGAGTATGACAATCTCCGGGTGAAGTACCGTGAACTCCTGACCGGCGGCACGAATTTCACGGCGGATGCCGAGATCACCACCCGCATCAATGGCGTCAACAGCTTCGGCGCTTCGCATTGGACCAACATGGTGAAGACTGGAGGCTTGAGCCGTGCCTATCTGTGGTCCGATCTTGCCAGCACAAGCAATTCCTCCCACGTCACCAGCGCATACGGCCGCCTTCTTGGCATGGCCACTACTTGGGCTACCAAAGGGGCCGCGTTGCAGAACAACACCAACCTGATCAACGACATCATCGGTGCCCTCGACTGGATGTATGCCAAGCGTTACCACACGAACTATCCCAGCAACACACCGTATGATAACTGGTGGGACTGGGAAGTCGGCGCTCCGCAGGCGCTCAATGACACCGTGGTGCTCGTTTACAGCAACCTCAACGCCACGCAGATCAGCCAGTACATGAACGCGGTGGATTTCTACACGCCCGTTCCCGGCTACACCGCCGCCAACCGCACCTACACGGCCCGCGTTGTCGCCCTGCGCGGCGTCATCGGCAAAAATGCCAGCAAGCTCATCGCCACCCGCGACGGTCTCGATATCATTTTTCCCTACACGTGGAATGAAGGTTTTCACAATGACGGTTCCTTCCTCCAGCACGGTCTGTTTCCGTACACCGGCGGTTATGGTGATGCGGAGATCAACGATCTCGGGCGCATCATGTATCTGCTCAATGGCTCCACCTGGGCCCTGACCAACAGCCAGCACACCAATCTCTACAACTGGGTTTATGAAGCTTACGAGCCGATGATCTACAAAGGTTCCTGCCTCGATCTGGTGCGCGGCCGTGGTCTTTCCCGCAGTGGCGAGGACCGCAGCAATGGGCACTCCATCATCCATAGTATCATCCGCCTCAGCCTCTTCGCCCCCACCAATCACGCGCTCGCTTACAAACAGATGGCGAAGTATTGGATCCAGACGGATACCTACCGCAACCTCGTCACTACGGCCCCCAGTCTCCAACAGACACTCCTGGCCAAGGCCATCCGTGACGACACCAATATCGTCGCCAAATCCGAACTCATCGAGAACCGCATCTTCCCGGAGATGGATCGCGTGACGCACCGGCGCGCCGGTTGGGCTGCGGGTCTCTCCATGTTCTCCGAGCGCATCTACAACTACGAATCCATCAACGGCGAGAACCTGAAAGGCTGGCACACCAGTGATGGCATGCTCTACCTATACAACACCGACCTCAGCCATTTCGGCGCTAATTTCTGGCCCACCGTTAATCCCAAGCGCATGCCCGGCACCACGGTAGATACGTTGGCGCTGGCCAATGGCGCGTATGAAGGGCGGAATAACAGTAAGAATTGGGTGGGTGGGGCGAACATCCTCGGCACCTACGGTGCGACGGGCATGGAATACGCCTCCGTCTTCAGCTCGCTCACGGCCAAGAAATCCTGGTTCATGTTCGATGACGAGATCGTCGCGCTCGGCAACGGCATCACCAGCACGGATAACCGCGTCATCGAGACCATTGTGGAAAACCGGAAGTTGAACACGACCGGCAATAACGCCTTCACCGTCAACGGCACCGCGCAATCCACCACCGTTGGTTGGTCTGCCACGCTTACGAACGTCTCGTGGGCCCACCTTGTCGGCACGGCTGCGAGCGGCGCAGATATCGGTTACTACTTCCCCACCGCCACCACGCTGAACGCCGTTCGTGAACTGCGCACGAATAACTGGGCCAACATCGGCGGCAGCGCCACGACCATTCTGACCAATCGTTTCATGACCCTCTGGCGCGATCACGGCTCTAACCCCGCCAACGCTTCCTATGCCTATGTGCTGTTGCCGAACAAGAGCTCGGCCCAGGTGAGCACCTACGCGGGCGCGCCGAACATATCCATCCTGGCGCAATCCACCAATGTCCACGCAGTGAAAGAGAACACCCTGAACCTCCTCGCCGCCAATTTCTGGACCGACGGCACCAACACCGTGGATATACTCACCAGCCAGCAAAAGGCATCCGTGCTCGTGAAAGAAGATGCCACCACCATCGAGGTCGCTGTCTCGGACCCCACGCAAAACAACGGCACTGTCCGCCGCGTGCTCGCGCAAGATGACAGCTATGTGCAAGATGGCAGCTCCACCAATACTAACTTCGGCACGACCACCAGTCTCGTGCTGAAATCCAGCGGAGCGGGTTTCAACCGCCACAGCTACTTCAAGTTCAACCTGACGGAGACCGGTCTCTCTTCGGCCACCAACGTCATCCTAAAAACGTATCTGACCAGCTCACCCGATGGCCCCGCCACCATCGGCCTATATCAGGTGACGGATGGCTGGACGGAAGGTGCCATCACCTGGAATAACAAGCCTGCTGCCGGCACGCTCATCAGTTCCCAGACGCTCAGCAATATCAACCAATGGGTCTCTTGGGATGTCACGAGCTACGTGAATGCCCAGCTTGGCGGCGACAAGGCCGCGAGTTTCGTTCTCATCGCGATCACCAGCAACAAGTGGGTCACCTTCAGCAGCCATGAAACGGGCTATGGCCCGGAACTGAACATCGCCAGCCCGAACAGCGGCTACATTGATTTGGAACTGGCCCGCTCCGCGGCCGGCACTATCTCTGCCGACAGCCGCGTGACCGTCACCCAACTCTCACCCGTCATCAAACTGCGTGTGAACGTCAATGCCTACCCGCAGAACTCCGACGCGAACAACGGCATTCGCGGCAACACCTGGCGTGCAAAGTTCACCCTCGACACCACGGCCCCAACCGTAGCCGTCAGCGCCCCAGCGAATAACGCCCACGTGCGCGGCTCGGCTGTGACTGTCTCCGCGAATGCCAGCGATAACGTCGGCGTGGCCGGCGTGCAGTTCAAATTGGATGGTGCCAATCTCGGTTCGGAAGATACCGTCTCGCCCTTCACGCTGAACTGGAATACGACGGGCGCGAGCAATGGTGCTCATACCATTACCGCCGTCGCACGCGATGCGGCTGGCAACACGACTACGTCCTCTGTCATCAACGTCACCGTGGATAACTCCGCGCCGACCGTGAGCATCACCAACCCGGCGACTAGCACACGTGTGACCAGCACCATCAATATCGACGCCACGGCCAGCGACAACACCAGTGTGGCCGGGGTGCAGTTCAAACTGGATGGAGTGAACTTGGGCGCGGAAGACACGGGAACTCCTTTCACCATCAGTTGGAATACGACGACCACAACAGACGGCACGCATAGTTTGACCGCTGTTGCTCGCGATCCGGCGGGTAACACGACCACCTCGAGTGTCATCACCGTTATCGTGGATAACACTGGTCCGAGCGTGAGTATTACAGCTCCATCGGCTGGTGCGCTGCTGCGCGGCACGTCAGTGTCAGTTTCCGGGACCGCCTCCGACTCTGCTGGTGTGGCCGGCGTGCAGTTCAAGGCCGATGGTGCGAACATCGGTTCCGAAGATACACTGACACCCTTCACCGCCTCCTGGAACACGACCGGTTTGAGCGATGGCACGCACACGCTCACCGCTGTCGCACGCGATACCGTCAACAACACGTCCACTTCCGCAGGCGTGAATGTGACGGTGGATAATACCGCTCCCACGGTTTCCCTCACCTCGCCCTTGCACGGCCAGTCGGTGAACGGCTTCCTGACCTTGCTCACCGCCACGGCCGCTGATGCGAACGGCATCGCGGGAATTCAGTTCCGGGTGAATGGTGTGAATCAAGGCGCGGAGGATACGGGCAGCCCGTTTGAAGTGCCGTGGAATACATTAAGCCTGGCCAACGGTGTTTACGATCTGAGCGCCGTGGCGCGGGATAACGCAGGCAACTACGCCACGTCGTCCGTCGCCTCGGTGGTCGTGGCGAACACGTTGCTGCAAACGGCTGGCTCTGCTTGGATCAATACCGCCGTGGAATCCCAGCAATCCATCTTCACCTTTGAGTTCGATGCTTCGCCGAGCACGAATGTCATTGACGGAGTGATGGGCTTGTCCAGCGGTTCCGCGACGGGCTACACGAACCTCGCGTGCATCGTCCGCTTCAACACCACCGGCTTCATCGATGCACGCAATGGCGGTGCCTATGTGGCGACCAACGCAATCACTTACGCGGCTGGCACAGACTACCACTTCCGCCTCGTGGTCAATGTGACCAATCACACTTACTCGGCCTATGTCACTCCTGAGGGCAGCAGCGAGCAGCTCATCGGCGAGAACTACGGCTTCCGCACTGAGCAGACAAATGTGACTGTGATCAACAATATGTCACTCGTCACCGTGACCACCAACGCCACGCTCACCGTCTGGAATCCCATCGGTCGAGACGAAGCCCTCGTGAGCTGGCATCGTTTGGATGAGACGTTCGGCTCCTATGCTTTCGATTCCACGAAGAATAGCAACGTGGGCATCCTCTACAATGGTGCGACCTGGGTTGCCGGGGGTGTGGGCGGTGCCGTGGATCTGGACGGTGTGAACGATCACGTGAAACTCCCGGCCACCCAGCCGAACTTCACGAATGGTTTGACGCTGTCGCTCTGGCTGTATTCCGTGACGCCGAAGTCGTGGGAGAGTTTCTTCAACTACGGCAACGGTAACCTGAATCAGAATATCATGATGTATCGTGATGCCACGAACGCACACGTGAAGTTCGCCGTGTATAATGGCACGAACCTCTCTTCCATTCTGGTGAGCAATGTGCTGGTGCTGAATCAATGGCAGCAGCTCACCGTAACCGTAGGTCCGGCAGGCAACGCCGCGCTCTATACGAATGGCGTGCTTGCCCGAACCGGGGCCGTGTTCTCCGTGCCCTCAGTCCTGCGCACGAACAACTTCTTCGGCCAGGCCAGCGGCGGTGGCAGCTTCCACGACGGCGCGATCGATGACGTGCGCATCTATACGCGTCCGCTGAAGACGAACGAAGTGTTCCTGCTGCCATAGCGCCCCATGCGTAGCCGCCAAGGTAACGAGGCGGAACTAACTAAATGGTTAAAATGCGGAAGGGTTGAATCGTTAATTCGATTCAACCCTTTTAAATTTCTATCCCATGGAGTGAGGCGAGTTCCGCCTCCTTACGTCGTCGGCTACACTTTATACGCCTGTTTCGCATTTCCGGCGAAAACGGCCTGCAGTGCCTGGGGGCCTTTCGCGTTGAAGTAATCGTGCACGATCTGCTGTACGGTGGACAGCGGAGCGAACCGCTCACTCACCGGCCAGTTGCTGCCGTAGATGAGTTTATCGCTGCCAAATGCCTGCCACATCACGTCCAGTTGTGGTTTGTAAAAGGCAGCATCGGACGGAGCCGTGCCATCCTTCTTTCCTGTCCCTTCCACCAGACCGGAAATCTTGGCATAGACATGCTTCTGTTTACCCGCAACTTCCATGTTCTTTTGCCATGTCGCGTCCACTGTCTTACCGTCGATACGGATGTTGGAGAGATGGTTGATCACGATGCGCAAGCTGGGCAGCTTCTGCGCGATCTCCACGATGGCCGGCAGCGTATCCATCGGCCCGTTCACATCCATCTCTAGGTCCAAGTCGGCCAGCCGTTTCAAATCCGCGATGAAAACATCATTCTGCAGATTATCCGCCAGTGCCCGGCCATTCACGCGGATGCCGCGAAACTTCTTATCGGCGGCGAAACGTTTCAGGTTCTTCGCGAAATCGGGATCGGTCGGTTTAAGATTTCCCGAAAGGCCGATGATGAATTTGTCCTCTTTGGCGATGTCCAAGATGAACTGATTGTCCTCCGCCCACGCGCTGGCTTCTACCACGACGGTCGCCGTGACGGGCTGCGGCACTTTTAGCGCGCGATAATCGGCGGGCATGACCTTGCGATAGAGCAAGGCATCGTTCTTCGGCGGCCACGGCACGCCTTGCGGACGCATCGGGTCGTAAAAATGCGTATGCGTATCAATGATCTCCAGGGGCTTCTCCGCGCCGTAAAGCGGCAGGGTTGATGCCACGGCGAGAGCGGCCACGCCTTGGGCCGATTGCAGCAAAAATTTACGGCGATTCATCTGCATAATTGGAACTTGGTTATGGCTTTCTATTCTTGGCCTCCGTCGAAAGCGGCGGCAATGCCGAATCCCGCTCACTTCATTTCCGCCAACAGTTTCGGCAGGATAGCCTGGGCGATCGGAGCATTTCCGGCCGCATCGGGATGAACGCCGTCTTTCAGCAGGCTGGCATCGGGCACCACGCCGAAGAGGCTCACGTAGTCGCACTTCTCTTCCTTGGCCAATTCGGCGAAGGCAGTCCCGAGTTCCTTCAGCTTGGCCTCGCGCTCATTGGCGATGGGCTTCGTGGGTCCGAGCGCGGCTTTGTTGATGTTGGGCGGGCCGACGAGGAGGATGAGCAGCTTCTCACCATAGGCGGCGCGGCCCTTGGTGATCATATCGCGGACATTTTTCACGGCCTTCGGCACGCATTGGTCCGTGATGTCGCGAGAATCGTTCGTGCCCAGGGCGATGACGAGTTGATCCGCCTGTTTGTGTTTCAACACCATGGCATCGAACTCCTTGACCGAGTTCGTCGGGCGACCACCCTTGCCTTCATTCACCAGCTTGAGCCTGCCCTCCGTCTGCTTTTGGATTTGCGTGACCCACACCTGATCCTGCTGCTCCTTCGGCAAAGCCCCACCGTGCGTGATGGAATCACCAAAGATGATGATGGTCTTTGGTTCAGCGGCGGCAAGTGTAGCAACACCAGTCAGCAGAGTGATGGCGCAGCTAAGAAACAGGCGGCGTGTCATGATGTAAGAGAGTCTTACGAGGTAGGAGCGGTGGTGCAAGCGTAAGTAAGGGGTAACTGAACGCCCTTCCTTATGTAAACGGATTAAAGTGACAAAGCCAGTTCATGAACCCGGAGCAAGCTGCTTCACCTTCAAAGATTTCACCGTCACCACCGAGCCCACGGCCGGAGTGACAAACACCGGCCGGTCCAACCGGGAATAATCGCCCGTGTGTTCGAACCGCAGCTCATCGTTCACATAGATGGCCTGGTGCGTGCGAGTCACGATCCAGCGGATGTTCACGTATTCATTTTCCGGCAGGCTGCCCATGCCCGAACGGTGCTGGCCATCGGCCGGGCCACCGTCCACGCGCAACTGCTCGCGGTCATTCTCCCAATTGAAGATGACTTCATCCGCCGCATAACCGAGGCGCAGATTGGTGGAATCCGTCTTCGCGATGAGCTGGATGTCCACGGGCGGCTGGAACCGTCCGGGCGTGCTCAGCTTCTCCACGCCTTGCAGGATGATGCCTTCCCGGCTGACGATGGCATCATGGCTTCTTCCGCGCACCTGCTGATGCGTGATGGAGGATGAGGTGCAGCCAGTCACGGCGATAGCAAGCAGGAGTGTGGATAAAACTTTCATATTTGAGGTTCCCCCGAAGAAGTGGACACAGGAGGGGAATAAGTGTCAGTGGTATTTAGTTGAGTTGGTTTTCAAAGTCCACAGGTGAATGGTAGCCGAGGGCGCTGTGGAGCCGCACGCGGTTGTAATAGGTTTCGATCCAGACAAAGAG
>CALRJY020000059.1:0-17537 GCA_943367715.1 Chitinophaga pinensis | reverse complement strand
CGGCGGCGGGAGACTCGCATCTCCCGCCGCCGTTTCCGTTGACAATATTGGCTCAGTCCAAACCGGCCTACAGGGCCGGGCAACCATGATTCTGAACCCCAACGGAGTTCCCAACCATCGCCAAACTGTATTCAAAACCCTTATCCGGCACCATCACCCATTCGGACTATCCCCGTTCGTAATCGTTCTCGTCCTCTTGTCGTCCTAGATTCCTCCGTTTCCCCATCCGACTCTCGATGTTCGATGTTGGGAGTTCGATGTTGGATGTTTCCCGACTCCCCGATTTTCCCTCTTTACCAACCGCCTTTCCCGCCCTATCTCATGCCCGTGACCGAAGTCTCAGATTTTGTCGTTAGCTTTGGCGATGCCCGGGCCCAGTTTGCCTATTTCATCTCCATGGCCGTTTTTTTCACCCTGCTCGGCGTCGGCCTGTTCGTCCTTATGTGTGTGGAAACCGCTTTCCATCAGGAACTTAGAACCGGGTTTAACAAACCCATAAACCTGATGAAAAAGTCCAAAGGCGCGCTGATCACCTTCGCCGTTTGGTTCATCTGCGTCTCCTGGGTGTATAACTTCTCCCTCGCCGACAAGTTCGTAGAAGTCCGCCGCGTGGCCAAAGGCAAGGACGTGACTTGGGAAGTCACCTATCACTATCCCAACCGCACCGTCGCCATCCCCGAAACCGAGATCCATCGCTGGACCGGTGCCGTGGACTGGTCCCGCAAAGAAGGCCGCCACGCCCTCGTGCTGGAACTCAAGGACGGTCAGGTGTTGAAGAGCGCCAGCATGCCCCCGCCCGCCTTCAAAGAAAAAACCGACAAACTAGCCCCCTACGGCATCACCATCCCTTGGGGTGCTGGAAAATAGTAGATGGTTGATGGTGGATAGTGAATGGAAAGTCCGCGAAGTTAGTCAGTCTTTCAAACTACCACAGCGGCGCCAAATGTTCCTCCTTCTCCCAAGGGAGAAGGCCGGGATGAGGGGGAAGGAAATCTCCCTAAGCACATTCGCAATCGCATCCTCTACGTCGATTCCGGCCTCGCCGAAATCTCCAGCATCCGCTCGATCGGCAACCGCGCCCTATCAATGATCTCCTTCGGCAGCTCCACCTGCGGGCTCAAGTTGAGCATGCAATCATAGAGCTTCTCGAGCGTGTTCATCTTCATGAAGTGACACTCGTTGCACCGGCAATTCTCCGTAGGCGCCGGGATGAACGTCTTGCCCGGGCACTCCTTCTGCAGGCGATGCAGCATGCCCGCTTCCGTGGCGATGATCAGTTCCTTCGCCGGGGATTTCTGGCAATACGTCACCATCTTCTCCGTCGAGCATACCTCATCCGCCAGCATGCGCACGGCCTTCGTGCATTCCGGATGCGCCACCAGCGGCGCGTGTGGATGTTGCTGCCGGATCTTCGAGATCGCTGCGTGCGTCCACTCCACATGCACGTAGCAATTGCCCTTCCACAACGTCATCGGCCGCCCTGTCTTCTCGATCACCCATGAGCCGAGATTTTCATCGGGCACGAAGAGCAGGTCCTTGTCCTTCGGCGCCGCGTTCACGATCTTCATCGCGTTACCACTCGTCACGATGACATCGCTCAAAGCCTTCACCTCCGCGCTGCAATTGATATACGCGATGGTGTAAAAATTCGGATTCGTCGCCTGAAACGCCTTGAGCTTATCGCCGGGGCAACTCTCCTCCAGCGAACAACCCGCGTCCTTGTCCGGCAAGATGACGACCTTGTTCGGGTTCAGGATCTTCGCCGTCTCCGCCATGAAATGCACCCCGCAGAAAACGATCACATCCGCGCTCGTCTTCGCCGCCTGTTGCGCGAGCCCAAGGGAGTCACCTACATAATCCGCCACATCCTGGATCTCGGACACCTGATAGTTGTGCGCCAGGATGATGGCATTGAGCTTCTTCTTCAGCTCCAGGATCTTACGCGACAAGGCATCATACTGCGCCGGAGGCATGGGCTTCCGTAAACCAAAACGATCCACCCCTGCTGGGGTAATCTCCGTCAAATCGATCATGGGAAGACCTTACGATTGACCGGCCCCACCGTCAACGAGCGGTTCAACCCCTGTAGCCGCCGAGGTTAGGAGGCGGAACTGACCCTTTCTTCTCTACTGGCCCGCTGGTGCAACCTGCTTCGGCTTCAACCGCCTCGCCCGCTCCAGATACAGGAACAAAATCCCCGGCCCAAAACACATCAACATCACCGAGAGCCCGGTGACAATGCCCATGAACGAAACCATCGGCGCACAGCATTCACCTCGGGAGCGGATCGCGATATGCGTCGGCAAAGCCACCAGCAGTTCCAGCACCGAACCTCGGAACAGATTCCTCATCCACCGCCGGATCATCCCTTCTGCTCCTTCCTGCTTGTAGAATCGATAAAACACGCCGCCCCAGATGAGCCACACGGCACCGATCAACAATCCAATGCTGCCCAGCTCATACCACCCCCGATCCACCGATAAGGGAACGCCCGTCATCCGGGCAATCAGCCCCTGCTCCACCGTTTGCTGGATGGAAACCGAAATAAAATCTGCGGGCGTAAAGATCGTCTCGAAATTCGTGATCAGTATTCCCAATGAAGCCACGCCCCAGAACACCAAGTTCGCCAGCAAGAAAGTGATCGCCAGTATGGGCAATAAGATTCCCCGCCGCGCTTTGGGTCTTTCGGTAGCTGCCCCCACCGGTACCAGCAGCAACGCCGCCTGACAAATCACCAAGACCACCAGCATTCCCCAAAACAATGGTTCAGAGAAAAAATCCTGATGCGTGACCTCGCCGCTGTTGCCGTCTTCCAAAAATCCCCAGTTAAACTCCACGGCAAACCACGTCACCGGATACGCCAGCGCCAGCCATAGCAAGGCATAGGTCAAGGTGATGATGATGGCCCAGCGCTTCATGCCACGGGCTTGCGATACCGCACCATGAAGCCTACTTCCGCGTGTTCCAGATCGGACTTGCGCTGTTCTGCCAGCAGTTTGCCATACACCACCACATCGCGCGCGAACATATCCACCCGCTTGGTGAACGTTTCACTGAACACTTTCTCTACGATGTCTTCCTTGTCCTGAAACGCCATCGCATACGGCATAGACCACGCGTAAGACTGCCGAGCCACCGTGCGGATCTGATCCGTGACCGTCAGTCCTTTTTCAAACGAGCCCACCACCGAGGCCATCAGCTTGCCCGCGTATTCCTTCCAGAAATGATCCAGGAAATTCTTCAACGTGCTGCTGATGCTGCCGTGATAATCCGGCGTGCCCACCACGATGACATCGGCGTCCAAAACGCGTTGCCGTATGGGGGCATAGTACTCCGCTTTGAAAGCCGTCTCGGGATTGAACAGCGGCAGCGGCTCCACACTAAGGTCGAGGACATCCACGCTCCCACCCTTTTTGCGGATGCGCTCCGCGATCTGCGTCATCACGACTGCGGTCACAGATTTTTGAGCGGGCGTCCCGATGACTACCAGCACATGAACCGGTTCTTCAGCATACATCCGTGAACCGTAGCAGCCGAGGTGACGAGGCTCAAACTTTCTCTCAACCCTCAACCGCTCATCAGTCCATCCATCCCATCATGATCCCGAACCGCACCATGAGATAACCCAGAATGCCCGTGACCGGCAGCGTAAACACCCACGCCCACACCATGCGCTCCACCACCGTCCACTTCACCGCGCTAAACCGCTTGGCCGCGCCGACACCCATGATGGCGGAGGAGATCACGTGCGTCGTGGAAAGCGGGATCCCGAAAAAGCTCGCCACCCCGATCACCGTCGCCGCCGTCGTCTCCGCAGCAAAACCGTGCACCGGCTGGAGCCGCACCATCTTATGTCCCAGCGTCTTGATGATTCGCCAGCCACCCGCCCAAGTACCCGCCGCCATGGTGATGGCACAGACGATCTTGATCCAGAAGGCCACTTCGAGCTTCGCACCCGCACCGGGCTCGGGAGTCCTCAGAAATTCCATGAAGTGCGGCACCTGATCCAGCGCCCCCGCTTTCGTCCCCGCCACCAGCGTCAGTGCGATGATACCCATCGTCTTCTGTGCATCATTCAGACCGTGGCTGAAACCCATCCAGGACGCACTGAAAATCTGGAGTTTGCCGAACACAGAAGTGACCGTGTGCGGCCGCCATTTCCGCAGAAAGAAATACAGGAAGCCCATGATGACGAATCCGATGAGGATGCCACAGATCGGCGAGACGAACATCGGGATCACTACCTTCTGCAAGATACCGCCCTTCTGCGTGAAATAGATCACGTCCCAATTTCCATGTGCCGCCGCCAGCGTGGAACCCACCAGCCCGCCGATCAGCGCATGGCTCGAACTGGACGGGATGCCGTAATACCACGTGATCAGATTCCAGATGATGCCCGAGAGCAATCCACAGAGAATCGTGGCGGAAGTCACAAAGTTGATATCCACCAATCCCTTGCCGATGGTGCTCGCCACCGCGGTGCCCACCAACGCGCCCATCAGATTGAAGATCGCCGCCATCGCCACCGCCTGCCGCGGCGTCATCACTTTCGTGGCCACGACCGTCGCGATGGAATTCGCCGTATCATGGAAGCCGTTGATATATTCAAATATCAACGCGACCAAGATGACGCAGAGGATCAGTGTCATGAGGGCAAAAGCGGCTTACGAATTCTTCAACACGATGTGCGTTACCACACCACCCGCATCGCGGCAACGGTCCACGACCTTCTCCAGCAATTCGTAGAGGTCCTTGGCGATCATCGTTTTGATCGGGTCATACTTGCCAGCATACAGCTCGCGCAGCAGATCCACCATCACCTTGTCCGCCTCGCCTTCCACATATTGGAGGCGGTCGTTGAGTTCCTTCACCTTTTCCAGCGGCGGCAGCTTGCGCAGCACCTTCACCATCTGCACGAGGATCTCCGCAGTCTTTTCCACCGCTTCGGCCTGGCGGCTGAAGTCCACATCCTTCATCTGGTTCGCCGCGAGGTTGTAACGCTCGGCGAATTTCTCCACCGTCTTGGGAATCTTGTAGAGCGCGTGGGACAACTCCTCGATCTCTTCGCGTTCCAAGCCGGTCACGAACGTGTGGACGAGCGCCTCGCTGATCTGCTCCGCGATGCGCTTTTCCTTCCGGCGGGTGAGGACAAACTCATCCATCGCCCCGGTCTTGTTCGGGTTCTTCAGGAAATCGACGAGGCAACGCATGCTGTTCCGCGCCTCTTCCGCGCTGGCTTCCAGCAGATCAAAAAACTTGTCACCTTCACCAAATAGCTGTTGCAGTGAAAACATGGCGCACAGGTTGTCACATAAATGACACAATTCTGCACGCAGAATCTGCAACCTCCTCCCGATCAAAATCTTACCACGCCCATTCGGACCTAGCATCAAACGAAAACAGACGTGGATAACTTCTCGAAAAAAACGGAGCCACCGTCGTGAGACGGCGTTAACTCTCTTATAGGAAAGCCGAACTTCGGCCTAGAACGCCGGCCCCGCTCCGCGCTTGGACCACTTGTCCTCCTTCGTCATCCCCGGCTCCACTAGCACTTTGCCCAGCACCTGCCGCGCATGGAGCCGTTCATACGCCCTGCCCGCTTCGGCCAAAGGATAGATGGCATCGATCGTCGCCTTGATCTTCCCTTCTGCCGCCCACTCCAACGTCGCCTGCAAGTCCGCGCGATTGCGCCCGTAACTGCCGATGAGCCGTTGCTGTTTCACAAACAGCGGCCAGAGATTCAACGTGATTTCCCGTCCCGCCGTCGCTCCGCAAGTCACCACGGTGCCGCCTCTCGCGAGGCAATGAAAGATCTGCTCGAGCACGGGACCGCCGATATGTTCCACCACCACGTCCACGCCGCGCTTGTTCGTGATCTTCCGCACCTCCACCGCCCAATCCGGCGAGGATGTATCCACCACAAAATCTGCGCCGAGCTGCTTGGCGAATTCGCGCTTCTCCGCTGATGACCCCGTGGCGATGACTTTCCCACCAAGTTGCTTCGCGATCTGCACCGCGGCGGAACCTACTCCGCTCGCTCCTGCCATCACCAGCACCCAATCGCCCGCCTTCACCTCCGTGCGATCCGTGAGCATGTGCATGGCCGTACTCGCCGCTAGAGTGAGTGCCGCACCGGTCGCGAAGTCCACTGCATCCGGCAACTTCACCAAGGCCCGTGCTGGCACCAGAACCATGTCCGCGAAACCGCCATCCCGCTGCACGCCGAGTAATTCGCTCTTCAGGCAGATGGATTCATCCCCGCGTTGGCAAAACTCACAGGTGCCACAGAAGAGATTCGACTGGATGGCCACGCGATCTCCCTCTTTCCACTGATCCACATCCGCGCCCAGCGCCACGATCTCCCCACTCACCTCGCCACCTTGTGTACGTGGCAATTGGATGGGCGTGGGCAGTTCACCTTTCTCCGTCCACAAGTCCAGATGATTCAACCCGCAAGCCCTCACCCGCACCACTACTTCATCTGCGGACGGCACCGGGTCTGGAACTTCACGATACTCAAAACGTCCGGGCTTCCCGTGTTCCATCAACTGATACGCGTGCATGTCTTAAACAAACACCCAATGCACGCATCTCGCAAGCCGGGAAGCGGTTATTCGAAACCGCTTTCCCGCGCTTGAGAATCCTTCTCCACCTGCGGCCACGTCCAGTCCCCTTCGTTCTGACCATACCGGGCTCCGTTATCATAAACCTTTTTCACCTTCCCGCCCTCATCAGTCTCGTTCCAGCCCACGGACCAAAGCCGGAAAGCGTCTCTGGACTGCCGCTCATACTTGAAGGGTGCCTTCGCCATGATGTCCGTTGGCAACACTGAAACATAGTCCGGCACCAAGGCCTCCAAGGCCGCCGGATAATCCTGCTGCTTCAGATGATACCGCTCCAACGCGAGTGCCACGATGGCCAGATCGGCGGTGGACTGCGCATAAGCACATCTCTGCACGAAGGGGGACATGGACGGCAGCAAAACATATGTCAGCACCTTATGCTCTGAAACGGCCCTGATGGGATCTCGATGCGTGAAATGTTTGTCCATCTTGTCACTGGCTTGTTTGACATTTTTGATGTCAAATTGGCTTTTATCTTTGGCACTGGGCCCTAGCAGAAACTCTTCGTATAACCGGTTGTAGTTGATTTGCTCAAAGTGAAACCATCCTTTGGGAATAAGTTTGTAGAAATATTTTCCGTTCCCGGAGCCCGTTGGAAAATCGGTTTTCCCAACGCCTGACAAATCCCCCATCAACTCCGGGTATTTCTGCATAAACTCGATCGTGCTGTTGCCAAAAGCCCTTTCCCCCTGCACCCCATGGTAACCATCCTTGATGAAATCATAACTGGCCATCCGCTCTTGCCACTGCATCAGATGCTCCGCTTTCCAGCGGTGGTCCAATAGACCTTCCCAAATCGATTCTGTGGCCATGGAAAAACAAGCGTGGCGGACGAGTTTGCTGATGATGACCGGCTCAGATTCGATGGAATCGGCCAGCGTGAAGATCAAGTTCACATCCGCAAACGCTTCCTCGGTCTTTCCCAAGGACAGATTTGCGGCGATACGTAATTGCAAGGTTCTCGAGATCCCTTTTACTTGCGCCAAATGAGGCAGAAGAATGCCCGCCTTGCACTCCTCTTCATACTTGATGTCAAACCGTGAGTGAGGCCGCTCGCGAGCAGCTTGGCGTAATTCTGTAAACGCCGGGTCATACTGTTTCAGGGCGAATATAACATCTTCGGCCGGCTTGCCCGGTTCCGCCGGGTGCGCCAGGTTGGTGGATGCGAAAATGGCCGTCTGCCATTTTTCCAGATCCAGCCTTTTCCCCTGAGTCCACACCGGCTGACCGTGGAGTCCGGCATAAACCTCCGACCATGGTTGGGGTGAAATGCTCAGCTCTTCCACCCGTTGCACTCCGTTGGTATCTTTTCTCCGCTGCTCGGAACCGGGCGGGTTCAACTCCAACAGCGGCTTCAACAACGGCGTCATCGCGAAGTTCTTCTCCTCCGGCACCGGAGGCGGCACTACGCTATTGTAGTCAAAGCTCACACCCTTGGCCTCCTGCTCCTCGCGATACTGTTCCCAAGCTCGTTTGCCCCGCCAGTTCTCTTCTGCGTGAAAGAGCGCGAACAAGGTCACCATAGCGGCGAAACTGAGGACCACAAACCGGAAGAACCGCCAGCGCCAAGAACGCTTCTTGGGCATCGGCTTGCTGTCGCCTGCCGGGACTGCTGTTGAGGCTTTAGTATCACTCATAAATCTCCTTTGCGGTTCAGACCAAGGCGTAATCTTCCCGCCGCTCACTGCGCGGTTTCAGACCATCACGCGGTTTATCCGCTGGACTCAGGTCCAATGCCGCTACGCCGATGCCCAGGAGTTCATCCCGCATCCGCTGCTGTTCCTTCACCAG
The DNA here is from genome assembly GCA_943367715.1 of Chitinophaga pinensis. Taxonomy (GTDB): domain Bacteria; phylum Verrucomicrobiota; class Verrucomicrobiia; order Limisphaerales; family JAEYXS01; genus JAEYXS01. The sequence continues at coordinate 9,123 of CALRJY020000059.1, read as the reverse complement.
CTGCATGACTTCTTGGGCTACTTCCACTGGCTGCTTCGCCATCTGCTTGACTGGTTGGTCGGAGCCGCTGCTCACATTCAAGATCAGGGCCACCAACCAGGCTGCTCCCATGCCGCTCCAGGCCAGGCGCGGTTTCACAAACAGCTCCTGCCACAGCGTTGCCCAAAAGCCCATCGGCGGCTCGGCACTTAGTTCGTTCGCGATCACTTCCCGGCGAAGCTGGTCCAGCGCCGGTTCGGCGGAACGGTATTTGTCCAAAAGCGGCTTACGCATAAATTTCAAGCGGTAGTGCGGCGACAATCTGAAACAAGAACGGGAAATGTTATCTCCTTCTCCCCAAGGGATCCACGCCGTCGCGGGACAGGGAAGGCCGGGATGAGGGGGAAGGGAGTATACAAAAACACTTTCAAGCTACTTTTGCTCAAGGCCGTTACCTTCCCCCTCACCCCTACCCTCTCCCTAGGGGAGAGGGGGTATTCATCACCGCTGCTTGAGTATTCGTCAGCTCTCATCGTGAAGTCCCCTCCAGTTGTTTGCGCAAGGCCAGCCGGGCGTGGTGCAGTCGTGACTTCACCGTACCTAACGGCACTTCGGTGATGCTGGCGATCTCTTCGATGGAAAAATCCTCGAGGTAATGCAGCACCAGCACGGAGCGTTGCGCGAGCGGTAGTCGCTCCAGATGTTTCAGCAACTCGGCCTGATCCTCTTGCTCTACCAGACTTCCATCAGGTCGAGCATCCGCGGTGGCGAACTGTATCTCCCCATCCATCAAGCCATCCGCCAGCAATTCCCGCTCCCGCCCTGCCCGCCTCCATTGCTGCACCACCTTTTGATGGGCGATGCTGAAGAGCCACGAGCCGAACCGCGCATCTTCCCGCAGGGACTTCAGGTGCCGCACCGCATTGATGAACGTCTCCTGGACGACATCCAAGGCGGTCTGTTCGTGGCGCACGAGTTCCATGACGTAGGCATAGAGAGGCAGTTGATAGCGTCGGAACAGTAAGTCCCACGCCTTGGCATCCCCCGCCCGGGCTTCCGCCACGGGCAAATGTTCAGAGTCGCCCACTGCCAGCATCTTTGCTCAGTGGAATGAAGACGGCGAGAAAAGGTTCAACCGAAATGGAGAAAAGTTTATGTGAAGACAAATAAGACAGCTAAGGCATCACCAAGGGCTTGGAGCGGAAAACCCAATCTCCTTGAGTCCGGTCCCTGCTGGCATACGTAAAACCAAAAAGCGGCGACGTCTTGGTCACGGTCGTCTCCTTGACCACACCTCCTTCATCCTTGCGATTCCAGCCGATGGAATAGAGCACGATCGAGTCTTGAGCTTCCCGGCGATACCGCATCGGCTTCCCATCAATGACATCGCGCGGAATCTGGCTCAGATACTTCGGCATCAGCTCATCCAGTTTCTCCGGATATCCCCCCTGCTGTAGTCGATACTCCTCCAAGGCACAGGCGATGATCAGTTGGTTTACTGCAGCCTGATGCATCAGCACAAATTGAAGCAGACGCTGAGGCTCGAGCATCGATCGACGGGCCAGAAAAACATAGGGGCTGTTGCGTTGCTTGAGCTGCTCAAGTTCAGCCGCGTATCGATCGAGCAGAACGGTATCCACCTCACCCGTTTCCAAGTGGATCGCTTCCAAGTTTCTTTGGGAAGCGGCATCCAACTTCAAAAGATTCTGGTAAATCCACCCACGTGGAACACATCTCAGCGAGACGTGAAACCAGTTGAGACCTTTTTCATCAACCAGTTTGGTATCGCCAAACATCCATACCAGATCATCCCGGGAAAAACGTTCCATCCCAAAGACCATTTGCAGGCGCTCCCCTTCATTGATGGACCGGACATAATCGCGAACCAAATCGATCTCACCGTACATTTCTTTCAACTGCGCCAGATGCTTTGCCTGAAACACGCCTGTTTGCAAACCACCGAGCACTGGTTGCCCGCTCATATAGGTAATCGGAGACTGGATCATCATGGCCACGACTGATCTATGTCCTTCTTTCAATATTTTAGTGAGCTCCAATAATCGTCTCACATAAAGCAGCGCCTGATCTGGATTTCCATCCACTACCGCAAATTGAGCCCCGGCAGTCAAAGTTTGGGCCAGCGTCCTCACGGCCACATAACTCGGGATGGCGCTGCGCAGGGGATCCTCAAGATTTGCATCGAACTTCATCCCCTTGGCCATTATGGCTTCAAACAGTTCATCCAAAAAGGGATCATGCAACGCATACCAAGCCCGGTAAGAATCAAGTGAGATATCCTGCCTTAGATAAAAAGTTCCCCGCGTCGCACTGGGCACCAACGTCAGTCCCGATGATTCGAGCAATACCTTGATAACATCCAGCGAATCCAGCCCTTGAAGTGGTTTCACCATCTCCTCTCCGAACGACAGGCCAATCCAGAGATGTCGCCGATCGCCTTCCACCTCAATGGACAAGCCGGATTTTGCCGCCAGTTCGATCACGATTTCACGACCTGATTTACCAAAATACTCAGCGGCATTGAATGCCACTGGCTTGCCCCCGTGCTCAATCAGGCGCTCACGGGTGATACGGTCACTGCTGTGCTTGCGCAATCGCTGCATGTCCTCAAATGAAGGCGGCCAAGTCCGGTTGGTAAACGCCAGGCAATAAGGGGAGAGTGAAATTTGAGGCAGGTTATGGTTTGTAACCGTTACTGAACGCTGCAGAACGGACCTCACCAGTCGCACCTCATTTGACTCGGCCTTGAGCCGCAAGTGGCTGTTCGTCGCGATATACGACTCCCAATCCAGATTCACCCCCTGCACCGCCATCTCGCGCTTATGCTTTTCCCATGCCGTCTTCCCTCGCCAGTTTTCCACGGAGTAGAGTAACGCGATAAGCGTAGTGGCACAGGCGACGGTGAAGACCACGCGCCGCGGCGTAAATTTATCCCGCAGGAACTGGGCGATTCGTTTCCCCGAGAAACGGCTGACGAAATTCAACACCGGTGTGGTGATGTCGTACGTCCGCTCCCAAATGCTTTGCTTCGGCTCACTCATACCCGTTTCTCCTCCCTGGCGTCTGCTGGTTTAATAACCACTAGGCCAAAATTGTTTCTCTGATTTTCCGACACGCCCGGCGGCGCTCCACATCCATCTCACTCCGCGGCGGGTGCGCCTTCTCCGCTGGCGGCGGCGGGCTCACGACAACCTGCGCCTCCAGCAAGCTGGCGAGCAACCGTTGCTGCTCGATGAACGCCATGCGCTCCTCGGGCGTCAGCTCCCGTCGCGCCATCATCGTTTGTCCTTCAGCGGGGCGGTTGTTCACCCAGTTCAACCCAAAGACCACCACCCACACTGCGGCCAATCCTGCCCACGCTTGTGGACACGGCCAGAGCAATTCCCGCCACCATGAAACCGGCACCACTGGCTTCACCGGTTCCGCCTGCGCCATCGCTTCCTGGGCGGCGGACAAGATCTCCGACCGCCATTCGGCGGGCAGTCCGCGCAACGGCTGGCGTTGCAATTGCGATTCAAAATCGTCCGGTTTCATTTACTTGATCTCGTCATAGAGTGGACGCAAGCGCGCCCGAAGTTTGTCTAATCCGTAGCGATACCGGCTGGCCGCCGTGTTCGGCGACAGTTCCAAGGTCGTCGCAATCTCCTCAAAGGTCATCCCCTCCCACAGCTTCAGATGCACCACGGCACGTTGGTCCCCCGGCAATTCGCCGAGAGCCAGCGAGAGTTCTTTGCGAAAGGAGTTCGTATCCGGGTCGGCGGCGTCTTGGAACAATCCTGCGGAAGCTTCCGTCAATTCGTCCACCGTGCGGCCTTTGCTGGCATTACGGCGGATGAGGTCGATGGCTTGGTTGTGCGCGAGCCGCAGGAGGAAGGCTTTTTCATCGCGTAAGCCCACGAGCAATTTGGGTTGCCGGGCGAGCTTGATGAAGAGTTCCTGCAGGATGTCCTTCGTATCCGCCTCGCTCCGGGTGAAGTTCAGGAGAAAGGCATGCAACGTCCGGGCGTGCTCGTCGTAGAGCCCCTCGATGCGTTGCAGATCCGTCATGCTCACCTAGGCAGACGTTCATACCCGGAAAATTTGTCTGCTGACAGGATGGAATTATTCAGATGCTGGGCGGAACCATCTTCCGTTGCCAACGTTTCGCAAAATAGATCCCCGCCACCATCCCACCCAGATGCGCCGCATGGGCGATGCCGTCCTGGAACACATCGCTCAAGCCCACCACGGAAATGATGACCATGAGCCACAAGAGCGTATCGGCCAGCATGGTCGTGGGGATGATAAAGAAGATCAGCACGTGCAGAGGCTCGCGGGGGTACAGGGTGGCAAACATGGCGATCAATCCACACGCGCCCGCCGAAGCTCCTACTACTTCCCGATTGAAATGATCCGGCCACACCCACGCCACGACGATGTGCAATAATCCCCCCGCCACGCCGCTCAGCAGATACACCCGGGCCAGCCCGAATTTGCCGATGGCCGGTTCCAACATGCGTCCCATCACGTAAATAGCGACGCAGTTGAAAGAAAGATGCAAGACCCCCACCAGCAGAAACTTCCAGTTCACATAGAGAAAACCGCCGTGCAACGCCTGGTACGTCAGCAATTGCCACCATTTCCCCGCCCTGATGCCGTCCAGGCTCAACGCTCCCTTCATCGTCATCTGCCGTGCATCGTTGTCCCAAAATATCTGCAGCAGGAAGACCGAGATGTTGATGAGCAAGATCCAGCCGGTCACCGTCCGATACCACGGGGGACCAGACGGCGGCACTGGCGCCGGGGGTGCCGGCGCATGGCTAGGATCGTCCGCCATGACGGAGGTGATTGAGTGTCCGCTAGTTCATGCCGGCCAGCTCGTTCGTCACGAGCTTCACCAGCGGCTGAACCGTAGGACCATCGAACTGGAACCGGCAACCCGCGGCCGCAAACAATTCCGGCAAGGGCCGTGAACCGCCCAAGGCCAGCGCATCCTGATACGCCTTCAACGCCTTGGCCTTATCCGCCTTCGAGTTCGCCCACACTTGCAACGCGCCAAGCTGCGCGATGCCATATTCCACGTAATAGAAGGGATAAAGGAAGATGTGCAACTGGCGGTGCCACATATAACCCCTCGCTTCTTCGTATCCGCTCCACTCCGTGGAACCGCCGAAGCGGTCCATGAGCGCGAGCCAGGCAGCCTTCCGTTCCGCACGCGTATGACCCGGATGCGTGTAGATCCAGTGCTGAAAGGCATCTACCGTGGCGATCCAGGGGAAGATGCCGATGATTCCTTCGAGATGCGTCTTACGGGCACGATTGGCATCCGTCGTGTTATAGAATTCTTCGAGAAACTCGTTCCCGAGCAATTCCATGCTCATGGAGGCGACTTCGCAGAACTCGATGGGCGCACCGCGATATGCGTAGATATCCTGCTCGCGCGTGGCGAGCGCATGAAACGCATGTCCCGCCTCATGCAGCATCGTCTCGACATCACGTTGCACGCCCACGGCGTTCATGAAGATGAAGGGCAACCGCGCTTCGTTCAGCGTGGATTGATAACCGCCCGGCGCTTTGCCCTTGCGATTGTCGAGATCCAGCAGCTTGAGATCCTGCATCTGCTTGAAGCCGGCCGCCAAGCCCACATCGATCTGGTCGAATATCTTCTGCGTATTCGTCACCATCTGATCCACCTTCTCGAAGGGCCGCAACGGTGCGCGGTTGAACGGATCGACCGCGAGATCCCACGGGCGCAACTTCTCCACGCCAAGCTGCTTCTTCCGCTCCGCCTGCAGCTGCTTCACCACCGGGATGAAATGATCCTCAATCGCCTGATGGAATTTCGCGCAATCTTCCGGCGTGTAATCGAACCGCTCGCGCAGCTTGAAGGCGTAGTCGCGGTAGTTCGCATAGCCCGCATTCTTCGCGATCTGTTCACGGAGCCTGATGAGGCCATCGAAGAGTTCCTCCACCTTGTCCACTTCCTGCAAGCGGCGGTTGGCGATCAATTCCCACGCCTGCTGGCGCAACGCACGATCCGGTTCCTCCAGGAAGCGGCCCATCTGGGTAAGCGTTTTCTCCTCGCCCTTGAAGGTCACCATCAGGCTGCCCATCAGCTTCTGGTATTGCTGACCCAGCTTGGCTTCTTCGGTTTCCAGCGCGACGTTTTCTTCGCGATACAGCGCCACGTGATTCTGGATGCTGCGGTCGAACACCGAAAAGCGCGCCTGGTCCAATTGTTTGCGCAAGGGATTCGCCAGATAGATCTTTTCCAGCGTGAAGTTTCTCGGCTTCAACTCGGGATCGATCTTCTCCACGTAATGCAGGTAGGCATTTTCCGCTTCCTTGCTCTCCGTATGACAAGACATGGCTATATAACGCCGGGCCGATTCTTCATCCACGGCCGCCCGCAACTCATCCCAGTTCAATATCCATTGCTCCAAGCCAGCCACGCTAACGCATTGACCGGCTTCAACTTCCAAACGGTCAAACAACGGTTTAATCTGGTCCCAGTTCCCCAAGTCGATCTGCTCCGGCACAAAATGGCGCGGACGATACGGCGGCAAAGCCCCAAAAGGCAGCAAGTTCATGCGCCGCAAGATAGCTCATCTTGGCAAGTTGCAAATGATATTTCCCCGACAGTTAATGCTAAGGAAAATATAAAAAAGAAACTTGCCCGCAGCGCATACTGAAACGAACTATAGGGCCAGAGCCACTGAGACATGCCACGCATACTCGTCATCGATGATAATGATGCCTTCCGCACTACCATCTGTCTGTGGTTGAAGCGGCACGGCTATGAGGTCTTCGAAGCCGCCAACGGTCGTGAAGGCATGCAAGTCCTCACCACTTCACAGCCGGACATCATTCTTACCGACATCCTTATGCCCGAACAGGACGGGCTCGAGACCATCCAGGCTGTGCGCAAAAAATTGCCCACCCTGAAGATCATCGCCATGTCCGGCGGCATGCTCGATGGCCGCGTGGATTTCCTCCCCATCGCCGCCAAGTTCGGCGCCGATCACGTGATGCCCAAACCCTTCAGCGGCAGTGAACTTCTCCTCGTCCTGGAAAAAGTCCTGGCCACTAAAGAGAGCGCGCCGGAAAAGTAAGCGCTGGTTTCTCTTCTCTGTTATTGGGAAGTCGAACTTCGACCGGCTCAGTCCAGCATATACTTCTCCAGCCACGCCTGCGGCAGCGTCCCGTGACTGATCAACCAATCGTTGAACTGCTTCAACTTCCACCCACGCCCCTCCACCAATCTCCGGTAGAGTCGCGCATTCTCCAAGCGCCCCAGCCAGTAGCTCATCGGCACCGCCGGTGAACTCGTGTACCAGTTCACATCTGCCTCCGCACGCGATTTCGTGAAGCCTAAGTGCTTCTGCATATGCTTCACCGCTTGCGCGTAGGAATAGCGCCCCGTCTGCAAACGCAAGTCCACCAAAATGCGATGGCAACGCCACAACGCATCGTGCAGTTGCTGCACCTCCAGCCACGGCGAACGGTCGATCTTCAAGTCCACCATCATCTGCTCGCACCACAGCGTCCAACCCTCGTAGAACACCGCATGCGCGAACAACCGCCGCCACTTGCGCGGGTGCTGGTTCGCGATGACGAATTGCAAGTGATGCCCCGGATACGCCTCATGCGCGGAGGTAAGGCTCAGCCCGAAATGCTGCTGCCGCTCCTTCAGCTTCTCCGCCTCCGTCGTCTTCGTCACACTCAGGTCATTCACCCAGAAGATGCCGCGCTGCCGTTTCTCAAACGCCCCCGGCGATGAGTAAGCTGCCGTGGGAAACAGATGCCGCATGAACTCCGGCACCGGCCGCACCTGCAATTCATCCCCCACCGGAAACGTCACCGCCTTCGCCTCGCGAAACGCCTGCGCCACGCGATCCGTCTCCTTCCGATACACCCCCAGCAAGTCGCCACCCGGATTCCACTCCGCCCGCGCCTTCGCCACGATCGCCTCTGCATCCGTGCCCTTGCCGAACTTCTTACATGCCTGCTTCAGCAACGCTCCCACGCGCTCCACTTCACCGAGAGCCAACGCCTCGATCTCACCCAGCGAATAATCCAGACCGACTTGATCGCGCACACGCCGTTGCAGCGACTCCACACCCACCGCGAACGAACCCTCTGGCGCCAACTCCCGCGCACTCACCGTATCGCGATACCCCTTCACCGCCTTCTGCACACTCGCGATCATCTCCGCGTCCTTGCTGCTCGCCTGATGCTTTGCTAGGAATCCCGCCACCGCCGTGAAGAGCGACTCCGCGCTATCACACGTCTCCTGCATGATCTTCAACCAGACTCGCTCGGGCCGGGTCACCACCGCCGCATCTTCCGCGAGATAACGCGGCGCGGCCTTGAGCACTGCGCGGATATTCTTCGCCGCCCGCGCCGGTTCGTCATCTCCGCGCTGCAACTCATGCAACAACAGATTCAACAACGTATCCGGCGCATCCGGCGACAACTCATGCGACGCCGTCGCGTAATCCTCCATCTCATTCAAGAGCTGGCTGCGCAACGCCAACCGGTCCAGGTGCTGCTCATTCGTCAGCTCCCGCGGATTCACGCCTTCCAGCGCCGCCAACGTTTTCCGACGCAGCTTCTCCGCCGCCTCGATGCTCGCGAGGTCCGCCCGATCCAGCTTCCCCTCGCCCGCCTTGAGGCCCACGTAATTCGCATACACCGGATGCCGCTCCAACGTCGTCTCGAAGTAGCGATCCAAGATCCCTTCAAACACTTTTCCCGTCTCGTTCATGCGCCTCAAGGTAATCCTGAACTCCACGACGACAAGCGGGAATGCTTTGGAGTGCTGCGGCTTGACGCAGCTTTCCGCCCAAGCCGGCTTGACGCCTCGAATCCCCTTTCGATGTTGGGCGTTAGTATCTCGCTGTTGGATGTTTCGCATAAGCCCCATAAGTCCCATTCCCCAAAGTTTGAACTTTGAGTTTTGAGCTTTGAACTTATAGGCCCGTAGTGCAACTACCCATTCCCCGAAGCGCGCCTTCCCGTCTGATCCGATTTATGTTTCCTCCGCGATTGCCTCCTGTCCTGCGGTACTATAGCAACCAGTCCACCCTCACCGGACCAAACCCTCGCCAGCCACTCCAAAACCTCCGTCATTACAACGAAGGGAGA
>CALRJY020000058.1:0-18014 GCA_943367715.1 Chitinophaga pinensis | reverse complement strand
CCGGGGCAGACGGCGGAGCTGGTGGTGGAGTATCGGGTGGGTGCGGGCGGGAGTGTGCCGGTGGCGGCGGTGTTCGAGGTGGACGTGGTGGGGGTGCAGGCGACGCCGAGCCTGAGCGGGGCGACGCAGCTGGTGACGGGGGTGCAGGTGCAACGGCTGTCCAGCGGGGACTACCTGCTGCACATCGCGACACTGGCGGGCCGGACTTACTATGTGCAGTATAGCGACGACGGGTTCAACTGGACGACCTCGCTGGACCCGGTGAGCGGCACCGGCCAGGCCGTGGGCTGGCTCGACCAGGGCCCGACCAACTCCTTCCCCGAACCGGGCAACCTCGCCCAACGCAGCTACCGTGTCTTCGTCGCCCCGTGAGGCTTGGTCCCGCAGGGATAATGGAGGTCTTTTCAACTGGTAATTCGTCATCAATGGTGCGTTGTGCCCTTGCACTGGAGGTGAAAAGGGTGAATAGCTTCTGCCAGAACCTACAAATTTGGAGATTGTGAATGTGGATAATTCATGGCGGAATGTGGAAACCAATCAACCCGGATTCACGTCCTAACACCTATGAACCAACGTTTTCCAATCCTCAGATGGTGTCGTTCAGGTTTGTGCCTGCTGGCGGTGATCCTGCTGACGACTCAGGGCCAGGCGGCGGATGTGGTCGCCCAGGCGAAGGAGATTTTGCAGACCACGGGGGTGAAAGGCGGTCTGGTCGTCCATCTGGGCATAGGTGACGGGCAACTCACAGCGGCCTTGCACGCGAATGAGTCTTATCAGGTGCAGGGGCTGGACCGGAATCTGGCGAACGTGACCAAGGCGCGGGCGAACATCCAGGCCAAGGGGATTTACGGCAAGGTCTTCGTGGACCAGTTGAATGGTTCGGCACTGCCGTACATCGACAATCTAGTGAACCTGTTGGTGGCGGAGGATCTGAGCGGCATCACGGTGGAGGAGATCAAACGGGTGCTGGTGCCGAAGGGTGTGGCTTACATCAAGCAGGACGGCAAGTGGGAGAAGATCGTGAAGCCGTGGCCCACCACCATCGATGAATGGACGCATTACTACTACAGCGCGAAGGGCAATGCCGTTTCCAAGGACATGGAAGTGGCGCCGCCGAACCGTTTGCAGTGGGTGGGCAGCCCGCGCTGGTCACGGCATCACGACCGCATGTCCAGCTTGAGCGCGCAGGTGACGGCGGGCGGTCGGATGTTTTACATCATGGATGAGGGCTCGCGCATCTCCATCCTACTGCCTTCCAAATGGAATCTTATCGCCCGCGATGCCTTCAACGGGACGATGCTGTGGAAGCAGCCGATCGAGAAATGGCACGACCACATGTGGCCGTTGAAATCGGGACCCACCCAACTGGCGCGGCGTCTTGTGGCGGACGGAGAGAACATCTATGTGACGCTGGCGTTGAACGCTCCGGTGCTGAACCTGGATGCGGCGACCGGCAAGACGAACCGGGTGTATGACATCACGAAAGGCACGGAGGAAATCCTGCATGTGGACGGCGTGCTGTATGTGCTGGTGAACCGGAACGAATGGGAGCTGGCGGAGTTCGCGCCCAAGCATAATACGGGCGATCAAAAGCGCGTGGAGACGGAATTCAATTGGGATGAGAAACCGCGTGATCTGCTGGCGGTGAATGCCGGGACGGGCAAAGTGTTGTGGGAGGTGAAGTCGGCGAAGATCGCACCACTGACACTTGCTGCGGATGGCAAGCGCGTGGCGTATTATGATGGTGACCGGCTGGTGTGCATCGATGCTGCGACGGGCAAGCAGAAGTGGGCGGATACACCGGCAGCCAAGCGCAAGCTGTTCGAATTCAATTACGGTCCGCGTCTTTTATTGCACAATGACACCGTGCTGTATGCCGGTGGCGACGGTGCGATGAAAGGTGTGGATGCGAATACGGGCAAGGAACTCTGGAGCGCTCCGCATGAGAAGTCCGGTTACCGCTCCCCGGAAGATCTGCTCGTGGCGAATGGCTTGGTGTGGAATGCCGGTACGACATCCGGTGGTCAGAAAGGCGAATTCAAAGGTCGCGACCCGCTCACGGGTGAGGTGAAGGTGGAGTTCCCGCCGGATATCGACACATACTGGTTCCATCATCGTTGCTACATCGCGAAGGGCACCGAGCGTTTTTTGATGCCATCACGCACCGGCATCGAGTTCGTGGACATCAACGCGAAGCATTGGGACATCAACCATTGGGTCCGTGCCGCGTGTCTTTACGGGGTGATTCCGGCCAATGGTCTCACCTATGCCGGACCACATAATTGCGCCTGTTATCCGGAAGCGAAACTGGATGGCATGAATGCGCTGACGGGCGCGGGTTCACCGCATCCGAAGCCGCTGGCGGAAGAAGTGCGACTCGTGAAAGGTCCTGCCTACGGACAATCGCTGAACGAAAAGGAATCGGACAAGAATGACTGGCCGACCTATCGCCATGACAATGCCCGGAGCGGATTTACCGACCAGCCGCTGACGAAAGATCTGGGCCAGGCGTGGGAAGTGGATCTGCCGGGGCCGCTGAGTGCGTTGAGCATCGCGGATGGCAAGGTGTTCGTTTCGCAGATCGATGCCCATACCGTACACGCGCTGGATTCTGTCACGGGCAAGTCTCTTTGGCAGTTCACGGCTGGTGGTCGCGTAGATTCTCCGCCGACGTATTGGAAGGGGCGTGTATTCTTTGGCGGAAAGGACGGCAAGGTCTATTGTGTGCGGGCCAGTGATGGTGCGCTAGTCTGGAGCTATCATGCAGCACCGAGCGATCGTCGTCATGCGGCTTTCGAACAGGTGGAGAGCGTGTGGCCGGTGCATGGCAGCGTGCTGGTGGATCAGGGAACGGTGAATCTCGTCGCGGGCCGGTCAGTATTCTTGGATGGCGGTTTGCACTTCCTCCGGTTGGATGCCATCAGCGGCAAGAAGATTGCCGAGGTGGTTTACGACGACAAAAATCCGGACACAGGCAAAGATCTGCAGGAACAGTTGAAGACCTTGCAGATGCCGGTGGGCCTGAACGACATCCTCTCGACGGATGGCAAGTATATGTATCTTCGTTCGCAGAAGATCGAGGCCACAGGCAAGCGCATCGACATCGGACCGCTTTCTGGCAATGCGGCGGAACAAGGTGGTTCACAGAAGGGCGAAGGCGCTCACATCTTTGCGCCGATGGGCTTCCTGGATGATTCATGGTTCCATCGCAGCTATTGGGTGTATGGCAAGAGCTTCGCGGGCGGGCATAATGGTTACTATCAGGCGGGCAAGTATGCGCCTTCGGGTCGTATCCTGGTGTTCGACGAGAAGAATGTGTATGGGTTCGGACGTCAGCCGCAGTATTACAAGTGGACGACGACGATGGAGCATCAGCTCTTCTCCGCGAGCAAAGAGCCGCCCAATGTGGAAGTGGTCCCGGTGCAAGCCGGCAAACAAAAGCAGAAGGCCAACGCGAACGCGAAAGGGAAGGCGGCCGCCGCTCCCGCAGCCGCAACGGCGACTCCAAATGTGAAGTTTGAGGACAATCCGAAACTCGACCCATCGAACAAGGCGATCACGATGGAAGCTTGGATCATGCCGGATGGGCGTGATGGGATCATCGCGGCGCATGGTGGCGCTGTGGTGGGCTATGCGTTGGCCTTGGAAGAGGGACGGCCTGCCTTTGCCACCCGCGTCGATCGCACCGAGACGGTCGCGCAATCGGCCCGGCCATTGGATGATGGCTGGCATCACATCGCGGGTGTGTTGACGTCAGACAAGCGCCTGCTCCTCTATGTCGATGGACAACTGGCGGCGAGCGCCAAGGGCACTGGTCTGATGTCCAAAAAACCGGCGCAAGGTCTGCAACTCGGCACCAGCGGCAACTCGCGCGTGACGGAGTTCGGCAAAGGTGCGCCTTATACGGGCATGCTGGACCAGTTCGCGCTATATTATCGGGCCTTGGATGAGGGCGAGATCATCTCGCACGCGAACTCGGCGGTGTTCCCGAAACGTGGCGAGAAGGATGCCATCGTGCTGGCTTCATTCGATGGGGGGGATGTGCGCGACGATTCCGGCAACGGCATCAATGGCGTGATCTCCGGTGTGGAGAACGGCAAGGGCAAGGTGGGCGCCGCGCTGTGGTTCCGCAAATCAGGCACCGCACCTTCGGTCATCGCCCCGACACCGGGTAATGCGGCGCAGGCGAACAAGGGTTCCTTTGTGGAACACAACTGGGCGAACACCGTGCCGATCATCACGCGAGCGATGGCGATGGCAGGCAACGGAGTCTTCATCTCCGGTCCGCCGGATTCGATTGATGAGGAGTATGCCTTTGAGCGGATGACGCAAAAGGATCAGGCCATCTATAAGGAACTCGAAGAACAGGATGCTGCTCTGGATGGTAAACGCGGCGCGAAGATGTGGCTGATGAATAAAGAGACCGGCAAGATGCAGAGCGAGTTCGTGCTGAAGAGCCCGCCAGTGTGGGACGGCATGGCCATTGCCCAAGGACGCTTGTATGTGGCCACGGTGGATGGGAAAGTAGCGTGCTACGGGAAGAAGTGATGACTATGGTCCGTTCGTTACGTTATTGGACATTGTTAATGGCGATGACGCTGCTCTCTTTGGGTGCACAGCGCGCCTCTGCCTGTTCCATCCCGGTCTTTCGGTACGCATTGGACCGGTGGTCAGCGGATGCTTACCGGTTGGAAGTTTCTACTACGGATGCAAAGGACGAGTCTGTGGCGAAGTTCCTGCGGAATCTGGGTGCCAGTTCACCATATAATATCGAGGGCGTGCGTTTGCCTGCGGATGCAAGGGGACCATCACGTCTCTTGTACCCTCCAGGCAAAGACGGACAAAGGCAGGAGGCATGGAGCGGGACGTTGAATACGGAAGCGCTGGAACAGTTTGTCAAATCATCCGTGCGACAACAGATCGTCGAACAGATGGTAGGTGGTGCTTCGGGCGTCTGGGTCTTTGTGGAATCTGGCGACAAAGCAGCGGATGATGCAGCGGTAGCCAAGCTGGAAAAACGGTTGCGCTATCTGGAGAACGTGGCGCAGTTGCCGCATATCGACCCGACCGATCCGACGAGCAAGCTGGGACCGGGACCGAAATTGCAAGTGAAGTTCCCGGTGTTGCGTGTGGCGAAAACGGAGGCGACCGAGAAATTATTTCTAAAGACACTGGCCGGGGTCAAAGCGACAGAAGAAATGACCAAAGGAGCATGGCTGGCGGCGGTGTTCGGCCGGGGACGTGTATTGGGTTCCTGGCCGGTGGCGGGCTTCGGCGACGAGCAAGTGGAAGAGGTCAGCCTCTTTCTGCTGGGCGCATGCTCCTGCCAGGTGAAGAACTTGAACCCGGGCTGGGATTTGCTGTTAAGGGCGGATTGGGATGCGGAGTTGGCTAAGGCAGATAAACTGGCAGCGGTGAGCGGGGACACAGCGATCACGGCAACGCCGGAGAAGGTGGCTGAACTAGAGACGGTGAGGATCGTGGGAAAAGGAAAAGAAACAGCGACTCCGACAGTAACGGTTGCGGGTAAGCCTGAGATGCATCTTTCAGGTCCTGGTTCAATCAACTGGACGTTGATTGGTGGAATAGCAGTCTTACTCGTGGCGGGTATGTTTTTCTGGCTTGGAGGACAGGCACGTCGATGAAGAGATTCGCCGTCATATTGGTGCTGCTCGGAGTGTCGTTGGTGGTGGTTTCTCTGTTCCAACGCAAGAGCATGCCCGCTGCTCCGCAGCAATCTGCGTCAAAACCAACACTGATGGTCTATTGCGCGGCAGGCTTGAAGAAGCCCGTGGAGGCGATCGCCAAACAATTTCAAACAGAAGAGGGTGTGGAGGTGCAGTTGCAGTTCGGCGGCACAGGCACGCTCTTGAGCCAGATCCGCGTGGCGAAACAGGGCGATATCTTCATTGCGGCGGATGATGGATCGCTGAACGATGCGAAGAAGTTCGACGTGATCCGGGAGGTGTTGCCCCTCGTGCATCAGCATCCGGTCATCGCGGTGGCGGCGGGGAATCCTAAGAAGATACAATCGCTGGATGACTTATTGCGTGAGGATGTGCGCGTGGCGCTGGCGAATCCCGAGGCGGCCAGCATAGGCAAAGCGGTCAAAGCTATGCTGGCTGATAAATGGGAGCCGTTGGCAAAACGGGCAACCGTCATGAAACCTACCGTGACGGAAATCTCCGCTGATCTTTCGTTGGGCGCCGTCGATGCCGCCATCGTATGGAATTCCACGGTACCGCAATTCAAAGGGATCGAGGCAGTCGAGGTGGCGCAGTTGAAGGCTAAACGGGAGAATGCGAGCGCCGCGATTTTGAAGGCTTCGTCTCACCCGACGCTGGCCTTGAAGTTCGCACGTTACCTCACCGCACCGGAGAAAGGTGGCAAACTGTTTCAGCAGCAAGGGTTCATTCCGGCAGGCGGCGACAAGTGGGCGGAGAAGCCTGAGATGATCCTGTATAGCGGTGGCGTGAACCGGTTGGCGATCGAGAAGTTGCTGAAACAATTCGCTGATCGGGAAGGGGTGGATCTCACGACGGTTTTCAACGGTTGCGGTGTCTTGTGCGCCACGATGAAGACAATGCTGGATGCGAACAGCCCGAAATTCCCGGATGCTTACTACGCGTGCGACCTGTGCTTCGTGCCGCCGGTAGCGGAGCATTTCCCCGAGTCAGTGCTGATAACGGAAACCGATATCGGCATCGTGGTCCAAAAGGGAAATCCGAAGAATATCAAGACAATGGCGGACCTGGCGCAGCCGGGTTTGAAGGTAGGGTTGTGTAATGCGATGCAATCGACATTGGGCTATATGACGAAAGGGATGCTCAAGTCTTCCGGCTTGTTTGATTCGGTCACAAAAAATGTCGCCGTGCAGGTGCCAACGGCGGATTTTCTTATCAATCAGATGCGAGCAGGGGCGTTGGATGCAGCCATAGTTTATCGGGTGAACGCCGCACCGCAGGCGCAGCATCTGGACTATTTCACCATCGATCACGCAGGAGCGAAGGCAGTGCAGCCGTTCGCGGTGAGGGCCAATTCGCCGAACCGGCGTCTGGGCGAGCGTTTGCTGGCGCATCTGAAGGCGAATCGAAGCGAATTCGAGGAGGCGGGATTCATCTGGCGCGGCGAAGAGGCTCCGATCAAGAGCAAGGACATCGTGGTGCCGGAATGGTTGAAGGAAAATTGAACTATTCCTTCCCAGTTGGCGCGGGTGACGATAATACAAGGCCGCATTTGTTTGTTGATTGAGCATGGCTCCTTCTCCCAACCGCATATCAGCTTTCTGGGTTTCGCTGGTGTCCGTCACCGGACTATATCTTTTCTTTCTGCTCGCGATGCTGGCGGCGACGGCGAGTTACAGCACGCCGGGTGATCTGTGGAAGACGCTGAACTCACCCGAGATCCGCTACTCCATCGGCTTGAGCCTGGCGACCTGCACTGCCACGGCGATGCTGTCTTTGTTGGTGGCGGTACCGATCGGCTATCTGCTCTCCCGCGCAAAATTTCGTGGCAAAGAGATCGTGGACTCACTGATAGATATCCCCATCGTGCTGCCACCGATGGTCATGGGTTTGTGCCTGCTCATCTTCTTTCAAAGCCCGCTAGGCAAATTTATCGAGCAAGGAATGACATTTACTTACACGGTTGCGGGGGTGGTGCTGGCGCAGTTTGTCATCGGCTCAGCCTTCGCCATCCGGACTATGCGGGGGACGTTTGATCACCTTTCATCACGTCCCGAAGATGTGGCCATGACGCTCGGTTGCACGCGGGGCCAGGCTGTGTGGTTGGTGACCTTGCCTGCGGCACGACGCGGGATTTTCGCCGCGGCGAGTGTGGCGTGGGCGCGCAGCCTGGGTGAGTTCGGTCCTATCCTCGTCTTTGCAGGAGCTACACGTATGAAGACGGAGGTGCTGCCGACGACAGTGTGGTTGGAACTTAGCGTCGGCAATCTGGAGGCTGCTGTGGCGGTGAGCATCCTAATGGTAGTGATGGCGGTCACTGTGCTGGTGGCTGTCCGTTTGGCGGGGGAACGCGTATGATCAGACTGGAGAACATCGCGTGGAGTGCTGGGACATTCCGACTGGAGAACCTATCGATGGAAGTGCCTGCAAATCGCTACGCCGTCTTGATGGGTCGCACTGGTAGCGGCAAGACGAGTCTCGTTGAGATTCTTTGCGGCTTGCGGTATCTGACGGCTGGTAAAATCTGGATTGGGGAACACGAGGTGACTTACGCGGCTCCGGGTGAACGCTCCATCGGTTATGTGCCACAAGACGGCGCTCTTTTTCCGACGATGTCCGTGTGGGAGCAAATGGCTTTTGCGCCCAAGTTGCAGAAGCGTTCGGTGAAAGAGATCGAAGCTCTAGTGAAGAAATTGGCGGATGAGTTGGGCATCACGGGGTTGTTAGATCGTTTGCCGACGGGACTCTCGGGAGGTGAGCGCCAGCGTGTGGCCTTGGGACGCGCATTGGCGGCCAAGCCGCAGGTATTGTTACTTGATGAACCCCTCTCAGCGCTGGATGAGGAGATGAGGGATGAGGTCGCACAATTGTTAAAGCAGGTGCAGCGCGAGCATCGGTTGACGGTCTTGCACATCACGCACAGCAGTCGTGAAGCGCAACAACTGGCGGACGTGGTGTTCCGCCTGGAGAACGGCCGCGCAACGGAAGCAAAACTGGAATCGTTGAAGTGATCCCTATGGATTTGCCGGAACTGACAGATGAGGAAAAAGCCCGCTATGAATGGCAGATGTGGGTGGGTGGTATGGGCGAAACCGGGCAACGACGGTTGAAAAGTTCAACTGTGCTCGTATCGCGCGTAGGAGGAGTGGGTGGCTGCGTGGCGTATCAACTGGCGGCCGCAGGCGTGGGCAAACTCATTCTGGCACATGGTGGTGACTTGAAGCCCAGTGATCTGAATCGTCAGTTGCTCATGACCACGGACTGGCTGGGTAAACCGCGCATGGAATCCGCGGTGCGACGGCTGCGGGAGTTGAACCCGTATGTCGACATCGTTGGTGTGCCGGAGAATATCTCGGAAACAAATGTTGCCGGATTAGTCGCGCAAGCGGACTTGGTGGTGGATGCCGCACCGCTGTTTGCCGAACGTTATTTGATGAACCGGGAGTGTGTTCGCCAAAAGAAACCGATGGTGGAGTGCGCGATGTATGAGTTTGAAGCGCATCTTACGACATTCATCCCCGGCCAGACCGGCTGCCTCTCTTGTCTCTATCCAGACAATCCCGAATGGTGGAAGCGCGAATTCCCGGTCTTTGGTGCGGTGGCGGGAACCGTCGGCAGTATGGGTGCGGTGGAAGCCATCAAATTTCTTTCTGGAGCAGGGGAAACGCTCGCTGGACGGCTGCTGAACATGGATCTGCGCGAGATGAGTTTTCAGACGGTCAATATCCGGCGTGACCCGACGTGCCGTGTCTGCGGTTGAAGCCAGCAGGGCAGGTGTTTCAGCTCTTCTGACAATCCTGCAACTCATCCATGACGATCGGAATCTCACGCAACGAGAAATCCACAAATGCCCGGACGCGTCCTGGCAAATGGCGGTGTGGCAGGTGGATCACGTGAAGGTCCAGCTCGCTTAAGGTCCATTCGGGCAGGACCGGGACCAAGGCGCCCTCGGCCAGTTCTCGATGAATCAACCAGCGCGGCAAGAAAGTAAAGCCCGCACCCGTTCGCGCTGCCTCACGCAAAGCGGTGACGCCATCCAGGAGCAAAACTGGTTTTAGGGACAGGGTGCAGGATTTTCCATGACGATGTAAGGTGAGACGGTCACGAGCATAGAAGTGAGGTTGCAAGATGCCCAGCCAGGGCAGTTCCCTAAGATCGGCGGGGGACTTTGGCACCGGATGTTTTTCCAGCAACTTCGGAGAGGCGACCAAGAGGCGTTTTAGCGTGCACACTTTTCTCGCCACGACTGATTTATCGGTGGGCTCGCCTACGGAGATGCCGCAATCGAATCCTTCTTCAATGAACTTTGTAGGCCGATTCAAAAGATGAAGTTCTCCTGTAACCTCGGAATGGGCCGCACAAAAACGAGCCAGAACACGGGTGACAATCCATTGACCAAAATCCACGACGGAAACCACGCGCAGATGACCTCGCGGGATAGTGCGATCTTCATGGAGCCTTTCGGCGGCGGATTCGGCCAGCCCCAGCAAGTCCCGTGCGTCGTGCAGCAATGTACGCCCTGCCTGAGTGAGGCTCATCGTATGGGTATCCCGCCGGATGAGGGGAACGCCCACGCTATTCTCCAGTTGCCGCAACTGACGGCTGAGGGTGGGCTGTGAAATGTTTAGAACGCGGGCGGCGGAAGAGATGCTGCCGCTTTCCACAATCCGTACAAATGCCCGTAGGAGTCGCAGATCATCCAGATTGGTCATGCAGGAACTGTATAGCCGATATGTTCAGGCGGCATCTAGCCAAAATGTTGGAAGCAGGCAAGATACCTGTCTATGTGGGATCGTAATTTATCCGCAACGACAGGGACTAAGTCCAGAAACCGGGTTGTGAGCATGGTAGCAGGAGTGCTCGGCTGGATCGGGTTGGCGATGCCGGTCGCCACTAATGCCGCTGACGCGCCCCCGGTTGCCAAGGTGACCGTAGCGGCTCCGATTCCCAAACAGGTTGACGAATGGGATGAATTCACTGGCCGACTGGCCTCGGTGGAAACGGTGGAAGTTCGCCCGCGCGTCTCGGGTTTCTTGGAGAAAGTTCATTTCCAAGAAGGTGCTGATGTGAAGGCGGGGGATTTGCTCTTTTCGCTGGATGCCCGTCCATTTCAAGCGGTTGTGGATCGGCTGGAAGCTGAGTTGAGCCGGACCAAGACGCGGGCGGAGTTAAGCCGATTGGAAGCCAAGAATGCGGATTCTTTGTTCAAAAGCCGGGCGATCTCGCAGGAAGAGTATGAGCAGCGTACCAAACAGGCGACCGAGTCCGACCAGAATGTGCGGGCAGCGGAAGCGGGCCTGCGGGCAGCGAAGCTGGACTTGGAGTTCACGGAAGTGCGGGCGCCGATCTCAGGCCGTATCAGCAATGCACGGGTGACGGCCGGTAATCTGGTGATGGGCGGAGGCAATGCGGGTTCAGTGCTAACAACAATCGTTTCGCTTGATCCGATTTATTGCTACATCGAGGTGGATGAACGATCGGCGTTGAAGTATCGCGATCTCTATCGCCAGGGCAAACGGGAGAGTGCTCTGTTCAAAAAAATTCCGGCGCGCATGGGGTTGGCGACCGATACGACGTTTCCGCATATCGGGGCGGTTGATTTTGTGGATAACCAGTTGAATCCCAGCACGGGCACTATTCGCGCGCGCTGCGTGTTTCCGAATACTGACAAGTTGATGGCTCCGGGCTTCTTTGCTCGCGTGCAGATTCCAGGATCTGGCACGTATGAGGGGATGATGATCCGCGATTCCGCCATCGGTAACGATCAGGGGCGTAGCTATGTGATGCTGGTGGATGACAAGAACACGGTGGTTTATCGCCCGGTCAAGGTTGGACCGATGGTCGATGGATTGCGTGTGGTGCGCAACGGTTTGAAGGCGACGGACAAAGTCATCGTCAACGGCATGATGGCTGTGCGTTCCGGCCAGCAAGTCACTGCTGAGACTGCTCCGATGCAGCCAGCCACAGACGCCAACTCCACCACTGGCACACGATGAATTTCTCACGCTTTTTCGTCGACCGCCCGATCTTTGCGGCGGTGCTGAGCATCGTGATCACGATGCTGGGTGCGTTGTCCTATCTGGTCTTGCCGGTCGCACAGTATCCGGATGTGGTGCCGCCTACGGTGGTGGTGACGGCTGTTTATCCCGGAGCGGATGCCAAGACATTGGCGGAGGTGGTGTCGACGCCGCTGGAGCAGGAGATCAACGGCGTGGAGAACATGCTCTACGTTTCCTCCTCTTCGACGGCTGACGGTCGAGTTCAGATCACGGTGACTTTCAAGCTGGGGACGGATTTGGACCAGGCGCAGGTGCTGGTGCAGAACCGGGTGAATGCCGCCCTGCCACGTTTGCCTGAGGACGTGCGGCGGTTAGGCGTGATGGCGCAGAAACGTTCTCCCGATCTCACGCTGGCGGCGCAGTTCTTTAGCCCAGATGGTTCACGGGAAGTTTCCTATCTGGCGAATTACGTGACGTTGCAGGTGCAGAACGAGATCGCGCGTCTGCCCGGCGTAGCGGAGGCATCCAGCTTGGGCGGTTTGGATTACTCCATGCGTCTGTGGCTGGACCCGGACAAGATCGCGTCGCGGCAGTTGACTGCAGGTGATGTGGTGCGGGCGGTGCGTGAGCAGAACGTGCAGGTGGCGGCGGGCAGCTTGGGCCAGCAACCGGCTCCAGCGGGAACTGCATTCCAATATACGCTGACCGCCCAAGGTCGTTTGGTGAGCGTGGAGCAGTTTGAAAACATCGTTGTGAAGACGGGTGAGAGCGGCGATGTGGTGCGCTTGAAGGATGTTGCCCGGGTGGAGTTGGGCGCGAAGGATTATGCTTCCAAGACATATATGGATGGCAAGAACGCAGTGTCACTGCGTGTGTTCCAGTTGCCGGGCAGCAATGCACTGGATACGGCGGATGAAGTCTACCGCGCGTTGGAACGCTTGAAGCAGCGTTTTCCGCCAGGGGTGGATTATCGCATCAACTACGATACGACGCAGTTCGTGCGCGCTTCGATGAAGTCGGTGTTGGTGACGTTGATCGAGGCGGTACTGCTCGTGGTGATCGTGGTGGTGGTGTTCTTGCAAACGTGGC
This sequence comes from Chitinophaga pinensis, assembly GCA_943367715.1. Lineage (GTDB taxonomy): Bacteria > Verrucomicrobiota > Verrucomicrobiia > Limisphaerales > JAEYXS01 > JAEYXS01. Next base: position 5,242 of record CALRJY020000058.1, on the reverse strand, counting down.
GCGCGTCGATCATTCCGTTGCTGGCGGTGCCGGTGTCGTTGATTGGAACGCTGGCGGTGATGAAGCTGTTCGGCTTCTCGCTGAACAATCTGTCGCTGTTCGGCCTAGTGCTCTCCATCGGTATCGTGGTGGATGACGCCATCGTGGTGGTGGAGAACGTGGAGCGTAACATCGCGGACGGATTGAATCCGCGCGAGGCGACCATCAAGGCGATGGGTGAGGTGAGCGGGGCGGTCATCGCGGTGGCGCTGGTGCTGTGCGCGGTGTTCGTGCCGACGGCGTTCATCAGCGGCATCACGGGGCAGTTCTACCGCCAGTTCGCGCTGACGATCGCGGTGTCGACGGTCATCTCGGCGTTCAACTCGCTGACGTTGAGCCCGGCCTTATGCGCGTTGCTGTTGCAGGCGCACGGCAAGAAGACGGACATCCTGACGCGCTTTCTGGATGTCACGCTCGGCTGGTTCTTCGGCCTGTTCAACAAGTCATTTACTTGGGCGTCTGATTTCTATGGCCGCATGGTGCGCCGGTTCCTGCGCGTCAGTGTCATTGTGTTGCTGGTGTATGGCGGGTGCGTCTGGCTGGCTGCGGTCACGTTCAAGGCGGTGCCGACCGGGTTCATTCCTCTGCAGGACATGGGTTACATGATCTGCGTGATCCAGCTGCCGGACGGTTCCTCCTTTGAACGCACGGATGCGGTGGTGCAAAAGGTGGACAAGCTGGCGCAGTCGATCCCGGGTGTGGCGCATACATTTGCGATCTCGGGCTATTCCTCCGTCTTGCAGGCGAACCAGCCGAACGTGGGTGCGGCATTCTTGGTCTTGGACAAGTTTGATAAGCGCCATGATCCCGAACTGAAGGGTGAAAAATTGCTGGCGACCATCCGGCAGAAGTTCGCGGAAGTGCAGGAAGCACGCGTGATCGTGCTGCCACCGCCGCCTTTGCGCGGTCTGGGCAGTGCGGGCGGATTCCGCATCCAGGTGCAGGACTTGAACAATGCGGGGCTGGAATCTTTGCAAGCGGCATCGACGCGATTGCTGGAAGCCATGCAGAAGGATCCGCAGCTTACCTCACTCATCACGGGTTTCCGGGCGAATGTGCCGCAGTATAATATCCGCATCGACCGCGCGCAGGCGAAGACGATGGATGTTTCGCTCTCGGACATCAACGAGGCGTTGCAGGTGTATCTGGGGTCTATCTATGTGAACGATTTCAACATCTTCGGACGCACGTATCAGGTGATGGCGCAGGCGGACCCGTTGTATCGGGTGAATCCGGAGGACATCAACCGGTTGAAGACGCGGAATGGCAAAGGCGAAATGGTGCCGTTGAGCGCGCTGGTGGAGGTCACCAAGGTGGGTGGTGCGGATCGCGTGCAGCGTTACAACCTGTATTACTCGGCGGACATCAATGGTAATACGCTGCCGGGCGTCAGCTCTGGGCAGATGATCTCCAAGGTGGAGCGGCTGGCGAAAGAGAATCTGCCAGACGGTTATAGCATCGAGTGGACGGACCTGACGTATCAGCAAATCCTCGCGGGTAACACAATCGTGTATGTGTTTCCGTTGTGCGTGGTGTTCGTGTTCCTGGTGCTCGCGGCATTGTATGAAAGCTGGGGATTGCCGCTGGCGATCATCCTGATCGTGCCGATGTGTCTGCTCTCCGCGCTGGGTGGTGTGTGGATGAAGTCCATGGATAACAATGTGTTCACGCAGATCGGGTTGGTGGTGCTGGTCGGCCTGGCGGCGAAGAACGCGATCTTGATCGTGGAGTTCGCGAAGCAGCGTGAGGACGAGGGAATGAACCGGTTTGATGCGGCCGTGGAGGCGTGCCGGTTGCGGTTGCGGCCCATCTTGATGACGAGTTTCGCGTTCATCTTGGGCGTGCTGCCGCTGGTGCTGGCAACTGGAGCAGGGGCTGAGATGAGGCGGGCCTTGGGCTCGGCGGTGTTCTATGGCATGTTGGGCGTGACGGTGTTCGGGCTTATCTTCACACCGGTGTTCTATGTGGTGATCCGCAAGTTCTCGGGCGGAAAGAAAGCGGAACAACCGACCGTTGAAACGACAACCGCTCAACCTGAACCGGGACATTGATCATGTTGAAACGGATTAAAATAATGGCGCCGGCTTTGGTGGCAGTGGTGCTGATTGCGGCAGGTTGCAAAGTGGGGCCGAAGTATCAGGCGCCCAAGACGGTGGCACCGGCGGCTTTTGGCACGACGCTGGCGAATGCTTCGACAAACACGTTTGAGCAGGAGTGGTGGCGCGGGCTGAAGGATGAGAAGCTGACGCAGCTCATCGAACAGGCCTCGACGAACAATCACAATATCAAGATCGCCACGGCACGGTTGCTGGAGGCGCGGGCGCTGTGGCGGGAAGCGCGGTTTGATTACATCCCGACAGGACAGGCGAGTGCGTCTTATCAAGCTTCGCAATCCAGTCTGGCCACGAATCCGAATGAGTCGCGCAATGGGCGGCATCGGCAGTTGTATCAGGTGGGGCTGGATGCCTCGTGGGAACTGGACCTGTTCGGCGCGGTGCGGCGCAGTGTGGATGCGGCCAAGGCCACGGTGGAAGCGGTGGAGGCGGATCGCGATGATGTGCTGGTGAGTGTGCGCGCGGAGGTGGCGATCAATTATCTGCTGCTGCGAGGCGGGCAGGCGCAACTCAATGTGGCGCGGCGTAATGCGACGAATCAGGTGGAAACGTTGCGGGTGGCGGATGCACTGCTGACGGGTGGTCGCGGTACACAATTGGACGTGGCACGAGCGAAGACGTTGCTGAGCAGCACGCTGGCTTCCATATCGCCTTTGGAATCTTCGATCGACCGGACGATCCATCGGTTGTCGGTGTTGACGGGGCAGGTGCCGCGGGCGTTGGCGGAGGATTTGTTGAAGGAAGCGCCCTTGCCGGTGTTGCCGACGGAACTGGCGATGTTGGAGCCGGGGGCGTTGTTGCGGCGTCGACCGGATATCCGGGCAGCGGAGCGTTCGCTGGCAGCGGCGACGGCACGGATTGGAGTGGCCACGGCGGACTTGTTCCCGCGGGTGAGTTTCAACGGGCGGATGGCGCTGGAGGCCACGCGGCTTTCGGGCTTCGTGGATTCAGGTAATGAGGCGTGGGCGTTTGGGCCACGGATCACGTGGGCGGCGCTGGATCTGGGTCGCGTGCGGCAACAGATCAAGGCGGCGGATGCGCGGGCGGAAGGGAGCCTGAGCGTGTATGAGCAAACGGTGTTGCTGGCGCTAGAGGAGACGGAGAATGCGTTGACGACGTTTGGTCGCGAACAGGTGCGGTTGGGGCATCTGCGGGATGCGGAAGCGTCGGCGCGGGAAGCTTCGGTGCTGGCGCGGCAGCGGTATCAGGATGGTGTGTCGGACTTTCTCACGGTGCTGGATGCGGAGCGGACGTTGTTGAGCACGCAGGAGCAACATGTGTTGAGCCAGGTGAGCGCGGCGACGGCGTTGGTAGGGGTGTATAAGTCGTTCGGGGGCGGGTGGTCGGTTGCACCGACGGGCAAGTGAGGGGAAGTGTCCAACGTCAAGAGAGGGCGTTTTTTGAGAGATTCACCCCGCCTATGAATTTGGACGTTGCTGCGGGTTGGGGACAACCCGCGCTCCAAAGACAGTTGCGGCAGCGTTTGACCTGCGGGCGGTTTTTCCCCAAGATGGCTGAATCTTTATGGGTAATACGTTCGGCCATTTGTTTCGGATCACCACGTGGGGCGAGTCTCACGGTGGCGGAGTGGGTGTGGTGGTGGATGGTTGTCCGCCGCGGCTGAAGCTAACAGAGGCCGATATTCAGCCGGATCTGGACCGGCGTCGGCCGGGGCAATCCAGCATCGTCACGCCACGCAAAGAGGCGGATGCGGTGCAGATCATGTCAGGCACCTTTGAGGGTAAGACATTGGGCACGCCGATCAGTTTGTGGGTGAAGAACGAGGACATGCGCCCGGAGGCTTATTCCGAGATGGCGGACAAGTTCCGGCCTTCCCACGCGGATTACACGTATCAGGCCAAGTATGGCATCCGCAACTGGCAGGGTGGCGGACGCACGAGTGCACGGGAAACGATCGGTCGTGTGGCGGCGGGGGCTATCGCGAAAAAGCTGCTCAAGGAACGTTTCGGCGTGGAGGTGCTGGCGTACGTGAAACAGGTGCAAAAGATCGCCACGGAGATCAATCCGGACGAGGTGAAGTTCAAAGATATCGAGGCCAACATCGTGCGCTGCCCGGATCAGAAAACGGCGGCGAAGATGATCAAGCTCATCGAGAAGATGCGCAAAGAAGGCAACAGCGTGGGCGGCATCGTGGAAGGTGTCGCACGCGGAGTGCCCGTGGGCTGGGGGGAACCGGTGTTCGACCGTCTCGAGGCTGATCTTGGTAAAGGCATGATGAGTTTGCCGGCGTCCAAGGGGTTTGATATCGGCTCAGGCTTTGATGGCATCCGCCTGACGGGCCGGGAGCATAACGACGCGTTCCGCATGAAGGGCGGCAAGGTGCGGACGATGACGAATCGCTCGGGTGGCATCCAGGGCGGCATCTCGAACGGGGAGACGATCTATTTCCGCGTGGCGTTTAAGCCGGTGGCCACGGTGATGCATGAGCAGGACACGGTGGACAAGCAGTTGAAGGATACCACGCTCAAGGGCAGGGGCCGTCATGATCCGTGTGTGTTGCCGCGTGCGGTGCCGATGGTGGAGGCGATGACGGCGCTGGTGCTCATTGATCATGCGCTGCGGTTTCAGGCGCAGTGTGGGTGATGGGGAAATGGAACAGAAGAACGCAAAGGGAACGAAGGCAGGAAGGATGCTTTTGTTCAGGTGATTGGGCGAAGGTGAGCTTCATTTGCTTATGCAAGTCGCCTTCCCCCTCACCCCGGCCCTCTCCCCCAGCCGAAGTTCGGCCTCCGAGGGGCGAGGGTGTGGAGTCTTCGGAGTTTAAGGATGCCTTGGTCGTGCGGGAGCGGATGAGGATAATCTTGCGTCGCTACGCGACGCGGGGATTCAGGTTGGCAACCACGGGCTGAAAGCCCGTGGCTAGGAATCTTGGGCTCGCTGACGCGAGCGGAAAGGCCGACACAGAGGCATTCCCATTGAGTTATACCAATTCTAGTTTGAGATTGCACTATTGTGAAGGTGGGGAAAGTTAAGGTTCATGCCGAAAAGATTTCGTCTGAACCGGCCGGATTTGGCGGCGGCGTTGAAAACGGCGTTGGGCGACTGCCAGGACAAGGCTTCCCAGCAGC
>CALRJY020000057.1:0-19905 GCA_943367715.1 Chitinophaga pinensis | reverse complement strand
GTGTTGCTGATGAGATTACCGATGATGGGCAACAGGCCGCAAATGAACGTGGTGATGGTCAGCAAGGCGGCATGTGGCACGCCGGCGGCATACAGGAAGATAGCTGTCATCACGGTGTTGATAGACGAGATGAGGAGCTGGGCACCCATGACACGGGCGAAGCTTTCAAAGAAAGTGCGGAAGCGTTTGCGGATCTCCGTCGCGGTCTGGGCCCAAAGGTTATTGCGGGCAGATTGGGATTGAGAGTCAAAATCCAGCCGGGAGTTCAGGAACAGGCTGGTGGCGACGACGATGCCCATGATGAGATACACGATCTGAAAGGTGATGGCGCGAGCAAAGCCCCCTAACTTGGCCGATTGTTCCTTGGCCTCCCGGATAAGTTCGGCCTTCAAGGTCGCGTAGTCGCTGAAAGGAAGTTCGATACCTTGCTTGTTGGCATAGTCCACGATGGCCGGGACCGTGTTATCCGCGATGATGGGGAAAGTGTCGTAGGCCTGTTTGGTGAAAAAAACCAGGCCGATCGCGGTAGTGGTAGCAACCAGAGTAAAAAGGATGACCCCCAAGGACTTGCTTTGACCAAATGAAAGCACGCGCATGGACAGGTAGCTGAACAGAATGGTCAGCAGCAGCGTAGCCATGCTCAGCCAGCCCACCAGGAGGAGCAGCACAAACATAAAGGCATACGAGATGCGAATTTGCTTCGTCATGTTGCTGTTTTAGATAGCACGTTCTGACAACGTTGAAAGGGCAAAGCGGCATTTTGCCATGTTTCGGCAGATGGATTGCCCGGGGGCGCTTGAAAAGATGTCCTTTTGAAGGACAGTTCAGGGGTTGCCCCCGCCGGGGGTGTTGTGTATTGTGTCGGGCCTTTTGAAGTATAAAGAACGATGAGCACTCAGGAGTCAGATGGAAAAAAACCGGCCAATGAGCCGGACGTGAACGAAGAAGCAGGCGATACCAAGGCCGGGCCGGCCTTGTCGCCGGAACAATTGGTGCAGCTGCTGGACAAAGCCGCGAAGGCGGATGAATTGCGGGACCAATTGCTGCGCACCGTCGCGGACATGGATAATCTGCGCAAGCGCGCGGCACGGGAAAAGCAGGACGCCATCCGCTATGCGAATGAGTCCATGCTGGAGAAGCTGGTGCCGGTATTGGACAACTTTGAAGCGGCCGTGCTCGCTACCGCCTCGGCCGAAGGCGGTTCCGTCGATGCGCTGAAGCAAGGGGTCACGATGATTCTCAGCCAGTTCAAGAACGTGCTGGCCGAGGCCGGTCTCGAAGAGATCAGTGCGCAAGACAAGCCGTTCGACCCGAATCTGCACGAGGCCGTTTCGCAGCAAGTAAGCAAGGATGTGCCGGAGGGACAAGTGATTCAACAGTTGCGCAAGGGGTATAAACTGAAGGACCGGCTCTTGCGTCCGGCGACGGTAGTGGTGTCGAAGAAGGCTTAAGCCTGACCTATGGCTAAACGCGATTATTACGAGATCCTCGGAGTGGAACGGGGGGCGAGCGCTGATGATATCAAGAAGGCGTATCGCAAGATGGCGGTCAAATTTCACCCGGACAAGAATCCGGGTGATAAAGAAGCCGAGGAAAAATTCAAGGAAGTGGGCGAAGCCTACGAGGCGCTCAGCGATCCGCAAAAGCGCGCCGCCTATGACCAGTATGGTCACGCGGCCTTTGATGCCCGGTCCCGCGCCGGTGCCGGAGCCAGAGGTGGCGGCGGCGGTGGTTTCCATGATCCGTTCGATATCTTCCGGGAAGCCTTCGGAGGCGGCGGCGGTGGTGGCGGCAGCATCTTTGAAGAAATATTCGGCGGTGGCGGACGCAGCGATCCTACTGGGCCGAAGCGCGGGTCTGACCTGCGCTATGACCTGGAGATCACGTTTGAAGAAGCGGTGCTGGGCGCGGAGAAGGAGATCGCCGTCACCAAGCTCGAAACGTGCGAGGGTTGCAGCGGCAGCGGTGCCGAGGATGGCTCCAAGATGCGCCAGTGCCAGACTTGCGGTGGTCGCGGACAAGTGGTGAGTTCGCGCGGGATTTTCAGCATCGCACAAACGTGCCCGCGTTGTGACGGGGCGGGTCGAGTCGTCGAGAAGCCGTGTCGCAAATGCGAAGGTGCTGGTCGGCGGGAGAAGGCTTCGAAGATAAAGCTGCGCATCCCGCCGGGGGTGGATACAGGTGTGCGTCTGCGCCGGGCAGGTGAGGGTGAGGGCGGCGTGCGTGGCGGGACTTCAGGAGATCTGCACGTCGTACTGCATGTGCGCCCGCATGATGTCTTCCAGCGGGACGGTGACGATCTCATCTGCGAGGTGCCGATCAGCTTCGTGCAGGCGGCCTTGGGCGCTGAACTCGAAGTGCCGACGATGACGGGCAAAGCGAGCATCCGCGTGCCGATCGGAACACAAAGCGGCACCATGTTCCGCTTGAAGGGCAGGGGCGTGAAGAACCTGCAAGGGTATGGCATCGGTGATCTGCTCGTCCGTGTGTCGGTAGAGGTGCCCACGCATCTGAACTCAGCCCAAAGGGCGAAGTTGGAGGAGTTTGCGCTGCTGTGCGACGACAACGTGAATCCGAAGAGCAAAAGCTTCTTCGAACGGGCCAAGAATTTCTTCCGGTAACCACTGAATCCTGATCATGCACCGCTTCTTTGTGCCATCGGCAGAGCTGCGGCAGGTGCGTTTTCAGCTTCCTGAGTCCGAGGCGCGACATGCGGCCCAAGTCTTGCGCGTAAGAGTCGGCGATGAAGTGCAGGCACTGGACGGGGCGGGGCGCACGTATGATTGCACGGTGGATACGGTGGACCGGCGCCAAGTGTGGCTGAAGGTGGCGCATGAAACTTTGGTTCCGGCCCCGAAGGTCGTGGTGGAGGTGTATCCCGCCGTGGCCAAGGGCAAGGCGATGGAGCTTATCATCCAGAAGGCCGTGGAATTGGGAGCGGCGAAGATTTGCCCCGTGGTGTGCGAGCATTCCGTGGCGCATTACGACGATGACCGCGCCGAAGACAAAGGTGATAAATGGCGGCTGACGGCGATCGAAGCCCTCAAACAATGCGGCCGAGAATGGTTGCCGGAGGTGACGTCACCGCGGGCTTTCAAGCAATGCCTCCCGTCCGCGGGTGAGGCCTCCTGCTTGAATCTGGTCGCTGCCCTTAGACCCGGGGCGGTTTTGACAGGAGAGCGTATTTCGGGCTATTTCAATACGCACGGAGCGTTGCCCCGGACAATCCGATTGTGGGTTGGCCCGGAGGGTGATTTCTCAAACGCCGAGTATCAGCAACTGGACGCTCACCAAGTCCTCCCCATCACCTTGGGAACCCACGTCCTGCGGTGTGAGACAGCTTTGCTGGCCTTGCTCGCGGTTTGCCAGCACGAGATCGCTCTCCGCAGTTAAATCATCACAGCGTGCCTTGCAGGGCCTGGGCATAACCAGGCAATGTCTTCAACACTTGGAACCGTTGGTCAGTCAGCACATTCTGCGAGAGATTTCCGGCGTTCGGATCCTTCGCGAGCCGGGCATTGCTCAACTGGATCGCTTTGCTCAGGGCTTTCAGCGCCTCCTGATGTTTTGTTGCCCCCAATACGCAGCGGATTGCGGCCAGATCATACCACGCTTCCGGGCTCTCTGGTAACGAGACGGTCAGTTTTGTCAGCGTCTGTTCCAGTTGCCCCACATCGCCGATCTGAGACAGCAAATGCGCGATGGTCGTCAGGGACGCTGCGTCCATGTTCGGCTGCTGTAAAAGCGTGCCGAGCAATCGCGATGCCTCCCGCGGCTGTTGGATTTGCATGTAGGCCTGGGCGGCGGATGCCACCGCCGTGAAGTCTTTGGGTTTCCGAGCCACCACTCCTTGCAAGAGTTGGTGGGCGCGGTTCGTATTGCCCGAGCCGATGTAAGCGCTGATCAGGTTGAACGTCGCCTGCAAATCATCCGGCTTTGCGTTCGCGATCTGCTCCAGCTCCGCAATGGCCGGGTTGTTGGCCACCGGTTTCGGAGCGGGCGGCTGTGGCAACGGCTGCGGGGCGGACGATTTGGCCACCGGCTTGCCGACCGCTTGCGCCAGATTCTCGCGCAATTGCTGGAAGGCGCCATTTTCCGGGTCGAACTTCAGGCCCGTCTCCACCAGCCGGTAAGCGTCCTCATACTTCTGCAAACTCGTGAGCAAACTCGCGTAGCGGAAGATCGCCTCCGGGCTATAAGGGCAGAAGGCGAACGATTGCTTGTAAGCGAACTCCGCCTCCTTGATGACCTTGCTTTGTTCGTCGGCGATGCGACGCATCTCTCCCTGCAGCTTTGCCTGCTCGGCCATCGGCATCGCATGGATCGCTTTCATCTGTTCCGCGCAATAGTTGATTCGCCACACATACAGACCGGCGATCGCGCTCCGCAATTTCGAGAAGGCCTTCTGGCCGTTCTCATCACGGACGAATTTACGGTCGCCCGTGAACCCTTCATAACTGCGCTTCCGGTAAACGCGGTCCGCGAAATCGCAAACTTCCTGGACGCTCGTGTCGTGCGTCACCCAGTTGCCGATCAGCCGTTCGGAATACTGCGACCAGAATTCATGATCCTTCTTCAGGATATCATCCGTGAATTCTTTGACCGGTTGCCGGTTGATCTTCATGATGATCCCGAAGGGCGTCTGGTAGGGATACATCCACGGCAGCGGGAAACTTTCCTCCACGTAGAATTCGTGGTCGGGATTCTTGTCGAAGATGACCTTCGTCAGCAATCCGTTGATCGCCATCACCGAGGCTTGTCCGCTGACGGATACGCGATTGCCCTCCTGCCGCACATCTTCTCCCGGTTGCAACTGCCCGGCTTGCATCCGCTTGATGGCGTCCTGGATGTATTCGTCGAACGCCACCTTGGAATCGTCCACTGAAGGCGTGTAAATCTCCTTCAGCGGATACACTCCTTCAGCGCGGCGGCGAGCTTCGATGTTGGCGCCCAACTTCGTGAATGCGTTGTCCAACGGCGGCATCAGCGGGTGAGCCAATCCGATGACTTTGTATAGCAGACCTTTCTGGAATGGTTCCTTCCGTTCCATTCTCTCACGTTCACTCGGTTGCAGCGTCGCATTCTGGGCGAACGACACCATGCCCTTGAAGAACGGCGCATCCTCCTGCGCACTGCGGAAATAATGTGCGCGGATGTAGGCCAGGTAAGTCCCGTCCGCCAGCGCGTTCTGCGTGATGAGATACACATCCCGGCGGTCGAATTCGGGGTCGCGCTTCTTCTCGCGTGGCGTGAAGCTCTCGCAGAAGATCATGTACGTGGGATTGAAACGTCCCGGGTCAGTGCCGCCGAAGAGGATCGCATCATCGGCCATTTCAGGATAAACTTTAAAGGGCGGCGTGAACATGTCATGGCCGAACCAGTAGCCGAAGAGATGTCCCCGCTGTTCGTTGCCATCCCAGTGCGAGAGCACGGACTTCACCGGCATCACGGCAAACAGGGCCAGCATGGGAGCGATCGGGAATTGCTTCTGCGAGATGGCGAGCAACGCCACGAAAGCCAGCGACAATACCACACTGAAGACGGCGGTAAACCTCACCAGCGGCTCGAAACTCGGCTCGATACCGAAAAGTGCGAAGGGCGCTTCCCCATCCGGCGTTGTGCTTTCCGTCGAGAACACGACCAAAGCCACCAAAATGGAGATGAACACGGCGGCGCCGCCCACCAGCAAGGCCCAGCGGCGATGCTCCTCGTAGTTCAACATCAGCCAGGCACTGCCTAGCGCGATGCCGTATCCGATCAGCATCGAGAGCATCACGTGAGATGAGGTGAAGAACACCTTGTTCAAGTTCATGCTCTGCTTGTCTGGTTGCGGATTCAGCAAGATGAGCAGGATGATCGCGAGACATAGGTAGATGGCGCTCAAGCCCATGATCCAGGCCCGTTCCCGGTGCTGCATCTGCATGAGAAAAAAGAAGGGGATGATGGCGATGGCCAGATAGACCAGGTTGAATTCCTCGATGGCACCTTGTATGTAACGGCCGATCTGAAACACAAACCGCTTCGGCTCCTTGATGAAATTCGACGGGTTCGCGCTTTCATACTGGCCGCGGGTCAGGGCGTGCTTGAAGCCCTCGGCGGTTCGCGGATAGCCCCAGTTCATCGGCGGATTCGTCATGGAGGCCAGCGGCATGTAGAAGTAAAAAGCCGCGCCCAGCACCCAGCAGCAGCCGCTGATGAGCACCGGTTTCAATTCCGTCAGCAGCGATTCTGTCTTAAAATACAACCAAGCCAGCGCCATGATGGACGAGATGCCCACGCCCAGGAAGATGATGAACATCATGTTCAACTGCCCGGGAGGACTGTTGAAGTTCGTGAAGATGCCCATTCCTTTCGCCAAAAGCCCCACGAAAAAGAAAACGCAGTTCGCCAGCATCATGTCCCGGCCCAGCTTGGGATTGCCGAAGATGATGCCTACCTGGATGCCCATCGCCGCTACCAGCAACGTCTGATGGTTCGTGAAGCAGATGCCGAAGAGGAACATCGTCCAGTACAGGTACTTCGTCTGATGCGGCGCATAGATCCAGCGCAGCAGGCAGCAAAGCACGCCCATCAGCGACAGCACGCTCAAGGTATACACCTCCACGATCACCGACTGGCTCCACATGAACCCGTTAAAACCCATCAACGCCCCCGCCACGAAACCTGCCACCACACACAAGGCGTTCTCCCAGCGTTTCTCCAGCGCCTTCAGGCTCGCGATGCCCTCGATCATCATACTGCTCCCGCGTGAGACCAGCAGGGCGATCAGACCGCAGGAAATGGCACTCGCCACGGCGGAAGACAAAGCAACCCGCCACGCGATGTTCGAGACCGGCACCAGCACCGTGAAGAGCCACGTATAGAGCGTCCACACCGGATAACCGGGCGGGTGGGGGACACCCGCATAGAACGAGCCGACCGCCAGTTCGCCTGAATCCTCCAGCGTCACATCCGGAGCCAGCGTCATGATGTAGCCGATCAGGATGATCAGCGTGGTCACCGCAAAGCAGATCCAGTCGATCTTCCGGAACAACGGGGGTGGTGGGGGAATGACCGCCTTTGCCGGGGGTGTTTTCCCGGCTTTCTTATCGGGCTCAGCGGGCTTGCCGGCATTGGTGCCGGTATTTTTCGCCTCATTGGCCGCAGCAGACTTGTTACGACTCATTCGTTAACGTGCAAAAATGTTGGTGGACAGGGTCCAAAATGAGCCGTTACTTGAGAAGGAACGCGCCGGGTTTGTCGATGCTAAAGTAGCCCGCGCCAGCCGGTTCCATTCCAAAGTCACTGGCCGGACCTGGCCCAGCAGACCCGCACTCGCTGAATTTGTGGAGGCCAGCCGCGCGTTATCCAGCTCCTGCAGATGCGTCGGGGTGGGGGCGGGGATGTCATGGAATGCCGCCAGGGACACGATCACACTCGCCATCACCGGAGCCAGCCCTTGCAAGAGCCCGGTGGACACCCACGGACCTTGCACCTTCTGCTGCCGCTCAAACAACCGCTCCCGGATGGCCGGGTTCACCGCCCTCGGCTTCCAGCCGTCTAACGGCCTTAAAACTGATATCTTCATAAGCTACTTCCCTTCGTAATCGTCGTCATCCTCGATCCGTTATTTAATCCGCCCCCAACCGTCAAAAGCGCGGCAAATGTTACCCCCTCTCCCCAAGGGAGAGGGCTGGGGTGAGGGGGAAGGCGACTTCCATAAGCAAATGCACTCCCCTTTTGCGCACTGGTCCTTTGCTATGATTTCACGACTCATTCGTTTCCTTTCCCATAAATGCCTCCAGCTCCAGGCTCTCCTCCTTACCCAGTTCATCCATGGCCCGCTCCAGCTTCTCCACCCCGTAGCGGAACCTGCCTGCCGCGGTATTGGGGGAGATCTCCAGCACCTGTCCGATCTCCTCAAACGTCATCTTCTGCCAGAACTTCATCACGATCACCTCACGCTGCTCCACCGGCAGCTCCGCCAGGCACCGCATTGCCGCTGCTTCCTTCGGGTTCTCTGCCGGGCCCGGCTCGAACCATTGTGCCGATTCCCACTCCGCCCGGAAGCGCCGCCACCAGTTCCTCCGGTAATTCAGCGACCGGTTCCGATACGCCCGCAGGATATAATGCTGCGGCTGGAGCGGGGATTCCTTCAGCTTCAGCAAAGCCGCGAAGGTATCCTGCAACACATCCTCCGCCTCACTATGCGTCAAGCCCAGCGAACGGCCATAAAGCAGCAGATTCGCCGACAGGCGGTCGTACCACACCTCGCACCAGGGATTGTTTGGATCAGCTTCAGGATTCACGGATTTACCCAATAGACACCGGCTCTGGAAAATTTGTATGAAGAAAATTGAAGAAATCTTTCCCCTGACACTTTCGTGCCCTGCCGCCTTCCGCTCGCTCTGCTCCTCTTGTCTGATGACCATACCGACCTCCTTCCAGCTACGGAATTGTAACTGATAAGGGAGAGTGTCAATCATCGGGCGAAAATACGCAAGCAAAAACGTGCTTAAAATGTTGTGGTATAACTCTTTAAAGCATAGGGACTTACGGTTTATCTCGCTGTTTTCTGCGCGTTTTTCGCTTCCTCCCACGCGTATTGGGGTGATTTGAACGGGTGAGGGCGGCCACGCGACCCGTGCCACGGCTTCTTGCCGGCCATCCGCGACCTCCGCCGTAACCAACATCCCCTTCCTTTTCCCTTTGTAGCCACCTCGGCACTTGTACATAAGTGCCGAGGTTTTCTACCAATTCTCTCCTTTGGAGCCACGCAGCCAGCCAATGTCCACCGAAACCCACCACCGCCTTTTCTGGCTCGGTTGGGGAATCCTTTACCTTGCTTCAATGCGCGATTAACCGTTTTTCCCATTTGAGATTTCCCTGGAGCTTTGGGTTTGGGATTCCCTTCGCGAAATACCGGTGCTACGCAGAGAACAGGTGCCGGTTTACGGCTGGGCAAATCGCTCGCCCAGTTTCCCGCGGCTGTCGGTGGGCAACTGGCGACCGGTGCTATCCACCTCCGGCACTTCGCAGCTCAACCAATAATCATGCAGCACTTTCAATAGCTTGCGTAAGTCATCGGGAGAACCGGGTTTCACATGGTAAGAACTGGCCCCCAGCATGTAGGCTTTCTTGATGTCGTCCAGGTCGCGTGAGGAGGTCAGTACCACCGTGGGGATCACGGCCCAAGTGGGATTATTCTTGAGATGCTCCAGCACCGCAAAACCGTCTGTCTGGGGCATTTTCAGATCTGTCGTGATGAACGTGGGATAGGCGTATACGCTCCGGTCCGCGTACTTTCCCTCGCCCATCATATAGTTGATGGCCTCCTGGCCGCCATTGACCTTATGGATTGGATCGGTCACCCCGATGGCCCGGAAGGCATTCTCGATGAAGAACAGGTCATTGTTGTCGTCATCCACGATCATGATGGTGGCGTGATATTTTTTCATACATTTAATGGCTGTCGGCGAGGCTTAAGAACTGTATCACTGCCGTGGCAAATCATCACGATCCCTCACCCCAAATAAAGGTAAGAGCCTGGATGCGTCCCGTCAAAAGGGGTGAACACCTGATGGAAGATTTGCCACTCGTGTGGATTTCTATATCCTTACCCCATCGCCATGACCTACGTCCTCATCCGCTCCCTCACCGTTCTCGCCCTGATGGCTGGCTCCACGTGGCTCATCGCCCGCCATCGCGTCATGGGTGCATTTATCTCGGTCTGGCTCGGCTGGGGGATCCTTTACCTCGCGTTCAACGCCGTGCCTGCGCCCATTGGCATCTGGGATGAAGACCGTGAAGAGATCGGCACATTGGCTCCGTTGATGATGGCTGTCTGGTGCCTCCCCGTCTGGACTTTTTTCACCCTCCGGCGTCTGGTCCGCGACCGGCAAGCAGCCACTAAACTGCAAACTGATCAATGAAGAACACGCTCATCAGAAAATTTCGTGTGTTATTAAATCCGGGTGAGGCCAACCGGGGTAAACTTCGACTGGCCTCCCTGTGTGACCGACAGCGGCCCGGACCCTGCGCCCGCCCGCCAGCGCGCAATCAAACAGCCATGAGCGCTGGAAATGTTAACCCCCTCTCCCCGAGGGAGAGGGCCGGGGTGAGGGGGAAGGTGACGTCCATAAGCAAATCAAGCCACCCTTCGCCCGGACATCTCAGATCCGTCCGCTGGTTCACAGAACTCGCATAACTGGTGACCAAGACTCAGACTCACCCGCTTTGAATCACACCCGAAAATTTCTGTTTCTTGGCTTCCTTCCGGCCTTCCTGGGATGCTCATCATATCAGCCAAAAAACGGCGAAGAGATGGCCATTTCCACCGCCAGGCAGGAAGTGAAGCAGCGTGGTTGGAAGCGGATCGAGATTGTGGATTG
Source organism: Chitinophaga pinensis (assembly GCA_943367715.1). Lineage (GTDB taxonomy): Bacteria > Verrucomicrobiota > Verrucomicrobiia > Limisphaerales > JAEYXS01 > JAEYXS01. The sequence goes on along the minus strand of CALRJY020000057.1, from coordinate 9,535 downwards.
CCGGTTCGAAGACGCCCGGTGGAAAGTTGATTTGTGGCGATTGCCAAATACTCCCGGAGGACACGCCACCGTGGAAGTCTCCGAGAGCGGGCAAGTGATCCGTTACATCCCGGGAAAGTGAAACACTGAGGATACGGCCTTTATTATCATGCCGAACGAAACCCAAGCATCAGTTCCCGCGTCGATACGCGTGTTGCACAACGGGCACGTCTCTCAACGCAACCCGCATTGGCATCTCAAGATTTGGGCGGATGGCTCGGTCTTCGGCGAGATCATCGGTCCCCAATCCGATTTCGCCTGCATCCAAACCTACAAAGCGCAACTGGACTCCGCCGAGACTTCCCTGATGTTCTCCCAAGCTGCTGAGCTGATCAGCCGTTTTCCAAATGATCAGTTGCTGCCTGATGATGTGCTGGTAGAGCTTACCGAATCAGACCGGTGGTGTGCAGTCCCGCCGGAAGAGCAGGGGCACGCATCCGTCGCCGATTTCTTCACCACCCTGCAAAAGATTTTGGAACCATACATTTCTAAACGCCCTGTCTGACGGGTATGATTAAAAACGGCTGAGGCCGTTACTACGAGTCCCGGCAGGGACTTCCCGAAAATAGCCCACCATTTTAATGGTGGGTACGGCATCCCTCACCACCCAAGTCCCGACAGGGACGAAAGAAACTTCGGGTTGTGATTAAACTTGGGTGAGCCGTGGGCAGAACGACGCAGCCCGCGACCCGTGCTTCCAGCCGGCAGTAAGTTGCCGTCCGCCCTAGCCACCACGCCGAACCTCATCCGTTTCGAATCATACCCCTGCTCAGTTGCTCAGAACCACGCATCGGCGCACGTCTCATTTCCCGCCGTTGGTATTGAAAATTTCCAGCACCCCTTTTAATTGCCGTTCCGTCGCCATTTGCAAAGGGGTCTTGTTTTGGTTGTCTGTGGCGTTGATATCCGCTTTCGCCTCCATCAGCGCTTCGACGAGCTTGAGATTCGGCCCGGAGAGTTCATTGATCCGCGTCAAAGTCATCGGCTGGGTCGTATTGCCCGTCTTCAAGACCGTGCGCGGCACGGCCAACTGTGCGGCCGGGTTCTGGACCAACGTTTCGTGCAACGCCGTGCGGCCCTCCTTATCCTTGATATTCGGGTCGGCCCCGTGTGTCACCAGCGCGTAAACCAAAGGATAGCCGCCCGTCTGCACCGCCACATGCAGCGGTGTTTTCCCATAAAGATCGCGCCGATTGATGTCACCCTTGCTGCCCAGCAAATTCGCCACCATGGAATGCACGTAAGGGGAGGAGCGGGAACCCACTTCGCCTCTAAGTCCCACCATATGAAAGGCGGTCTGCCCGAGCTTGTTGGTCGCATTCACATCCGCGTTTTTGGACAACAGGTAGAGGCCGGTTCGTCCGCCCCATTTCACCCATAAAGGTTGTTCCTTTGCTCCCACAAAAGGTTCCGGTTGATCCCAGTCAAAAACGGTTCTTACGGCTACGTGCAGTGCCGTATTCCCATCGTTGTTTCTCGCCTGCAAGTTCGCCCCCAGCTTGAGCAATTCTTCCATCACTTCGATGGAGTTGCTCTCCGCCGCCAGCAGGAAAGGCGTCCTTCCCTCGGCATCTCTTCCCTCCAGGTCGGCCCCGCCTTTTACCAGTTCGGGAATAACCTTCAGGTTTCGGCTGGCGACGGCGCTATGCAGCAGATTCGGCGCGCTCTTGGGTTTCGGCTGAGGCGCTTTTGGTGATGCGGCCAGCATGAGTGCGGTGATCCGTTCATGGCGGCCGCGCACCGCCAGATCTTTCGGCGTCCTGCCTTTGGTATCCGCCGCCACGGGGTCCGCTCCCTTGCTGAGCAGCAACTTCACCATGTCCGGCTGGTTCGCTTCCACCGCCAGATGCAGCGCGGTTTGTCCTTGGCCGTTCTTTTCGTTTACGTCCGCCCCGGCAGTCAGCAGCCGGGAAATTATCGTCGGATTATTTCCGATCACGGCAAAGACGATCGAAGACTTGGCTTTCGCCCCCAGCAACACATCGACGGCCGCTGTATGTCCATAACGTGCGGCGTAATCCAGCGGACTCCGTCCTTGGCGGTCTATCTTGTCGATATCCTTCGTTCGTTTCAAGAGCGTGGTCATTATCTCAACCTGTCCGCCCAAAGCCGCCCAATGCAAAAAAACTGCGTCCCGACACATCAGTAGTGTCTGGCGAAAGTGAGGGATAGCTCGTGAAGGAGCGTTCCAAATCTTGCGCCCGCCCCAATGCCGCAGCGGCGTATAAAAAATCCACCTGCGCCTTCGCATCCAAGAGGGCTTTCACCGCGCCCGCCATCTGATGCTCGATAGCCAGATGCAGCGGTGTCAGCTCCAGTCCATTCCGGGCGTTCAAATTGGCCCCGCGTCGTATCAGTTCTTCCATCGTTGCGACATCTCCTCGCAAAGTCGCCAGATGCAGCAGGCTGTTGGCGTCGCGGTCCACCGCTTTCGGATTGGCGGAATGGATCAGCATCAGGTTGGCGAGATTCGTTTTGCCCGCTTTGAGCGCTTGCAAATAGGGGGTGTTGCCGAACCGGTCGCTGGCATGGATATCCGCTCCGGCGGTCAGCAATCTCAAGATCAGATCCTGCTTCTCGGTCAGCAGCGCGTAGTGCAAGGGCCGTTGATCCCCGCCATCGGTGGCGTTCACGTTCGCCTTGGCCAGCAACAGCCGTTCGGTCACCGCGAGCTGCCCATACCAGGCGGACACATGCAGCGGAGTCTGCTTGGAACCTGAAGATTGGAAAGGATCGCCCGGCTGATTGGGATCAGCGCCGTTCTTCAGCAGATAATCCACGAGGGGAAGATGTCCCGGAGCAGACGCCAGATGCAGCAGTGTGCGGGTATCCCAGCCGTAAGTGTTCACGTCTGCCCGGTTCTTCTCCACCCACGCTTGGACAGTGGGGAGGTCTCCTTTGAGTGCGGCTTGGAGAACTGGTTCCGGCGGGGCGACTGCGCTGGCGTCTCCTAAGGCCAGCCAAAATGCCAACACTAGAACTACAACCTTTTTCATTTTGAACCTCTCATTGATTGACAGGCATTGCTACATGCTGCGCCCTCAATTCCTTCGTATTTCTCCCTTCGGCCCTCGCACTTACCCTTTTGCCGCCTTCAACAAAAACTCCTCCATCCGGTTTACCACGGCTTCAATGGTGTAATTATCCTTCACTTCCTGCTGGCCCGTCACGGCCATTTGCACGCGCCCAGCCGGCTCGTTCTGCAGGTATTGGATGCGTTGCGCGAGATCCAGCACATCGCCCGCCGTGTAGAGCAGGGAGTTCACTCCGTGCTGCAGCAGTTCACCCGTGCCGCCGTAACCGGTGGACAGCACCATCATGCCCGCCGCCATCGCTTCCAGGGGAATGGTGGAGTAAGGCTCCGCCCATTCGACGCTGTGGATGTAAAAATCATGCGTCTTGTAAAGCCGTGGCAATTCCATGGCCTGATCCACCGAGCCATCCACTGTCACCGGCAGCTTGTGCCGCGTAGCGAATGATTTCAGCGACGCCATGTAATCGGATTCCCCATTGCCGCAGATCGTCAACGTCGCCGCCGGATTGGTGGCGAAGACTTCCTTGAACGCCTCCACCACCGTCATCACGCCGCTTTCCTTGTGCAACCGGCCCACCACCATGAACTTGGTGGCCATGACTTCCGGCGGCCGGACTGGCGCGAAAAAGCGGTCGAACCGTATCCCGGGATGGATGATCGTAGGCGAGGGGATGTCATATCCCGTCTGGATGGCCGAATCACAAAGGACCCGGCTGGCGAACGCGATATGTTTGAAACGGAACGTCTGGATGCTGCCCGGTTGCAAAGCCGTGCGTTCACTGTCGGCATCATAGACGTGCGAGAGCCGCTTGGTCATGACGTTATCCCGCGTGGGCGCCACTTCATCAAACTTGTCCCGCTGCTTGCTCATCTCCAGCGAGGTGCGCATTGCCGACTGGGTCATCGAAAGCTTCGGCCGGTTCCACCAGTCCAGCCACGGATCCCGGCTCAGTTCGTTCGTGATCCAATAATCCGACACGTCATACGCCAGCGGCAAACCGCTCTGATGCAGCGTGAAAATCAGTGACTTGGACAAACCGTGCAAACTCCACACATACACCACGTCCGGCCGATACTCCGTCAACGTCTCACGCAGAATGTTGTTGTTGTGCGTCTCCAGTTCCTTCATCTCCATGAACTGGTTCTTCAACGGATGCCCGTAAACACCGTTCAGATGCAGCCGTCGCGAAGTCTCCTTGTCGCGCTGTTCTGTCTTCAAGCCGTGGTTCGACGTCAGCACCAGCACGCCGTGACCGCGCTTGCGCAATTCCGCGGTCACCAGTTCACAGCGAACGTCATACGTCGCCGCGTGATGCGGCGGATAAATATTTACCAGGATGAGTATCTTCACAGCTCTTCTTCCGTCACCTTAGTCAACCGTTGGCGGATTGGCGAGAGTGATTGTATCTCCCGCCTGCACCACTCCGGAAACCACGACCTGAGCCAGCATGCCTTGCCGCCCGTTTTCCATCAGTTTCCGTAATCCCGGCGCAATCTCGTCCATCTTCCGGCAGGGCGTGCGTGGTGCATAGAGTAACACTACGGCATCTTTTCCGATGCGCACATATTTTCCGGTCAGTGTGGAGAAATCCACGCCATCCGTCTCGATATTCGAGCGCACCACCCCCGGCGCGATGCTCTCCAAACCCAAGATAGCCGCATGCTCGGCGATTTGCTCCCGCTCGATCAACGTCACCTGCCGCCGCGTCGGCCGTCCAAAATACCGTTTGTTGCCCGCAATCCCTTTGCCCGCCACCAGTTCCATGCTCCAGACATTCACCATCTGCCCGTCCGATTCCGCACTATGCAGATGCAACGAAGCCACCCGGCCTAGAACTTGCATGTCATCACTTAGCATTTTTTGCCTTTTTACGTCGCAGGTGTCTATTTGACGGTCCGACCTCGGCATTAGTTCATATTACGAACGACAGTTTTTCTCTCTTAGTCCGGCGCAGGTTGATGACGGCTAATTAGCATGAGCACTGGAAATGTTGACTCCTTCTCCTGGGGGCAGGCCGAGCTTCGGCGGAGAAGGCAGGGATGAGGGGGAAGGCGACGTCCATAAGCAAATCCAGACCTCCCTTATTTCCTTCGATGCTTGCCCTCAAGAGGTCCCTTCCTATAATTCGCCCCATGCTGGATATCAAACTGGTTCGCGAGAAGACGGATTATGTCCGCGAACGGCTGTCCACTCGAGGATCGGGGGACGAAAACAAGATTTCGGAATTGCTGCAGCTCGATGAGCAGCGGCGCAAGCTGGTGGGTGAAACGGAGACGCTCAAGTCTCTGCGTAATCGCGTCTCCAAAGAGATCGGTGCCCTCATGGGCCAGAAGAAGCTCGAGGAAGCCGAAGCCAAGAAAGCGGAAACGCGCACGCTGGGTGACCAGATCACCGCGCTCGACAAGCAAGTGGCCGAGGTGGAGCAAAAGCGGGATGACCTGCAGCTTACCATCCCCAACGTACCGCACGAATCCGTCGTCGTGGGCAAGACCGCTGCGGACAATCCGGTTGTCCGCGAGTACGGCAGCAAACCCGAGTTCGCCTTCAAGCCCAAGACGCACATCGAGATCGCCGAAGCCAGCAAGCTCATCGATTTCAATCGCGGCGCGAAGCTCTCCGGCAGCGGCTTCCTGCTCTACACGAACTGGGGCGCCCGTCTGGAACGCGCCTTGATCAATTTCCTCCTCGACCTGCACACCACTGAGCACGGCTACACCGAGGTCGCGCCGCCGTATATCATCAACAAGGAATGCATGGTCGGCGTCGGCCAGTTCCCGAAGTTCATGGACCAGGCCTACGCGGTCATGAAAGGGACGGACACCGAATCGCCCGCGCAATACCTGTTGCCCACTGCCGAGGCACCCGTGGCCAACATCCATCGCGATGAATTGTTGAAGGCCGAGCAATTGCCCATCTTCTACTGCGCCTACAGCCCGTGCTTCCGCGCGGAAGCGGGTGCGGCTGGTGTGGGCACACGCGGCATGATCCGCGTGCACCAGTTCGACAAGGTGGAACTCATCAAGATCGTCCGTCCGGAAGATGGTTATGCCGAGCACGAGAAGATGGTGGCGAATGCCGAGAAGGTGCTGCAACTCTTGGAGCTGCATTATCACACCATCATGCTCTGCACCGGCGACATGGGCTTCGCCAGCGCGAAGACCTATGATATCGAAGTCTGGGCGCCGGGGCAGGGACAGTATCTCGAAGTGTCCAGTTGCTCGAATTGCGAGGACTTCCAGTCCCGCCGCATGGGCATGCGGTATAAGGATGAGAAGGGCGAGAACCGTTTCCCGCACATCCTCAATGGCAGCGGCACCGCGCTGGCCCGTCTTTTCGTCGCCTTGGTGGAGACCCACCAGCAAGCGGATGGCTCCATCCGCATTCCTGCACCGCTGCAGCCGTATCTCAAAGCGGATAAAATACCTGGATGAAAATCTTGCTCGCGAGCAGCGAAGTCCACCCGTACTCCAAGACGGGTGGCCTCGCGGACATGGTCGCCGCCCTCGCCAAAACGCTGGCGCGCCAAGGCCATCAAGTCGGGCTTGTGACGCCGCTGTATCGCGGCATCGCCGAGAAGCATAAGGGCTTGCGGCCCTTCGATTGGAAACTCGACCTTCAACTCGGTGACCATGTGGTCTCCGGCAGTGTGCAAGTGCTCCAGCCGGAACCGAACCTCACCATTTATTTCATCGACCAGCCCGCTTTCTACCAGCGGGCTTCGTTGTATCAGGAGAATGGCCACGATTTCGCGGATAACGACGAACGCTTCATCTTTTTCAGCAAAGCCGTCGTCAACCTCGCGCTCTATCTCCCGTGGCAACCGGAGATCGTTCACATCCACGACTGGCAAGTCGGCCTCGTGCCGTTGCTCCTGCAAACCGAAGCCGCGAAGCTGGGGAAAGGGAAGCCGCCCATCACCTGCCTCTCGATCCACAATCTCGCCTACCAAGGCGTATTCCCGGCCGCGTCCTTCTGGCTCACCAACGCGCCCTTCGCCTATTTCAATGAGAACGGTGCGGAGTTCTGGGGCTCGCTGAATTGCCTGAAGGCCGCCATCGCTTTTTCCGATTACATCACCACCGTCAGCCCGCGCTACGCCCGCGAGATCACTACGGAAGAGTTCGGCTGCGGACTCGATGGCCTGCTGCGTTCCCGCCAGGACCGCCTCATCGGCATCTTGAACGGCGTCGATTACGACGAGTGGAACACGACTAACAACCCTGCCTTGGTCGCGCATTTTTCCGCCGAAGAACTGGAAGCCAAGACCGCGAACAAACTCGCGCTGCAAGAACAGCTCGGCCTGCCCGTGCGCGCGGATGTGCCCATGTTCGGCACCGTCTCGCGCCTGGCCGATCAAAAGGGCATGGACATCCAGCTCGGTGCACTGGAAGAGATGCTGGCGGCGGATCTGCAATTCGTCCTCCTTGGCAGTGGCAGTGCGCAGATGGAGAATGCCTTCCGCGATCTCGCCAAGCGCCACGCGGGCAAGGTCGGTATCAAGATCGGTTACGATCATGTGCTGGCACATCGCATCGAGGCCGCGTGTGATTTCTTCCTGATGCCCTCGAAGTTCGAGCCCTGCGGCCTGAACCAGATGTACAGTCTGCGCTACGGCACCATCCCCGTCGTGCGCGCAGTGGGTGGCCTGGACGACTCCGTCATCGACGCCACGGAATCCAACGAAGAAGCCAATGGCATCAAGCTGCACGAATACTCCATCCGCGCGCTGGCCAAGGCCATCCGCAAGGCGCTGATCCTGTATCAAAATCCCGAAGCCCTCATGCACTTCCGTCAGAACGCGATGAACGCTAATTTCTCGTGGGACCGGACAGCGGAGGAGTATGTGGCCGTGTATAAAGTGGCGCAGTCGACATAGGCAGCTCGGGCACCGGGAACCGTGAACGGTTCTGGGTGCGGTTGCGACGAGATCAGGTTCGCCTCCAAGGTGGACATCGCTGCCGGATTCAGTTTCTTCGCCACACGTACCATCTGTAGTGCCTCGGCATACCTGCCGAGTGAGGTTAGCAAAGATGTGTAACGATAGACCGCCTCTGGTGATGAAGGATTTAACGCGAAAGCCTGTCGATAAGCATAGTCCGCTTCCCGGATATAACGTTGTTGTTCAGTCGTCAACCGTTGGATGTTTTCATATTGCTTGCGGTTTTCTTCCAGTGGGAGCGCTTGGATGCGTTTAACCTGTTCGGCGCAATCATTGATGCGCCAGACGTACACGCCTGCTATTGCTGAACGGGCCTTGGACCAGATGGTGGCAGCCGGTTGATATGCGGGAACTTTTCTCCAGAAGGTTGCCATGCGGGTGAAATTGGTGTCACCGGCAAATCCGCGAAAGTCCTGCCGCACATAAACCTTCTCTGCGAATTCACAGATTTCTGCCAGCGTGGTTTCTTCCTTCAACCAATCACCGATGAATGGTGCGATCTGTTTGTTCCAGTATTCGCGGTCACGTTTGATGATTTCCGGCGTCAATGTGACCGGCTTCTGCCGGTTTATTTTTATGATTGGTCCATACGGTTCCGCATGCGGATATATCCACGCGGATGGAAAAGCTTCGCAGACGTAGAATTCATGCTTTGGATTGCGTTGGAATATTATCTTGGAAAGCAAACTATCGATGGCCATCACTGAAATTTGACCTGAAACGGATACGCGATTGCCTTCTTCTCTCACGTCTTCACCGGGTTGTAGTGCGCCTTTTTTCATGCGCACAATCGCGTCTTGGATATATTCATCGAATGCCTCATGGGAGTCATCTGTTGTCGGAATGTAAATCCTGGGCTCAAACATGGTGCGCAGATAGGCGAGGTAGAGCCCATCCGCCAAGGCGTTCTGCGTGAGCACAAAGAACGGATCACCCTTGGCATGGTCGCGACAAAGAGCAGTGGGTACGAATCGGCCAGTATCCGTATCTCCAAAGTAAATGCTTCCGGGCGGCACAATACGCATCACTTCCTCACCGAAGGCCAAAGCGAGTTTGGAATCCGGCTGGGTGCATTGCAGATAGAAGCGGTCCGTTTCATTGATGGCTTGCCAGGCCATCGTCAGCATCCTCTCATCATAACTCTTGTTGCCATCGAACTGGTTGCTACGGCTGGCCATCTTGCCATAGAGATTTGTGACAGTGGCCCAATCACATTTCTTGCCCGCTGCAAAGTAAGGCCAGATCTCTGGCGGCAGTTCGCGGTTCTCCTGCTTGACCAGCTGCCGGGCTTGCGCCTCCTTGGCGACGAAGAAAGCCTTTATCTGCGGTTCGTTCGTGGGTTGATGCAAGAGCGTTGGCTCTTTGCTACAACCCTGAGGTTCCCCCGAAGAAGTGGACAAGGAGGGGGTAAGTGGTAAGAGAAAGAGCAGAGTCAAATGAGCACCACTGAGAAAGCCAAGCGCAAGCATTACGATGAGACGTTCAAACGGTCGGCCGTGGAGTCGCTGTTGAGCAGCGGCAA
>CALRJY020000056.1:0-20672 GCA_943367715.1 Chitinophaga pinensis | reverse complement strand
GGTCTGTGCTCGCTTGGCCGCTGGGCTGAGTTTTAGGTGATGTCCGTTTGAGTTAAAACAAAAAGACAAGGAAGGGACCGGCCCGGCAAACGCGTCCGCGTTTGACGGGCCGGTCCCTTCCTTGTCTTTTTGTTTTAACTCAAACGGACATCACCTAAAACTCAGCCCAGCGGCCAAGCGAGCACAGACCCTTTTTCTCAATATGGAGGCACTTATCAAGCGCGTCGGAATTGACCGTGTTGCGTTCATCACCCTAACGTTCAGGGAGAACCTGACCGACTACAGGGAAGCGCAGCGCCGGTTCAATTCTTTGGCTACGCGTCTTCTTCGTGAACACCTCACAGAGTGGGTCGTGGCCGTCGAACGGCAGGGCAGGGGAGCTATTCACTATCATCTGCTGGCCGTCTTCCCGGTGGACATCCGCACAGGCTTCGATTTTGCCTCCTGCAAAGAGGTGGCAGAGCTTAAGCGAGTCGGTGACATCGAGGGGGCTCAAGCAGCGCAACGCCGGTACTTTGCCTCAGCAAATCAATTCCTCCGTAACTGGTGGACATTACTACGAAATAAGGCGAGTGATTACGGCTTTGGACGATGTGAAACTCTGCCTGTTTTGTCCGGTGCAGGAGCTGTCGCCCGATACGTGGGCGCATACGTGACGGAGACAGCTCGCAATCGATCAGCTCGAGACCACCGCATGCGGACAGTGCGTTATGCGCTCAAGCATCGAGTGGCCTCCGGTCAATGGTCGTGGGTGAACGGCGCAGCAGCTACTTGGCGCAAGGGCTGCAAAATACTCGGCCTCATTCTTGGCGTGGACGACTTCACGCCGGTATTAGGCAAACGGTGGGCATGGAATTGGAGGGAGACGATTACACTAGCGGGGACGCATAGCCACAAGCTGCTGCCGTATCTGCTTGAAAACCTCTCCGAAATACCTAGCAATCCCGAAGAGCGATTGAAGCTCGCGATTCACCTTGCCCAAACACTGCATGAAAAAGCGATTAAGGATAACGGTGCACAAACTGCACCGGACTGCCAAAATGAAAACTCGTAAGATTCCATTGGGCGAATTCTTGGTTAGGTGTCAGCTCGTCCCGGTATCGATGGCCCACATGTTCGTGAAGCGTAGCCGCTCACGGATCACGCAGATTGTCGATGCTGGCTTCGTGGTGGTTTACACCATTGAAGGAGCGGGCTTCCTGTCACTGGCCGAGCTTAACACCTACTTAACGAACGCCAAACCCGGTCCGAAAGGTCCGAGGGTTGTCCGCAAAAAAGGCAAACATTTGGCGGAGCAGAAACAGCTCCTCTAAATACTAGGCAACTTGGCGAGTGTTTCAGACCCTACCTTCTGGTAGGGTTTTTTCGTCACGGGATAAAACCAAGCCCGGACAGAAAGAACCCAATGAAGGATAAAATCGTAGGCTTCTGCAATCGCACGAAGTCTTTCATCGTCGCCAACGGCTCCAAGGTCATGGCGGCCGCCATCATCGTAACCTCGGCCTCGAGCGCACGCGCTACCGATTACGACCCTGCGTCCCTGCACTCTGGTGTGGCTACGCTGTTCCAAGGTGCCATTGCAGTGGCTGGCGTCATTGCCGCTACACTGATTGGCATCCGCATCGTCAAGAAGGCCATTCGCGCCGCTTAATCGGTGCTGCACTGCAACATGGGGCGGACCGATTAAAACCGGTCTGCCTCATTTCACTTTCTACTCATGAAAAAATATGCTGACAATCTGGTTCTTCATCGGTTTTGGTGTTGGCTTGTGCTTGCTCTTTGTCTGGGAGTGAACGAGGGGCAATCGGCTGTCCGATTCCGTCTGAAACTTCCTTGCAAACCTCACGCAACGCAGAGCGTTTCTTTCAGAGTCATTGCCTCAACTCAGGGCACTATGACACCAGCAATCACGGTTGCTCTCTCCTGGACTCTGAGTCCCGGCGGGACATATCCTTTCGATTCGGGATGGCAATCCGGCTCTTTGTCTACCTACAACGACGCTTTCTTTTTCCAGTGGCAAACACTTTCCGAGGCGACTGGGTTCCAGTGGGTCAATTATGGTGAACGCACGGCTAGCGCCTATTCATACCCCGAGCATGACTACGATGAAGAAAAAACGCACTTCGGCCCAACCTGCCTTGATCTGCTGACAGGCGTTAATAACCCAGACATTCCGTTGCAAATTGGCAATCCTAATCCCTACGGTGGAACGTTGACCCCGATTGGTACAAACGGTGTCCCTTTGGTAAAGCCTTCGGGATGGCCTGACAACGTTCCTTGGCCCCCGTGGTTGCCTCCCGGTGGACAAACGAACATCAATCTAAACGCTGACCAGCTGGCGAGCATCGGAGTGTCCAACGTTAATCAGATCACGTGGAACTACACACCCGGACCGCCACCTGTGATGCCTACAACTGTATGGGTGACCAACGTTACTAGCTACACCACCAACGCGAACGGAACGAATCTCACTGTCTATGTCACAAACACAGTCGGAACAGTCGGGGGATTTACGGGCCTGCCATCACAAGCGGGAGCAACGAACGGAACGGAAATTCTGAGTCTGGCGCAGCTCGAAAGCCTGCATCGATTGGAGACAAACACACTCAGAGCGGCCAACTACCTGCAGAATTTCACTAACTTAGTTTTTACCAATATTGTCGATACTAACGGATTGCCGGAACCTGTTCACGTTGATGTGGTCAACGCACAGAAGGCACTGGCGGTGGAACCTTCGGAAGCATTTGGCGAATTGTTCAACGTCAGTGTTCATGATGGTTCTGTGTCACTAGCAGGCAGTGCTCCATCTATCACGTTTCCAAACGGCGCAGGTGGCACAATGGCTTTCAGTCTTAATAGTGATGCCTTGCTTCCCTTGTCCGATTTGCGGCCTTTTGTTGTGTGGTTCCTCTACCTTGGTTTGGCTTATGCCTGCTGGCTCGTCTTGGAGGACAGAGTCAAAATGATGATGGGTGCGATACCTGCAACCTCGGTCGAGAATTCACTTGGTGGAACCCGCTTCTGGGGTTCTGCTGCTGCATTAGGAGTGGCAGCCGGAATCGTGCTGCTGTGGACACTGACGACTGCGGCAATAATGGGCTACGCGTCCTTTACTATTTTCAACGATGCGCCGGATGTGTCTGCTTTGGCGGTCGGGGCTTGGCTGAATAATTTCGCGCCTATCAACGAAATGTTTGCAGTGATTTTCTCCTACATTGCGTTTCGGGTTGTCTCCATGAAACTTGCAGCGATCTGCTGCGCAGCAATCAAATACATCGTGGGAGCCTGAAATGAGAATTTTCCTCTTTTTGTTACTGGTCACATTGGCGAGCAATTCAGCCTTTGCCGAGAGCGAAGCGAAATATGAGGGTGTGCCTGACTACGCTCGTTTTTACACTGTCCACAACGGAACCACGAACAGCACGTTGAAAATCAATTGCAACGAGTGGACCTACTACGTGCCACCGGGGACGACGCGAGAGATATATGTGCCCTCGGGTTATTCCTCCTATTTAGTCCCCGGCACGTTCTACAATTGGAACTTGGAGTCGTGGCACCCTCATCATCCAAAAGCATCACATGTGCATTTCTATGTCCTGCAAATCGATCCGGCCAGCGGCTACGGTTACACAATGTTTGCCAAGTCTGAAATGCTTCCAGTGGACCGCTTTGATTCCTTCGCCCAAGGCATAAGCCTCGGATTGGTCATCGCTGTTGGGATTGCTGGAATTCGTTACGGTCGGAGAGCGTTCGCAGTATCAACAGAATAACTATACATTATGGCGATCCAATTTATTACCGGGATACCGGGCGCGGGAAAATCGATGTTGGCGGTCAAACTCCTATGCGATGAGCTCATCGAATCGGACCGGCACATCTGCACCAATTTGCCGCTTCGCCTCGATGCGCTCCAAGAATGGCTGATTAAGAAAACGGGCAGTGCAGACGCCATGCGACGACTCCGAATTCTCACTGATTCTGAGTGTATGCAGTTCTGGCTTCATTACGGCGTGGGCTACGACATCCAAGGTCGAGTCACGATCAAGGACGGTGATAGGACAAAAACGATGCCTGATTTCGGAGCACGTTTTAGAGATGGCAGAACATTTCCCGGCACTCTGTATATCATCGACGAATTGCACATCTTTTTTCCTTCGCGTGCATGGGCTAAAACAGGCGACGACGCGTTAGATTATCAGTCGCAGCATCGAGGGCTTGGAGATGATTGCATCCTTATGAGTCAGCACCCCGAACAGTGCGACAAAGCAATGCGGCGCCTCTGTCAGGATTTCACTTACCTGACGAATCTCGGCAAGACCAAGTTGATGGGTTTCACGTTCAAGGGGTTTGGCCGTCGTGCGACCTTCGCCAAAGAAACAGACCCTCAGCCTATCGAGACTGGAACGTATCGACTGCCTATAGCCGAATACGGTGGGTTGTATGACACTAACGCCAAGGCGGGCGGCATTGTGGGACGTATCGATATCAAGGAAAAGGGTGGGGGAGGGCGCAATCCCCTGCTCATTCCTGTTTACGTCGTGGTGATCTTGCTCGCGTGCTGGTTCCTTCCCAAGCTGCTCTTTGCTGGAGTGGGCACAATGGCGAGGCAAGCCGCTTCGGGCCTCTCTACGGTCACGCACGGAGCTACGAACGCTATGCAAAGGATGAGTTCACACCTCGCGACAAACGCTGTCCCGCATGTTATGGTGGGTCCGACGCTGCCAGTCCTCCCGATCACGCCGTCAATTACTGCAGTAAAATCTCCTGACACAAACAAGCTCACGATATCGAGGCGGGTGATTCTCGGCCACAAAAGGACCTACTGGCTATCGGACGGCCGGAAAGTTTCTCAAGGTGACGGCGATGTCCTCGTAGCGCAGGAAGATTACATCATCCTTCAAGGTGGAAAAGTCGTCTGGTTCGATAAATGATTTTACATGGAGTTGTTGTGACTGTGCAAATCGGTTTTTGAAATGTGTGAATTCATTAGGAAACTCAAAAAGCCGGCAGATCCGCGGTCCAGGACTGAAATCGAAAGCCGGCGCGGAGAATATTACATGCGGGGCTTGTAGCGAGAGTCGTCATCAGAACTTTTCGGAGAAGTTGGTGACATCTGTTTTTGCCTGAACTTCTCTTCCTCCTCTAGCCGAATTTGGGTTTCCCAGCGGATCTCTTTTTCTCGGGCGATGCGGTTCCATTTTGCCATGAAATAAGAGAGGACAAGATTGAAGACTATGCAAATGACCGTAACGCCTAGAAACCACCACACGATCCACATGGGATTGAATGGCTTTGAAGGAGGATTCATCGTGGAAACACTAGGAAAAACGGCCATTAATTGCAAGCTGGCATGGTGTTTGAATAACAAGAATCATGCCAACGTGTATCTCGGATAGTAAATATAGTTAGTTTCTTTTGTGTATTTTGTATAGTTCACTGATATGATGTTTCGCATGGATACACAACAAATAGCAGAGCGTTTAAAGCAGGCTTCTACGGCTAGGAGACTCAATCGCATGCCTCGCGGTATGCTCGATAAATTGGCTCCTGAAATATACAACTCAGTCAAAGGCGGAATGTCGTTGCATGACGTCCGTAGGCACTTTGAGCACACAGAGGGCTACCTCGTAACGGTCAAAGCGATCTCTGACGCTTTGAAGCGAAATAACTTTGTGTCTTCGGATAAGCCTAATCCGAATTCGCACAATGTTTGTTATATTTAATATACATTAACACAAAAGCAAAGGTTCTAGTTCTTTGTGTCGTCCTAAATTTGGGCAGCCCGGATTGGGCTTACGCCTTTTTGACTTCTTTGGCCCAAGCGTCCTTCAGACTGATGATCCGGTTAAAGACCGGTTTCCCTGGTTGGCTATCAATGTCCAAGGTGAAGTAACCAGTTCTTTCGAACTGGTAGCGCTCCTCTGCTTTGGCGTCTTTGAAAGACGCTTCCAATTTGGCGGCAATCACTTCCAACGAGTTCGGATTCAGCACGCTCATGAAATCGCGGCCGTCCTTTTCTGGTTCGGCTTCGGTGAACAGCCGGTCATATAGACGCACCTCAGCGTCTACCGCATGACTGGCGCTGACCCAATGGATGGTCCCTTTGACTTTCTTGGCGGCGTTAGCACCACCGGAACGTGTCTCCAAGTCCGCGGTGCAACGCAGTTCGGTGACATTGCCGGCGGCATCCTTGATGACTTCATCGCACTTGATAATGCAGGCGTATTTCAGCCGGACCTCGCCGCCGGGCTTCAGACGGAAATATTTCGGTGCCGGCACCTCCATGAAATCATCCTGATCGATAAAGACCTCGCGCGTGAACTTCAGCTTGCGTGAGCCTGCGTTCGGGTCTTCTTGATTATTCATCGCATCAAACTCGATCACGTTATTCTCCGCGATATTTGTCAGCACGATCTTAAGCGGTTTCAATACGGCCAGTCGTCGCAGTGAACGCTTGTTCAGGTCGTCGCGAATGGCGTGCTCAAACACAGCGATGTCCGTGACGCTGCGATATTTCGTCACGCCGATGTTGTAGGCGAACTGACGGATGGCACTTGCCGGTATGCCGCGACGGCGCAGGCCGGAAATAGTTGGTAGGCGCGGATCGTCCCAACCAGTCACGATCTTCTCGTTCACGAGCTGGATGAGCTTGCGCTTAGAAACGATCATGTAGCTCGGGATCAATTTCGCGAACTCGAACTGATGTGGCAGCGGACGAGGCAATTCCAGGCTCGTCAAAATCCAATCATAGAGCGGCCGGTGCACCTCGAATTCCAAGGTGCAGATGGAGTGTGTGACGCCTTCGATGTAATCGCTAAGGCAGTGCGCAAAGTCATACAGCGGATAGATGCACCATTTATCGCCCGTATGATGATGATGTGCATGGCGGATGCGGTAGATGAGCGGATCACGCAACCACACATTGGGCGCGGTCATGTCGATCTTCGCGCGCAAGGTTCGCGTGCCATCAGGGAATTCACCATTCTTCATCCGCGTGAAGAGGTCGAGATTCTCTTCGATACTACGATTGCGATAGGGACTGTCCTTGCCCGGTTTGTCGGGTGCGCCGCGATACTCGTCCGTTTCCTTCGGGGTCAGATCGCACACGTACGCCCTGCCCTTTTTGATCAATTGCACCGCATACTCATAGATCTGGTCAAAGTAATCTGAAGCATAAAATGGTTCGAGCGATTTACCGGCTTCATCTGGTTTTCCGACGATGGCAGCGAGATGAAAATCCGGTTTGCCATTGACCGTTTTCGTCTCGGGAGTCTGGCCTTTGGCCTTCAAACCGAATTGCGCATCAGCCCAGTCGCCTACCAGCCACTTCACATCCGCGATGATGGATTCCACGTATTCGACCTCTTCCTTGGTCGGGTTCGTGTCATCCATGCGCAGGTTGCAGATGCCGCCGAATTCATGAGCGATGCCGAAATTCAGGCAAATCGACTTCGCATGGCCGATGTGCAGGTAGCCGTTTGGTTCAGGTGGGAAACGAGTGATGCTTTGCTGGTGCTTCCCGGACGCCAGGTCCGCCGCCACGATATCGCGGATAAAGTCTGACGGCCGCACGGGTGCGGTGTTTTCAGAGGGCCCAACTGCATTTGCTTCACTCATAGATTCCACGCGAAAACTGAGCGCGTATCCTAAGTAAGCACATCTCGGTTGAATAGAAAAATTCTGAGTGTAGTCTTTATCCATTACCTCATACCGCTGAGGCGCTTAACGCGTCAGGCGAATTTGAACCATGCAGAACACCCTTCATAAGCTTAACGCTGAATCCGCCACGACAGCATCATCCGTCCGTGATGGCCTGAATCGCCGTCATTTCCTGAAATCAGGCGGTTTAGCTGCCTTAGCGACTGCCTTGGGTGCGCCTATTCCATTTGCGGACAAGCTGGCTTCCGGTTTGATTCCGGAGGCGCTCGCCCAAGAAGCTGCCGCTCTCACGGAGATTCCCGGGAAGCGCGGGTTGCGCATTCTCGGCGATCGCCCGCTGAACGCCGAGACTCCGGTAACGTTGCTGGATGCCGATATCACGCCAGTCGAGCATCATTTCATCCGCAATAACGGTCATGTGCCCGAACGCGCCGAGAAGAAGGATCTGACGGGGTGGACCCTCACCATCGATGGCGAGATGAACAAGCCGCTGCAACTGACTCTGGATCAGCTCAAGAAGAATTATAAACACTACACTCGCGCCCTTGTTCTGGAATGCGCCGGCAATGGTCGTGCCGGTTTCAATCCTCCCACCAGTGGCAATCAATGGACGCTCGGCGGTGTGGGCTGTGCGGAGTATACCGGCGTGTTGCTGAAAGATGTGCTCAAGGATGCGGGCGTCAAATCATCCGCAGTTTATATCGGCTACTATGGGGAGGATTCACATCTGAGCCGGGCGGCCAATAAGAACGCCATTTCCCGCGGCGTGCCTATCGCCAAGGCACTGGATGAAAACACCATGCTAGTCTGGGACATGAACGGTGCCCCCCTGCCCGCTCTGCATGGCTGGCCTCTACGGCTCATTTGCCCAGGCTGGCCCGCCTCCACTTCCGGCAAATGGCTGAAACGCATCTGGATTCGCGATCGCGAGCATGACGGCGAGAAGATGACCGGCATGTCTTATCGCATGCCCAAGCATCCCGTCGCGCCAGGCTCCGAGGTGCAGCCGCAAGACATGGCTATCTTGGAAGAGCTGCCTGTCAAATCCATCATCACCACTCCTGCTTCCGGCATGGAGACGCCCGTGAGTCAAACCCTCTCGCTACGCGGACACGCCTGGAGCGGCTTCGGTGACGTGACGGCAATGCACGTAAGTTATGACTTCGGTTCGACTTGGGTGAAGTGTGATCTGAAGAAACCGAAGAACAAATTCGCGTGGCAACGTTGGACTGCGGAGATCAAGTTGCCTAAGAAAGGTTACTACGAGCTCTGGGCTCGTGCCACCGATCACACCGGCAAAATGCAACCGATGCTCGTGCCCGGCTGGAATCCCGAAGGCTACGCGAACAACGCCATGCACCGCATCGCCATCAAAGCCGTATGAGCCGTTCTCCTCATTCTTTCTCAGCTTTGCTGGTCGTCATCGCCTTCCTCTACGGCGGCGCGCAAGCCGCTGACGCTCCACCTGCAGGTCCCATCAACACCAGCGCCATCCAGCAATTGAAGCCCGCCAAAGGCCGTGAGCTCATCCTCGCGAATTGCCTCCCGTGCCATTCCACCGCCGTCATCGCCGCTACACATCAAACCCGCGAGCACTGGGATCAGACCATCACAAAGATGCAGAGGCAAAACGGCCTGTGGCCCATTCCCGCATCCATCCGCACGCAGATCTTGGATTACTTGGAAGCCACTCAGCCGCCATCCGATCCCGGATTGGACAAAGGCAAAGTGACGCCGTGGGCCACCCCGCTCTATCGTCCTAACCCGCTTTGGTAAGCTTCAATCAAGCTCATCGATTTCTGTGTATTCCGCGTATTCTGCGGTTCACAAAAACTTCAACACCGTCGTCGTCTCGCCCTCTTCCCAGTTACGCGGTGGTTTGCTGTTGATGGCCGCGATGTCCTTGATCGTCATCTGCCGGCCCAGCGTCTTCACGCCCTTCACTTCCACTTCGCTCGGATTGCACGTCTGCTGATTCACCTTCTGATGCGGCGCCGGCTTGTAGCGAATGAACATCTGCTGCGGCGTGCCCTCGGTGAAGAACAGGACCTTCGATTTCTCCGGAATGCACGAGTAGTCGCGGTTCATAATGATCCCGCCGAACGTGAAGCGCTTGATGTACGTCGCCTCGCGGTTCGTATAGACCAGCGTGAACACCTTGTCGCGATCCGGTATCGCGATGAAGATGATATCCGGCCCCACGAACAATTTCTCTTGCAGCTCGATGACCTTGTAATGCCCGTCCTTGAAGACCAGCATCAACTTGTCGAACTTCGTGCAGTCGATCTTGAATTCATCGCCCGAGACCTTGTAGCCCACGTAACCGGACTCGCGATCGTACGACACCTTGAACGCCTTGAACGCCACGTCCTTCGCTTCCACTTCGTCGTAGCGGCTGGATTTCGTCAGACGCGGATAGATCGGTCCATATTTCTCGATGAGCCCTTCGATGCGTCCGATGACGTACTTCGTCAGGTTCTTGAGGTTCTTCTGGATCTCCTTCAACTCCGCTTTGACCTTCTCGATCTCCTCGCGGTGCTTGTTGATGTCGAACAGCGAGATACGGCGGATGCGCACTTGCAAGAGGCGGTCGATGTCCTCATCGCGCAACTCCCTCACCAGTTCTTTCGCGAAGGGCTTGAACCCTTCGTAAACCGCCGTGAACACCGCTTCGTTCGATTTGCACTGCTCGATCTTTTTGTAGATGCGCTCCTCGATGAAGATGCGTTCCAGTGTGCGGAAATGCAGGTCATCCTGCAACTGGCGTTCCTTCAGCTCCAGCTCGCGCTTGTAGAGTTCCACGAGCTGCCGCGTGTTCTCCTTCAGCACCTCCGTCACCGTCATCTCCACCGGACGATTATCGCGGATGACGATGATTCGGCTCGTGATCGACACTTCGCAATCCGTGAAGGCATAGAGCGCATCGATCAATTTCTCCGCGCTCACACCCGGGATCGCCTTGATCTCGATCTCTACGTCCTCCGAGGTGAAGTCGTGCACGCTCTTCACCTTCAGCTTGCCCTTCTTCACCGCATCCTCGATGGACGCCATCAGCGACTCCGTCGTCGTGGTCGGCGCGATCTCCTTGATCACCACCGTGGATTCGTCCTTCTCCTTGATCTTCGCGCGCACCTTGATGCTGCCTTTGCCGTCCGCATACTCGCGCGCATCCATCAAGCCGCCCGTCTGGAAATCCGGCAGGCACTTGAACGGCTCGCCCTTGAGGATGCAGATTTGCGCCTTCAACAACTCAATAAAGTTATGCGGCAGAATGCGCGAGGACAAACCCACCGCGATACCTTCCGTGCCCAACATCAAGAGTAGAGGCAACCGACACGGCAACGTCACCGGCTCCTTGTTGCGACCATCGTAACTCGGCACGAACTCCGTCAACTCATCGTTGAACACCTCATTTCGCGCCAACTCCGTCAACCGGCACTCGATATACCGCGAAGCCGCCGCACCATCGCCCGTGTAGATGTTGCCATAGTTCCCCTGCCCCTCGATCAAGTAACGCTTGTTCGTCAGCACCACCAACGCGTCATCGATCGAGACGTTGCCATGCGGATGATACTGCATCGCATGACCGCTGACATTCGCCACCTTGATGAACTTGCCGTCATCCTTCTCATGCAAGGCCCAAAGAATGCGCCGCTGCACCGGCTTCAACCCATCCGCCAGATTCGGAATCGCGCGATCCCGGATCACGTAAGAAGCGTAATCCAGAAACCCACGATCCACCCGCTTATGCAGCGCCAGCTCGATGTTGCCCGGCACAAACTGCTTATGCGCCACCACCTCGACCTGTTCCGCCTCCACATGCGCCTCGCCACTGCCATTAGCAGCGGTTGGTGCTTTGGATGCTGCCGGAGCTTGCCCTTCGATCGGCAATTCCGGTTGTCCTTCTTCAGCGTTCTTTTTCGGTGCCATGATGCTACTTCACCAGTGTTTGCAATTAAGCCGCGCATTGAAACGCCCAACCGCCCCAGATGCAAGACTGAGATGCACCCTCGTAGCCGCCGAGATAAGGAGGCGGAACTGACCTTGCCCCCTATGGAGTGCTGCGGCTTGACGCAGCTTTCCGCCCGAGGCGGCTTGACGCCTCGAATTCCCCGCTTCGTATTTCGATTAATTGTCCGCCGAAGTAAACCTTCCCGTCCGATCCGTTCAGAGTTGCTCCTACGGTGAACTCCTGTGTTGCGGCACTCTATCACCAGGCCAAACCTCCCAGACCAAAACCCTCGCCAGCCACTTCGCAAAGAAACGCAGAAAAACCAAATCCGGTAGGGCACCGTTGCCGCGATGCCCTGACCTTTTCCGTCAAAGCACCACGATAACCACGACCCACCATTGCCGAAGCACACGGCCTCTTCTCCCTCTCCTCTAACGAGGAGAGGGCCGGGGTGAGGAGTGAGCACGCCAAGCGTCCTTAAAACGCCCAGCACTTTCCCCTCCCCCGGTGGGAAGCCGAACTTCGACCGCATCTGCATTCCCTTTAGGGAACTATGTCAAAGAACAATGAAACCATCCGACCCCTGTGCGGCATCGTGTCCTCCCCCTCTACGATTGAGAGTTCAAATTCAGCGTAAGTCCAAGACCCGGCCGGTTCCGCAGTGGCTACTAGAGATTCCCCGGTCCCATTCTCGACCGACGTCCCTTTCACCCTCCGGCTTACGAGCCCCGTTCCATACGCCCGACACCAACACATATCCGCAATGACTCCATAAGGACCGTCACCTCCCCGCCAATGCAGGACACAACAATGCCAATGCACCATCATACTTGATGACTTTGGGATTCTCCAGTGGCTGCTTGTCACTCTGATCGAGTCCAACCACCGTTCCCCGTCCTTTACCGACAACGAGTTGTCAGCACTGCAAACCGTATCAAACCACCGTCAATTTATCCATTAAAAAATTGTTCAAAACCCGCTTCCAAACGCAACAAATTGCGACAGAAGAAATTACAAACGAAGATTTCGCGGTGCATGGACACCGTGCCCCGGGCCGCGCCGAAGCACCTGCCCTTTCAAATTACAGCAGCTCAAAATGATGCCAGCAACCATCTCGCCAGCCGCCCTGCACGAACATCAATGCAATCAATATCATCTTATAAAATATCAATGCACGCATTATCACATCAGCGAGCTAGACTGCGCCCTGTGAAACATCTCCATCCCCGGGCTCTCCTCCTCACCGGCATCGCTTGCCTCCTCCCTTTTATCTCAAAGGGCGCGGACACGCCCATGATTTCCGTCATCAAGGACAGCTCGCTCGCCGAGGTCTTCCTCCGGTTTTCTCCCGATGGCCGGGAACTGGCGCGCCTTCCCCAGTTTGGTTCCGTCCTCTTGTCCGACACCGCCAGCTATAAGAAAGCCCGCACCTTCCCCGTCGGCATGCGGATGGTCGCCTACAGTCCGGACGGCTCCCGGCTGGCCACCGCGGAAGGAACTGACGGCGCACGTATTTGGGACGCCACGGCTCCCGGCAAGCTGTTGACCACGGCACCGAATGAAATCCGCATGCTGGAGAATCCCATTCAAGTTCTTGCGTCACCCAGCAAAGACCCCAAGCAGCGGGTTTTTTGGACGGAGTTCTCACCCGATGGCAAACGCCTCATCACCGCTCAGGCCAATGGCCATGTAAAGATCTGGACCACCGCTTCGTGGACGCTTGAAGACGACCTCGCCCTCACCGACAGCGAAGTGCGTGCAGCGGCTTTTTCACCCGATTGTAAAACTCTCGTCATCGGCGACGTGAATGGGGCACTGCACCATTGGAGCTTTGAAAATAAAAAAGCGATTAAAAGTGATCTGACCCGCGAATCGCTCGACCCCATTACGCAAATCCTGTTCGCGCCGGATGGTAAAACTCTTGTCACCAGCCATCAATCAAGATCGAACAGCACCGTACGGATTTGGAACACCGGCACTTGGACGCCCCAGCTAGAGACCGGCTTCAACTGCGCGGCCTTTTCCAAAAACGGAAAGGTTCTGGCCTTGGGAGGCCGCAACCTCAAGTTGCTCGATCCCGCTTCAGGAAAAGAGATCCGGACCATCGAGCTTCCCGAGCTCACTCGCGGTGAGTTCGGCCCCCAATTCGAGAAACAACCGAACGCGGATAAAAAAGTTCCCAACAACATCCGTGCACTCGCCTTCTCTCCCGATGGCAACACTCTCGCCGTAGCCAGTATGGGACCGCTTCGACTGGTGGAGATGACCTCATTTATCAATACACTCGGTAAATGAAACCCCACCCCTTGCACCTGCTCCCCATGCTCGGAATCATGCTGATGTCCTCCCTTTCCGTCCCTGCTGGTGAAGGCGTCATCCTCCTGCACGGCCTCTGCCGCACCCCCGCCAGCATGGCAAAGCTCGCCACCGAACTCACCTCGGCTGGCTTCACCGTCGCGAATGTCGGCTATGATTCCCGCCGTCATTCGATTGCCGAACTGGCCGATCGAGCCATCGGCCCGGCTCTGGCGTCACCCCGGCTGCGCGACTGCTCCAAAATCCATTTCGTCACCCATTCCATGGGCGGCCTGCTTGTCCGCAGCTACTTCAAGCAACACCCCGCCGACCGATTAGGCCGCGTAGTGATGCTTGCCCCGCCAAATCAAGGAAGCGAAATCGTGGACAAGCTAGGCTCCTGGTTTCTCTTCCAGAAAATCAACGGCCCCGCAGGAGCCGAACTTGGCACCAGCCTTGAATCCACTCCCAACCGCCTCGGCCCCGTCAATTTCGAATGCGGCGTGATCACCGGCGACCGTTCCCTCAACTGGATCAATAGCCTCCTCATCCCCGGCAGTGATGATGGCAAAGTCTCGCTCGCCCGCTCACAGGTGGCAGGTATGAAAGAACATTTGGTCATTCACACCACCCATCCCTTCATCATGAAAAACCGCGAAGCCATCCGCCACACCCTGCGCTTCCTCCAAGCCGGCACCTTCAACGAAAAGAATGCCACCGCCTCAGCCAGATGAACCCAAAGTCGAGTAGCGACCACCCGATGCCAAAAACCCTCCTCAGTTCCCCACCCTTACCTTCATCTCCACATCCGCCTCCTCCGCGATCCTCGCCAACTCCGGCTTAACCAGATCCTCGCGATAAATCTCCTGAAACATCGCGCCCACCTCGATGCCCAGCCTCACCGTCCCTTCGAAATCTTCGCAGCGCCGCTCCCGCCATTCCGTGCTGCCCCAGAACTGCATGCCGATATGCGCCTTGGGCGTCCACTGTGCGGACACCGCCCGCAGACTGCGTGTGAACTTCGTATCGTGATAACACCATTGCGGATGAAAATGCCGCCCGATATTGCCCGCATCATTCGGATCATTGCTCCGGCCCACCGCATAAGCACAAAGCTCATTCCCCAGCGTGGGATAGAACGTCGGTGAATCCGAAACCGAAAGCGCCAGCCGCTTATTGCCCCGCACCTTGTTCCATTCATCGATCACCTCTTTCCAGCACTCCAAGATCACCTGCTTGCTATAGCCCGGCACCTCCACTGTCTGCGCTGGCAATCGCAGCTCCGCCCACTCCGCCGTCGGCCCCACCACCTGGAAGAAAGCCACCTCCGCTTCATGCGCATAACGCGCCGCGATGGCGTTGATCAGCACCTTCACCTCGCGCCGCAGATTCTCATCCCACGGCACCGGCACATTCGTTCCGGGAATCTTCGCCACCCCCACCCACTCCGGCACATTCACCCCCAGCATTGTGAAAAGCTTCACCACCTTCCCTTTCTCCCTCGCCTTCGCCAGCAACCGGTCAAACCGCGACCAATTGTAATTCCCGCGTGTCGGCTCCAGTTCACTCCAAGGCACGCGCAACGCCACCCCCGTGATCTTCACATCATAGATCTCTGCGGGAAAATCCTCCCCCGGCGCACTAGGCCGCTGCGTCAACGCATACACCCCCGCGACCTGCTTGTCCGTCAACATCGGCGGTGCCGCTTTTTTCAACTCCGCCGGAGCATCTCCCTTCACCTGAACCTTCTCCGTGACACAGCCACCCAAGAAAAACCAACTCACCAAGAGTAACGCCGCCGCCAGCACACCAAACCTGTTCCCGAGCATCTTCATGATGCCTGAGACCATGACGTCTGCTAACCACCTAAACAATACCGGACTTGCTCAGCATCCACCGCCCCACCCTGCTGATTCCCCTCCCTCCCTCATCTGCGTTTATCTGCGCCCATCTGCGGTTAACTCCCTAGTTCCTCCGTCACTTCACCTCATTCCTCAACCCCTTCCCGTCCCTGAACTCCGCCACATTCCCCAACGTCGTCTCCGCGATATTCCCCAGCGCCTCCTTCGTCAGAAACGCCTGGTGCGACGTGATGATCACGTTCGGAAACGTCAGCAACCGCGCCAGCACATCATCCTGCAACACGTGCCCGGACAGATCCTGAAAGAACACGCCCGCCTCCTCCTCATACACATCCAACCCCGCCGCCCCGATCCGCCCCTGCTTCAGCGCCTTGATCAACGCGGAGGCATCCACCAGCGCACCCCGGCTCGTATTGATCAACACCACACCCGGCTTCATGAGCGCCAACGCCGCTTCATTCACCAGATGATACGTCTGCGGCATCAGCGGCACATGCAGCGAGATGACATCGGACTCGGCAAACACCCGTTCCATCGCCACATACTCCACGCCCATCCCTACCAGCTCCTCATCCTGCCGCACATCAAACGCCAGCAACCGGCACCCAAACCCCTTCATGATCTGCGCGAATACCTTCCCGATCTTCCCCGTCCCCACAATGCCCACCGTCTTACCCTTCAGATCAAACCCCACCAACCCATCCAATGAAAAATTCCCTTCGCGCACCCGATTATGCGCCTTGTGAATCTTCCTGTTCAGCGTCAGCAACAATGCCACCGCATGCTCGGCCACCGCGTAAGGCGAATACTCTGGCACCCGCACCACCGGCAGCCCCAATTCCTTCGCCCCCTTCAAATCCACATTATTAAACCCCGCACACCGCAACGCGATCAGCTTCACCCCATGCTGCTTCAAAGCCTCCAGCACCGGCCGCGTAAGCTGATCATTCACAAACGCGCACACCACCTCATGGCCCTGCGCCAACGCCACCGTCTCCGGCTTCAGCCGCACATCGAAAAACGAGAACGTGAAATGGAAAGCTCCATTGGCCTGTTCCAAAGCCTCCCGGTCATACCGATGCGTATCAAAAACCGCGATCTTCATATTCATATCAATTTCACCCCTGTTACGTATCACGCATTACGAATTACTACAGAGCCATCCTGTAAATCTGGTTAATCTTGTCAAAAATTCTTCGGCCCCGGAATCGATTTATACCCCTCCCCACGTCCAACAATCTCCGCCCAGAACTCCTTCTTGTCGATCTTCCGGTCCCGCGACCGGTTCACCCACTCCACCGGCACTGCTTCACCCGCCGCCGTAAAACGAATCCCCCAGATCGGATCAAACGCCTTCGCCGAAAGCGAATACCGCATATCCCCCAACACCTGTACATCCGCTGGCGACCGCGCCACCCACCCATCCGAGAACCAATTGAACCGCTCAAACGAATGCGTCCTCTCATCACGTGCTTGCTCTGCTGTCGTCAAATCCTTCGCCGTCACCAATGGTAACCGCATCCCTTCCTTCACCGTCACGCCGGAAAAGAATCCCACGCGTATCCGATCACTATAAAGCTGCCCATCCACCAGATAGAGCGAGCGCCACACCACATTGTTCGCCATCGTCGGCATCACCTCCCGCCGCTCGATCGAATGCCCGCGCGTTTGCGCCAATTGGCTTTGCGCACTCAATGCCCGCTGATGCTGCACAATCCCCAACAACATATACGCTGCACCCCAAGCCAGTCCGCATTGAACAAATAACGCCCGCTTTCTAGCCAAGCCTATGATAAGCAACACCAGCAACGGCACCGTGAACAACAGATCGATGATGGAGATCCAATCCCACCCATACCGCTGCCGCGTGAATGGCCATAGCAGCACCGTTCCGTAACTGGTCGTCGCATCCAGCAGACAATGGCTCACATACGCCACCAGCGCACACAACCACAAAGGTTTCCAATCTTGTCTCTGTGCTGGCCGCAGGAACCACAAAGAAGCCACAATCAACGCCCCGATCGGCGCAAACGGCAGCGCATGCGTGAAATGCCGATGCAGCTCCACCGTCAGTAATGGATCCGTCGCACTCTTGATGAGGACATCGATATCCGGCGTCGCCCCCGCCAATCCTCCCACCGCCGCCGCACGCCTCCCCAATCGCTGATGAAACAGCGCATAGCCCAAGCTCGCCCCCAACACCGTATGCGTGATCGGATCCATTCTTGCCCCGTTATCAACTATCCACCCTCCACCATCGACTTATTTTCCGTCCCCCGATAACTCTTCACCACCCATTCGCTCAGCACCTTCTCCGGCTCATCCACCATCTCAGCCTCCAGCACAAACTCCGTCTGCCCCGTATTCTTGTTGATCAGCTTCAGGCCGAACTGAAAATCTTTGAACTTCTCCGCACACAGATCGCGCACCGGTTTCCCCTGCTCCAACGAGAGAACCACCAGCTTGTCCGCCGCCTCATCCGTGAACTTCAACTGCAACCCATGCATCTCCGCAAACCGCCGTGAATATTCATTCACCAACTCGCGCAACACCGCCCGCCCATGCTGTTCATGCTCCTTAAGCAATCGCTGCAATTCCGCTGACGGTTGATCCACCACCTCGCGATTCACCACAAAGCGCTTCACCGACGTGGACGGCAGCTCAAACTTGAACTCGCGAAAAACCTTCTCACACACCGTCAT
The DNA here is from genome assembly GCA_943367715.1 of Chitinophaga pinensis. Classification (GTDB taxonomy): domain Bacteria; phylum Verrucomicrobiota; class Verrucomicrobiia; order Limisphaerales; family JAEYXS01; genus JAEYXS01. Next base: position 2,202 of record CALRJY020000056.1, on the reverse strand, counting down.
TAATCCACGCGCTCCCGTCTTCTCTTCCGCCGCCAGCTCCGCGATTCGCCGTAACCCGTCATCGCGGAAGAACACCTCAATGCCATACGCGCCGAACGTCTCCTCATACTGCCGCACAATGCTACCCTCCGAGGTCTTCAAAATCTGGAACAAATCATCCACATTCAACGGCTGACAAACCACCCGCACCGGCAACCGCCCAATGAACTCCGGTTCAAACCCGTAATCGATGAAATCCCGTGTCATCGCCAGCTCATAAGCACGCTCATGCACATCCTCAATTTTCAATGCCGCCCCAAACCCGATGGAAGACTCCCGCAAACGCTTCCGCACAATCGCCTCCAGCCCATCAAACGCCCCGCTCACCACGAACAGGATATGCTTCGTATTGATTGTGCCTGCTTGTTTGCGCCCACCCCGCCCATCCATCATCGCCTGGATCTGCCCGGAGATGTCATTCGGTGCCCGTGCTGGCACTTCCGTTTCCTCCATCAGCTTTAGCAGATTCGTCTGCACCCCGCGCCCGCTCACATCCCGGCCACCATGCCCGCCCGTGCTGGCTATCTTGTCGATCTCATCGATGTAGATGATGCCATACTGCGCCCGCTCCACATCCCCATTCGCCTTGCGCACCAGGTCACGCACCAGATCCTCCACATCTCCGCCCACATAACCCGTCTCCGAAAACTTCGTCGCATCCGCCTTCACGAATGGCACGCCCACCAACTCCGCCATGCTCTTGATGAGATACGTCTTGCCCACCCCCGTCGGCCCCATCAGCAAGATGTTCTGCTTCGCATAATTCGGCTGCGTCTTCCCCTCCATCGCCATCCGCACATGATGATAATGATCACACAACGCGACACTCAGCACCTTCTTGGCGTCGTCCTGCTTGATCACATACCGGTCCAGATGCGCCTTGATATCCTTCGGCTTGTAATCAAAACGAAACTCCGCCTCCTTTTTCTCCCCACCTGTGCCGGTCGATGTGTTCGTCGGCTCCGCCTTGGTGAAGCCTTGCGTCACATTACCCATCTGCTGTTTCAGGAAATCCTGCATCTGCTGCTGGAATTTCTGAAACTCTTCCGGCGTCGGCGGACCGGCCTGGACACTGCTGTTCTCGCGATACTTCTGCATAACAGAACAAAGTCTATGAAACCCCATCCGTCAACCACATGAGAAAAACCGCTCCTTTTTGGAATATCCCGATGCCCTCCAACCGCTTACGTCTGGCTCTTCCTGATCCATTTCGCCGTCTGCGGTGGTTTGTGCGCTTCCATCTGCGCCAGCAACTCCTCCACCTGCTCTGCCTTCAACACCATCTGCTGATGCTCCGCCCGTAGAAACCCTTCCGTTACCGCATTCGCCAGCAGGTGTATCACCGGCTGATAGTAGCCCCGCGTATCCAGCAGACCACAGGGTTTGTGATGAATACCCAGTTGCGCCCAAGTCAGCACCTCAAAGAATTCCTCAAACGTCCCGATGCCCCCCGGCATGGCGATGAACGCATCCGCCAACTCCGCCATCATCGCCTTGCGCTCATGCATCGTATTCACTACGCGCAGTTCGGTGACGCCATGATGTCCCAACTCCCTCGCCAACAATGCTTCCGGTATCACCCCAATCACCTTGCCTCCGGCGTTCATCACCGCATCCGCCACCACCCCCATCAGACCGACATTCCCACCGCCGTACACTAGCGTCCACCCGCGCCCGGCGATGGCCCGTCCCAGTTCCTTCGCCTTCTCTCCATACTCGGGCGCAAAGCCATGACTGGAACCACAGAAAACACAAACACTCTTGATCATGTTCGATGAAGCTGAATATCGCCTACTTGGCCCCGCCGAAGACTTTCTTCAGCAGATCCGTCGTCCGCGCCGCCGGGTCCTGACGGATCTTCTCTTCCTCCTGCGCCACCATCAGGAATAGCCCATCCAACGCCTTGTTCGTCACGTAGCCATCCAGGTCTACAGCCTGCGTCTTCATGAACGGGCTCAACACCTTTGCCCGGTCGGTCAGTTGTTTGTAAGACGCCGTCAACCCCACCTGATCGGTCGCCTGTTTCACCAGCGGCTGAAACTGCTTCATCAAATTTTCCCGCGTCACCCGGCTGAAGTATTGCGTGGCCGCATCCTTCGGCCCGTTCAAGATGGCCTTCGCATCGGCGATGCTCATCTGTTTTACCGCATCCGCGAACACCGG
>CALRJY020000055.1:0-21841 GCA_943367715.1 Chitinophaga pinensis | reverse complement strand
CCGTCATCGAAGTTCAATGCGTTCCCTTTCTGCCCCTGCACCTGAATATGGCGCAACGTCACATAGGTGCAGCCGCTGAAATGGATCGCCAGGTTGCCACCGGAAAACTTTGGCGGCTGTGCCGGATTCGCGCCTTCGATGACAATAGGTTCTTCCTTGGTGCCGCGTGCCTTGGAGACAAAATGCCCGGCGCCATAATCGCCGGGTGCGAGCTTTAGCGTGGTGCCGGGTTTTAAAGCACGGATGGCTTCTTGGAACTCACTCTTATTGTTCACCACCCTAACATTCTCAGCGCTTTGCAAAGACAGCACCGAGGCGAAGCACAGCGCGACGATCAATCGAAACATGGGCATGCTGGATTGTGGCGACTTCGTTTATCTCTGGCGAGTGGCAAAACAGGCGTGAAACGAAGGTTCTTTCGCCCCTTGGCGGGGCTTGGGAAGCTTTGGGGCGTATTTACCCACCGTTGGAGAACGGTGGGCTATTTTCGGGAAGTCCCTGCCGGGACTCGCAAGAGCTGGATTAATAGCATCAAACGCGTTTGCTAAGAATGGAGCGCCTTCGCTTCAGCCAAGGCTTCTGGCGTGTTCACGTTCATGAATTTCCACGCTTCCTTCGGCGGCACTTCCATCCGTTGCGCCTGCAATATCCTCGCCAGCGATTGTAAGGAAAACTCTCCCTTCACTCTTTGGGCTTCCACGACTTCCAAGCATTCCTTGGTTATCACAGAGGGGAACCCGGCGAACTTGTCTTGCTGAGTGAAGACGGCTTTGGCTCCGCTTGTCTTCTGTTTTCGTGCGAGGTGTTTCAACCAGTTCGCGGTGACGAAGGGCATATCACAGGAGAGGAACACGATTACCTCGGCCCGGCTCTTTTGCAGGCCTGTCAAAATGCCGCCTAAGGGGCCGCAGCGTTCCACGATATCTTTGCGGATGACACGGACGGGCCAACCTGTGGCGGAGGCTGCTTGGCGGACATGGCCCAACAAAGTGCGACGGCCTAGTCGCACGCGGGCCTTGTCCTGGCCCATGCGTGTGCTGAGGCCGCCAGCTAGGATGATGACCTCGACATCAGATTTGTTCGTTCGCACCATTACCACAAAGTAGCCTTCAGGTTTTCGCAGGTAGGCTTCATTTTGTTTCTCTTACTTTTCCCTCAGAAATCAAATAGACCTTGCGGTATGGAAGCGAAGGGCAGCAAAGCGCGTCATTCTCCGCATACTCCTTACCCTTCACTATGATCTGTTGTCCTTCGATTTCAAAAGTCTCCGCCATGCGTTCACCTTTGGCGCCAAGATGCATCAGTATCACTTGGGTGGGTGCGGTGCTCAGGCACACCAGCAGATCCCGTCTCCAGAGATTCCCCCGCTCAAAAGTGGTGAGCAGGGCGGTGTCACTGACTTCATCTCCATCGATGTCTGAACGGTTGTAGCTGCGATACTGCGACATCTCCCAATCGCCGGTCTGGCGTACAATACTGGCGATCTTACGTTCAACGCTCAGCACAGTGGCTTGGCGCATGTCCGCTTGTCCTACCGCAGAATGCATCCGCTCAGAGCTGGCACACCCTGCCAGCAGACAGCACAGAAAGGAGCAACCAAGAACGATCGCAGTTTTCATGGTTGAAATGATAGGCTTGCGCCGGAGAGTAAGCTAAAAGTGGTGGCTGGAGCCGGAATCGAACCGGCGACACGAGGATTTTCAATCCTCTGCTCTACCAACTGAGCTATCCAGCCAAGTTACCGAAGGGCCGCAATTCAACTTGGCGACACCCCATTTGGCAAGGCATATTTGCAGGAATTTCATACCCGGGAAAATCATGAATTTTGAGCGCCTGAACTCGGTTTCACGACGGCAGTTCCTTGCCCGCACGGCTTTGGCCACGGCCAGCGGTGCTTTGCTCACCGGTTGCCAGACCGTCACGCGCACTTCCGAAAAGGAATCTTCGGGCAAGTTGCGAGCAGTCGTCATAGGTCACACGGGGAAAGGTAATTACGGGCACGGCATGGATATCGTGATGGCCGGTCATCCGGAGGTGGAACTGGTGGCGGTGGCGGATGCGAACCCGGATGGATTGCTCAAGGCGCTGGCAAAACTGAAGACACCACGGACATACGCCGACTATCGCGAGATGCTGGAGAAGGAGAAGCCGGACTTGGTGAGCATCGCCACGCGCTGGACGGTGGAGCATAAGGCCATGGGGCTGGCGGCCATCAAGGCAGGAGCGCATATCTATACGGAGAAACCTTTCACGACGGATTTGGCGGAGGCGGATGCTGTTCTCGCTGCGGCAAAGAAGGCGGGGACCAAGATCGCCGTGGCGCATCAGATGCATGTGGCGCAAAATATCGTTTACCTGAAGGAGCAATTGGACAAAGGACTCATCGGCGATCTGCTGGAGATCCGGGCGAATGGCAAGCAGGACAAGCGCGCTGGCGGCGAGGATATGCTGGTGCTGGGCACGCATCTCTTCGATCTCATGCGCCTCTTCGCCGGAGATGCGGAGTGGTGCACGGCTCGCGTCCAGACACAGGGCCGGGACATCACGCTCAAGGATGCGCGCAAGGCGACGGAGGGCATCGGGCTGGTGGCGGGTGAGGATATCTATGCGCAGTTCGGTTTCGCGAATGGGGTGAATGGCCTGTTCGTTTCACGGGAGAGACAGGCGACGGTGTCAGGCAGTTGGGGGATGGACCTCATCGGCAGCAAGGGGATGGTGAAGATCCAGGCGAATATCCCGCCGCGTATTTTTCTGCAAAAGTATGGAGCTTGGACGGAGAAGGGCGGGTCCAGTGCTTGGGAGCCGTTGCCGGGTGATCCGTTGACGGGCGTGTCTGAAAGCCAACATAACACCACGGCGGGAAATCGGGTGTTGCTGGATAGTCTCATCGCCGCCTCGCGCACAGGTGGAGAGCCAGCGTGCAGCGGGTATGACGGGATGAAGGCGGTGGAGATGGTGATGGCGGTTTATCACGCGGCACTGGCGAAACGGCGAGTGACGCTGCCATTGACGGACCGGAGTCATCCTTTGGGGGCGAAGTGATACGCATCCGTTCGTCTGATTTGAACTTGACGAAGCGGGCGAGAGCAATCTTACATCCACTTCCTTATCTTTTGTTTTCCGTTTGATGCGCAGTGGACACTGGTAGCATAGTGGCAACGGCTTTAATCACGGCTTGCTTGTCCTGAGGCTGAGGTCGCCATTTCAAAATGTCCATCGCCAACGCAGGAGGAGAAATCCCGGCTGCCCCTAGGAACACGGCCAGATTCCGGCTAGGGCTCCTGCTTTTTCTCCTGGTTCTCCTGGGCATGGGCATATGGGGCTTCGTCAAATTCCTGCCGGTGTCCGTCTATGGCACGGATTGGATATTCTTCGACAATGGCAACCAGATCTTCCGGGCCGACCAGATGCACGCGGGCAAGGCACTCTATCGCGATATCGACTGCCAATACGGTCCGCTGCCCATCTGTATCTGGTATGGGTTCACGACCATCGCCGGCAACACGATCCCGGCAAACGTCCTGTTCAATTCACTCCTGTCCATCGCCTTCGTCGGATGCCTCTTTTGGTGGCTCACCCGGAGCGAGCAGCGAAGCGGTGTCCTGGTGGCGATCGCGGTCGCGTTGCTGCTCGTCAGCTTTGCACGTACCCCGTATCTGCACCTGCTCGCCACCACGGTGGGGAGCATGGAGTACTACATGGTTGAGCGTTTTTTCCTGCTGGTGGTGATGATGGCGTGGCGGCCGGTGGAATCCCGCGGTGGAAAACAGGCCGCGTGGCTGGCGGTGATTTTTCTGGCCTGGCAATGCTCCAAAGCAGGCGGCGCATTCATGGCGCTGGCCGCCTATGGCGCCATGGATCTGCTGTGCCTGGCCACGATGTCCCGGCGTCCCGGGCTGGTGCGCGACTGGTTACGCTGGTGGTGCATCGTGACGGCTGGGCTGGTGCTGGTGGAGATCGCCCGGTGCGGATTCTTTGTGCTCTTTTGCGGATGGGAACAGGGCATGCGTTCCGCGTGGCCGGTTTATGTGGCGAAGGAATATGAGCGCACGTGGCTGACATTGTTCGCCAATTTCCGGCACTTCATCGCCGTGGTCCTGCCCATCCTGGTGCCGATCTCGCTCTTCCTCGGTTTCGTCATCCGGATGTTCCAGCGCCGGCTGCCTTCAGCCATCCCAGCGGGAACAAGTTTGCTCCTTTATCAAAGCGGCGTGGGCGTGCTCTTCTACCTGCTCGGCGCAGTACCAAAGGTCGGTTACTTCGGCCATGAATGGCATTTCTTCCAGTATCAATGGGTCTTGCTGCCGTTCACTTTGGTCATGCTCTTGGCAGTGCTTTTCAACGGACGCACGGCGATCGGTCTGGCGATGGTTCTGGGACTGCACGCGGGTGCGTTCAAGGTGGCCATCACGGAGGTCCGCACCGCCCCGGCAGCAGACAAGATCGAGCGATTGGAAACGCGCATCGGTCCCGTCATGGCTCCGGTCGGCAATGAACTGCTGCACTTGATCCGCACCGCATTGGAATTGGTGGAGCAGCGGAACGACGGGCCGGCGGCAGCGTCAACGGCCCGGGCCCGCTCGATGATCATCGGCACGTGGGGCGGTTCAGGATGGTACGTGGCCGCGAATGAACAGCACCGGCCGCACAACACATTCTTTTCACATGCAGTCATCCGCCGCCCATCGGACAACGAAGAATTTGCTGGGCTTCTGCGAGAGACGCAGGTGTTGATCATAGCCGTCCGCCCGGTCTCCAAAGGAGCGGTTCCATCAATCGATTGGCTGGAAAACGTGGTGGGACCGGATGCTTGGCAGCAGATCAAAGGTGATTTCGTCCTGCATATGAAGGGTGCCGGAGGAGGGCAGACGCCGTGGGAATTGCACGTGAGAAAGCCGGTGGCACCGGGAGGCCGATGAATTTCTGTAGTTTATACTGACCGTTCAAAAATTGGATATCACCCCATCCTTGCCTCGTTTCCGGTGTTCCGGTTTAATCTTCCCATGCATCTCACCAAGACCATCGCGCTTTCGCTCGCCCTGTCGGCTGCCGCCGTTCACACCACGCACGGAGGATTGGCGGACAAGACGCTAGATTTTTATTGGATCGATTCCGAGGGAGGAGGCTCGACGCTGATCGTCACGCCGACGGGTGAATCGTTGTTGATCGACAGTGGCAATCCGGGGGGACGCGACTCGGCGCGTATCGTGAAGGTGGCGAAGGAGGTCGCAGGCTTGCAGAAGATCGATAATTTGCTTACGACGCATTTCCACATCGATCACTTCGGTGGTGCGGCGGAGGTGGCGCAACAGATCCCCTTCGGCACGATTTGGGACAAGGGCATTCCTGAAGCGAATCCGGATAATAATCCGCGCGACACGCGTTTCCCGCTGATGATCAAGCCGTATAAGGATATCACGGCGGAGCGCAAAGTGATCAAGCCGGATGATACGATTCCATTCAAGGCGAGCAGCGATGCGACCGTGGCGAAGCTGAATGTGCGTTGCTTGGTGGCACATCAGCTGTTCACGAGCAAGAAACCGACGGGCAAGAACGCGCAGTGTGAAGGCATCACGCTCAAGGAAAAGGATCGGAGCGATAATGCGAACAGCGTGGTGACGCTGGTGGAGTTCGGCGGGTTCCGCTTTTTCAATGGTGGCGATCTGACGTGGAATGTGGAGGGTGAGCTGGTCTGCCCGATCAACCTTGCGGGCGTGGTGGATGTGTATCAGGTGAATCATCATGGCCTCGACGTGAGCAATAATCCGCTGCTCATCAAGAGCCTGTCCCCGACTGTTTCCGTGATGAACAACGGGGCGACGAAGGGTTGCGGTCCAGAGACGTTTGGCACGCTGAAAGGCACATCCTCCATCAAGGCGATGTATCAGTTGCATCGCAATGAACGGCCGGATGGCAGTTCCAATAACACAGTGAAGGAGCACATCGCGAATCAAACGGAGAAGGATTGCGCGGCTCACTACATCAAGATGTCGGTGGCACCGGATGGCAAGAGCTATACGATCAGCATCCCATCCAGCGGGCACAAGCAGACGTTTGAGACGAAGGGAAAATAACTTCGCTCAAAATTCTGGCGGGCCGTTCGGCGTCTTGTTCACGTCATACCAAAACTCCGGCTGGCCCGGGATGAAATCGACGACCTGCTTCTGGCCGCGGAGTTTCTCCTGCAGCTTCGGCACATCCACTTCATGGACAGGTTGCTTCGCTTTGGCCGCCATGGCAGCAGCGACGCCGCAGGCGTGGCCTGAGATCATCCACACGCTCTCCAGACGATAGGAGCAGAAGGCGACATGGGTGAAGCTGGCCGCGCCGGGCACGAGCAGATTTTCGCACGCGGACTTCTTCGGGGTGAAGGCGCGGTAGGGCATCTGATAGGCGCGACTCACACGCCAGATGCGGCCTTCGTTCACGAACTCCGTGGGTGACAAGGCCACGCGTTGGACGTGGTGGCTGTCGATGAAATGGCTGCTGAGGCCGATGCTGTCGGCTTTGCGGCGATTCTCCTGCACATCCATCTGCGTGACGACGTGTTCACCACGCATGCGACGCGCCTCGCGCACGTAGAGCTGGTAGGGGAGGTTGCCGTTGTCCTTGAACTCTTCTTTGTGCAGGCCCCAAGACTTCATCTCCGTGCGGACATTCTCCGGCACGCTCTCTTCGTTCGCGAGGAAGTGCAGCAGACCGAGCGTGTAATCCCAGTGATCTTCGATGATCTTCTCGCGCTTCGCGTAATCGGCGTCGGAATAATCGAACTGCCCGCCGAAGTGGCCGATGGAGAAGATGGCGGCCTGTTTGTTGTTCACTTCAAACTTGCCATTGCGACGCGCGTAGAAGTCCAGGATGTCGGTGAGTTTCACACCTTCCTTCTTCGTGGTCTTCTCGTTAAACCAGTTCTCCAGCAACTGATAACGTTTGCGGTCGTAATGCTTCGGGGCAGGGATCGGCACTTGCAGTTTCGGGTCTTTGGCGAAGCAGAGGCGGAAATTGTAGTTCATCGGCGAGCGATGGGCATCGCCTTCCTTCAGGTCTTTTGCCCACGCGCTGATGCCGGGAAGCAGGTTGCCTTGGGCGTCCACGGTGGCGGCTTTGCGGGGAGTCTTGTCAAAACGGATGCCAGCGGCTTCTTCGCCGAATTCGGCTTTGCTTTCGCGACCGATGGAATACTTCACGCCCGCGCGGGACATGAGGTCGCCTTCGTAGCTGGCGTCGATGAAGATCTTGGCGGAAAGGTTGAGCCCGTTGCTCATCGTGATGGATGTGATTTTGGTGCCGTTCTTGGTCACTTTTTCCACACTGATCCCGTAAACAGTTTCCACCTTCGCTTCTTTCAACATGTCCAGATACACTTTCTCGGCCACGCTGGATTCGAAGTAATACGCTGTGTTCAGGCGGTCGCCTTCTTTAAGCGGCGACTGCTCGTCCTTGGTGTCCGCGTAATGCTTGCCCAAGCGTCTGTAAAACTCATCGGCAAAACCGCCGATGGTCCACTTGAGCATGTGTTCGCTCTCTGCGGTGTTGATACCGCTAGTGCTCAAGCCGCCCACGTGTTTTGTCTGCTCGATCAGCAGCACCTTGGCGCCTTCGCGCGCCGCATGAATCGCCGCCGCGATCCCGCACGGTACACCGGAATAAACGATGACATCATAAATTGACGGCACCGGAGCGGCTACCGAAAGAGCGTGGGCGTCACCGGCGAGCAAGGCCCCGGCAGTGGCGGTGCCGGAGACGTGGAGGAACTGGCGGCGATTCATGGTTTGTTCTCGGGGAAAGTTATTTATTCAACGCGCTGACGTTCGCTGCTTCATGGAGCTTCTTCATCTCGTCTTCGCTGAGGGCGCGATTGAAAACGGCGAGACCGCCGAATTTGCCGATGGTCGCTTCCTTGAACATGGAGCCTACAGCATAGCGGGCACCTACGGTGAAGTCGGCGCCGCCGATGCGGTCCTTATGCTTTTCTGGATCGTAACGGAATATGCCGCGGCCATGGTAATAGGGGTTCATGCCGCGATCCTTGCCACCTGGGCCTTCTTTGGTGAAGTAAGGGTCGTTGCGTTTGTGCTTCACCGGGTCGAGTTCCATCTTGTCCAGCACACCATTGATATAGGCGCGGATATATTTGCCATCATAGGTGAATCCGAGCGTGCACCATTGGTTCGTGGGGACTTCACCTTTCGTGGCGGCGTAATCGGCGCACCAAGGAAAGGCACTGCCATCGGCGCGACGCGTGATGCCGCCTTCGCTGGAGATATGGGGGACGAGTTTGTTCGGGCCGCCGTAGGTGGGCATGTTCATGAGCAGGGAATATTGGCGCGTGCCGGTGTCGTCATTCGCACCCTTGCCCTCGCTCCACATGCCGGCGATGGTGCGGCTCTGTTTGAGATTTTCGATGCGCACGACAGCGAACATGCTCACCTGCGCCTCGGGCCCGCTGATGTTCAGGTCGCCCGTGTCCGCATACGGAATGGAGAAATACTGTTTCCCGTTCAAGTCCGCGGCATAACCTGAAAATGGCCCTCCTTCCACGCGGGCAATCGGCGTGCCCACTTCCTTCATGGGATGCTTTTCCTTTGTCCCTGTAGAAACACGCGGTTGTCCGGCTTCTTCGCCGAACGTCCAAAAAGCGACGAGGTTGGGAGTCTTGGTAACGACTTCTGCATTTCCTTCGGCAGCCTGCAGGCCATGACCGGAAGCAAGGCAGAGCACACTGATGATGCTCAACAAGGTGATTAACTTCATAGAATAAAAAATGGAGATGCCCGCTTTCTAAGCAGGCAGGTTGCTCTTCACCACTCCCATCGTGATGCGCTGGCGTTCTTCTACTACCTTCGCGGCCTTGGCCACTTTGGCTTTCGCGCCTTTGGGATCTTTTACGAGGCTGAGGACGGTGTCGGTGAGCTTGGCGACTTCGTCGGGTTTATCCATGTCGAAGAGCCAGTCGCCGAGGCCGATGTCGCGCCACATGAAGCCTTTGGTGGTCTGTTCCTCGAAGCGGCAGACGATGGCCGGGATGCCGTTGCCGATGCACATGATGGGTGAATGCATCTCCAGGCCGAAGATGCCGGAGGATTTCAGATAGGTGCTGAGGGCTTCATCGGTGAGCCAGAATTTCTCGCGCCAGACGACTTTCGGTTTCACATCGTCGGGCAGCTTGTCGTAGATGTTTTCTTTCGTGATGGTCATCTGCGTGCTGTCTTCTGGGCAGAGAAGGACCTTGTGGTCGGTCTGGCGCACCACGGCGATGACCGCGTCGCGCAGCGGCTTGATGTCGTGCTCACGCATCTCTTGATTGCGGGCATCCTTTTTCTCATCCTTGGGACGGCCTGCTTTCACCAGCCAGTAAGGCGTGGAACGGTAGCGCGCGAGGCAGCAGAGGAATTTCTTTTCTTCGAGGCCGTTCGCTTTCAGGAAGGCGGCGGCAGGGGCGTCATCGCGGAGGTCGACGGCGAAGGCGCCATCGGGACCGAATTCCATGATGGGGCAGTTGATGCCTTCGGCCTTGGCCTTGGCGAGCGAGACGGTGTCGCGGAAGTAGAGGAACTTGGCCTTGCCCATGAATTCCTGTTGTTCCTTGGAGCCGTTGCTGTAGGTGATGCCGTAAACGCCGAAGGGTTTTCCGGTGCGTTTAACCGCGGCAGACACATCTTTATAGGCCACCATGGAAGGGCCGGAGCCGTGCAGGATGAAATCGCACCATTCGATGGCTTCCTCGAGTGCTTTGACCTTCGGGGTGCCGTCGGGATTGATGCCACCTTTGACGACTTTCATCTTGGGAAAGCGCTTATGCTCCATGGCGATCACTTCGGGAGTGATGTCACCGGAGGGCCAGAGGATGACTTCGGCGTCAGGGATGTATTTTTCGATGAGGGTGAGCACACCGGGAGTGTGGGCGATGTCGCCGATGTTCACCACCTGCCAGGAGGAGCGCAAGAGGATGCGCGGGGCGCGTTTCTTATCGGCGGCAAAGGAAGCGGAGGTGCTGGCAACGACGGCAGAGGCCAGCGTGGTAGCCAAAAAAGTGCGGCGATTCATGGTTAAGCACTATTAGTCCCTAATCCACGGGTTTGGACAAACTTTAATCTGCGAAGCGAACTTCCGAAATGGTCAGGCGATCAGGGCGAGGCGGTCCGTGAGCATTTGCTGATAAGTATTGAAGGCGGCCTGGCCGAAGCAGACGAAGGTGACTTTCTCGACGGAATTATCCTGCTGGAGAAACTTGAAGGTTTCGTTCAGAGCAATTTCCGTCGCATTTTCGAGAGGAAAACCATAGGCACCGGTGCTGATGCAGGGGAAGGCGACGGTCTTGGCAGACAAGGAAGCGGCGACTTTCAGGGAGTTTTGGTAGCAACGGGCGAGTTTCTCGGGCTCACCCCGGGTGCCATCGCGCCAGATGGGGCCGACGGTGTGGATGACCCATTTGGCGGGCAAGGCATAGCCCTTAGTGGCCTTGGCTTCACCGGTGGGGCAGCCGCCCAGAGCGAGGCATTCCTCGTAGAGTTCAATGCCGGCTGCGGTGTGGATGGCCCCATCGACGCCCGCTCCGCCCGTGAGGGAGCTGTTCGCAGCGTTGACGATGGCATCGACTTGTTGCTTCGTGATGTCCCCAGAGACTATTTCAACCCGGTCTCGCATTCGCATTCCAAGGTGAACCATGAAGCGTGCCGTTCAAAGATGAAATATGGCTGGTGCTAAGAAAAAGTTTCATGGACATGGGCCTGAACCAGCTTGTCATGAGTGGATGGCGTCACCCAAATTCACGCGCTGTGGCGCTGGCCTTGCATTTTTTGAACGGGGCGAACAAGGGCGGGGAATTCCCTGTACCTGATGGCGGAGCCTTGGCTTTGAACCGCACGGACACGGACGACATCGTCGTCAATCCGGCTGACAATGCCCAGCGTTTCGCCGTGGTGACGGGCTGGGGCGACCGGGTCGTCATCCGGAGCGTGAACCCGAATGAAATGGTGCAAGTGAACCGGGAAGCGGTGCCGCAGGCGGAATTGAAGGAAGGGGACCGGTTGCGGCTGGGGAACATCCTTGTGCTGGTGGTGGCGGTCACCCGGTTCAGCATGTCCGCCCAAATGCCGAGCGGTGAAACGGAGATCCATTTCGTCAGCAAGGTGCGTACGCGAGGCCAGGAGGAGCGGGCCATCGGACTTTCGGGTGACATCACGGAGACACCCGTGCCCGACCTGTTGCAGTTCCTGTGCCGCTACGGGCGCACGGGGATGGTGCGGATCGAGAACCTGCCCATCGTGGGCCGCATCCACATCCGGGACGGGCACGTCTGTTATGCGACCATCGATGAGAGCTCGCTGACGCCTTTACGCGCTTTGCACCGCATTTTCCGCTGGAACAAAGGGGCTTTTGTGTTCGAGCAGGGGCCGGTGCAGGTGACAGCGGACGAGATCGAGCTTTCGGCGGATAATGCCATTTTGGATGGCTTGCGCTTGATGGATGAAATGCGGGCGCTGGAGGCGGAGTTGCCCTCGTGGGACAGCAAGCTGTATACGAGCGGCAGCCTGGCGGACCTGCAAGGAGGGTTGCCGCCGCAAGAGATGCAAGCGCTGCTGCTGGTGATGGAACTGGGAGTGGTAGGGCAGGTCATCGACCAGATGCCGGATGATCTGACCGGAGTCTGTGCGCTCAATTCACTGCTGCGGCAAAAGCTGGTGATGCCGGAAGGGTGATCAGGCAGCAGCGGAAGTGACTGCGGTCTGGCGGCCCAACAAGCGCCATGGTCCTGCCGGTTGGATCGCTTCCAGTTTGAACTGTTTTTGGAGCTCACGGGCACACTGTTCCTCTACCACCGTGGTATCGGGTTCACATTCACCGAGCAGGCGGGTCGCCTTGCGCAGGGCTTCACCCCAGACTTCGTAATAAAAACTGGCGCGCCCGATGACGCTGCCGGCCAAGCCGCCGGTGGCGAGGGTGACATGCAGTTGGAATTCCGTTTTGGTCTGCACGCGCAGCAAGGGAAGCACTTGCTGGAGTTTCAGCGCGATGTCGCCGATCGTGCTGGCGTGATCGTTGCTAGGTGAGGTGAGCCCGGCAACGATGAGGAACTGGCCGGGGTTGATGCGGATCTTGTCAGCCTTATTGAAGCGGGCCAGCCAGTCGAGAGTCATGGAGAGCTCAGTCAACACAGCGGCCACCTGCTTGGCGGGCATCTGCTCGGTGAGCGCTTTGAAGTCAGCCACTTCCACCATGAGGACGGAAACTTTGGCGACGTCGTCCAAGCTGGCGGGCTCGCCCTGACGAAGGCGGTTGGCGGCAAGCTGGGGCAGGGCGCCGTTCATGACTTGCTCCAGGCGTTCGCGCTCAGTGCGCATCAGATCGACGAGGGAACGTTCCTGGTCACGCGAACGTTTCTTGAAGACGCAGGCTTCGATGCGGGCCTTCAGGAGGACGGGGTTGAAAGGTTTGGGAATGTAATCTTCCGCGCCCATCTCGATGCAGCGGATGGTCACTTCCATCTCATCCAGCGCGGACAGCATGATGACGGGGATGTGACTGAGGACGGGATCGGTCTTGAAGAGTTCCAGATATTCGTAGCCGTTGGAATGCGGCATGACCACGTCCATGAGGATGAGGTCGGGCTTGCGCTGGCGGGCGAGTTCCACGCCCTCTTTGCCATTCTCGGCCTCCACGGTGATGAAGCCGTAACGCTCCAGCCGGCGGCAGAGCATGTCGCGGTTCATCTCGTTGTCATCCACGATGAGGATCAAGCCCTGATTGGGCGGCGAGTCCGGCGGTTCCTCCATCAGCCAGCGGGTACGGTGACGGGATTTTTCGCTTTGCAAGCAGCGCTCCACGCGTTCCTTCAGGGAAGGGCTCTCGAAGGCGTTCTGCAGATTCTTCGCGGCACCGATGATCTTTTGCAGATCGGGCACGAGGCGCTTGTCGCCCAAGTCCAACGCGATCTCCTGGCAAAGCTCGGCGTAACCGATGACGAGATTCAAGGGGCTGCGCATCTCGAAGCGCATGGTGTCCAAGTCCACGCGGCCGACCATGAGCTTCCACGAAGCGAGACCTTCATTGATGAGGGCGAGCAATTGCCCACCGATGAGATGGATGCGTTCCAGGTCCGGCTGCAAGGTCTGGGCGGAACGGCCCGCGACATCTTCCATGAGCATCTCGGTGTAACCCAAGATCTGGTTCAGCGGGGTACGAAGGCCGTGGCGGAGGGAGTTGAGCGAGTCGGTGACATTGAGCAATGACTCACTAGCACCGGTTTTGGCGAGCGGCTTGAGCGGGCTGACAGGCTGGTTTGATGGTTCCGCCATGGCGACGAACAGCCCGGGCGGCAGCCTGCGTGTAATCCCCTCACGACGGCGGCCAGTCCCCAAGCCACCGCCAGTTAACACATCCCAGCATTAGATTTCTAACACTTTCGCAGATGCAGAATTATTTGTTGTGTTTCTGGCACTTTGACCAAAACCACACAGCTTATTCGTACCGAAATTGCGCGGTAGCTTTGCAATTCTTGTCAGCTACGACACGCACCCAGTAGGCCTGAAGGGCATCGGGGAACTGATGGGTCACGGTAGTCTTCGCGGGAACCTCGACCATTTGATAGGTGCGCCAGAGGCCGGTGCCGGTGATGTCCACCTCGATGCGCATCTTCACAGTATCCTTCGCATCGTGCTGGAAGGTGACGGATTTTTTGTCATAGCCCGTCATGAGATAGGCGTCGGAAACTTTGTTTGCTTCCACAGTGGTATCCTTCCACGGCCCGCCATGGCCGCGCACTTTGCCGAACTGCCAGAGGTCATCCACGCCGCCCGCCCAGAGGGCGACTTTGCCATCTTCGGAACGGATGATGTGCGGCGAATTCTTCGGAGCGCCATCGCTGATGCCGGTCATGATGAGCAGGCCGCGATAGGAGGTGTAATCCTTGATGCGACGATTGTGCGTGGTGATGGGGCGAACTTTCGCGAAGCCGCCGGCGTTCTCGGCGGGCAGTTCGTAGAAGGTGCCGTGGCAGTTGAAGAGGTCGCGCTCGGTGCAAACTTCGCGGTCGATGCGTTCATCGCCCAGTGCGCCGGGTTGATCGAAGGCGGCATCGCCCTTGGGCAAGCGCCAGCGGTTGCCCTTGTCATCGGTGAAGATGACGGAGGCTTCATCCACTTCGAACATGCCGTGCGGTATGGCGACGTTTTTCTTCAGCCAATCTTGGGCCTTGGCATCGTCCACTTTGTTCAGCTTGAGATCGGCACCCAGCTCGAAGTAACCGGCATCGGAGGCCGTGCCATTCTCAGCCCGGAGGGCGGCGAAGTTCAGCGTGCGCAAATTTTCGGCGCGAGCGCGAATGACGCCACCGGAGACATATTTGTCTTTTACCGTGGCGATGCCCTTGAAGATCTCGCTGGCTTCGTTGCTGCGCGTGTCCTTGTTGCTGTAATTGAAGAGGGCGGTGGCCTTAGTGCAGTCACGGCTCACTTTCACACGCACCCAGGCGCCTTTGTCTTTCGGTGAGAATTCCAGCCAGCGATAGCCTTTAGCGGGCACCTCAATCATGCAAAGGCCTTTCCATTCGCCGCGGCCTTTGCGATCGATCTCGAAAGTGAAGGTGACGGGTTTTTCGTTATCGTGGGTGAGGTGCACGCCGCGTTGTTCGTAGCCGGAGAAGAGGAAAGCGTCGGAGGGCGTGTTCGCTTTTACCGCTTCATCATACCAGACGGCACCACGGCCCAAGGCGGCACCGAATTCATCGATCTGATCGGGCTCTACGAACCAGAGATTGGATTGCGACTGGCCGGGACCGGCGAGTTCGCCCTTGGCTTTGCGCTTGTTGAGGAATTCATTCTTGGCGGTGTCATCGCAGCCGAAGACGACTTTGCCGCGCCATTCGGTGAAGTCGCCGATGACTTTCAGATAATTGGAACGCGGGCTGATGCCTTCGGAATCTTCAAAGCTGAAATCTTTCGGGAACTTCCAGAAGGTGCCGTGCATGGTCATGAGCAGGTCGCCTTCGCCGATGTCGCGGATGCGCGGCCATTCGGTGTTCCAGCCGTGTGCGCCATCGTAGCTGTGGCTGCCCTTGGGCAGGCGATAGGAGTGCCACTGGCCTTTGTCCAGGAGCATGAGGATGAGCGAGCGGTAATCCCAGCCGACGGCCCAGACAGGGTCTTTATCAGCACGGTCATTACCATAGATGCCACCGGGGCCGGTGACTTCGGTGAACTGGTTGCGGCGGACGATCTGCCAGTCTTTGCCGTTCCATTCGGCCAGCACGCCAGAAGGAATGGAAGGATCGACGAGGGCTTTGGCGCCGTGCTCGCCGTTGTTGGCGTAGATCACGCGGCCTTGACCGGAGTAGAGGCCCTTGCCGTGATAACCGGGGAGATCGGCTTTCGGTTCCTTCGCGTCTTTGAGTTGCTCATCGGCGTAGAGCATCTTCACGGCGAGCGTTTTCACATCCACTTCGTAGAGGCCCTCCTCCATGGTGGCGTAGTAAATCTTGTTCGCGGGATCGGTGAGATGGCGGGCATTGCCGGTATGGCGGCCGAACATCTCGGTGTAAGGAATGGTGCGGACTTGGCCTTTCTCATCGATGACGTAAGGGCCGACAAACAACTGCTCCGACTCACGATGGATGAAACGGTTCGCGGGTGTGCCTCCGATGCTTTCGGGGCGGACGGTGATATTCAGATCACGATCGATCTCATACAGTTTATCGGAGGAACCCTTTGGCTGATGTGGGGCGTAGGTGATGACCCAGAGCTTGCCCGCCCAAGGAACCACCGCGCCCGTGCCGCATTCGCCTTCGTTGTTGAAGTAGGCGAGGTGAGGGTAGATGCCGGAGATGCTGCGCGGTTTCTCCGCAGCCGTCGTGGGAATGATCAGGCCGAAGCTCAATCCCATGCCCAAGATGGCGGCTGACAATGCGCGTGCACGCTGGCTAAGAATAGAAACGTTCATTTGCTTGGGTAAAGAGTCCACCCGATAGTGGATTTGGACAAAGCAAAATTTTTACCCGGCACGGCCGGCTTGCCATAGCCCGCCCGGAAAGTATCTTTTTCAAATAAAAGGATCCGGATGAAAAATCTCCAACACTTGGTCTATGGATGGCGTGTCCTGTTGGTTTTAGCACTAGTGTGGGTGGGTGGGGGCGCATGCAAGGACCATCGAAGCGGGCAAACCAGCGCGAATGAAGCACCGGTGCCCGATGGACAGATCGTGCTTCTGCGGCGGGGCAATGAAATGGCGGCGTTTATTCTTCGCAATCAGACTTCTCAACCCGAACGGACGGATTATACCTGGTATTATCGCGCGGATGGCAAAGGCACGTTTCCGGTCAAGGATCCGGCCGTCATGACCGGAACGGTGACCAATGCGTCCCAAATCGCTTTCGCTACTTTTTCCGTGGAGTGGTCGATCAATGGGAATGGGCGCGGCTGGGTGTATTTCTCCGCCGGTCCCACCGATTTGCAGAAGAAGACCGACTACGCCATGTGTGTCACCACGGAAACAAATCTGGCGTCGTTGGACGCGAAGGACCGGCATTGGGACTATCGCAGCCGGCCGGGCATCAACGTCAAGGCGTTGATCGAGAGCCAGTTGAAATGAAACACCCGGTGCCCCGGTTTACAACCCGGCACCGGCCGGACGTTTTTCCAGACGGTCGGCGGAGATGCCTTCGATGCTGACGGTGATGCCTTCAGCGGGGAGGAAGTCCACGCGGGCATCCGTCCGCATGATGGCCACGCCCAAGGTATCAAGAGGGGCCAGCAGCATCTTACCGTCCGTCTTATATTGTTTGGGCTTGCCGCTCTCGAGGATGCGGACGCCTTCAATCATCTTGGGTTCTCCGATGGCGGGGCTGGCCTGCAATTCACCGAGAATGATGTGAACTTTCTTGCCGTCGCGCTTCGTGTAGATGGCTTGTGCTTGCAGGGTGTAGCTGTAGAGCAGTTCGCCGTTCTTGTCGTAGGCGTCGTAGATGTCCGTGGTGGTTGCGGGACGTACTTCCAGGCTCTGGGCGATGAAGAGGCGTTCGTTGAGTTTGGGATGGGTGACACTGGTCAGCTTGATGCCGGCGATGGACTCTTCCACTTCCTGGCTGGAGCGGATCTTTTTCAAGACGGTCTTCAAGACTTCCCGTGATTTGCCCTGGCTCTGCAGGTACATGAGGGCAAAGACGTCGGAATGGATCTCGTGTTCCTTCGAGTAGCCGATGAGGGAGATGTGCGCGGCGACGCTGGCCAGCAAGGCCGTGATGGTACCCGCCGCAGAGGTGACGGCCACGACGTCAGCCCCGTTTGACGCCGCAGCGGCTCCGGCCCCGGCGGTGACAATGGTGGCGAAGATGGCGGCGGTCTGGGCATCGCGCTGGGCTTTCAGGTATTCCATCAAGCCGTGGCGTTGTTCCACATGGGAAATCTCATGGGCCAGGACGGCTTCGAGTTCGTCTTCGCTTTCCAAGGATTCGACCAGGCCGCGGTTCAGGAACACGAAGCCGGTGGGGCAGGCGGAGGCGTTGAACTCATCATCGTCCAGCACTTGAAAGCGATAGGAATAGCCTTTGAGGCGGATGGGCCACTTGGCGAGGACGCGACGGCCGGCGGCGTTGACGCGTTCCTGGAGAGCGTCTGACTTGTCGAGCTGATAGTAGTGCCGCACGGAGGACTCGGCCTCCTTGCCCATCGCCAGCTCGGTGCTGAGATGCGAGAGGTAGACCAGACCGTTGAAGCAGAGGGGGCAGTTCTGATGGCCTTTTTCACGGGCTTCCTGCGGCAGGTTGAAATATTCCACGGAACCGGAATCGGGCAGGTGGCCACAGGCGGCATAGTGCAGGACCTTGGACTGGGTATTGGCGGCGTAGCGTTTGGGCTGCTTGAGGCCATCGCCTTTCAGGACGTAGCCGAGGACGGCGGCGACTTCATCGGTGTCATAAGGAAGCTGGCCGTTCTCCATGGTGATGAGGATCTCTCCACGGCCGAGGTGGGGATGGCGCAGGGAGAATTCCCAGTAGAAGGAGACGAGGCTGATGGTATCCTGGGAGAGGCCGCCGCCGGCTTTGCGATCCGTGCTCATCTTGCGCGCGATGATCTCCGTCTCAGTTTCCACATTCACTTTGGTGATCTGCACGTCTTTCAGATCTTCGGGCAGCGGAAAGAGCGGGCCGCTGGCGATCTCGCAACGATAATTGTTGGTGCCCACGGTCACGTGGAGGCTGCCGGAATGATTGGGATGATGAAGGAGGGTGTATTTCCGGGTTTCGTAGGTCGCTTCCAGAAGTTTCTCCAGGGATTTGGTCAATTCCTTGGAGGGCGCTTGCGCGGTGGCGATGGTGGCGGCCAGCAGCGAAACGATAGCGAAAACAGCAGTCATTAAACCCTGACGGCAACGGCGAAGAGCAAGCTCAGTCATAGCGATAACAGTTTGATGTCCAATCTCCTCCTGTAAACGCATCCGCCACCCATGGTGATGCTACATGGAAGTTGTGGGAGCATTTTGCCGGGCTGAGGCCGGTTTGAAAACAAAGAAATTTGGCGAGGGGTGATTTTTAGGGGGACTAACGGAGGTGAGGTTGACTGGCTCCAAAGGCATTCTGAGGGCCAGCGTTGCTTATGGGAGTTGCTGTGGCCGAGACGGCCACGCTCCACGGGCAGGCTTGCTTCCGGGGCGGCTCTGGTTTTAGTTGTGAGGCATGATTTCTTTGCGTGGCTTTTTGTTCAGCGGGCTCGTTTTGTTTTCGGGTGCGGCTTCTTTGCTGGCGGCGGATGCGGTGAAACTTCCGGCAAAGGAGAAGGTGCATCTGTATTTGCTGATCGGGCAGTCGAACATGGCGGGACGCGGGAAGGTGGAGGAGGCGGACAAGGTGCCGCATCCGCGAGTGTTGATGTTCACGAAGACGAATACGTGGGCACCGGCGATCGATCCGCTGCATTTCGACAAGCCGGCGATTGTGGGTGTGGGGCTGGGTTCTACATTTGGGCGGGTGATGGCGGAGGCGAATCCGGAGGTGACCATTGGATTGATTCCGTGTGCGGTGGGTGGGACGCCGTTGTCGCGCTGGCAGAAGGGTGGGGATCTGTATGAGCAGGCCTTGGTGCGGGCGAAGGCGGCGATGAAGGACGGGACGTTGAAGGGGATTTTGTGGCATCAAGGTGAGGCGGATTCTGGAAATGAGGCGACGGCGAAGAATTATGCGGAGCGGCTGGCGCAGGCGGTGAAGGATTGGCGCGCGGATCTAAATGCACCGGAGGTGCCGTTTGTGGCGGGCAAGTTGGGTTTGTTCCTGGCGAAAGCGGACAAGGATGGCAAACCTTCCTACTGGCCGCTGGTGAATGAGCAGATCGCGTCGCTGCCGAAGCTGGTGCCGCATTGTGCGGTGGTGGAGTCAGAAGGGCTCAAGCATAAGGGGGATGTGGTGCATTTCGATACGGAGTCGTTGAGGGAATTCGGGAAGCGGTATGCGGAGAAGATGAAGGGGTTGCAGGGGAAGTAACGGAAATCCCAAATCCAAAGCTCCAAGCTCCAGGGAAACATCGAACATCGAACATCGAGAGAGGGATTAACCACGGAGACGCGGAGGCGGGGAGAAGGGAATTTTAGCCGTCACTGCCAAAACAATTTTTACAACGGGACCAGTGACACTTGGATGACAGGTTTGTTGGTGGAGACGGTGGCTCTGGTCGGCTTATAGCCGGGGACGTTGACTTTCAGGAGCACCATCGAGGTGTTCAGATAGCCCATGACCTGCACACGGCCTTGCTGGTCGGTTTGATAGAGCGCGGTTTCATAGGGCGTGCCGCCCATGCAGACCAGTTGGAGTTCAGCACCGTCGACGGGGCGTGCGGTGACATTATCCACCAGTTGCATGGAGAACGGTTCGAAGGCTTGGCCACGATACAGCAGGCGCTGCACCGGAACAGGCAGGAGCGCGGGAGGGCATTGTGACAGAAAAATGACAAACGCCAAAGTAATGAGCGAGATACCCAAGAACCAACGGCGTATGGCTGGGGCCTTCATCTGAAGTTCAAACTGATGCGCCACCCAAAGTCTTAACCGCCATGACAAAGAGCCAGGGCAAAACCTTGATTGCCAGGACAAAGGTCAGATAGACGGCCCCAACGCGAAGATAGTAGCGGGCGCGAAGGAGTGGAGCGGCATCAGAACCGGGAAAATGTTTTTTGCAGATACAGTGGGCGACGGATATGCCCAAGGCGGTCCCCATGATGCGGATCATCACTAAAGAATCCGGGATGAACGGGCCAAGGAGAATCCAATAAGACCCTAAGATCATGGCCAAAACTTCCGGCCATTGGTCGGCGGGCATGGACTGATATCTTGGCAGTTTCAAATTCATGGCGGCAGCGTGGCTAATGGGTTCTCTTGATGGTTAGTAGAGCAGAGGTGGGACGATTTGGCAATGTGGGATTAGCCCGCGAAAGACGCCAAACAAAACGAAAGGGGATTTAACAGAAGGGCGCGGAGGAAGCGAAGGAGGACCAAGGGGACATCGAACTGGGGGCACCCTCATCCTCAATCCTTCTCCCGTGAGGGAGAAGGAAGAAGAAACGTCCAACACCGAAAGGAAAAGTTAAAGCTGCAAGAGCGGCTGAGGAGGAGCTGCCGACCTCCGAGATGCGACGGAGCATTGGTCAGGGCTTGGGTGGGAGGTCGGCGGGATCGACTCGGGACCAAGGGATATCTAGGGCACCATCGGGGAAGCCCCAGTTTCGATACTTTTGCACTGTGGGATCGCCTCCCCGGTCTTTGCCGTCGAAGCCAACGGACCAGAGGGTGAAGGTGGCGTCGGTGTTCAGACGGTAGCGCATGAGACGGCCATCCATGGGGTCTTGGGGAAGTTTGCTGAGGTAGTCGGGAATGAGTTGAGTCAAGGTGTCGGGATATCGGTTGTGTTTGAGGCGGTAGCGTTCGAGGGCGAGAACGGTGATGGCTTGTTGGCGGCGGGTTTCGGCGTAAGCGAGTTCTCTGGCAGACGAATGGTGGCGGTAGTGAAATATGTATGTCATACCAAACCTATCCTCGTTCCACCATAGCTGATCTGCTTGAAAGAACGCTTTTTCAGCTTCGTCCAGTTGAATAACAGCCCTTGCCCAAGCAGGTGAGTTTACTTGCTCGCGGAAAATATCAATCTCGAACTGGATTGGCTTTAGGCTGCTTAACGCGTCGTTGTCCAAATCAAAGTTACGCCAATAGATCGTGCGCCAATCGTTGGGCACGGGAGGTAGGAAGTATTTGTTGAGAAAAGCCTGAGGGTCTTGGCGGATGCTGGAGAACGAAGCCACTCTTACAGCGCGCTGCATTACTATGGATTGCAAATAGTTCGTAACGAGGGAAATACCGAACAATCGGTCCTGGAGTTCAGCCAGTTGGCGTTCATTCCACATGTGCAGATGCAGACAGTAGTTGAGGTCTTCCACTACCAGTTTCGTGGTGTCAATGCGGGCTGATTGATCGACGGTCCATTCTTCACGGTGCAGTTGAGCGAGGTCCAGCAAGGTGATGAGGTTGGTGAAAGCCATTGATGCGTCGCGCGCGTAAGCACTGATGACGACGCCATGGTGTAGTTGGGCTGAAAGGTGATTACGCAGGTTCCTGTCAGGATATTTGTAATTCCAAAGATCCCGGTAATCGCCGCCCTTTTCTTTGGGCGGGTCTTTGAGCAGTTGGTGGAGTAGCAGGAAATCATCCCGTCTGACATTGATCTCGGCGATGGCGTTGGTCCAGTTGGGCTGGTTGGTGTAGCTAGTGGGATCCTGCCAGTGGAGGCGCTGGTCGCCCCAGTCAGTGTACTTGAATTCAAACCGGCCGATTTGAAGGGGGAGACTGTTGGTGATCTGTTGCTGCGCGG
>CALRJY020000054.1:0-23586 GCA_943367715.1 Chitinophaga pinensis | reverse complement strand
CTCTCCCCAGGGTCTCGTTCAAAAAGCACCTGCGGGCCGGGTCGGGCTTCCCTCTCCCTCTGCCTCAAATGTTCCCTTGCTCCACCCTCATTAATTACCACCTCTCCAACATGCAAGGGCTGGGGTGAGGGTTGAGCGCGCCAAGCGTCAATAAAACGCCCAGCGTCTCTCCATCACCAGAGTCCGCACTTCGGCTGGCCCTGCATTCCCCTTAGGGAACTATGTCAAAGAACAATGAAACCATCCGACCCCTGTGCCGTATCGTTTCCTCCGTCCCTACGATTGGGACTTCAGATTGAGCGTAAGTCCAAAACCCGGCCGGTTCCGCAGTGGCTACTAAGGATTCCCCGACCTCATTCTTGGTCGACGTCCCTTTCCCCCTCCGGCTTACGGACCCTGATCCATACGCCCGATACCAACACATATCCTGAGACATGATAGGGCATCGTGATAACCAACACCCCACCACCGCCAAAGCCCATGGCTCCCTTCCCATTTAGGGAAGCCGACCCTCGGCCTTCGGCTGGTTCCATTAGGACCGTCACCTCCCCGCCAACGCAGGACATAACAATGCAATACATCACATGGATATGCTTGATGACTTGGGATTTCCCAGTGGCTGTCTACCGCTCCGAAAGAGCACAACCACCGTTCACCCGTCCTTTACCAGCAGCGAGCTGCCAGCACTCGCACTTTCCCACATCCCGTCTCAAAAATAAAACAATTTTAGTTATCCCAGAGCGACATTTCTCCCAACCCCTTCGCAACCAAGAAATTCCAATCGAAGATTTCCTCACTTTTAGCACTTCTCGTCGAAAACAAGGTGCCCGCACTTCCCCGAAAATCCTTAAGACCATTTCACCGGCGGGCCTTGGTCTCAAACTCCTGTCGCTTTTGCTCCACTATTTTGTGGGCGTGAATGAGCAATTGTTTTGACCGCGCTTCCTGGGCCAGTGTCTCCGCCGCAAATTGCAGTTGGATGGAGAGGACTTTAAGCGAATTGGAAACCGTCGCGTCTGGCAGTGAAACGAGTTGTGCCACGGCGTGCTCCACCTCGTTTTCGATGCTGCTTATGCTGGCGCAGTCGCTGCACGAGGCCACGCCTGCTATCTTCTTGGTATAGCCAAAACAGACCCTTTCCATTTCATCGTTGTGGCCTGCCATGGGTATTTGATCCAAGGCTTTACTACACTCCCCTTAAGTACGGCCAACAAGGGAATTCCCGTTCCAAATATGGCACGGTGGCCCTGCAGAGGGAGATTTGGCGCGGGCAGCGGTGTGAAAAACGATCGCACGATTTCGGAGCGCTGCCAATTCGCCGGGCTTTAAACAATATAAAGGTCTGGAAACTTCAGCAGGATGGAATCACGGAAAGCTTGGGCCTCAGCGACGATCGGCAACATTTGCAGCTGGGCCAGACCATAGGTCTTTTCCTCACCATCCAGCGTCCGCACTACCGCCGCCCATTTGGAGTAGAGTTGCCCCGCGACGCAATTGTCAGAAATCACGACGCCCATCTGTTGCTTGGCTTTGATCCCCACCACCCAGCCCACGTAATGTCCCAATTTGGTCTGCATCCCGAGTTTAAGATGAACCACGACTGGCCATATCCCAAGTGGGGGAAATCCCCCTTACCTCTTGGACCGATGGCAAAAAGCCTTCTCTAAATATTTCGTCTAATGGAATTCATAAGCCGAATTTCTGTCACCCTTGGTCTCCTGCCTTTCGGGCAGCGCTGGCATTTCATTTGCTAAAAATGAACCTGTAGACACGTAAAACTGGCAAAGGAAAATAACCAAGAAAGTCGCTAAAAAACGGGCGTTTTACCCATAAAAGAGGGTTTTTTGAAGAACCAACAGAAACCAGTTGTTTAAGGGAATAGAGGAAACAGGCGATATTGCAAAATGCAAAGTAAAGGCACTGAAAAATGCAAACTCGCCTGCAAAATGAAATAGGGATTCGGACAAGATAACTAGCACGGGGAACAGGGAAAACACACGCACGCTTTCTCGGGTGCACGGTGGTCGATTGTTTCTCCGCCAAGACGCCGATATATGAGCAAAGCTCCTAAAATCAAAAAGACCGACCTTCTGGAGAAGGTCCCGACGGGCATCACGGGGTTTGACGAGATCACGGGCGGCGGCCTGCCGGCCGGCCGCCCCTCCCTAATCTGTGGCGGGGCCGGCTGTGGTAAGTCCCTCTTCGCCACGGAATTTCTGGTGCGCGGCATTCTGCAGTACCACGAGCCGGGCATTCTCATGACCTTTGAGGAGACCGCCGATGACATCAAAAAGAATGTCGCCTCCCTCGGCTTCAACATCTCCGACCTCATCGCCAAAAAGAAACTCGTCATCGATCACGTCCAGGTGAACCGTCACGAGATCGAGGAGAATGGCGAATACGATCTCGAAGCCCTCTTCATCCGGTTAGATCACGCCATCAAGACCATCGGGGCCAAACGCATTGTTTTGGATACTGTAGAAACCCTTTTCTCCGGTCTGAACAATCAGGCCGTTCTGCGCTCGGAACTCCGTCGCATGTTCAGTTGGTTGCGTGAACGTGGTCTGACCACCGTCATCACCGGTGAACGCGGCGAAGGCTCCCTCACCCGTCATGGCTTGGAAGAGTATGTGTCGGACTGCGTGATCCTCCTGGATCATCGCGTGCAGGGGCACATCTCCACCCGCCGCTTGCGCGTGGTGAAGTATCGCGGGTCCACGCACGGCACGAATGAGTATCCCTTCCTCATCGATGAGAACGGCATGGCCGTCCTGCCCATCACCCAGGCCAGCATGGATTATGTGGTGTCTTCCCAGCGCATCTCTTCCGGCATTCCGGAACTGGACGCCATGCTGGGCGGCAAAGGCTTCTACGCCGGCAGCACCATTCTCCTGAGCGGCACGGCCGGCACGGGCAAGACCAGCATCTCTGGCCATCTGGCGAATTCCACCTGCCAAAATGGCAAACGCTGCCTGTATTTCTCCTTTGAAGAATCAGCGGCCCAGATCGTCCGGAACATGAAGTCCATCAGCATCAATCTGCAAAAGCATGTGGACCAAGGCCTGCTGAAGTTCCACACCACGCGCCCGACGGTACATGGCCTGGAGATGCATCTCGTCCTCATGCACAAGCTCATCGAGGAATTCAAACCCTCCGTCGTCATCGTCGATCCCGTTACTAATATCCAGAATGCGGGCACGCTGACCGATACCGCCAGCATGCTGACCCGGCTTATTGATTACCTGCGCAAGCAGCGCATCACCGGTTTCCTCGTCAGCCTGTCCCGCGGCGGCCATGCCCCGGAGATGACGGAGGAAGGCCTCAGCTCCATGGTGGATACCTGGATGCTCCTGCGCGATGTGGAGCTGGGCGGCGAGCGCAACCGCTTGCTCTACGTGCTGAAGTCCCGCGGCATGGCCCACTCCAACCAGGTGCGCGAATTCAACATCACCTCCCGGGGCGTCCGCCTCGTGGATGTCTATCTCGGCGCGGGTGGCGTCCTGACCGGCTCTGCCCGCTTAAGCCAGGAAGCCCGTGAATCCGCCGAGAAACAGTTGCTATCCGAAGAGATCGAACGCAAGCACCTCGCGCTGGAGCACCGTCGCAAGACAGTGGAGGCGCAGATCGAGGCCTTGCGCTCGGCCTTCGTCATCGAACAGGAGGAATTCGCCCGCAGCACGGCCCAGGCCGGTCTGCGGTTGCAACAGGTGGACATGGACCGTCAGGCCATGGCCATCAAACGCCGTAAATAACACACCCTGCTACAGAGCATGAAAACTCAGTCCAAAAGTCCGATAAAGACGGTGGCCAAAGCCAAACGGCCCGCCGTCAAAACCGCAGTTGCAACCAAACCCAAAGCCAAAAAGTCTGCCGCCGTCTCCCCCAGGAAAAAACCAAATGGTCCGGAATGGCGCTTGCGGCTCTACGTCGCGGGCCAGACTCCCCGGTCACTCGCCGCTTTCGCCAATCTGACCAAGATCTGCGAAGAACATCTGGCCAACCGTTATGTCATCGAGGTGATCGATCTCTCCAAAGAACCCCACCTCGCCCAGAATGATCAGATCGTGGCCCTGCCCACGCTCGTCCGTAAGTTGCCCGAACCGGTCAAACGCATCATCGGCGATCTTTCCAATGTGGAACGGGTGCTGGTGGGCATGGAAGTAAAGCCGCACCGTTAAGGATGCACCCCACCTGATGAAACCAAAAAAGCCCGGGCTCCGGAAAAAAAGCACCCCTAAAAAGGTGGCGCGTAAAAAAGTCGCCGTCTTTGAGAAGCTGCTGAAAAGCACCGAGGCGGGCTTGCACTACTCCCTGCGTCTGTATGTCAGCGGTTCTTCCGCCCGCTCCAGCCTGGCCGTCACCAATATCCGCAGCCTGTGCGATGAATATCTTGCTGGCCGTTATGACCTGGAAGTGATCGATATCTATCAACAACCCGCGGAAGCCGCCGCCGACCACATCATCGCCACCCCTACGCTGATCAAAACTATGCCCCCCCCGCCCAAACGGCTGGTGGGGAATCTGGCGGACCGCGACAAGGTCATCGTCGGGCTGGATCTGCAGCCCAAGCAGTCACCTGCGGCCAAAAAAGTAAAAAGGGCAGTCGTATGAAAAAAACTCCCGCCAAGGGCAGCCGGAAGACCGGCGCTTACAAAAGAATTTCTCAGGTAACCCAGGCCGAATTTGACCGGCTCACCGATGATCTGCGCGAGTCCAACGAGACTTTGGACGCCATCCGCAAAGGTGATGTGGATGCGGTCGTAGTCAATGGACCGAGCGGAAGCCAGATTTACAGCCTGTCCGGCGCCGAGCAGCCCTACCGTGTCTATGTGGAGCGGATGCAGGAAGGCGCCGCCACCCTCTCCAGCGAGGGGCTGATCCTCTACAGCAACCAGCGTTTTGCGGACATGGTTTATCAGCCGCTCGAAAAAGTCATCGGCTCCACCGCTTCCACCTACCTCACCGCTGCGGCGTGGCAGGAGATCTACGGCGTGTTTGAAAGCCAGCAGGAAGTCGCCAAATGCGAATCCGTGCTGCACCGCTCCGGTGAACCCTCCTTGCCCGTCAATCTCACGGCCAGCCTGCTGCCGAATGAAGGTCAGAACGTCGTCTGCCTCGTCGTCACCGATCTCAGCACCCAGAAATTGCATCAGGAGATGCGCCTGGCCAAGGAAGTCGCGGAGAAAGCGAACCTCGCGAAAGACGCCTTCCTCGCCACCCTCAGCCACGAACTGCGCACCCCGCTCAATCCCGCCCTCCTCATCGCCAGTGATGCCGCGGAGAATACGGACCTCTCGGACGCCGTCCGCGCGGACTTCGCCACCATCTGCAACAAGATCGAACTCGAAGCGCGCCTCATCGATGACCTGCTCGACGTCACCCGCATCACCAACGGCAAGCTGATCCTCACGCTGGAAGTGATCGATGCGCTCCCTGTCCTGCATTACGCCATCGAGACCGTCAAAGCCGACATCATCAGCAAAAACATCACGTTCACCCTCGATGTGGAAAAGCAGCCTTGCTGCGTGAAGGCCGATGCGGTGCGCCTGCAACAGGCCTTTTGGAACGTCCTCAGCAACGCCGTCAAGTTCACCCCGCCCGACGGCGAGGTCAGGGTGGTGGCCCGGGCCGTGGCCCAGAACCACCAGTTCATTGTCACCGTGACGGATGATGGCATGGGCATCACCCGTGAGGAGATGGAACAGATTTTCGAAGCCTTCGTGCAAGGGGATCACGCCAAGAAATTTGGCTCCTACCAGTTCGGCGGCCTCGGCCTCGGTCTGCCCATCTGCCGCAAGATCATCAAGCTCCACGCCGGCGACATCAAAGTCTCCAGCGATGGCCGGGGCAAAGGCTCCACCTTCGTCATCGAACTGCCCCTCTGCGAAACCCCTGAACCTAGTGGCAACGGCAAGCCGGGTTGCAAAGCGCCTGCGGCCGCCGTCGGCAAAGGCATCAGGATCTTGCTTGTGGAAGATCACGAACCCACCCGCCTGGCGTTGACCCACTTGCTCTCCCGCCGGAATCATCGCGTCAGCCCCGCCGGTTCCCTGGAGGAAGCCCACTCACTGGCCAAAAAGAACCGGTTCGAACTCGTCATCTCCGACATCGGCCTGCCCGATGGCAGCGGCTTCGAGCTCATGAAAGAATTGAAGCAGCAGTACCAGCTCAAAGGCATCGCCCTCACCGGCTACGGCATGGAACAGGACATCCTCCTGAGTGAGAACTCCGGCTTCGCCACCCACCTCACCAAACCCGTCCGCATGGAATCCCTCGAAAACGCCCTCGCCCGCGTGATGCAGAGCAATGACCTGCTGTAGCCCCCAAAGCCCGTTGCCGACGACGTGAGGAGGCGGACCCCTCAATAAGTAGCAGCCGACGTAAGGAGGCTCATGCTTCAACCCACCCTTTCAGCCTAGCCTCAAAGGGCTATGGGTCCGCAGATGAGCGCGTGCTACGTTCCTCCAGCACAAAGGAACGCTATGAAGCTGCTCCAGCCGATCAAACAATCAAAGGCGTTCACCTTGATAGAACTCTTGGTGGTGCTTTTCATTATTGGCATCTTGGCCCTGATGTTTCTTCCTCCACATGGTCACCGCTACAAGAGCAAGACCTCTAGCTGCATGAACAACATGAAGCAAATCGGCGTGTGCATGGCCATGTATTCCTCGGATAATAATGGCCTGTTGCCTTGGCAGCGATTTGAAGTTCCCTCGAATACAAATTCAGCCCGAGTCGTCGCAGCGCCAAGTATGGTTGCCTGGCGGTATCCCGAGCGGCTGGCCCGATACATGGGTGCTCCTAACGGATCCGGGCTTACCCGACAGTTCAGATGCCCTCTTGATGTTGACCGCAAAGTGAGTGAGGTGAATAAAGGATTCGCTGGCAACGAAGCCCTCAGTTACTTCATCGGCTTCAATGAATCATACGGCCTGCCAGAAGTGATTGCCATGGGGGACCGCAATCTGTCACCCGGCAAGGGGCAGCCATTTTACTCCAGTCGCAGAGCCGGTCCGGTCAACATCGACTCAAACACGACTGTTTGGGAAGTTACGAAGAATAATAAATTCCACGGTGAAGCGGGCGGTAGCCTGCTCTTCACCGACGGTCACGTGGAAGCGATCACAAAATTGCCGGTGATACTGGCTCCGGCAGCGAAAGCCGGTGGGACCAACGCCAACCGTTTCCTTTTCCCGCAGTGAAATCCGCTCACTCTCTGGCGTAAATCCCGAAGAAATCATTGGTATCCAGCAGCAGTCCGTGCCGGTCAAAAGCTCGTTTAAAAACTTCTGCAGGCGCGCTGGAAATGGTCAGTTCCCGTTTTTCGCCCAACACCTCCTCTGCCGTCCGGCACTCAAAACTGAGGATGAGATCCACGGTCTTGCCCTCCCGCTGGATTCTTACGGCATAGCGCGGATCGAAGTTAGGGAAGCGGTTGCCTTCCAATGCCCGCAATCCATTCGTGATGGCTCCGTAGAGCTCCAACTGTTCCGTCCGGTTCGTGATGCTGGCCTTGCCCAGGACTTCGTGCTCGTGAAATTGTTCCAGCGACGACGGCGTGACCGGCGCGTTGGTTTTACCTTTGCTCCAACGGCGCAGCTCTGCAAAAGGCCGGAGTGAAAGCAGGGTGAACTGTTCGGGCCGTTCAAAGATCCATGCGGTTTCGGGCGACAACACGTTCCGGTCATACACGTGGGAACTCCGAGATTCCGCCCGAAACATGCCCATCGTGAACTTCGTCATGATGAGGGCCAGCACCAGCGCTCCCGCGAGGCTGGCTTTTACCTTGGCGCTCTGCCGGTCCGCCTCATTTTCGCTGGGTTGGCTCAATCCGCAATCCCTCCATCTGCCCGCGCGTCACACCGAGCTGGCTGACGAGTTTCAGTTCCCGCCATAACTGCTGCCCCGTGATCTCGCCACGCAGAAGTTGGCGATACTTCGCAATCGTCTGCGTGACCTGTTCCGGCGTCTCATTCAGAAAATCGATGCGGAACTGGCGCGCTCCCAGTGCCACCATACGCTCGAAATACTCCGCCCCCGTCTGCGCCATGGAGTTGAACACCGTGTTGCGGCAACCCGCATCCGCCTTGAGCGTGTGCAGAGCGCCCACGCGATCGCGCAGCTTTACCTCATGCTTCTCACAAGGACGCCCACAGTCATGGTAATCCTTGCCCTTCGTGAGAAACGCGCAGAACACGCAGTGTTCCATATGGAACATCGGCATATGCTGGTGCAGCGTGATCTCCAGATACTGTGCGGGCGTGGAAGCAAGCAGCGCTTCCAGCTGCGTCACGTTCAGATCATAAGACGCCGTCACGCGCTCCAAACCGTAACGCTGGATGAAATATTCCGCCGTCAAAGGGTTCGCCACGTTCAACGAGAAATCCCCACGCTGACGACAACCCGCAAAAAACTTCAGATGCTCGTAATTACGAACGATGTAACCATCCGCATTGCTCGAGCGCACCAGATTCAGAATCCATTCCTCACCCGACTTGAAGATGCGCGGCGGCAACACAAAGATGCCCGCTTGCGGATTGCTCAATGGCGTCTTGCACCCACGCGCCGTGTGATACAACGTCACCGCCTCGCGATACTTCTTCGGATCTTCAAACTCGCAATAGATCGTCTCCGCCCCACAAGTCAGTGCCGTTTCAAGCTGCGTCAAATTGCGCACCAGCACGATCAGCTCCATCCCATTGGTAGCCGCATTTGCCGGCTGCACCTCCGCCACCGGCGCCGACCACTTCGCGCTCACCGGCTCGGACACCAACGTCCACCGCTTCGGCGCCGCGCATTGCGCTTCCAGTGCGCCCGCCACTTCGCGCCGCATACGATTCAGCTCGCTCACCGGCAAAATGACATTGCCTTCGAGATGATTCGTCAGCTCACCCAAGCGAAACGGCGTGCCTCCGAGGCGGCCCAGCTGTTCCTTCAAGCGCTCCGTGCTCAGCGGCGTTTTCTCTGCGACAGCCAGCATCACCTCAGATTCCGCCTGCGCCACATGCCCATTCTCATCCCGCGCGATGAGCGTGAACGGCTTGCCCGCCAGCCCATGCACCTCCATCGAGATCGGCCGTTGATAACGGATCTGTTCGCCCTCAAACGTCTGCCGCACTCGCTTATCCAGCTCGGGATCATTCGTCTTCCAAACGATATGTCCGGGCTGGATGCGCGGAAACTTAATCGCGCCATGCTTAAACGTCAGCCCCACTTCGCGCGCACCCGGTGTCACGATGCGTGTCTCGAAAATCTCATACACCCGCCCGCCTTCTTCGCCTTCCTCCGGCTTGCCCGCATCGAAGACCACGCCATCACCCGGCTTCAGCGCCGCTTCCAGCTTCACCATCACGCGCTCGCCCAACACCCTCACCACCTTACCCAGATACACCCCGCGTTTCTTCCCGAAGCGCGCATGCACCAATCGTTGATTATCGATCCCCTCAAACCATCCCGTGAACAACCCACGCGAGAACGACATCTCCAAGTCATACTTCGCCGCGCTATCCACGCGATTCGTGAGGTTGGCCGCGGAAGCGATCTCCTTCGCCGCGAGATCCAGTGCCTGCCGATAAACCCGCGTGATGCTCGCCACATACTCCGGCGATTTCAGCCGCCCCTCGATCTTGAGCGAAGCCACCCCGCTGCGGATCAGCCCGGGCAAAACTTCCAACCCTGCGAGATCTTGCGGACTGAGCAGATAACGCTTGTCACCCAACGGCACCTGCACACCATCCGAGAGCAAATCATACGGCATGCGACACGCCTGCGCGCACTCCCCACGATTCGCCGAACGTCCACCCAGCGATTCACTCGTGAGACATTGACCGGAATAAGCCACGCACAACGCCCCATGCACGAATACTTCCAAGGGAAGTTTCGCTTCGGGCTTGGCATTACCTGCCTCTTGAGCGGCCTGAATTTTCTCAATCTCCGCGATTGAACACTCACGAGCGAGCACGACGAGGTTGCAACCGAGGTCACGGGCGAACTCCACCCCCGCCACACTCGTCACCGTCATCTGTGTGGAACCATGGATCGGGAAATCCGGCGAGAGTTTACGGATGAGCCGGCAGATGCCCACGTCCTGCACGATGGCCGCATCCACACCCGCCGCAATGATGGAGCGCAGGTATTGCTCCGCCGCTTCCAGCTCGTTCGGGAAAACCAGCGTATTGAATGTCACATACCCGCGCACCCCGCGCCGGTGCAGGAACTCCATCAGCTTCGGCAGCGAAGATTCCGTGAAATTCTGCGCCCGCATGCGCGCATTGAATTTATCCAGGCCGAAGTAAATGGCATCCGCGCCATTCTCCACCGCCGCCTTCACGCATTCCCAATCGCCCGCAGGAGCGAGCAGTTCAGGCAGACGCAAGGGAGCATTCCCGCTGGAGGCAACAGCGGCGGACGATTCAGTTGTAGCTAAGGCGGACATCTAATTCTTTCAACGCTGCCAATACTGTACAGCGAAGCAGTCTAGACTACACGCCTCTTTGTTCAGGGCAATGGAAAGATTTGGGTGATACGCACCCTATTAAAGCAGCCCGGTAGGGCTGCCAGATAGTAGCCGGAGGTTGAGCGACCAGTGGGAGCGATACCTCCGGTAATCTTGAGAATGCGGTACGACCCTGAAAGGGTCGCAGAGGTTCTGGCACTCCTTCAGAGTGCACTACCAATACTGCCTGTCCGGAGGTGTCGTCACCCTTTCCGGGTTCCTAACCTCCGGCTACTGTCTGGCATCACTTCGTGATGCTTGATCCAGTCGACGGGCGAGGGTGCCCACAGCTAGGAAGGAGCGCGGCTTTTAAGCCGCTTCAACGCACCTGAGCAACGGCAGGTCTCGATCTGTTTGGGTATTCGATTGAGGACTCCGATGAAAACAGGTGTTCTCTGAAATTCTTAACATCTCTTGATTTTCGGGAGTTGAAGCGGCTTAAAAGCCGCGCTCCGAAAACAGAAACGCCGGACATTCCTGTCCGGCGTTTGCATTCCTAAATCTCTCTCGTCGTGGACTTACTGGTAAGCCTCCATACCCACGCAGGTACAAACGGGGTTGCGATCGCCAAACACGTTGTCGATGCGTCCGACGGCGGGCCAGAACTTGTGGTCTTTCAACCACGGACGCGGGAAGGCGGCTTGCTCGCGGGAGTAAGGACGATTCCACGCATCGCTCGCGATGGTGTCCGCGGTGTGCGGCGCGTTCTTCAGCGGGTTGTTTGCTTTGTCAGCAGCGCCGGTTTCCACCGCTTGGATCTCGGCGTGGATGGCGAGCATGGCGTCGCAGAAGCGGTCCAGCTCGGCTTGGGATTCGCTCTCGGTCGGCTCGACCATCAACGTGCCAGCGACGGGCCAGCTCAACGTCGGGGCGTGGAAACCGTAATCCATCAGGCGCTTCGCCACGTCCTCAGCGGTGACCAGCTTGAACTGGCGCAGGTCGAGGATGCACTCGTGCGCGACGAGGCCGCTCTTGCCTTTGTAAAGGATCGGGAAATGTTCTTGCAGGCGTTTGGCGATGTAGTTCGCGTTCAGGATGGCGAACTTCGTCGCATCGGTGACGCCCGCCGGTCCCATCAAGCGGATGTAAACCCACGAGATCGTCAGGATGCTCGCACTACCCCAAGGCGCGGCGGAGATGGCACCTAGCTTGTGCTGGCCTTCCAGCGCGATGACCGGATGACCCGGCAGGAACGGCGTGAGGTGTTTCGCCACACCGATCGGGCCCATGCCGGGACCGCCGCCACCGTGCGGGATGCAGAAGGTCTTGTGCAGATTCAGATGGCAGACGTCCGCACCGATATCGCCCGGACGGCAGAGGCCGACTTGCGCGTTCATGTTCGCGCCGTCCATGTAAACCTGGCCGCCGAAGCTATGGATGATTTGGCAGATGTCCTTGATGCTTTCCTCGAACACGCCGTGCGTAGACGGATACGTGATCATCAGGCACGAGAGCGTGTCCTTATACTGCTCGGCCTTCGTGCGCAGGTCGGCGACGTCGATGTTGCCTTCCTTGTCGCACGCAACGGGGATCACTTTCAGACCGGCCATCACGGCACTGGCCGGATTCGTGCCGTGCGCAGAAGTCGGGATGAGGCAGATGTCGCGATTCACCTGGCCCTTGCTCTGATGATACGCGTGGATGGCCATGAGGCCCGCGTATTCACCGGCGGAACCGGCGTTCGGTTGCAGTGAGATGGCATCGAACCCGGTGATCTCCGCGAGCCATTGCTCCAACTGCTTGAACATCGTGAGGTAACCCTGCGTCTGGCTCAGCGGCGCGAAGGGATGCAGTTTGCCGAACTCCGGCCAGCTCACGGGGAACATCTCCACGGTCGCGTTCAGCTTCATCGTGCAGGAGCCGAGCGGGATCATGGAATGCGTGAGCGAGAGGTCGCGCGATTCCAGCTTGCGCAGATAGCGCAGCATTTCCGTCTCCGAATGATACAGATTGAAGACCTTGTGCGTGAGATACTCGCTCGTGCGTTGCAGCGCAACGGGAATGGAAGAGGCCAATCCTTGGTTCACGTCTTTCAACGTGAAGTCAGGTGCAACGTCGCCGTTGAAAATCTGCCATAGCTCAAGGATATCCTTCGCGGAAACTGTTTCATCAACGGAGAGGCCGACTGAGGTCGCATCAATCGAACGAAGGTTGATGCCGTGATCCACGGCGATCGCGTGAACCGACGCAGCATCCTTCACGCTGATGCGCAAAGTGTCGAAGTAAGCGGCAGGTTCGACCTTCAGGCCGAGCTTGCTCAAGCCAGCGGCGAGAACCGTGGTCACGCCATGCACGCGTTGCGCGATGGCCTTAAGGCCCTTGGGGCCGTGATAGCACGCATACATTGCGGCCATGTTCGCGAGGAGCGCTTGGGCGGTGCAGATGTTACTCGTCGCTTTGTCGCGGCGGATGTGTTGCTCGCGCGTTTGCAGCGAGAGACGGTAGGCAGCCTTGCCGCGCGAATCTTTCGAGACACCCACGATACGGCCGGGCATCTGGCGCTTGAAGGCATCGCGCGTAGAGAAGAAAGCGGCGTGTGGCCCGCCGTAACCCAGCGGCACACCGAAGCGTTGCGCACTGCCCACCGCGATATCTGCACCGAGTTCACCGGGCGATTTCAGGAGCGTGAGCGCGAGCAGATCGGACGCGGCGATGGCGATCGCATCAGCCGCGTGCGTCTTCGCGAACAGGTCGGTGTAGTCGGTCACCGCGCCGAACGTGTCCGGATACTGCACCAGCACGGCGAAGAGTTTGCCGTCGAAATCGATCTTGGCCGGATTGCCCACGCGCACTTCGATGCCCACGGGCTTGGCGCGCGTGACCACCACGTTGATCGTCTGTGGATGGCAGGTGTCGGCGATGAAGATGACGTTCTTCGTGTCGTTGCCCTTGATGCTGTACGCCATCGTCATGGCTTCAGCAGCGGCGGTGCCTTCATCGAGCAGGGAGGCATTCGCGATGTCCAGGCCGGTGAGGTCGCAGACCATCGTCTGGTAGTTCAGCAAGGATTCGAGGCGGCCTTGGGAGATCTCTGCCTGATACGGCGTGTATTGCGTGTACCAGCCGGGGTTCTCGAGGATGTTACGCTGGATCACGGGCGGCGTAATGGTGTCGTAGTAGCCCATGCCGATGTAGGAGCGGAACACTTTGTTCCCGCTGGCGATGCCGCGCAGTTCGGCGAGCGCCTCGAATTCCGAGCAAGGCGCCGGAAGATTCAGCGAACGACCGAGGCGGATGCTCGCGGGCACGGTTTTGTCAGCCAGTTCGGCGAGCGACTTCACGCCGACGACCGGCAGCATGGCGGCGAGTTCAGAATCGCTGGGGCCAAGGTGGCGGCTGGCGAACTGGTCTGGATGGGCAAGATTAATGGCGGACATGTGATTCAGCGTCAGTGACCGGGGCGGCCGGTCGAAAAACAAGGGTGCAAGGTAAGGGCGGGCGGGGGCAAATCAAGTGAACTTTGTTCACAAGAGACTAACAGGGGATAGCCGGCCTAATGAGGGTGTGAAGCGCGGCTATTTCCGCCCGGAAACGATGGTTCCTTTTGAGCTTTTGAGCGAGGGCCTGACGGTTTACGCTCGACCCAATGCGCGTTCTCATCATCGGTTGCGGATACTTGGGTCTGCCGTTGGGCAAGGCCTTGGTGGCCAAAGGGCATGAAGTCTTTGGCGTGCGCCGTAGCACGGAGGGGAACGCGGAATTGGAAGCCGCCGGCATCAAGCCATTGGTGGCGGATATCACCCAGCCGGAGACCTTGGCGGCATTACCGGGACCGTTTGATTGGGTGGTGAACTGCGTTTCCTCCAGCAAGGGCGGACCGGAGGTTTACCGGCAGGTCTATTTGGAGGGGACGAAGAATCTTTTGCATTGGCTGTCCGCCAATCCACCCAAGAAATTCATCTACACGAGCAGCACTAGTGTTTACGGCCAGACGGATGGTATGCCGGTGAAGGAAAGTGCCTCCACCATGCCGGTCAACGAGACCAGCCAGATCCTGGTGCAGACGGAGAAGCTTCTGCTGCAAGCGTTTCAGACGAGCAAGTTCCCGGCAGTCATCCTGCGCGTGGCCGGCATCTATGGACCGGGACGAGGCCATCTTTTCCAGCAGTACTTGAAAGATGAGGCGCGCATCCACGGCAAGGGCGACCGCATCATCAACATGATCCATCTGGATGATGCGGTGGGGGTCGTCCAAGCCGCGCTGAAAGGCGCGCAGTTGGGTGAGGTCTATAACGTGGTGGATGACGAGCCGGTGTCACAGTTGAATTTCTACCGCTGGCTGGGCGAAGCGCTGGGTAAGGATATGCCACCGCAGGCTACGGAAGCGGAAAGCGCCGAGCGCAAGCGCGGCCTGACGAATAAGAAGGTGGCGAACCGCAAACTGAAGATGGAGTTGGGGTATCAATATGTCCATCCGACGTTCCGGCAGGGCTATACGGCGGAGATGCTGTGGATGGAGCGGGCGGGGCTGTTATAACAACGGCGAAGGAACAAGCTCACACGGGAGATTTTGCGGCTCGACGCCAGATCCGGACTTTGGTTTCTTCCCGACCTGAAAATTTGGCCTGCCTCGATTTCACCAGTTTTTCGGTTTCCTTGAGTTTCCCAATGCAACAGCCTCTTTTCCAATAGGTTAAGCCTATTAATATTCTCAAAATAAAAAGGGACCTAGGACAGCGGATGTCCTAGGTCCCTTTTTATGATGGTGGCATGAAAAATGAAAATACTGGTCTGCCGACGAGTCAGGAAAACGAGCCGCTGTGGGTGACGGTGCTGGGTTGTATCTCAGCTTTTGGGTTGTTCTTGGTGATGTTGGCGGTTTGATCAGAGTTAGGTTAGTTCCGCCTCATCACTTCGGCGGCTACGGGGAAGTGAAAAGAATTAGGGGAAATGATGAATTTGATTTATCAAAACGTTGCGGAAGAAGGATTGAAAATCCCGGCGGGGCATGGTGAGGTTGCTTCCCTTATGGATGATCTTCAGCAGTTTGACGAATTGCTCACCTGCCGCCTCGACACCGGTCGCAAGGCAGTGCAGCCGTGTTCCATCGTGATTTTCGGCGCGAGCGGTGACCTTACCGCGCGCAAATTGATCCCTGCGCTCTATCACTTGCATGTGGAAGGCGCGCTGCCCAAGCCGTTCAAAGTGGTGGGCTATGCGCGTCGCGACAAGACAGATGACTCCTGGCGCGAAGAGCTGAAGGCGGGCATGGCGAAGTTCTCCCGCACAAAAGCCGTGGATGAGGCGAAGTGGGCGGAGTTCGCCGCGAACGTGCATTACTGCGTGGGCGATCTTAATGACAAGGCGGGCTACGAGAAATTGGAAACGTTGCTGGGCGGGTTCGGCACGCCGGAGCTGCGTCATAACTTGCTGTTCTACCTCGCCATTTCACCGAGCCAGTTCGCGACGGTGGTGGAGCAGTGCAATGGCGTGGGTCTCTTGCATAAAGGCACGGAAGGCGGTCACTGGCAGCGCGTGGTGGTGGAAAAGCCGTTCGGAACGGATCTCCGCTCGGCGCACGTCTTGAATGACGAGCTGACGCAGTTCGCGAATGAAAAGCAGATCTATCGCATTGACCATTACCTGGGCAAAGAAACGGTGCAGAACATTTTGATGTTCCGTTTCTCGAACTCGATCTTCGAGCAACTCTGGAACCGGCAATCCGTGGAATCGGTGCAGATCACGGTGTCCGAGAAATTAGGCGTGGGTGGGCGTGGTGGTTACTACGAGGAAGCGGGCGCGATCCGTGACATGTTGCAGAACCATTTGCTGCAGGTGCTGTCACTGGTGGCGATGGAGCCGCCGGTGTCGCTGGATGCGGAGCCGATCCGCGATGAGAAAGTGAAGTTGTTGAAGTCCATCCGGGAAATTCCGCCGGCGTTGATGGAGAAGAACGTGGTGCGCGGACAATATTTCGCGGGCATGCTGGATGGCGCGTTGCGTCCGGGTTACCGCCAGGAGGAGAAGGTGAAGTCGGACTCGAACGTGGAGACGTTCGTGGCGATGAAGCTGCTGATCGACAACTGGCGCTGGTCCGGCGTGCCGTTCTATTTGCGCACGGGCAAATCACTGCCGCTCAGCGCGAGTGAAGTGCGCGTGCAGTTCAAGCCCACACCGCACGTGCTTTTCGCGAAGCAATGCGGACAGAAGCTGGACGCGAACGCGATCACGCTGCGCCTGCAACCGAACGAAGGCATTTACCTGCGCTTTAACGGCAAGGTGCCGGGCACAAGTTTGCAATTGCGTCCGGTGCGCATGCATTTCAGCTATGATTCAGAATTCGGAGCGTACACACCGGAGGCATACGAGCGACTCTTGCTGGAAGCGATCTCCGGTGATGCGACGCTCTTCATCCGGCGTGATGAAGTGGAAACGGCCTGGGGCATCGTAGATCCGATCCGCGCCGCGTGGGGCAACAAGCCGCTGACGAATCGCGAGTTTTACTCGGCAGGCACGTGGGGTCCGGTGGCGTCCGATGACCTGCTCTCGCTGGGCGGTCATGTGTGGCATAACCCGCAGCCGAACAAGTAAGCCGTGGCGTACGAACTGATTTCGTTTCCGAGCGACGACGCGCTGGCGAACGCAGTGGCGGAGCGGTGGTTGAAGGTGCTGGCCCGACGGGCAGACCGGGTGACGCCCTATCTGGTGGCGCTCTCCGGCGGACGCGTGGCGCAGAAGTTCTTCGCCGCCGTGGCTGCGAAAGGGGCCGCGAATTTGGAGTGGTTCATCAATGTCCACTTCTTCTGGGCGGATGAGCGGTGCGTGCCGGCTGATCATGCGGACAGCAATTATCGCGTGGCGGAGACGGAACTGTTCGCACCGTTGAAAATACCGGCGTTTCAGATCCACCGCTTGCGCGGGGAGATGGAGCCGCTGGCGGGAGCCGAACAAGCAATTCGCGAATTGCGTGAGACGGCGACAGGCAAATTGCATGGGACGCCGCAACTGGATTTGGTGTTTCTCGGCATGGGAGAGGACGCGCATGTGGCGTCCTTGTTCCCGGGTGATCAAGACAAGGAAAACACGGCGTGGTTCCGGCCGGTCATCGGACCGAAGCCACCCCCGCAGCGATTGACGATGGGCTATGGTTTGCTCGGGCAGGCAAAGGAAGTCTGGGTGCTGGCCTCGGGCATAGCGAAGGCGGACGCACTGAAAGATTCGGTGGCAGAAGGGAGCACGACTCCGCTGGGACGCGTGCTCGGTTCAAGAGGGAAGACGTTGGTCTTCAGTGATATCGCAGGCTAAGGCTGGCCGTTACTGCCAGAATTCTTTTTTAGGAGCGTCATCGGGGCCGTGCCCGCGCGAAGCGGAAACGAAGCCCAAAGTGAGCGAGGCTGCTTCATGATCCACCATGCTGAACACCACGATCTTCTCCAGCATCATGTTGTCCCGCGTCTGGAGGCAGACCTTCACCATTTCGTCCAGTGACTTGAAAGGCACCGTCTCTTCCATGTAATCGGGCACGTCGGTCCTGATAAAGACCGCCTGTCCAATGGCATATGAGGCCGGGTTCATAGGTGTTTAATAAGCATAACCCTTGCCGGAGCCTGAGGCAAGTAGTGGTTTTGCTTATGGCTTGCATGAGAATTTTGCAAGCGACGTGCCGACAGCGAGTTGCAGTCATTTCGCGCCTCATTGGGGTCACTTCCCCCTCATGGCCTGAGATATGCTAAAGTAAAGTTGTCGCATCTGGTTTGCATGATTGGCGGTGATTACGCCCGTCCCATCAGCATCCCGCTGGAATGAGCGGCACGGGTATTTTCGTGTTCTTCACTTCTCCAGCAAAACCAGAGGGCGGATAAGATTAACCTAAACTTTCTCATGACCACGAAACTGCTCCGCAACCTCCTCGCCCTGGCTGCGCTCCTCGTCTTGTTACCCAGTGCCTCAGTTCACGCCGATACGACATCTTCGACATCGGATCAATCCTCGACCAACAAGGATGCCCGCGAACATACCGGAACCATCACGATCGTGGATGTCACGGAACGCACGGTGAAGGTGGATAAATTTTTGCTGAACAAGACCTTCAATCTCGCGGTGGATTGCAGCTTCGCGGTGGGTTTGGACAAACCTGCCACCCTCGATCAGCTCAAGCCGAGCATGGAAGTAGTGGTGCGTTATGAGGAATCGGATGGCGTGTTCATCGCCACGCGCATCTCCCAGCGCTGGTACACGCAGGCCGGTTACATCAAGACCGCTACGCCCGCGAATCACGAGATCGTGCTGGACCGCGTCGGCACAGCGCGGAAGTTCAAGGTGAACGACAGCACCCGCTTTACCGTCCACAACAACAACGCGAAACTCAGTGACTACAAAACCGGACAGAAGGTGACTGTCACTTACACCAAGCAGGATGACCTTTGGCTGGCGCACAAAGTCGAAGACACTTCGGAACGATTCGCCGGCACGGTGGAGGCCATCGATGCCGAGGCCAACACGATGAAAGTGAGAAACCTGCTCTCGACGAAGAAGTTCAACCTCGGTGACGGCTGCAAGATCGTTTTCAACAACGACACTTCGGGAAAACTTCGCAACGTGCGCCTCGGCGAGAAAGTCACGGTGAACTACGAAGACATGAAAGGTGTACTCGTCGCCGGCCGTATCGAGCTGGCCACCGACCGCGCCCCCGCGACGGATAACACGGGACCGTAGTTCAAGGCTCCCCATTTTTCTGCCTCAGCACCGGCCCGAAGGCCGGTGCTCTTTGTTTTCCCGGCTTGGTCCTTGGTAATCTCTTCGCTCGAGCGCGCTTGCATTTTTCCGCAGTGACTGTGTCCTATGCGCGTGCAACGCGCAAACGGATGGGCCGAGTACGCTGAATTGGCGGCCCTGTTTTTCCTTAACGCCATGGCTCTGGGGATGTGGTTCGTGCCCCTCGGCATGGTGCTGGATGCCCATGGGCTCCACAGCATCCGCGCGTATGCCTTCGCGACTTCCGCCATCGCGGCCTTCATCTCGCCGCTGATCTTCGGGGCCATGGCCGACCGGCGTGGTTCGCCTGTGGTGGTCTTGCGCTGGCTCGCCGTGGCCACCGCGATAGCGATGGCTTTTGCCAGCACGGCCATTCATTTGGGTTGGAACCGGTGGCTGGTGCTCGCCATCATCCAGTTACACGCGTTGTGCTCGGCTCCAGGCTGGAGCCTCTCCACCACCATCGTCCTCTCGCGTCTGCAGAATTCCAAACGCCAGTTCGGCCCGGTGCGTGCGGTGGCCACACTGGGATGGATGGCGGGTTGCTGGC
Source organism: Chitinophaga pinensis (assembly GCA_943367715.1). GTDB lineage: Bacteria > Verrucomicrobiota > Verrucomicrobiia > Limisphaerales > JAEYXS01 > JAEYXS01. The sequence goes on along the minus strand of CALRJY020000054.1, from coordinate 3,847 downwards.
TCGTGAGCTGGCTGAATGCGGATGCCTCGGTGCTCTCTGGTTTTGGCGGTGCCTTCATCTGGTTGCTGGTCGCCGCGTTCACCTTCGTATTGCCTGGAGTCCCACCGCCGAAATCAACCGGTCACATCAGCCTCAAAGAACGTCTGGGGCTGGACGCGCTCACCCTATTGAAAAATGCGGATCATCGCGTCGTCTTTGTCACTGCCGCGCTCTTCAGCATTCCGTTGGCGGCCTTCTACCCGTACTCGCCTACGCACATGCGAGACTTGGGTTTGGAACACACCAGCGCCTTGATGTCACTCGGCCAGATCACCGAGATCATCGCCATGCTGGGTCTAGCCTACCTGCTCGCCGCGTTCCGTTTGAAATGGCTGTTTGCCGCCGGACTTTCCATCGGGTTGGTCCGTTTCCTCCTTTGTGCCATGGATAGCAAACCCACTTTGCTCGCGGGTGTGACGCTGCATGGTTTCGCATTCACGCTCGTTTTCATCACCACCCAGATCTACCTGGACGAACGCATCGACCCGGCGTGGAAAGCGCGGGCGCAGGCCCTGATGTCCTTCATGACGGGTGGGGTCGGCAACCTCATCGGCTATCTGGGCACAGGCTGGTGGTTCAACGTGTGTGACAAACCCAGTGGCACGAACTGGCCGCTCTTTTGGAGCGTGCTGGCGGGAGTGATCGGGCTGGTGCTGGTCAACTTCATGGTGTCTTACCACGGAAAACACGCGGAAGCCTCTTCGTAACCCAAGCTGCCGAGTTTTCGTTGCCAGCTAGAGCCCGTTCTTCTTCCGCCACTGCGGATAGTCTTTCTCGATAAGCTTCGCAGGCCAGGTGCCGTACCATGGCGTACCCGTGCGCCGCTCACGTTCTATCTCTGCCAGCGCGTATTTCTTGATGCCATCGCGCCCGGCAAACACGGGCTTGTTACTGCCGATCTCGTAGTGGCGCGCCCAGAGTGCAGGCGCATTGGCATCTGCGACAACCACCTTGTCAAAGTCCGCCGTGTGCCGCAGGAATTCTTCTTTCTCCGCTTTCACCTTATCCACCCGCACGCCGGTCAACTTCGTTTTGCCCAGCCATTCTACCGCAGCCTGGATGGATTGTTTCACTTCCGCACTGGGTGATTCTATCCGCATCAGAAATCGCACGATCTCGGTCGTGTCTTGGGGACAGATTGAAGCGAGTTCAAACGTGCGCGCCGGCCGGGCCTCATACGTCTTGTCATCGTGTTGCTGACACCAGCCGGTCAGTCCCTCCACCTTGATCTGACATTTCAAGATGCACTCGATGCCGCGTTTCACCGCATCCTGCGCTTTCGTCCGCCGCTCAGAATCCAGCCAGGAAAAATACGGTTCGTTATCGGCAGCGTCCTTGAAAAGGCCCAGACAACCGACCATGCCACCGTCATTGAAGGTGATGTAAGCATGGAAATCTTTGGGCTTGGGGAAGCGATGCGGGAAACCGCCGTTCGCATATTGTGATGAAAGGATGAAATCAAAACCGCGTTCGCATGCCCGCCGCCATTCAGGCTCCGGTGACTGAGCGTAGGCGCGGGCGAGATACAAGACTTGCGAGTGAAGATTGCCGTTATCGAACGAGGTGTCTGTCTGCTTGTGCGTCTCGCGGACCTTGGCCTTTTGCGCGTCCGTGAGGATGGCTGTCATGTCATAGTCCTTGGGCCAGCCGCCATTCTCGCGTTGGAACAGCAGGATGTTCGCGGCGATCTCTCGCACTTGCTCGGGAGCGTAAACAGGCTGGTTGGGTTCCGGTTGGATGAAGCGGCCTTCGTCACGAATCTCCCGCCAATGATGCGTGCTGTCGCGAAAGCCGGAAGTGTCGATCGGGGTGAATTTAACGCCGGATTTCTGGGCGCGAGCGGCAGTCAGGCTCAAGCAGGCCAGAACCAGCGCGAAAAGCAGACGTGGGAACATGCCGAGATAAGAACAGGGCGGATAGACTCCGGCAAGGCGCGTGAGCGAACTGGTTACGGCTTCTCGGCTACTACTTTGCCATTCTTCCAGACAATAAGCGGGGTGCCGTGCATCTTGGCCGTCTTGCGGGCGACTTTGGCAGCACGGCGCAGAGCCCGGCCCGCCGGTGTAAGCGGAGCCTTGCGATACTTTTTGCTATCCAAAATGATCATAGTCCGGCGATGACAATGCAGCAGGGAACTTTGTCAGCCCTGCGTTCCCTTTACTTCTTCGCCTTCCCATCATCCGCAAACGGCACAAACTTCAGGGATACACCATTGATGCAGTAGCGCTGATCTGTCGGCGTATTGAAGCCCTCACCTTTGAACACGTGACCGAGGTGACCGTCGCAGACGGCGCACAGCACTTCCGTGCGTACCGAGCCGAACGAAATGTCCACTTTCGTTTTCACGTTCTTGGCGTTCGCCGGATCGTAGAAGGAGGGCCAGCCGCAGTGGGAATCAAACTTCTCTTTCGAGGAGAACAGCTCGGCGTTGCAGCCCGCGCAATAGTACGTGCCGCCGCCTTGTTTCTTGAATTCCTCATAGGCCGGGCCATTGGGCCGCTCCGTGCCCGCCTCGCGCAGCACGCGATACTGCTCGGGCGTGAGCTGCGCGCGCCATTCGGCCTCGGTCTTCACGACTTTGGCGGGGGTGGCGTTTGTTCCGGCGGGTTTGGCTTCGGTTTTCATGGTGGGCTTGGAAGCATTCGTTGAAACCGTGGTCGGCTTGGTCGAAGGCACTGGCTTGTCTTGGGCTTGGCCGCTGGCCAGGAAACCGATGGCTCCGGCGAGCAACGTCAGGTAAAGGGCGGCTTTGATCACACTCATAGGATGACACAAGCGGCGGAATTATTCCAACCCTTCTTGTTGTAACGCAGACTGGCAGTCTGCCGTGTCGCAGATTGGTAATCTGCGAGATGCCAAATAGTCGGATGCCTGCCGACTGCCAGTCGGCGACACAGCAGGTTGACAACCTGCGCTACGTCGGAAACCGGGGATTACAACCCCACCGTCTTGAAGCGGGCTTTCACTTCCTTCATGTGGAATTCGAGCGAGCAGAGCTTCTCCAGTTCGCCCTTCTTGAAATGTTTGGCCACTTCAGGGTCCGCCTTGAGCACTTCGAGGAAGTCGGCGTCATCACGGCCCGCGTGCTTCACTTCCCAAGTCTTCATGGCGTTGCGTTGCACCAGCGTGTAAGCATCTTCCCGCGTCAGGCCCTTGCGGATGAGCGCGAGCAGGACCGTCTGGCTGTTCCACATGCCCAGGCTCAAGCCCAAGTTCTTCTTCATGTTCTCGGGATAGACGTTCAAGCCGTCCATCATGCGTGTGAGCAGGCCGAACATGTAATCCAACAGCGTGCAGGAATCCGGGAAAATGATGCGTTCCACGCTGCTGTGCGAGATGTCGCGCTCATGCCACAGGGCGACGTTTTCGAGAGCGGCAATCGAGTTGCTGCGGATGACACGGGCCAAACCGGTGAGGCGTTCCCACGTGATGGGGTTGCGCTTGTGCGGCATGGCGCTGCTGCCTTTTTGACCCTTGGTGAAAGGCTCTTCGGCTTCGAGAACTTCCGTGCGTTGCAGATGACGGAATTCCACGGCCCAACGTTCGATGCTTGCCGCGATAAGCGCCAACGCGCTCATGTATTCCGCGTGGATGTCGCGCTGCACCACTTGCGTGGCGATGGGTGCGGGCTTCAGGCCCAGCTTCTTGCACACATACGCTTCCACTGCGGGGGACAGATGCGCGTTCGTACCCACGGCACCGCTCAACTTGCCCAACGCGGAGACTTCGCGGATGCGTTCGAGGCGTTCCAAGGCGCGGCCAAATTCATCATACATCAGCGCGAGCTTGAGGCCGAACGTGGTCGGCT
>CALRJY020000053.1:0-27264 GCA_943367715.1 Chitinophaga pinensis | reverse complement strand
GGGCCGTCTGGCGTTGTTGCTCCTCAGTCGAAGATCTATGCAGATATTCTCCTTCGTCGCGCCTAGCCATACAGCCCTTGGCCTCACTGCGCGACCCTTCCTTATTTATGAAACCGCTTCGCAAAGAAAGCGCCGGAAGTTTAAGCTGTCACCTCCGGCGCTTCACCTCTCCTGGCGATCAAACGGCTTGGGCCGGTTGGTTAAAAAGTTTCTTCAACACGAGATGCGTGGGCGTATAGAAGACGGCCAGGAGCGCGCCCATCCACACGAGGAGATACGTTTGGGCGGGCAACCAGCTTTGCGGCTGGGCATCGTCCAAACCGAACACATAGTTCACATTCACCGGTATTTTTGGGTCCGGCAGTTGCGCGCCAGCGGGCGGTAGGAAGTAATAGCCCACGAGACAGAGCACCCAGGCCATGATGGTCCAGTTCAGAAAGGCGCGACGATCATAGCCCAGCTTCGCCACCAGATAGAGCAGCAGAAACGGCAGCCAGCCGTGGAAGAGCGAGAGGCCGCGCAGAAAGAGAGAGCGGTTTTCATCAAACATATACGCAGTCATGCCGGTGAGCTTCGTCCCGGTGAGCTGGATGGCGAAATCGATCACCCACAGCGCCTGCGGGATGAGTATGCCCACGGCGGACATGGAGATGAGCAGCTTCTTCTCCGTCCAGATGCCGATGAGGGTCAGGAGCAGCGCGACGTCACAGAAATAGAGGAAGTTCGTGGGTCCGTAGTGATACCAGTAAACCGGTATCAGCACAGCCATGAAGGCGGTGTAGGCGATCTTCAGCCAGAGCGGGATGCGCTTGGCCGAGGTGGTCGGAACCTTAGTTCCGGACAACGATTCCTTCGTGTTCGTTTGCATGTTTACGTCGGGGTTTAACTTCGACGCAAACAACTACCTGCAAACGGTGCGGAACCGTTAATTGATAAAACAAAGAGCTACATTGAGGAAACCGATGGAGCGGATACTGCGCTCAAGTGCCTACGCCAGCCACTCCTTCAGCACCTGCAGATCCTTCTTCATGTGCCCCATCATCGTTTTCTGGTCACCCATCTCGTATTCGTGATGCTGGGAGATCGGGCCGCTGTAGCTGGATTTCTTGAGTGTATCGAAGAACGTCTTGCTCACCATGCCTTCACCGAGCGGAGCCCATTCCGTTTTGGCGCCCTTGGCATCTTTCTTCCAGGTGAAGTCTTTGACGAACACTGCCGTGTAGAAAGGCTCCATCAACTTCGCCTCGATCGGCCAGGAGAGACCGCCCTCGATCGTGGCATGGCCGATATCGAAGCACATGCCCATGTGTTTCGGATCGAGATCTTTGATCATGCTGAAAACATCCCAGATGGGCGCACCCACGTAATCACGACCGGAATGATTCTGAAACCCCGCTTGCAGGCCGAGCGCCTTGCAGGCATCGGCAATATCCTTCAACTGCGCACCGATCTCCTTCAACTGGTCCGCCGGATTCTTATCCTTCGCATACTTCCAGAAGCCAAGGCGGATGCGTTTGATGCCCAGCTTGGAGGCTGCGCGCAGGACGGTTTCCGCATGGGGCGTCTGCATCGAGGTGATGGCGGTCGTCAGGATGTGGAGGTCCAGCTTCTGCTTGCGCATCACTTCGGCGAACTTGGGCAATTCATCCGTGGCCTTCTCCGGCTCGATCTGGCCCTTGGGCCGCACGGGGCACTCGATGCCGTCCCAACCCACCTCAGCCACGAAATCCGCCGTCTGCTGCGCGGTCAATTGTTGGAAGGGTTTCGAGAAAGCGATGATAGGATATTTACCCTTGGCCGGTGTCTGCGCTCCCGCCAAGCCTGCTCCGGCGCTAAGCGCAGCGGCAGCCATGGCGGATTGAAACAAGAACTCACGACGCGAAAGAGATGATTGCGGGCGGATCATGGCCGTAAGATTGGCTGGCGTTCAGAAAAATTCAATGCCGCTTTCAAAGAATGACCAATGACGAAGAGGTGGTTTTGAATCTCAAATCCAAAGCTTCAAACACCGACTAAATTTCAATTCTCAAGCTCCAACCAGAACGCACGCTGGTTTGAATTGATGTTTGAAGTTTTGCTGGAGCTTGGTGTTTGGGATTTGGAGTTTAGGCTCATTCCTCAGTGCTTGGGCATTCGTCATTTTATCTCAAGATTAGCTGGAGGTTTTAAATATGGTTTCCTAGCCTCAGCCATGCGCCTTTACTTCCTCCGACATGCCGATGCCTTGCCCGGCGCGGATGACGCAGTGCGGCCGCTATCCAAGCTGGGCCAGCGCCAGTCCAAGGCCGTCGCCGATTTGTTAGTAAATGCGGGCATCGTGTTTGATGCCGCTTATACCAGCCCGCTCGTGCGCGCACGGGAGACGGCAGAGATCGTCCTGCCTGTGACGAACCGGGATAAACGGCTCATCTTGGAATTGACCGATGCACTGTTGAACGAGGAAAGAAACTTCACCGGCTGGCTCAAACAGATACCGGATGGAAAGAACATCCTGCTGGTGGGACATAATCCTTCCATTTCCAATCACATCAGCCGTCTCCTCAAATGGCCGGCGAACAGCACTTTTGACATGTCCAAAGGGATGCTCTGCAGCCTGCGTACCGAGGACCGCGAGACTTACACGCTGAAGCTGCTCATCGGCCCGAAGCTGATGGGTGTGAAGTAACACCCGTAGCCGCCGAGGTAACGAGGCGGAACTAACTTTCCCCATTTCGGCATGAGCCCCAACAATTCCAAACTCGTCCTGCCCGCTTGTGCTGTAGCGTCGAGTTTCTTTGCGGTTGCGATCCTTCGTTATTCGATGGGCCTGTTCTTCGCGGCCTTAGGGAAACAAACGGATGTCTTGCCTAACATCGTTCGGCTGGCTTGGGGCATCCACGACTGGCGCTGGCTCTTGCTGATCTTGGGAACGGCTGGCTTTTCTGTCGCTTGCTGGCGTTCCAAGTCGGAGACGCAGATCAATCTCATCAGTGGCTTCTATATGCTTGGCTGGATTGCCCTCTGTTTCTTCGTCCAGTTCTGCCTGGTCCTAGGGTTGAACAATCGTTGAAAAGAAAAACGCCGAAGACCTTGCGGCCTTCGGCGTTGCTTGAAACCAATTCGATCTTAGTGACCGAGGATGTAGGAGAACATCAGCGGCGCGACAATCGTAGCGTCGGATTCGATGATATATTTCGGCGTATCCACACCCAGCTTGCCCCACGTGATTTTCTCGTTCGGCACGGCACCGGAGTAGGAGCCGTAGCTCGTGGTCGAGTCACTGATCTGGCAGAAGTAACCCCAGAGCGGCACATTCGTGCGGCGCAAGTCCTGATGGAGCATCGGGACGACGCAGATCGGGAAGTCACCGGCGATACCGCCACCGATCTGGAAGAAGCCGATGCTGCCGCCCTTGCCGATTTTCTTGGAATTCTTCGTGTACCACTCGGCGAGTTCCATCATGTACTCGATGCCCGTGCGGACGGTGTGCACCTTCTTCACATCACCGCTGATGACGTGGCCGGCATACATGTTGCCCAGCGTGGCGTCTTCCCAGCCAGGGACGAACATCGGCAGGTTCTTCTCGCACGCGGCGAGGAGCCAGGAGTTCTTCGGATCGATCTGGTAGGACTTCTTGAGTTTGCCGGTGCGGAGCACCTTGTACATGAACTCGTGCGGGAAATAGCGTTCGCCCTTCTGATCGGCGGCCACCCATTCCGCGAGCACTTCGTTCTCGATGCGGCGCATGGCTTCCATCTCCGGGATGCACGTATCCGTCACGCGGTTCATGTGCTTCTTCAGGAGCTTCACCTCGTCCTTCGGGGTGAGGTCGCGGTAGTTCGGCACGCGTTCGTAGAAATCATGGGCCACGAGGTTGAAGATGTCTTCCTCGAGGTTCGCACCGGTGCAGCAGATGGCGTGGACCTTGTCCTGGCGGATCATCTCCGCGAGCGAGATGCCCAGCTCAGCGGTGGACATGGCGCCCGCGAGCGTGACGAACATCTTGCCACCCGCATTGACGTGCGCTTCGTAGCCTTCGGCGGCATCCACCAACGCAGCGGCGTTGAAGTGCCGGTAATTATGCTTAATGAACTTACTGATCGGACCCTTTTTCTTCATGCGGCGAATTCTATGGGGCGAAAGTTGAAATGCAACAGGGGAGAAGCGTTAAGCGCAAAATTTAACATGGGCCTGGCAACTGCCGCTGGAATTCCAGAGATGAACGGGTATGTTCTCCTTAGGAAGTGCGATGAAAGCAGCTATTCTGAATCAAGGACCGGCGCAGTGGGCCTTTGAAGAACACGCCAACAAACTGGCTGATGCGCTCTGGCTGGAGGTAGTCGAGGAACCGACCGATTACAACTACGTGCTGGGATGGTCATCCGATGGCCCGCCTGCGGGCCGTATGTTTATCTCTTGGCAGGGAATTCAAGCTGCTGCCGATAAACGCATTCAAGCGAAACTCTATAATGAACATCAGGTTCCTTGCCCACGCAGCCTGCTATTTGCTGATGAGACATCTTTGCGGGATTTCTTGCGCCGTGAATCCGAAAGCGAATGGGTGCTCAAATATCCGATTGCCTGTGGCGCCACAGGGCATCGTTTGATCAGTAACGAAGCCCCCATACCAGCTGACTGGCCGAAGCCGTTTCTCCTCCAACAATTCATCCGCTTGGAAAACCCGGAAGTTTATCGGGCTTATGGTGTAGCAGGCGAATTGTTTGGCTGGAATGCACGGCGTTTTCCCAAAGGCACTAAACCGTCTCCTTGGGTGGCCCATGCGCAAGGCGCCCGGTATGTTCATTTCGGCACGGTGCCTCCCGAAACTGCTCGTGCCGCCAGGCTGGCATTGCAGGCGACCGGGTTATGGAGTTCTTTCGGTGTAGTAGATTTGATGCAGACATCTGACGGCGAGTGGCTCGTGCTGGAGATCGGCACGGATGGCGTGGTGAATCATGTGGACCGGGACTTCGACAGCCCCGCCTTGACCGAAGAAATCAACCGACGATTGGCAGAAGCTTTTTGGCAGCCCTATGAGCAGAAGCCTTGGGGGAAGGGGCCTTGGCGTCCGAGAACACAATTAGTTACGCCAGCCACTTAGCCAGGTTCGTTTTCACAAACGCATCATCATTCAGCTCTGGATACGCTGCATACACACGGTCAATCTCCTCGCGCTGACCTAGGCTGAGCGATTCATGAGGATCAAGGCACCAGATCCCTTCCAGCAAACCTTGGCGGCGCAAGACTTCGTGGATGCCAGCGATGCACCCCTGGTAGCCATTGGCGGCATCGAAGAACGCCGCGTTGGAATCTGTCACTTGGTGAGCCAAGGTGAGCGTCTCCAGGCTAATGGGTTGATTCTTCAGCGTCAGCGTGTGGCATTGTTCCAGTAGCTCCACCGCTTTTTGCGTCCACACCGCCCAATGCCCGAGCAGTCCACCAACTATCCGGCGTGTCTTCCACTCGCCCTCCACTTGGAAACGGAAAGGCGTGAGCAGATCGATGACGATGTTGTCATCATTACCCGTATAGAGCGCGATATCTTCACGACCTGATTCCATCACCGCACGCACAACGTCGAGCGTCTGGTAGCGATTGAACGGTGCCATCTTGATGGCCACCACGTTTTCAATCTCCGCAAATCGTCGCCAGAAAGAGTAGGGCAGGGCGCGTCCACCGACGGATGGTTGCAGATAGAAGCCGATAACGGGAATAGCCTCTGCGACAGCACGACAATGGGCGATGAGTTCGTCATCCGTCGCCTGCTTCAAAGCGGCCAGACTCAGCAAACCTGCATGGTAGCCAGCTTCTCTGGCGAATTGCGCTTCGGCAATCGCCTGTGCAGTCGGCCCGCAGATGCCGCAGACGCGGACCAGTGGTTCTTCATGTTGTGCGTCAGCACGCTGAAACTCTTCTGCAGCGAGCTTGAGGAGAGGTTTGAACAAACCCACCTGCGGATCGCGAATGGCAAATTGCGTGGTATGCACACCTACGGCCACGCCACCTGAGCCAGCCGCAAAGTAGTAGCGCAGCAAAGCACGCTGACGCCGTTCATCCCAACGACGGTTGGCATACAGCGCGAGTGGTAAGGCGGGGATGACCAGACCGCGTTGCAGATTTGAGCGGATGACGGGGTTCATGGCTTAGAATTTGCCATCACGCGATTCAAAATGCGTAGGCTTGTTCAATGTCGGACCACCTTGCTGCACCCAGTGGGTAATCCATTTCATCAACGTGGGAATACCCACCCGCTCGGCGCCGTAGCGATTCAAAGCCATCGAAGCATCATTCAACAAAGCCGTGCTTTGCTCGGTGCCGATCAAGTTTACCGATTTGCTCATCAAGCGCCCAAAGCCCTCAGCCACGTCGCGGATGCGGAGCTTGTCCGCGCCAGTGATGTTGATGGCCGCAGGCGGGCTTTGCACATCGGCCAGCGCGGCGAGAGTGACGGCGTTGGCATCTGCCTGCCAGATGGTGTTGAACCAGCCCATGCTGATATCCACCGGCTCACCAGCCCAGACTTTGTGCGCGATATCCGTCAGCACGCCGTAGCGGAGTTCGCAGGCGTAATTCAGCCGGATGAGCGCGGTCCTAGTGCCATGCACTCGACTGAAGTGTTCGAACATCCGTTCGCGACCAAGGCAGCTCATGGCGTATTCTCCCACGGGATTGGGCACAGCCGTTTCCACCGAACCACTGCTGCTCACCGGCACGAGTCCATAGATGTTGCCCGTAGAAAGGGCGACGATGCGGCTCGTGCGGAAGCGTTGGGCGACCTGCGCGGGCAGCCATGTGTTTACCGCCCATGTCTGGGCTTCTTGCCCAGTCGAGCCGAACTTCATGCCGGTGAGGTAGATGACATTCGGGGCGTCGGGCAGCGAAGCAAGGAAGTTGCCATCTAAAAGATCGCCAGAAATGGTTTCGATACCTCGCTCATTCAACCATTTCACGGCCGTGGGCGATGAGAAGCGGGAGACGCCGATGATGCGACGTGGAGTGCCCGCGGTGTCGGACGCTCGCTTGGCCATGAGAGCCAAGGTGAGCCCCATCTTTCCTGCCACTCCCAGCAGCAGAACATCTCCGGAAATTTTAAGGAAAGTTTCGATGACTGCGGCGGATGGTTCGCTGAGCAAGTCATCCAGCTGCGCTTCCGTGGTGATGGTGCCAGTCAGGTCTAGCATGGTGATTCTTTCAGCGCCGTGTTACGCCGCCTTCGGCAACACCGTTCGTGAAATTGATCCAGGCAAAATAACCAAAAAGAAACGCCGTGTAGAACTGTTTAAACGTCACAGCTAGGCCTACGACTGCGAGCGCGACCAAGCCACCTACGATGCAAGCTACCTGCAGATATTTTGGGCCGAGCAGGTCGCGGAAGATATGCCCTCCATCTAGCGGTTGGACGGGCAGCAAGTTTACCAACGTCCAGAAAATATTGATGAAGAGAGCGTAGTCAATCAATGTTTCAACCGCTACGTAATCTTCCGTTTGGACGAAAACCCTTAACAAGAGTGCGGTTCCTGCCAGGAGAAATCCCGCAAAAGGTCCGGCCGCACTCACGAAAATGTTTTGGCCGCGTGAAAGGCTCGCCTGGTAGTAGGTGGATCCGCCACAACCGTGCAGTTCAATCTCTGAATGGTGACCGAGCTTCCTAAGTGCCAGCGCATGGCCGAGTTCGTGAATGAGGATGGAAACAAAAACCACGATGATCCAAAGGGCCAGATTGATCCACCCTTCCCGGGTGTCAGGCGGATTCAGTCCAGTGGCTAAAAGCGCCATGATCAGCCAGAAAAAAGGCTGCACGACGACCTGAAATCCCATGACTGTGAACTGCAACATGGGCAGAGACGTAGCACTTTTCGCGGACGATGCCAATGCGCGAGGAGGAAAAATTGAACGGTCGTGTTACAGCGACAAGACCAGGGGTGAAGCTAGAGCAAGAATTCGGACATTTCGCGTAGCGAAGAAATAAAGCGCCAAGCAAAAAATCGAGAGCAACAAAATCAGGCAGAGACCAATGATCAAGCGCGGCGTCCGGCGGTAGAAGTTGGTATTACAGGAAGCACACCGAGTCGAACCTGGCCGCAAAGGCCGGCCGCAACGACCACAAGTTTTTGTTCCCAAATCCATGTAAAGGCATGTGGAAGCAAAAAATGTTCCTCCGTGCCAGCCATGACATCAAAAACGCTTTTTGACACCATGTCTGCTCAGGAATTGCCCAAGCCCCGCCTGATTTTGTCTTAAAAGGGGTCACTGTCCAGCGGTTTTCACGGGTAGGATGAACCGGTCTCCTTTGATTCCATAGTTGCCCTGGATGCGACTGCTGGCTTCTTGGGCTTGTTTTGCATCCAGCACGATCTTCTGGATATTGCTGCCTTCCATGAATTCGAAGACGTGGAAACCATCCTTAGGTTGCTCCAAGGCCGTTCCCAATTCCGTCAAGCTGCTGATGGCTTTCCCATTCACCTTATCCAAGACGATGAAGCGATAATCCTGATAGCCGATGTTCACTGGGTCTGGCAGGACCGCAGTGAGCAAGATCAGACCGGCCCGCTCTTCGCTCTTCGATTGGTTGTCATAATAGGCCAGGCGGAACGGTGCGCGTTGTTTCCAGTCGGCGCCCCAGCGTTTCAGATAGGGGCCGTCCAGCGGCTGGAACAGCAACCCGCCCGTCATGAGATATTCCGGTTCCCGGTCAAAAACTTCCTTCGGGATCAAGTCGGTGGCGAAATTTGCCTTGGGCAGCGTGTAGTTCACTGTCACTTCCTTACCATCGCGCCAAACCACCAGTTTGACGGTATCTCCGGCCCAATGCCGGCGGCTGCTCAAGTTCTCGAGCATCAGATGGCCGTAATCCGGGTCCACATAGTCGCCCTGAATGTCGATGTCGAAGCCGTCCACCTTCAAAATGAGATCGCGCTCCTTCAAGCCATCCGGCTTTTTCTCATGCGCGGGAATATCGATGATCACCACGCCTTTGGGATCGGTTTTCCAGCCCAGGAATTTGTGCGTGTCCGGGTTCAAGGTCTGTTGCCAGGTGAAGGCGAAGTAACCCATGCCGGTGAACTTGCCCTTAGTCTTTGCGTCCAAGATCCGTTTGTAGAACTGCACCGGGGTCACGTTGAACTTGCGACCGTCGGAGGAGGTGGTCAGGCCGATGAGCTTGCCGTTGTTCACCACGGCTTCCGCCCAGCCCAATCCTTCGATGTCCGAGCTGAAGATGATATGGGTGGAGGGCACGAAACTGATTTTGCCCTCACGAACTGTGAATTCGTTGAACTCACCTTTTCTCGTTTCCAAGTTGCCATTCTTCCAGCGCACCACCTGCACCATGCTCAGGTCTTTCAGGTCATTGGCAAACTTCGCAGCCTTTAAGCCCGGCCAGAACTCGGGATCCTCGACCGAGAGCAAAGCCACGTTCGCGTGATAATCCGTCCATTTGAGCTTGGCCGTCCACCAACGGCCGCGACCGTTGCGCTGCACGCGGATGAGCGTCACGTCGTTGAAGAACTCCGCCGTCGTCAGGATCTCCTTGCCCTCGATCACGACGGCATTTTTGACATCCGTGGCGGTCTGGCGTGTCCACGGCTGGCCGAGGTCATAGCGTTGCCGCGTGATCTCCACCGTCACGATGGAATCTTCCCACGGATTATGCGCCACCTGGCTCTGACCGCTGAGCACGCAGAGGAAAGTCAGGCAAATGAGGAAAAGTTTTTTCATGGGCTGTCTTTCTTACAGGCGGCGGTCGCTGGAAATGTTGTAGGTCTTCATGATCTCGGCATTCGCGGCATCGGCATCCTTGCGCTCGATGCACTCAAAGCCGCCCTTCGGCAGAAACTCCAGAATATGCTGGTCCGTCTTGGCTTCCGTGAAGGCGCGGATGACATCCTCCAGTTTGTTGATCTTGATGCCGTTGATCTTGTCCACCAGCACCGCGCCGCGCACTTGCAGGTTTGCGTTCACCGGATGCGCCATCACTGTGCTGAGCACGATGGGTTCATCCCGCACCGTTTCCGGTTTCTCCCGGCGGCGATAGCTGAGTTCGTAGAGCATCGCCGCCGTGCTGCCTGCGCGCGGCAGACGGCGCAGATAATCCATGCTCAATGGTGTGAACACCATGCCGCCATACACATAATAGCGCGGCTGCAGATCATACTGGTTGCCGGTGGGCAGGTCATCATTGTCCACGAAGAGCGGTAGTTTCACCGTCACCTCCTTGCCTGCGCGCCATACTTTTACCGGGATACTTTCACCGTGCTGCGGCTCTTGAAAAGCCACGGAGAGCGAAACGCGGTTGTTCTTGTAGAGGATCGTCGCATCACTGCCCACGCGATAGCCGCCCACTTCGAGCAACACGTCATCCGGCTTCAACACGTCGGTGGTGGATTTGATCGCCAGGATGTCGTCGATGCGGGCACCCACATCATTGTCGGGAAGGCCGAGCAATTTCCGGAAGGCCGGGTTCTGCATGGGCATGATGGAGATGCCCGCGCGCGGGAAGCCATCATACTTGCCGTCCTCGATGTCCTTCAGGAAATGATTGATGATCGGAGGCGGGATGAAGAAGCCAGTGTTCTCCAGGCCGGGAGTGCCTTGGAAGGCCACACCGACGACCTTGTCATCTTGGATCACCGGTCCGCCGCTGTTGCCGGGATTGATCGCCGCATCCGTCTGCACCGTCAGGAAAGCGCGGTTGCCCATGTGCACATACCCTTGCATCTCGATGCGGGACACCACACCGCGCGTAAAGGAGATTTGCTCGCCGCCCGCCGGATAACCCATCGTCGTCACCGTGGAGCGTACTTCGGGCAGATCGCCGATTTGGAGCGCCTCCATGCCGCTGAAGAAGTCCTGGTCCTCCACTTCCAACAGGGCGAGGTCGCATTCATGGGAGACAAACGCCACCTTCGCACGATAAGGGCGGGGGTCTTGGTAGCGTTTGATCAGGATCTGTTTGCCCCAGCCGATGACGTGGGCATTCGTCATGATCTTTTTGCCCTTGATCAAAAAGCCGGTGCCGGTGCCGCGACCCACCTGACTTTGTCGCCAGGGAGCGATCCAGTCGGGTGACTGGCTGAAGGTCATGACCTGGACCACGGATTTCTCCGGTTCGGCGGCAGATGCCGTCATCGTGAGGCTCAGGCCGAGCAGCAGGCAGGCGAGGAGTCGCTTCATGTTAAGTATCAAAGTTTCCGAGCTTGGGTAACCGGTCAAGCCATTACCGTGAGCGTTGGACCACATCCCCCGAAATTCATTCAAACTGACTGTGTGCGAGCGCGAATACTCCACCAATCATGGGAAGAATGAGATTCAGCATCCTTACGCAGGAAACAAATTCCTTTTGCACACTATGATTCAAACAAAAAAGGGGCTCCTTGCGGAGCCCCTTCTGAATAGTTCTTAAGCTTGCTCAGTTGATGAACGTGGCCTCGTTGCTGAGCAGCAGCACGTGCGCGTATTTTTCCCATGCGCTCAAGGCTTTGATCGTGGGCTTGTTGACGCCGGTGAAATCCTTCTCGGCATTCCATTCCTTGTTCAGGCCGGCGATGGTTTCACCCGTTTCCTGGGCGATGTTGATGACCGGTGCCCAGCTGAAGTTGTCACTGTTATCATTGGTGCGGGCATCCACGACGAAGTCCAGCGTGTCGCCGGCCTTCACTTCCACCCGCATGACTTTGGTGACCGTCTTCTGGTTGAAGGCCGTCCAACTGCCCACTTCACCAGCGCGGCTGGAGATGAGCCGGGCCCGCACGCCATCACCGACTTTGTTCCCATGATCCAGCGTGCCGTTGATGGTGATCATGGCATCGCGAGGCGCGGTCCAGCGGCGGATGGCCGCCTGCTTGGGATTCTTGCCCGGGTGACCGCCCTTGCTGCCCAGTTGCAGTGAGCCCATGGTCTTGTCCGGCATCGCCTTGGCCACCTTCCAGACGTTGTCGATGAAGTTCAAGGAGCGGAAATCTTTCACGCGCTTGGCCACTTCATCCACTTCGCCGGTGCCATACTTCCACGTCTGCTCGGTGGGCATGTCGGTGACGCCCGGCAGCGATTCCAGGAAGCGCAGGCCCATCTTGACCTCTTCTTGTGAAGGTTCGCGTTGCAGCACCAGGTCATACAGCATTTTGACGCGGCGTTCTTCATCGCCCTGGCTCCGGAAGTCCGGGCGTTCCACCAGGTTGCGCGCCTGCTGGATCACCATGGGGTTGTTCATGAGGAACAGGGACTGTTGCGGCACGATGGTGAAGTAGCGTTTGCTCGTGGTGAGATCCGGATTCGCGAAATCGAAGTGGTTGAACACTTCCGGCAAGTTCCGGCGGTCCACATAACCATACACCGTGCGGCGCGTGGTTTCCGGTTTCGTGATGTCCACGGGGTTGCCGCCCACGGACAGGTCCAGCTTGCCACCGAGCGCCAGCAACGTGTCGCGCAGTGATTCAAAATCAAGCCGGCGGATGTTCATGCGCCAGAGCAATTTGTTGCCCGGGTCCATCTGCGAATAGCGCGGGTTGTGCGTGCTCGCCTGCTGATAGGTGCTGGAGAGCATCATCAGCTTGTGCATCTTCTTCACGGACCAGCCATTCTCCATGAACGAGGCCGAGAGATAATCCAGCAAGGCCGGATGCGAGGGCGGAGTGGAGCGGGTACCGAAGTCACTCGTGGTGGGCACCAGCGCCTCACCGAAGTGATACATCCAGATGCGGTTCACCATCACGCGCGCGGTCAACGGATTCTCCTTCGAAGCGATGGACTTCGCCAATTCAAAGCGGCCGCTGCCATCTTTGAAGGGAGTACGATCACCGGTGCTCAGGACCTTCAGGAACTGGCGGGGAGCCGGATCACCGAGGCTGCTCGCATTGCCACGAATGAAAACGCGGGAATCGCGCGGTTGCCGGGAATCTTCCAGCGCCTGGGCGCGGGGAGGGGAGCCGGGATGGGACATCTTCAACTGGGCGATGGCACCACGCATCGAGGTTTCACGCTGTTGCACATTTTGCGGCAGCATGCCGTCGATCTGGTTGCTCGGCGGATTGGCCGGGGAATTCTGGCCGTAGAGCGCCATGCGGACCTCTTCGGCATACTTGTCCGCGAGCTTGGTGGGCTCTGGCAGATCATCCTTCTTGCTGAGCTTCTTGCGGGTTTCCCACATCTTGATCTCGGCCTGCCATTTTTCATCCACGTCTTCCAAGGCACGTTTATAACGATCCGTCACATCCTTGAAATCCACCGGCCCTTGTCCGGCGAAGAGGCGTGCGATGTAAGGATTGATCTGGCCCGGCTTCCACGTGTTCTGGGCGAAGCTCTGGGAGAGCAGTTTGCCTTTGGTGGCATACTCTTCCGGCCGAAGCTTCGAGAACTCGATGAGCGGCGTGAAGATGGAGGGTTGCTTCTGGCGCGAGAAGGCATTCAACGTCCGCTGCCACGCACCGAGCACACCATTGTTCAGGCGATTCGTGCGCAGGATGAATTCATTGCGCGTCTGCGCGTTCGTCATCTTCGGCGCTTCATAGGCGACCCGCAGATACGTATACGCATTCGTGCGCAGGTTATTCAGGATGAATGTCTCGTTGGATTCACGATACGTCCGCACCTCGGCTTGCAGCCTCTCCAGTTGCTTCTGGAACTCCAAATAATCAGGAGTTTCCACCGGCTTGGCCAAGAGCGGTTCGATCTCCGGCTCCACCGAGCTGTTGAAGATGCCGTGCCAGGAATAGTAATCCGCCGTCGGGATCGGATCGAACTTATGGTCATGGCAGCGGGCGCAAGAAACCGTCAGGCCCAACAGACCTTTGGACACCGCATCAATCTGGTCATCGATGATTTCGTTGCGATTGCCCATGAAACGCTTGCCCAAGGTCAGGAAGCCCAACCCGGCCAGGGCATCCTTCTGCTCGCCCTGCACCATCTTATCACCAGCGAGCTGTTCCATCACGAACTGGTCGTACGGTTTGTCGTCGTTGAATGATTTGATGACGTAATCCCGGTAAGTCCACGCGTAAGCGAAGCGGAAGTCTTCCCGGTTATTGTTCACGTCGCCCTTCGTGTCCGCATAGCGGGCGATGTCCAGCCAGAGACGGCCCCAGCGTTCGCCATATTGCGGGGAGGCGAGTAATTTATCGATCAGCTTCGGATAAGCATCCGGAGATTTGTCCTCCACGAACGCCTTCACCTCGTCCGCCGTCGGCGGCAGACCGGTCAGGTCATACGTGGCTCGGCGGATGAGCGTGCGGCGGTCCGCCTGAAAAGACGGGAACATCGCCTTTTCCTCCAACTGCTCCAAAATGAAATTATCGACCGGCGAACCCACCCAGCCCTTCATCTTGATATCGGGCACGGTCGGTTTCTTCACCGGCTTGAAGGCCCAATGATCCTTCTCGGCGGCAGCCAGTTGTTCCTTCCACTTGGCCGGATCACCTTTGCGCGGATCGGGGGCACCCATCTTCACCCATTGTTCGAGATCGGCGATCTCCTGGGTGGAAAGCTTCTTGTTGGAAGGCGGCATCCGCAAATCGGCATCGGTGTAACGGATGGCCTTGATGAAAAGGCTCTTGTCCGGATCGCCCGGCACAATGGAGGGGCCGGTGTCGCCGCCCTTGAGCAGCGCTTCCTTGGAATCGACCACGAGGCCGCCTTTGGCTTTGCCTTCCGCTACGCTGTGGCAGCTATAGCACTTGTCATTCAGCACGGGACGGATCTTCTTCTCGAAGAAATCCAGCTCGGCGGGTGTGGGCTCGGCTGCGTTAACGGCAACCGCGGAGATAAAAATGGCAACGGCGGTCGCCCTGACCGCCGTTACCCCTTGCCAGCAATTTTTCATGACGCGCAAATACTCTCGTCGGATCAAGCCGCTGCGATGACGTCTTTCACGACATTGCCGTGCACATCCGTCAGGCGGAAGTCGCGGCCGTTGTAGCGATACACCAGCTTCGTATGGTCGAAGCCCATGAGCGCCAGCACCGTGGCGTGCAGATCGTGGATGTGCACCTTGTTCTCCACGGAGGCCGAACCGAACTCGTCGGTCGCACCGTAGACCGTGCCGCCCTTCACACCACCACCGGCCATCCAAGTGCTGAACGCGCGGTTGTTATGGTCACGGCCCGGCACTTCGAAAGCGTTGTTCGCATTCGGCAACTGGCGCGAAGCCGTGCGGCCGAATTCACCACCCCACATCACCAGCGTGCTGTCCAGCAGGCCGCGTTGTTTCAAGTCCGTCATGAACGCCGCCAGCGGCTGGTCGATCTCACGGGCGCGATCACGCAGCGCACGTTCCAGGTTCGAGTGATGATCCCAGCCACCTGCCCAGGCCTGCACGAAACGCACACCCTTCTCGATCAACCGGCGCGCGATGAGCAACTGCCGGCCTTGCGCCGTGTTGCCGTACATGTCGCGGATGTTCTGCGGTTCCTTCGAGATGTCGAAAGCGTCCGTGGCCTCGATCTGCATCTGGTAGGCCAGCTCGAAAGACTGCAAGCGCGCTTCCAGATTCGCATCCTTCTGCATCGTGCGGCTGTGCAGATCATTGAGCTGATGCAGCAAATCAAGTTGCTGGCGCTGTTCCGGGAGCGAGGTGAACTGGCTCTTGATGTTCTCGATCAATTTGTCGATCGAGGTGAACTGCGTGTTGATGCTCGTGCCCTGGAAAATGCCCGGGATGAAAGCCGACTGCCAGTTCTGCGCACCACCGGGAGGAACGCCACCGGGACGCAGGGAGATGAAGCCCGGCATGTTCTGGTTCAGGCTGCCCAAACCGTAGGTGACCCAGGAACCCAAGCTCGGCATCGTGCGGCGGCCGGAGCCCGTGTTCATCAAAATGCTCGCGAATTCATGCGAAGGAATATCCGTCCACATGGAGCGGATGATCGCCATGTTGTCCACATGTTCGCCCAACCGCGGGAACACGTCGCTGACTTCGATGCCCGACTTGCCCTTCTTCTCGAACTTGAAGGGGGAGGGCAAGCCGACACCGTTCGTGCCTGGCAGCGGCTGGTCGGCGTACTTTTCCAGCGCGGGCTTCGGATCCCAAGTATCGATGTGTGAAGGCGCGCCCTGGGCGAAAATGTGAACGACCTGTTTGGCTTTGGCCGGGAAGTGCGGCTGCTTCGCGGCGAGCGGACCGGAGGATGACTGGGCGGCCATCAATCCGGGCGACAACTCGGACATCATGCCCGCTAAGCTCAGGGCACCGAAGCCCATGCCGAAGCGATTCAAAAACTGGCGACGGCTGACACAAAAGTCTGCCATACTGGGCGTGTGTTCAGCGAGATACTTGTCCTTCATAGCACGTGTTCGGTTGTTGTTGGTTCAGGGCACAAGCCGGGCTGGGTTTACTTGGTTGGTTGGCACGGCTTATTCAATAGGAAGCATTAACACGATTAGCCCCCCATGCAACCCGTTTTTTGCAACCGCCCAAAGCCATTTTGTAATGGCTTATTAAGGTCGCTTATCCCCTTTGGTTCAAAGGGCTTTTATCAGTCGAAATGAACCATTTTAAAGTCGATTAAATGAGGTGATAAGAGGGGTGGTTTTTGTACAGGCGGAACTGTCAGAATTCCCTCCCCACGGAGGCTGGCTTTCGGTAAAACCTTTCCATGGCATCTCGACTGGCAAACAAGTGGGTTATCATCACCGGGGCTTCCAGTGGTTTTGGCGCGGCCACCGCACGGGCTTTCGCCGCTGAGGGCAGCAACGTCATCCTCGGTGCCCGGCGCTTGGATCGCTTGGAACAGGTGGCCGCTGAATCTTTGAAAGTTGGTGCACCGCAAGCACTTGTTCATCCTCTGGACGTGACGAGCACGGCGAGCGTCGAGGCATTCGTGGCTTGGGCCAAACAGCACACGCCGCACATCGATATCCTCATCAATAACGCCGGGGGCGCGAAAGGAGCGGATACCGTGGCCGAGGGCAAAGACGCCGATTGGGAGTTCATGATGGAGGCGAATGTCCTGGGTTTATTGCGCATGACCCGCGCCGTGCTGCCCCTCATGCCGCATCACGCAGGCAGTTATATTTTGAACCTCGGCTCCATCGCGGGGCGTGTGGCTTACGAGGGCGGGTCCGCCTACTGCGGGGCAAAGGCAGCCGAGCTTTCCATCACGCGTTCCTTGCGTCTCGAACTTAACGGCACCGGCATCCGCGTGGGGAGCATCGATCCGGGCATCGCGGAGACCGAGTTCGCCTTGGTGCGTTTCAAGGGAGATGCCGCGAAAGCCAAGAAAGTTTATGAGGGCACCGAGCCGTTGGTGGCGGAGGACATTGCTGAAACGCTTGTCTGGTGTGCCAGCCGTCCGCCCCATGTGTGCATCGATGAAGTATTGATCAAATGCACCGACCAGGCCGCCATCCACAAAATTTATCGGCGACCCACTCCTGCGAAATGACCGGTCACCGCCAATGCGTGAACATCCCGGTGATGAACGCGAGGATGAGGCCCATCAAAAAGATCCGATAGCTATAGCCAAGGAAGCGGTATTTCTTCCGGTAAAGCACGCCGCCCAAGTAATACATGTCCATGGCCATCGCCGTGTAGATAGCGTCATCACTGCTGAGAATTTTCTGCATTTCCGCGCAATATTCCTCGGGGGATTTCGTGCTGAACGTTCCGAAGAAGAGCGGATTCACCCCGGATTGCAGCCGGTCTGAACTGTTAACAGCAGGCATGACTGCCATGATGGAAGCGATCGCCGCTGCGAACGTGGAGACAAAGAGTATCCCCACCGGCAGTTTTAATCCTTCTTTCTGCGTGTATCCCAGCAGCATGGAGAATATCACGGCGGAAACACCGATCATGATATTCGCCTTTTGATCTGCCATCGCACTGAGGCTCACATGGTGCTGCTGCGCGGTGCGCAAAAGGTGGATGGCATTCGCCGAGGAAGGCACCGAGATGACGGGAGGTGGCGATTTTTCACTCATCGAAATAGCTAAAGTATTGATTCTGAGGGTGTTAGCCACCCTGATTTTTGCTTAGGATTGAATGGGACCGCTTAAAAATGACAATTAATGCATTAATAGCTAAAACCATGCCTATCAGCAGTTTGCGTTTTTGATAAAGGGGCTGATTTGGCGATTCGATAGTTGCGAAACTTTCTTTCGCGCTTAGTGTTTACCCCATTGAAACACCGGCCCGCTGCCAACAATACCAGCCGTTTACGGCATGGTTGCAGTAGCTGGTGCATTCAAAAGACAAAGATCGAAAGCAACGTTATGAAGCATATCGTTATCACCACCGCGCTGGCCCTTGTGCTCGTCGGTTCCCTCACCACCTCCGTCCAGGCCCAGGAAGAAAAGAAGAAGAAGGAACGTCCACCGATGACGGAAGAGCAGAAGAAGCTCTACGGTGAGATCGTGGCCAAGTATGACGCCGACAAAGATGGCAAACTGAGCCAGGAAGAACGCGGCAAGATCAGCGAAGAAGACAAGAAGAAGATGGCTGACGCTGGTATCGGTCGCGGTCCCGGCGGCAAAGGCAAGGACGGCGAAAAGAAGAAGGAATAGTTTTCCTTCCGCTGACCACCGCTTAAACAGGCGGAGTCTGATATTTGGCCCGCTGGCGCAAAAGCCCAGCGGGTTTTCGTTTTTACGTCACGACATCCTGCTGGCGATTTAATACCTCTTCCTGAAGATGACTTACTTCCGTTTGGCCCGTTTTCCCAAAGCTTCACTTAACACCTTCTTCTTTTCGTCCTTGATCGCCCGCGTCACCGCCTGCCGTTGCTCGGGGGTGAGATTTGGGTTACCCATCGCCTTGGCGATCTCCGCTTCGGAAGTCAGGTTGATCTGGGCGATCATCTTGGTGTCCTCGGCATTCAATTCGTACCGCTCCGCCAGTTTCAGCGCGTCGCGATACGCCGGGTCCTGAATCTTTTGAAAATCCGCCAACCGCTCGGCTGACAGCACTCCGTTCAAATCTCCCAATTGTGCCAGGTCCTTTTCAAATGAAAGCTTCTGCCCGGTGGCCGTTGCCTGTTCTTCCGCAGATTTTATCTTTTGAAAGAGCGCGCGGAATTCCTGTTCGTTGGGTTCAAACCACGCCAGCTCATTCCGCATCTTGTTCGCCAGTCCGGAAGTCCGCAGTTCATACTCCAGCAGTTCGCCTCCGTTCAGCACGCCCGCCAGTTCGGTCTCGTGCTGTTTACGCAAGGCGGCGGCCTTCTGGTTCATCTCTTCTTTGCTGAGATTGGCGGCTTTGCCTTCCTCAGAAAGTTTGCGGAATTCGTCTTTATACTTGCTGTCCACCTCCTTCACCTGCGCCTGCTTCTCTTCGCTCAGGAAGGCCAGTCGGGCATCCCGTCCCGCCCGTTCCTGATCCCACGAATACTTCGCCAGTTCGGCCTTCAGGTTCACATCCAGCAGCGAGCGGATGAGGTCATCGCGCTCCTTCTCCAGCTCCCGGCGTTCTTCGGATCTGCGGTCTTCTTTTTTGTCCCGTTTGTTCTCCGCCTCCCAATACTTCCACTGCTGCTCTACCGGATGCAGTGATTTCCACTTCGCTGCATACATCTTGTTCACATCCGCGATGATCAGGTCGCGCACGGTTTCTTCGGGGCAGCCCGCCGCCCGCAAGTTGGCGATGTATTTCACGTAGTCGTCCGACTCGATCACCCGCCAGTCGATCTTCGTCCAATTGGTATGCACCTCCGTCTCGCCCGGCATGTACACGGTTTCCACCCGGGTCTTGATGATGGGCTTGGGCGTGGGCGCCTCGACTTTTACCGGCACGGGTTCGGGCTGGCGGTTGATCACCACCACAGCCAACGCCGCATTCACCACCAGAGAGCCGAGCAAAATGCCTGTTTTGTTCATATCACCAAGAACCGACCAATAGATTACCCTACCATAGACGTCGCAACTGCCCTTTACGTTACGCAAAAAAGCGCCAGCTAACTGGCTGGCGCCTGGGTGCTAATAAATCGCTGGTTTGAGGCGGTTCATTTATTAAACCCCACCTTTTCCAGATCCTCCGCCAGTGCCTTCTCCTGCACTGGCGTCAATGACCGCAGCGGCAACCGCACCGGCCCGCAATCCAGCCCCAGCAACTTCATGATCGCCTTGCCCGCGGGCAACCCGCCATGCCGGATCATCACGCCGATCACGTCATTCGCCTTCGTCTGCTCCGCTTCCGCCTTCACCAGATCACCATGGCGATAAGCCTCCAGCAACCGGTTGAAGATCGGCGCGATGTAATTGTACGTGCTGCCCACCGCACCCTTCGCGCCAACCACCAAACTGCCCAGCAACATCTCGTCACGACCGAAGAGCACATCGAAGCGCCCATGCTCCACCCGCACCGCATTCGCATAATCCATCAGGCTCTCATGCGTGAACTTGATGCCTGCCAGGTTCGGAATGCGATCCTTCGCCGCCTGCAAGAAATCCGGCACCGGCAAACTCACGCCCGTCATGGACGGGATGTGATAATAGTAGAAAGGCAACTCTGGTGCGGCCGCCGCCACCATCGCGCACGTATCCACCAGATCACGGATGTTCGCCGGCTTGAAGAAACTCGGTGAGGTCAATGACGTCGCCGCTGCGCCGATCTCCTGTGCGTGCTTCGCCAGTTCACAAGAATCCGTGAGGCTGTTGTGGCCCGTATGCACGATGACCCGCACTGAAGAGGCGGCAGACTTCACCCATTTGTCCGCTACCAGCTTGCGTTCGGCTATGCTTAGCGATGGTCCTTCGCCGGTCGTTCCGCAAACGAATGCTCCGCTCACTCCGTTCTCCGCCAAGTGTGCCGCATAACGCGGGATCAACTCCAGATGGAGAGAACCGTCTTCTTGAAACGGCGTAAAAGGCGCCGCCACCAACCCGCGCAATCTTTCAAACTTCATAATGTTCATTTCCCAAAAATCACATGGTCTGTCGCGTGAGCCCTTCCAATGGTTTCTGTTTCGCCGGGATGATCACACTCGCCACCCAGCCCACACAAAAACTCGTCAAAATCCCGATCGCCCCATACGTGAAGAAATGCAGAGCTGTATGCCGCTGCACATAATACAGCACCAGCACACTGCTGATGGCCCCGATCATCGCTCCCACTCCGTGTGCCCGCTTCGTGAATATCCCGAGGGCAAACAAACCCGCCAACGCGCCCCCCGTCAATCCCAACATGCCCAGGAACGCATCCCACAAGGATGAAATATTGTACCGCGTCATCAGCAAGGCGATGGCGGTTCCTACGACACCAGACAACACCGTCACCCATTTCGCCACTTTCAACCGCTCGGTATCACCCATCTCCGGCTTGAGCCGGCTGTGAAAATCCGTCACCCAGGCCGTCGCGATGCTGTTCAAGCTGCTCGTCGGTTGCGCCGCCGCAAAGATGCCTGCCAC
Organism: Chitinophaga pinensis; assembly: GCA_943367715.1. GTDB lineage: Bacteria > Verrucomicrobiota > Verrucomicrobiia > Limisphaerales > JAEYXS01 > JAEYXS01. The sequence goes on along the minus strand of CALRJY020000053.1, from coordinate 5,958 downwards.
CACCAGCCCACCCAAGCCCGCCGGCAGTTCACTTACGATGAACAACGGAAAAATCGCATCGTTCTTCAACGCCGGATCCAATCTGTCGGGATTCAACCGATAGAACGCATACAGCGCCGTGCCCACGGCGAAGAAGAGTGCCGTGGAAGGCACCACCATCAGCGCATTCGTCCAGATGGACCGCGCCGCTTGCTTCTCATCCTTCGTGGAGACATACCGCTGCACCACGTCTTGCGTGGCGGTGTAGGGGATAAGATTCGAGAAGAGGTTGCCGATGATAATCACCCACGCCGTGCCAATCGTCAGGTCCGTCGTCCATTGCAACGGCCCGAACAGTTTGTCATCCGCCGTGGCCACTTCCCAGATCTTCGCCGCGCCTCCGGGAATATGCATGCAGGCGACGACGAGCGTCACCAATGCACCTAACAACAGGATCACCGTCTGCACCACATCCGTCCACACCACGGATTCCAGCCCGCCCTCAAACGTCATCAAAATGCAGATGATGCCCATGATGAGAATGGAGGTGCGCATGTCGAAACTGCTCACCGTGGAGAGCGCCAGCGCCGGCAGATACAGCACGATGGCCGTGCGCCCCAACTGCATCACCATGAACGACACGCTCCCAAACCAGCGTGCCGCCAGATTAAAACGCCGCTCCAGATACTCGTAAGCAGAAGTGATGTTCAATTTACGAAAGAACGGCAGATAAACCACGATGACCAGCGGCGCGAGGATCGGCACGGCCAGATTCGCGAGAAAGAATGTCCAATCCGTCGTGTAAGCCTTCGCCGGGATCGCCATGAATGTCAGGCTGCTCAACATCGTGGCATAGATGCTCAAGCCAACTGCCCACCAGGGAATATTCTGGCCGCCACGAAAAAACTCATCGCTCGTCTTCTTGCGTCCCACACTCCAACTGACGCCCAACATGATGATCGGATACAGCGCCAGCGTGGCGTAGTTCAACCAGCTAAACGATTTCTTCCGCCGCACGACTTCACCGCTCCACACTTCGGGTGAGCGGATGCCCGGTTGTTTCTCGCCGCTGATCACGATGAACCGGCCATTCCACTCCACCACCGGCACCGTGACCTTCGAGAACGGCACCTCACCCCGCGTTGTCCACGTATCCGTGATGGTGTGATACGCCAGCACATCCCGTGGAAATCCCTTATGCTCCGTCGGTGACACGCTCACCTGCGTGCTATCATCCCCACCCATCACTAGCAGATGTGCCTGTCCCAGCGCCGGAGCAGGGGAGGGTGCCGCGACTGAAACTCGCGGCAAATCCGCGATACGTTTCCAGCCTTTGCCTGGCGTATAACGATACGCATCGCGCAACCATTCCCGTGCCGGCTTGCCGTCCGCATCCGCTTTCAAACCCGCGCCGCTGAATAAAAAGAACGAGCCATCCTGCACGCCCGCCGTCGCCAGCATCCGTGCCGGTCCCGGCAAGGGTTCTAACTCCTTCCACCCCGCCTCGATCTTTGTCAGGTCCAATGCCCACAACGTGTTCAGCGCCTGCGTGGAAGCCGGCTTTTCAATCCCGCCCGCGATATAGATCGTGTTCTTGAGCAAGGCCCCGGACATGTTCGCACATGCCTTGGGCAGGGCCGGGAGAGGAGTCGTCTGAAGCGATCCGTTCAACCATTCCAACCGGAACACTTCCGTATGATGCCCCCCGGCATCACTGCCACCGACGCAGATGATTCCCTCCTTCGTGGAGACAGTGACGCCATATCCAAGTGGCCTGGGCAATTTGCCGATATTCTTCCATTCGCCATCCGGTTTCTCCAGTGCATACACCGTGTCATACCAGATCTTCGTGCCACCTTCCCAAGGCCGCTTGTCCGGAAAATTCGCTCCGCCCGCCACGATCAATGTGTCGTTGTGAACTCCCGCGAACATTGAGGCGAAACCCTCCTTGTCCGGAAGATTCGGCAGCTTACTCCACGTCAGCACGTCATTAGTTCCTTCCGCACGGAGTGAAGAATCACCGCCAGCACCTATCGTCATAAATAGCAGCATCCAGACGAGCACGCGCGCAAACGGCACCCTGCCACCTCCTCCTGACCGGAGCAGCGGCATCATCCGTTTCACTACATATCTCGTTCTCATCTTCCTGCGTTCTAACACACCCCTGTGACATCCATAGTCACAGGGGTAAAAATTATAAATTATTTTTCCGGCATACTCCGTCTCGTCTGGAAGCGTTTGATGTTTCCTGTTCTTTAGTCCTTCAACGCCTCCCAAAGCATCAGCAACGCTTCGCCTCTGGTCAGTTGAGAAAAGGAGGGAGCGGCCTTCACGCGACTGCCGCTCGGCAACATGCCGACGAACCGCCCATGCGTGATTTGTACCCCTCGCAGTTCTTCATCTTTCACCAATGCCCTTGCAAGCGTATCCGCTTTCAAAGTGCCCTCTTTAATGCGTTTCACGCCGCTGGCCCAGCGAAATGCCACCTCCTGCGTCAGCGGCTCATTCAACCTCGCATCATACGTCGCAAAGAAACCTTTCGTGCCAAAATACTGCACCGCCGGAATCCACTCCTCCTTGCCGCTCACATCCACATCATTGAAGAAACTCAGCATCACTCGTTTCTCTGCCAGCGTGCGCAACAGTTTGTCCGGATTGATGGCTGCCGGAGTCTGACCATTCTTCACCGCCTGCACCACCGCATACGCCGCCGATTCGCAGATATTCATCCACGTCGGCTCCAACCGGATGGTTCCCCACGCCACATGGGTGGAGGACAGGCATACTGGCACCAGCAGGTTATCCACGCCCTGCGGCAACAGCGCACGATACGGCACCTGACCGGGAAAGGTTTCGTAATGCAGCATCATCTTGCCCTCATCCAGACTGCCCTTCACGCGATTCGTCGTGCACGCATGCGTGTCCAGATACCACTCCGTCACCCCGATGCTGTCTTCGTGAACGGGCGCGCGTTTATAGTCCTTAGCCAACATCGCATCGTGTTGGGTGAAGACATAACGTCCCACAATCCGTCGTGCCTCCCGCACATAGAACTCATACGGACGATGCCCGTTATCGGTGAACTCATCCTTCGCGAGTCCGAATTGACCGAAGAACTTCCGCCGCTCGGGCGTGACCGATTCGTCGTTCTGCAGGAAATAGAGCAACGCCATGGTCGCGTCCCAATGCGCGTCCATCACCTGCTGGCGTGCCCGGACATCGCCCTGCACATAAGCCGTGTGCGGTCCGATCAGTTGCGGCCGGTTCCACCCGATCCTCTTGTTTGGTAACGGCTGCACGATGGATCCGAACTCCAGCCTCTTCAGCGCGGCCACGTCATAGTTAGCCGGCTTCGTGACTGGCAACCGGTTCGCCGGATCCGATGAAAGAATCGTGCGATAGTTGAACGCCTGCACCTCGCCATCCGCCTCACCCGTGCTTTCCGTCGCGACAGTTTGAAAGCCGGTGAACTTGCGCAGGTTCAAGGAGTCGTGCAGTTCCGCCAGCTTGGCCAGTTCCGGCGTCGGAGCCTTCGAAGACGAGACCATGAACACTTTGCCCGCATGTGGCTCACCATATTCGGCTCGTGACTCACGTCCCACGCGATAAGGCACCTTCGCCAGCGCCGCCAGATCCCCTTCATACGAACAATCCGCGAACACCTTGGCTGTCACCGTTTTCGTCTCTGCGCCCTTGGTCGTCTTAAAAGTGATCGACTGAATGATCGCTCCCTCCCGCTTTACCAATACCGGAACAAACCCTTTCCACACGGTGAGGTTCTTCTCCTTGCCGACCAGTTCGTTGAAAATCTTTTCTGCTACCTTCGGTTCAAACTTCCCGTTCGTATGACCGCTCTTGGCGGGCAGCGCCTGTTTGTATTGCTCCGAGTTCTCCCCGTAAGTGGTCCGGTAATGATCGAAGATGGCCTGCCGCACTTCGTCATAAATGGGGGAACGTTTCCCTTCATACTGCGTATCCCAGACGCCTAACCCACTGGAAAGGATGCCGCCCAAGTGCTCATTATGATTCACCAGCAGCACGTTCAATCCCTCGCGCGCCGCCCGCACAGCCATGGTGATTCCTCCTGGTGTGGCCTCGACGACGACCAGATCGAAAGGTTTGACGTCCTCAGCCGCCGCTACCGCCAAGCTCCCGAGCAGCAGCAGCAAAGCACACAACTTCCGCCCAAAAGCGGGAAGCGCCCCTATCGGTTGAGAACCGGTGTTGCTCATGTGCCAAGGCCCGTGTGAATGCTTGAGACAGTATTACCACTATGCTGACGAAACGAGAATCAAAGACTGGTTAAAAGATGTGACCAGAGACGGAGCGTCGAACTCCCATTCGGCGTCAGTGGAGCGCGGCATTTATGCCGCTTCAACGTCCGCATGCAAAACAACCCCGATTCAGATTTCGGCGCTCCCAACAAAAAAACTGGCCGGAGTTTCCTCCGGCCAGTTCGGCAAACTTGATGGAACAACCGCCTTACTCCAGCGACTTGATCTTGACGTTCCGATACCACACCGGCGCCTGCGCCTTGCCGTGCAGACCTTGGAAACCGATCGGTCCCTTGCGGGCAAAATCCTTCAGCGCCTTCGGAAACTTGTTCGGCGTGCCATCCGGGTTCTTCTTCACTTCCGGCCACTTGTCCAGATCGGCATCGATGACCGTCTCGCCGTTGAACACCACCGACACCTTGCTGCCCTTGCACGTGATCGTGAAGTGGTTCCATTCGCCCACCGGTTTGGCCATGCTCTTGGAGGGCGGCATCGCATCATAGATCGCGCCGACCATGCCGTACTTCGTGCCGTCGGCGGAGTCGTGCACCTGGATCTCCAAGGCGGCGAGCACATTTTTGATATCGCCGGAGCGCAGGAACACGCCACTGTTGGATTCCTTCTCCACCTTGAATTCCAGATCGAGGATGAAATCGCCGTAGGAGTCCTTCGTCCACAATGTCTCATGGTCCTTCGCCACCAGCACGCCGTTCTCCACTTTCCAATGCTCGCCACCTACTGTGTTTGACAGGTCTGATTTCAACAAGTCCTGCCACTTGGAAGTATCGGGATGCTTGGCATCCGCGGCTTCGAGCGATGACGTAAAGGCGAGGGCCAGCCCGAGCAAGGCGGGCGCAAAAGCTTTCTTGAACAGAGTTTGGATCATGCGAGGAGACTCGCATTTCCCTCCCCGACCTCAAGCGGAAAATGGCCTTAAGGCTTCGTGGCGGTTCCGATCTCGGCGACGTATAACTGCGTCCATTTCCCACTGTTCACATTGAAGTAAATTCGTTTGTTATCCGCGCTGAAAATGGGATGCGGATGCGAGCGCCGCCATGACGTGGCACCTTTCGAGCCATCGATCTGATGGAGGACTACATGATTGGTTCCTCGAGTGTCCATCACCACGATGCCCCATTCATTCGCCGGGCCCTTGAGCTTATCCATCGTGACGTCCGTCACGATAAGTTTTGCATCCGGGCTCGATGACGGATGGCCTGAGCCCCAACTCGGCAAACCCGGAATGGTCCGTGCCTTGCCCGTGTCGCTGTCGATCATCTGATTTCTCACCTCGACAATCGTGCGTGAATCAGGCGACCACGCCGGATGTCCCCAAACCTCGCTCACAAAGAGAAACTTCTTCTCCGCCAGATTATAGCAGATCATGCCCTCGCGCTGACTGGCTCTGCTGCTGCGTGGATTGCCATCTCCGGGCGAAGACATCTTGAAGAAAACGCGTTTCAAGTCCGGGCTCAATTCCGGGAAGAAAATGGAGACCGGCTTGTCTGCGAACTTCTTCTTCAACCAATCGCCATACTTTTCCTTCACGGCCTCGATTGAGAGCACGTTTTTCGTTTCCCCGGTGTTCACGTTCACCAGTTCCAGATCACGAAACCCGTTGATGTCCCAGTGCAGACCGTAAATGGGCACCACATCCGCATCCGGCTGGCTCCAACTGGAGAGCCGGTTACGTGCGAGGATCTTT
>CALRJY020000052.1:0-29197 GCA_943367715.1 Chitinophaga pinensis | reverse complement strand
TTCAAGGGGTGGTTGACCGGGGCGCGGGAGTGACGGTTGAACCGGTGTTCGCATTGGGGTTGGGTGGCGGAGGGAGCGTGGGCATCGCGATCATGCCGGGAACCGCCACAGGGAGCTGCTCCAGCCCCATTTTTATCTTAAAGGCATACCACTGCTCTTTCATCTCCATCGTGATCCGCCCTTCCTCCACGTCGTTTCCGCGACTGCTCGCGCGAGCCCACCAGGCGGATGCGAGCAAAACCAGGCCCGCCGCCACTCCCCCCGCCCACTGCCACCGTTTGCGCTGTACCATCGCCTGTCCTGTCGGGCAGTCTGCCGTGATCACCGTCCCATCCTTTCTTCGGGCCATCCGCCCGCACAGGTTGCCTTCCTTCGCTATCACCAGATCTTCCACCTCCTTGGACGTCATGGTCGAAAAGTTATACACGTGCTTCTGGCACTGGCGGCAGAACCGCGCCCGTTCATCCCCCGCCATGTCCTCCCATCGGGCCGGGCAAGGAGAAGCGATCTTCAGGGCATTCACGTCAAATCTCGCGCTCATGGAAGATTGGACGGAAGGACTGGCAGAATGCTCCCGGAATCTGTAAGCTAATAACATCCGCAGACTCCACTCAACCTATGGGCTACAATCTCTACATCACAAAGACCGATCATCCGGTGGACTCTGCAAAGAAACCGATTACTGCCAAAATGTGGACCCAAATAGTGCAGGATGATGAGGAATTGGAATTCGTGGAAAACAGCAAGGCAAGTGTTATCTGGGTGGATGCATCAGGTGATGATCGTGGACGGTTGATGCTGCTCAACGGAAAAATCATCGCTAAAAATCCCTCTGATGAGTTGATCCGGAAAATGGTCAGCTTGGCAGAGAAACTTGGGGCAAGAGTCATCGGTGATGAGGGCGAGCCCTACATATAGATCCCCTCAGTTTGAACCACGAATACGAAAGGGACGGAACTGCGCACCGATGCTCCCGTTAGAAACTACCCCATCCCGTCTGATCTTCAAATATCCGATTTGACTTTGGAACCCAGTTCCAACCTCCTCAGAATTTGAACGCCGGGATCTGCTTCACCAGTTCCGCCGCCTGTTGGTGCGTGTGCACATCGCTGTCCAGTTCGATCAGCACCCACTTCTCCGGGAAGGCGTAGCTCTCACCGGGGAGAATCGTTGCCTCGGGGCTCAAGGGTTCGATCTCGGCGAAGTTTTCATTCCAGTAAACTTCCACGGAATTGCCGCCGTCGGAATAGTAGCCCTTGGGCGAGTGCGGAAAATATTTCACGAAGAGCAGGTTGCCCTTCACATACGCCATCCAGCCCGCGTCACTGTCCGAGCCGATCTTTGCCTGCGGACCTTTGCAATAGGCCACCAGCGTGTTCTTGATGATCTTCACGTTCTCATGCTGCGGATTGATGCCATCGTAGAAATACTTGCCCTCGGCCTGGCCGCGCACGGCCCACTTGGCCGGGAAACGGCTTTTCTTGGGCAAGGGGAAGAAAGCGAAGCCGCCGCCTTTGCACAAGGTGCGATCCCACACGCAGTAGGAGATGTTCGTCGCGGAGATGTTTTTGATGGTCTGGAGCACGCCCAGTTCGCCATTGATCGGGTCAAGGGTCACATCACGGATCAGTTGCACACCGGTTTCTTTGTGCAGTTCGCTTTCCACTTTTACGTTGAGCTCGCGGGGAGCGGAACCTTTGTAGGCTCCGATGAACAGGGCCTGACGACTCGGGATGACGGGATTGCGCAGTTCCGGTCCGATGTCCGATTGATGGCCACCGGAGGAAAAACCTTTCGGGTGTGTGGTCAGTGTGCGTCCCGGTGCCTCGGGGCTGAGCCACATGATGTTGTTGCCCTCGTAGGAGAACTCCATGATGCGCCCGCCGACCTCCGGCACCACCACCACTTTCACGTCGGCATCCGGCGCTTCCAGTACGAAGGAATCCTTCCAGCCCTGGTACATGATCTTCCGCACACCGGGGACCACTTGCGGGGCTTCCGGCACGGGCGACTTTTGGGCGGAGGCCACGGCGGCACAGGCGACGAACAACAAAGCATTCAAGATACGGCGCATAACGTCCCTGACTGTGGCGCAACCGTAACCGAAAACAAGTATGGGTTATTGACGGTTCGGTGACGTCTTTGGGACCGCGGCTGGTCCTCGGCGGACACAGTCGCGGTCCAAAAAAGAAACAACCCGCGCTCCAAATCACGTCTCCGGCACGATGAACAGGCGGTAAAACCGTTTCGTCGTTCCGGTGCTGCCCTCATCGAAAAATGAAGACTGCGTGGAAGTCGCGGTAAACGGATCAAAGGAGTTCGTCCAGGTGGGGCTGTTCAAGTCATCCTTGTATTGCAGGAGATAACGGCGTCCCGGCACGGTCGGCCATTCCACGCTGTAATGTCCGCCGCCTTCCTTCACGAGCGTAGTATTCAGCAAGGATTGCGCATCCGTCGGGTCGGTGCCTGCCCGATACTCGTTGAGGTCGCTCATCCCATCGTTATCGAAATCCGCCCCACCCGTGCGGGATAGGCCGCTGAAATAATGCTGCTCCCACGCATCATTCATCTGGTCGGTATCCGAATCGGCAAACACCGTGACCGTTTTGCGCAGCAGATTGCTGGAGGAATCGTAGATGTATTCGATGGATTTGCCGCCGCCGAGATTCACGTAGGTGAGCCGGCCACCGGCATCATAGTAATAATCCGCACCCACATGTGCCCAGGCAGATGGATTGACCGGAGCGGCTCCAAGGATCACCAGCAGTGCAGCCGTGAACGATTGGCGGTGAAAGTTCAGTTTCATAAGTGCAGTGGTTGAGGCTATTCTGATGTCCCGTAGAATATGGCGTCCGTGCCGATCGACTGGCCCAAGCTTGTGGCTCCATCGATATAACTGCCCGTGAACAGCCCGAAGTCCGGGATGAAGGAGCCGAGCGATTCCAAGCCCGTGCGGAATGCTCGCAAGGCCAGCTCCGCGTCATAGGTCGCTTGCAGCTCCAAGAGACGTTTATTCATTTGAAACTTGGCATCGTTCAGCCGTCGCCTGAGCTGGTACTGATTGATGAGTTTGTTCTCATAGGCAGCGAATGCATTCCGGGATACGAGGTCGTGTTCTCGAATGGCATTGGCCGCGCCACGCTCATATTCGGAGGCGTTCTTGCCGAGCTGATCGTGCAGCTTCCACATGTTCTGGCCGATGCCGATGAGCTGCGCACCGGTCCCCGCATGGCCCAACGCTTTCATGCCCTTGCTGTTCGCCAGGCCGCTGAGTTTCGCCGCCTGTTCCTCGGCTTTAAGCGCACGGGTCAACCCGTTGTAAAAGAACGGTGCATCACCCATGGTATCATTCGCGGCCTTCACGATGGCCGTTGCCTTGGCCAGATTAGCCTCAGCGATATGCCCCACCATGCCGACCAGACCACCCGCGCTATCAACGGTCGTGCGCGCCGCGTCACCCACAATCGCCACATCACCCGCCTCCGGAGCCATCCCCAGCGGATCAAAGAAACGCAAGGGATTGCCCGCCGCAAACGCGTAAGGGTTCAATGCCTGCGGACTCAGATTCGGAAACGCTTCATCGCGACTGAGGAAGCGGCTTGAGCCCGCGTCGTAAGGCCGCACACCCATGATGTAGAGGTTGTTCTCCGTTTCGCCGAGCACTGACCACGCGCCCTGGAAGGTGAACAGATTTTCGCCGGGAGTTCCGCTCACCTGCTTCTCGCCATAGGGGAGATAGGCGTAAGTGGCAGTGGGATTGCCGGCGCCATCGCTGAGGAAGAGCGTGCTCCCCATCTCATCGAAATGGTAGAAGGTGCGCGCATTGTCCGTCGCTTCCAGGCTGTATAGCAACTGGCCGGAAGGAAGATGCACGTAGTAACGGTGATCGCTGCCGTTCCGTTTCTCCTTAGAGATGCGCGGGAAATACCAGGAATAGTTCCAAACCAGATCACGATTGATGCCGCTTTCCGTTCGCCGCGTCACATGACCAAAGCCGTTATGCTGGAACTGCACCGTGCGGCTGGGACTGGTGTAGCCGGTCATGAACCCGGCGAGATTCCAGGTGTAAGTCGTGCCGCCGGAGTTGGTCGCACGTCCCAAAGCATTATAGGTGGTGCCGGTCTTTCTTTCCGCGCTGGTGAACTGCTGATTCATGAAAGTGGAGGTGAGCGAATATTCCAAGGGCTGATGCCGCTGGCTGTTGAGGAGATTGCCCTCGCCATCATAGCCCAGTTCGATTTCGCAAAGATTGTTGTTCACGAAGAGGCCGGTGAGGCGGCCTTCCTTGTTATAGGTGTAGGTGGTGATGAGGCCGTTGGGGCGGGTGATGTTCGTCAGTTGGCCGCCAGCATCGTAGCTGAGCGTGGTAGTGCCGCCTGCCCAGTCGCTTACGCTGGTGACGCGGTCCATGAAATCATAGACGTAGGTGACGTTCTTGCCCGGGGCCACCTGCATGATGCTGAGGCGGCCGGTGTTCAGGTCGATGGTGTTGGTGATGCCGTTGCACGAGATGATGCGGCCTTCCTTGTCATAGGCCACCTCCACGCCATTCACGCCGGTGAGATTGCCCACCACATCATAGGTGTAGTTCACATCCAGGCCATCAGAGTAGAGGCGGCGGGTCAGTTCATTCACGCCATTGTAGGTTAACTGCACGGAACCCATGCCGTCAGGGAAGGTCATGCTGGCGATGCGGTTCCGGTTGTTATGAGTGGTCGTCGTCACCTTGCCAGCCGGATCGGTTTCGGACGTAGCGCGGCCGGAAGTATCATAGGTGAAATTCCACTGATCACCCCGGGGCGTGATGAGCTTCGTGATCTGACCTTTCGCGTTGCGCTGGAAGGTGGCGGAAGCACCCGGTTCCAGCACGGCCATGTTCGTGACCCAGCCGCGACCCTCGAATTTCAATTCGGTAGGACGTCCGCCAGAACCTTGAAACGAAGAAACGCGGTGCGAGCTGTCATAGTTGAATGCCTGCTCGTTATTCTCCGGGGAGAGTGAGCCGGTGATGCGGCCTTGGTCATCGAACGCATACTGGTTCGTCTGGCCGAGCGTATCCACCACAGTGGTCATGCGCCCGTTGGCATCGAAATGATTGGTGCGCACCTGACCGAGAGTATTGGTGACGTAACGCATGTTGCCTGCACCGTCATAGCCGTAACCCACCTTGGCATTGTTGGGCGACACCGTCTGTTTGAGGCGGCCCATGGTGTCGTAGGCGTAGGTGGTCGTTTTGCTATGACGATCGATGATGCTGCGCAGGCGGTCATTCGCGTCGTAGGTGTAGGTGGTGATGTTGTTGGCGGCATCACGGACGGTGGAGATGTTGCCGTTATTGTCATATGTGTTCTGGACGACCTGGCCGACTTCGTTTGTCCAGTTCAGGATGTGATCGGCGGCATCGTAATTCCATTGCCGGAAGGTGCTGTTCGCGTGGGTGATCTTGATGAGGCGTCTCAGGCTGTCGTACGTGTAAGTCGTCGTGTTGCTGGCGGGATCGGTGCGGGTGGCGAGCGTGCCATCAGCGTTGTAGGTGGAGGTGGTGGTGCCGCCCAGCAAGTTCACCTCGGTCAATACCTGGCCGCGAGCATTGTAGGTGAAGGTGCGGGTGCCGCCACTGCGATCCCGGATCACGAGACGGTTGCCGTTGCCATCATAGAAGAAGGCCTCGAAGGTGCCATCCGGATGGGTGATCTTGCTGACTTCGCGATAGCTGAAGCCATCGGCATCCGTCTGATTGGTGAAAGCGAACTGCGTCACGCCACCGAGGGCATTGGTGATGTATTCGAGGTAGCCGGTGGTCTGATCGAAGGCGAAACGTTGCGGCACGCTGGTGGCATTGGTAGCGACGTTGCGGATGCCGGAGGGATCGTAGTTCACATTGATGGTTCCGGCATCAGTGTGCACCGAGCTGAGCAGACGGCCGTTGGCGTCATGCGTGTGCACCATGGTGCTGGCATCGGGCGCGGTGACGGTGGTTTGCAGGCCGTTGTAGGTGAACGTGTGGACGTTATTGCTGCCGTCCTTCTGCGTGGCGACGCGCAGGCTGGCGTCGAACGTTTGCGTCACGGGCTTGTTGAGCAAAGGCCGGGTGGTCTCGGTCAACAGCACGCGGCGATCGCCGGAGGAAGAATCGTAGGTGTAACTGGTGGTGAGCCCCCGGGTATCGATCACGGAGGTGATGCGTTCGGTGAAGCTGTTGTCGAAGGTCACCGTGCGGGTGCCATCCGAAACCGTGCGCAAGAACTGGAGACGGAAATAGGTGAGCGATAACTGGCGGCCGAGGCCGTCGGCGATGGTCACCGGATTCACACCCAGGCCGCCATCCGAATACGTGACGGTGTGCGTGTTGTTATTGCGGTCCCGGATGGTGCTGAGGCGGCCTTTGGGGTCAAATGTGTATAGGCGACGGTCTTCGGGGTTCAGCATCACATAGTTGACACCGACCTCGCGCAACTGATAGCGCACGTCTGTAGGAGCGATAAGGTTCCAAACACCGCCGCTCTTCTGAAAACGGATGGGACGCCCATTAAGAAACGTGACGGTGGCGTTCGTGCTGATACGACCCAACACCAAATCGAAATTGTGCCGCCAAGTCACACCCAGATTGCTTTGCGGGATGCCGGATTGAAGCAGGAGGGAGGAATAGTAGCGCTTGAACTCCAGGGGCATGGGACCGCTCAGCAGTTGAATGTCCGGTTTGTTCTCGAGGTAGAGTTCACCGTTGGCCGTGTTCACCGGGTCGGAGGCATCACCGGAGTTGCGCTCTTCGCCTGCGGGCTTGGGGCGGGAGGAGGTGGGAACGACATTGATAGTGACGCTGCAACTGGCTCCGGCGCTATTCGGCGCATAGGACCAGTTTGCGGTCATGGTAGTAGTGCCCACCTGTTTGCCGTAGATGGTCCACAGACCGAAGTTGTATTCGAAGAAGGGGCCGGTGGGGCCTACTTCCACGATAGTGGGATCCGGAAGAATGGTGAGACCGTAGGCGGTCTCTTCCGACTCAGTCACGTCCGCAGTGATGCGCCAGTTGACCGTCTTCCCCACCTCAACGGTGATGACGGTGGGGCCGCACGTGTGGGCGGATAGGGAGGTGGTTAAGGCCAGTAACAATACGACAAATACTGGCATCCAATTCAAACGTAAGCTCTGCCCGAAAACGCAAGGCGAAAGCCACAAAGGGCTAGTTTTCATGGGAACGGCTTGGGATATGGCTACGACTGCTCGCCCTTAACAGAGCAGAATCATTGCCAAGCAGCGACATTTTGAGGCTGAAGCGTCGCTTTCCCGACAACCTGTTGCAGGCTAACCCTTTCTTGCTGTGAGGGGAAATCGTTTGGAGTGAGAAAACGTCGCAGGCGCGTGTTCACATTGCTGAGAATGCATGAGCCTGTCTTGTTTTGTGCACGGTGCTGGCATGCCTATTTCTTCGTCAGCAACTCGATCGCCTTGTCCAGTTGCGGGTCGCGGTCGTTCAGCCAGTCATCCGGGGACATGGGCACGCGGACGTCGGGGACTTCGCCCAAGTTTTCCATGGGGGTGCCATCGAGGCGGTAGACGCCGCTCTGGGGCATGCGGGCATTGGTGCCGTCCACGAGGCGCATGGAGGTCGTCCAGATGACGTAACCGGGGGTGGGCATTCCCACGAGTTGGCCGAGGGCGCGATTGCGCATGGCGTTCGGGAACATCTCGCCATTGGAATAGCTGTGCTCGTTCATGAGCACGATCACGGGCTTATCCCAGGCACGGGAGGGGCCCGGTTCGGGAGCGCCATCGCGCGGGCGGAACCACGAGTGTTGCTTGCGTTCGAGCCAGTCGATGAGCGTGTCCGAGATGTTCCCGCCGCGATTGAAGCGGACATCGATGATGAGCGCTTCCTTGCCCGCGATGTATTCGTAAGCCTCGCGTTCGAAACGGGTCTGGTCATCACGGCTCATGGCGGAGATGTGCAGGTAACCGATCTTCCCGCCGCTCTTCGTCTCTGTCTCGTGACGCAAGTGCTCGATGCGGTTCTCATAGAGCAAGTTGTCCCAATCGCTGCCCTTCAGCGGGCGATACTTCACGGTGCGGGCGCCTTCACGGGTGGGCTTGGAATTCACGAGGAACTCGAAGAGGCGGTCGCCCTTGTCATTGATGGCTTCGTAGAGCCCCTCGCCGGGTTTCACGTCGAGACCGTTGATGGCCACGACGTATTCGCCGGGCTGGATGCGGGTACGCTCGAAGGAGCCGGGTGCATCCGCGGGCACGCGGGCGATGCGCAGGCCAGGGCCTTTGTGCGCGTAATCGATCTCGAAGCCGAGTTGCGGCGTGGTGGCGTTGCGGATGGCGTTGGTGGCGGGGCTGACTTCGCTGTGGGAAGCTTCGAGCTCGCCGATCATCTGGTTGAGCAACGTGGCGAATTCGTCGTTCGTATCGATGGAGTTGAGCAAGGGCTCATATTGTTTGCGGAGGGCGGTCCAATCGCGACCGTGGAAATTGGGGTCGTAGAAGCCGCGATTGTAGGAGCGCCAGAACTGCGTGAAGGCGGCACGGCGTTCATCGGAAACATCGCGCGACCATTCGGCGAGGAAGCTGATCTTCTCGGGATTGGTGGCCTCGGGCAGGCGCGTCTTGAAGAGCTCACCGTTGTTGATGAAGTAGATGGTGTTGCCGTCTTTGGAGACGCGCAGGCCGAATTTGTTACCGCCGGTGGTGAGGCGTTTGGTGGTCTTGCCATCGTAGGTGATGGACCAGATGTCGCGTTCGGAAAGGAAGAGGATGAGGCCTTTGCTGGTGATGATGAGGTTGCCGTCCGGATACTGCGTGGCCACGCGACGGATGCGGCGGGTGATGTCGGCGAAGTCGATGTCCACCTTCACGTCGCCGGGAGGTTTCTCATACTTCAGCTCAGTGTCGTCGAGGCGGGCTTCTTCTTTTTGCAGCGGGAGGACGTAGAGGCCGTTGCCATCACGCGTGCTGCGGAAGAAGAGATACTTGCCATCCGGCGACCAGGCGGGATCGCCATGATAGGCGTTCAGGCGCGTGACGTTCACGGGACCGCCGCCTTTGGCGGGGACGATGTAGAGATTCCAGGAGCGACCGGCGGCTTCAGCGGCGTAACAGATCCATTGATTATCGGGAGACCAGGAGAGATCGCCACCGCCGATGCCGTTCCATTGGGGAGCGGGTTGCGAGACGATCTTCTTCACGGACTTGTCAGCCAGGGTGAGCACGTAGAGGCCGCCTTCAGAACCGGCGACCCAGAAGGCCATCTGCTTGCCATCGGGTGAGAGACGGGTCTGCGTCACATCTTCATTGCGGTTCCAGAGCGAGGTGACTTTGAGCGTGTCCATGGCCATCTCGTAGATGCGCACGTTGAACTCGCGGTCTGAGGTGAAGTAGAGCTTCTTGCCGTCGGGTGACCAGTTGAAATCGGAATCGTCACCGGCCCATTCGGTCAGGCGGCGGGCGAACTCGCTGTTACGCGCTTCGGGGCCTTTCGCTTTTTCCATGGCGACGGTCCAGATGTCACCGCGCAGACCGAAGGCGAAGAGTTTGCCATCGGGCGAAGGCTCGGCTTCGGTCACGTCCTTGGAGAGTGTTTCACCGCGGCGGGTGGTTTGCTTGGAATCTACGGAGACGTAGAGGGCCAGCTTGGCGGGTTTGGACGAGTTACGTTTGATGACCCAGATGTCGGCACCGTACTCGAAGGCCACATCGGAGGATTTTGAAGCGACACTGGGCCAGCGCACCCCGCCACCGACGAAATTGCTCCAGCGTTTGCGCGTGCCATCGGATTCGATGAACCAAAGGTTGGGCGTGCGGTCGGCGTTATCCGCGATTTTGGGAATGGACTCGCCCAGCTTGGTGGTGCTCGGAGTCACCTCACCGACGGAGACGGTGATCATGCGTTTGCCATCCGGGAGGAACTGGGGCCAAAGCTGCTGGAAGCTGTTGGTGGTCACGGGCCGGCGTGATTCGGAGCCGACGTTCATGAGCCAGATCTGTTCGGCGGCGGAACCGGAATAACGCGGGCGGGTCCAAGGGAAACCGTAACGTCCATAGATGATCTGACGGCCATCGGGCGAGAAGCTGGCGGAGTCCAGCTTGGCGTAGTCTTCGGCGTAACGCGTGAGGCCGAAGGTTTCCACGTCGATGCCGTAGATGCCGAAATTCGCGGAATCACGTTTGCCGGTGAAGAGCACCTGTTTGCCATCGGGGCTCCAGCCAGTGGGCATGTCGGGTCCACCGTGCCAGGTGAGGCGCTGGGCTTCGCCGCCTTCGCTGGGGATAATGAAAATATCCCAGCTGCCTTCACGACGGCTGGCGAAGGCGATCCATTTGCCATCGGGAGAAAAGCGGGGGTAACCATCGCTCTCGACATGCTGGGTGAGCGGAACGGCGCGGCCGCCTTCGCTGGAAGCGGTCCAGATATCGCCACGATAAACAAAGGCGAGGCGCTTGCCGTCCGGGCTCAAGGCGGGTTGGCGCGCGCCGATGACGGGCTCGGGCTTGGGCGGGGCCAGTTGCGCATGGGCAGTGACGACAAGGGACAGACCCGCGACGAGCGCGAGGCGGTTGAGGAAATTCATGGGAGCCACGGAGAGTTTGTATGCTGACGGAGGGAGGCGGTCAAATGCGGAGAGGGGATGTTGATAGACTTGTGGGAGTCATCACGATGACTTACTTTGGAAAAGCTGAGGCAAATCTATGTGCCGTTACGCTTTCAAAGAATACAAATCACATTTCGCCTGTTTTGATTGCCGCAAAGCTTTCAAGAAGATCGCCATTGTCGATTATATGAAAGAGAAAGGCATGGATCAGGCGTACGAGCGGCTTTCGCGGGTTTCATTGAATACCCCTGAACAGAAAAAACTGGAGCGACGTTTCGGAACGACCTACCAGGAAATTCATGCCGCCTACAACCGTGAAGTAGGAAGCTGTCCGCAATGTGGCAAAAGCATGGCGGCCATGGGCTTGGATTTCAAAGCGCCGCCGGTCGATGATCAAGAGGCGTGGAAGATCATCGAGATGCTATACCAACATGGTTTCGCATTCGCTGGCTGTGGCTGCGGAGTTGGCTATACGCCACCGAAAAAATTGCGTGACGTGGATAGATTTTTGGAACAGCACGAGAAACGTTCGAAAGGTGAGATTTTGCTCGCTGGTATTGCGGGCAAGAGTTCCTGACGATACGTCACAAGCTCAGATGACCTAGCGCCAAGAGACCGTAATACGTGTATTCGCAGTCGAGGTGGTCGTCGGTCCAGTTGCCGTGGAAGGAGCCTTCGGCGGTCCAGAGGGTGTCGATGAAATCGAGGCACTTTTCGCGGATGGGATCGAAGGAGACTTCGAGGCCGGAGAGCGCGTGCAGGGCGGTGGCGGTGGAGAGGAGATCAGGAATGGGCGCGGCGGGAATAGCCAGAAAGCCGCCTTGTGGATGGGCCTGTTTCAGCAACCACTGGCCTACTTGTGCCGTGAGGGGCAGGCGGAGGTGGCGCACCAAAGTGACAGCAGCAGCAGTCGAATTCGTCGCGCCGAATTTCATGCCGCGTTCATTCGTCCAGCCGCCATCGGGGGTTTCGAGAAATTTCAGGCATTGTATTACGCGCAAGGGGTCGGGGAGTTCCACACCGAGGTCTTGATAGGCGGCGAGGGCGAGGAAGCAGCCGTAGGCGGTGCCGAACTGGCTCTTGGGCAGCGGATGATAGCCGCCATCCGTGGTGCGGAATTCTTCCAGTCGCGCGGCCACACGAGTGACGAAATCGGCTGGGCGTTGCGAAAGGATATCGGGTTGCTGATTCGCGAGGGCGGCCCAGCAGCGGGCGAGGCAGCAGAGGTGGACGAAGTCGAGGCGTTCACCGCAGCCTTGGTTCACGAGATAAGCGGCCACGGCGGGCACACGGATATCGGCGCGGAGAGCGAGCAAGCCTTCGAGACCGAAGACGGTGTAGTAGAGATCACTGGTGCCGGTGCGGTCGCGGAAGCCGCCATCGGGGTTTTGCTGGGCGAGGAGAAAGTCGCGCACGAGATCGGCGGAGTCGCCCAAGGTCTTGGGGGCGACGCGGGCGACCTGCAACATTTCCAGCCGGATGCTCATGCAGGGGAAAACTATCCGCCGCGGCGAGGCGTGCAAAGAAAAAGGGCAGGCCGTGATGGCCTGCCCATGAAGCAGTTCAACGAATCCGGCCTGATCAGTCTTTATCGTACACGGTCCAGATGCCGGACTGCTTGGCGGTATCGGTGTTCAGTCTGCCCAGAGTGGCCTTGCGCTGCATGCTTTCCGCATGACCATCGACGAAGAGATAATCATAAACGTCCCGGCCGTGGAGCGTGCTGCCATCGGTGGTGCCGCTGAACTGGGAGGTGTTCGTGCCAGTATCATAGTGGGAATTTTCCTGGGCGATCTCGGCCCAGCCATCCGAGCCCAGATAGCTGGAGGCAGAGATGCGCTCGGTGAGCAAGAGGGTGCCGCTGGGATCATTCACCATCGCCTCGTTGACCGCGTACTGGTTGCGGATCTTGCTCAGGCGCGTGGCCGTGTCATCAAACGTCCCATCACGCCAGCCCCAGAAGCCACCATTCAGGGCGGTGCCGCCGGAAGCGGGCTCGCCTTGCCGGATGACCAGGCCCACAGCGGTTTTCATGGACGGATTGGGCGGCCAATCCCCCGTGCCGGTGGTGTTGTAGTTAAAGCTGGCGGTTTTCCCCATGTTGTTTTGCGGCATGGCATAGGAGCGCCGCACACCGCGCCAGGTGTTCGCTCCGGGAACGGCGTTGTGAGCGTCCAAGGCGGGAACTTTATCCGCTGGGCAGATGGCCCAGAGATGCTTGATGGGTTCTCGCTTGGCACCGGTCACTGTGGGATTCCAGTCGATGCGCCAAGTGCATTGACCATCCATCAAGCTGTAAGGTGAACCCATGTAGGAGAGGATTGTTTCATCCCAGCTCCAATGTGGGCCCTCACTGGGATCACCGGGGCCGAAGGCGGCCGTCTTCACAAAGCGGGCGAAAGGGATCTCCTGTTTGTTATCAGCGAAGTACATGTTCATGCCCAAGGCGAGCTGCTTGAGGTTGTTCACGCATTTGCTGGTGTTGGCCCGTTGCTTGGCTTTCGCCAGGGCCGGGAGCAACATGCCGGCCAGAATCGCGATGATCGCGATGACCACCAGCAGCTCGATGAGGGTGAAGCCTTTTTTGAGACCCCGTGCTTGAGTTTGGGCTTTCATAAGAGTGGTTGTTGTTGGGGTTAGGGGTTGAAGGGGAAATCATTGGGCAACGAGGGAGACCTTGCCGGTCTGGGGGTCGTAGACGAATTTTTGACCGGCGGGAGCGGCGGGCAGGCGTGACACCATGCGATAGGTGACCAACTGGTTCAGGTCGGTCAACGGCGGCCACGGCGTGCCGTCCGACTGGCTGGCGCGGGTCCGCTCATAGCCACTGGCCAAGGATTCCACATATTCGAGCAGGGATATGGTCTTGCCATCGATATCCTTAAATTCCTTGGGATCGGCCACCGGAGCCGGAGGGACAGCGGAAGGACTGACTTGAGCGGAAGCAGGGGGAGGAACCGTTTCCGGTGGTGGCGACGGCAAAGGTGCCGAATTTAGGACGACGCTGGCGTTAGTCGGCGCAGGTGGTGGCGGAGCCACGGTTGAATCTTCCTGTTTGGTGCAGGCCGTGAGGCAAATCACGCCCAGAAAGATAGGAAAAGAGATATTCGCGAATCTCATAGGGTTCGTGAAAATAGTATTTTAAAAACGAATTACTGTCTATATGTGATGTTAAAGAATAAGAAAAATGAATTTAACACACCCTGTTTTAAAACATATTCCACCGAGTCATCTTATTTCAGTTCGCACGTCGTCCTTGAGGTTCTGATGGAATGGGATGAGATATAGAATTCGTAATTGTCTTTATTTGAGCAGGTTACGTGATGAATAAAAGGCTTTTAAGCCAGGTGGATCGAGCGAAAAGGAAGCTGATGCTGGGGCGATGCTGATGATTTCGGTGGGATGTCCGTGCAATCGAATATTAAAATGAAACTGGATGCATTGTGTTATGGATTAGAGTAATTGATTTAAATTTGGTTGTGACTCCAGTTTAAGCGGAACGGAAATGAAATCAGGGGGCAAAAAAACCGCCTCAATCATTGAGGCGGTTGAAATTTCTTGGCGATTTGACCAGAGGCGTGGTGCTGGTCTGTGAATCAGTCTTCGGACGTGTCTTTCGAGCCGGCACCCATCGCGATCCACGCGATGATGGCGGGGGCAAAGCAAACGACCAGCCCGATGGGCATCGCACCAACACTCCAGAACGTTTCAGAATTCATAACTGCCGCGTAGATTGCCGGGACGGGAGGGAATGTAAAGGGGAGTTTTTTTGGTGTTATTCGGCGTGCTTTTTGTGAGAATGAGGGGAGCTAAAGCAGGTTTCCCAGAATGAGCCGGAAAGAGATCATCGTGGTCATCGTGGTCGCAAGCATTGTCAGTATATTGCTGATGGCAGCGATCATTCCGCGTTTCGTGCCGCCGAGAGATGTGGCGGCCAGGGAAAGTTGCATCGCGGTGCTTAAGCAGATTGATTCAGCTATGCAGATGTGGGAGATGGAGCATAGCAAAGCAACGAATGAGGTGCCGGTGTGGCTCGAACAACGAAATGGAAAAGGCAAGGTGCTTACGTGGGACGATTTGAGCCGGTATCTGAAGCGAGCGCCATTAACTTGTCCGGATGGAGGTTCCTACAGTTTGGGCTCTGCGGCGGATGGGCCTCAATGCTCGATTCCCATTCACAGCCTTCATTTCGGGTCTGTCCTGATCACCGATGCTGCTGGTGTGGCGATACCAGATGTGATGATCACAGTTTATCGGCACGGGAAACTGGAGAGTCAGCAGCAGACTGACAGCACAGGCTACGGAAACGTCGCCTCTTTTCCGGCCAGCATGGTGGATGATTGGGTTGATGGGTCCCGGAAAATCGTGGTCAGCAAGGAGGGGTATCGGGAGGATTCTTCACCAGTCACGGTGAAATGGCCGATTCATTTCAAACTGCAGAAGAAAGTCGATTGATCATCGCCGTCGCGACTTTCTTGCTCATCTGCACGCCCGGTAACTGCAAGGCATCGCGCAAGGGAATATCGAATCTTCGGATCACCTGATATCCCGCAGCTGCATAGAGTGGTTCGCCGGCGAGGGTGGCGACGAGGTCGATGGTGCGGAAGCCGGCTTGTTGAATGGCGGTTTCACAGGTAGTGAGGAGGCAGCGGCCGAGGCCTTGGCGCGCCCAGCCCGGATGGACGAAGAAAGCGCGGATGCGGGCGGGGTCTTGGGCCGGATCCAATTCGGGATCGGGCGAGGTGCGACCTTGATCGCCGCCGAAGAGGGATTGGCGGCGGCTCCAACCTCCGGCACCGATGATCTGGCCTTCATGGCGGATGACGTAGTAGGTGCCATCGGCAATAAGCTGGCGGTCCACGCCGAAAACGGGGCCGAGGGCGGCTTCCATCTGGGCGGGTGTATACCAGGGCGATTGCAGGGCGCGGACGGAGAGGGGGATGAGTGCTTCGAGGGCGGGGATATCAGCGGCGGTGGCCAAGGAAGGGGTCCAAGTCATGGGGGAAGGATGAATTATGAGTGATGAATTATGAAGTGGAAAAGGGTGCGCTCATTTTCAAATGGATGATTTTGGGTGGCTTGACGGTGGTTGGGAAAAGGGGGAAGGTGCGGGGTAATGACCAGCAGGCCTTAACTGACCGCCATTCGGGACTGACCCCTTTCCGAACCACACGCGATAGTGTTCAAATGAAAATGCCGGCACGAGTGCTAATATCTATTGGGACTACCCTTGCATGTGTTCTTGTTGCCCTTAAATATAGCCAGCCGTCTTCATTGAACAAGATTGAGATTTTGGCTCAGCAGTTCGTGCCAAGTTTTGGAAGTGTTTATGTTGTTAGGAGGTCTGGTGATGTTATTGATGGAAGCGATATAGCTTTTTTTCATCGGGGTACAAATGGAGCATGGCGAGGTTACTATATAGCGCACGAATCACGAGGTAGAGAGAAAATCGAATTACAATTAAAAGGAAGCCTTGTGCGTATTTTTAGAAACAAGTCTTTAATCGGGGATTACAATCCTTTATCTGGAACGTATTTCAATTCTACACAAATGGTTACTTATTCTTCGGATGAGGGAGACAAAGGGGGGGAGGTAGCTAAGAAATGGGAGATTCTTCAATGAGCTTGTTTGATTTGTTTGTAGGCGTCGTCTGTAGCTTTCAATCACCCACATCTCCTTTGGCGCGCAGATAACCGAGGTGGATGTCGTTTAGGCGGGTGAGGCCGGGCCGGAAGATTCTGTTGCCGGGTGGCGGGTCATTGGCGCTGGCACCCCTTCAGGGTGCGAGAATTTTTGGGGATGGTTACCGGTGGTGTCGCTCCCGATGGTCGCGAAACCACCGGCTACAAGCTGGCATCCCTGCCGGGATGCGGAGGGCAGACGCAACTACCAGCGCCGAAGTGTTCGTTCGGGGGAAGGTCACGTTGCTCAAAACCGTCAAACCTTGTGCAGAGCAGTGCCCGGATGCGCCCATGGGGTAGTGGGCGGAGGGGGTGATTGCAAACGGGTGAGGGAGGCGTTTGGTGCTACGGCGTGGGTCCACTTACTGCCGGCTGGAAGCACGGCAGCACGGGTCGCGGGTTTCGTCGTGGCTCACCAAAGCTCGCCCGGTTTTAAATCACACCCCACTGCCGTCCTCACACTACTACATCTGATTCCACCGAGCCGGTTTCTTCGTTCTCGCGCTGGAACAGGCTGAAGCCGAGGGTGAGCGGGCCTACGCGGCCGATGAACATGAGGGCGATGAGGATCCATTTGCCCCCAGCGGTGAGGTCACCGGTGATGCCCATGCTGAGGCCTACGGTGCTGAAGGCGGAGACGGTCTCGAAAAAGAGCGGCAGGAAACCGAGCTTCTCGGTCAGGCAGAGGAGGAAAAGCCCGCCGGTCCACCGGACATTGGGGTGGGTTTGTCAATTGCCGGGCGAAAGGCCTAGTGGGGAGGGGGGTGATTCAAAGCGGGGAGCGGAAATGGCGGTGGGTGGTGACGGTGGGCGATCGATGGCTGGTTGGGTCAAAAGGGAGGGAATTGGTAGAAAACCTCGGCACTTATGTACAAGTGCCGAGGTGGCGGACTGTCGGCGACAAGCCGGCACGGGTCGGGTGGCTCGCCGTTCTGCCGACAGGCTAGGCTCACCCGGTTGAAATCCCACCCCGATACAGAGGCGTCAATGGTGAGGGTTTTGTTGCCAGCTAAAGGCGGGGAGGGAAAAAGGGGCGAGGGGAGGGTTGACGCGCCCCGACTAAAGCCGGGGTGAAAATTTCATGAATGGGCGCGAATTATTTTTGAAGGGAAACTGGGTTTCGAGGGGTTTTGCGATCTAAGTCGCTTGTTTGCAGCTATTTAGGGGGCAAAAAATATTTTTAGGAAAAGGGGACCTAGGACAGCGGATGTCCTAGGTCCCCCTTCATAGTGGATGCAGTAAAGATAACAAAAGGTTCATTATGAAACTGACAGAACAGAGCGAGTTGAAGATGGAAACGGGTTGCCGGCCGGTGAGTCGGCGGTATCGGCGGATCTCCCAGGCGAATTGGTGGTTCGGACAGATGCGCCGGGCGGTGGAGCATGCGGCACCGAGTGAGGCGGTGAGAACGCGGGTGGAGCAGAAGGTGCTGCCATTGGGAACGGGGAACTAGGGGGAACATCGAAGCCGGTTGCACCGGCGGGCCAATGAAGCGAGGGGAAAAGGAATTATGAGGGAACTTATGCGGGAAAATAAAACGCGATGAACCACTCGCACTTAAGGGGACGAGCGGTCGGCAAAAAAAGTGGGGGCAAGAGAGGTGCTGAATATCACAAGATTCGGCTTTGCTTATACGATGGAAAGTGTTGAATAAGTATCTCTATACCCAGTCTGATAACGTGATGTCGTATTCGATCAAAAATTTGGCGCTGATGAGCGGTGTGGCGGGGCTTTTGCTGGCGGTGCTGCCAGTGCAGGGCGCTGCCTCGCTGGACTTTAAGAAGGCCGCGGTGCCGTTCATGGAGAAGTATTGCTACGATTGCCATGGGGGCAAGAGTACGAAAGCTGATCTGGATCTGAAGGCGATCAAGGATGACAAGACCATTCTGGAGAATCACAAACTCTGGCGCGGGGTGTTGCAGCAGGTGAATTCCGGGGAGATGCCGCCCAAGAAAGCGGCACACAAGCCCACGCCGGATGAGATCGAGAAGTTCAACAACTCGCTCACGGAATCTTTTACCAAGGCGGAGTCTAAGATGAAGCCGGACCCGGGTCATGTGACGGTCCGCCGTCTGAACCGGGTGGAGTATAACAACACGGTGCGTGATTTGACGGCGGTGGATTACTTCCCGGCAGAGAATTTCCCGGCGGATGATATCGGCCACGGATTCGATAACATCGGCGATGTATTGAGCATCTCGCCGGTGCATCTGGAGCGGTATCTGGATGCGGCGGAGGGCATCGCGCAACGGTCGGTGTTCCTGACGCTGCCCAAACCGAACAGCCGCGATCGCTCCTCGAATTTCCTCAGTCCTCGTTACGGCTCGGAAGATACGAATCGCCCGCTGACCAATGCGGAGCCGGAGCTTTTCTACGTGGAGCGTTTTGAAAAGCCGGGCGATTATGTCTTCCGCGCCCGCGTTCGGGGCACCAATGCACCGGATGTCGAGCCGCCGCAATTTGCCTTGCTGGTAAATGACAAGGAGGTCGGCAAATTCACCTGGTCGGTGGAGACGAATAACAATGAGGGCCAACGGCGGGGACGTAATTCGCGGACCTTTGAAGTGCCCGTGCCCGGATTAACTGCGGGTGAGCACAAGTTCACGTTGCGTTATCTGAACCAGCAGCGCGGTGAGGTGACGAACCGCATGCTCTACGTGAATAATTTCTTCATCGTGGGGCCGGAGGATACGCGGTCGGAATTCATGAAACGGATGGACACGGTGGCGGCGGGCAAGCCGCCGGAGCAACGCATCCAGCCACTGACGGAATGGTTCGTGACCCGCGCATTCCGGCGTCCAGCGACGAAGGAGGAGGTCGCCCGTTATGTGCGCGTGTTCCAGGCGGGGCAGGCGGCGAACACCAACAGTTTCGAGGCGGGTCTGCAGCAGATGGTGAAGACGGTGCTGTGTTCGCCGAAGTTCCTTTTCCGTACGGAGCTGGATGACCGGCCGAAGACGAAGGATGCGCATGCGCTGGATGAATATCAACTGGCCTCGCGCTTGAGCTACTTCCTCTGGTGCACGATGCCGGATGAGGAATTGCTGGCCCTCGCGGCGAAGAACCAGCTCACGGCAAATCTGGATACCCAAGTGCGGCGTATGTTGAAAGATCCGCGCGGCGAAACGCTGGTGAAGAACTTCGGCCTGCAATGGTTGCAGCTCCAGCGTCTGAGCGCGTTTACCCCGGATGCCACGCTGTTCCCGGGAGTCGATGACCGCCTGAAGAAGGCGATGGTGCGGGAGACGGAACTGTTCCTGGCCGAGATCGTGCGCGAGGACCGGAGTGTGCTGGATCTGGTGGATGCGGATTTCACTTACCTGAACCGCACGTTGGCGCGCCATTACGGCATCGAGGACAAGGTATTCACGAATAGCAATAATGGCGGTGAAGGATTTGGACGCGGTTTCGGTGGTCGTCGTAGGGGGGAACGGGGCGATGAATTTGTCCGTGTGACCTTGCCGGATAAGAGCCGGGGCGGTCTTTTGACCCAGGCGAGCATCCTGACGGCGACGTCCAATCCCAACCGCACTTCGCCGGTGAAACGGGGCAAGTGGGTGCTGGAACAAATCCTCGGTACACCTCCGCCACCGCCGCCCCCGGGAGTGGGCGAACTGGACGCGCAACATGACCTGAAAGGCACACTCCGTCAGCGCATGGAACAGCACCGGGCGAACCCGGCCTGCGCGAATTGCCATCAGCAGATGGACGCGATGGGTTTTGCCTTCGAGAATTTTGATGCCGTTGGCCGTTTTCGCACGAAAGATGGTGCGGATGCCATCGACCCCTCCGGCACGTTGCCGGATGGCCAGAGCTTCCAAGGAGCCGGGGAGTTGAAGGCTATCCTCAAGGGCAAGAAGGACTTGCTGGCGCGGAACCTGACGGAAAAGCTCATGATTTATGGGCTGGGCCGGGGATTGGAGTATTACGACGAGCGGACGATCAAACAGGTCGTCGCGCAAATGGCGCAGAATGAGTATAAGTTCTCCACGATGGTGACGGCCATCGTGAAGAGCGATCCTTTCCGGCTGAGGCGCGGGAAAGAGTTGAAAGAGAAGCACGAATTAGGTGAATAATAGGGCCAGTCAGCCATTCTAACATAAAGCATATGAGTAACCGCCTGCTTATTTCCCGACGCACACTGTTGCGCGGTCTGGGTGCCTCCCTCGCTCTGCCGTGGCTCGAAGCCATGGGGCCGATGACGAGTTGGGCCGCTGACACGAAGGCTGGAAGCGCCGCCCCGAACCGCATGGCGTTCCTGTACGTGCCGAACGGCGTGAACATGAAGCAGTGGAAGCCGCAGAAGGATGGCACGTTGGGTGAATTGCCGCCGACGCTGGCCCTGCTGAACGACCATAAGAGAGATTTCTCGGTGCTGACCGGCCTCACCGCCGACAAGGCCCGACCAAATGGCGACGGCGGTGGCGATCATGCCCGGGCGTTGTCCGCTTACCTGACGGGTTGCCAGCCGCGCAAGACGGACGGCACGGACATCCGCGCTGGTGTCTCCGTGGATCAGGTGGCTGCGGGTCGCTTGGCGGCGAAGACACGTTTTGGTTCCTTGGAGATCGGCACGGAAGCGGGTTCCATGGCGGGCAATTGCGATTCCGGTTATAGCTGCGTTTATTCTTCCACGATGTCCTGGCGCTCGGCCACCCAGCCGTTGCCGAAGGAAGTGAATCCGAAGCTGGTGTTCGAGCGCATGTTCGGTGCGGGCAGCAAGGCCGAACGTGAGAAGCGCGATGCCCAGCGCAAGAGCGTGCTGGATCTGGTGAAGGAAGATTTCAGCGAATTGAACGGCAAGTTGGGCAAGTCCGATCAACGCAAGCTGGACGAGTATTTCGCCGCTGTGCGCGATCTGGAATTGCGCATCGAGCGCGCCGCGAACATGCCGGAGGCGAAGGCCCCGGAGAATTTCGGCATGCCCGCCGGTGTCCCGGCGAGTTACGAGGAACATATCAAGATCATGGCGGACCTGATGGTGGCGGCGTTCCAGACGGATTCGACGCGCGTCTGCACGTTCGTGCTGGCGAACGAAGGCAGCAACAAGAACTACCCGTTCATCGGCGTGAACGACGGGCATCACAATCTCTCGCATCATCAGAACAAGGAAGACAACCTGTCGAAGCTCGCGCAGATCAACCAGTTCCACATCCGGCAGTTCGCCTATGTCATGGATCGGATGAAGTCCATCAAGGAAGGCGACGGTACCTTGCTGGATCACACGATGCTTTGCTACGGCTCCGGCAACTCGGATGGTGACCGTCACAATCACGATGACCTGCCGCTCCTGCTGGCAGGCCGTGGCTGCGGCACGATCACCCCGGGTCGTCACATCATCTATCCGAACGAGACCCCGATCAACAACCTCTGGCTCTCGATGCTCAACCGCATGGAGATCCAGACGCATCAGCTCGGTGACAGCACGGGCGAGTTGAAGGGCTTGGTAACAACGTAAACAGACATTTTCATGAATCCCCGGTGAAGCGATTCACCGGGGATTTTGCTTTTCGTTTAGTTACAAACTCGCCTCTTCACTCCGCGATCCGTTTTCGGGTAAGGTTTTTCATCCAGTGAAAACGAGCATCAAATCCAAGCTCCTCCTCATGCTCCGCTTTGTGATCTGCGGCATTGGAGGTTTTTGGCTGATGCTGCTTTCCACCCTATCTTGTTACGGATTCCTGATGGGTGAGCGAGTTGATTTTCTGCACCCGCTGCTGGCTTTGCCTCTCGCCATTTTGAGTTCCCTGATGTTGCTCTATGGCATCGGCCAATGGAGAAAATGGGCTTATCTGTGGGTTTTTCATGCACCCTTGCCGACTGCGTTGCTGTTTGAATTCTTGACCGGTGAACATGGCAAAGAGGCTATTCTCGCCCCGATTATCGTCAGTCCCTTGGTCGCCTACTTTGCAGTCCAAGCCTACTATGCTCCGTCTGTAGAAGCTGTGGACAATCAGCAGCAGTAATTGGTTGCCTGCCGTGTGTTACGATTGTCTGCAGTCATTTTCCCTTTCCGAGTATTTCGTGGTTCTCCCTAGCCATCACTCCTTCCATCCCTAGAATACGCCCCCGTGGAACCGAAATCGCTGCCCATTTGGCAGGTCCAGTCACAGATCGTCGAATCGTTGCGTGCCGCGCACCGCTTGGTGCTCGTCGCGCCGACCGGCTCCGGCAAATCGACCCAAGTCCCCCAGATGGTCCTCGATTCCGGCCTCGCCGGTGACAAGAAGATCATCGTCCTCCAACCCCGTCGCGTGGCTGCCCGCACCGTCGCCGCTCGCGTCGCATGGGAACGCGATGTGAAGCTCGGTCAGGAAGTCGGTTACCAGGTTCGTTTCGATGACCAGACCTCCCTCGGCACCCGCATCTGTTTCGTCACGGAAGGCATTCTCCTGCGCTGGCTGCAAGATGACCCGACGCTGGCCGATGTCGGCGCGATCCTCTTCGACGAATTCCATGAGCGCAACTTGTTGAGCGATGTCGCGCTCGCCTTGGTGAAGCGTCTGCAAGCGCACAAGCGTCCCGATCTTCATCTGCTTGTCATGTCCGCCACGCTGGATGCCGAGCCGGTGAAGAAGTATCTGGATGACTGCCCCATTTGCGTCTCCGAAGGCCGCAGCTTTCCCGTGCACGTTCAGTATATCGAATACAAGGACGAGCGGAACATCACCGAGCAGGCCGCCGATGCCGTGGAGAAAATCATCAACGCGCACGAACCCGGCGACATCCTCGTCTTCATGCCCGGCATGGGCGAGATCAACGCCACTATCGGCGCACTACATAGCATCCGCACCTCGGAACGATTGCTCTGCATTCCCTTGCACGGCGAACTCACGCCTGATCAGCAAGACCTCGCTTTCAAACCCAGCGACCGCCGCAAAGTCGTCGTCGCCACCAACGTCGCTGAAACTTCCATCACTATTGATGGCGTGTGCAGCGTGGTAGATAGCGGTCTTGCTCGCGTAGCGCGTTACGATGCCGAACGCGGCATTAGCACATTACATATCGAGGAAATCAGCCGTGTCTCCGCCGATCAACGCAAAGGCCGCGCTGGCCGCACGGCCCCCGGCATCTGCTATCGCCTATGGACTGAGAGTGGCCACCTGAATCGTCCCGAGCGCAACACGCCGGAGATTCAACGCGCCGACATGGCGGAAGTGGTCCTGCTCTTGCACTCCCTCGGCATCAAGCACGCCGCCGGTTTCGATTGGCTGGACAAGCCCGATCCCGTTGCCGTCGAACGTGCGGAAAGCCTTCTGCACACCTTGGGTGCCTTGCGCCCAAGCACGGCGAAGACCGACGATGCCGAGATCGAACGCATCGACAGCGATCTGACGCCTATTGGCCGCCAGATGATGCGCTTGCCCATGCACCCGCGCTATTCGCGCATGCTCGTGGAAGCGCAGAAACGGAATTGTGTCTCTGCCGCCGCCCTGTGCGCCGCCTTGGTCAGCGGACGCGATCTACTCACCCGCATTGGCCGTGATGAAAAACACATCGCCGAAGCCCGAGAACTCTTTGAAGGCAGCCAGGACTCCGATTTCTTCACGCTCATGCGCGCCTATCAGTTCGCGCGCAAGAACGGCTTCAACGAAAGCACCTGCCGCCGTTACGGCATCAGCGCCCGTTCCGCGCGCGAGATCGAGCAGACCTATTTCCAGATCGTGGAGATTTGCCGCCGCCAAAAGTTCCATGAGATCTCGCCGGATGAAGCCCCACCGAAGACCGACGACACCTCGTTGCAACGCTGCCTGATGACCGGCTTCATCGACCAGCTCTGCATCCGGCGCGACAAAGGCACGCTCGAATGCGACCTCACCGAAGGCCGCACCGGCACCCTGATGCGCGAGAGCGTGGTGCAGCAATCCTCCCTCTTCGTCGTCGCGACCATTCGTGAAGTCAGCGGTCGCACGGGTCACATGACCCTGCTCGGCATGGCCACGCACATCAAACCCGAGTGGCTCAGCGAGACCTTCCCGGAGCAACTGCACACACAAGTGGAGCATCTCTACGATCGCGGTCACAAGCGCGTTGCCGCCGTGAAGCTCGTCCGCTTTCAGGACCTCGTCATCTCGCACGAGCATCAGCGTGAGGTGGACCCGGTCGGTTCCGCCCGTTGCCTGGCTGAAGCCGCGCGCAAACAATGGTTCGAGCTGCCGCTCTTCAATCACGAGATCAAGCAATTGATCAATCGCGTGAACCTCATTTGCAGCATCCAGCCCGAACTGGAACTGAAACCCTTCGATGAAGCCGCCATAGTCGGCTGTCTGACTGCAGCCTTTCACGGCCAGACCCTCGCGAAAGAAGCGCAAGCCACGAACCTTAAGGACGCCTTCCTGAAGCATTGGCCGAAAGGCCAGTGGGATTGGCTCAACGAACTCGCGCCCAACACCATTCCGTGGGGCGAAGGCAAACCCGCTAAGCTGCAATACGTGGAGAATGAAGATAGAAAATCCGAGTGGCCCATTTTGCCTGAACTACCGGTGAAGATCACCGAGTGCTTCACGCTCAAGGATCACCCGCGCCTCTGCGAAGGCCGCATCCCCGTGCGCCTCTGGGTCTGTGCTCCCGATGGCAAACGCCTCGGCTCCACCCTCGACTGGGCGAACTTCCGCGCGAAGGAATACCCGAAACTAAAGCCCGCGTTGCAGAAGAAATTCAGCAGCCTGTTATGGCCGTGAGCTGGCGTTAGTTGGGCAGGGGATTGATTTTAGTAGCCGGTGTGATGTCCAGAAATTCCAACTGTTGCAGCATCTCAGTATTGATCTCCGCCTCGCCGATGCCCGGCAACACGACCTTGGCTTTCCCATTTCCCCACGACAGGAGCGAAAATGTGAGGAGGCCGCCATTGGCCAGGCGGGCGCGCGCCATCCGGCCAACCGGTGGAGCCTTGGAGGCTGTTTCGGCTGCGCTGAACTCGATTCGTTGCACCCGCTCCAGGCCCACCTTGAATGGCGTCTGCCCCGTTTGCAGTTGCAGGCCCGCCGCATCGTAGCTCAACAATTTGCCGACCAGCTTTTCTCCGTTCACCGTGATGATGGCCTCATCGGGGCCTGCATGTGTGGTCGGGCTCGTTTCATCCAGCCGCCCATCCCATTGCCTCACGCGCAAGTTGCTCAGGCGCACCGAGCCTTGCCCCTGATGCACGAAACGCACCCCGGTGCCTTGCGCCGGGGACATGCCCTCGGTCCATTGCTTCACCATCACGCCATCGATCAGCAGCGTCAGCGATTTCCGTTCTTTGCTCGAATGAATCGTCACATGGGCCTCGTTCTTCTGGCTGAGCATCGGAGCGATGACCTGTCCGAGAGTCTTCACCGGTTCCTTCTGGCTCACGTACAGCATGTTCACCGAGTGACTGTTGATCTGCAGGCTGTAGAACGCCGCAAACGGCGGCTCCGCTTCCGTCGCACGCAGACTGATGGGCTTGAGCGAATCAGTGAATACGGCGATGGCGAGATTCAAGGTGCCGCGCCACGAGGCGTCGAACTCGATCGTCATCTGGTCAGGCAATTTAAGATCCCGGGCGATCGAAGCTGATTTCGTGGCGACGAAAGCGCCAGGTTGATAGCTCCAATATCCGGCATCTTCGCCGGCGCTCGTCACTTCCGCAAAGGTCCAATCGTTGGTGCCGGTGATGCCGTCGAAAACCGTGGCGAGATTCACGGATTGAGGGGAGATGGACCGGATGAGCTTGCGCGGCACCGTCAAAGGCCCGGCGCTGACCGAATCAAACTTCAGCACTTCTGCTTCCAAGGCGGTCACACTTCCATCCACCACATCACCATTGCGCAACCGCAGCCTCGCGGGCATGGCCCCGGCGATCGGCACGGATTTCACGGGTCCCAGGTCGATGGCCTGCACCTTGGTCGCATCGAAGGTCATCGTTCCGACGCCATCCGTGCGGGTCCAGCCCAGCCCTTCCGGCTGGCCGTAGGAAACCATTTTTCCCCGTAGCACGTCGCCATTGCTCAGAGTCAGGAGATGCGGCTCCTCCAGCGGTTCGGCGGCTGAAGCGATGAAGGCCGTCAGCAGCAGGAACACTTGCCAGGACAAGTTCATGGTTGGCCGTCGTGCTAGCATTGGGAAAGATACTTTCGCCGGTCTGGCATGAAGTCCAGCCCGATTCCTACATGACTTTCGCCATAGAGGTTTGCTCTTTGAGCGCATTATGGGATAATACGGTCAAACACGGCGAAAGGGAAATGTGAGGACCGGATTAATGAAAAGAAAACGATCATCCCGACCGCCAACGCACCCCGTTGGTGACCGGTCTCATTAAGTATTACGGATGCTTCCCTCAGAAACACCCTCATCTCTTCCGCGCTCCTCGCGTTCGCCGTGGTTGGACCCGTTTGTCTGGCGGATGGCCTGGCGTGACAGTCGTACCAGCCGGGGGCGGCTGATGTTCTTCGCCCTAGCCATGCTGGTTGGTGTGGCGGCCATCGCGGGCATCACGGCCTTTGGTGAAAACTTGCGCCAGGCCGTCAATCAGCAGTCGCGTTCCCTCCTCGGTGCGGACCTGGTCATCACCAGCCGGCGTCCTTTCACGCCAGGGCAATTGAAGTTCTTCCAGTCGTTCAATGGCGAGATGAGCATGGGCGCGAATCTTTCGGCGATGATCTCGTTCCCGAAGAGCAATGACGGACGGCTCATCCAGTTGCGCGCGGTGGAGGATAATTTCCCATTCTACGGCGAATTCGTCACCGAACCCGCGACGGCGAAGGAAACTTTCCGCAAGGGTGGGGTGCTGGTGGAGGAGAGCCTGCTCGTCCAATACAACGCACAGGTGGGTGACCCAGTTAAACTCGGACGGTGGACGGGTGTGATCGCGGGCAAGTTGCAGCAAATACCCGGAGAAACCATGGCCTTCGGCGCGTTCGCCCCGCGGGTTTACATCTCCGGTCAAGATCTGGGGCAGACCGGGCTGCTTCGTCCCGAGAGCCTGGTCCGTTTTCGCGCGAGCTTCCGTTTTCCCGACACATTCAATGTGGATGAACTCATGGAACAGGTGGAAGGAGAGCTGGTGGCCATGCGATTGAATGCCGATACCGTGAAGAAACGGCGGGAAGAACTCGGTCAGTCCATGACCAACCTCTACAATTTTCTGAACCTCTCGGGCTTCATCGCGCTCCTGCTGGGTGGCATCGCCGTGGGCACCGCCCTGCAACTGCACATCCGGCACAAACTGACCACGGTGGCTACGCTACGCTGCATCGGCGTGGAGGCGAACCGGACCATGACCATCTATCTGGTGCAGGCGTTGGTGGTCGGATTGGTCTGTGCTTTCGGCGGAGCGCTGGTGGGAGTGGCGGTGCAGCGCGCGCTGCCTGAGGTCATGCGTGAGTTCCTGCCTTTCAATGTCACTTTCCAGTTTTCGTGGGGTGCCTTGTTGCGGGCTGCTTTTTTCGGCCTGGCCTTCTGCGGATTGTTCGCGCTGCTGCCTTTGCTGCCGGTGCGGAGCATCCCGCCGTTGGCGGCCTTGCGCCGGAATTGGGAGGACACGCCTTCCCGTCTGGAAGCGAGTCAATGGATCGTAGGTTTGTTGCTCGGTGTGTGTGTGATCGCTTTCAGCGTGATGCAGAGCCAAAGCTGGAAGGTCGGCTTGGGCATGGCGGGCGGTCTGGTGGTGGCCATCGGTCTGCTGGCGGCAGTCGCGCAGGGCTTGCGCCGGCTGGCCCGCAAGGCAGGGCAAGTGCGCCTGCCTTTCGTCTGGCGTCAAGGCATCGCCAGCCTGCACCGGCCGAACAATCGCACGCTGGTGCTCCTTTTATCGCTCGGACTGGGCGCGTTTCTGTTGCTGACTCTGCGCCTCACCGAACACTCCCTGCTGCACGGACTGCTGCCGCAATCCTTGGATGAACGGCCGAATGCCATTCTCTTCGACATCCAGGCCGACCAGCGTGCCGGGGTGCAAGAGGTGCTGGAGAAACAGGGTCTCAAGGTCATGCAACAGGTGCCAGTGGTCACTATGCGCTTGATGAACATCAAGGGTACGCCTGTGGAGACCATCCTGAAGGATGAGAAATCACCCATTCCCACGTGGACGATGCGTCGCGAATACCGCTGCACCTACCGTGACACCGTGGGCCAGAGTGAAGAATTGGTGGGCGGACAATGGCCGCCCCCGAAATTCGATGTCACGAAATCCATTCCCATCTCCGTGGAAGAAGGTATCGCGAAAGACATGCAGATCGGCCTGGGAGATGAACTGATCTTCGATGTGCAAGGCCTGCCGATGAATACCAAGGTCGTGGCCTTGCGCAAGGTGGACTGGCGGCGCATGGAGCCCAATTTCTTCGTCGTATTCCCGCTCGGTGTGCTGGAAGAGGCCCCGGGTTTTTTCATTACTGCAACGCATGTGGCCACGCCGGAGATATCTGCCAAGATGCAACGGGCGGTACTGCAGAAATACGCCAACGTGTCCGTGATCGACATGACCCTCGTGTTGCATACGTTGGATGACATCTTCACCAAGGTTTCATCCGTGATCCGTTTCATGGCCCTGTTCACCGTCGCCACGGGCTTGATCGTTCTGGCCGGTACGCTATTGGCCGCCCGGTTTCAACGGGTGCAAGAGAGTGTGTTGTTGCGCACCTTGGGAGCTTCCCGCCAGCAGGTGCAGCAGATTCAGTTTGTGGAATACCTTTGCCTCGGTGCCTTGGCTGCACTAACGGCCTGCCTGCTCGCCCTCGCCGCCAACGCCGCGCTCGCTTGGTGGGTTTTCAAGATGTCCTGGGTAGTGGACTGGCTCTCCGTGCTGCTGACGCTGCTGGTGCTGCCTGCGCTAACGATAGGCATCGGTTGGCTGACGAATCGTGGTGTGGCCAATCACCCGCCGTTGGAGATACTAAGAGCGGAGGCGTAGAGCTTTTTTTGTGGAGCGTGGGCGCCTCGCCCACAGCAAGCAGCGCAAACCAGTTG
>CALRJY020000051.1:0-36767 GCA_943367715.1 Chitinophaga pinensis | reverse complement strand
CTCAAGGCCGCAGGTCTGAACAAGATGCAGATCATCGGGGCCGTCATGCACAAACTCCTCCGCTGGGCCGTGGGCGTGCTCAGATCAGGCCAAGACTTTAACCCAGCCCTCCATTCCTCCGCTTGACTTACAACACTGTATCTCTCCCTATTGAAGGGAGAGGGAGGAGAGGTCGCGTGCTTCGGCGATGGTGGGGCTTGGTTATCGTGGTGCTTTGGCGAAAAGGGTCAGGGCATTGCGGCAGCAATGCCCCACCATGATTTGGTTTCTGCGTTTCTTTGTGGAGTGGCTGGCGAGGGTTTGGTCCGGTGAGGGTGGACTGGTTGCTACAGTACCGCAGGACAGGAGGCAATCGCGCAGGAAACATAAAACGGATCAGGCGGGAAGGCGCGCTTCAAGGGGATTTACGATTTACGAAGGACGATTTACTAGTCGATGGTGTTTCCATGTGCCTGCTGTTGGTTGGCGAAAGCCTCGAGGTTTAATTAGCGCCGTCTCACGACGGCGGCTACCGGTGGGGAGACTAAGCGGATTCTTACTGGGCCGAATTGTTGAGAGATGAAAGTTGAGAGTTGAAGGGAAGGCTGGTTAAGCTCGCGGCATCATGAGATTCGGCATTTGCAACGAGATCTTCCAGAATTGGAAATTGGAGGACGCGATGGCGTTCGCGAAAATGGCGGGTTACGACGGGATCGAGATCGCGCCGTTCACGATCGCGAAGTATGTGACGGAGATCACTCCGGCGCAACGCGAGGAGATCAAGGCGGCGGCGGCGCGCACGGGCATCGCCATCACGGGCATCCACTGGGTGCTGGTGCAGGCGGAGGGGATGTATGTGACGCATCCGGACGCGGCCATCCGCGCGAAGACGCAGCAATACTTCGTGGAGCTGGTGAACTTCTGCGGGGACATCGGCGGCAAACGCATCATCGTGGGCTCGCCGAAGCAGCGGAACTTGATGGAGGGAGTGACGTATCAGCAGGCGTGGGATTGGGCGCTGGAAGTATTTCGCCCGGCAGTGAAGCGGGCGGAGGAGCGTGACATCGTGATCTGCTTCGAGCCGCTCGCACCGGCGGAAACGAACTTCATCAATACGGCGGAGGATGGGATCAAGTTCACGAAGGAGCTGAACAGTCCGGCCTTCAAGATCATCATCGATGTGAAGGCGATGTGCTCGGAGAGCAAACCGATTCCGCAGATCATCAAGGAATCGCATCCGAACTTCGCTTACTTCCACGCGAATGATGCGAACCTCAAAGGTCCCGGTTTCGGTGAGGTGGACTTCAAACCGATCGCGGCGGCGTTGAAGGAAGTGGGTTATGACGGGTGGGTATCGGTGGAGGTGTTCAAGTTCGAGGAAGGCGCGGAGGTGATCGCGACGAAGAGCATCGAGTATCTGAAGAAGGTGTTTGTTTAATTGAGATTCTGAAAAAGCAAACACCCGCCGATCTCGCGATGGGCGGGTGTTTAGTAGATGATGCATGGGCTCGACAGAGTCTCGCCCTACCGATGACTTACGGCAGGTGTTTCAAGAACACGTTGCGGAAGCCGGCGGCGTCATTGTGACCGGCGAAACCGAAGAAGCCGTTCGTGCGATCCTTGCCGGGATGCGCTTTGTTGGCCAGATATTCGGTGATCTTGCTCAGGTCGCTGTCCAGGATGACGGCGCCGTTTAGTTCCACCTTGATGGTGGAGCCTTTCACAGTGACTTCCTGGAAGTTCCATTCACCTTGCGGCCGCAGGTAACCGCGATGGGCGGCGGCGATGCCGTAAGCCGAACCATGGGCCTGGCGGGGATCGAGCTTCGCATATTTCTCATGCTCGGTATCGAGCACTTGCAGCTCGCACATGCCCACGTAGGCGGTGTCGCCCGTGCCGGGATAGCGGAGGGCCAGACCGTTGTTGCCCCCGGGAGGCAATTGGAATTCTACGCGGGCCACGAAGTCTTTCGTGTCTTCGTTGAAGTAGATCGTGCCGCCTTTGCCGGGCTTGCAATACAGGGCGCTGTCCTTGATCTCGTAGTTCTCCACGGGGCCGAGCCAGCCGGTGAAATCCTGGCCGCTGAAGATGGGCTTGAAGCCGGTCTTGTTCTTCGTAGAAAGGATCTTGTTCGCCTCCGTGGTGCCGATCTCGCGGATGAAGACATTGCGCCAGCGGATCTCACCGCCGTGCGTTTGGAGCTGGATGGGGCCCTTGGCGGGCACGGGACGCGGACTGGCCTTGATGGCGGCATCCTTGCTGTTCTTGTCGTAGTAGTTCTCGAGGATGGCGTGATCCACGACGAGTTTGTCGTTCAGATAAATCGTCACCCGGGAACCGACCATGAGGATGCGGAACTTGTTCCATTCGCCGAAGGGCTTGTCAGCCTTCACGAGCGGATCTTTGCCGGGAGAATTGGTGGAGTTGTTCCACAGACCGCCGGAGCCTTTATCGGCGCCGAGTTTGAACTTGGCTTCCTCGGTGTAATCCCAGATCTGCACCTGGGGCACGCCGCGCAGGTAGATGCCGGAATCGGCCTTGGGCACGGTCTTGTATTCGAGGAGCAATTCGAAATCGCCGTAATCCTTCTCGGTGGTGGCGTACATGCCGAAGCCGTCGTTCACCAGTTCGTCATTCTCCACATACCAGTGGGCTTTGCCGGAGTTGGTGCCCAGCTCCATCATGGAGCCTTTCACGCTGGCATCGGTCCATTTGCGGATCTGCTCGGCGCGGTCGGCCTCGGACATCTCCAAGAGTTTGCGATGGTCAAAGGTCGTGCCGCCCCGCCAGCCGGTGAGGTCTTTGCCGTTGAAGAGGGCGGTGAAGCCCTCGGGCGGTTTGCCGGCGGACGCCGCAGAACCGGCGAAGTCGGAGGTGCTGCAACCGGTCAAGAGCGCCATGACAGACAAGGCGAGAACCGGGGTGGTGAGAAAGTTTTTCAGTTTCATGCTGGATTGGTCATCCGTAGGTAACGGCAAGAGCTTCGACGGTCAAGCCGCAGAATGGATTCAGGGAAAGGGTAGAAAAGCTCAAAGTTCAAGGTTCAAAAGGCAGATGCTTGCGAATATCGGGCCGTATGGCATATATCGACGGCGTGCCTTTAGCCAATCGCCCAAGCAAAAGCATCCAACAGCAAGCCCTACGGATTATCCGTAACTTGCCCCACGATGCTTCTTGGGAAGACCTGATGTATCAGCTTTATGTGAGACAGAAGATTGAGGCGGGTCTGGCCAATTTGAGCAAAGGCAAAGGCTGCAAGCACTCCGCCATTAAGAAAGAGTTCGGACTCCCGCTGTGATCGTACGTTGCTGCGGGTTGAGGACAACCCGCGCCCCATGGCCATAACAGAATTCTTTTCTTTTTAACGGCGCTCCCTACTCTCGCCCGTTCATGAGCGAAGCAAGTGCACCGAAAGCGGCCAAGTGGCCGTTCCTGCTGGCGGACCTGGTCCTGTTGGGCCTGGCCGGGCTGATCTTTCAACGGGGTCACAATCCGTTGGAGCCGTTTGAACTGGCGGGCGTGGTGGCCTGCGGCGTCATCGGCGCCTGGTGCTTCATCCAGCCTTTCTTGCGCGAGTATGAGGCGGTCGTGCGCTTCGCCGAATCGAACTCGCTCACCGACACGGTGCAACAGATCCATAATGTGGAGAAGGTGGGTCAAGAGATCACCTCGGCCTTGAACTACTTGCAGACGGCCCAGTTGGAGAGCCAGAAAGCCGTCACGGCCGCGAAAGAGATCGGCGAACGGATGACCACGGAGGCGACAAACTTCGCCCAATTCATGAAGACGGTGAATGACACGGAGAAGAGTCATCTGCGTCTGGAAGTGGAAAAATTGCGCCGCTCGGAGGGTGACTGGCTGCAAGTGGTGGTGCGGATGCTGGATCACACGTTCGCCCTGCAACACGCGGCCATGCGCTCGGGTCAACGCAGCCTCATCGAACAGCTCAGCCAGTTCCAGTTCGCCTTACGGGATGCGGGCCGTCGCGTGGGTCTCGTGGCTTATGGTGCGGAACCGGGTGAGGCGTTTGATGCGCAGAAGCATCATCCGGCCGATGGCAAGTTGCCGGAAGGCGCGGCCACCGTCGGTGAAACGACCGCGCCGGGATATACCTTCCAAGGGAAGCTGGTGCGTCCGGCGCTGGTGATTTTGACGACGCCTCAAGTTGAGGCTGCGCCGGTGGCGGAACTTCCTGTAGAGGCGGCAACGGCGACTGAGACCGAACCTGTCATCGAGACTGTGCCTGCCCCGGAAACGACGGCCGCAGAGACGGAACGGGAACCGAGGTTGTTGTAAATCGAAGCGGGCTCGTAGCGCGTAAAGTTTCTCCGCAAATCGGTGATTCCTAGCGGTCTCGTTTTTCAGCCCGTGCGGCCACTTTCTTTTTGAGAAAGGCGACCAACCACGGTGGAGCATCCAGAGCCGCCAGCGTTTCCAGGTCCCTTTGAGCAAACGCTTCATTGGTCCAGAACTCCGTGCCGATCACCAATTGGTTCACCGCTTTCTCAATCAAGTTCTCGGGTTCAGGCAGGCGACGGGCAAAGCTGATCTCTGCGAGAACACAAATCCGTTCGATACGCTTGCGAAGCTGTTCGTCATAGTTGATCCCCAGAGAATCCAGATAACCATGCGTTGCTTCATGGATGAGGATTGAGGCCAGACCAGCGGGTGTTGTCTGCTCCGATCGGGCAAAACTTCTGTCCATGCTGCACAGTCTCAGGTCGGAAACATAGACCGCAGTGTAGGAGTGTCCGCCGAAAACCAGGATGTTGGGGGTGAACCTTTTGATCCGCGCATAAGACTTGGGGGCATACTGTTGAATCAGCCCCAAGGCGGCCGTCACCTTCGAAAGAATCAGTTCGGCCGCCTGCGGCTCCTGCAGCGATATCACCAATTTGACGCCATCAATATGGTATTTCCTGCCGGAGAGCAGCAACAGCCTTTCAGGCAGATAATACAAAAATCGTTTGAGGCCAGTTCGCCGCACGGTTGATGCTAGGCTGCCCAGTTTAACGGTGGTAGCCGAAAAATGAGAGAAAATGGTGAACAGGGATGGGCAAGAAAGGACCTTAAGGAACGTTTTCCCGTCATTGCGCGACGGGCAGCAGATGTATTACGCTCCCCCGGTCATCAGCCATGAAGCATGCGATTTTACATAGCCTGAGCCGCGTCATCCGGTCACTCCCGCAGTGGGTAGGTGTGGTGGCGCTCTGGGGTGGCCTGACGATTTCAGCGCAGGCACAGACGGCCACCGTGGAAGGCACGGTGACCTTGCCCAAACCGAAAACGACGACGGTGCCCAATGATCGTTATGGTTTGAAGACCGGACAAGTCGCCGCAGCACCGGCCCCGGTAGCGGTGATCTATCTGGAGGGACAGTTTGCGGCGACGACCAATGCCGTGACGACCAACCGGGTGCAGATGGCGCAGAAGGGATTTCAATTCACCCAGGCGGTCTTGCCCGTGCAAAAGGGCAGCTACGTGGAGTTCCCGAACCTGGATGAGGACTATCACAATGTGTTCTCCTACTCGAAAACGAAACGGTTCGATCTCGGGCGCTATCGGAAGGATGAGAAACCGGCCGCGGTGCTGTTCGATCAGCCCGGTTTGGTGAAGCTGTATTGTGAGATCCATGAACACATGCGCGCGAATGTGCTGGTGCTGGATACGCCTCATTTCGTGACGACGACCGCGGAAGGTGG
This sequence comes from Chitinophaga pinensis, assembly GCA_943367715.1. Classification (GTDB taxonomy): domain Bacteria; phylum Verrucomicrobiota; class Verrucomicrobiia; order Limisphaerales; family JAEYXS01; genus JAEYXS01. The sequence continues at coordinate 31,086 of CALRJY020000051.1, read as the reverse complement.
CTTCAAGCTGCCGAATCTGCCGCCCGGCAAATATGTGTTGAAAGCCTGGGTGGATGAAAAGGACGTGCGCTCGCAGACGGTGGAACTCAAAGCGGGTGAGACGCTAAAGGTGGATTTTAAAGGCCCATGAAGTCGTTGCTGCCGAACTTCAGTTTCCGGTTCAAGTTGCTGCTGGCCATGATGTTTGTGGTGGTAGGTGCGACGGGTGCCACGCTGTATGTCACGCAGGCCCGGATGCAGGTGGCGTATCAACGGTTGTTTGCCGAACGGTTCACGGGCCAGATCGCCGTCTTCAACAGCATGCAGGAGGCGCGGCTGGCCACCATCACCGCCAAATGTCTGGAGCTGACCCAATCGGTGCGGATCCAAGCGGCGTTGGAAGAAGCAGCGAGGGAATCAGGGGACAGCCAGCCACTATACAAGACGACTTTAGATGAATTGACTGTGCGTGATGCCGCCAGTCAAACGGTGCGGGTGCAACGGCGGTCGATTCCAGAAATGGGTTTGATCCGGTATCTGGATGCGCAGGGCAAGGATGTCCCCCCGCCGGGCGAGGAGTTGGGCGGAGGCTTGCAGCTGAGCAAAGAACGGCTGGAAGCACAGATGGCCGAGGTGAGCAAGGTGCTGGCCAGCGAGGGCCCGACGCAACAGATTGGTTATCTGGCCATGATGGATCACGGCAACCGGATCCGCAGTGTGGAACGTCTCCGGGTGCAGGAACGGCAGTCGGAATTGATGGAAGTGATCGTCACCAAAATCTATGATGAAGAAGAACTGCTCGGGGCGCTGGTCATCGGCCTCCCTTTTTCCAACTACACCGAACGCAATCTGAACGATTACAGCCGGATCAAAAGCGGCATCTGGTCGGACAACATGCTCTACACCACCAGCCTCGCACCGGCAGACGCGGTGGAGATCAACTCCAAGATGCGGGAGATGATGGAGACGCAGAAGATCAAGGTGGAAGGGACCTTCGATGTGCGGGTGGGCAGTGAACCGCATCAGGTGTTTTTTCAACGGATGAACCGGGAATCGAATTTTCCGCCCACTTACCAGGTGAGCATTTACTCCATGGCCGAGGCGACGCAGAACCAACAGGACCTGGAATCGCTGATCATCCGTTTTGGTTCCGTGCTGCTGGCGGGGGCTTTGCTTATCAGCGTGCTTTTGAGCAATGGTTTTTCTGCTCCCATCCGGGAACTGGTGGCGGCGACCGTTGAGATCCAAAAGGGCAATTTCGATGTGCGGGTAACCGTGCGCAGCAAAGATGAAGTGGGCCAGCTCGCGAAGTCTTTCAATGAGATGACATCGGAACTGGCGTTGAAGGAGAAATACCGCGCGGTGCTGGACATGGTGGCGGATAAAGACGTGGCGCATCAGATGGTCCATGGTGCGATGGCGCTGGGCGGCGAGAAACGCGAGATCAGCGTGCTCTTCTGCGACATCCGCGGCTTCACCGCCCACACCCAGGGCATGGATCCCGCAGAAGTCATCAAGATGCTGAACGAGCACATGACCGCCCTGACGAAGGTGGTCTATGAACACAACGGCGTGGTGGACAAGTTCGTGGGTGATCTGGTGATGGCCATCTTCGGCGCGCCGAAGAGCTACGGTAACGATGCCTATAATGCCACGCGTTGCGCCGTGCGGATGATCGAGGAGCGGACAAAACTCAACGAGACTTCCGCACACAAGATCACAGTGGGCATCGGCATTGCCACGGGCGAGGCGGTGGCTGGTTGCATGGGCTCGGCAGATCGTTTGAATTACACCGTTCTAGGCGCGCGCGTGAATCTGGCTTCCCGCCTCTGCAGTGTCGCGGGCCGGATGGAAGTGGTGATCGACGGAGCGACGAAGGAAAAAGTGGGCGAGCCGCTGGATGTGGAGAAGGTGCAGGATCTCACGCTGAAAGGTTTCTCGCAGGCGGTGAAAGCTTATAAGGTCATCGGTGTGCGCGCCCAAAAGGAGGAGCTATGAAACATTGGCAATCATTGGTCTGCGGCCTGAGTATTATCCTCACCAGCACGATGGCGAATGCGCAAGCGTTCCTGGATCAGGTAGACGAGGCGCTGCACCTCGAAACGAAGAACGGCTGGTTCCGCACCGACTTCAGCGGCACGCTGGATTTGGAAGGCTATTACGTGGATCAGCGTCCACCGGGACTTATTTTTCCGGACGACAATCATTACTTCAATCCGCGTCTGTCCCTGTTCCTGGATACGCATTTCGGCAAACATTTTTACAGTTTGGTGCAGTTTCGCGCGGATCGTGGTTTTGACCCGGGTGCCGCTGATAGCGCCGCCCGTTTCGATGAATACCTGCTGCGCTACCAGCCCTTCGAAGAGCCTTGCCTGAATGTGCAGATCGGCAAGTTCGCCACTGTGTTCGGGGATTGGGTAAACCGGCATGATTCGTGGAACAATCCCTTCATCACGGCGCCGGTGGCGTATGAGAACGTGCTGACCATCACGGATCAAACTGTGCCGGCCACACCCGCAGGTTTTCTGGCGCGCAAAAATAATTTCGATCAAAAGGCGGCGTGGCTGCCGGTGTTATGGGGACCAGCCTATACGAGTGGCGCGGCTGTTTTCGGCCGCGTCGGTCAGGTGGATTACGCCGTGGATTTCAAGAACGCCTCCATCTCCTCGCGCCCCACGGTATGGGATGCGCGGCATCTGGGCTGGGAACACCCGACGTGGAGCGGACGGCTGGGCTGGCGCCCCAATGCCGCGTGGAAGCTGGGCGTGTCCGCGAGTCACGGGCCTTATCTTCTGCCCGTGGCGGAAACAGTTTTGCCCGCAGGCAAAACCTTGGATGATTACGCGCAGACTTCGGTGGCGTATGATGTCGCGTATGCCTGGCGCGACTGGCAGTTTTGGGGTGAGTTCGTGTTCTCACGTTTCGATGTGCCGAACGTGGGAAATGCCGACACCGCAGCGTATTTCGTCGAAGGTAAGTACAAGCTGAGTGCGCGCGCGTTTGCGGCCTTGCGCTGGAACCAGCAGTTCTTTGATCCGGTGCAGAACGGCGTGGGCGGCGAGGAAGATTGGGACAACGACATGTGGCGGCTGGATGCGGCGCTGGGTTGCCGGCTGACCCGTCATCTGCAAGGCAAGCTGCAATACAGCTACAGCCATCAAAAGGGCAATCACCAGCAAGGCGAGCAACTGGTGGCGGTGCAGGCGACGCTGAAGTTTTGAGCGAGCAGGAGCGCGGAACGATCATGCATTTGCGTTGGCTAAGGCTGGCCTTGGGCTTCGCCGCCCTTACTTGGGGCGCGGCGGGTGTGGGCGTTTTTCTTAGCTGGCCGGTGGCCGAGTCAGCGTTGCAACAACTCGGGGCCCAACCCATCGCTTATGATCGCATGTTGGATTATTGGCTGCGGATGACTGCTGGCGCCTTCGGCTTGATCGGGTGCGGTTTCCTCGGGCTGGCGATGTCACCGCAAAAGTTTGCGAATGTCCTCCCCTGGGCCGGAGCCCTCATGCTGGTCGAAGGCCTGATCCTGCTCGTGCATGGGGTGCGGCTTTCGCTGCCGCCGCTGCCTTTCTATGCGGATACGACAGCTTGTTTGCTGGATGGGGCAGCGATCATTTATCTGGCTCGCCGTCAGGAGCGGGCTGGCGTTCGCGCTTGACTGTGTGGCTTGCTGGGGAAAAATGATCATCAAGGTGGTGCGGAAGTCGTAACCACATAAATTATTCAGCGGATGAAGTGCCAACCAAAGATTGCGATACACCTGCTTGCGGTGACCACTGTGTTAAGCAGCGGACTGCTCGGCCTTAACGCCGAAGAGGCGTCCGAGCATCTGATGACGGCCGTTTCAGGCACGCAGATCAGCGGCTATGTGAGCACTTCGGCGAGCTCGATCGGTCAGGCTGTGTTTTCGCTCTGGCCCATCTTGCCTCCCGCTGCGCCCTTCAGCGGATCGACTCTCGGTCCTTCTCCGTTGATCGCTTCGCAATCCGTTTACATCGAAGTAAACCGGCAGCAACAACCTCCCTCGTTTCCGCCTTTACCGCCTCCGCCTTATGATCCGCTCGTGGCTTCAGTGCACGAAGTGGTGCCGCGCGTTCATTGGGCACCTGGTTCGGCGGGCGTCGAGCTGGCGGCGGTTCCTGAACCGGCCACCATGACGTTATTGGGCTTGGGAGCGGCAGCCGTTTTCGCGCGAGTTCGGCGGAAGAGAAAGAGCTGATTTTTCAGCGCACAATAAGAGGCGGATATTCAGGACCCTGCCCGCACTCTCAGAAGAAAAACCGGCGGGCACCCACCAGCATCAGACACGCAAACGAGGCGATCAATCCCGGATGCCATTCCGGAATCTTGGGCGTGTACTTGATGTCATGCAGCGCGATCCACTGATTACCCGGGTTATTTGGTGAATTGGCGTCGTTACCGTAACTGAAGCTGAAACTGTTGATGACGTTCGTTCCGGTGAACTCGTAGTCCGCATTGCCCGCGCTGGTGGTGTCCGAGGCGCCATTGTTTCCTCGCACGTAAATATTGGTGCCGCTGCTCTGCTGCTCGTTCGCACTGTAGTCATCGATATCGGACGGAGCCACCCACTTGCCTTTGAGGTTTTTACCCAGCAGATAAATCTTGTCCGTGTAGCCGACGTTGCTGTCATTGCTGTCATCCTCGTCGATGTCGAAGATCGAGAAACTGACATTCTCCACCCCGTAAGCGTAATGAAACGTCACCGTGACGTAGATTTCCTGGTCTTCGTCAGAATAGTTCATGTTCATGAACAAGGCCTCTTGCGCCGGGCTTGTGCCACCGGTCAGGTTGGTCACGTCGTTCACGTTCTGAGCCAGATAACCCGTATCACCCGAGATCGTGATGGTGATGTCATTCCCCGGATTGCTGGCATCGATATCGAAGGATTGCGAGAGGGAGCCGCTGCTCCAGTTCACCGTATCCCAGTCCAAGACCACGGCTTGTGCCTGCGCGGGCAGCAGCCACAGAGCGAACGCGAGTAAGCTCAGTTGCAATAAATAGTGCTGTTTGGCTCGGGCCATATATACCTGTTCACAAATTATGGCTTCGCCCCGAGAATTACAATTTCAATCCGTCCATCGACCTCCTGAGGCCTCCCAAAACACGGTTATTTCACGTGCGAATGGATTGCAAGAACCTCCTCAAAAATGCGGGCGTATAAAATACGTAACAGGCTTATTTAAAGGTAGTTATAAATAGATTTTCCAGCCTGAAAAGTTGAGCTTCCTCTCCTCGAAAAAGGGCCCACTAGGTACCGGGACTGAATTCAGCTAGGGGTTTGCCCTACCCTCCCTAAAAACAGGTTTTTTGGGACCATATCACTCCCGGCCACGATCCAGCTTGCTCCACGTACCGTCCTTGGCTCCGGGCGTACTGTCCCCACCATGATCCACCCAGCGGCTGTCCCATTCGTTCACCACAAAGCCCGCGCTCCCATCGCCGCGCAAGACGTTCTTGCCCGTCTTATGGGACTGCGCATACCACTCGCCCACTTGAAATGGTTCGCGGGTTTCGTAATCGGAGATCAGCACGCGGCTGGCGGCCCGCTCCGTCTTGCTCGGCCCGCCCTGTTTGGTGCCGCGAAAGTAATACGAGCTGTACGCCACCACCCCGGTCACGCTGATGCTGTTCCGGCAATTGGTGCCCCCCGGCTGGAACGTATCGGCGGAAGGGCAATAGAACATCCGCGAATTCAACGTGTCGGATTTGATCATCCGCCCGTAGTGCAGCAGGTTCGTGCCGTTCCAGATCATGTTCGTGGAGTTCCCTCCCGCCGTGGGCAGCTTGTCGTTATTGTCCGTGGCCGCCATGTGCCCACCCAATCCCATCTGCTTGAGATTGTTCAGGCAGGAAGTCCGTTTGGCTTTTTCCATCGCCCGTCCCAGCACCGGCAACAGCATGCTCGCGAGAATGCCGATGATGGCGATGACCACGAGCAATTCGATGAGACTAAAGGCACGGAGCCGGACTGACATGATGACTTTATATCCGATATAGGAAGAAACCGGGCAAGCACCAACTTGGATCTGATAGTCCGACTCTCTGGCAAGGAACAGAAGATAGCTACTGACCTTGGGCCGCGCCGCTCGTCGGCAGCGTGAAGAAGAACGTCGCCCCTTTATCCACATCGGCTTCCGCCCAAAGCTTGCCACCGTGGCGATGGATGATGCGTTGCACCGTGGCCAGGCCCACACCATGGCCGGTGAATTCTTCCTGCGTGTGCAGTCTTTGGAAGGGCTGGAACAGGCGGTCCAGGAAACTCATGCTGAACCCCGCGCCATTATCGCGTACAAAATACGTGGTGGTCCCATCAGTTCCCGGCAGAGTGCCGAACTCGATCTCAGCATGGCTCTTGCGCGAGGTATATTTCCAGGCGTTGGAAAGCAAGTTCTCCAGCACCACTTGTAGCAGGCCGGCGTCACCGTTCACTTCCAGACCGGGCTGAATCTTGAAATTGGCCGAGCGACCGGGCGTGCCAGCCTGAAAACGTGCCGCCAGCCGCGTGGCCAACTGAGTGAGCGATACCTTCTCAAAATGAAGTTCGATCCGCGCCAGCCGGGCCAGCCGCAGCAAATCATCGATGAGCCCGGACATGTTGCGGGTCTCTTCCTGGATCTTGGCGAGATAGGCCAGACCTTCCGGCACCAGCTTGTTCTCCTTGTTCTCCGTGATCAACGTCGTAAGGACATCCACGCTGCGGATCGGCGTGCGCAGATCGTGGGAGACGGAATAGGAGAAGGCCTCCAGTTCGTGGTTTGCCGCCGCCAGTTGCAACGTCCGTTCACGCACCCGCTGCTCCAGCTCCGTATGGATCTGGATATTCTCCAGCGCCACGGAGGTGGTGTTGGCCAATGCCTGCAACAGTTCCACCTCTTCTGGAGTGGCTTGATGCGGCTTTGCCCAATAATTACCAATGGCTCCGATCGGCGACTTCGTGCGGATGGGCACCATCACCAGGCTTTTGACGAAAGTCGGCCGGTACGCATCCACGGGGATCCGCGGATCAGCATAGATATCCGGGATGACGGCCGGCAACCGGTTCAGCATGGCCCAACCGCTGATGCAGGCGCTGAGCGGGAAACGTTGCCCCTTCCAAAGCGGCCCGATGGCGTCTTCATCCACGTAACAGCACTTGTCCGCTTCGCGGAGAACGAAGGTGGCTCCATCCGCGCCCGTCAATTCACGCGCGGCCCGGCGCACCACATTGGCCACCGCATCCACAGAACGGGCCAGTGAAAGTTCCTGTACCGCCACCACCAGCCGGTGCATGGCCCGGTTAGTCTGGGTCAACGGGGATTCAACGGGAACGGCTACGGGCGATGTCACTTGTCCCAGCGGCAAACGGCGCAGAGCGGCGGTCAACTGCCAGAGATGATCCTTCAGGACGAAGTCAGTGGCCCCGGCATCCAGACAGGCCTTTACTTGGGCTTCATTGGCCGCACCCGAGACGAAGATGAGGGGGACTTGGGGACATTCCTTGCGGGCCTGCTGCAACGCCGCCTGACCGCTGAAACCGGGCAGACCGTTATCCACCAGAATCAGATCGAGCCCGCCTTGTTTGATGGCTGCGTTGAACTCCTCTCCATCCGTGACCTGCCGCCAGTCCACCTGGAAGCCATTGCGCTCCATCGCCCGCTTTACCAGCAGGGCATCGACGGAGCTGTCTTCCAGATGCAAAACGTTCAACTTGCTCATAATTTCCCAACACCGAAGGTCACTCGGTCCTCCCAAAGCGATTCGACCGGAACATACCATGGAAACCGGAAGACCAAAAGTAGAAAATTCCAGCCGGAGAAGGTAAAACCGCTACTTCCAATACTGCATGAGCACCCTCACATCGACCGCGCTACTGCGCCGAATGATGGCCACCATCTGACGTTCCTTGTTGTTCAGTCTCACCGTTATGGTCGCTTGGAACGTGGCGGAGTTCTGCCTGTTTTTCCCTGCCGTAGTGCGCAATCCGTTCGGATCCACCTGGGCCCTGCCCATGTCGGTGCCGCTCTCATAAGGCGTATCATCATCATCTGCAATGCCAGTGGCCGGGACTTGGTCAGGACCAAGGCGTCCCAAAATGATCTGTTCGGCCGAGCTTGGGTCCCAGCCGATCAACTGCTGCACATAAGCGGAAGACGTGTTCTTGTTGACCCAGCCAGCGGAGATGGGCGTGAACAAATCCTTCAGGCCGACAGGAGGGGCCACTTCCTGCTGCTGTCTGCTGCCGGGTGCCCCCACCCGTCCGCCCGAAGGCAAAGCCCCGCCTCCGTTGGTTGCGTTAGGCCCATAAAACATTTCCGGCGTGATGCCTTTGATCTGCAGCAACTCTTCCAGGTCATCGATGGGCCCGTTCTTGGGCATGTAAGGCGGCGACAGCGAAAGGTAGTAATCCGATTCCGCTCCATTCAGCAAGGGGTTGTCATCCGTATCCCGCCAGTCGAGAATCGCGTCCACGATCTCCGCCGTCTGTGTGGCATCCACACCGATGATCTCCATGGCCGTCCGCAACTCGGCATCCGTGGCCAGGTTGATGTTGAAATAACGTTCCAGATCGATGATCGCCACGCTGATTTCTCCTTGCCCGATGGGGATATGCTGCAGGTCGAGTCCTTCGGTATTCTCATTCGTTGCCCGCCAGCCGCCCGCCCAGAACTGGTTGGTGAAGTCATACACGCCTTCGTTGGCAATGGTCAGATGATTGCCCAAAAGAAAACGGGCCGTCTCCACCCCGGAGCGCCCCATCCACTCAGTCTCTGTGTCAAAACTGGCATTGCGGGCCAGCTTCACTTCCACGCTCATGGCCTTGGCAAATCCGAAAGCGATCACGCCGAGCACCGTGATGACCATGAGCACCATGATCAGCGCGATGCCTCCGCTCTGCCGTTCTTGCTTATGATCGAACTGGAGCTTCATCGACGCCCTCCTTTGGGCGAAGACTGGCCGGGTATTCTGGGTCCGCCTTGATTATTCGGCCCGCCGCCCGGGTTGAAGTTACCACCGGGATTTTGGAAATTACCGTTACCTCGGTTGTTATTGTTATTATTCCGGCCGTTATTGTTGTTATCCCGATTCGGATTGCCTGAATTACGCCCATCGCCTCCACCCGGCGTAATGATTGGCCGCCCATCAGGACCGATTCGGATTGTCGGATTGCCTGCGCCGCCTCCTCCTGGCCCACCTCCTCCAGGTCCACCTCCGCCTTGTCCCGGCCTACCACCCGCCCCTCGTCCAGCAGTCGGTGCCGGTGATTGAATCTCCTTCGTGATCGCCGTCCCCGCCAAATAGATGGTCTTCGTTTCCGTGGTCGGTGCGGACTGGTAACTGTTGGCCTGCCCGCCAAAGGCGAGCGCCACGCGGACCATGCGCGGGATGGAATTTGTCTCCAGCCATTCGTACGCCCAGTCTTCCGCCTGATCATCCCAGAATTCCAGGGTGAACTGGCTGATGTTCGTCGCCAGCGTGATGGTGTAGGGAGACTCTGTCTCATCCAGCACTTGCAACGTCGAGGATTGCAGCATGACCAGTTCGTTACCGCCGCTCTCGCCTTTGATCACTTCAAACGCCACCCGCCGGATGGGCTGGCCCGTGAATAGCCCGCTACCGGGAAAACTCGAGGGCAACCGGGAGACGAAACTCAAGTAGGCGAAGTCCGTGCTCGTATCCGTTTCAAAACTGTAAAGGGCTGCGTTCTCAGTGAAGTACACCGTGGAAGCGAGTGAATCCTCGATGCATTTCACCGTCATGCGGGTGCGCTGAACATCAGCCGCCGCGCGGACACCCGCCTGGGAACTGCGGAGAATGGCCGACCAGCTCGCATAGATGGCCATGATGATGACCATGAAAATGCTCATGGCGATCAGGATCTCCACCAAGGTGAAGCCCCTTTGTCCATCGTTTTGAGCGGCGATTTTCATGGGTTATCGGTTTGTCCGGCTGCTTACCGGTTGGGCTGCCTTTGCTGCAATCCGCTGCTCGGAAGTGTGGTCCGGCTTCCCGTCGCGCTCGCGGCTCCGGCCTGCGGGGCGCCTGGTGGCCGAAACATGTAGACGGTCAATGGTGTTTGTACGATTTTGCCGCTCAAGGGCTGGGACACCACGATATCCACTTGAAACAGGTTGGAACGCGTCATGGTTGAGCTCCACGTATATTTGATCTCCGGATGATCCGGTCCCATGTCACCGGTCATGGTCATGTCGTCCAGTTGATTGGTCAGGGAAATCATCGCCGCCACTGCTCCCGGATCGCCCATCGGCTGCTGCAACGCCCGCGCCAGTTTCAGATTCCGTGACGTCAGTTCCAGAATGGCGAAGATGGCCATGAAAAATATCGCAATGGCGATCATCACCTCCATGAGCGAGAAGGCGTGGCGATGCTGCTTTTTCGGGACGATCTTCATTTCTTCATTTTGGCGATCTGATCTTCAGTCTTCAAATCGGCATGACCGGTGATGACGTCCAGCCGGATCATGCGCCGCTTATTGCTGGCGCGTTCCAGCAAGACCACGGCGAACTCCTGGCAGGTGCCATCCGGATAAAATTTCACCCGCGCCGGCGGGCTGTCCGGCTGCAACGCGTCCTGCAGGTTCACGTTCATCAACTCCAAGGTAATGCTGTCCGGCAGCACCGCACTGCTCACCTGGCTGGAGGCCGAGGCATCTCCGGTCACGGGGTCCGTGCCGATACTGCCACGCTGCACGGAAAAAGTGATCGTGTTCGCCGCGGCATCGCCCGTGACCACCAGTTCAGCCGGTGACCCGCTCAGAATGGCTGCCGCCCGTGCGGAGGCACAGACTTCCAGGATGTCATTCACCGCCTGCTGCATTGGCTGGCGCTTGAAGGTCTGCACAAACGTCGGCACGCCCCACGCCATGATCATCCCGATCAGCATCACCACGATGATGATCTCCACCAGCGTGAAACCGCTGCGACGTTGGGGCCGGATGCGCATGGATTACTTCTGCATGTCGATGTTGGACGTGATGGCGAACATGGCGCCCAGCACGCAATAGAGCAAAAAGCCCACGAACACCGCGATGCACACGATCATCACCGGCTCGATCAGATTCGTCATCACGCGCAGGCCGATGGCCAGCTCGCTCTCGTATGTATCCGCCAGGTTCTCGAGGGAGCCCGGCACGTCACCCGTTTCTTCGCCGATCTTCAGCAGATCCAGCATCAATTGCGGGAACAGCCCGCTCTTGGCCAGCGGTTGCGCGATGGTCTTGCCGTCGGTCACCTCTTCACGCGTCACGGCGATGGCTTCCTTGATCATCACGTTCGGCATCACCTGTTCAGTGATCTTCAAGGCGTTGAGCACCGGCACACCATTGCGCAGCAAGGTGGCGAGCGTGCGGCAGAATTGCCCGAAGAGATTCAGCTTCACCACGGGACCGAGGATGGGGGCCTTCATGCTCCAGCGGTCCAAAGTACGCCGGCCGGATGCGGATTTCTTGTAACGATGGAACAGGAGATAAACGGTCAATGCGCCCAGCAGCATGAGCCACCACCATTTGCTGAAGATATGGCTCGTTTTGATCAGGAACAGCGTCGCTCCGGGCAGCGGCGCGTTCATGCCTTCGAAGATCTCCATGAACTTCGGCAACATGAACGTCATGAAGAAAAAGATGATCACGATGCCCACGCACATCACCATGGCGGGATAGATGAGCGCGGAGATGAACTTCGTGCGTACCTCGGCAAAACGTTCGTAATGGGCGGACAACCGCCGCAACACCTCTTCCAACGCGCCTGATTGCTCACCGGCCTTTACCATGTTCACATACAGGTCCGTGAACACTTCCGGCTGTTTCGCCATGGCGGCGGAAAGACTCTTGCCCTCAATGACCTCCTGCCGGAGCTGCTTGGACACCGTGGAGGGAATACCCTTGGTGCTGATGCTGGACATGCTGTTCAGCGCGGAAACCAGCGGCATGCCGCAATGGAGCAGGTTCGCGAGCTGCTGGGTGAAGCGGGCGAGCTCCTCCAGCTTGGGTTTGGGCTTCCGGTTAAAAAACTTCTGCAGGCTGGGCGGCAGGGCCACCGCCTTTGAGGCTGCGGCGCCATCGGGTGCCTTCAGGGCCACGGCAGCTCCGCCCTTGGTGGCAGTGACCGCCACGGGGAACAAACCCAGCTTCTGGATCTGCAAGAGCGCGGCCGGCCGGTCCACCACATCCAGCATGCCTTCCACGATTTCTCCAGTGCGCTTGCGCGCGCGATATGCAAACTGCGCCATAAATCTTCTTCCAGTTCAAAACCGGCTACCGCCAAAAGTTGTCCTGCCGGGATACACTTCCTATCCCATCCCTGCGCCCCGCTGGCAAGCCGCCTTCTGGCGGCCAAGGAAAATCTAGCACTCTTAACCCCGGCACTCACGGAATATCTTCAACCAACCGTGCCGCCTAAAAACCTCAAAAAGGCCCTTTCCGGGGGTGCCTTCGGCCATTCCACCCGCAAAATCGGCTGGCCTCGTGGCGTGGATGCCCATCATACTCTGTCGGCTGTGCCAAGGCACTGCTGAAGTAAACGAGCTTATGAATGCCCCCCTGATTCCGCCCCCGTTACCACCGGAGGCCAGAAGTCCCGGTCCCAAGGTCGCCTTTCTTTCCATCGTGGCGGTTGCGGGGCCCATCTGTGTGTTGATCTTGTGGTTTTGCCATGCCGTATTTAATGCGTCCAAACCGGAAGGAACCCCGGGCTCAGGCTGGACTTTGATGATCGTAGCGGGCGCTGTCGTGTCCGTAGTGAGTGTCATCGCCGCCCTTTACGTCATCGTGGCCAAGTACAACCGGGAAGGGACCAACTATCACATGCGGGGCATTGCCGGTCTGGTGTTGTTGGGACTGGCGTTGGGTGCCCATCTGCAACAGAAAGAGGTGCGCAAGCAGATGGATAAGCGTGACCGCATCCAGCAGACCGCGAAGACCAAGGAGGCCGTGGACCGGATCAATGCCGACGCCCGCAAAGAATTTCAGGAAAATGGCCCCTCGGCCTCCAGCCAGAAGCATCTGGAACGTTTGCAGGAAGAATATCAGAAGGCCAGCGCCAACCTGAAAGGCAACGACAAGCTGTCGTTCGAGGCGGGAGCCGCCTACACCGCCCGGCTGCAGGAAGAGGCCAAAAAATATGAGACCCAGCTAGAACGTTTGCAGGCGGCGGAGGTGCTGGCTCCCGCTTCCAATCCCACGCGGGAGAAACTCGCGCAGAACCGCCAGTTGGTCCATGACTTCATGGCCGCCAATCTTGTCCTCTCGAATTTCGTGCACCACTCGGCCCGTCATTTCGAAGAAGAATTAAAAGCGCGCAAGGTGCCGGAAAAACTGATCGAGCAGAATATGATCGGCTTCAACAGCACCTCCTCCCGTCAGCGGCCACTCATGCTGAAGATCCGGGCCACCGACGCGCGCATCGGCACGGCCACGCTGGGCTTGCTCGACATCATGGACACCCATTTCGGCAAATGGACCACGGAACTGGGTTCTGGCAAACTCGTGCTGCCGGACGATGAGGCAGTGGAAAAATACCAGCGGATATACCTTGAACTGACGATCGCCGCCGAGGAGCAGGGTGAACTTCAAAAGAAGATGTTCAATCTCAACCAGAAGTAACCGTGCGCCCGGACGAAACTCCTGCACCTCGCCCTCCGCCTCTGCCCACCGCTCCTCAATGGCCGCGCCTCGCGGCCCTGAGCAGCCCCATCGCCGGGTTGGTTTCCATCCTGCTCTTTGTGATCTGGGTGAAAGTGACCGATCGCTACCTGCTCACGCCCAACCTCACTTCCCAGTTGCTGGGAGGCGCCATGTTGGTGGTGCTGCTGGCGGGCTTGGCGGCGGCGGTTTACAGTTTGGCCAGCCGCCGTCTGTTTGGGTCTCCCGGCCTGTTCATCCTGGCGATCATCGGATTGGCTTTGAACGTCATCGCCGGTCTCATGTGGGTTTTTCCCGCCACCACGCTGTCTTATTTTTGATAGTCCGTGCGGAAACAGCGCGCCCCGTCGTGCCCGCTTCAAACAGTGGCTGGCACTGTTGCCGTCACCACCTTCTCATTCAGACTGCCCCGGCGATATCCTTCCAGATCCAGCGTCACGTGCGCATACCCGATCTCCTTCAACTGCGCCGCCACCTGCTGATAAACCTCGCCCGCCAGCAAACGCGGCAGTTCACCCACACCCACCTCGATCCGCGCCAGATGCTTTCCGGTTTCCGCTTCCTTTGAACTTTGAGCTTTGAACTTTGAACTTAGTTCATGATGCCTCACCCGCACATCATAGAAGCCCAGCTCTCGCAACACCTTCTCCGCGCGTTCAATCATCCCCAGCTTCACCCGCGTCACCGGCTCGCCGTAAGGGATGCGGGAACTGAGGCACGCCATCTGCGGCTTGTCCGCCGTGGGCAGGCCCAGCTCCGCCGAGAACTGCCGGATCTCCGCCTTCGTCAGCCCCGCTTCCTTCAACGGTGCTCGCACCTGAAACTCCTTCGCTGCCTGTGCGCCCGGACGGAAGTCACCCACGTCACTCGCGTTCTCTCCATAGGCGATCACCGCGAACTTCTCCTTCACCGCCAGCGGCGCGAGCTCCGTGAACAGCTCATGCTTGCAGAAATAGCAACGGTTCACCGGATTCGCCAGGTACTCGGGATTGTTGAACTCATCCGTGGCGATGACCCGCACGGGAAATTGAAACCGCTCGCCCAGCTCCACCGCCTCCGCCAGTTCCTCACGCGGTAAACTCGCCGAATCCGCGATCACCGCCAGCATCTTATCGCCCAGCTCCTGATGCGCCACCACGGCGAGAAACACGGAATCCACCCCGCCCGAATAAGCGACGAGGCAGGAACCGTAACCGCGCAACAATTCGCGCAGGGCCTGAAGTTTCACGTGAACCACAAAAGGAAGTTGCCATGGGAAAGCCCCGCTCGCAATGGGGAAGCAAAATCGTAGCAGTCCCGAGATTGTAGGATAAGGAGATCGGCCGGATTTTCCAATGCACCAAACATCTGGGAAGCTAACCAACGGCTTGAGCGTTGAAGGTCACCTCGGTCCCGGTGCATTCCGCTGTTGTATCTGCTGCATCCGCAGCTTCAGCCCCTCTTTCCCCTCGCGCTCTTTTTTCTCAAGCACATGCTGGCCGTAAAAGATAATGCCGAAGCAGAGCGGGATCATGACGCCGACCGTGATTAACAGATATTTTTTGCCCAGCTTCTCACAGAGGAGCTTACGCCGCTTCAATTCCTCTTTCGCCTCATCGGGCAAGGCCGCTACCACTGTAGCCGTCAGTCGTTCCTGCCTTTGATTTAGAAGATGGATCACCGGCCCGACCGCTATCGTCAGGCAAAGCCACCATGGATTGTTATATTTGAAAAAGGGCACCATAGATAAAATGATCAGCATGAAGTAGAACCCGAGCGAAAGCAGCTCCCGCTTCATCACTTCTTTTCCGGTGCGAGAAAGTATCTCATCCACGGTACTCATACCCGTATCCTAGCAGATTTCCCCCTGCCGTGAAGACCAAATTCGGACCCTCTCCAGACCCGCAATCCTCTTGCCTGCGCATTGGAACTCAAACCTCAAAAAACTGACTGGGTCAGAGTGGCTCAGGCGAATGCAAAGTTTCGCCGACATGCAGTCTAGGGCAGGCTATGGCCTTCGGGATGTTTTCCAGCCATAGAGCAGGTGGGCCTGTTGCCTACTGTGGTTCCCATAGAATAGACGCCACCAGCAGGACAAGACGGGAACATGCCGCCTTTCAGAAACGTCACCACTCCCGTCATGTCGACTGGGTCGGCATTCGTCTTCTTATTCTCCAGCGCCCATTGCTTGATGGCCCCATCTATTTGCTTCAGATTTGCCACGCAGGCATTCTTCCCCGGCATCGTGCGCGCTTTGATGAAATTGGGGACCGCGATAGCCACCAGCAAAATCATGATCGTGACATAAACCGCTCTGGCACCCCAGGCGAAAAGCGAGTCGACCTTGGAGGTGACAGGATGCAAATCCGGAATCTGCTGGGGATTCTCACCCGAGGGCAATGGCTCAGACGGATCTGCAGGCTCGTTCATGGAAGAAAGATTGGTTGATGCTCCACCCATAGATGGGAAATAGCAAGACGCCGCAATCGCACGCACCGGCTCCGAGACGGTGATTGCTTCCCGCTCCTGAATATTGGAGGTTGCACCGGTCAACACTGCACTTTTCGGTGCCGCGTTATGCTTATGGATCGACGACGCTGGTTATGGTTGCTGGGAGGCTTGATCATACTGGTCTGCCTCGCCGCCCTGAGCTGGCTCAAGCCCTATGAACGGCGCATGGCTTCCACCCTGGCGGTGGTGCATGCTGATTTTCCCACTGTCCCGCGCATCACGGTTCCGGAGCTGACCCGCTGGCTGGCGGATACCAATCGCCCGCAACCGGTCCTCTACGACGTACGCACCGCCGATGAATTCGCGGTGAGCCACCTTCCAGGTGCTGTGCGATTGGACCCCGCGACGCGCGGTCGCGACGCGCTGCAGCAGCTTGATACGAACCGCACCGCCATCTTGTACTGCTCGGTCGGTTATCGTTCCTCCCAGATGGCGGAGCAGGTCCGCGTGCTGGGGCACTCCAATGTTTACAGTGTGGAAGGCTCCATCTTCGCGTGGTCGGCCGCCGGACTGCCTTTGGTCAGCAACGGCGTGCCCGCGAAGCTGGTGCATCCCTACAGCGAATCGTATGCACGCCTGCTGCCACCCGAAGCGCGTTATCCGATGCCCGCCTTGAAGAACCTGGCGAACGAGTATGGTCCGCGCCTGAATCCATTTAAGGCGGCCAATGCACTCATCCTGCTGGCCATTTTTCTGGTGTGGGAATCGTTTGCGCCTTTTTTCGACTGGTTTCGCAAGGCTCCGAAGGAACGTACCTTGCATGGCCTGCGCAACATCAGCCTGGGACTTATCAATACCCTCGTCATCGCGCTGGTGTTTGTGCGGCTCTGGATGGGCGTGACGAACTGGGCGGACGAACACGACTTCGGCCTGCTCAACTGGCTGGATGTCACCGGCTGGCGCCGGACGTTGCTGACCATCCTGTTGCTGGATGCGTGGACGTGGAGCTGGCACTGGCTGAATCATCATGTGCCGCTTTTCTGGTGGTTTCATCGCACGCATCACACGGAGTTGCGGATGGATGTCACCTCGGCCAGCCGGTTTCATCTGGGCGAGATCGCGACGTCTTCCGTATTGCGCCTGCCTTTGTTTTCACTACTGGGTGTCCACCTCGGTGATGTGGTCATCTATGAGACCCTGCTCTTCGCGGTGGTGCAGTTTCATCATGCGAACATCCGGCTGCCGTGGTGGATCGAGTCCTGGCTGCGCTGGCTCATCGTCACGCCGAACCTGCATCGCGTGCATCATTCGCAGATCGTGGTGGAATCGAACTCGAACTACGGTTCCCTGCTGCCACTGTGGGATGTGCTTTTCGGTACGTGGAACTGGCGGGAGAAGCCGCAGGAGATCCGCTATGGCGTCAGCGGTTTTGAAGCACCGGAGCAACACTCGCTGAAAGGCTTGCTCAAAACACCGTGGCAGAACGATTCATAGATCACACTCTCGCTCACGGCAGGCTGTGGCCGAGGGTCTTGCTGAGGGTGCAGATCGGCGGATTGGATACCCAGACGGCGATGGTGTAAGAACCGCCCGCCGGACAAGTCGGGGTAGCGCCACCCTTGAGGTAGAAAACAGAACCCTTCGGATCCACCATGTCGCCGTCCGTCTTTTTGTTTTCCAAGGCCCACTGCTGGTTCGCACCATCGATCTGCTTGAGATTCGCGATGCACGAGTTCAAGCAGGCTGTAGTCCGGGATTTCATGAAATTCGGGATGGCCATGGCCGCGACCAACGCCACGATGGAGAAGAATATGCTCCAGCGAACCCACCGAGGGATTCGAGCTTTCTGAACTGGCGTTTCAGCGGTCACTCCCTCCGTCGTAGGCAGCTTATCCGGAGCCGGGGGCACGGCTTGCTGCGGCGGCCCATCTGGTGGTGGGATTTCGCTCATGATAGATCTAGGGGCCAGTTGGTTCGCTGGGCGGTTGTTCTGAGGCCCAGCGTTGATTGGCCGCGTCAATTTGTTTCAGGCAGGAAATGATCCCCTTCTTTTTTGAGATCGGCGGCTTGGTCGCTACCACGGCCATCACGGTTCCAGTCAAAATCAAAAACGCGGTCAGGCGAACCCAGCGGGGGAGCAATGGTTTGCGAGCGAATCCGTCCACTGATGAATCCAAAAATGATTTCTGCGGGAGAGTAGACTGGTCTCCTGAAGGCAACTCCATAGAGTCTGGGCGACGATCCATAAACGGGCTATGCGGTTAAGATACTGGGCCTGCCGGGTGGAAATAGCAAGCCGTCAAGCGCCCGCGTCGTGGTCATCGCTTCACTTCAAACACGGCATCTCCCTGCGAACCCGGAATGCCCTTGGTGCCGTAGGGTTTGCCACCGTTGTCTTTCCCATCCTGACCGTAGGAGTAGATCAGGTAGCCTTGCTCCAAGCGCCGGAACTGCAGCGGCTGGCCGGTGAAGGGATCCTCCACATTGAGTGCCGGTGAGAAGGCGCGTATTTCCTCCAATGACTCCGGCACACGTTGATGAACGAGCCGGAACTGTTCGGTGGCAAGGGCGACTGCCAACAATCGCTTCCCGGCCTCGGCCGAAAGACAGTGGTTTATCCGGTAAGTTAACGCGCCCAAGAGATGCCGAGAGAAGAACTTGGGCGGGAACCCGTAGCTCCGGCGGTTTTCATCAAACAGCTTCTCCCAACGCTGCTGGATGTCCGGGGTGCGGTTCTTCAGCAGTTCATCGGCCTGGCGGAAGGTATTGAGCATGTTGATGCAGTCCGCCTGTTTGCCGCCGGTCAACCACAGCGCGCCGCGGATGACCATGTATCCGGAAGAATCATCCTGTGGATCTTCTTTCTCATCATCGTAGGAAAAACGGCGGGAAAAACGGGCGTTCATCTCGCGCGAAGAAAGTTCATAGACCGAAAGGGAGGAGGCCCGCTCTGCAAGGATGGAAACCTGCAATGCCTGCTCAGCCGAATACCACTCATACGCCCGGGCGATAGCCGTCAATTGCTCCGCAGTGAGCTGATGGCGCGCCAAGAGACATTGGATACCACGTATCCCAAAACCATGGCAGGAAGCGCTGATGGCCTGACTAAAAGCCAGCGGCTCACGGGCCAGGTGGCGGGCGATGGCGCCGACGGCCTCGATGTTTTGCACCGCGCGGGCAACCTGGTTGGATTCGACGGCCACGATGGTGTCCAGCACCAGCCGATCCGTTTCCAGCCGCAGCATACTGATGTGCTGGGTGGCGATCGTCATCTTGTCCACTTGCAGGAAGGGAAATCGTCCGGCTGGTTTGGCCACCGCCTCCAGCACCTTCTCCCGCCGTTCCTCCAAGGGAGCGAGATAATTGATCATCGCCGTCCAGCGTTCGGGTTCGGGAATATGCGGCGGAAACCATTGGTACAAGCGACCGACTTCCAGCGGAAGCTGCAGCCCCGGTGCATCCAGGTAAGCCAGCAACGAAGGATCGTCGAAGCCTTCGTGGTAATCATCCCAAAATCCATCCTCCTGTTTCCACAAATCCAGAAATGCCTTGGCCGCGTTGTCCTCGTCCGTGGGCTGGGCATACAATTCAGCCAGCTCCGTCAGCGACAAAGGTTCACCTTTCTTACGGCATTCTTCCCGCAACTGATTCTCGCGGCCGGTCATGTGGGAGAGATAAACCGCCAGGGCGACGCCCAATAAGAGAAAGACGGACAGGGTCACGCCCAGAAAGATCAGACCGCGCCGCCGTTCTTTCAGCGCGGGCAGGGGTGGTGGAATCACTTGGCTCACGTGACCAAGGATATGATTTGGTGAAACGGTTCCAAGCCCGGAAAAACAAAACCCCGGAAGCCTCACGACTTCCGGGGTCTTTAATTTATCGCTGTTTTAACAGCGCGTAAGCTTAGCGGCCCTTCGGCAGCGCGCCCATACCGGCATACACAGCGTTGTCGCCCAGCAACTGCTCGATGCGCAGCAACTGGTTGTACTTGGCCGTGCGGTCCGTGCGGCTCAGCGAACCGGTCTTGATCTGACCGCAGTTCGTCGCCACGGCGATGTCCGCGATGGTCGCGTCTTCCGTCTCACCGGAGCGATGGGAGAGGACGGCGGTGTACTTGCTGTTCTGCGCGAGGCGGACGGCGTCCAGCGTCTCCGTGAGGGAACCGATTTGGTTCACCTTCACGAGGATCGAGTTGGCCGTGCCGGTGTCGATGCCCTTTTGCAGGAACTTCGTGTTCGTCACGAACAGATCATCACCCACGAGCTGCGTCGTCGCACCGAGCTTGTTCGTGAGCTTCTTCCACGTCACCCAGTCGCCTTCGGCGCAACCGTCTTCGATGGAGACGATCGGATACTTCGCGCACAGGTCGGCGTAGAATTCCACCATCTCGTCGCCGGACAGCTTGCGGCCGCTGCTCTTCTTGAAGACATACGTTTCGTTGCCCGTGTAGAACTCCGAGGCCGCCACGTCGAGCGCCAGGAAGATGTTCTTGCCGGATTTGTAGCCCGCATCCTTGACGGCTTGCAGGATCGCTTCGATGGCCGCTTCGGCGCTGTCAAGCTTCGGGGCGAAACCACCTTCGTCACCGACGGCGGTGCTCAGGCCCTTTTTCTTCAACACGCTCTTCAGCGCGTGGAAGATCTCCGTGATGGCTTGCAGACCTTCGCTGAAGGTGTTGAAACCGTGCGGCATCACCATGAATTCCTGGAAATCGATCGGCGCGTCCGAGTGCGCGCCACCGTTGATGACGTTCGCCATCGGGACCGGCAGCACTTTGGCGTTTGGTCCACCGAGATACTTGAACACCGGCTGGCCGAGGGCAGCGGCGGCGGCCTTCGCGTTCGCGAGGGAGACGGCGAGGATGGCGTTCGCGCCGAGCTTGGACTTCGTTTCCGTACCGTCGATCGCCAGCATGATGTTGTCCACCGTGAGCTGGTCGAGGGCGTCCAATCCGACGAGTTCCGGGGCGATCTTGGTGGTCACATTCTTGACCGCCTTGCTCACGCCCTTGCCCAGATAGCGCTTCTTGTCGCCGTCGCGGAGTTCGATGGCTTCATGCTCACCTGTGCTGGCACCCGAGGGCACTGCCGCGCGACCGGCCGCGCCGCTTTCGAGGATCACATCAACTTCAACGGTGGGATTGCCGCGGGAATCAAGGATTTCGCGGGACTGGATTTCAACGATGGTTGTCATATTCAGAGCTTAATTAAGCAAAATGTCCGCGCATACTAGAGGCCGGAAAATAAGTTGAAAGCCGAAAATTGGGCCTTAATCGTAGCTACATGCCGGCGGGCAAGCGGACCTTTCCTCCTCTCGGCAGGGTGGACCGCTGGTGCAACCAGCCCTTGTTTCGGCTGAATGTCCCTGCCATTCTGGGCGTCAGCACTTACGCGTATGAAGGTCCTGCCTCGTATCACAGCTTCACTGCTCGCTCTCACGGTATGGTCGTCGGCTCACGGCTCCGCTCGCGCGGCCGATCCTTTTGACCCGGCAGTGAAAGATTTCGTCGAACGTTTCCAGGGGAAAGGCGCTTTGCAGGATGGCTCCAAACCACTGTCGCCTGAGGAAACGCTGAAACATTTCATCGTGCCGGAAAGCATGGAAGTGCAGGTCGTGGGCAGCGAACCGCTCATCCGCCAGCCGCTCAATATCCATTTCGATGAACGCGGCCGCATGTGGGTGGTGCAATATCTTCAGTATCCCTTTCCCGCTGGGTTGAAGGTCGTGAAGTATGACCAATACATCCGCGCGGTCTTCGATAAGGTGCCGTCGCCGCCGCCCAATCATTTCAAAGGCGCGGACAAGATCACCATCCACGAGGACACGGATGGTGATGGCAAGTTCGACAAGCACAAGACTTTCATGGATGGCCTCAACATCGCCACCAGCGTGGCGGTGGGCCGTGGTGGTGTGTGGGTCTTGAATCCACCCTACCTTCTCTTCTATCCCGATAAGAATCGTGACGACATTCCTGATGGTCCGCCTGCGGTGAAGCTTTCTGGTTTTGGTCTGGAAGACACGCACGCCATCGCCACCAGCCTGCATTGGGGGCCGGATGGGTGGCTCTATGGCGCGAACGGCAGCACGACGACGGGCAACGTGAAAGGTGTGCACTGGGAGGGCCAGGCCATCTGGCGTTATCACCCGGAGCAGGACACCTTCGAGATCTTTGCCGAAGGCGGTGGTAACACGATGAGCGTGGAATTCGATAAACGCGGTCGCGCTTTCTCAGGCACGAATTATGGGGACACGCGCGGCATGCATTACGAGCAGGGGAGTCGCGGCATCAAGAACTGGGGCAAGCATGGTCCCTTGATGAATCCCTATTCTTTCGGCTGGTTCGAGCACATGGCGCACGATGGCTTCAAACCTCGCTTTGCCCAAAGCATGATTATTTATGAGGGCGGCAAGCTGCCGGAGCTGGAGGGCAAGATTGTGGCCAGCATGTCGCTGATGAATCGCGTGGTCGCTTCGGAGATGCTGCCGGACACCTCCACGTATCGCACGCGCGATCTCGATCCGCTCATGCTCACGGATGACCGCTGGTTCCGCATCGTGGACACGCGCACCGGACCGGATGGTGCCATCTACCTCGCGGACTGGTATGACAGCCGCCTGACGCATGTGGACCCGCGCGATACTTGGGATCGCGAGCACGGTCGCATCTATCGCTTGCAGGTGAAGGGTGCGAAAGCTATTGCTCCATTCGATCTCGGCAAGCTGAGCAGCAAGGAACTCCTGCCTTATCTCTCGCACGCGAACAAATGGTTTCGTCAGACCGCTGTGCGCCTGTTGTATGACCGCAAAGATGCGAGCGTCGTGAACGAGTTGCGTGGGCTGATGACGTTGGGCCACGGCCAGATCACCCTCGAAGCATTATGGGCCTTGAACGCCTGCGGCGGTTTCGATGGCGACTTCGCGTTGCAATCCTTGAATCATCCCAATGCAGATGTGCGGGCGTGGACGATTCGTCTGTTGGGAGATCAGCATAAAGTGCTCCCGGCGCATCAGCAAAAGCTCGTGGCCTTGGCGCGCAATGAACGCGAGGTGCATGTGCGCGTCCAGCTCGCCGCCTCGAGCCGTCGTCTGCCCGCTGCGGATGCCATCCCTATCTTGCGCGAACTCATGCTCCGTGCGGAAGATGTGAATGATAAACACATCCCGCTCATGCTCTGGTGGGCGCTGGAAGACAAGGCCATCACCGGCCGCTCACTCATCTTGGACCTGCTGAAGGAGACACCGCTCTGGCACTCACCCATCGTCAGCCAGCACATCATCGCCCGCCTCGGCCAGCGCTACACCGCCGAACGCACGGAAGAGAATCTGAACACTGCGGCGCAACTTCTCGCCATGGCCCCCACACCGGAAGATGTGGATAAATTGGTGAAAGGTATGGAGCAAGGCTTGCAAGGGGACACGGTTAAAACGGTGCCTGCGGCACTCAGCAAGCAAGTCGCTGAGGTCTGGAAGAGTCGTCCGGCCAGCGGCCAGCTTATCAGCTTTGCCACGCGTTTGGGTTACGAACAGGCGGCTAATGCGGCTTTGGAGAAAGTCGCGGATGCCAAAACGCCCGCGAAAGATCGTCGCCAATATTTGGAACTGCTCTCTGAACGGCGCGTGGCTGCTGCGGTGCCGGTGTTCTTGAATCTGTTACGCACGGAGAAAACCGAGAGCTTCCGTCTGGATCTGCTGAACTCGTTGCAGCGCTTCGGAGAAGCGGACATCGCGAAGACTGTGCTGGAGCTTTACCCCACGCTGAACGTCAAGCTTCGTGCCACGGCGCAAACGATTCTCACCAGCCGCAAGGATTGGTCGCAGCAACTGCTCGCCGCCGTGGATAAAGGGGCGATCAAGCCGGAACAGATTTCTACGCTCAATCTTGCGGCGATTCAAAACCATAAGGATGCGGCCATGGACAAGCTCATCCAAAAACACTGGGGCCGACTGCGCCAGAGCCCGAAGGAGATCGAGGACAAGATCCAATCCGTGCGTGCACTGCTGGGCAAAGGCAAAGGTGATGCGGTGGCGGGCAAGGAAGTCTTCACGCTGATTTGCGCGACGTGCCACAATCTTTTCGGTGAAGGTGCGAAGATCGGGCCGGAGCTGGCCGGTTATGAGCGGGACAATCTGGACTTCATGCTCCCCGCCATCATCGATCCCAGCTTGGGCATCCGCGAGGAATACACCGTCTTCAACGTCACCACGAAGGATGACCAGGCCATCACCGGTTTTCTGGAGGAGAACACACCGCAGTTCATCACGGTGAAAGACCCGACGGGCAACAAGATACGGCTCGCGCGTGAACAGGTGAAATCCCTCGAAGCCTCCCACACCTCCCTCATGCCCGAAGGCCTGGCCGACGCACTGGATGAAAAACAATTGCGCGACCTCTTCGCGTATCTGATGAAGAAGTGACAGCGATAAACGCCGAGCTAAATCGGTCAGCCAGGAACTATGACACCCAGACCCTTGATGCTCAGGTAGTGCTTCTGATTAAACGTAGCAACTAGACTTCCTCGTTCCAATGCCGTAGCGCCCACGACGATGTCATATTCGCCAATCATCAGACCTCTCTTCTCCAAATCAGCCCAGACCCGTGCATGGATATATCCCGTCTGCTCGGTGTAAGGAATGACAGGAAGCAACGACACCACTGTTTGCAGGTAAGCTTCACGGGCAGACCGGTGTTTTCCACTGGCGCGTTCCACACCGTGCCATAGTTCGGCTATGGTGATGGAAGCTAATTCAAAATGCTCGTGAGGTTGTTGGTTTAACCAGCCAAACAAGTCGAAAACACCACGTTCCCCCCGGATGATCACATCCGCATCCAGCATTATTGCCATTTGTCGGCCGCTGGTTTGAGAGTTTTACGCGCCTTCTTCAAATCCTTGTTCCAAGCAGCCGCCTCAGCAGTAGAAAGCGCCACCTCAGCAAGTCCGGCGGCCAGTTCAGCACCCGTACACTTCTTTTCTTCTTCTGGGACCAAGCGGGCAAAAGGGACCCCGTTTTTTACCAAAACAAAGGTGGTCTTTTGATAGTGCGCCCGGTTCACGCAATCGGCGAAATTGCGTGACGCCTCGGTGACGCTGATGGTCAGTTTCTTCATAAAATCAGATTATCAGATTTTATGATTCTGTCAAACGACGATGCTTTCGTCTGCGTATTGTGCCTGGAGGCGAGCTGAGGCAAATGGCATTGTTTGCTTGGATTTTTCATAATTCTGGGAGCCGACTTTGCTTAGGCGGATTGCTGCGGGTTGGGACAACCCGCGCTCCATAAATCGGCTTGTCAGGGGCTTTATGCCTGGTTTTATATTTCGTCATGAAGCCAAAGAGGCGGTCTGTTCCACCCATAAATCCGGGAGTTCGTGAGCTGGTGGATGCGTTGCGGGAATGGTCATCTCCGCTGGCGCAAGCAGACATTGAGCGTGGGTTTCTGGGCTGGCATGAACACGGTTACCTGCCGCACCGCGACGAACCCGGGCTGGTTCAGTTTGTGACTTTCCGTCTGGCCGATGCGTTCCCTGTGGCTTTGCGGGCGGAATGGGAGGGATTGCTGAGGATTGAGGACGACCGGCAGCGACGCATCGAACTGGAGGCTTATCTGGATTTGGGACGGGGTGAGTGTCATTTGCGACAGCCGGAGATCGCAGGGGTGGTGGAAAACTCACTCAGGTTCAAGCATCCGACAGATTATGAATTACGGGCTTGGGTGATCATGCCCAATCATGTGCATGTGCTTTTCCTAGTTAAGGAGATTCCGATGGCTGAGGTGATATGGGCGTGGAAAAGTTGTACGGCCAAAGCGGTAAACAAACTCTTGGACCGTAAAGGGCAATTCTGGCAAGCGGAGTATTGGGATACTTATATGCGCGATGAAGAGCACGAAGCTCGGACCCGGCGTTATATAGAAAAGAATCCGACAAAAGCAAAGCTCGTGATGGCACCGAGAGATTGGCGTTGGAGCAGTGCCCGATTGCGGGATGAGTATGAGCGGTTGCAGTATTAGCGGAGCGTGGGCGCCTCGCCCACAGCAACGGGCAAATGTGAGTTGGTGTTCAAAATGGCAGATCCCAAGCTGCGCTACTGGAGAATAGTGTGCGGGAGGTTTTTTGCGAAGGTGGGCCTGTTTTGCTTATGGAGCTTGCTGTGGGCGAGGCGCCCACGCTCCAAAGAAAAAGCGGAGGCGTTTAGCCTCCGCTTGCGCAGAATGATTTTTTACCGGACGTCTAACTTAGTCGGTGGGGGCGATGGTCCACATGCCGGTCTGCTTGGTCAGGGTGGAGTTGGTGGTGCCCAGCGTTTTGGCAGGTAGGAGACCTTCGGCGTGGCCGTCCACGAAGAGGTAGTCGATGTATTCATTATGATACGCCCGAGGATCGACGTATTGGATGTCCGTGGTGGTGGTGGTGGCGAAGTGATTGCCCGCCGAATTGACGATCTGGTTTTCCAAAGAGCCCTGCTGGCACGTGTTACCACCCGTTCCGGAGCTGGTGTTCCGGCCGCGGATGATCTCGGTGAAGGAGATGGTACCGACGGGATCACGGACCACGGCGGCGTTGAGGCCCAGTTGTCGGCTGGGATCCCGAGCCACGTTTTGCGGATCAGCCGGGTTCCAGGCATTCCCATAATTTTCAGTTTCCGACTGCCATACCAGGCCGACGCCGGTTCGGCTGGCTGGTGAGGGTGGCCACTGGGAGGTGGTGGGGTAGATCCAGGCCGGGGCGATGGCCGCTCCCGAAGACGGATGGCCCTTGTCCATGGAGTTGGCCGTCATCGCATAACCGCGGGTGCCATCCGGGAACCGCGTATCCGACGAGAACAGCTTGTTGGACGGGCATTTGAGTGTCTTGGACGCCGGCGGGTTCTGGACGTAATTGGCGCTGTTGGCATATTGGGTGCCACCTTGCATGCGGCGCGGTTCCCAAGCGCGTAGCGTGGTGAAGGTCTCGGGTCCGCCCATGTAAGCGTGCATGAGGTCGTCCCAACCCACCGCGATACCTGCGACGTGACGCATAATGGCGTTGGGCAGGCGGTCGGTATTATCCGCCTGATAGAGGCCGACCATGATGCCGAGCTGTTTGGTGTTGTTCAGGCAGCTGTTTTGGAGGGCGCGCGACTTAGCCTTGGCCAAGGCGGGCAGGAGCATGCCGGCGAGAATCGCGATGATGGCGATGACGACCAGCAGTTCAATGAGCGTGAACGCTTTCAGGCGTTGGCCCAGTGAGAGGGTGGGTTTTGGTTTCATATATTTTGGGGGATTGGTTGGGGAACTAAGTTATTGGACGGTAATCTCGCCGGACTCGGGGTTGATCACGTAATTCTTGCCTTTGGGGGCGTGCAAAACTCTGGGTAGGTAGCGGGCTTTGACCATTTCCTCCTGCGTGGTGGGGAAACGGCGGAACTCCATCTTGTAGCCGTTCACGGCCTCCAGCAGAGGGCCCATGTTCATGTCGTGGGTTTCCGGAGTGGCAGAGCCCTTGAATTCGTCGATGTCACGTTGGGCCATGCCCTTGAAGATGTCTTTCGTTTCTGGGTTTAGAGTATTGGACGTGGCAGCGGTGTTAGTGGGAGGCGGGGCGTTCGGATCAGGCACGGGGGCGACCGGGTCGGAAGAGGCGCTCAAAGTGACAGGCGTGGGCGGGGGAGGTGGGAGTGCGAGGGGCGCTTCCACTTTTTGTTTGCAACCGCTAGTGGTTAACCCAGCTACCAACGCGCAACCGGCGAGTGTTCTTCCAAGCAACATATTCATCGGAGTCATGAAAAGTGG
Source organism: Chitinophaga pinensis (assembly GCA_943367715.1). Classification (GTDB taxonomy): domain Bacteria; phylum Verrucomicrobiota; class Verrucomicrobiia; order Limisphaerales; family JAEYXS01; genus JAEYXS01. The sequence continues at coordinate 3,251 of CALRJY020000051.1, read as the reverse complement.
TGTTGAGGTAAAAATGACATCGAACATCATGAAATGAAATAGGCAATTTGTGTTACGCGGTTAAGATAAGAAATATGTATCTATAAAAAATATAGAATCTGAAAACTTATTAATGAGTGGAAAGGGTCAGTAGTAAAGGAGCGGGAGGATGAGGAGTGATTTTGGGGAAAAAGAATCAGGACTGCGGGACGGTCAACGCTAATGACGGGAGAACGTGAACAGAGAAAGTGTGGTGGGCGGGAGAGGTTTTTTGCGAAGGTGGGCTGGCTGTGGTTGCAGGATGGAAGTGCGCGACATTTCGGGCGAGAGGTTTATTAGCGAAATCGGCCCGGCTTTGCTTATGCACCTTGCTGTGGGCGAGGCGCCCACGCTCCATAAAAGGAAAAAGCGGAGGCTTGGGGCCTCCGCTTGCGCAGAAAGAATTGGTCAGACGGTTAGTTTAGTCTGTGGGGGCGATGGTCCACATGCCGCTCTGTTTGGCCAGATTCGAGTTGGTGCTGCCCAAGGTTTTGCCGGGGAGCAGGCCCTCTGCGTGGCCGTCCAAGAACAGATAGTCGATGTAGTCGTTATGATAGTCCTTGGGATCGACCCATTGGATGTCCGTGGTGGTGGTGCCGAAGTGATTGTTAGCCGAATTGATGACTTGGTTTTCCAAGGATCCCTGCTGGCACGTGTTACCACCCGTTCCGGAGCTGGTGTTCCGGCCGCGGATGATCTCGGTGAAGGAGATGGTGCCGACGGGATCACGGACCACGGCGGCGTTGAGCCCCATCTGACGGCTGGGATCCCGAGCCACGTTTTGCTGGTCAGCCGGGTTCCAGGCTTTCGCATAATTCTCGGTTTCGGCCGGCCAGTTCAGGCCGACACCGGTTAGGCTGGCCGGTGACGGTGGCCACTGGGTAGTGGTAGGATAGATCCACGCTGGCATGGCGATACCGGTCGTTGAACCACCGCCGCGATCCATCGAGTTGTACGGCATGGCGTAGCTGCGGGCACCATCCGGGAACCGGGTATCCGACGAGTAGAGCTTGTTGGACGGGCATTTGAGCGTCTTGGACGCAGGCGGGTTCTGGATGTAATTGGCGCTGTTGGCATATTGGGTGCCGCCTTGCATGCGGCGCGGTTCCCAGGCTTTCAGTGTGGCGAAGGTCTCAGGCCCGCCCAAGTAAGCGTGCAGGAGATCGTCCCAACCCACCGCAATACCCGAGGTGTGACGCATAATGGCGTTGGGGAGGCGGTCGGTATTATCCGCTTGGTAGAGGCCGACCAACACGCCAATCTGTTTGGTGTTGTTCAGGCAACTGTTCTGCAGGGCGCGGGATTTGGCCTTGGCCAAGGCAGGCAGGAGCATGCCGGCGAGGATCGCGATGATGGCGATGACGACCAGGAGCTCAATGAGCGTGAACGCTTTCAGGCGTTGGCCCAGTGACAGGGTTGGTTTTGGTTTCATATATTTTTGGGGGATTGGTTGGGAGCTAGGTTACTGGACGGTGATCTCGCCGGTCTCCGGATTGATCGCGTACTTCTTGCCTTTGGGGGCGTACAAAACTTTGGGCAGGTAACGGGCTTTGACCAGTTCCTCCTGGGTGGCGGGATAACGGCGGAATTCGGACTTGTAGCCGTTCACGGCCTCCAGCAGAGGGCCCAGGTTCATGTCGTGGGTTTCCGGAGTGGCCGAGGCCTTGAAATCATCGATGTCGCGTTGGGACATGCCCTTGAACTTGTCCACAGTGGTGAGGTCTGGGGCAGGGGTGATGGCAGTCGGGGCCGCCGCTCCAGGAGGAGGGGGAGGGGTGTTCGGATTGGCCACGGGCGGAGCGGCGGGGTCTGGAGCCGCGTTCATAGTGACAGGTGCGGGCGGTGCCGGGGGGAGCGCGAGGGGCGCGTCCACTTTTTCTTTGCAACCGCTGGAGGCTAACCCAGCGAGCAACGCGCAACCGGCCAGTGTTTTTCCAAGAGACATATTCATCACGATACCTAACGAATGGTGTTTCAGCAATGTGCCTTACTTATGGATTTTTAGAATAGGCATTTTGGGTGGGGAGGGAAGGGGAACGGCAAATCCCTCTCAAGGGGGTCATTTCCCGAGGGCAAGACGACTTTCTCCTTGGTTGCCTATTAAGGATGAAAGTGGCTTCCTGCGGCGGGAATGAGCTCTGGCGGTGGGTTTCGTCTCGTCGCGTGGGGAGAGATAGCCAAGGGACGAGGAGAGGCAGACAGGGTTAACCGCGAAAAGCGTGAAATACACGAAAAAGGAAAAGGGGCCAGGGAATGATCCAAAATTTGAGGGTTTAGAGCGTTTCAAGAAATACTGTGGCCAATTGTCTGAGGAGCAGAACGAGCGGTCTTTTTGGGTTAGGGCTTCGTTTCGGCTCAGTCACAGGGTCTTGGGAACAGCCAACTGCGAGGGAGAAAAGGCTGAAAAAAGCTGAAAATCGTCGCTGGGAAGATGCTGTATGCGAGGGGGTTGGGAGAAATGTCGCTGTGGGATAACTGATTTCAGTTGTTTTGTGGTGTGGATATGGAAAATTGCGAGTGCTGGCAGCTCGCTGCTGGTAAAGGACGGGTGAACGGTGGTTGGACTCGATCAGAGTGATAAGCAGCCTCCGGAGAATCCCAAGTCATCAAGCATGATGGTGCGTTGGCATTGTTATGTCCTGCGTTGGCGGGGAGATGGCGGTCCTTATGGAGCCATTATGGAGATGGGGTGCGGGTGGATGGGAGCGGTGGGCGTTTTGATAACGCATGGCGCTCTCACCCCTCACCCCGGCCCTCTCCCCGTTAAGGGGAGAGGGTGGCGGAAGCGCCTGTGTCTAAAAGGATCTGTGAAGAGTATCGGGCGTAGGGATCAGGGTCCGTAAGCCGGAGGGGGAAAGGGACGTCGGTCGAGAATGGGACCGGGGAATCTCCAGTAGCCACTGCGGAACCGGCCGGGTTTTGGACTTACGCTGAATCTGAAGTCCCAATCGTAGGGAGGGAGGAAACGATACTTCACAGGGGTCGGATGGTTTCATTGCTCTTTGACATAAATTCCCTAAAGGGAATGCAGGGCCGAAGTTCGGCCTCCAGTGTGGGGGAAAGCGCTAGCGTTTTTTATGACGCTTGAGGTTCCCCCGAAGAAGTGGACACAGGAGGGGAATAAGTGTCAGTGGTATTTAGTTGAGTTGGTTTTCAAAGTCCACAGGTGAATGGTAGCCGAGGGCGCTGTGGAGCCGCACGCGGTTGTAATAGGTTTCGATCCAGACAAAGAG
>CALRJY020000050.1:0-39434 GCA_943367715.1 Chitinophaga pinensis | reverse complement strand
ATGCGTTGCCGCTGGAGGAACTCGGCGCGCTGGCGGATCGGCGCAAGCAGCTGCTGCGGGCGAAGGCGCATGGCGGTCGCGGCAATGAGATCGTGACGTACATCGTTGATCGCAACGTGAACTACACGAACGTCTGCAATGTGTATTGCAAGTTCTGCGCGTTCTGGCGGTCGGAGAAGGACGCGGATTCGTATGTCATCACGCTGGACGAGATGGACCGCAAGATCGAGGAAACCATCGCGCTCGGTGGGAATCAGATCCTCATGCAGGGCGGGCATCATCCGAAACTCACGAAGCAATGGTATCTCGATCTGCTCTCGCACATCCGCGCGAAGTATCCGGGTTTCAACGTGCATGGGTTCAGCCCGAGCGAATTCATCGCGTTCCAGGAATTTTTCAAGGAACCCGTCGAGCAGTTGCTGAAAGATTTCACGGCGGCGGGTCTGGGCAGCTTGCCGGGTGGTGGTGGAGAAATTCTCGTGGATCGCGTGCGGAATCGCATCGCACCGCTGAAGGCGAATACCAGCGAGTGGATGGGCGTGATGGATAAGGCGCATGCACTGGGCCTCGCCACGTCCGTTACGATGATGTTCGGGCACGTGGAGACGGTGGATGATCGCATCGAGCACCTCGAGGTCGTGCGCAGCCAGCAGGAGAAGTCGTTGGTGCGTTTGGGTGCGCGCGGCACGCCGATCGAGCAGGCGGTGTGGTTCGCGGATCAAGTGGAGCAGGGGAAGTTGAACGGCGGCGCGTTCACGGCCTTCATCTGCTGGACGTTCCAGCCGGAGAATGCGGTGTTGAAGGCGCCCACAGTGGGTTCGCACGAGTATTTGCGGATGCAGGCCTTGGCGCGCATTTACTTGGATAACATTCCGAGCATCCAGAGTTCATGGGTCACGCAGGGGCAGGAGATCGGGCAGATCGCGCTGAAATATGGCGCGAATGACCTCGGCAGCATCATGATCGAGGAGAACGTGGTGAGCGCGGCGGGGACGACCTTCCGCATGGGTGTGGCGGATATGCAGCGGTTGATCAAGGACTTGGGATACGAGCCGAGGCAGCGGGATAACTGGTATCGGCTGGTGAAAGAGCAGCCGGTTGCTTCGCTTGACGTTCCGGCGGGGAGGGCCTAGTTTCGTTCTGTTCCGGGGAGCCAACCAGCTCCGCCCCGCATTGTCCGGGCGGATGCCGAAGGCTGAGAGTTCAGTGCGGGTGCATTGAAGACCCTTTGAACCTGATCCGGGTAATGCCGGCGAAGGGAGGTGGCGTGTGCCACGGACCCTTCTCCCCATTTCCCCTAGCAATTGCCGCGAAACGGCACGAGAAACGTAGAAATTTAATCGGGTGGGCGAGAGCGAGTTCAGACAATCAACTCTCAACCATCCACTAGCAACGAATTTATGATCGCACCGAAAGACTCTCTCGAACCGCACAGCAGCGAGCAATTGCCGAACTCCCAGCGCGTCTATGTGCCGGGCCAGCTCCATGCGGATGTCCGCGTGCCGATGCGTGAGATTTTGGTCGGCGATACGAAATCCTACACCGGTGCCGTCACGAAGAATGCGCCCGTGCGCGTCTATGATTGCTCCGGTCCGTGGGGCGATCCCGCGTTCACCGGCACCTCGGATGAAGGCCTGCCCGCCTTGCGCCGCGACTGGATCTTGAAGCGCGGCGACGTCGCCGAATACGCAGGCCGCGAGGTGAAGCCGATGGATAATGGCTACCTCTCCGGCAAGCACGCGGAATTCGCCAGCAAGGCGGAACGCAATCGCCTCGTGGAATTTCCTGGCCTGCTTGGTCAACGCCGCCAGCCCTTGAAGGCCAAGAGCCATCCCGTCACGCAGCTTTGGTATGCGCAGCAAGGCATCATCACGCCGGAGATGGAATACATCGCCATCCGCGAGAACATGGGCCGTGCAAAGATGGCCGATCTGGCGAAGGACAACGTCCGCAACGACCTGAACAAGCAGCACTCCGGTTCCAGCCAGTTGCCGGACAGCCAGTATTCACCCAGCGTTTTCCGCCGCTTCCCGCAGCGCATCCCGAAGGAGATCACCGCTGAATTCGTCCGTAGCGAAGTCGCTGCCGGTCGCGCCATCATCCCGGCGAACATCAATCACCCGGAGCTGGAGCCCATGATCATCGGGCGCAACTTCCTGGTGAAGATCAATGCGAACATCGGCAACAGCGCCGTCGCCTCGAGCATCGAGGAAGAAGTCGAGAAGATGCGGTGGGCCACCAAGTGGGGCGCAGACACCGTGATGGATCTCTCCACCGGCAAAAATATTCATGCCACGCGCGAATGGATTCTGCGCAATTCACCTGTGCCCATCGGCACCGTGCCGATCTATCAGGCGCTGGAGAAAGTCGGTGGCAAGGCTGAGGACCTCACGTGGGAGATTTATCGCGATACGCTTATCGAACAGGCGGAGCAGGGCGTGGATTACTTCACCGTGCATGCCGGTGTGCTCCTGCGCTTCATCCCGCTCACGGCGAACCGCATGACGGGCATCGTCAGCCGCGGCGGCAGCATCATGGCCAAGTGGTGCCTCGCGCATCACAAGGAAAGTTTCCTCTACACGCATTGGGACGAGATCTGCGACATCATGGCCGCGTATGACGTCAGCTTCAGCATCGGCGACGGCTTGCGACCCGGCTCCATCGCGGATGCGAATGACGAGGCGCAGTTCGGCGAACTCCAGGTGCAGGGCGAACTCACCAAGCGCGCCTGGGCGAAGGGTGTGCAAGTGATGAATGAAGGCCCCGGCCACGTGCCCATGCACATGATCGAGGAAAACATGGCCAAGCAGCTCGAGTGGTGCCATGAGGCGCCATTCTACACGCTCGGGCCACTGACGACGGATATCGCGCCCGGTTATGACCACATCACCAGCGGCATCGGTGCCGCCATGATCGGCTGGTACGGCTGCGCGATGCTCTGCTACGTCACGCCGAAGGAACACCTCGGCCTGCCGAACAAGAAGGACGTGAAAGACGGCGTCATCGCCTACAAGATCGCGGCGCACGCGGCGGACATCGCCAAGGGCCATCCGGGCGCGCAATACCGCGACAACGCGCTGAGCAAAGCCCGTTTCGAATTCCGCTGGGAAGACCAGTTCAACCTCGGCCTGGACCCCATCACCGCCCGCGAGTTCCACGACGAAACCCTCCCGCAAGAAGGCGCCAAGACCGCCCACTTCTGCTCCATGTGCGGCCCGCACTTCTGCTCCATGAAGATCACCGAAGACGTGCGTAAATACGCCGCCGAACAGGGGATTGCTGAAGAAGAGGCGCTGAAGAAAGGGATGGAAGAGAAGAGCAAAGAATTTGTGGAAAAGGGCGCGGAGGTTTATTCGAAGGCGTAAACGATATGCCGAATTTACCGCCCACGATTTATTTAATCGGAGGATGCAATGGTGCCGGTAAGACCACTTTCGCAAAGGCTTATTTCGGCTCGATTTCACCTCAACCGCGATTCCATAACGCTGATTTGTTGGCTCAGGGACTTTCACCACTTCGACCGGAAGCATTGGCGGTAAAGGCGGGTCGCCTTTTGCTGCAGGAGATTCATGCATCGGTTAGTTCACAAGAATCTTTCGTTCTCGAATCGACTTTGAGTGGTCGGACTTATGTTCGGTTACTTTCTGATGCGAAATCTGCTGGTTACGAAATCGAATTGCACTATCTTTGGTTGGGAAGTTCACACGTCGCAATTCAGAGAGTGAAGCAACGTGTTTCGGAAGGCGGGCATGATGTGCCGGTTGATGCCATATTAAGACGAAAGAGTCGGAGCCAAGAACATTTGATCAATTACTATGCCCCGCTGGCAAATCGTTGGGCGATCTATGACAATGAAGTTGTTCCGCCGCGCCTTATTGCGTCATCTGAAACAAACCGTATCGACGAATTGAGGGGAATTCTTGCATATGAGTAATCCACAAGTCGTGCCAAAGTTTGCTGCGAAAGCGCTTGAAGCGTTGCAAGAGGTGGCTCAAAGCAAGAACAGAGTATTTCAGGGGAACGGTGCCGTCATCACTACAGAGATGATCGAGCGACCATTGCGAGCGAGTGAGACATTTCCAATTGATTCATCCACTCACTTTGAAAGTTACAAGGAGGCGGCGGCGAGTGCAAAGGAACGTGGTAACAAGGACGAGGAGTCGCTGTATTCTTTCTTGAGGGTATTGTGCTCTTTTTGGCCTGACTTTGCAGATCGCCAGCATCCATTTCGTCCCATGATCCAAATGGAGGGACGTAGAACTCTTGTGCCAGAAGATTTGCACCCGGAAGATATCGATGTTGTTGCGAATCTGTTTAAGAACGCTTCCTCCCATTGGTTGAGAGCACGATTAGGAGATGTGCTTTGGGTATTGCGTCGAGATCATGCAGCTGCTCGCGAAGCAGCTATCAGTTATGCCGCAGCTGCCGGACGGATAGCTGATACAGATAAAGGATGGAGCGAGGCGGTTACCCTTTTTTTACGAGGCCTTCAACTGGCAATGTTACTTGGTCGTGGTCGTGACCCTTTTAACACTGTTGCTTCGCAGCTAGAGAGTGTGACTGAACGGTTAGCGCGAGACGAAGGGAGCTTTCGAAGCGCTCGGTTGATGGATTTGTTGATTCAGTTTGGTATTGGTGATGCCTCACGATGGGGAGGGGTAGCTGAGGCGGTGGCGTCAAAATTGGAAGCCCAGAAAGCAGAACAGCGCCTCATTCGCGCATATTTGGAGCGTGCTGCTCGATGGTATTCTCAAGCAGGACAAGAAGAGGCTGCGAGCAAGGCAGCATTATCTGCGGGGAAGACCTACATCCAAGAGGCAGAAGAAGCGCTAAGTAAGCCCAAATCTTTTCACGGAAGTGCGGTCCACGCGCTTCGAAAAGCAATTCAGGCGCTGCGTCATGCTGGGGCGGAAGAAGCTCTCATTGAGCAACTCAAAAAGAGACTTCTTCAAATCCAACAAGCAGGTATGGCAGAGATGCAGACCTTCTCTCAAGAGGTTGATCTTCGTCCTGCGATTGAGGCCGCCCAAGAGAATGTTACGCGCAGAACATTTTGGAGTGCTTTAATTCGATTTGCTTTCGGATACCCAATGCTGAAGCCTTCGGAAGTTAGACAGCAGGTCTTAGATGCTGCAAAAGAATCTCCATTGAGTTCTCTCTTAGGTACGGCTCTTGTCGATGTAGACGGCAGAGTAAAACACCAGATACCCGGATTGCCACTGACTGGTGGCCCCGAGTTTGAAACAATATTACAGCAACACACATTTCAGCATGCTGCACGGTTTTCGTGGCCGTTTCGAGCTCAGGGATACATCGAGCCGGGACGTTTTGTGATTTGGAATGAACATCATCCCAATCTGAGCGACCTCGAACCTCTAATGGTGCATAACCCATTCATTCCTCCCGGACATGAACCCTTTTTTCTGCGCGGAATCCATGCAGGATTTGTTGGTGATTTTTTAATGGCATCTTCTTTCCTTGTTCCACAAATTGAGGAATCACTTCGATATGTCCTGAAGAATAACAATGTGGATGTTTCAAACTTGATGGAAGATGATACTCAGCCAGTCAAATTGCTTGGAAGGCTTCTCGGCCTCGAACAGACCAAGGTAATTTTCGGAGAAAGTCTGCAGTTCGAATTACGAGGGCTGTTGATTGAAAAGGCGGGTTTTGAGTTTCGCAACCGAGTCGCTCATGGCTTCGCTAAGGCTGCTGATTGTTATTCCGACGCGGCAATTAACACTTGGTGGTTGGTTCTGCAAATTCTTTTGCGTCCTATTCTTACACAAGCTGATCTTGATGCGGTTCGCCAAGAGGTTGATGGGGCTTCCTGAGACATTTCAGATTTAAACGGTGGCCGGTTTTTGGCGGAGTATCCTAGGAAGGTAATTATGGAGCTTCTGTTCCATTTCTTAAAAAGCACTTGTTTGGCAATGCATGAGTATTGCGTGTTTCCAATGTTGTGAATGATGGGAGCTTTCAGGTCTGGCGTTCGATATCCTCCTTACTCAGCCGCAGCCGGGCGAAACCGTTCAGCAATTTTATCTACACCACCGCGCTTGCCTTCTACGGGTTGGAAGGTGGAGTTGGTAGCGTTCCAGCCGGTGCGGGTGGGGTAGGGGTAGATGGGCATTTCCCAAGTAGCTTTGCCGTTCTCTACGTGTTTTCCGGTTAAGGCGTAGGGGGCGGTGCCGGTTTCGCGCCAGGCACGGACGGCTTCGAGGAGGTTGGGCGGTTGATTGATGCCCGGGCCGCCGCCGTGGGACAGGCCGGGGACGACGTAGAAGCGGAAGAAGGACTGCACTTTTTCCAGTCCGCCGAAGCGCTCGATCACGCGTTCGTAATAATCGATGGAGGCATGGTAGGGCACGACGGAATCGGCGGTGCCGAGGGTCATCACCAGCTTGCCGCCGCGTTTCTCGAAGGCGCGCAGGTCCGGGTTCTCCGCGTTGAGATAGGGCGCGAGCTTGGCGGTGTAGGTGTCGATGTCCGCGCCGAAATTGATCTCCTGCAGATTCTTGTCCGCCCCGAAAACCCAGTTGAAGAGATACAGGTGTCCGTGCGAAGCCTCGATGGAACTGCCGAGCGGGATGCCGTTGAAGATGCGTTCGCCGGTCACAGCATGGCGCGGTCCATCGAAGAGCTTGCGCAACGCGGCGGCGTGTTCATCGGTGAGCGTCGCGTCCTTCTTCCGCGCCAGCGCGATGACGGCCTCGATGTCCTTGGCATCGCAACGCGGATCAGAGACGAACTTGCCCGCCGCAATCGGGATTTCCCGCGCCGCCATGTATTCATTCGCCGCGGCCATGATGTTGGCATCCTGCGATTTGGTGAAGGGGCACTTTTTCAAGATCTGATCGTTCCACAGGAAGTAAGCGTGCAACGGTGTGCGGCAATGCGCGGCGACGGCGGCGGCGATGCCATCGTAATCCTCCGGATACCGCTGCGCCTCTTGCAATGCCTGCTGGCCGCCCGTCGAGCCGCCGCTGAAATACGAGAACTCCGGGGCCTTCCCGTAATGCGCCCGCACGATCTGCTTGGCCGCGACGGTCATGAGGTGCGTGGCGCGATAGCCGAAATCCTTCCACACTTCCGGATTGCCGACGCCGGAGAGGGCATTCGGCGCAGTGCCCATATCCGTGGTGGCCACCGCATAACCTTGGGCACTCGCGCTCGCGAGTCCACCGGGATTGATCTTCCCCGCAGCCCCACCATTGCCGAGGCCGAGGAAGCGCGCATTCCATTTCTCCGCATCCGGCAACCAGACCTCGACCAGGATGCTGGAACCTTTCGCCGGTTTGAGCGTCAGCTTCACAATCGTCCGCGTGGCCGATGGATCGCGTTCCACCTGAGTGATCGTCGCCGCATCGATCTTCAACGCGCGCAACGCGGCCAGTTTTTCATCCACGCCTTGGCCGAAGGCTGAAAAGGAACTGAGCAATACCGCGAGGACGAGGGCAGAGATGATTCTGTTCATGGGGATGTGCAAGCGGGGTGGATGGTAAGCAGAGGCGGGGAGGGGCGTCGATGAAACAGTAGTCGCGTCGTCATCTAAACCCAACGAATTCGGGAGGTTTTCCAATTGTGGCGAATTCGCCACAATTAAGCGCAAAACCTGACGTGGCGGTTTAATTCCGTTGAATTCGACGGGTTTAAAAACTTAGGCAGGAAGCTTAGTCGTGGACTAAATTTCCTCGAATTCGTAGGAGATTAGTGGCTAATTGAACTTAACGATGAGCACAGCCAAGCAGACCAAGATCGAAGTCCAAGGAACGGCCATCACCGTCTTGTCTCAAAAGGAACATGATTACATCTGCCTTACGGATATGGCGAAGAAGTTCGGCGATGACGTCTTGATTTACAGTTGGATGCGGAATCGCAACACGCTCGAGTTCATCGGTGTCTGGGAGCAAATCCACAACCCGGATTTTAAAGGTCTCGAATTCGAGACCTTTAAAAACCAGGCGGGCTTGAATAGCTTTTCTTTGACTCCCCGCAAATGGATCGAAACCACCAAGGCTATTGGATTTCAATCTCGCGCTGGACGTTATGGCGGAGGCACTTATGCCCATCGGGACATCGCTTTTGAGTTCGGTTCATGGTTAAGCCCAGAGTTCAAACTATATCTCATCAAGGAGTTCCAACGGCTCAAGGATGATGAGAGCCGCCGACTATCTCTGGCTTGGAATCTCAACCGCACGCTTTCGAAACTGAATTACCGTATCCACACTGATGCAGTGAAGGCGCACCTTATCCCGCCTGAAGTAACCTCCGCGCAGGCGGCTTTTACTTATGCGACCGAGGCGGATTTGCTCAACGTGGCGCTCTTTGGTCAGACCGCACGTCAATGGCGGGAGGCGAATCCCAAGCTGGATGGTAACGTGCGCGATCACGCGGGTGTGGAGCAGTTGCTGGTGTTGGCGAACATGGAGGGTATGAATGCGGAGTTCATCCACATGGGATTGCCACAAGGTGAGCGACTTAAACGACTCAATCAGATAGCTATCCGTCAGATGCAGGTGTTGACCTCGGCGAATTTGAAGGCGTTGCCGGGTGGGAAGACGAAATGAGGCTTCGCGGTCCATACGTTCAATTAAGATTGAGCATAAGCTGAATATTCATGATATTGCGGGCTTCCAATGATGAGCATGTCCGGTGTTTTTAGGACGGGTGTGAAGGCGATGGCCATTTTCGCGATGGCCTTGGCTGTGGTCGTGCCTTGCCATGGCGCGGCGGCTGGGCCTGCGGCGGCAGTGGTGGAGGATAAAGATTTTGCGGCGTTGCAGGTGGAGGCTAAAAAGGTTTTCAAGGATGATGTCGACCTGTTCATCAAGAATTACTGTGCCAAATGCCACGGCATCAAACGGCAAAGAGGGGGCATTAACCTCGAGTTCGCCCTGAAGAATCCGGGGGACCCGGCTTCTGTCGTTCGGTGGAAACAATCGGTCGGAAGCGTAAAGACGCATGACATGCCGCCGGAAGACGAGGACAAGCAGCCGACGGATGAGGAGCGGCAGCGGTTTTTGGCCGGGATCACGCAGGTCAAATATCTAAGCCCGAAAGATCCGGGCGAATTCGTGATCCGCCGTCTCACGAAGATGGAGTATGGGAACACGCTGCGCGATCTCTTCGGCGTGGACGCATCCATCGCCCATGAGTTGCCGGATGAAGTGTTTGGCGCGGGCTATCTGAACACGCTCTCACCGCTACAATCGGAGCAGTATCTTGGCATCGCGAACAAGGTGTTGGAGCAAATTCTGGCACCTGAAGGAAAAACACCGACGCCGTTGCAGAAGCGGCTCTTTGGCAAAACACCATCGAGCAAGGGCGAGAAGGAAGCGGCGCGAAAGGTGGCTGGCTCGCTGGCGCGGAGTGCCTATCGCCGCCCACCCACGGAAGCGGAACTGGATGTACTGATGCAGGTGTTTGCGCTGGGGCGGGAGAACAAGTTTTCCTATCAAGCATCGCTCGGACTGATGCTCAAGGCGGTGCTTGTATCGCCGCAATTTCTCTTCATCACTCCGTCCGCTACGGTGGAGAAGGGGAGCAAAATCGTGCCGCTGGATGATTATCAACTGGCCTCGCGCCTGTCGTATCTGATCTGGGCGACGATGCCGGATGCGGAACTATCCGCGCTGGCGGATAACGGAAAGCTGCACGAACCGGAGATTCTCAAGGCGCAGGTGAAGCGTATGTTGGCGGATTCACGTTCGCGGGCGTTGTTCGATGGATTTGGCGCGCAGTGGTTAGGCATAGGCGCATTGGCGGATAAGACTTTCGATACGGCGAAGTTTCCGCAGATGACCGCAGAGATGCGCACGGCGATGTATGATGAGGCGCGGTTGTTCTTCGAGAGCATCGTACGCGAGAATCGTAGCGTGGTGAGCTTCGTGGACAGTGATTACACGTATCTTAACGGAACCTTGGCGACGGTTTACGGGCTGGAGAAAAAAGTCACCGGACCGGAGATGCGCAAGGTGGCGCTGACGGATGCGAATCGCGGCGGCATCCTCGGTATGCCCGGCGTGCTGGCGACGACATCGTTCCCGAACCGCACCAGCCCCGTGCTGCGCGGTGTGTGGGTGCTGGAACAGGTGCTGGGCGAGCATGTGCCGCCCGCGCCGCCGAACGTGCCATCGCTGGAAAAGCAGGATGCGAAGAAGGTGGAGAGCATGACCTTGCGGCAACGCACGGAGTTGCATCGGAACAATGCGGCGTGCGCGAACTGTCACAAGATCCTTGATCCCATCGGATTTGGCCTGGAGAACTTTGATGCCATCGGGCGCTGGCGGGATAAGGATGACAGCGGCGGGGCGATTGATGCCGGTGGTGAGTTGCCGGGCGGTAAGCGTTTTAGCGCGCCCAAAGAATTGAAGGTATTTATCGCCTCACGACAGGAAGATCTGGCGCGCAACCTGACCTCGAAATTGATGGCTTACGCCTTGTGCCGTCAGCTCGAAGGTTATGACGAGATCGTGGTTGATCACATGATGGAAACCATTGCCAAAGATGGTTACCGGATGCAGACTTTAATAACTGAAATAGTCACGAGTTATCCGTTCACGCAGCGCCGAATCCAATAACGACCAATCGTCGCCCATGAAAAAAGACATTCTCATCGATCGTCGGACATGCCTGAAAGGGATCGGAGCCGCCCTCGCGCTGCCATTTTTTGAATCACTAAGCTGGGCGGCGCCGGGGCAGAAGGCTTACAAGCCGCCGGTCCGCATCGGCTTCATGTATATGCCGCACGGCGTGATCATGGATCAGTTCTGGCCGAAGGATCCGGAGAATTTCCTGTCCACACCGCCGCCGGCTTTGGAAGCACTGAAGCCTGTGATCGAATACTGCCTGATGATGAAGGGCATTTCGGGCATCCCGATCTCGCCGTTCAACGGGGCACCGCATGCGCTGGAATTATCGACTTGGCTCACGGCGACGTTGCCGGATGCGAACCGACGCAATCAGATCAATATCGCGATCTCGGCGGATCAAATCGCGGCCAACTATGTGGGTGGCATGACAGCGTTGCCATCGCTGGAATTGGCCACGATGCCGCAGACGCACAAGGAGAATCAGGAGGGGTTGAACGAAGGGTATTATTCGCACTGCAGTTTCCGTTCGCCCACACAAGCGGTCCCGGCGGAAACCAATCCGCGGGCAGTATTGAACCGCCTCTTCAACAAGACCGGACTGACGGCCGGAACCAAATCCCCTGAGGCCATGCGCAGGGAAGCGCTAGACCGGAGCATGTTGGATTTGGTACTCGGTGGGGCGAAGGATTTGCGCCGGACCTTGCCGCAGGTAGATCAGCACAAATTGGACGAGTATCTGGACAGCGTTCGCTCGGTGGAGCGCCGCATCGCGGCCATCGAATATCGCCAGAAGGAAGCGGCTTTGGAAAAGGCCGGAATCAGCGTGACCAAGCGCAACGCATCGGATTCTCCGCCCATCGAGGTAAAGATTCCGGAGGGCGACAAGCGCAGCGAGTATATGCAGGTGATGTGCGACTTGAACGTGCTGGCCTTCCAGACGGATACGACGCGCGTGAGTTCTTACATCGGGTCCACGCCGAACGGTGTTTCCTATCCGGAACTCGGCTTCTCGGACGCGCATCACTCGCAGACGCATCATAACAATGAAGATGGCAAGGTTGGCAAGGTCGCCTCGATCACGGCATTCAACATCTCCCAGTTCGCCTATATGGTGAAGAAGATGCACAGCCTTAAAGAAGGCAACGGCACCTTGCTCGATAACTGTATCATGATGTGGGGCTCGGGCCTCGAGGACGGGAACAAGCACACGCGAGAGAATTTGCCCTTCATCGTTGCCGGCAAGGGCGGCGGTTCGCTCAACACAGGTCGCTATCTAACTGGGATCAAAGGCAACCAAGGCGATCTGCTTTCCACCTTGCTCGATTGTGCCGGTGTGCCGCTGGACCGCCCCGTGGGCATGGCCACGAAGCAGATCACGCAGATGAAGGCGACGGCGTAGTTGGTTGGTGATTCAATCGGCACCGATGAAACGGACTGTTTATCTCATCCTGTTCAGGGGTGTCGGTGGGAAGACGCAACTGCCTGTTCAGTCCCTTCGTGAAAAACTCACCGAGGCAGGTTTTGAGAACGTGGCCACTTATATCAACAGTGGCAACGCCATCGTCCGCAGCCAGCTGAGCCAGAAAAAGGTCATCGCCACCATCGCCGAGTTGTGCCGCAAGCAGTTCAATTTCGACAAGGCGATCTTCGCGCCGACGCTGGTGGAGTGGGATGATTTGATCGTCAGTAATCCATTCATTGTGTCTGCGGCTGCCGCGCCCACGTCAGTTCATGCAGCGTTGCTGGAGAGTGTGCCCAAGAAGGAAGATGTTGAGCGTATACGTGCCTGTGCGGTAAAGGGGGAGGAGATCGTGATCGTCGGAGACGTCGCTTTTCTGCATACGCCTCATGGTTTTGGTAAAAGCAAGATCGCCGAGAAGTTCGATAAGTGGATCGGCGTGACGAACACGGCACGGAATTGGAACACCGTGCTCAAGCTCGCTGAACTTGGACGCGCGGCAGAGAAATAGAGCGTCGTTAAATTTTTAAGGAGAGGGCTCGCTCAGCAGGAAGAAACGTTGCGGGCCGATGAATTCGTTGGTGAAAGGCGTCGTCGCTCCTGATACCTCGACATACGGGCCGGTGACGTTTGTGGAGGTGAGCAATTGGTAATCACCCATCCAGGAGAGGACCAGCGCATCAGCGTCAGGATTGGTCGTAAACTCGATGGGGGCCAACGCCGCTGGAACTATCTCGCCGGTGGACAGGATGCGTGCGGGATAGTTGCCTGTCGGCCAGCCAGTAGGGTTGACGAATTTGATCAGGCTGAGTTGCGATTCGGTCAGTCCTTGCGAGTCGGTGCCGACATAGAGGTGATGTGGTCCGCCGCCGTTGGTGGAGCTGCTCCAGTGCAGGATGGATAAACCTGAGCCCGACCACGGCACGTTGCGACTGTCGAGGAAACGTAAGGTGGTGCTGGCTGCTACGGCGTTGTAGTTGAGGTCTAACGTGGGGCCGATCGCCTGCGGGCTGGCGCAGCCGAAGACCGGGTCGCCGAGGACTTGAAGCTGTCCGAGTTGTTGAGTCGTTCCGCTTGTCCTCAGTGTGCCGCTATCGAGCGTGAAAATACCGGTGTTCGAAATAGCGCCGCCGGTCAGAAAGAATCGCGCGCCCGGGCCGACTACAACATTAGTCACGGTCAAGTTTCCTCCTCGTAATTCGTAGCTTACAAATTTTTCTAACCCCAGACGATTCAGAATGCGATGGTTGCCGTTATTCTGGATGAAAGAAGCTTCCGCGCAGCCGAGGGTGTGTATCGTGGTGTTGGACGACACCAGTTCGCCACTGTTGAGCATGTAGCTGCCGCCTTCATCGATGTTGAGTGCCGTTGTGTAGTTCGTTCCGCCGTTATGCGTGAAACCGCCGCCGCTAAGATTATTGGTGCTGCAGACGAGGAGTCCACCGTTCAACGTATAATTACCGAAAACCGATACCCCGTCGGAACGTAGTTTGCCTTCAAAGTGCATGGAAGAGTTCGTGTGAACGCCACCTGATTGTATGAAGTGTCCATGACCGGAAGGAATCACGGAGCCGAGCGAAAGATGGTCTGAGATCAGAAGGCCGCTGGAGAGCAGATATTCACCCGTGCCGGAGAGCCATGGCAGATCGATGAAGGTGGTGATATTGGTGCCGCCGGATTGCTGGAAACTTCCCTCGATGACACTGATGCTCGTGCTGTGGAAGAGTCCGGAAGTCAGCAAATACTCGCCGCGTGCATTCGCGACGACAAAAAACTGTTCACCAAGGCGCACGTCTTCGATCTCCACGTTGCCACCGGATTGAATGAAGCGCGCAAGGCCGGGGCTGGTGGCTTGGAATTGAAGCTCAACAGTCTGGGCGGATAATGATCCGTTGGTGAGGCTGTAAGTGCTGGCGGCTTTCATCTGCAGGTTGGTGATCTGACTGGTGCCGCCATGCTGAGCAACGGTTCCGCCCGTGTTTTGTCCCACGACGAACAGGCCTGCGGAGAGTGACGAATCGTTTAGGTTAACCGTGGCTGGAGCATCCGTGCCTGTGCGGATGGAGGTAAAGGTCACTTGCGAACCTTCAGAGAAGGTGGCGGGGCCGTTGACGTACATTGTTCCACCGCGCAAGGCGGATGAAAAGCTCACCAGTGAGCCGTTGGTTCCCAGGATGAAATCTGAACTGACGAACAATGGCACCTCCAGTCCGGCATAGTTTAGCAGAAGCTGGTTTGAAGAACCGGATGGCGCATCCACGGTCAGATAGTTGAGATACAGCGAGTTGGTGTCCGCAGTGGTGCTGGCGTTGATCGCGAGAGCTTTGAAACCGGCGTTTCTGAAGGCGACGAGTTCCTGATCGAAGGAAGGTGATACGCCGAGAGACCAAAAAGATTCTTCCCAGTTGCCGCTGGTGGTTTTGGTCCATTCATTGGTGGCACCAGCCGCCCATGGGGATGAGCTGAAAAACAGAGAGAGAACGAAAAGGCAGGGCAATACACGCGCATACATATAGGAAGTTAATCTCCAACCCGGGTAATGGATGCGCGATGGGGTGAACCCACCAAATGGTGACCGGTATTTTCCCCAAGCTAATGAATGCAAAAAGCAACGCGTGGCGCGTGAGCTTACACTGAAATCTTACCTTCGATCGAGTCATCGAGCGTTTTACCTATGGCGGCGCCGATGAGCATTTTGATGGCGGAGACGGCCATGCCGTGTTTGGTGTCCCAATAATACCCGTGCGTGGGCGCTACTTTGATGACGCGGATACGAGGGTCGTTTTCGCCTTCCGTGAACCAGGTTTTCATCAACGGCTTCCAGAGGGCCTTGATGCGTGCCGGATCACGGGAGACGGTGGCGACGCCTTCGAGCATGAGGAAATCGGAATGCGGTGAGCCTTGAAAATAGAGTCTTACCGTAGGGCACTGCTCAAGTTCATCGTTCTTATGGCTGTCGTCTGAACTGAGGAACCAAAGGTTGCCTTCATCATCCACTTCTTGAACGGCCATGGGGCGGGCGCCGACGGAGTTGCCTGCGGTGACGGAAGTGCAGAAGAAGCAGGTGTCTGCTTTATCCGTAAGTTCTTTGATTTTTACGACGGAGGAGCGTCCGACCAGGTCTTCGCGATTGTGTTCTGGCTGGTTTTGATTGATGGAATCCATGCAGTAAACTGCCACGCTTTGGCATGCTTGCGCAGTGGGTGTTTACCCCCGGGTGGAAATGGGGAATAGGGTGAATGAGAGCTCAGAGCTTGGTCTTGATGCCGCAGGCGCGGAGGAGGCACCAGCCTCGGACGGCCTCAAAGGCGACAAAGATACCAATCAATCCCAAGACGATGCTGAGCCAAACCATTGAGCGAAAGGCCACGGCGGAGGCGATGAAGAAAAGCAAAGCAGTCACGGCCCGCATCACGCGGCCCTTCTTATCGATGTTGGGATCGAAGAATCGTTTCACTGCAAATACATTACTGAAGATTCCGCATCTTGCGAATGGTATTGCACCGTGGTCTAATTCGTTCCTATGGCTAATCCGTATCCGACCATTATTTCGGGGCTCAGGAGCCCATCCGAACAGGTGAAGGGCATCGTTTATTTCGGGCGTATGCTGGATAAGATACGTCTCGCGGCGGCGGGCAAGTTGCCGGAGGAATGGCAGGCAATGAAGGGTAAGGCGTCGAATCTGACCTTTGATGCACGTTGCTGCCGGTTTCTGGGGATCGATTACTTCGAGGTGGAGGCTGAAGCCCTGAAGGGTGGGAGTGATGAGTCGGTGTTGGAATGGGTCTTTAAGAACGGACGCAAGCCGACGGATGAAGAGATCGAGATCTGGAATGCGTTCATGAGCAAGCGCGGTTGGCGTGATGCGGGCACGCAGCGCCTGAATGAACGGCTGGCAGAGATCGGCCTGCCGGCGGGCGCGGTGATGACGATGTTTGAGTTTATCGATTTGGATGAGGGACGGATCAAGGTTTAGGAGCGGCATGGAACCGTGGTTAAATTCTGAGAAGCGATTGGCGTGCTCACTCCTCACCCCAGCCCTCTCCTCGTTGAGAGGAGAGGGAGAACATTTCACGTGTTTGAAATGACGAGGACAAAGAGAGTAGAGAGCAAATAGCATATCTGTTCAGCTTGAAACGTCCTCACTCTTGATCGGGGATTTCGGCTTCGACCAGTTTGGCCAGGAGGATGAGCGATTCCTGCCAGCCCATGTAGCACGCCTCGGCGGGGATCACGGCTGGCACTCCTTCCTGCGTGACGTTCAGTTCGGTCCCGCAACAGACCGGTTTCAGAGTGACCGTCACATGCATTTCACCGGGCAGATTCGGGTCATCGAAGCGGTCCGTGTAGCGGATCAGTTCGTTTGGTTTTAGTTCCACATAAGTCCCGCCAAAGGAGTGACTCTTGCCGGTGGTGAAGTTGGTGAAGGACATCTTGTAGGTGCCGCCGACTTTGGCATCGGAGTGATGCACCTTGCCGGTGAACCCGTTTGGCGGCAGCCACTTGGCCTTGGCATCGGCATCCAGGAAGGCGCGGTAAACGCGTTCTGGCGTTGAGCGGAGCACCCGGTGGAGGCGAATGGTGTTGGTTTGGTTAGCAGTCATAATTCAATGTTGTTGTCTTTCAATATTACGACGAACGGGGCGGATGCTTCAGGACAGGGATCGTAAGCTTTTTACCGAGGAACAGACGTGCGAGAATATGGCCTCGAAGCGAGGTTGTGGCAACCGGTTCGTTCGTTAACCATCGTAAAACGTTTGGCGCTGAATCGCGGTTGAGTTCTGCGGGGCCGTTGCATAGCCTTGCGGCATGCTCCGTCCACGCAAGAAATACACGGTTTACGATCTGCAACAGCTCAAGGGGAAACGTATCCTCACGCATATTCATGTGAAATCGCCGGAAGAGGCGACGGCAGCGGAGCAGGCGGGAGTGGACCTGATGAGCTGCAGCTTTGATTCGCCAGAATCACAGGCGCGCTTGCCGAGGCTGGTGGCGGCGGCACCGAACAGCTTTCTTTCCTGCGCGACTCCGCATGGGATGGCTTCGCAGGAAGAAGCGATCCGTGTGGGTTTTCGTGCGTTGGAGGCGGGGGCGAGTTCGGTTTATTGCTCGGCGAGTCCGTTCATCATTGAGGGGATGGCGCGCGAGGGGATTCCGGTCGTCGGGCATCTGGGCATGGTGCCGCGGCATGTGACGTGGACGAATTACCGGGCCATCGGTAAGACGGCGGATGAGGCGAAGGAGCTTTATCGTCGCATGAAAGAATTGGAGAGCGCTGGCGCCTACGCGGCGGAGTTGGAACTGGTGCCGCACAACCTCGCGAGTTGGCTAAGCAAGCAGACCAAGCTCATCCTTATGTCGCTCGGCTCGGGGGATGGTTGTGATACGCAGTTCCTTTTTAGCGACGACATTTTGGGAGATTACGATGAGCGTCTGCCGCGGCATGCCAAGGCGTACCGTAATTTTGTGGCGGAGCATCGCCGTTTGCAGCAGGAGCGTATCGCGGCTTTCAAGGAATACATCGCGGATGTGAAGGAGGGGCGTTTCCCGGAGCGGGGTAATCTGGTGGAGATGGATGCGAAAGTGCTGGATGAGGTGGTGAAATCCATTCCGACTGATAAATAGACGGGCTGACTTGTCCTTGCCAATGATGGGGAACGACTTAACCTGTCGCGCGTATCCTTAAATTTATGAACACGCGTATTCTGCTGGCTGCTATTTCACTTTTCACCGCTACTGCCTTTGCGGCGGATCTGCCGGCAATTCCCTCTCAATCGCTCGCGAAGAAGAAGGAACTGCTTTTCTCGGATGATATGCAGAGTGCTACTCCGGCCAAGCCTTGGCACAATGTAGTGCCGACGTTCAAGTTCGAGAATGGTGTGCTCAAGGGGACGCAGACGCGGGACAAGACGATCCCGGCAGCGGATGGCAAGAAGGAGATCACCGCGCATGCGGCGGTTTATGGATTGGAAATTCCGACGAAGGACAGCGTGATCGAAGTACGCATCAATCTGGCGGGAGCAGGGCTGGTGGATGTGGAGTTTGATGATCGCAAATACACTGAGGCGCATTATGGGCATCTGTGCCGGGCGATCGTTCGCACGAATGGTGTCAGCATCATGGATGAGCGGGAGGGCAGCCAGAATCTGATCATCAAGAAGCTGAAGGAAGATCCGACGAAGAAGGACGAAGTGGCCAAACTGATGAAGGGCAAGCAGGTGACGTATCCGGCCAAGATCGAGCAGAACAAGTGGTACACGATGACGGTAGAGACGGTGGGCGATGAGATGCGCGTGCTGATCGATGGTAAACCGATGGCGTATCTGAAATCTCCGGGCATCGGTCATGTGACCAAGTCCAAGATCGAACTGGGCGTGGGTGGAAAAGACGGGCTCTTCGACGATATCAAGGTTTGGAACGCGGAGCCGGCGAAGTAGTGATCCTGGCAGAGCGGATGATTTGGCGAATGCGGCGATCAGGTGATCCCGCATTCGCTCATTTTTTGACGGGATGATGATCCCTCTTTCAGTGAGATTGGCTTGGAATCGGGACGCGAGAGTGGTTGAGTGAGCAGACGCTAATTTTATGATCGGATTGGGGACAGCTATCAATGCGGCGGCGATTCTGCTGGGTGGCCTTATCGGGTTGATGGCCAAGAACCAGTTGAGCAAGGACGCGCAGAACAACATCAAGGCGGTGCTGGTGATCTTCACGTTTGTCTCGGCGGCGCACATGATCTGGTCGGGATTGAACGGAACAGCGGGGCAGATCGCAAAACAGGTGGGCATCATGTTTCTCTCGCTGATCCTGGGGAACATCATTGGGATGGTGCTGGGGATTCAGAGGCGGTTGGGAAAGCTGGGCGAGTATGCGAGCGAGCGGTTTACCAAGGCGCAGAGCGGGGAGAAACAGCCGGTGTCGGAGGGGTTCATCACCTGCACGTTATTGTTCTGTGTGGGGCCGATGGCGATCTTGGGTTCGATCCAGGACGGGATGACGGGTGAGTATAAGACGCTGGCTTTGAAGGGAGCAATGGATGGGCTGGCGACGTTGAGTTTTGCGGCGGTGTTCGGCTGGGGGGTGATGCTCTCGGTGATTCCGGTCATCGCGTATCAGGGGACAATCACATTGCTGGCGAGAATCTTGGCGGGGCATCTGGACCCGGCGATGATCAATTCATTGAATGCGACGGGCGGATTGCTGGTGATGTGTCTGCCGTTAGTGATCTATGGGGTGCGCAAGGTGCCGCTGGCGGATTACTTGCCGGCACTGGCGGTGGCACCGTTGTTGACGAAGTGGTTGGCTTAAAAGGAGCGAGAGGGCGGGGTTAGGCTCCAAGGAAGATTTCCCTCTCGAACGGCTGATCTAACAGATGGTTGCTGATTGTGCTTAGAGGGACATTGCTGTGGGCGAGGACGCCCACGCTCCTAGGCTAACGCGGCAAGATGCCGCTTTAACTCGCACGCAAGATGCGTGCGCTACGGGGTTGGCACGGGTTATGTTACTGCTTGGTTTGGATGGGGTTAGGTGAGGTCCGGGCGGGGTTTTATGGGGATTCCCGTGCAGGTCGCGAGTTTGACCTGTGTAAAAAGCCGCAGATTGGTCAAAATGCGGCTGGGGTGGTTTTGTCTGTTAAGAGACAGTCTGTAAAATGGCTTGATGCTGTCTGCTGGTGCCGGTTGGGCTTGGGCGTTGTTGCGACTCGGTCACAGATTGAGTTCAATATGCTCCCTCGCCGCGCCTAGCCCCAGCCCAACAGTCCGGCGCAGCCAACATCAAGCCATTTTCCAGACCGTCTCTGATTGGGAAACACGCAGGAATACGGATGGACGGGATAGTAGTTCATAAGGCGTAATCCGTGAAGCGTAACGGGGTACGGAAGGATTTTTGAAATTTTGTCTGAGAATAGCATGGAATAGCGAGGCTAAGAGTAACGGAGTTGAAAGATTTCAGGCAGGATGGCGCGCAGGTGGAGGTAGAGCCTCCTCACGTCGGCTGCTACGGAGACAAGCAGGGGAACATTGCATTTGAAAGTTAACTAAACTAAGAGAGCGGGGTGGTTGGCGGGGACACGCCAAACACTGGCGCCCAAGACATTAACAATAATTTCGGCACGAAGCCAAAGCGCACATTCAGAAAGCCAATATGGCCATTCACGTAGCACTACATCATCGCACGCATTACAAGTATGACCGGCTGGTTAAGCTTGGGCCGCAGGTCATCCGTTTGCGTCCGGCGCCGCACACGCGGACGCGCATCTTGGGCTACTCGCTCAAGGTTCTGCCGGAGGAGCATTTCCTGAACTGGCAGCAAGATCCGCAGTCCAACTACCTCGCGCGCGCCGTATTTGAACAGCCGACGAAGGAGTTCTGTGTAGAAGTGGATGTGGTGGCGGAGATGTCCGTTCTGAATCCGTTCGACTTTTTCCTGGAGCCGCATGCGGAGACTTTTCCGTTCCATTATGATTCCACTCTGGATCATGAGCTGGAGCCGTTCCAAGCGAAGTGTGGGCTGACTCCGAAGTTCCTAAAGTATCTGGACGTGGTGCGGAAGGAGATCATCGGAGAAGAGCATCTCGCGTTCATGGATGGACATGAGGTGCCCTCAACCCATTCCGAGCAGAGCGTGGACGTGCATCATCACAGCCCGTTGCCGGAGCCGGGGCAGACGACGAAGAAGGACCCGAAGGACAAACGGCAACGGACGAATGATTTCCTCGTGGCGCTGAACCAGAAACTGTGGAAGGACATCAAGTATGTCATCCGCATGGAGCCGGGCGTGCAGACGCCGGAGGAGACGTTGACGACGCTGAGCGGCTCGTGCCGTGACTCGGCGTGGCTGATGTGCCAGTTGATGCGGCATTGCGGATTGGCGACGCGGTTTGTGAGCGGTTACCTCATCCAGCTCACGGCGGATGTGAAGTCGCTAGATGGGCCAAGCGGCGCGGAGAAAGATTTCACCGACTTACATGCCTGGTGCGAGGTGTATCTGCCAGGGGCAGGGTGGATCGGCCTGGACCCGACGAGCGGTCTGCTGGCGGGCGAGGGACACATTCCGTTGGCGGCGGCACCGGATCCTTCCAGCGCTTCGCCGATCTCAGGCGGAGTGGATGAATGCGAAACCGAGTTCAGTGTGGAGATGAAGGTGACGCGCATCGTGGAGACGCCGCGGGTGACGTTGCCCTACACGGATGAGCAATGGGCGGAGATCGAGAAGCTCGGGCATCGCGTGGACAGCGAGCTCACGAAGAATGATGTGCGGTTGACGATGGGTGGCGAACCGACGTTTGTTTCCATTGATGATTATGATGGTGCGGAATGGAATTCCACGGCGCTCGGACCGACGAAGCGTTTGCGAGCAGAT
This sequence comes from Chitinophaga pinensis, assembly GCA_943367715.1. Taxonomy (GTDB): domain Bacteria; phylum Verrucomicrobiota; class Verrucomicrobiia; order Limisphaerales; family JAEYXS01; genus JAEYXS01. The sequence continues at coordinate 18,017 of CALRJY020000050.1, read as the reverse complement.
GACTTGATCAATCGCTTGCAGAAGCGCTGGGCACCGGGTGCCTTGATGCACTATGGCCAGGGCAAGTGGTATCCGGGCGAGCAATTGCCGCGTTGGGCTTTCGGTTGCTACTGGCGCAAGGACGGTGTGCCGATCTGGGAGAACCGCGAACTCATCGCTCAGGAAGGCAAGAACTACGGGCACAATGCGAAGGATGCAGAGCAGTTCATGCAGGCGCTGACGGCGCGGCTGGAAATCGATCCGAAGTGGATTCTGCCGGGCTATGAAGATGTCTTTTACTATCTGTGGAAGGAGCGGCGCCTGCCGATCAATGTGGATCCGCACAAATCGCGCCTGAGCGATCCGCAAGAGCGGGCTTTGCTCGCGAAGGTTTTTGAGCAAGGGCTGGACAGTGTGATCGGACATATGGTGCCAATCCAACGGCGCTGGGCGGGGAATCGTCCGGTTTGGGCGAGCGGTCCGTGGTTCCAGAAATCAGACCGCCTATATTTGCTGCCGGGTGATTCTCCGATGGGTTTCCGCCTGCGGCTGGATTCGTTGCCGTGGGTGAAGGATTCGGAATATCCGTTCGTGCACGGGCTGGACCCGCTGGCGAACCGGCCGCCCTTGCCGCCGCGTTCGGCGAAGGATGCGCAATTGTTCATGGCGTCCGGTGCGTCTTCAGGGACTTCAGGTGGAGTGGGAGCGGGCTACAGCGGTTTCGGACCTGGTGGTCAGGCGATCCCGTATACCAAGCCGCATATGCCGCCGCTGACGGATACGACCAAGAAGCCGGCGAAGCAGGAGTCGGCCTCATGGATCGTGCGCACGGCACTCTGCGTGGAGCCGCGCAACGGCAAGCTGCATGTATTCATGCCGCCGGTGGAGACGCTGGAAGATTACATCGAGTTAATCTCGACCATCGAAGAGACGGCGGAGCATTTGCAAACGCCAGTGGTGATCGAAGGTTACACACCTCCGTTCGATTCACGCCTGAACGTACTGAAGGTGACGCCTGACCCGGGCGTTATCGAAGTGAATCTGCATCCTTCCTCCAACTGGCAGGAACTTGTGGAGCGCACGACGGTGCTCTACGAGGAAGCGCGTTTGTCGCGCCTTGGCACAGAAAAATTCATGGTGGATGGCAAGCACACCGGGACCGGTGGCGGCAATCACATCATCATCGGTGGCTCGACACCGGCGGACAGTCCCATGCTGCGCCGACCGGATATGCTGCGGAGCCTCGTGTCTTACTGGCAGAATCATCCGTCGCTATCGTTCATGTTCAGCGGGATGTTCCTGGGGCCGACGAGCCAGAGCCCGCGTATCGATGAAGCGCGGAATGATTCGCTGTATGAATTGGAAGTGGCATTCAAGCAGGTGCCGGACAAGGGCTGGATACCGCCGTGGCTGGTGGACCGTTTGTTCCGCAACCTGTTGATCGATTCCACAGGCAACACGCATCGCGCGGAATTCTGCATCGACAAGCTTTATGCACCGGAGAGCGCTACGGGTCGCTTGGGCCTGCTGGAGATGCGCGCCTTTGAGATGCCGCCGCATTCGCAGATGAGCCTCACGCAGCATTTGCTGCTGCGCTCGTTGGTGAGCAAGTTCTGGAACAAGCCGTATACGAAGCCGCTGGTGCGTTGGGGCACGGAGATCCATGACCGGTTCATGATGCCGCATTTCGTGTGGCAGGACATGGAAGACGTGGTGAAAGACCTGCAAGATGCGGGTTATCCGATGAAGCCTGAGTGGTTCGCGCCGCACTTCGAGTTCCGCTTCCCGTTCGCGGGCGAATACGATGCGCGGGGAATGCATATCGAATTTCGTCACGCACTGGAACCGTGGCATGTGCTGGGTGAGGAACCTGGACCTGGCGGCGCGGTGCGCTACGTGGATTCCTCGCTGGAACGCATGCAGGTGAAGGTGCAAGGGGCGATCGATCCGCGGCACAAGATCACGGTGAACGGTTATCAGATGCCGTTACATCCGACGGGCACGAAGGGCGAGTACGTCGCTGGTGTGCGGTATCGTGCGTGGCAGCCGGCCTCGTGCTTGCAGCCGACGGTGCCAGTACACAGTCCGCTGATCTTCGACGTCATCGATACATGGAGCGAGCGTTCGCTGGGCGGTTGCATGTATCATGTGAAACATCCGGGCGGACGGAGCTACGACACCTTCCCGGTGAATTCGTATGAGGCGGAGAGCCGTCGTTTGAACCGCTTCTTCCGGCATGGTCATACGCCCGGCAAAACGAAACAAAAGGTGGTGCCGGTTAATCCGGAAGCACCATTCACACTCGATCTGCGGAATGTCTGAAAAAAGTCCAGACATGAAGGTTGGCAGCATGGCCCCGCCTGAGGTAAAAGCTCGCGGCGACAACATGGGCGACACGCTTAAGACAACCAAGCCGGTGCCGGTGCCCTGGCTGCTGGAACAATACCGGCAGTCAGTGAAGGGCTTCGATGAACTGTTGTCGGCGGATGGCGCGATGCGTCCGCACTACAAGCGCATCGTTGAGGATCTGACGCGCTTGGGTCGCTACGATCTGAAGCATCGTTCCGATGTGGCACGGCGGATAGTCCACGAGCAAGGTATCACGTACAACGTGTACGGAGACAATCGCGGTCTGGAGCGGCCATGGCAGCTCGACCCGGTGCCGTTCATGATCTCGGCGAACGAGTGGCAAGGATTGGAGACGGCTCTGATCCAGCGCGCGACGCTCATCAACAAAGTGTTGAGCGATTGCTATGGTGATCAGGATTTGATTCGCTCGGGATGGTTGCCGCCGGCGCTAGTGTTTGCACAACCGGATTTCTTGCGGCCATGTCACGGAGTGCGGCCACCGCAGGAAACTTTCCTGCATCTCTATGCGGCGGATTTGGCGCGGTCGCCGGATGGGCGCTGGTGGGTGATTTCGGACCGCACGCAGATTCCCACGGGCGCGGGTTATGCGCTGGCCAATCGCTTGGTGACTTCGCGCGTGTTGCCCGAATCGTTCCGCGACTGCCAGGTGCAACGGCTCGCGAGCTTCTTCCGTGATCTGCAAACATCCCTCGCGCAACTGGCTTCACGGCGCACGGATAATCCACGGGTGGTGTTGCTGACGCCGGGGCCGTATAACGAAACGTATTTCGAGCAGGGTTATCTGGCGCGGTACTTGGGTTACTCGATGGTGGAGGGGCAAGACCTCACGGTGCGCGATAACCGCGTTTACCTGAAAACGTTGAGCGGGCTGGAGCCGGTGGATGTGATTCTGCGTCGTGTGGATGATGATTTCTGCGATCCGCTGGAGTTGCGCAGCGATTCGATGCTGGGTGTGCCCGGCTTGGCGGAGGCGTTCCGCGCGGGGAATGTGGCGGTGGCCAATTCGTTGGGCAGTGGGTTGTTGCAAAGTCCGGCGTTCATGGCGTTCCTGCCGGGATTGGCGCGACATATCTTGGGTGAGGAATTGAAAATTCCTTCAGTGGCGACGTGGTGGTGCGGGCAGCAGAAGGCGGAAGATTACGTGCGGAAGCACTTGGACGATTTGTTCGTGAAGCCAGCGTTCCGCAGTCATCTGAAGGGCATGAACCCTGAGCGGGGCATGACGGCGGCGGAACGGGATGAGTTGCAGCGGCGCATCGCGATCCAGCCGCATCTCTTCGTGGCGCAGGAACGCGTGGAGCTATCCACGGCACCGATGTGGAATGGTGAGAAGCTGGTGCCGAGCTCAATGACGTTGCGCGTGTATCTGGTGGCGACGGCGGATGGTTACAAGGTGATGCCGGGCGGACTGGTGCGCGTGGCGTCGGGTGTGGAAAGCCGTTTTGTCACGATGCAACGCGGGGGTAGCAGCAAGGATGCTTGGGTGTTGTCGGACAAGCCGGTGGAAGGGGTTTCCTTGCTGCATACGGCGGGGCAGGAAGTGGAGTTGCGGCGCGTGGGCAATAACTTGCCGAGCCGGTTGGCGGACAATTTCTTCTGGTTGGGACGCTATTGCGAGCGGGCGGATTCCACGGCGCGGTTGCTGCGCAGTGCGTTGAACCGGTTCAATCCGGAAAGCACGGGGAGCACGTTGCCGGTGTTGCTGCCGGTGTTGCAGACGCTGGAGGCGCAAGGACAGATGCAGACGCCCACGCCGGAGAAGAAAACGACGGCAGAGGCGTTGGAAGCGGAGTTGCTGGGAGCGATCTTTGATCCGCAGCGGACGGGAAGTTTACGGCGCATCGCGGATCATCTGCAGCGGTTGGCAACGATGTTGCGCGATCGTACTTCGAATGATGTATGGCGTGTTTTGAGTGAGTTGGATGACCGGCTGACCTTGCCGACGACGGCGCCAGTGATCTTGGCGGGGGATGCGATCGGGGTGCTGAACCAGACGTTGCTGGGCTTGGCGGCGTTCAATGGGTTGGCGCGCGAGAACATGACTAAGGCGCAGGGCTGGCGGTTCATCGATATCGGATTGCGCATCGAGCGGGCGATTTATTTGAGCACGTTGCTGCGGAATGTTTTGTATTCGGAGGATGCAAATAATCCAAGCGTGCTGGAGGCGGTGCTTGAGGTGGCGGACAGCACGATTACTTATCGTTCGCGCTATAATCTGCTGCCGCACATCGCGGCGGTGTTCGATCTGCTGATACTGGATGATACGAATCCGAGGTCGCTGATCTTCCAGTTGAGCCAGTTGCAAAAGCATTTTGACCGGTTGCCGATCGAGCAGCAGAACGCGCTGTTGAGTCCGGGTGAGCGAGTGCTGCTGGAATGCACCACGCGGGTGAAGTTGATGGATACGGCCGAGCTTGCGAATCTGGAAGGTGATTGGGACAAGAGTGCGGCGGCGCAGTTGTTGACGGATACTTTGAATTCGTTGCCGAAGCTTTCGGAGGCAATTGCGGTGAGTTATTTCGCGCATTCACGGATCGCCCGCGCAGGCGGGGAGGGGAGGCGGGTATGAAGTATAAGGTGATCCACAGCACGATCTACGAATACACCGAGCCGGTGGCGGTGTCGCATCATGTGGCGCGGCTGGAGCCGCGCGTGACGGCCAGTCAGGAGCGGGAGAATTTCACGATGACGATCCTGCCAGAGCCGGCCATCTGTCGCGTGCGCACGGATTATTTCGGGAATAGCGTGTGCTTTTTCACGTTGCAGGAGTTGCATCGCAGCATGGAGGTCGTGGCGGAGAGCATCGTGGATGTGCGTTCGGAAACGCCTTCGGCACCGTCGCTGTCCTCGCCTTGGGAGCGGGTGGTGGATGTGTTCCGGGATCCGGTGTCGCCGGATGTGGTGGAGCCGTATCAGTTCGTGTTCGATTCGCAATTTGTGCGGGCGAATCCGGAACTGGCGGATTATGCGCGGGAGAGTTTTGCGCCGGAAACGCCGTTGCTGGAAGGCGTGCTGGATTTGAACGCGCGCATCTTCAAGGATTTCAAATACGATCCGAAGGCGACGAGTGTCTCGACGCCTTTGGAAGAGGTGCTGGAGAAGCGGCGCGGGGTGTGCCAGGACTTCGCGCATTTGTCCATCGCGTGTCTGCGTTCACTAGGATTGCCCGCGCGTTATGTGAGCGGTTATCTGCGCACGAAGCCGCCGGAGGGCAAGGAACGCCTCATCGGTGCGGATGCGTCGCATGCGTGGTTCGCGGTGTATTGCCCGGACTTGGGCTGGGTGGATTTTGATCCGACGAACAACGTGATGCCCGCAGAGGAACATATCACGGTGGCGTTTGGACGGGATTTCAATGATGTGAGTCCGGTGGGTGGGATCATCACCGGCGGTGGCGAGCATGAGGTGAAGGTGTCGGTGGATGTGGAGCCGCTGTAGCCGGTTGCACCGGCGGGGCACCATGCCTAAGGAGGATAAACTACGGACTACGCGGAATACACGGAAATGATGGGAGTAGCCGAATCTTCAAGGAGGTTGACGACAGTGGCGGGGAAGGGGATTATCTAGTTGAAAGCCAGATACCCAGCTTAGCTTACGATGACATCCAACGAGGCAAAAGGTTTGTGCAAACTCATGGCGGTGCTTTGCTGGGTGACAGCGGGCTTGTTTGTGGTGGTCGCGGTGAAGACGGCTACGCCGCATTACTACGTGAATGCACTTTTCATGGTGTTTGGCGGTTTTTGGGTGCGGAAGAATGGGCATAAACGGGTGGTGTAGATGGATTTCAATGATGTGAGCCTGGTGGGGAAATCATCATGGGTGGTGGTGAGCATGAGGTGAAGGTGTCGGTGGACGTGGAGCCGTTGTAGGGGAAGCAGTCTTAGAACTTCGTTCTTGTTCCGAGCCATGGGTTTGTTAGCGTGCCGCCCCTTGTGGACTTGTTGAACGAAATATCCAAACGCCGGACGTTCGCGATCATCTCGCATCCGGATGCCGGTAAGACGACGCTGACTGAAAAGCTGCTCCTGTATGGCGGGGCTGTGCAGTTGGCGGGTTCCGTGACGGCGCGCAAGAGTCAGCGGTCCACGACTTCCGACTGGATGGAGCTGGAGCGGAAGCGTGGTATCTCGGTGAGTTCCACGGTGTTGCAGTTCGATTATGACGGGTATCGCATCAACTTGCTGGATACGCCGGGTCACAAGGATTTCTCCGAGGATACGTATCGCGTGCTTACTGCTGTGGATGCGGTGATCATGGTGATCGATGCGGCGAAGGGTATCGAGAGCCAGACGCGCAAGCTGTTCGAGGTGTGCGCGCAACGTGGGGTGCCGATCTTCACGTTCATGAACAAGTGCGATCGCCCGATGATCCCGCCACTGAAGTTGCTGGATGAATTGGAGAAGGTCTTGGGGTTGGGCGCGTTTCCGGTGAACTGGCCGGTGGGGACGCTGGGTGATTTCAAGGGGGTTTATGACCGGCACTCGAAGCAGATGCATTTGTTTGAGCGCACGGTGGGTGGGGCGTTCCGCGCGCCGGTGGAGGTGAGTGATATCAATGATCCGGAGATCAAGAATCGTCTGGATGAGGGCACTTACGCGCAGGTGAGTGAGGAGTTGGAGATGTTGGATGGGGCGGGTGAGGAGTTCGATGTGGAGTCGGTCTTGGCAGGCAAGACGACGCCGGTGTTCTTCGGCAGTGCGGCGAATAATTTCGGGGTGCAGTTGATGCTGGATGGTTTCCTCAAGTATGCGCCAGCGCCGAAGCCACGGGTAATGGCGGGTGTACATATCTCGCCGGAGAGTCCGGTGTTCTCAGGCTTTATTTTCAAGATCCAGGCGAACATGGACCCGAAGCATCGGGATCGTATCGCGTTCATCCGCGTATGCTCGGGGAAGTTCGAGCGCGATATGACGGTGAATCATCCGCGCACGGGGAAGAAGGTGCGGCTGTCGAGTTCGCACAAGTTGTTCGGGCAGGATCGCGAGACGGTGGATGAGGCATATCCAGGCGATGTGATCGGGTTGGTGGGGTTATCGGATTTCGGTATCGGCGATACGCTGACGACGGATCCGAGTATTAACTACAAAGAGATCCCGCGGTTCACGCCGGAGAGTTTTGCGTATCTGCATAATCCGACGCCGGCGAAGTACAAGCAGTTCCGGCAGGGTTTGGATCAGTTGTTGCAAGAGGGTGTGATCCAGGTGTTGCAGTTGAAGGATTCCATCGTGAAGGTGCCGTTGCTGGCGGCGGTGGGTCCGTTGCAATTTGAGGTGGTTCAGTATCGGTTGGAGAGCGAATACGGTGCAGAGTCGCGTTTGGAGCAGGCGCCATGGAATGTGATCCGGTGGTTGCCGCAGGGATTTACGCCGGAAGAGAGCGAGAAGCTGAGCCTGCCGTCGGGTTCCAAGCTGGTGTTTGATAGCGATGGCAACTTGGCGGTGATGTTCTCCACGGATTGGTCGGCGGCTTACTTTATGGAGACGAACAAGGGCGTGGTGCTGGCGGACAAAGCTCCAAAGAAGTAGGACTGCTTGGAGGTAGTGAATTGGCGACGTCTGCTTGTTCCAACGAGCTGCTGCGTTGTTGCGGCTCGGTCACAGATTTTGTGCCCAATATGCTCCCTCGCCACGCCTAGCCGCAACTCGTTCGCCCGGCGCAGTCATCGCCACTTAATTTCCTCCAAGCAGTCCTGACAAAAAAATCGGTGACAAGGCCGCTGGAATGTCTTGCGCACACGAATTCGACATTTTCGCCAACGGACACTGGACCCGAAGGTCACCTTGCCACCGTGATGCCGCACCGGGGTAAGCGAAGCGACGATTAACCAGGTAGCAAAGGGCGGGCCAATCTCAGGAATGAAAAAGGCCGCAATCCAGCCGGGGGTAGCCAGATTGCGGCGGTGCAGTTAGCCAGCAGGAAGGGTCAGATATCAGCGAGGGAAATCACGGCTTTTTGCTGATCGATTTCAAATCGCTTGCCCGCTGGAGGGGAGGGTAGCTTGGGGACGATCTTTTGCATGACGAGTTCCTCAACGGTCGCGGGGATTTTGCCGCCGCCCGCCTGGTATTCGATGAGGAACATGTTGACGGTGTGGAGGGTTTGTTCCGTGGCCACCTTTTCGGGCAGGGGATCGCTGGGCGCGGCCGGGGTCATGGTTTGCGCGATGCCGAGCGGAGAGGATGTCTGGGCGGTGAGGGGTTCGATGACGCTGACCGCTGCCGCGTCGGCTGGCGGAGCAGAGACGGCCATCGGCTCATCCAACGTGGGATCGGAGCAGCCCACGCTGAAGATGGCCAAAGAGAGAGCAAGGAATGAAATGTTTTTCATAACGCGAAGATCTTTAGATTGGCTTTAATCACGTGCGGAGATGGTCCACATGCCGGTTTGCTTGGCGGTATTCACGTTGGTGTTACCCAGCGTGGAGTCCAGTTGCAGGGTCTCGGCACGACCATCGGCCATCAGATAGTTGAGCATTTTGTTATGGAAGGATTCGGTGGAGACGAGACTGGTGTTGTTCGTGCCACCCACTTGATAGGAGGCCGACAGAATGACGGCGCCAAGCTGATAGCCTTGATAGCTGCCGGTGTTGACGAATTCAGTGAGCTCGATGGTGTCGCTGGGGGCTTGCAACAAAGCGGAGTAAACCGCGCGTTGGTTGCGGGGATAGGGTTTGGAGGCGTCATCGGTGATGTCGCGAGTGTCCCAATTACGGCCGGGTCCGGAGCCTGAGGTGACCCAGCTAAGGCCCACGCCACAGCGGTTCGCGGGGTTCGGAGGCCAGGTGTTGGCGGCGGTGTCGAAAGTGGCCGCATCGGTGACGCCTTGCTGATGGCGGGGCATGGCGTAAGTGCGTTTCGCACCGTACGTCCAGCCGTTCTCCGCCGTATCCGAAGGGCAGATGATCAGTTTGAGGGAGTTGGTGGCCTTGTAGATGGGCGAGAAGGCGAGTTCATCCCAGCTCATCGCACCGCCCATGTAGCCATGCAGCAAATCATCCCAAGTCCAATCGCGCGTGGACCCGCTGATGAAGACACTACGGATGGTGCCGTAGGGGAGCTTGTCCTTGTTATCGCCGGTGTAAATGGCGTTGGCCGTGCCCACTTGCTTGAGATTATTCAAGCACTTGGTGGATTGCGCCTTCATCTTGGCCTTGGCCAGTGCCGGTAAGAGCATGCTGGCAAGGATCGCGATGATGGCGATGACGACGAGCAGTTCGATGAGGGTGAACGCTCCCGTGCGGAACTGGGACGCACGAGGATTGTTGGGGGTGGGTTTCATACAACAATTTCAATGAGAGGTTACAACGTGAGCAAAATTGCTGCCCACGCCTCCTTAGCAGCCGACATACCAAGCGGTAAAACCGACCGAAATTCATCGGAAATAGGTGCGATGTGAGCACTTGAAGCAAATGTATCGCTGCCGCAAGTGACACTCTGTGTAAAATAAACCACGCGGGATGGGGCTCGCCAGCAGGTGCCGAAAGTGAAAAAGAACCAATAGCGACGTGCCTGAAAACGGCTTTATTCATTTTTGAGACAGGTCTTTTTCGATGACGTTTCGCGCTGGTCTTTTTCGCAGGGAAGGGGACATTACTGAATCTACGTATGCGTTACATCTTTCATTTGCTGCTCTGTGCCTTGGTCATGGCCGGAATCTCCGCGGTCCAGGCGCAAGGTTACAAACTGGAAAAAAACGTGGATTATCTCGGCGGCGAGCGAAAAGAGAAAGCGGACCTTTATCTGCCGGCGGAAATTCCTAAAGGTAAACGCGTGCCTGCGGTGGTGATCGTCCATGGTGGCGGCTGGTCGGGCGGCGACAAGTTTGCCAGTCGCGAACAAAACATCGGTACGAATCTCGCGCAGAATGGTTACGTGGCCATGAGCATCAATTACGTGCTCGCGGAATCCAAGGGCACGAATGTGGCCTGGCCGCAGAATCTTTACGACTGCAAGACGGCGGTGCGCTGGCTGCGCAAGAATGCCGAGCGCCTGCAGATCGATCCGGATCGTATCGGCGCGATTGGCGGTTCTGCCGGTGGGCATCTGGTTTCGATGCTGGCCTTGACGGAAGCCAAGGACGGGCTGGAACCCAAAGGTCCATACGGAGAATTCTCCAGCCGCATCCAATGCGTGGTGGACATGTATGGGCCGATCAATCTGACCGAGCGTCCGAATATCAGCATGTTCCGCAAAACGGGTGCGGAAGCTCCTGAACTTTACAAGCAGGCTTCACCGCATATCTACGCCGATAAGAATGATCCGCCGGTGCTGATCTTGCACGGGACGGCTGACAAAACGGTAGATCATCAGCAGTCCGAGTTTTTTGCCGAGGCGTTGAAGAAGGCAGGTACCAGCTACGAGTTGATCATCATTCCAGATGCGCCCCACACATTTCATCTGCAACCGAAGCAGCGCGATCTGCGGCCGGTGGTGCTGGGGTTCTTCGACAAGCATTTGAAAAGCAAATGAGTTGTAAAGGGCCGGGCGGCGTTTCGGGAAAAGAAGTTTTCGAGGTAAAAGATGGGTGGGGTTTGGCGGAAGCTGAATCAGGTTGAGTGAAGGTATTTTGATTTTTGAGAAAAAATCTTCGGTTGTAATTTCTTCTGCGGCAATTTGTTGCGTTGGAGAGCGGTTTTGCGGTGATTTTTTATTTGGAAATTGACGGTGGTTTGGTAGTCTTTTTTGTGCTGACAACTCGTTGTCGGTAAAGGAGAGGAATGGTGGTTGGCTCTGTCAGAGAATAAGCAGCCTCCGAATCCTCAAAGTCATCAAGCATGATGGTGCATTGCGTACATGCGTGCATGGTTATGTCCTGCGTTGGCGGGGAGGTGGCGATCCTTATGGAATCATACAGATATGTGAAGAGCGTCGGGCGTATGGATCGGGGCTCGTAAGCCGGAGGGTGAAAGGGACGTTGGTCGGCATAGGAATATTATGACCGACCGGGGAATCTCCAGTAGCCACTGCGGAACCGGCCGGGTCTTGGGCTTACGCTGAATCTGAAGTCCCAATCGTAGGGAGGGAGGAAACGATACTTCACAGGGGTCGGATGGTTTCATTGCTCTTTGACATAGTTCCCCTATGGGGAAATGCGAGGGTCGAAGTTTGACTTCCAAGAGGGCGAAGTGCGCAAGCACGGCCACCCTCATCCTCAATCCTTCTCCCGTGAGGGAGAAGGAAGATGAGCGCCGTGCTTTGGCGTGACGCTCAAGCGTTTTCCCGTGAAGTGGCTGGCGAGGGTTTGGTCCGGTGAGGGTGGACTGGTTGCTAAAGTACCGCAGGACAGGAGGCAATCGCGCAGGAAACATAAAACGGATCAGACGGGAAGGCGCACTTCGGGGAACGGTTAATTAATTAGTTATCAGGTGGATGAGGCCGCTGGTTAGCCGGGGTCGCTCCGTGCGTTCGTGATAAGCGCTGGGTGAAACCGGTTAACCGGGGGCGCCTCCTGACATTGTCGCAAAAGAAGGCAGTGTCAGGAGGCGCTCCGCGGAAAGGTGGCTGCGTTTTAACTGCTTGAGACTATTGCAGCAGCTTGGCCGTAAGTTGCGTCACAATTCGCGGTTCGGTGGGGGCGATGTTTTTCGTTTCCAATGGATCATTCAAGTGATCGTAGAGCTCCACCTGGCCGGTTTCTTTGGTCTGGTCATTGATCCAGCGCGTGAGGCGGTAACGTTCGGTGCGGATGCTTTGACCCGTGTGGCCGCCATTACGCCAGAAACTTAATGCTGGGTTCGACCATTTGGCCTCCGGGTTTTCCAGCAGGGGCACCAGGCTTTGGCCATCGACGGCGGGAGATGCAGGTAGCTTGGCGAGAGCGGACAAAGTGGGAAAGATGTCGATCGCTTCCACTACGGCATCGGTTGGCTTGCCGGGTTGTTTTTGCTCGGGACTGCGTACGATGAGGACGCTGCGCAGCGAACGCTCATGCAAAGTATGCTTGCCCCAGACTCCGTGGTCGCCCAAGTGCCAGCCATGATCACCCCAGACCACGACGATGGTATTCTTGCCCAAGCCCAGCTTGTCGAGTTCAGCCAGCACCCGGCCCACTTGGGCATCGGTGTAGCTGACGGCGGCAAAATAGGCGTGACGCAGACGGGCGGCATTGGCTTCGTCTGCCGTGGTCACCTTGCCGCTATCGAAAGTGTATTGGCCGAATAATTCTCCGCCTTTATGCAGACTGATCTTGGCGTCCACATTGGCGGGAGCTTCACGGAAGGGCGAAGCCGGCAGTTTCTTGGGATCATACAGGTCCCAATACTTCTTCGGAGCCGTGAAGGGCAGGTGAGGTTTGTAGAAGCCGACCGCGAGAAAGAACGGTTTGTCCTTCAGGCGGTTGAGCTGTTTGATGGCCTCTGCAGCGGTCAGGCCATCGGGATAGCCATCATCCGGCACATCCGCGCCTTCATAAGCCGGTGTGGTTTTGCGATCGCGGGTTTTGCCACCGGCATAACCGAAGAATGCCTTCCACGAGTCTTGCCACTCGCCAGCGGGTCCCCAAATGACATCCCATGAATAGGGTAACTCCGGTTCACCGTTGCGCTCTTTGCTTTTATCATCACCTTTCAAGCCGTCAGCGCTGTGCGAGATTTTACCGAGGCACACGGTTTCGTAGCCGCTTTTCTTGAACAGCATGGGCAGTGAATAGGGTTGTGCCGGTTCTGCCTTGGGCGCGAGTGAAGCGGCGTTGTTGCCCATGGCCGCTGCCTGCCGCGGATACTTGCCGGTCAACAGTGCGTAACGGGAAGCGCCGCAGGTCGGCACTTGCACGTAATGATTACGGAACAAACGGCCTTGCGTCGCCAATTTGTCGAGGTTCGGCGTGACCATGTGCTGCTCACCATAACAACCCAGTTCCGGCCGCAAATCATCGATGGCGATGAAGAGGATGTTAGGTTTTCCGGCAGCGAAGGAGGATAGTGTGGCCAGGCAGGCCACGCCCATCAGGACGCAGAGTTTTAGAGATATTAACATGGCCTCAGCAGATCGTTTCATTCCCGCAGGATCTCCTCCCAAAGGGTGATGCCGATGATGGAGCGGGCGAAGTCGAAGGACTGCGGCCATTCGCTGGTGTCAGCGGTCTTGAAGACGCGGTAGATCGGTTTCTGGATGTCTGGCGTGGCGATGCTGTTCGCCTGCCGCCGCCACAAGCCGAGGTTCAGGCCGCCTTCACGCGCATGGTCCACATGACGATGGTAGATGAAGGAATCAATGCCGGAGATGGCTTCCACCTTGCGATAGGCGTAGCAATACGCCGCCGCCTGTTCCAGTTCACTTTCGGCGGTGGCATGCGAGTTGAAGCCTTGTTCAGAAAGGATGATGCGGCGCGGTTGTTTGTTAAATAGCAGCTCCGGTTGGGAAAGATAAGCGGGCAACAGGTGCAGATTGCGGAAGGTGATGCGCGGTGTGTCCGGCGAGTAAGTCGCGGACTTGTCCTCCCAAGTGCGCGGATTGGTCAGGTTTTCCGGATAAGGGTGGAACGCGAGGTGCCAGTCGTAATTGCCGCCCATCTCAGCATAGGCATTGAAATCATCGATCAATCCGCGTCCGGTGCAGGTGCGAAAAAGGTTTCGCTCGTACGAAACATTCCAATGATGCTCCAACGAAAGATAGACCCGGGCGGAAGGCGAAAATTTGCGCACCGCAGTGTGGATGAGCCGCACCGCTTTCTCATACTCCTGAGCGACGAGGTTGGGTCGTGCCTGGCCCATATTGTACCAGTGCCAGTGTGAGTTCACCTCATTGCCCACGATGTAACCCCAGACCTGTCCGTTGACGGCATCAGGACGTGAATAACGGTCGGCGAGAAATTCGATGGTGGCCTTCAGCCACTTCACGCCTTCAGCCGTGCGGATATTGAACGCACCGAGCTTGTTGGGAGCGGTCGCATCGTACCAAGGGTGCAGAAGGATGTCGCGAGCCGGGTCGTTGTTCGCATACGCGAGCAAGATCAGTGAGACGTTCACCCCGGCACTGCTGAGTTGTTTGATCTGCAGGCTGTCGAGATAAGCGCGGTTAAAATGGAACGTTTCACCATCCATTTTCCAGGTGTAATTGTTCGCTTGTTTGGCGGGATCAATGAGCGCGCCCAGATTCAAGTTAAGCGCGGCGTGCTTGATGCCGAGGGCCAGGGCATCGTCGATCATCTGGACCTGCAGACCCTTTTTGCTGGTGGCGGTAGGATAGGGGACCGGGTAGAGCGAAATGTTGCCGGGTTTTTCCACAAAGCGGACGGGACCAATGGTTTCACGCAATCCCGTTGCATTGGTGCGGACAGCGATGAAGCCGGAATAAAGACGGTCACGTGCTCCGTCAAACCGCGAGATCTGCAAGGTGCCGGAGGAGGGAAAGCTGACGACCGGTGCATTGGTCGCGACGGCTGGGTAGCTCAAATGCGCGGGCACCTCGATCACTTGCACAATACCTTCCGTTTTGGTGCTTAGGGTGATTCCTTTGGTCGTGACGGTCACTTCCGTCACGCCCATGCCTTCCAGTGGTTCCACGCGGATGAAACTCAAGACACATCGTCCCGCACCTCCCGGAGGATCGAGGCGGAGGCGGATGCCGTCCGCGAGCGCGGGCAATGGCAGGCGAACTTCCATCCACGCGTTACGGTCGGCGTGAAACGAGACCGAATCTTCTTCTGCGAAGTTCTTCTGAAAGAAAAAAATCTGGCCCCGCCCGCCGGTTTCCGAGCGCAGTCGCAGATGCAGGCAAAGTTTAGTGCCCGCCGGATAGCTGCCCGGTGGGCTGACGAGGAAGGGATCATTGCCGGTTATGGAGAATTGCAGTCCATCAGCAGTGAAGGCGGCCCCAGTGATATGATTAGCCGCTTGCCAGCCGAAGCTTTGCTTGGCGCTCTGGAATTCCCACGCGGGCAGGGCGGCTGTGAGCACACCTGGCAAGATCACGCTGAGCAGAAGGAGCAGGGTGGCGGCGGCAACGGACAATGATTTGCGACAGGACATGTTGATGAAGGCATTTTCCCTGTGACCGTCCTTCAGGTCAAGGACGGGCAACGTCCTTGAAGAGCAGGGGATTACACAATTTGAGTTGCGGTCAGGCCGTTTCTGGACGATTACGGAATCGTCATGGCGCAAAAGAAAATACCGAAGGCTACTGGATTCGCTCCGATCGAGGACGTGGTGGAGGATATTCGTCGTGGTAAAATGGTCATTCTGGTGGATGACGCAGATCGCGAAAATGAAGGCGACCTGATCATGGCGGCGCAGCATGCCACCCAGGCGTCGATCAATTTCATGGCCAAGCACGGTCGTGGCCTCATCTGTGTGCCGACCACCTCCGAGCGGCTCAAGCAACTGGGCATCGAGCAAATGGTGGTGCAGAACCGCGACACTTTTAAGACGGATTTCCAAGTCAGTGTGGATGCGGCGAAAGGTGTTTCCACGGGGATCAGTGCCGCGGACCGCGCCAAGACGATTCAGGTGATGGCTGAACCGACGTCCGTGCCGCAGGACTTGGTGCAGCCAGGGCATGTCTTTCCTTTACGGGCACGCCCAGGCGGGGTCTTGCAGCGGGCCGGACATACGGAAGCGGCGGTGGATCTGGCGAAACTGGCGGGGTGCCGCCCGATCGGCGTCATCTGCGAGATCATGAGTGATGATGGCGAGATGGCCCGGTTGCCGGAGTTGGTGAAGTTCGCCAAAAAACACAAGATCAAGCTGGGTACGATTGAAGACCTCATCAAATACCGTCGCCAGAGCGACAAGCTGATCGAGCGCGTGGAAGTGGTGAAGATGCCCACGGCCTTTGGTGATTTCGATTTGTACCTGTATGAGTCCCGAGTTGACGGGCAAAACCATCTGGCCTTGGTGAAGGGTGATGTGTCGGGCAAGCCGGGCGCCTTGGTGCGTGTACACAGCGAGTGCTTGACGGGGGACGTGTTTGGTTCTTGCCGATGCGATTGCGGACCGCAGCTCCATCAGGCCATGAAACAGATTTCGCAAGAAGGCCGTGGGGTTATCGTCTATATGCGGCAGGAAGGGCGGGGCATCGGCTTGGGCCCCAAGATCAAGGCTTATAAGCTGCAGGAGCAGGGTTACGATACGGTGGAAGCCAACTTGAAGCTGGGTTACGGCATGGACCTGCGTGAGTACGGTCTAGGCGCGCAAATATTGACGGACTTGGGCCTTAAAAAGATCCGGTTGTTGACGAATAATCCCAAGAAGGTCGTGGGTTTGGATGGCTACGGGCTGGAGATACTTGAGCAAGTGCCCATCCGGGTGAAGGCGAATCCCCATAATCAAAAGTATCTCCAGACCAAACGGCTCAAGTTGGGGCATCTCATCTAATCTCTTATGTTGCAGAAGAACCGGAAAGCGAAAGTGGCGGGCAAAGGTTACCGGGTGGCGATCGTGGCTTCCGAATACAACGCCCGTTACGTGAATGGCATGTTGAAGGCGGCGGAGGCATATCTGAAGGAGCAGGGGGCCACCGTGACGGTGGTAAGGGTGCCGGGGGCCTTTGAGATACCGGTCATCGCAGCTCACTTTGCCCAAGACCATGAGGTGGATGCAGTGATTTGTTTAGGGCTCATTCTGGAGGGGGTTACCGCTCATGCCGATCACATAGGCAAGGCGGTGACGGATGCCTTGGTGTTATTACAGATAAACCACCTCAAGCCGGTCATACATGAAGTGTTGGTAGTCAAGGAGTTAGAGCATGCCAAGGTGCGCTGCCTGAGCCCGGATCATAACAAGGGGACCGAAGCTGCCCAAGCGGCCCTAAAGATGTGCCGGGTGATGAA
Organism: Chitinophaga pinensis; assembly: GCA_943367715.1. Taxonomy (GTDB): domain Bacteria; phylum Verrucomicrobiota; class Verrucomicrobiia; order Limisphaerales; family JAEYXS01; genus JAEYXS01. The sequence goes on along the minus strand of CALRJY020000050.1, from coordinate 902 downwards.
GAAGTTGCTGCCCGACGTTCCGTTCTGAATAGGGGGTAAACACCCTACGTCTAATCTGGCAGAACGGGCGGATTTAGAGAGCTTGTGAAAAGTTTCACAAAGGACTTGCGAGGCAAAAAGGCAAGTGATAGGGTCCGCCACCGTTCGCAAAAAACGAAAATGAAAACATCTACTTGGTTATTGGCACTGACTGCAGCGTTCGCCTCTGTCCAGATGGCCTCTGCGGCTGACGTGGTGGGAAAAATCACTGTTACCGGCACCGTTCCGGCTGAAAAAGAACTTCCGATGGACCCGAAGTGCGGCGAACTGCACAAGGGTGCCAAGCCGACGACCACGTTCTACGTGGTGGGGCCGAACAAGGAATTGGCCGATGTGTTCGTTCACATAACCAAGGGCTTGGAAGGCAAGAAGTTTGACGCTCCGGCTGGCAATGTGGTGCTGGATCAAGTCGGTTGCCTCTATGTGCCCTACGTGACGGGCGCGCGAACCGGCCAGAATATCGAAGTGCGCACCTCGGACCCGGTGCTGCACAACGTGCATCCGCAGCCGGTGGTCGCGGGTAACAAGGAATTTAACAAAGCGCAGATGCCCAAGGGCCAGCCGCTGATGTTCACCTGGGACAAGCCGGAAGTGTTCCTGAAGTTCAAGTGCGATGTGCATCCGTGGATGTTCGCCTACGTGGGCCTGGTGGATCACCCGTTCTTCGCGGTGACCGGCAAAGATGGCACGTTCACGATCAAGAACCTGCCTGATGGCAAATACACCATCGACGCTTACCACCGCAAGGCGGGCAAGCCGGTCTCGAAGGAGATCGAAGTCAAGGGTGGCAAAGTGACCGTGAATTTCGAGATTCCGGCCGCCTAATCATCAAAAAGTCTTTACGGTTTTTGTGCCGCTGGACC
>CALRJY020000049.1:0-42057 GCA_943367715.1 Chitinophaga pinensis | reverse complement strand
GTTTGGAAATTGACGATGATTTGGTAGTCTTTTCTGTGCTGACAACTCGTTGTTGGTAAAGGAGAGGAGTGAGCGGTGGTTGGCTCTTTCAAGAGAACAAGCAGCCCCGGTCGAGAATCCTCAAAGTCATCAAGCATGATGGTGCATTGGCATTGTTGTGTCCTGCGTTGGCGGGAAGGTGACGATCCTTATGGAACCGTTAGGAGAAGTCCGAAAGGAAAGCGTTTTTCGCGTTCGGGTTCTCTGCTGAAGTTCGGTCGCGCAGATGCGAAAAGAGTCAGGGCGTCGCAGCAACGACGCCCTACCACCGAATTGAGGATAGGATATGTGAGTGTATCGGGCGTAGGGATCAGGGTCCGTAAGCCGGAGGGGGAACGGGACGTCGGTCAGTCTAGGATTTATAGATGTGACCGGGGAATCTCTAGGTCGAAGTTCGACTGCCGTACCCACTGCGGAACCGGCCTGGCTTTGAACAGGCGCTGAATCTGAAGTCCCAATCGTAGGGAGGGAGGAAACGATACTTCACAGGGGTCGGATGGTTTCATTGCTCTTTGACATAAATTCCCTAAAGGGAATGCAGGGCCGAAGTTCGGCCTCCAGTGCGGGGGAAAGCGCTAGCGTTTTTTATGACGCTTGGCGCGCTCAACCCTCACCCCAGCCCTCTCCCTATTGAAGGGAGAGGGAGGAGAGGCGTCGTGCTTCGGCGGTGGTGGGGCGTGGTTATCGTGGTGCCTTGAAGGAAAAGGTCAGGGCTCGACGGAGTCTCGCCCTACCGGGCTGCGTTTCTTTGTGAAGTGGCTGGCGAGGGTTTGGTCCGGTGAGGGTGGACTGGTTGCTAAAGTACCGCAGGACAGGAGGCAATCGCGCAGGAAACATAAACCGGATCGAACAGGAAGGCGCGCTTCGGGGGATGTTTAATCATGAATGGGGAGGGTGGAAATGGTGAAAAAGTTTCACCAAAGGGAGGTGGACGCGGCCGGGGTTCTGGTCGGGTGTAATTGAGAACGGGTGAGGAGAGGGGGTTGTTGGCTACGGCGGTCGTCGCGGACTGCCGGCTGGAAACCGGCAGCACGCGTCGCGTGCTTCGTCACAGATCCGAGGCCTTACCCGTTTGAAATCACAGCCGTTCTGGTCGGCGCGGCGGAATATGTTTTGACAATCCGTCGCGCTGACGCAGAATTCGTGTCCCGTTGCGCGGGAATCCAGTCCGCGCCGCCGCCACGCAGGCATTTCCGGTCACTTAGGCAGTTCTAGCCGAGGTTTCCCCGGGTTTCGCAAACGTGGATTTTTTGTTTTCGGCGGCAAAAGGCTGGTTTTTCAGGTAGCGGGCTTGATAACGCCTAATGAGGGTTATTAAGGAAACCTAAATCATAGGTCGCAGGCGGAGTTTGCTTGCGGATTTATGAGGCTGGGCCTAATAAAACGTTCGACGCACCAAAAGTGCGTCTTATTTTGCGGCTTGAAAGCCATAAGTAGTTAAGCTGTTTTTGGGTTGGTTTGCGGTTGAGATTAACGAAAATGATGCTGCGGTCGGGTAAAAGCGGCTCAAAGCTCAGAAAAGTTAAGGCCAATGTCAGACATTTTTCCTAAATGGACCAATAAGTTGCCGCTGCTGATCGTGGTGGGCGCTTCCTTGGTCGGCACGGCGGTCACCGCCGGTGTGTGGTATTACTTCACACCGAAATATACGCGCGTCGGTTACCAGCCGAAGCAGCCGGTGGCCTTCTCACATAAGATCCACGCCGACCAGTTGGGGCTGGACTGCCGCTACTGCCATAATGGCGTGGAGAAGTCCTGGTATTCCAATGTGCCCTCGGCGAGCACGTGCATGAACTGCCACAACCAAGTGCTGAAGGATGATCCGAAGCTGCAGGTGGTGCGGGACAGTTATAACGAGAACAAGCCCATCCCGTGGGTGCAGATCCATAAGGTGCCGGATTACGTTTACTTCAACCACTCGGTGCATGTGAACCGGGGTGTGAGCTGCGTGGAGTGCCATGGACAGATCAACCAGATGGAGGAGGTTTACCACTCCAAGTCGTTGAGCATGTCGTTCTGTCTGGATTGCCATCGCAACCCGGAGAAGGCGCTGCGCCCGCTGGATAAAGTGACGGATTTGAACTTCAAGTGGAGTGAGGATCCGAAGGTCAATGCGGAGACGCAGAAGGCCAAAGGTCTTGAAATGGTCCATAAGCTGAACGTGCAGTCGTCCCAAAGCTGCTCGACTTGCCATCGATGAAAACAATTCCCTCTACCCCGTCTGAGCCTGTCGTTGGCCAGCAGTACTGGCGCAGTATCGACCAGTTGCAGGATACTGCGGAGTTCCGTCAGTGGCTCGAGCGCGAGTTCCCTGAAGGTGCCAGCGAGCTCACCGATCCGGTGTCCCGCCGTAACTTCGTGAAGATCATGTCCGCCTCGTTCCTGCTCGCAGGGGTGGGGCTGACGGGTTGCCGCCGTCCGGAAGAGCATATCCTGCCCTTCTCGAAGATGCCGGAGAATTACACGCACGGTGTGGCGCAGTTCTACGCCTCGGCGTATCCGACGCGCGGCACGGCCATCCCGCTGGTGGTGAAGGCGCACGAAGGCCGCCCGGTGAAGGTGGAGGGTAACGACAAGATCCCCGGTACGAAGGGGGGCACGGACCAGTTCGCGCAGGCTTCCGTCCTGAATCTGTATGACGTGGATCGCGCGAAGGGTTTCACGAAGGACGGGGCAGGGATTGATCGCACGGTGGCGCTGGATGCCTTGAGCAAGTTGGGCACGGATGCCGCGGCCAATGGTGGTGCCGGGCTGGCGTTCCTTCTGGAGCGCAGCAGCTCGCCGTCCCGCAACCGCGTGCAGAAGGCGATCGCGGCGAAGTTGCCGCAGTCGAAGTGGTTCATCTACGAGCCGGTTGATTTCGACATTCATCGTCAGGCCGCCACGGCGGTGTTCGGCAAGGAAGTGCGTCCGAATTACAACCTCGGTGAAGCGAAGCGCATCCTGTCATTGGATTGCGATTTCGTGGGTAACGAAGAGGGTGGTTGCTCGCACATCTACGGTTTTGCGAAGGGTCGCAAGACGCGGACGAACAAGGACGACATGAACCGCCTCTACACGATTGAGGCGTTGTTCTCGTTGACGGGTGCGAATGCGGATCATCGCTTGCGCGCCCCGGCGAGTGCGGTGTTGCCGATCGCGGCGAAGATCGCGATCGCGATTCTGGGTGGAAAGACTGGTTTCAATACGGTTGCCCAAGCGCTGGCTCCCATTGCGGCACAGGCCAAGGTGGACGAGAAGTGGATCACGGAATGCGCCAAGGATCTGGTGTCTGGTGGTGCGCAGAGCGTGGTGCTCGCGGGTTATCAGCAGCCGCTGGAAGTGCATCTCATCGCGCATGTGCTGAACGCCGCGCTCGGTGCGGTGAGCGTCAGCTACATCCCGGCGGAAGAGCCGGTGAAGGGGACGATCAAAGAACTCGCGGATGCGTTGAACGCCGGTCAGGTGACGACACTCGCGATCCTCGGTGGTAATCCGGTTTACAACGCTCCGGCGGACTTGAACTGGGCCGCCGCGCAGGCGAAGGCCGGCACGGTCATCCGCCTCGGTCATTCGGCGAAGGACGAGTCCTTCGTGACGAAGGGCTGGAATCTGCCGCTGGCACATTACTTGGAATCTTGGGGTGATGCCCGCACGTCCGATGGCACGTTGGTGCCGGTGCAGCCGCTCATCCAGCCGCTCTTCGGCGGGATCACAGAACTGGAAGTGCTGGCCCGCCTGGGTGGGTTGGCCAAGACGAATCCGTACGAGATCGTGCGCGAAACGTTCAGCCTGCTCGGTGGCAATGGCGAAAACGCCTGGCGCAAATTCTTGCACGACGGTTTCCTGGCGGACAGCGCGGCGAAGGCGACGAAGGTTGAGGTCAGCAATGGCAATACGGCGGATGCGTTGAAGAACGCGAAGGTGTTGCCGGCGCCGAGCCAGAACGCGCTCGAAGTGGTGTTCCACCGCAGCTACAGCGTGGATGACGGCCGCTTCGCCAACAACGGCTGGATGCAGGAGATCCCGAACCCGATCACGAAGATCGTGTGGGATAACGTGGTGCTGATGAGCCCGGATACGGCGAAGGCATTGGGCGTGGGCCGGTTCAACGACAAGACGGCGTTGGGCCTGGGTGGCTGGGTCAGTGGTGAAAAGGAGATCTCCCAAACACCGACGGCGGAACGCGGCAAGTTCTTCAACCAAGTGGTGGAAGTGACCGTGAACGGCAAGACAGTGAAGGGTCCGATCTGGATCGTTCCGGGCATGGCGGACAATGTCATCGGCCTGGAACTCGGCTACGGCCGTCCGGAAGCGGGCCGCATCGCGAAGTCGCAATTGGTGGACAACGAGGTTGTTCCTGCTGGCTTCAATGTTTATCCGGTCCGCACCACGAACGCGTTGCACATCGCCTCGGGTGCGAAGGTGGCGCTGCATCTGGTGAACGGCAAGGAAGTGACTTATCCCGTGGCCAGCACGCAGGAACACGGCACGATGGAAGGCCGTTCGATCATCCGCGAAGCGAACCTGGCGCAGTACAAGAAGCAGCCGGATTTCGCCACGTTGATGAATCTGCATCCGGCACCGGTTTCTCCGGCGTTGCAGGCGAAGGGTGTGAAGGAAGCGCCTTCGATGTATCCGAATCCGCTCGATGAGTGGAAGGACAAGGCGGTGCATCAGTGGGGCATGGCCATCGACCTCAGCGCGTGCGTGGGTTGCACGGCGTGTATCGTGGCCTGCCAGAGCGAGAACAACATCCCGATCGTGGGCAAGGACCAAGTCCGCCGTGGTCGCGAGATGCACTGGTTGCGCTTGGACCGTTATTTTGCCGGTGATGTGTTGAATCCGCAGATCGCCTTCCAGCCGATGCTGTGCCAGCACTGCGAGGCGGCCCCGTGCGAAAACGTTTGCCCGGTGAATGCGACCGCGCACGACGAAGAAGGCCTGAACGTCATGGCCTACAACCGTTGTGTCGGAACGCGCTACTGCTCGAACAACTGCCCGTATAAGGTCCGCCGGTTCAACTATCTCGATTACAACAAGCGCCCGCTGAACGACCTCGTCGGACCGCGCTACCGCACGCCGTTGACGGCGCAGGTGGAGGGCGAATGGGCGATGACGCGCTGGTGGAAGAGCCCGGAGAAGGGTTGGCGCGAGGACGAAGAGTGGGAATTGCTCAAGCTGGCGAAGAATCCGGATGTGACCGTGCGTATGCGCGGCATCATGGAGAAGTGCTCCTTCTGCGTGCAACGCATCGAGGGCGCGAAGATCGCCCAGAAAGTGAAGGCGCGCGACACGGATAATGTGGCCGTGCCCGATGGTACCATCAAGACCGCCTGCCAACAGGCTTGCCCGGCGGATGCGATCGCGTTCGGTAACATCAAGGACCCGAACAGCGAAGTGTCCAAGTGGAAGGCGCAAGATCGTGATTACTCGGTCTTGGACTTCTTGCTGACCAAGCCCCGCACGACTTATCTGGCGCGCATTCGCAACCAGAACGAGAAGATGCCGGATTACAAAGAGTTTCCCGGGACGTCCCAGGAATGGCTCAAGAGAGAAAACAGTTTTGAAGCGCACGGCCACGCGGATCATGCCGGACATGACCATGCTGAGCATGCCCCGAAAGCCGTAGAGACCAAGAAAGGAGCGCACTAATGTCAGACGCAGCCGCGATTCCTGCTAATTTCAAAGTCCAGGCTCCCCCCGTGGAGCTGGAACGCGAAGTATTAGTCAACAAGCAACGCGACATCGGTTGGCTTTCCGACCGCGTCGCCTCCGTCATCGAGGGCAAGACCCCTTGGTGGTGGTGGGCCATGATGATCCCCAGCCTGCTGCTCTACGGAGCCATGGGCGCGATGGTTTGCTACCAGATCTCCGTGGGCGTCGGTGTGTGGGGTAACAGCCACCCGGTCATGTGGGGCTGGGACATCATCAACTTCGTCTGGTGGATCGGTATCGGTCACGCCGGTACGTTGATCTCCGCGATTCTCTTCCTGCTCCGGCAGAAATGGCGTACCTCGATCAACCGTGCGTCCGAGGCGATGACCATCTTCGCCGTGATGTGCGCCGGTATCTATCCGGCCCTGCACGTCGGTCGTATCTGGTATGACTGGTATTTGTTCCCGATCCCGAACTCGAACGACATCTGGCCGCAGTTCCGCTCGCCGCTGATGTGGGACGTGTTCGCCGTCTCGACTTACTTCACGGTGTCCGTGTTGTTCTGGTTCATGGGTTTGATCCCTGACCTCGCGGTCATGCGCGATCGCGCCAAGACCAAGGTCCGTAAGTTTGCCTATGGTATTTTCTCCTTCGGTTGGACGGGTTCCAACCGTCACTGGAGCAACTACGAGAAAGCTTACCTGCTGCTGGCCGGTCTCTCGACACCGCTGGTGCTCTCCGTGCACTCCATCGTGTCCTTGGACTTCGCCGTCTCGCAGCTTCCGGGCTGGCATACGACGATTTTCCCGCCGTACTTCGTCGCGGGTGCTGTGTTCTCCGGCTTCGGCATGGTGCTGACCTTGCTCATCCCGCTGCGCACATTGTGCAAGCTGGAAGACATCATCACGATGCGCCACATCGACCTGATGTGCAAAGTGGTGCTGGCGACCGGTTCCATCGTGGGTTACGCCTACATCATGGAGCTGTTTATCGCCTGGTATAGCGGCAGTCCTTACGAACGCTATGCGTTCCTGAACCGTATCTCTGGTCCTTACTACTGGGGTTACCTGTGGATGTTCCTGCCGAACGTGATCATCCCGCAATTGTTCTGGTTCAAATGGTGCCGGAGCCGCTTGTGGTTCATCTTCATCATGTCATTGATCGTGAACATCGGCATGTGGTTCGAGCGTTTCGTCATCATCGTGACGTCGCTGCACCGCGATTTCCTCCCCGCGAACTGGGGTTGGTATTCGCCCACCTGGGTGGACATCCTCATGTTCCTCGGGACATTCGGTCAGTTCTTTACCCTGTTCCTGCTGTTCATGCGCTTCATCCCGATGATCGCCATCTGTGAAGTGAAAGCCATCACGCCGCAGGCCGACCCGCATCACCCGCTGGGTGGTGCCAAAGACGGAGGACATCACTAATGTCAGCGAGCAAACCATACGGCCTGCTGGCCGAGTTTGATAAACCCGCCGATGTCATGCACGCCGCCGCCGAGGTGCGCGATGCCGGATACAAGGTTTGGGACGTGCACACCCCGTATCCCATCCACGGCATGGATGAGGCCATGGGCCTGAAGAATTCGAAGGTCGGCTGGTTCTCCTTCATCGGTGGCGTCACCGGTTACACCTCGGGCATGCTGCTCATCTGGTGGACGAACGCGGTCGATTACAAGATCATCATCGGCGGCAAACCGATGTTCAGCCCGTTCGGCGCGTTCCCGCCGTCCTACGAGTTGACGATTCTCTTCGGTGCCTTCGGCGCCTTGCTGGGCATGCTGTTCCTGAACCGCCTGCCGCGCCTGCATCATCCGCTGTTGAAGCATGACCGCTTCAAGCTGGTGACTCATGATAAATATTTCATTGTGATCGAGACCGCCGATCCGAAGTATTCACCCAAGGAAACCCGCGAGTTGCTCGAGAAGCTGGGCAGCAAACGCATCGAACTCGTGGAGGAATAAGGAATGAAATACTTTTTAGGTTTCTTGGTTTTGGCAGCGGCCTCGGTCTTCTTGATCGCCGGCCGGCAGGGGGACAAGTCCCTCAAGCCGCCGCTGGAGATCATCCCGGACATGGACCGCCAGCCGAAGCTGCGTCCGCAGGCGGGCAACCAGTTCTTCCATGATGGCAAGAGCTCCCAGCTCCAGGTGGAAGGCACGGTCGCCCGTGGTTCCCGCTACGAAGACAGCGCGGAAAACACCGGTCATATCACCGGCACCACGAACTGGGTGGAACTGATCCCCGTCACGGTCACAGCGGAACTCATGACCCGCGGTCATGAGCGCTACAACATCAATTGCGCTCCTTGCCACGGCAAGCAGGGTGATGGCAAGGGTGTCACGACCAAATACGGCATGGTGGCAGTCGCCAACTTCCATGACGCACGTCTGGTGACGATGACCGATGGTGAGATTTTCAACACCATCACGCACGGTAAGAACCTGATGGGGCCTTACGGAGCGAATATCGATATCAATGACCGCTGGGCGATCATCGCCTACCTGCGCGCCCTGCAACGCAGCCGGCTCGCGACCATTGATGATGTGCCCGCTGCGAACCGTGCATCCCTGAACAAATAATCTTATGGCTTCGCATACGACTACTCATACCGAAGCCCCACTGGACTTGTCCAAGTGGCGGAAAGTGCCCACCAAGTTGATTCTCGCGGGCGCTGGTTTGACCATTCTCGGAGCCGTGGCTTCGCTGATGATCAAGCCGGAACACGCCGAGCACGCGATTCCCGTGCTCAAGCAGTTCGGCTTCTCCTACCTGACGGCGTACGTGTTCTGCCTCAGCTTCATGCTGGGCGGTCTGTTCCTGACGCTTTTGCATCATCTCTTTGATGCGAGCTGGTCGGTGCCGACGCGCCGCATCACGGAAGCCTTGGCCAGCCTGGCTGGTCCTATGGCGATCGCGTTTTTGCCCATCATGGGCTTGGCGCTGTTCGCGGAAGAGAGCAATCCCTATAAATGGATGACCCATGCCGGACATGAAAATCATGCCGTTCATGCCAAGGGCGCTTTGATGACTAAGGTCGGTTTCACTGTGGTCAGCCTCTTCTGCCTCGCTATCTGGTGGCTGCTGGCGAACCGCCTCCGCTACTGGTCGGTGAAACAGGATGAAAACGGTTCCGCCGAATGCACCAAGAAGATGCGGGCCTGGTCTTGCGGTGGCATCTGGCTTTTCGCCATCACGCTCACCATCGCCATCATCATGTGGGTGAAGGCGTTGCATGTGGAATTCTTCTCCACCATGTTCGGTGTACAATATTTTGCCGGCACGGCCTGGGTGACCATCGGCACGACTTACTTGATCGCCTTGATCCTGAAACGTCAGGGACCGCTGCAAGGTTTCGCCCGGGAAAAGACGTTCTACTTCCTCGGCTCGCTGCTGTTCGCCTTCACGGTGTTCTGGGCGTACATCACGTTCTCCCAATACTTCATCATCTGGAACGCCAACATCCCGGAAGAAACGTTCTTCTTCCTCTGGCGCGAACAGGGTTCCTGGTTCGGCTTGGGTGTGTTGCTGATCTTCGGCCACTTCTTCATCCCGTTCCTCGCGCTGCTGCGCATCGACCTGAAGTTGAAGGTCTGGTGGATGGCCCCGATCATCGCCTGGGCCTGGGTGATGCACTATCTCGATGTGACCTACAACGTCATGCCGGTGCTCCGTCCGTTCGGCTTCATGCCGCAATTGATGGACTTGGGCATCCTGCTGTTGCTTGTGGGTCTGTATGTCACTTATTTCGTCAAATCGTTGAACGCCCACCCCGTGATGCCGCAGAAGGATCCGCGCATCGCCGAGGCGTTGGACATGTATGTGCCGCCGGCTTCGTCCAAGCTGGCCGGTGCCAAACACTAATTTAAACCGAAGAGCCTATGAGCAAATCATCCAGCTGCTGCGGTTGTATCAGTCCGAAGTGCATTGCGTGGTTTATCGGCATCGCCGGTACGTTCCTCATCACCTACGGCTTCGTCCGCGTGATGCGCAACTACACCGCTACGCCTGACCTGACCGCCGCCCGCGCCACCGAACGCGCCAAGAATCTCAAGGATCTGCGCGCCGAGGAAAACAAGATGCTGACGGAATACGCCTGGCAAAACAAAGAAAAGGGTTTTGTCCGTGTGCCTGTGGACCGCGCCATCGAACTGACCTTGGCCGAGTACAAGGACCCAAAGGCCCTGCGCGCCGAAATGCTTAAGCGCGTCCAGAAATTGAACGAAGCGCCGCCTGCGCCTCCGGCTCCTTAATTTAGCAAGTCTTTGAGAGCAGACGACATGAGTTCGGCCCCCAATCATATTGAAGCAGCAGCAGCCCCGGTGGCGACACCGGAGGAGATTGATGCTTCGTGCCGCGTACCCCTGCTGGTGTTGTTCGGCAGTTCCGCCGCGTGGCTGGTCATCAGTTCCATCCTGGCGTTCATCGCCTCGGTGAAGATGCATAAGCCGGAATTGATGGCGGATTGCCCCTTCTTCACCTACGGCCATGTGCAAGGTGCTGCCTTCAACACTCTCCTGTATGGTTTCATCGTGCAGGCGGCAGCGGGTGTCATGCTCTGGCTCATCGCCCGTTTGGGTCGCACGACTCTTTCGCAGGGCGGTTTCGCCGCCGTCGGTGGCATCTTCTGGAATCTTGGCGTCACGCTCGGTTTGATCGGTATCATGATCGGTGATGGTTCGGGTTACGAATGGTTTGAGTTCCCGAAATATGCGGCTGCCGTTTTGTTTGCCGGTTACGTTTTGATCGGTCTCGTCGGTGGTTTTACCTTTGCGGAACGCAAGACTGAAGAGATGTATCCTTCCCAATGGTTCCTGCTGGCTGCGCTGTTCTGGTTCCCTTGGATCTACGCCACGGCGTTGGCTCTCATCCACTGGTTCCCGACCATGGGCGTGATGCAATCAGTCGTCCATCAATGGTATGCTCATAACTTGGTGACGATCTGGCTGGGATGCATCGGTATTGCCGCGGCGTTCTATTTCGTTCCCAAGCTCGCGGCCAAGCCGCTCGCCAACCGCAGCTACGCGCTGGTCACTTTCTGGCTGTTGCTGATGTTCGGCAGCCTCGGTGGTATGCACCACGGCATGCCGGTTCCCGCGTGGTTGCCCGCCTTGAGCACCGTGATGGCCTTTCTGACGGTCGTTCCCATTCTGGCTTTTGCGTTCAACATCCACTCCACGCTGGACAGTGACTACGCTTCGTGGAGCTCGAGTGCCACGCAGAAGTTCATGGTGGCTGGTTCGATCGCCTTGCTTGCCGGTGTCTTGATGAAAGCGATCGGCTCGGTGCCCGAGATCAGCGACATCCTCCAGTTCACTTACTTTACCGCCGCCCAGAGCAAGTTGATTTTGATGGGTTTCGCCTCGATGATTCTTCTCGGGGCCATCTATTATATCATCCCGCAAGTGACCGGTGTGAATTGGCCGATTACGTGGGCGGTCAAGCTGCACTTTTTCCTGGCTTTGATCAGTGTGATTTTCTTGGTGCTCGCACTGGGCTTTGCGGGTTGGGTGCAAGGTTCCAAGCTCTCTTCGGAAGCCGACTTCATGGATGTCACCCTCACGAGCCTGAAGTTCTTCCGTGCTTCGACCGTGGGTGACCTGCTTTGGATGTTTGGCGGAGTGTTGCTGCTGGTGAATGTGAAGGTGCTCCTTTACCGCATGGCCAAGGCGCAAGCGCTGGCCTGCCTCAATGATTCCAAGGCCAAGACCCGGGAGGCCACCGTATGAACCAAGGTCCTTTAGTATTTCTCGGTGTGTTTGTGACGTTGGTCACGTCCTGGTTCGGCATGATTTTCATGCCGCAGCTCCAGCTTGGTTCCATCAAGCCGGTGGCCGCGGATGTCAGTGGCGGTCTGTATCCCGTCGCCCGCCCGGGTCAAGCCCAGCAGGGCGCGGAAGTTTATCGCCAGCAAGGCTGCTACTACTGCCACAGCCAGCAGGTCCGCCAGACGGATGCTGAATTTGAGATCGTGCTGTTGAAGGCCGGTGAAAATACCAATGACCTGGCCAAGGTCATCGCCAAGCACAATCCGCAGTTGGGCGGCAAAGCCAGCGGCGCCCTGAGCAAGCTGCTCTCCAAGACTCCGCAAACGGTGCTGGACCACCTCACACTGGAAGAAGCCGATAAAGTGCTCTCTGAGATCGATGGCATCAAGACCGACGATTCTGAGAACACCCCGAAAGCCGAGAAACGCATCCGGGCTTTGGGCCATGACTTGGCGCGTGGCTGGGGTGTGCGTCGCACGGTGGCCGCTGATTACGTTTTCGAACGTTCCGCCATGTTGGGCGAACAACGCATCGGACCTGACTTGGCCAGCGTCGGTCAACGTCGCCCGATCGCTTCCTGGCACTATAATCACCTGTATGCTCCCAAGGCTGAAGTGCCGGATTCGAAGATGCCTTCTTACAAGTTTCTGTTCGAAGAACGTAAGATTGGCCGCACGCCTTCTCCCGATGCCTTGAAGCTGCCGCCAGCAGAGGCCAAGGACGGCTATGAAGTCGTGCCCAAGCCGGAAGCCAAAGCTTTGGTGGCGTATCTCCTCAGCCTGAAAGTGACGACGCCCGTGTATGAAGCTCCCTTGTATGTGGAGCCCAAGAAATTGCCCGCTGCGACCAACACCGTGACGACTGCCAAGCCTGCGCCATGAGTGACCTGAAGAACAACAAGAATGGTGGTGTGCCGATCGAAGGGTCGGAACCCACGGTGAAATCAGCGCACTCGCCTTTGTGGGCGTTCGTGATGACCGGTGTGCTGGTCTATCTGGGCATGGGCTTTCTGGCTGACCGCGCGGGCGGTTTTCATAAAGACGTTTACGAACCTTACGCCTCAGCCAAATTCGTGAAGAGTTCCCAGCCTACCACGGGTGATGACCCGGTGGCGCGTGGGGCCAAGGTTTACGAAGCCAAAGGCTGTGTCGGTTGCCATCAAGCCTCCGGTTTGGGCACCGCTGGGGTGAATCCTCCCTTGGCCGGTTCCGAATGGGTCACTGCGGAAGGTCCCAACCGCATCATCCGCGTGGTGCTTCATGGCTTGAACGGTCCCATCACTGTAAAAGGCCAGGCCTTCAACGGTCAGATGCCCCCGTTGGGTGAAGGCATGACACCTCGTGAAATCGCGGATGTGCTGAGCTTCATCCGCAATAGTTGGGGCAACCAGGCGTCCATCGTCAAAGAAGCCCAGGTGAAGGCCATCCTTGAGAAGGAAAAGGGCAAGCCGCAGTGGAAACCGGCTGATTTGCTCGCTCTGCCGGATAAATAGTTCCGCCGCCTCGCATTTTTAACCTGCCGTGGCTTGACTGGCCCCGGCAGGTTTCCCATTTTGAGGGCATGACGCCTGGATCTGCTGGAGCCCCATTACCCTCCGAAGACGCCGTACGCGCTTTGCGCGAGGCGCTGAAGTTTTCCCCCAATAACATCCCGCTCCGTTTGCATCTGGGGGAGACGTTGCTGAATCTCGCCCGACCGGAGGAGGCGGAGAAGGAGTTTCGTGACGCACTGGCGCTCGCACCCCATGACGCTCAGTTGAAGCTCGGCTTGGCCCGTTCGTTTCAGCAACAGGGCAAGAACAGTGCTGCGATCGTCATTTTGGAAGAGTTGACCAAGAAGCCCAATCCTCCCGCCCAAGCCTTCCTGCTTCACGCCCGGTTGCTGTATCGCGAGGGCGAGGTGCAGGAAGCGGTTCAGGAATATCATCGGGCCATAGAACTTGATCCCACGCTCGCGGATGCCGATCTGGCGCTTCGTCTGGGCATCCAGGCTGATGAGGAAGAGAATGAAGTGGTCGAGGGCAAGGTGCGTTCGTCCTGGGGTGAGGAACCGGTCGCGCCCAGCTTCGATGTGGAACGGCCCAAGATCACCTTTGCCGAGATCGGCGGCATGGACAAAGTCAAAGAGGAGATCGGCCTCAAGATCATCCATCCCTTGACCCATCCCGAGATCTACAAGGCTTACGGCAAAACGATCGGTGGCGGCATCCTGATGTATGGTCCGCCGGGTTGCGGCAAGACGCATCTTGCCCGCGCCACGGCGGGTGAGATCAAGGCCGGCTTCATCTCCATCGGCATCCATGATGTGCTGGATATGTGGATCGGTTCCAGCGAACGCAATTTGCATCAGCTTTTCGATCAGGCACGCCTCAACCGTCCCAGCGTGCTGTTCTTCGATGAAGTGGATGCCTTGGGCGCCAGCCGTTCGGACATGCGCCAGTCGGCCGGACGCCAGTTGATCAACCAGTTCCTTTCCGAGATGGATGGCGTGAAGTCCTCGAATGATGGCGTGCTGATCCTCGCCGCCACGAATGCCCCTTGGCATCTGGATTCCGCTTTCCGTCGTCCCGGACGCTTTGATCGCATCATCTTCGTGCCGCCGCCCGACCTGAAAGCCCGGGCGGACATCTTGCGGCTGATGGTGAAGGGCAAGCCCGTGGAGGATGTGGATTACGAGCACGTCGCCAAAAAGACGGAAGGCTTCTCAGGCGCTGATCTCAAGGCCGTCGTCGATGTGGCCATCGAGAACAAACTGCGTGAAGCCATGAAATCCGGCGTGCCCAAGCCCATCACCACCAAAGACCTGAATGCCTCCGCCGCCACCGTGAAACCTTCCACGCGCGAATGGTTCGCCACGGCGCGCAACTACGCGCTCTATTCCAATCAAGGCGGGATCTATGATGACATACTTGATTACATGAAGCTGAAGTAAGCGTGCGGGTGACCCACAGTAAAAACATTGATCACAGGCCGAGAACAAGCACCCCATGAGTTTGAACCCATTTCTGCAACGTGCGCTGCTGCTTTATGAGCAAGGCCGCCATCAGCTTGCCGAGGAACAGTTGCGGCAGGCCTTGGCGCAGGAGCCGGATGACGCCTATACCCACGCCTTGCTGGCGCTTTGCCTGAAAGAACGGGAGCAATTCAAGGACGCCATGGCGGAAGCCCAGCAAGCGGTGCATCTCGCCCCGGATTTTCCCTTCGCATATTATGCTTTGGCGGTGATCTGGCAGGCTCGCAACTTTCCTGCAGACGCCCTGAACGCCATCAATGAAGCCATCCGGCTGGACGCCACGGACCCGGATTATTTTTCTCTGCTCGCGGTGCTGCATTATACGGAGAGCCGGTGGATGGCCGCCTTAAAGGCCGCGGAACAAGGGCTGCAGTTCGATGCCGAACACATCGCGTGCAACAACCTGCGCGCCATGGCGCTGGTCAAGCTCGGCCGTCGTGAAGAGGCTGGCACCACGATAGATTCCACCCTGTCCCGTAATCCGGAAAACGCCCTCACCCACGCGAACCAAGGCTGGGCGTTCCTGGAGCAAAACAATCCCGAAAAAGCCCTCTACCATTTCAAGGAATCACTGCGTTTAGACCCGGAAAACGAATGGGCGCGTGAAGGCATTGTGATGGCGCTCAAGGCCAAGTATTTTTTCTATTCGTTATTCCTCCGTTATTTTTTCTGGATGACCAAGCTGCCGCCGCAGGTACAGATCGGCGTGGTGATCGGCGGCATGATCGGGAATAACCTGTTGGGCAGTTTGGCGCGGAATGTGCCCGCCTTGGCCCCCTACATCTGGCCCATCCGGCTGTTGTATCTTCTCTTCGTGATCATGACGTGGACGGCCAATCCTTTGTTCAACCTGCTCTTGCGGCTGAACCGTTACGGGCGGATGGTGCTTTCCCGGGAACAGATCGTGGCCACCAATTGGATCGGTGGCTGCCTGCTGTTCGCCTTGATCGCCGTGGTGGCCGCGCTCGTGATCGACAGTGGCTTCTTGCTGCTGCTGGGAGGAGCTGCCGCCTTGTTGATATTGCCCTTGTCGGGAGCGTTCTCCTGTCCCGTCGGCTGGCCGCGCGCCTTGATGGCCGTTTATATCGCGGTCTTGGCGGTCATCGGAGTGGTGGCTGCCTATTATGCCATGCACAGTGAAGCATCGATCCGGTCCCGCGGTGTAGGTTTGGCGTCTTTCTACGTGCTGGGCGTCTTTCTGTCCGGCTGGGTGGTCAATGCCCTCATGTTTGTGCGGGTAAGGCGCTGAGCCGGGATTCGATTTGGTCGATTGCCCACGTGGCATGTTCCGCGATGAGCGGTTCCGCGTCCTGCCTGGCCTGTCGTAATGCTGGCAGGGCTTCCGCGCCCGCCGTATTTCCCAAAGCCACACAAACATTCCGCAGCAAACCGCGCCGTTTGGTACGCAACACGGGCGTTCCCGCAAAGCGTTGTTTGAATCCCACCGCGTCCAAGCTCAGCAATTCCAGCAGGTCCGGAGTGCTCAGGTCGGCGCGACGATGGGAGAGCAGGAGGGAAGCTTCCTTGGCGAAACGATTCCAAGGACAAGCCGCCAGACAATCATCACAGCCGTAGATGCGCTTGCCGATGAGCGGCCGCAATTCAAGCGGGATGGAACCTTTCAGTTCGATGGTGAGATAGGAAATGCAGCGCCGGGCATCGAGTTGAAAGGGAGCGGGCAGGGCATTGGTCGGGCACGCGTCCAGACAGCGATGGCAGGAGCCGCAGCGGTTCACTTCGCTGGTGTCCGGTTCCAGCTCCAGCGTCGTGATGATCTCGGAAATGAAGAACCAGTTGCCCAACTGGCGGCTGATGAGATTCGTGTGCTTGCCCACGAAACCCAGACCAGCACGTTGCGCCAGATCCCGTTCCAAGATGGGTCCGGTATCCACATACCAGAGCGAGCGCGTGCCCACGCCGCCTTGCGTGTCGATGAAATCCGACAGTTCCTTTAACGGTGCCGCCAGCACATCGTGATAATCTTTATGACGGGCATAGCGCGCCATGACACCTTGCCCGGCCGACGCGTTCTTTTCCCACTCCGCCGCATGATAGCTCGTCGCCAGACAGACCAAGGAGGTGGCGCCAGGCAGGACTTGCTGCGGATCAGTGCGTTTATGGGCGTTGCGCTCGATCCAGCCCATTTCGCCATGCCTGCCCGCCGCCAGCCATTCGTTCAAGTGCGGGCCGCTGGCCGGTGGCGCAGCGCTGGTGAAACGGCAGAGGTCAAACCCCAGCTCAAGGGCGCGTTGGCGGATGGCTTCCTTCACGGGAGTAAGCGAGATCGCGACGGGCCATCTCAAATTGATGGCAGATCTGGTGGGCCACTTCGCGGACCGAGCGGAATTCGGTGCTCACCAGCACGTCGGCGGCGCGGTAATGCGGTTCGCGTTCAGCCAGCATCCGCTCAATCTTTGCCTGGGGTGCCGGATCTTGGAGCAGGGGACGGTGCGTCTGGTTCTTGACCCGCCGCCAGATGGTTTCGGGAGCTGCCCAGAGGCAGACGACCAATGAATGGGTCTTGAGCGAGGCCATGTTGGCGGGATTGCAAACGAGCCCGCCCCCCGTGGCGATGACCACGGAGGACATCTCCGCCAGCCGCTCTACGGCTTCACACTCCAACTGTCGGAAGGCGGGTTCGCCATCTTCGGCAAAGATGTGCGGAATGGTCTTGCCCACGCGCTGTTCTACCAAGGTATCGGTATCGAGGAAATTGAAACGCAGCATGGCGGCGACTTGCTGGCCCACCGTCGATTTGCCGGTGCCCATAAAGCCGACCAACGTCACATTGCGTAATGCCCGCCCGAGACTCATCCTTGGTTGATATCCTAAAGCGGCATGACAGGCACGCCGATTTTATGGATTTTGTCCTTTAGGTAGTCGGCGACGGAAATTCATTTTCAAAGCGCCGGTTTCCAGTTAACCATGGCGCGTGCCTGATCGTGCCATGAAGGGAGAACGCGCGTTCCGGGGGATTCCGGTGTCAGCCGGGGTCGTCCGCGGAAAGGTGCTTGTCATCTCTTCAACTCGCGACTCGGTCCCGCAACGCTCCATCACGGAAGCCGGTGTGGCGGATGAATTACAAAGGCTGGAGCAGGCGCTCATCAAGACCCGGCAGGAGATTTTGGGCGTCCAGCAAAAGGTGGCTGAAAATCTGGGGGCGGCCGACGCCAACATCTTCGATGCGCATCTCCTTGTGCTGGAAGACCCCACGTTGCTCGATGAGACCACCCGCCTGATGCGCGAGAAACTGGTGAGCGTGGATTTCGCCTATCAGGAAGTCGCGGAGAAATACGCCGCCACCCTGGAAAGCATCGAGGACGATTATCTCCGGGAACGGGCTGCCGATCTGCGTGACGTAAAGATCCGGGTGCTGAACCATTTGATCGGCCGGGCGCCGGAAGACGTGCTCGATTACCTGAACGAGCCTTGCATCATCATCGCCCATGACCTGACGCCATCCACCACGGCGCAGTTGAACAAAAAATTTGTCATCGGTTTCGCCACCGAGATCGGCAGCAAGACCTCGCACACGGCCATCATGGCGCGGTCGTTGCAGATTCCGGCGATCGTTGGGCTGCCGGAGATCACCTCGAATCTGGTCAACGGAGAGTATGTGCTGCTGGACGGCTACAACGGCGTCGTGGTGCTGAATCCCACGGAACAGACGTTGTTTGAATACGGCCAGCTCGTGCGTCGCCAGATGACGTTGCAGGAGGAGCTGGGCGAACTGCGCGACAAACCGGCGGTCACGTTGGATGGGCGCAAAGTCATTTTGTCCGCGAATCTGGAAACGCCGGAAGATGTGGACAACGTGAAGATGTGCGGCGCGGAGGGAGTGGGGCTGTACCGCACGGAATATCTTTTCATCAACCGGGAAGTGCTGCCTTCGGAAGAGGACCAGTATGCCGCGTATCACAAGGTGGCGCTGGCCTTGAAAGGGCAACCCGTGGTCATCCGCACCTTGGATCTGGGCGGGGATAAATTCCTCTCCAGTCTGCAGATTCCGCAGGAGATGAACCCTTTTCTCGGCTGGCGCGCCATCCGTTTTTGCCTGCAGGAACTTGATGTGTTTCGCGTCCAGTTGCGCGCCATCTTGCGCGCCAGCGAGGTCGGCAATGTGAAGATCATGTACCCCATGATCTCGGGTGTGGAAGAGCTGAGGCAGGCGAATGATCTGCTGGAAGAGTGCAAGCAGGAGTTGCGCACGGAGGGCAAAGCCTTTGATGACAAGCTCGAGATCGGCGCAATGATCGAGATACCCTCGGCGGCCTTGGCGGCAGATTCATTGGCCAAGCGAGTACAATTTTTCAGTCTGGGCACCAACGATCTCGTCCAATATTCGCTCGCGGTGGATCGGATGAACGAGAAGATCGCACACCTCTATGAGCCCTCGCACCCGGCCATCTTGCGCCTCATCCAGATGACCGTGGAAGCCGGCCACCGCAAAGGATTGTGGGTGGGCGTCTGCGGTGAAATGGCCGGTGATCCTGCCATGGTACCTTTATTGCTGGGTTTGGGTGTGGATGAACTGAGCTGTGCGCCGCCTTTGGTGCCGCAAATCAAGAAACTCATCCGGCAGATCAAGCAAAGCGAAGCGGAAGCGCTGGTGAAGCAGGCGTTTGAATGTGATTCCGGCTCGGAAATCCATGCGCTCTCGCGGCAACTTGCACGAAAAGTTGCACCAACCCTTTTTGATGCTACTAAATAACTAAGATGAAAGTGCTGATCCTAGCGGCTGGCTATGCCACCCGTCTTTACCCGTTGACCCTGACCCAACCGAAGCCTCTTTTGCCGGTGGTGGGCAAGCCCATGATCGATTACGTCATGGATAATCTGGCGGCCATCCCCGAGGTGGATCACGTCTATGTGGTGACGAACGCAAAGTTCGCCGGTCACTTCCAAAAGTGGGCGGATGGTTATGCGAGCCAAAGCAAACTGAAATTCACCATCATCAATGATGGTTCCACTGACGATTCCAACAAGCTGGGCGCCATCGGTGACCTGCATCTGGTGCTCACGAAGGAAAAGATCGATGACGATCTGATTGTGGTGGCCGGTGACAATCTCTTCAGCGAGAAACTGGGCGAGTTCGGTAAATACTGTCTTTCGAAGAAAACCCCGGTGCTGGGTCTCTACGATGTTCATACCATCGAACAGGCCAAGAAGTACGGGGTGGTGAGTGTGGATGACCAGGGGAAGCTCGTGAAGTTCGAGGAGAAGCCGGCACATCCGGAAAGCACGCTCATCGGCATCGCGCTTTATTATTATCCCAAGGCCACGTTGCCGCTGGTGGATAAATACATCAAGGAAGGCAACAACCCCGATCAACCGGGCCGCCTGGTACAATGGCTCTACCCGCAACAAACAGTCTATACGTGGACCGTGCCGGGCATCTGGTACGACATCGGCTCGAAGGAGACGCTGGAAGAAGCCAACCGGATCTTTGCCAAGCGATAGTTGTTCGCCCGGTGAATTTCAATTTCAGAGAGATCACCCTAACGTTGAGCGGCATCAAATGTGACCTCTCCCCTCAATGGGGAGAGGTCGGTTCCACGCCGAGTGGAACCGGGAGAGGGGTGAGACGAAGCCGAGAGGGTTCTGAGTACTTTTTCCACATGTCATCACGGCAGTTCGATGAACCCAACTCAAGTCCCACGGTTGCTTAGAAAAACGTCCACTGCGGCTGAGAAGAAACTTTGGAGTATTCTTCGGGCCAAACGGTTTGCTGCTTACAAATTTCGTCGCCAGCATCGGCTCGGCCCCTATGTGTTGGATTTCTTCTGTCCCTGAAGCGCGTTACAATCTTGAACTGGATGGTTCAGGGCATGGTTTTCCCAAGCAGCAAGAGGAGGATGAAAAACGGGACCGGTTTCTGACAGAACGGAATATTTTCGTGCGGCGATTTTGGAACAATCAGTTGAGAGAGATAAAATGGATAAGGGAAACGATCTGGAACGATTTACAAGCGCGAGCCGCACACCCCGAGAATCAAATACCTGATAAAAAAGTCCGTCTTCCCAAGCGAGCGGTGAGCAAGATTTTGTAGCGCCTCATGTTGCGACTCACCCCTCACCCTCGGTCCCTCTCCCCATTGAGGGGAGAGGGATGAAATTCGAGCGCCTCAACGTTATTTGATTCCCCGAGCCTTCACCTCGATCGCATAAAGCGATTTCCTGGCCGTGATGAAGAGCGTCTTCATGCCTGATCCACCGAAGCCGACATTCGCCGGGCCTTCGGGGGTGAGGATCTTGCCGATCAAGGTACCCTCGGGCGCGAAGATGTGCACGCCATCCCCGGCGCTGGACCAAATGCGGCCTTTGCTGTCGCAGCGGATGCCATCGGGCACGCCCTTGTCGATCTTGCAGAAAACTTTGCCGTTGGAAACCGTCCCATCCTTGTTCACATCGAACACGCGGATGTGCTTCGGCGCGCCGGAGTCGGCCACGTAGAGTTTCTTTTCATCTGGTGAGAAGCAGATGCCGTTGGGTTTGTCGAAGTCCGTGATGACCGCCGTCAGGACTTTCTTCTTGGGGTCATACCGATAGACATAGTTGCCCGGTTGCTGTTTGTCGCCTTTGTTCGGCAGACCATAATCAGGATCGGTGAACCAGAGGCTGCCATCTTTTTTCACTACCGGATCATTCGGCGAGTTCAGCTTCTTGCCGTTGTAAGAATCCACGATCGTTTTGATCGTGCCGTTCTTTTCCGTCACGGACACGCGGCGGCCGGCATGCTCGGCGCTGATGAGACGGCCTTGGCGATCGATGGTGTTGCCGTTCGCATTCTGGCTGTTATCACGATAGACCGTGACCCCTTCCTTCTCCGTCCACTTCTTCAAGTGGTTGGCCGGGATGTCGCTGAAGATAAGGTAACCGCCACCCAGGCCGCTGAACCACTGCGGTCCTTCCGTGAAATTCATGCCCGTGCCCAGGCGTTTCAGCACGGAGTTGGTGTTCACCGCTTTGCTGAACTCCACCTGGTTGATGATCTGAAACTCAAAGGGCGCATTTTCTGCGGCCGTAACGGCATGGACCATGAACAGGCCCAGCACTGTGGTTAACAGTGTTCTCTTCATAGACGATATGACTGCGTATGATGTGTGTCTGACTTTGGCTGACGGAGTTGTTAGCAAAAATTGCTTTGGTCGTCACGCGAAAGAAAAAGCCCGCTGGAGTTTTTTTCCAGCGGGCGTGGAGAGACTAAAAATTTATTTCAACCATTTCGGCACGGATTCATCCGCCAGGATAGCTTTCACGGTTTGGCGTTTGCGCACCACGGCGCTTTCCTTGCCATTGACCAGTACTTCCGCCGTCATGGGCCGGGTGTTGTAGTTGGACGCCATGACGAAACCATAGGCACCTGCCGAGAGCAGGGCGAGTTGATCGCCTTCGCCGACTTTCGGCAACGGCCGGTTCTTGGCGAAGAAATCGCCCGATTCACAGATCGGCCCGACGATATCCGAAGAAATCAGCGCACCACCTTTTTGCTGGAGCGGCACGATCTCATGATAACTGTCATAGAAGGCCGGACGGATGAGGTCGTTCATCGCGGCGTCCACGATGACGAAGTTCTTCTTGCCGGTGCGCTTTACATATTCCACCTGCGTCACGAGGATGCCGGCGTTGCCCACGAGGAAACGGCCCGGTTCCATGAGGATGCGCAGGCCCAACGGTGCGAGCAAGGGCTTGAGCGTGGCCGCATAGCTGGCCGGCGTGAGGATCTTCTTCGCCTTGGGCTGCTGCCACCATGCTTCGGAGGCACTGGCCAGGGCGGGATTGTAAATGATGCCCAGACCGCCGCCGATGCTGAAGAACTCGAAGCTGTATTTCTTCGCGAGCTTGGCGACCAGCGGGACCATCTTCTCCACGGCGAGCTTGAACGGCTTCACTTCCGTGAGCTGTGAGCCGATGTGGATCTGGATACCGCGCAGCCACACGTTTTTCAACTTGCTGGCCCGGGCGTAGATTTTCTCGACCTCCTCGATGGCGATGCCGAATTTATTCTCGTAGGTGCCGGTGGTGATCTTGGCGTGAGTGCCGGCATCGATGTTCGGATTCACGCGTACTGCTATCGGCGCGATCTTCTTCAGCCGCGCAGCCACCTTGTTGATGCGGATGATTTCCGGCTCACTCTCGACGTTGAAGCAGTAGATGCCTTTCTTGAGGGCGAACTCGATCTCGGGCTCGGTCTTGCCGACACCGGCGAAGACGCACTTGCCCGGTTCACCGCCCGCGGCGATGACGCGCTGCAATTCGCCGGCGCTGACGATGTCAAAGCCGCTGCCTTCATTGGCGAGCGCACGGATGACGGCGAGGTTGGAGTTCGACTTGACCGCGAAGCAGATCAAATGATCGACCGGGTCCAGCGCGGCATCCAGCTTGTTAAAGTGATCGGTGATGGTGTTTTGGGAGTAGACGTACAGCGGTGTGCCGTGTTCCGCGGCGAGTTTCTCGACCGGAACACCTTCGCAATACAGCTTCTTACCTACGTAACGAAAGTCATGCATGGGCGGTAGTTATGCCAGAGGCCAGACGGTTGAAAATAAAAAACCCGCCGGAGTTGATCCGGCGGGTTGATTGAGAGTGAGCGTTTACAGGTCCATGATCTTCCGGCGGCGCTCCTGATATTCCTTGGGCGTGATCTTGTCCGCCTTGTAGAGATCCAGCAGTTCTTTGAGCTGCTGTTCCTTGCCCGTGGCTGCGGTAGGCGTCTCGGAGGTAGCCTTCTTTTCCGTCTTTTTCGCCGGCTTGGCGCTCTCGGTCTTGGCCGGGGCGACGTCCTTCTTCATGGCCGTTTTCTTGGCTTCTTCAGCTTTCTTGGCTTCCTCGGCCTGCTTCTTGGCGGCAGCTTCCGCTTCCTTGCGGGCCTTCGCTTCGGCTTTGGCCTTGGCTTCCGCGGCGTCCTTGGCAGCTTCTTCAGCTTCCTTCTTCGCTTTGGCTTCCTTCTCAGCTTGGGCCTTGGCCGTCTTGTCGGGTGCGGGCTTGCTCGCGACCTCGGTAGGCTTCTTGGCGGCAGCTTCCGCTTCCTTCCGGGCTTTGGCTTCGGCTTTCGCCTTGGCTTCCGCAGCCTTCATGGCTTCCTCTTCAGCATACTTCTTGGAGCGGGCATCCATTTCAGCCTGGGCCTTGGCGACTTTAGAGGCCTTGGCCTCTTCTTTGGCCTTGGCTTGGGCTGCTTTTTTGGCAGCAGCTTCGGCATCGCGTTTGGCTTCGGATTCTTTTTCTGCCGTCAGTTTGGCCAGTTTGGCTGCTTCGGCCTGCTTCTTTTCAGCGACTTTGGCGGCTGCCTCAGAGGCTTCAGCTTGGGCCTTCATGCGCGCCTTCTCGTCCTTCAAGCGCTGGGCTTCGGCTTTGGCCTTGGCGTCCGCTTCTGCCTTCAGGCGGGCTTCTTCCGCCTTCTTATTATCCACGTCGGTCTTGGCCACCTTGACCGGTTCAACTGGCTTCTTGGTGTCGGCCGCTTTCTTGGCATCGGCTGCCATTTTGGCCTCTTCTGTTTTCTTAGCTTCAGCGGCCTTTTTGGCAGCGGCGTCCGCATCTTTCTTGGCTTGGGCTTCCGCTTTGGCTTTGGCCTCCATGGACTTCTTGGCGGCTTCGTCCGCTTCCTTCTTGGACTTGGCATCGGCTTTCGCCTTGGCTTCCGCGGCTTTGTCGGCCTCTTTCTTCGCGGCTTCGGCTTTCTTCGTATCGACCGAGGCCATCTTGACCTCAGTGTTCTTCTTGGCCGCTTCCGCCTTGGCTTTTTCCTCAGCCAGACGTTTTTCTTCAATCAGCTTGGCCGCTTCCGCTTCCGCCTTCATCCGGGCTTCTGGCGTCGTGGACTTCGGATCAATCGTGGGTGATTTGGACATCTTGGCCCGCGCATCCGCCCGTTCCTGTTCAATTTGTGCCTGACGGGCCTTGTTATCCGCGTCAGCTTTCATGCGGGCGGCTTCGCGTTCCTTGGATTTCATCGCCACATCAGCATCCGCCTTGGCCTTGGCTTCGGCGCGGGCAGCATTGATGCGTTCCGCCTCGGTCATGAGCGCCGGGTCTTTCGGAACGGTCGTGGCTGGAGCCGTCTTGGTGACTGGCTTGGTAACTGGTTCCGGTTTGGTGGCCTTGGCCATCTTCTCCGCGTCGGCTTTGGCTTTCTTGTCAGCATCCGCTTTCGCCTTGGCTTCGGCCTTGGCGCGGGCTTCCGATTCCTTCTTGGCGGCGAGTTCGGCTTTCTTCTGGGCTTCAGACGCTTTCTTGGCCTCGGCTGCTGCCTTCTTGGCGTCGGCGTCGGAGGTCCGGTTAGGTGGCGGCAAGGTCACCGGCTTGGAAGTGGTGGAAGCGACCGGCTTGCTGCTCGGCACTGGCGTCGAGGGCGGGGTGGAGCGAACTGGAGGAGGCGTCGCGGTGCGAGCCGTGTAAACTGGTTGCGGGCGGCTGACGGAAACGCGGGAACCGGTGGTCGCCCCTTGATTGATCGAGGTCCGGGCATCGGCTTCGGCCTGGCGCAAGGACTGTTCGCGCATGAGCGCCAGCGCGCTGGCTTTGGCGTTGGCTTCGGCCTTTTGCAATTCTGATTCACGAATCTTGGCGAGCACAGAAGCCTTCGCGTCGGCTTCGGATTTGAGCAACTCCTGGCTGCGATCCCGGGTCAGCACCGAGGCCTTGGCTTCGGCTTCAAACTGCTGGATCGTCACCCCACGGTTGGCCGCTGAGGCTTTCGATTTGGAACCTGATGTGGTGGGCGCAGGGGCGGCAGCCGTTGTTCCGGTAGTCGGAGCGACCGTAGCAGGCTTGGTGCTGGCGGTGGTCGTGGTCTTGGGAGCGGTCTTCTTGGCAGCCGTTTTCTCTGAGGCGGCTTTCTTCTTCGCGTCCGCCGCCATCTTCTTCTCGGCATCAGCCTTGGCTTTAGCGTCAGCAGCGGCCTTCGCGTCCGCCAATTTCTTGGCTTCAACTTCCTTCTTTTTCGTCTCGGCGAGAGCTTTTTCGTCCGCCTTCTTCTTGGCTTCGGCGTCTTCCTTGGCCTTGGCTTCTACGGCAGACGGTTTGACGGCTTGCGCTTCCTTCTTCTTCGCGTCAGCCATGGCCTTTTCCTGGGCCTTCTTTTCCTTGGCGGCGAGAGCGGCGGCTTCTTCCTTGGCGGCCGCTTCTTTCTTTTGGGCGGCGGCGAGGGCCTTAGCATCAGCAGCGGCTTTCTTCTTCGCCTCGGTATCCGCGTCCTTCGCGGTGGCCATCGACTTCTCTTCCGCTTCCGCTTTCTTCTTGGCTTCGGCGAGGGCCTTGCGACGGGCGGCCTCGTCCTGCAGGCGCTTGGCTTCGGCGGCCTTCTTCGCATCGGCTTCCGCCTTCTTCTTCGCGTCTGCCGCTTCCTTCAAGCGCTTGGCTTCCGCCTTCTGCGCTTCTTCCTTCGCCTTGGCTTCGACTTTGGCACGGGCCTCAGCTTCTTCCTTGGCTTTTTCGGCCGCCTCTTCAGCGGCTTTGGCCTTGGCTTTTTCCGCATCGCGCTGGGCGCGCTCGGCCTTGCGTTTGGCGTCCGCTTCCGCCTTCAAACGGGCGGATTCAGACTTCGCGGCATCTGCCTGGGCGTAGAGCACGGTCTCGGCATAAACGGCGGAGTCAGGCGTGAAAGGGATAACGCCCCACGTTATCAAGAAGGCCAAAAGAAATAGCTTGGAAAGTCGCATCCCCGCGTTTTAACGGGGAAAAGTTCGCAAATCAATGCTATTTCGGCTCATCCGCAAGTTTGAGCCGAACCAGCCGCGACCACCAGGGAGTGGGGTAAAGGGCTATGGAGCCTAAAACGTCCGTCCAAACTTCCGTCCGGCTCACCTTCACCCGCTGTTGTGGGTCCAAAATAGGCTCATTTTGGAGTTTCCGCAAGGTGCGAGCACCGATCAATATCGGCCAAGCGCAAGCCAAACGCACCCGGACGCAGCTCCAAGGCAGTGCTTGAGTGTAGGCCCAACCGGCCGCCAAGTGGTCATTGGCCAGCCGAAGGTAACTATGGTACAGCGGACGGAACTGGGCTTCATTCTCCAGCTTCAACAGTTTTCCGGGCACCAACCCATGCATCAACAAAGCTTCGGCCGGGATATAGCAGCGCCCTTGCCGTAAATCCCGTGGTAAATCCCGTAGTATGTTGATCAACTGCAACCCTTTACCATATCGGATACCTTGCGCTAAAAGCCAAGCGTCATCGATTTTAGCCTCTGGAAACAGATGGCGACGGCAAATCTTGGTCCAAAACTCGCCCACGCAGCCCGCCACCCGGTAGGTGTAATCGTCCAGTTCCCCCTCATTTTCCAAGGCCACGAGCTTGTTTTCATCGGCTCCTGCAAATCGTTTAAGATCAAGCACTTGCCCGCTGGTGATGACATCCAACACCTGACGGATCGATTGCTTATCCCCCGCCTCGGTCTGGTCCAAGAGTGTCAGTGCTTCTGGAATCCTTTGCAGCAGAACCTGTTCGGCGGGCGACCCCTGTTTCATTCCGAGTTCGCCCAAGGCTGGCAATTCGGTTGTTTCACCCAGAATCCGGGCGCGTAAGGCGGATAAAGCGGCCAGCCGTTGTTCCAACGAGACGATTTCCGTGTCCGCAATCGTATCCGTGGTGCGGGCCAGCAGGTAAGCCAGGCCGATCTGGGAACGGACGGCAGGGGGCAGCACGCGCAACGTAAGGTAAAACGAGCGCGAAACATCCCGGAGCAAGCGGGTCAACAGTTCATCAGACCGGTATTCCATGTGTGCCGCCGCGAATGAAGCATAAGCCGGGGGAGGCTGTCAGCACTTGATTCAGCCCGTTCGGGTGGCGGCCTGGAACAGATGCTCCGCCAATTTGTGGATTTGCTTCCGCCAAGCCACTTTCTCCATCCACTCTGTCAGCAACCCGCCCAAGCCATAATAGGCCCCCGCCAACTGTCCATAGATGGCTGCCGTGGTATCCGCATCATCACCCAAGTTGGCTGCGAACAAGGCGCCATCGCGAAAGTTATTGGTCTTATGGAACGACCAAAGGGCCGCTTCCAATGAGTCCACCACATAACCCGTGCCTCTGATGGCCGGGGGTTCTTTAATTCTAAACGAACCTTCCGCCACTGCCTGAATCTCGGGGCAGTAAGAAGGCTTTCCGAAAAATGACTTCACCGGGGTGAATCCGGCACTGAGCAATTCTTCCTTCGGGCGTTCTTGCAACGCCCCGATGATCAGCCCGGCAAAATATTGGCAGGCATCCAGACAGCTTTTGGCTTGATGCGTGGTGCGCGAGCTTTGCCGCGACATTTCCAAGGCCTTAGCCGGGTCATCGGCGTAAAAGAGCGGCACTGGAACCAAGCGCATCAGGGAACCATTGCCTGCGGTGTGCGGATCAGTGGAGCCAGCGAGCGCTTCACCAGTGCAATCAAAGGTCTCAATGGCGGCGCGCACGGTGTTGCCGATGTCGAAGCAATGATCGCGGCAGGACCAGTAACCTGCCCGATACCATTGCCGGTAACGGTCCATCTGGTCGCGGGCATCGAAGCCGCCTTTCGCCACCAAGCTCTCGGCCAAGCACATGGCCATGGAAGTATCGTCAGTCCATTCACCAGCTTTCAAACCGAATGGGCCACCTCCGACCATGTCTGAGATCGGCGCAAAAGTTCCCGGTCGCTTAAACTCAAGCGTGGTTCCCAAGGCATCTCCCAGCGCCAGTCCGAACATAGCGCCCATGTGCCGGTCGTACCGGTTTGGCATCGTGATCACGGCCCGAGTGTGGCCAGAACGGTGCCATTTCAACCATCAGAAAAGTTTGGACAAACGGCTCGCGGACTTCAAAGTGGACGCCTGTTCCCTGAACAAAATGCCCCGATCGGGCGTCTGTAATTTAAGAACATACATGAAAATGACCAAATCCTATGCCCCATGGCTGGCGGCGGTTGCTTTGCTGGGCACCGTGACTGCAAATGCGGCGGAAAAGTGGACCGATCTCTTCGACGGCAAAACTCTCAACGGCTGGGTGCAGCGCGGTGGCGCGGCCAAGTATCGCGTGGAGAATGGCCAGATCATAGGTACTACGGTACCCAAGACGCCGAACACCTTCCTCTGCACAGACAGGACTTACGGTGACTTCATCTTGGAACTCGAATTCAAAGTGGACCCGAAGATGAACTCGGGCATCCAATTCCGCAGTGAGGTCTATGGTGAGGCGACCACTTTGGAAAATGTAAAGGACGCCAAGGGCAATCCGATCAAGATCCCAGCGGGTCGCGTGCATGGTTACCAATGCGAGATCGATCCTTCCGCCCGCGCTTGGAGTGCCGGTATCTATGACGAAGGTCGTCGAGGCTGGCTCTTTGATCTGAAGGACAAACCTGCAGCGCAAAAAGCCTTCAAGCAAAACGAGTGGAACAAGGTGCGCATCGAGGCGATTGGTGATTCTTTGAAAACGTTTCTGAACGGTGTGCCTGCGGCGGACTTGAAAGACAGCCTGACTCCGGAAGGTTTCATCTCCCTGCAAGTGCACGGCATCGGCGACAAGGTCACGGAAATGATGGAAGTCGCCTGGCGCAATGTTCGCATCCAAGACCTCGATGCGGCGAAACGCACGGCTCTCTTCAACGGCAAGGATCTGGACGGATGGACGCTGGCGGATGGCAAGCCGGTGACAGCAGGCTGGAAAGCGGAAGATGGTGTGTTGCATCGCGCGGAAAAGGGCGGCGATATCTACACGGCCAAGGAATATGGCGATTTCGATTTCCGCTTCGAATGGAAGGTCGCGGAAGGCAGCAACAGCGGCGTGAAGTATCGCATGGCGCAGATTGGGAAGTCCTGGCTGGGACCGGAATATCAGGTGCTGGACGATGACAAGCATCCCGATGCCAAACTGCGTGAGGGCCGTCGCAAATCCGGTGGCGTATATGATCTCTATGTGCCGAACGCGAGCAAGATCCTGAAGCCCGTGGGCGAATGGAACAGCTCCCGCGTGGTGGCCAAAGGCACGAAGATCGAGCACTGGCTGAACGGCTCCAAGGTGGCGCAATACGACACCGCCTCGGAGGATTTCAAAACGCAGGTGGCGGGCAGCAAGTTCGCCAAGACACCTGAGTTTAATCAGAATGCTACGGGCCGTATCCAGTTGCAGGATCACAATGATCCGGTGTGGTACCGGAACCTGACGATTCAGGAACTGAAGTAAAACGAGTTTGATTTAGAAACAGAAAAGCCCGCTGGTGAAATTCACCAGCGGGCTTTTATTTTTCAGGTTTCAGATCTTAATGCCGAGCTGTTTCAAACTTTTTCTAACTTCGCCGGAGAATTTTCTCACAGGAATGTCTTCGTCGGAATATTGTTCAAAACTTATGGAAAGCTTTCGTTTTCCTTTGTGTTGGTGAATGTCGAATTGATTCCCGTACAACGTTCTCGTCTGCCGTCCATCATCTGTCTTGAAGGAAAGAAAGCGGCGACCGACGGATAGGCGCAGATTAATAGGGCAGCCTTCCAGCAGTGAACAGAAACGTTCTTTGGCAGAAATGGGATAGTTGCAGACGTTTTTCCAAGAATTGGAATAGACGGAATAGGGATGGCTGAATGGATAGCGCGAGGAATCGATGGGATTTTCTTTGATTTGTGATTTCTCCTGAATGTCGCCGAACCATTCTCTTGAATTCTCAATATCATATGCCTCGAGGAATCTGTGCAAGTCCCGACACTTGATTTTGTAAAACAGCCATACGTCTTTCGTCTCGCCCCAACTCTGGGTGAAACGATTACCCGAAACAGGTGCGAGGATGCCTAGCCTCTGCTCATACAATCCGAGAAGGGCCTCTGCCTTTCCAAACTCAGCGGGGTTGATGAGGTTTATTCGTACGTCGTAAATATCGGTTGTTGGTATGGAACAGTCATCCTCTGGAATGGAGGGCTTGGGAGGCTTGGAGATGGTCGTGTGCTCCGTCGCGTTTCGTATCTCGATGTTACCTAACGCACTGCCTGCAGCAACTTTCCCGCAAATCTCTATGCGAGACTGACAAAACTTGAAAACTTCGTCAGAAGATGGGTCGAAATATTCAGCCATGCCATGATCGCCGAAGGCCGAAACCGCGATACCATCCATCCCGCCAACTGTATGGGAATTGATCGCCTCGAAAACCGCTTGTGAAGGCACTTCGGCTGGTATGGGAGACCAATAGTTTGCCATGATTTTTACCGTTTCATTATTCCGATCAGTAGGGCGATGACGCTGAGCATGACTGCCCCTAGCGCCACATTGAATGCCAGCTTGGCTTTGCCATCATTGGCACTTGTGGTAGGTGCAGCAGCATCCGCACTTTTAGCCGCTGCATTCAATTTCGTGACTGAAGCAGGCGTCTTGCTGCCACTCTCGCCAGTCCAGGCAACGACCTCATCACCAGCATAGGTTTGATGCGCTTTCCAGACGAGCGATTGGGCATCGGCGCCGATCTTGCCCATGATGCGGAACTCCACGAATTGATCTGGCAATACACCTTCGCCCTCAGCCGTCCATGTCACTTTAACGGCGTCGCCATCGGAGTTTTTCTCCAGCGCGATCTTCCAGCCGGGCTTGGCTTCGTAGTGGTGAATAGCCACATCCTTGACGGGAATCTCCAGTTCCAGCTTGAGTGTGGCTTTGTCCTTTTCATTGGGGCAACGCACCATGAAGACCTCATAACTGCCCGCCTTCGCCTCGCGCGGATGCACGACGACATGGGCGGAGACATCGAACGACGTCAGCGCGACCATCAGCAGAACCAACGGAAACATAACGACACGTTGCATGCTGAGAAGATGAAGAAGAGGACGCAGCAACTCAAGCTTGTGGAGCGTGGCCGTCCTCGGCCACAGCAACGTGAAATGTTCACGATGACTTAGGAAAACTGGGCGGCAAAAGAAAAGAAATCCCGTGCGTGCGTCTTCGGCTATGGGTAAGCCATCTTTGCTCAGGTACGTTGCTGTGGCCGAGACGGCCACGCTCCGCTTAATTCTTTGTCCGCACTGTCTTGAGAAACTCTTGCAACGCCGCAGTTTCGTTGCCTCTTAGTTTGGCCTTCGGGACCATCTTGTTCATCCACGAATCCCATTCGTCATCGGGATAGCTGGAGGGATCGAAGAGTTGATGGCATTCGGAGCAGCGTCCCGAGAATACTTCGCGGCCTTCCTTGCCGAGTTTGGTGAGGGCAGGGGACTCTTTCCAGCCGGTGGCCGGTCTGGGTGAAGGTGCAGGCTCTGCGCTGTCAAACTCCAGCACACAACGAAACCCGTAAAGGCCACCCCGCACTTCCGGAAGATTCGGATAGTGATAGCCCGATTGCAGATTCAACGGATCAAACGTCACCCAAGCGGCGCCGCGCAGGAACTTTAGTTTCTTGCCGCCCATGTCTGTTTCTAGGCGTTTGTATTCCAGCCGCAGTTCACTGCTGTTTAGTTTCGTATTATACCAGTCCTCGCCCCATTCGAAGAGGTTGCCGCCGAGATCATGAAAGCCATTTGTGTTCGCGGCTTTGCTGCCTACGGGGCCGAAGTTGTTTTCGGCATCGGGTAAATAGCCGCCCAGCTTGGGACGCTGATCCATGGTGGGCCATTTTTTGCCCCAAGGATATTTGTCCGGTCCTGCTGCCGTGGTCCATTCCGCACTGGTGGGCAGGCGGTAACGGTCCTTCGCGCCGATGCGTCCGGCTTTGCGCTCTTGCTCCGTGAGCCAGCGGCAGAAATCGGTGGCATCGTGCCAGCTCACGTTGTTGATAGGGTGCGCTGGTTTTTGCGCCAGCGAGGGGGCAGGGGAACCGGTGGCTTGCAGATACGCGGCGAAATCACTGCGGCGCGTTTCCCAAACGCTCATCAAAACTTTGGTGCCGGGAACGGGGACAAACTTTTGGCCGAGAGTATTTTCGTAAGGCTGGCCGGGCTTGGGCTTAGGGGTGGCCGCAGCGGGAGCGGATGATCCAGTTGCAGGTGTCTCACTCGAAGCCTCCGTGCCTTCATTGCCACGTTTGCAACCATTACTGCTTAGCAGGGCGCAAATCACCGCACCGAGGGCCAATGCTTGAACTGGAAGCGGTCGCCACATGGCTGGTCAGATCTGAAAATCCACTTCTTCGAGCGGCTTGTCCTTGTCCTTCTTGGCGATGATCTTCACGTGGACATCTTCACTAAGCACCAGAGAATTCGGCGGCACGCTGTGCAGCAGGAACACGTTCGCGCCAATCGTGCTGCCGGCACCGATGACGGTCTCACCGCCCACGATGGTTGTGCCTGCGTAGATGGTTACGCGGTCTTCCAAGGAAGGATGGCGTTTCTGCCCTCGCAAGGACTGCCCGCCGGAGAGCGAGCGCGCTACGAGGCCCACGCCTTGATAGAGCTTCACGTGATTGCCGATAGTAGAAGTCTCGCCGAGCACGCAACCCGTGCCGTGATCAATGAAGAAATGCGAGCCGATCTCCGCGCCGGGGTGCAGGTCCATGCCCGTGCGGCTGTGGGCCCACTCGGACATGATGCGCGGGATGAGCGCGACATTCTTCTGATATAAGCGATGCGCCATGCGCTGGACGGCGATGGTCTCCACGAAAGGATACGCCACGATGACTTCCTCGCGACTCAGAGCGGCGGGGTCGCCATTATAGGCAGCGTCCACATCCGTCTGGAGCAGTTCGCGGATGCACGGGAGGCAGCCGAGGAAATCCGTGGTGAGTTCGTGCGCCAAGGGGCGCAGTTCGCGGGCGGAGCGTTTCTCGGGGTTATGATATAGCAGGCTCTTGTAAATCTCGTCTTCCAGTCGGCCCAGCACCGAGTCCATGAGCAGGGCCGTCTCTACTTTCAACTCGGAGGAGTGCAGCGGCTTTTCATCGAAGAAGCCGGGGAAGAGCAGGCGCAGGAGATCGACGGTGATGCCCGCGATGGCGGTCTTGGACGGCATGTTCTTGCCGTCCAGATGGTTGATGCCGCCCAACTGCGCGTAAGACGCCAGCAGCTTATCCGTCAACTCGGTGACCGTTATCTTCACGGGCGGAGTATTCCGCAGGGGGAGGGCAAAGGCAAGGAGGGGGATTCAACCGCAGATGGACGCGGATAAACGCAGATGAGGAAAAGTTGGGAAAGATGACGGCGTATCTGGATTTTCCCAAGAATCTGCGTGAATCTGCGCCCATCTGCGGTTACTTTCCTTTTTCAGCAATCAAGACTTATGGCCACTTACGTTTACGAAACGATTCCGAAGAGTCCGAAGCAGAAGCCGAAACGGTTCGAACTGCAGCAGAAGATGTCTGAGGACGCGCTGACGAAGCATCCGGAGACGGGCGAACCCATCCGGCGCGTCATCATCGGCGGCAGCGGTTGGGTGACGCACGGAGCGGGCATCCTTTCCATGAACACCAAGAAGCGGTGACCGCGCTCACGTGTTAAGGTCGCGGGCGCGAACACCCACCAAGCTCTCCACGAGCCAGGTGGGATTGTGGGCGCGCAATTCTTCCATGGTGTGGCCGCCGGTCGCGACGGCCAATATCTTCGCATCGATAAACCGCGCACAGTCGATGTCCCGCGGCGTATCGCCAATGATCAGAATCTCCTCGCCCTTCAACTTCCGCCCGATCATCTGTCCGGCCCGTTCCTTCGCGATGGAGGCGAGCTGATTGCGATCCTCATGATCATCCGCGAACACGCCGAACTCGAAGTGCTCCCAGATGCCGTGATGCCGCAGCTTGATCTCCGCACCAATGCGTAGATTACCCGTGAGGATGCCCATGATGGGCCGCTCCGGCAGTGCCTTGAAATCCTCGATCAATTCCGGTGCGCCCGCGCAGACATGTCCGCCGAAATCATGCATCAAATGCTCCAGCCAAAACACATAAGCCTCGATAAATTTGTCCAAGTTCTCCTGGTTGTGCGCGATCTGGTAATGCTGAAAAAACTCGCGCAGCAGGGATGAATCCGTGCGTCCGGCGAAGTTCACTGTCTCAGGTTTATGCTCCTGCCCAAAGACCGTGCGGAAGGTCGCGCCAAAGGAGCGTCCACCGATCCCCTTGGTGCGGATCAGTGTGCCGTCGATATCAAACAAAACCAATCGTATCACGTAAGCCTTAATCGGAGAAAAGATCGTTCATGGGCACGGACAGTGCTGGCAGCAGTTTCTCGGTCAGAGTTTCCTTGTTCGCGAGAATACCTTTCAAACCTAGCCCATATTGGCTGCCGTGATAAATCTCCACGTTGTTATAGCGGAGATCGACCATCCACAGGCGCGGGATTTTGCAGTCCTCGTAAATCTCCTTCTTCGTCACCGTGTCCCAACGGTGATCTTCTGAACTGATGATCTCTACCGCGAGAAAAACTTTGCCCGTCGCCGCCGTAACCAGCGACAAATCAGGACGCAGGATCGTCCCTGCCGTGAGTTGCACCACTGAGCGCGGCTCTTGCAGACGTGCAGGGCCATTCTCTGGCAGGGCTGCTTTCACTTCGGCATGCAAGCGCTGCAGCACCAAGTGATGTCGCCCGCCCAGCACCGTGCGCCACACGCTGTTCCCCTCGATGATCTCTTCGTAAGTCTGGCTCACAATTCAGTTTTTAGCGTCCTTATTTTTGGCCCACCGGTGCAACCGGCTTATCTACCAGTGCCTTCAAAAACCTGCCGGTATGCGATTCCTTATTCTTCGCCACTGCCTCGGGAGTTCCTGCTGCGATGATCTCGCCACCACCCGCGCCGCCTTCCGGTCCCATATCGATGACCCAATCCGCTTCCGCAATCAGATCGAGATTATGCTCAATGACGACCACCGTATTGCCCGTTTCCACGAGCCGTTGAATCACTTCCACGAGCTTCTGCACATCGGCCATGTGAAGGCCGATGGTGGGTTCTTCCAGGATGAAGATCGCCGGCTTCAAGTTCAGCGGACGGATGGACCGCAAGTCCGGCTGTTCATTCTTCAAGCCCGTGAGCAGATGGGTCACGAGCTTCACCCGCTGCGCCTCACCGCCGCTGAGTGTTGGGCTTGTCTGTCCAAGACGCAGATAATCCAACCCAGTATCGCGCAAGGCCTCCAACGGCCGCTTGATCTTCTGCAGCGCCGAGAAGAATTCGATGCCCTCCGCCACGCTCATATCCAATACCTGCGCGATGTTCTTGCCGGCGTATTCGATGTCGAGTGTCTCACGATTGAACCGCGTACCGTTGCATGATTCGCACTTCACATAGGCGGGGGGCAGGAAATTCATCTCCAGCTTGATCGTTCCCGCGCCTTCACACACTGGGCAACGCCCCTGGTTGCTGTTGAAGGAGAAGCGGCTGCCGCTGTAACCACGCAATTTCGATTCCGGCAGATTCGAGAACAGCGTGCGGATGTCGTCGAAGAAGCCGACGTAGGTGGCGGGCGTGGAACGCGGCGTGCGGCCGATGGGCGCTTGATTCACCTCATGCACGGCGCTGAGCATTTCCGTGCCGGTCAGATGCTCGTTCTTCTTGCCTTTGCGACCGACTGAACCTTCCAGCGCGGGCAGCAAACACTCACGCACCAATGTGCTCTTGCCGGACCCGCTCACGCCCGTCACCACCACGAAGCGCCCCAGCGGAATCTCCAGCGTCACGTCCTTCAGGTTGTTTGTCTTCGCGCCGTGCAGCGTCAGCCACTGCGTCTCCGTCGGATCGACTTCGGCCACCTTTTTCGTTTTCTTCGCCGGAGCTTTCTTCGGTGCCGTCACCGGACGCCGTTGTCCGCGCGTCGGATATTTCTTCGTCTCGAGATGCAGCAAGTACCGCCCCGTCAGCGAGTCCTTGTTCTGCATCAATTCTGCGAGGGTTCCGGAGGCCATCACCTGACCGCCCTTAACGCCTGCACCGGGTCCGAGGTCGATGACGTAATCCGCGCGCCGCATCGTGTCTTCATCATGCTCCACGACGACGAGCGAGTTCCCGCGCGAACGCAGCTTCTGCAAGGCGTCCAGCAATTGTTCGTTGTCGCGGGCGTGCAAGCCGATGGTCGGCTCATCGAGGATGTAAAGTACGCCGCTGAGATTCGAGCCGAGCTGGGCGGCGAGCCGGATGCGCTGGGATTCGCCGCCGGAGAGCGTCGTCACACTCCGGCTCAGTTGCAGATAGCCGAGGCCAACTTCATTGAGGAAGCGCATGCGCTCGCGGATCTCCGGCAAGATATCCCGCGCCACTTCCGCTTCGCGCCCGGAAACCTTGAGGCCATTGAAATATTCCGAAGCCTGCCAGACTGACATTCCGCCGATGTCATCGATCGTCTGGCCGGGCAGCTTTTTCGTGCTCTTGGTTTTTGCCGTCTTGGCGGGCAAACCATCCAAGATCAACCGCACCGCTCGTGCCAAAGGATTCAGTCGAGCTCCGTGACACTCCGGGCAAATCTCGCGCTTGCCTTCCTGCCAGCCGAACCATGATTCCTCGATGGCATCTGCACGTGCACCGCGTTCCGCATCCGGCAGATAAAAGGTCTCACCGAATCCACGACACGTCGGGCACCAGCCGCGTGAGGAATTGTAGCTGAAAAACTTCGGGTCCAGTATCTCAAAGGACTTGCCGCAACCGCTGCACGACCGGGCGGTGGAATGCACCGTGGTCACCCCATGGTTATCCAGCGCGAGCAAGGTGCCTTTGCCGATGGCCAAGGCATCATCCACCAGTTGTTGCGACGTCTTGCCTGTCTGCTTAGCGCGCGGCTTCTTCTCCATCACGCCGATGACGATCTCCACATCGTGCTCCTTGAAGCGATCCAGCCGCAGCCGTTCGCTGGTGGAGTAGATCTTCCCATCCGCGCGGATCTCGGAGTAACCATGCTTTGCCGCCCACTCCGCCACTTCCGAATGAAAGCCTTTACGATTCCGCACCACGGGCGCGAGCAGGAGCAGATCACCGCGTTGCTTCATCTGCTCTTGCAGACGGGCGCCCAGTTCATCGCGCGTCTGGGATTCCACCGGTATCTGGCAATCGGGGCAATACTGCGTGCCCAACCGCGCGAAGAGCAGGCGGATGAAATGATAGATCTCCGTCACCGTCGCCACCGTGCTCTTGCCGCCGCCACTGGAGTTCCGTTGCTCGATGCTCACCGTGGGCGGAATGCCCGCGATGAGATCCACATCTGGGCGGGAAAGTTGTTCCACGAACTGCCGCGCATAGGCGTTCATGGAATCCAGAAACCGCCGCTGCCCTTCGGCAAAAAGGATGTCAAACGCCAGCGTGCTCTTGCCGGACCCGCTGACGCCCGTCAGTACTACGAACTTTCCGCGCGGGATCGTCACCGTGAGATTCTTCAGGTTATGCTCGCGTGCGCCCTGGATGAGGATGCCCTCCTGTCCTGCCGCCGTTATGTCCGTCTCGTTCAACACCATCAGAGTATTACCATGGGTTGGTCAGTAAGCAAAAAATTCGTGGTAAGATTTCGTTGCGCCGATGCTACTGATTAAGCGGTTGAAATATTCATCAGGTGGTGCGAAATTTGCGTATCACCAAAAGGATACTTGGTTAATCACTGGATGTTTACACCATGGAGCTAGCCTCATCCTCAGTTTTCCCTGCTATCAACCGCCCATGGTGGCGTCAGTGGTGGGTGTGGGCTTCGC
This sequence comes from Chitinophaga pinensis, assembly GCA_943367715.1. Taxonomy (GTDB): domain Bacteria; phylum Verrucomicrobiota; class Verrucomicrobiia; order Limisphaerales; family JAEYXS01; genus JAEYXS01. Next base: position 4,074 of record CALRJY020000049.1, on the reverse strand, counting down.
TTGCTTTTGGCGTACTGCTGGTTGGCATTATCCTCACCTATCCGGTGGTTCGGGGTGTTCTGGTGCAGAAGCAGAGCCGGGCTCTTTACCATACGGCGCTAGTCCAGGCAGGGGCACACCCCGGAGTCATTGCCGCCTTGGGTTCGCCCATTACGAGCGGTTCCATCGCCAACACCATCATTAGCATCACCGACTCGACCGAACTATGGCATTTTGATTTTCCCGTCTCCGGTCCTAAAGGGCAGGGAACAGTCCGGGTTGAAGCGCTTCGCACTCAGGGCGGGCATTATTTCAAATCCATGGTCATGGAAGTGACCGGCACCACGAATACGGTCGATATCATCACGCCCGTCTCGCCCTAGATGATGCACCTCAGGCGTTTTAGACCCGGTGAGCTTAAAGTGATCACCCTCACTGTGTTCCTGTTGCTCGTCGTGTTCTTCGGCGTCGCTTGGCGGCATAGTCACAACCAACGAGTGCAAATGGATGCCGCCATCTCCCGACACCTGGGCAGCGTGTTGGTGGAGTTGGGCAAGCATGCCGCTGATGGACGCTATCCCGACCTTCAATCTGCGCGTGAAATCTTAGATGCGCCCGCGACCGCCAAGCGCGTTCATACCACCAGCCTTTTGAGCGCGCGTGATCTGCTTTATAATCCCGCGCTGCCGAAGGCGGACGACAATCCCGGGACTATCATTCTCGGTGCGCGCTGGGGAAACCGTCTCTTCGTCGTCCAATTAGATGGAGCGGTGCGCCAAATGACGGAAAACGAACTGGCGCAAACGGGTCTTGTTCCGCTCGCTGGCCCTTAAGCTGAAATCATCGCCCTATTTCTTTCGTCCCTCCGGGACTTGCACCGCCCTTCTCGGCAACCACCATTAAAATCGTGGGCTATTTTCGAGAAGTCCCTAGCGGGACTCGTAGTGAAGGACTCACCCGTTTGAAATCATTTCCGGCATGACCTTCGGATCAAACTGGACATTGCCAGGCGGAGCTTCCCTACGTTAAACTTTGGGGATTGAGTCAGCACAAGGTTGTGAAACAGAGTTCATCACAAATAAGCCGGTCAATTTGTCGTCATTCATTGGACTGGATGATCGGTATGGTGATGGTGTTGCTTCTATCCAGTGGTGTGTCTGGTTCTTTGTCCGCCGCCCAAATAGTGATTTCACCACCCGGTGGCAAGTTTGCCGAAGCCCAGCGAGTTGTCCTTGGTTGGGATGATCCGGAAGAATTCCGATCGTTACGCTACACCTTGGATGGCAGTGAACCCACGGAAAGTTCACCGACGGTTCTAACGCCCATTGCCATAGACGTCACCGCTACCGCCACTTTAAAAATCCGGGCTGAGAATGGGAGTGAATACGCCTCGGCTTCTTTTGTCATCGGCCCCGAGGTTTTGGAATTCACTCCGAAAGCGGGCGCTTATGTGGAAGGCACCACTATCACGCTGACTGCCCCTTACGCGTCAGACGCTATTATTTATTACACGCTGGATGGAAGCACCCCGTCCATTTCTTCCCCAGTCTATTCCTCGCCCCTTACCTTGACGTCCAATGTGACTATCAAAGCCATGGTCTGGCATCCCGAGCATGGTGCCGGTCTGGTTCAGTCAGCCACCTACTACACCACCACCACCCCGGTGACCTTTGACCCACCAGCGGGTGAAGTCTTGCGCGGCACGACCGTCACGTTGACCTCCAGTCCGGGGGCCACGCTCTATTACGCGCTTACTCCGGCCGTGTTGCAGCTGCGCAATCTGTCCTCACTACCCTGGGTGCCTTATGTTGAGCCTCTGTTGATCGAGGGCGATATCGTTATCTACGCCAAGGCTGAAAAACCCGGACAGCTCGTCGCCACTACTCATGCCGTATTTTCTGTTCCCAGATTGCCTCGCCCTAATTTTTCGCCTGAACGTGGCCCGATTTCTGTGGCTACATCTGTCACCATCACCTCGGCTTTTGTGGGGGCTGTGATCCGTTACACGCTGGACGGCACGGAACCTTCCGAAACGTCTCCCGAATACACGGAGCCCGTCACCGTGGGTGTGAATGGTCGTCTGAAGGCGCGTACGTTTCATCCGCAGTATGCGGCCAGTTATACTTGTTATACCTTTTATCGCGGCGTGGAAAAGCAGATCGTTCCCCCACCAGCAGATGACCTGCCCCGGCTCAAGTTCACCAAGGTTTCCGAAAGCGACCGCGCGGTCTGGATCACCCATGCCGGGGATGGCTCAGGCAGGCTGTTTATTGTGCAGTTGAATGGCACCGTCGGTATTTTGGGACGATCGACGCCATTCTTATCGCTGTCTTACGATCCCCTGGGAGTTCCTATTTTCGGGCAACCGACACCAGCTGAAATCCTCAGCGTGGCCTTCCCACCACGCTACGACGAAAAAGCCTGGTTTTACTGTTCCTATCGGGTGGCGGGTGGTGTGCGGGTCTCGAGATTCTTCGCCTTGGCCGATCCCAATGTAGCCGATCCGCAGAGTGAGATTGTGATGGGGACCTATCCGGTCACGGGTGAGGCTGGCCAGTTGATATTTGGTCCGGATGGCACGCTTTACCTGAACAAGGTCGGGTCGGTGGCCAGCCACATGCCTGCCAGTTTCTTTCAGGACAGTGAGGTGCTTTCCGACAAGCTGCTGGTGATCCGGACTGAATCTGGCGGAGAAGAGGCAGTTGAACTCACGCCCGACAGTTGGCCCTTCAGGGAATATTTCGAAAATGTCACCAGCTCGACTGTTGGGGCACTGCCGTATCGTGGCCCATTCCGGCGGATGCAAGGTCGATATTTCTGTGGCGACCGAAGCGGGTATGTGTTCACGGCGGAACAGTCAGGTGCAGGCGTTGTCAGTGAATCGCTGGCCCGTCCCAGTTTTATTGATCCACTTTATCTGCCTGGAGGTGGTTTGGGTGAGCCGCCCAGATATTACCCCTTCGATATCGTAGCTGTCGGCGAAGATGAAGAAGGACGGATCTACGTGGCGAACTATGGGAAGACTTACTATATGCAAGTGAATGGCGGGCCGGCGGTGGAAGCCCGTCAACTGGGTGGCGGCATCTATCGGGTGGAGGATGACGAGACGGTGTTCAGCCTGCGCCCCAATCTGCAACCGAATGGTCTCTTCGGTTTGGCCTGGCATACTGCCGCAGGTCTGTCCTATCAGCTCCAGACTTCGGAGGACCTTGCTGTTTGGCAGGATTATCGACCACCCTTCACCGGGACGGGCGATGACGTGCTGGTGAACAACCTTGAGGGGCCTGATGAAGGGCCAAGATTTTATCGGATCCTGGTGGAATCAGATCAGCCGTAATTGCGAAGGCAGCTTCGGAATAAACTTAATGCGGGGTGATTGATCCCCGCACGCAGACACGTTCGAGCAAAAAATCTTCGTTTGTAATTTCTTCTGTTGCAAATTGTTCCGTTCGGGAGCGGGTTTTGGGTGATTTTTTGATGGATAAATTGACGGGGAATTGATAGGGTTTGCAGTGCTGACAACTCGTTGTCGGTAAAGGAGAGGCGGAAAGGCCGATTCTAAGTTCTTAGTTTTAAGTTTTGAATTAAGGGCGGAGAAAAGAAATCCCGGAAACCTCAAGCCAGTGATGCATTGGCGTTGCATGGCAATCCTTATGGAGTCATTGCGGATAGGTGAGTGTATCGGGCGTATGGATCAGGGCTCGTAAGCCGGAGGGGGAAAGGGACGTCGACCAAGAATGAGGTCGGGGAATCCTTAGTAGCCACTGCGGAACCGGCCGGGTACTGGACGAACGCTTAATCTGAACTCTCAATCGTAGGGAGGGAGGAGACGATACTTCACAGGGGTCGGATGGTTTCATTGTTCTTTGAAATAGTTCCTAGAGACGATCTGAAAAGATGTCTTGAGGCGTCTGCTGGTGGAAACCGGCTGGGGCGTCGTTGCGGCTCGATCACGTATCTTTATTTGATACGCTCTCTCGCCGCGCCTAGCCCCATCCGGTTTCTCCTGCGCAGCCACCCCAAGCCCTCTTTTCAGAGCGTCTCCCTTCGTTGTAATGACGGAGGTTTTGGAGTGGCTGGCGAGGGTTTGGTCCG
>CALRJY020000048.1:0-43997 GCA_943367715.1 Chitinophaga pinensis | reverse complement strand
CTCTCCCCAGGGTCTCGTTCAAAAAGCACCTGCGGGCCGGGTCGGGCTTCCCTCTCCCTCTGCCTCAAATGTTCCCTTGCTCCACCCTCATTAATTACCACCTCTCCAACATGCAAGGGCTGGGGTGAGGGTTGAGCGCGCCAAGCGTCCTAAAAACGCCCAACGCCTTCTCCTCCCCCACTGGGAAGTCGAACTTCGACCTCTGCATTCCCTTTAGGGAACTATGTCAAAGAACAATGAAACCATCCGACCCCTGTGCTGTATCTGTCTTTGCTTCCTCCTAATAGGGAAGCGCGAACTTCGCGCTGTCCAGAGCCAGGCCGGTTCCGCAGTGGCTACTAGAGATTCCCCGGGCGGTCATAACATCCTACGCCGCCCGACGTCCCGTTCACCCTCCGGCTTACGGACCCTGATCCATACGCCCGATACACTCACATATCTGCAATGACTCCATAAGGATTGCCACCTCCCCGCCAACGCAGGACACAACAATGCCAACGCACCATCATGCTTGATGACTTTGAGGATTCGGAGGCTGCTTATTCTCTGATAGAGCCAACCACCACTCCTCTCCTTTACCAACAACGAGTTGTCAGCGATTCCACTTTCCCTCATCACCCATCACTCAAACAACCGAAATTACTTATCCCACAGCGACATTTCCCAAAACCCCTTCCGCCAGAAGAAATTCCAATCGAAGATTTCCTTGTTTCTACCAAAAAACCGAGCCATGGACATCGACCAGAATTTACTAGGTTAAAATAAACTACCACTAGTCTGAACCATCACCATTAATTCGTGCCAATCCGTGAAACTCGTGTCTTCTTCTCCCCCTTTTTTGAAATCCCTGTTCCGCATCTTTGGCGGACACACTTCACCCGTAATCTGAGGAATTCCGCTGCCCCCATCTTCGCCGTGCAAGGAAGGTTTTTACCCCATTTGCTTAATGAAAATTCACAGGCGAGCTTTGGTTAGCAATTAACAACTATGCTAAGCCAACTTAAGCAACAACCTATGAAAAACACTATCATCTGCCTGATTCTCGGACTCAGCCTGCCCGCCTTCGCGGACGAAAAGGTTGAATTCAACCAGCTCCCGCCCGCCGTCCAAAAAACCATCACCGCCCAAAAGGGGAATGATGTGAAAAAGATTACCATCGAGAAAGAGACCAAGGACGGCCGGACCGTTTACGAAGTGGACATGAACCAGCCCAATGCCAAGGACAAAAAACTCTACATCGCCGAAGACGGCTCGTTGGTGAACAAAGACAACGACACCAAGACCACCGTGGCCGACTACGTCCCCCGCTTCCCGCGCCTGCAAAGCATGGAACTGAAGGACGTTCCGCAGCCCGTGCAAGCCACCATCATGAAACAGGCCGCTGGCCGCAAAGTGGCGGACATCGACAAAGAAACCTGGAACGGACAACCCGTCTATGAAGTCGAATTCTCCCAGTCCGGCCGCAACGCCCAGCTCCACATCGCCGCCGATGGCACGATCGTGAAATCCGAGAACAACGACAAGCTCGGTAATAACCGCAACAACCGGAACGCAGCAGATCGCAAAGATCCCCAAGACCGCACGTTCTTCTTGGGCACGCAGTTGGCCGATCTGCCCACCGCCGCTCAAGCCACCATCAAGCGCGAAGCCGCTGGCAATGACATCGTGGACATCGACAAGGAAACTCGCGACGGCAAGGTCGTCTATGAAGTCGAGATCAAGCAACCCGGCAAGAACATCGAGATCCACGTCGCCGAAGATGGCACCATCGTCCGCGACAGCCGCAAAGAAGACGGCAAGCTCTCCAGAATATGACCTGACCTTTGGCTCAGGCCTCCCAGCTTGCGCCTAAATCGTCAGACCAAACCTCAGGTCGATATAGCGACCTGAGCCAAACATCCTCAGCCAGCTTCGCGCGGGCTGAGGATTTTTTCTTTTGGTAGACCGCGGCTGTATCCCGCCGCGGGACCAGCCGCAGCAGATCAAACAAGTCGGGTGCGCTCCAAAATATTTCGGATCTTCTCCACCTTCGTGGCCACCTTTCCTTCCCACGCATTCGTCCGGCCCGCGTTTTCCCTTGGAGCGTGGACGTCTCGTCCACAGCAACAGGAAAATTATCCCTCCGCTCGCGAATTATTTAACACTCCCGAGCGCCGATTCCACCATCCCCCAATCACTTCCCACTCATCCTCAGCCAGCCCCGCGCCGGCTGGAGATTTTTCTATCTTCTCACCCACCGCCAAAACCTATCCCGCCAGCGGGACCAACACCTCGATCTCTGTTCCCGCATCCCGTGCGGAGGTCGCCTTCAGGACTCCTCCTACATAGCTCGCCCGCTCGCGCATGCTGAGCAGTCCCAGACCGCTTTTGCCTTTGCGCCCGCCCGGCCTTTGTCCCGGAATAAATCCGTTGCCGTCATCCTTGATCGTCAGCAGCACCATTTTCCCTGTTTTCTTAAGTTGCACGATTACCTGCCGGGCGTGGGCATGCCGTTCCACATTGCTCAGCGCTTCCTGAAAGATCCGGTAGAGCGCCAGTTCCGTGGCGGCGGGTAATCGCGCGGTCAGCGGCCCACAGACCAGCTTGAGGGAGATGCCCGTCCGGTCCGTAAATTCATTGCCCAGATTTTCTAACGCGACCGTCAGCCCCAGATGTTCCAACAGCCCCGGTCGCAGATTGCGCGAGATCGCCTCCACTTTTTCCGCCGCCTCACCGAGCAGGTCATGAAGTTTGAACGCCTCTTCCTTGGCCATTCCTTCCCGCGCCGGCAGCATGCCCGCCAGCGTCTGGCTGCGTATGAGCACGGCGCAGAGCATCTGCGTGATGTTGTCGTGCAGGTCCATCGCCACCCGTCCACGCTCCGCCTCCTGCACTTCCACCACCCGGTGTGTCAGCGCCCGTAACCGTTCCTCCGTCCGTCGTACTTCCGTCATGTCCGTCACTACCATGCCGATCGCCACGCCCTTGGCCCCGCTCTTCGTCAGCGGGCGCAGGGAGATTTGCACCGGCATCTCCGAACCGGTGGTGGCCCGCAGCACCACTTGGATTTTAGTGCCCGGTTTGATCCCTCCTTTCACCAGCATCCGGAGCCGGACCCGGTCTGTGGCCGAGAGGAACCGGCGAAAAGAACTGCCGATCACCTGTTCCAGCGGACACTTGACCATGCCGGCGAAACATCGGTTCGCATACAGGATGACCTTCTCCGCCGTCAACATCAGCGCGCCCTCGTTCATGGATTCGATCAGCAACCGGTAGTCTTGCTCGGCCCCTTCCAAGGTGAACACTTGGTCGCCGTGCTTCCCTGCCATCACCACGGCATCGACTTCTCCGGTTCGGATGGCGCCCAGAGTTTCTTCCGCCTCCGCCAGCCGCACCCGTAGTTCGGCCAGTTCACCGGCCTGGGCGGCCCGCACGGAACTTGATGGGCGGGCTGTCTTCAAATCTCGATCTCATGGGGTGAGTCCAGGTCCAGTTCCACAAACAGGCCGCCCGTATCCATCAGGCTGCCGATGAGCCGGCGCACCGGTTGCGGAAATTCCCGCACCAGCGTGGGCGTCACCACGATCTGGCCATTGCGCGCCAGAATGGGCTGCTGGTGGATGTCGATCACGTCCAGGATGAAGTTGCCCTTGAGTTTGGTCTCGCAGAATTCGCGCGCCCGCATGATGGCCAGCCGCGAACGGTTCGTGGCTCCCGCGATGTAGAGCCGCAACACCCATTTGCCCGAATGCTGGCCGCTTGGCGTGGTTTTGATGTCCTCACTGGGACTGGTTTTACCGCTGGCTTTGCGGCCGGTTTTCTTGGTTTTCATCGGTGCTCACTGCCTCAATTGGTCGCCCGCAGATCCAGGCCCACCAGCACCTGTTCGAGATTGGAAAGACTGCCGATGATTGTGCGCACCGGCTTGGGCAGCATACGCACCACCGTGGGCACGGCGAGGATTTGGTCCCCTTTGGCCAGATGCGGCTGCTTCAGCAGATCGATCACCTTGATACGATAGTGGCCTTTGAGATGCGTCTCGCACACATTCTTCAGGTTTTTAAGCGCTATTAACGATTTGGGCGTCTGGTCGGTCACGTACAGGCGCAATTGCCAGAGTTGCTCCGGGGCTGGGCTGGCCACCTTGGGTTTCACGGTTTTTGTTTTCAATGCGTTCCCTTCCCATTTCGGCGGCTGCTCCCCTTGAGCACTGGCACCTTCGCATCGGCCTGACGCAGGATGCCGGAAGCGGTTCGTTCCGTAGTCAGCATCAGCGTGCTCGTTCCCACCTGGTCCGCAATCCGTCGCAATTCTGCCGATTCGCTTTCGTAATCAGAACGGAGCCCGCTGATCTGCCGTTCGATCGCTGCCCGCTTGCGCTCCACTTCGCGTTTCAGTCGGTCAGCTTCCTGCTGGTTGGTCAGCACGGCGGCTTTCTCCAGCGCATTTTGTGCCGCCCGGGCGGAGCCCGTCAGCACGCCGCTGGCGCCGATGTAAGCGTCCACCAGGTCCACACCCCGGTCCGAGATCAGGAACTCCCGGATCTGGTTCGAGTGCGCCATACCGCGCGCTTTCAGCACATAGAGCACGCGGTTGCGTTCGCCGTTGCCTTCAAAATCTTGCAGCAGCAACCACGAATCCATCAGGGAGGACATGGAGGCTTCGCTTTGTTGCAATGAATGCCCGCCTTGCGTGAGGCTGGTGAAAAGCGAGGTGATCCCGCTGGCCTTCAGATAGTCGATCAACCGCGTGACCATTCCCTTGCCCTCGGAATCAGTGCCTGAATCCATGAGGCTGGTGATGGGATCGATGATCACGACCTGCGGTTTGAAAGTCGCGATCTCCTTGAACATCGTGGCCAGATGCATCTCCAGCCCGTAGAGCGAGGGCCGTGCCGAATGGAACCGCAACAACCCGCGCTTCACCAACGGCTCCAGCCGCACCCCGATGGAATGCAGGTTGCGGATGATCTGGTCGGGCGATTCCTCGAATGAAAAATAGAGCACGCGTTCGCCTCGCTTCGCCGCCGCCTGCGCAAAGTTGGAGGAGATGATGGTCTTGCCTGTACCCGGCGTGCCCGTGAGCAGGATGCTGCTGCCCCGGAAAAAACCGCGTCCGCCCAGCATCGCATCCAGCCGGGTGATGCCCGTGAGGATCCGCTCGTTCGACACCTTGTGATTGAGCGCGAGCGACGTGATCGGCAGCACGCTGATGCCGTCCTCCCCGATGAGAAACGGGAACTCATTCGTCCCATGCAACGCCCCGCGGTACTTCACCACTCGCAGATGCCGGGTCGCGATCTGCTCCGTCACGCGATGATCCAGCAGGATCACGCAATCGGACACATACTCTTCCAGCCCATGCCGCGTCAGTTGCTCGCGCCCCCGCTCGGCCGTGATGACCGCCGTCACGCCCTTGTTCTTGAGCCAGCGGAAAAGCCGGCGCAGCTCGGCACGCAAGATGGCTTCGTTGGGCAGGCTGGCAAACAATGCTTCCAACGTGTCCAGCACCACCCGCTTGGCCCCGATGGAATCGATCGCGTAATTGAGCCGTACGAACAGCCCTTCCAGATCATAATCGCCATTCTCCTGCACATCACTCCGCTCGATGTGGATATAATCCACCACAATCTTTTTGCGCCGGACCAGGTCGCCCAGGTCAAATCCGAGGGAGGCTACATTCGCTTTCAGCTCCTCCTCCGTTTCCTCAAAGGCCATCAGCACGCCCGGCTCATCGAACTGCACCGCCCCGCGCATCAGAAATTCCGCCGCCAGCAACGTCTTGCCGCAGCCCGCACCGCCGCACACCAGCGTAGGTCGCCCACGCGGCAGCCCGCCATCCGTGATCTCATCCAGCCCTTGGATGCCCGTCGGACACTTCGGCAAACGCGACGCGGAAGAAGGTTTCTTGGAGGTGGCTTGGCTGCGGTTGCGTCCGGTGACGTTCTTCATTGTTCTAGACATGTTGCACGGCGTTTGCTGAGTTAGGTCACGTGCACTCTCTTGTAGTCACTAGGGCCGTGTATACCGGGGGAACTCCCCCTTAGTTGCCGTTGCCTCATACATACGAAAGTTCTTGCGCCTGCTCGTCCTACACCAATCGCTCACGCGGTCGAAACCATGCAGTCCCGCTACGGGACTTCTCGAAAATAGCCCAGCGATTATCGCTGGGAAAATCCGCTCCCTCCCCGCCAGCCCCGGCAGGGGCGAAAGATCGGTTCGCAATCACCGCCTCAACGACTAAGACAAAAACTCCCCCACTTGACATTTCCATCTCTCAAATGTATTTAACCTAATAGTTAAATACAAAACCGCCCATACAAACGATGCCCACCGATCACCTCAGCGCCACCTTCGCCGCCCTCGCCGATCCCACCCGGCGCGCGATCCTCTCGCGCTTGGCCACGGAAGGTGAGGTTTCGGTGAACGATCTGGCCGCTCCCTTCCGCATGAGCTTGCCCGCCGTCTCCAAGCACCTGAAAGTGCTGGAGCGCGCCAAGCTCATCACCCGCGGCCGCAACGCCCAATGGCGTCCCTGCCGCATCGAGGCCAAACCTATGAAAGCTGCCGTGGACTGGCTCGAACACTACCGCATCTTCTGGGAACAAAGCTTCGACCGCCTTGATGACTATCTGAAAGAACTGCAAAAGAACGACCAAGCGAAATGAACCCATCTGCCCATCCTCAATCCGCTGCTGCCGGAACGGTCACCGTCTCCCGCACCTTCGATGCCTCCGTGGACCGCGTCTGGCACGCCCTTACCTCGCTCGATGCCCTCCGCCTCTGGCTCTTTCCCATGACCGGCTTCAAGCCTGAGGTCGGCTTCGAATTCGAGTTCACCTGTCCGGATGGCAAAGGCGCGGAGTTCACCCACCACTGCCGCATCACCCAAGCCGTGCCTAACAAATTAATTGCCTACACCTGGCGCTACGTCGGCTACGAAGGCGATTCGCACGTCACCTTTGAACTCACTCCCGAAGGCAAGCAAACCCGCGTGACCGTGACCCACACCGGCCTCGATACCTTCCCGAAAATCGAGTCCTTCGCCCGCTCCAATTTCGAAGCCGGCTGGACCGATATCGTCGGCCCTCTGCTGGAAAAGTATCTCGCGGAGAATCCCGAGGCCGCTCGCGAAGTCGTCCTTACCCGTCTCTTCAACGCCCCGCGCGACCTCGTCTGGCAGACCTTCACCGATCCCCAGCACATCACGAAATGGTGGGGCCCGCGCGGCTTCACCACCACGACTCATTCCCGCGATCTCAAACCCGGCGGCGTCTGGCGCTACACCATGCACGGCCCCGATGGGCGCGATTACCCGAATGAGATGCGCTATCACGAAGTCGTCCTGCACGAACGCCTCAGCTACAGCCACGGCACGGGTAATGAGGATTACCCGCACAGCTTCGAGGTCGTCACCACCTTTGCCACGGAAGGCGAGCAGACCCGCATCACCATGCGCAGCGTTTTCAAGACCGCCGCCTCCCGCGATTACATCGTCAAAGAATTCGGCGCCATCGAAGGCGGCAACCAGACCATGGACCGCTTCGAAGAACAGCTCGCCTTCACCACGGCGAAAGAACCGTTCGTCATCACCCGCACCTTCGCTGCTCCGCGTGAGAAAGTGTGGCAAGCCTTCACCGAAGCCGATCGCCTCATGCAATGGTGGGGCCCGGCCGGCTTCAAGATGGACAAAGCCACCGTGGAACTCCGCCCCGGTGGTGCTTACCACTACGGCATGAGCGGCCCCGGCGGCATGACCATGTGGGGCAAGTTCACCTACCGCGAAGTCGTCGCGCCCGAACGCCTCATCTTCCTCCTCTCCTTCTCCGATGAAAAAGGCGGCCTCACTCGCCACCCTGGCCATACCGGCTGGCCCCTGCAAATGCTGAAAATTCTGACGCTCACCGAACAAAACGGCCAGACCACCCTGACCCTGCGCGGCGTGCCCTTTAACGCTACCGCCGCCGAGCAACAAGTGTATCTGGAACACCACAGCAGCATGCACGGCGGCTTCGGCGCCACCTGGGACCAACTCGCCACTTATCTGGCAAAAACGAAGTAGTTTGAACGCCCGTCAATGGCTCCCGAGTAACATAAAACGCGACAAATGTTCTCCCTCTCCCCTCAACGGGGAGAGGGCCGGGGTGAGGGGTGAGAGCGCCATTGATGAGGAAAAAGGGAAACACCCCCAAGCAAATCCGTGCTATTTTTTCGGAAATAATTTAAGAAAGCTGTCCTGACCGCATCGCCCCATTCGTTGTCTCTATGAAAACGAACTGATTTGTTATGACCGAAACCAAGAAACGCTCCAAACTCGTCACCGTCCTGCTCGTCCTCGCGGTGCTCCTCGGCATCTTCCTCATCGTCGTGGCCATGCAACCCGCTGATTACCGCGTCTCCCGGACCGCCACCATCGCCGCCCCGGCCTCGGCCATCTTCCCTCAAGTCAACGAGCCCAAGAAATGGGAAGCCTGGAACCCTTGGGGCAAGATCGACCCAGCCATGAAGCTCACCTACGACGGCCCCACCAGCGGCGTTGGCGCCAGCTATTCTTGGGAAGGCAACAACGAGGTCGGATCCGGCAAGATGACCATCACCGAAAGCAAACCCGCTGAACTCGTCCATTTCCACATGGACTTTTTCAAGCCCATGGCCGGCACCGCCGAAGCGGACTTCACCTTCAAACCCGAAGGCGACAAAACCGCCGTCACCTGGAGCATGAGCGGCAAAAACAATTTCATCTCCAAAGCCTTCTGCATGTTCATGAACATGGACAAGCTGATCGGCGGCCAGTTTGAGAAAGGTCTCGCTGACCTGAAGACCGTCGTTGAAAACGAAGCCAAGAAATAACCCGTAAAGCAACATCCTATGAGCAGCGTACGTGTATTGGTCGGCACAAAGAAAGGCGCGTTCATCCTGACCGCCGATGGCAAACGCGACAACTGGACCGTCACCGGCCCGCACTTCGCCGGTTGGGAGATGTATCACCTGAAGGGCTCGCCTGTGGACCCGAACCGCATCTTCGCCTCGCAGACCAGCGGCTGGTTCGGCCAGATCATCCAGCGCTCCGATGACGGCGGCAAAACTTGGACCACTCCCGGCGGCGGTCCCCCTCCCACCCCTGGCGAAATGCCCGCTGGCGAGAGCAACAAGTTCGTGTACGAAGGCGGTGTCGGCACGCACAAGTGGTATGACGGCACGCAACACCCGTGGGAATTCAAACGCGTCTGGCACCTCGAACCTTCTCTCAATGACCCCGATATAGTTTTCGCCGGAGCCGAGGACGCCGCCATATTTAAATCCGTGAACGGCGGCAAGAGCTGGCAAGAAATGCCGAGCCTCCGCCAGGCCAAAGGCGATCTCTGGCAACCCGGCGCTGGTGGCATGGCCGTGCACACCATCATCCAGGATCCGAAAAACCTGAACCGCATCTACATCGCCATCTCCGCTGCGGGCGCTTTCCGCACCGATGACGGCGGCCAGTCGTGGAAGCCCATCAACAAAGGTCTCAAGTCCCAATACGAACTTCCCGATCCCGATGCCGAAGTCGGCCACTGCGTCCACCGCATCGCCATTCATCCCTCGCGTCCCGACGTGATCTTCATGCAGAAGCATTGGGACGTCATGCGCAGCGATAACGCTGGTGAACTCTGGCACGAAGTCAGCGGCAATCTGCCGTCCGATTTCGGTTTCCCCATCGACGTTCACGCGCACGAACCCGAGACCATCTACGTCGTCCCCATCAAGAGCGATTCCGAGCATTACCCGCCGGAGGGCAAGCTACGCGTGTATCGCAGTCGCACCGGCGGCAACGAATGGGAAGCGCTCACGAACGGTCTCCCGCAAAAAGATTGCTACGTGAATGTCCTCCGCGATGCCATGGCCGTCGATTCGCTCGATTCCTGCGGCATCTACTTCGGCACCACCGGCGGCCAAGTCTATTGCTCCCCCGATGGTGGCGACACATGGAAACCCATCGTGCGCGATCTGCCCGCCGTGTTGTCCGTCGAAGTCCAAACACTGTCATGATCATCCGCGTCACCTTGCCCTTTCATCTCCGCACGCTCGCCCGCGTGGAAGGCGAAGTGTCGTTGGACGTCGCGGAACCCGTCACCGTGGCCGCCGTCCTCAATGCCCTCGAAGCCCGCTACCCCGCGCTGCAAGGCACCATCCGCGACCACGGCACGCTGAAGCGACGCCCGTTCATCCGCTTCTTCGCGTGCAAGGAAGACCTCTCGCTCGAACCGACGGATACGAAACTCCCTGAAGCCATCCTCAACGGCACCGAATCCTTCCTCATCGTCGGCGCCATGGCCGGCGGCTGAAATCTACGTCCTATGAATCCATCCGCTCCTTTGCCCAATCACGTCCACATCACCCGCCTCTTCGATGCCCCGCGCGAATTCGTGTTCAAAGCGTGGAGTGATGCCGCGCACCTCAGCCGCTGGTTCGCCCCGAACGGCTGCACCATCCTCTTTAAGAAGCTGGAGTTCCGCGCCGGTGGCACCTATCACTCCCGCATCCTCACACCCGATGGGTATGAGTGCTGGTGCGTGGGTGAATACCTGGAGATCATTTCGCCGAAGCGCATCGTTTACACCATGGCCGTCGCCGATGAACACGGGAACAAGATTTCTCCCATCGCCAAAGGCATGGACCCCGCCTGGCCAGCAGTGACCACCCTGACCGTCACCTTCGAAGAAGTGGACGGCAAAACGAAGCTCACCCTCCTCCAAACTGTGGACGAAGCCCTCGCCAAACGCACCGGCGCCCACCCGAGCTGGCTCCAGATGTTCGATCGCCTGGACACTGACCTGGCCAAAACCCTGAATGCACTTTGGGAAAAAGCATAGTATCTTGGTTAAATAATCTTTTCAGAAAATTCACCATCCCTGTCCTGAAAATAAATTCCCGTTCGTTGTAGTGCTGAAGACCGAAATTAAACTCTGAAAAATATCATGAACGCACAATCCAATACCGCTGTTGTCCAGCCCTATCTCAGCTTCGAAGGCCGTTGCGAAGAAGCGCTGAACTTTTACACCAAGGCCGTCGGCGCCAAGGTCGATATGCTCATGCGTTTCAAAGACGCGCCTCCGGGTCAAGGCTGCCCTGATGGTGGCACTCCTCCTCCCGGTGACAAAGTGATGCACTCGAGCTTCCACGTCGGCGAATCCATGATCATGGCCACGGACGGCATGTGCAATGGCAAGGCCGCGTTCCAAGGGATATCGCTCTCCCTCAGCCTGCCCACGGAAGCCGATGCCAACCGCGTGTTCAATGCCTTGACCGAAGGCGGTCAGGTGATGATGCCGCTCGGCAAAACGTTCTTTGCTAAAAGCTTCGGCATGGTCACGGACAAGTTCGGCGTCTGCTGGATGGTCATCGTGCCCGCTCCCATGCCTTGAGCAGACGCAAAACGCGGGTATATTGAGGTTTAAACTCAATATCAACTCGTGTTTGTATGGTGAAATTTCTGAGACTGTTCCAGCCGCTGGCCTTGGACAACCGCACTTCCACCGGCATCCTGCTGCTGCGGCTCTTGGTGGGACTGGCGTTTATGTTCCACGGCTGGGGCAAGATCCAGAGCCCGTTCGAGTGGATGGGGCCGGATGCGAAGGTCCCAGGCTATTTGCAGATGCTCGCCGCCGTTTCTGAATTCGGCGGCGGGCTCGCCTGGATGCTGGGAGCGCTCGTGCCGCTGGCCTCCTTCGGCCTCCTGTGCACCATGGCCGTGGCCGTGCACAAGCATGCCATCATGAATGGCGATCCTTTCGTGGCCAAGGGCGGCGGCGTCTCTTACGAGCTGGCCAGCGTGTATCTGTGTGTTGCTCTGTTATTGTTGTTGGCGGGACCTGGCCGTTTCTCGTTGGACAAAATTATTTTTGGTGAAAAAGTGCCGGGACTTATTGTTCGTTAGCGGTGAAGGGTGTTCTCTCCGGGAATTGATTGGGGTAAATAAAATGAAAATCGCTGTCATCATCGTTCGTATTCTTTTGGGACTGCTTTACACCATGTCCGCCATCGTCGTGCTGTTCAATCTCGTGAAAGCTCCAGAGCCAACCGGCGCAGTGAAGGAGTTCATGGAAGGCGCCATCGCCACGAAGTATCTGTTCCCGTTCATCAAGATCACAGAACTGGTGTGCGGTCTGTTATTGATTTCCGGTCGTTTTGTCCCACTCGCCACCGTGATGATATTTCCAGTGACACTGAATATTTTCTTTTATCACCTCTTTGTTGATCCGGGGATGGTTGGCGTGATCGTGCTCGCGATGAATCTCTTCCTCGCCTACGCCTGCCGGAAGAATTATTCCACTCTGCTGGCCAGCAAGATCATCACTTAAAGTTTTCGCGAAAAACAAAACCAACCAAGAAAAAGGAAAACATCATGAACTATGTAGATGGATTCGTCCTCGCCGTACCGAAAAAGAAACTGAAACAGTATCTCGCGATAGCGAAGAAGGCTTCCAAGGTCTGGAAAGAACACGGCGCTCTGGAATATTACGAGGCCGTGGGCGACGACCTGAAAAGCAAGATGGGCATTCCCTTTCCCAAGCTGGCGAACGCCAAGGCTGGAGAAACCGTGGTGTTCGCCTGGATCGTTTACAAGTCCCGCGCGCATCGCGATAAGGTGAACAAGAAAGTGATGGCAGACCCGCGCCTGCACGAGATGTGCACCCCGGACGACATGCCTTTCGATTGCAATCGCATGACCTACGGCGGCTTCAAGATCGCCGTGGCCGTATAGTCAAAGACGACTTTATTCAGCACACGGCACGGACCGGTAAAAGGTCGTGCCGTGTTTTTTTGAGCAACGATCGAACCAGCAAGATTCATTTAAAATAGCTGTCCTAAAACCCACGCCTCATTCGTTGCTACGTTGATGCGTCTGAGAGTGAGCAAGAGAAAATGGCGAAAATTCAGAAAATGAGGCATATTATCAGTTCACAACCTAAGTAGATGACCGCCGTTTGATCATCCCGCTATTGAACTCAACACCCTATAACTATGAAAAAGACTCCTACTGATTATCCGTCGCTTTCACCCGCTATCGCCGTCAAAGACGCGGCCAAGGCCATCAAATTCTACACCAAAGTCCTCGGGGCCAAGGAACTTTACCGCCTCGTCGATCCCGACTCCGGAAAAGTGGGTCACGCCGAACTGATGGTCTCCGGCAGCCTGCTGATGCTGGGTGAAGAGAATCCGGCCTATAATAAAGGGCCCAAGACTTTGGGCGGCACGCCCGTCAAACTCTGCCTGATGGTGGCGGATGTGGATAAGTTCGCCAAGAAAGCCAAAAAAGCGGGAGCCAAGATCACCATGGAACCATCGACACAATTCTACGGTCATCGCAGTGCTTCCTTCAAAGACCCGTTCGGCCACGAATGGATGATCTTCAAAGAGGTTGAAAAAATCTCCCCGAAAGAAATGCAAAAACGCTGGAATGACCTCGCCAAGAAAAAATGATCCATTATCCCGGATCAGATCTGTTCACCCATGCCCATTATGAAAGCCCGCAAACCGAAAATCACGTCCGCCGGCATCAACCAGAAGCTCACGCCCTGCCTTTGGTTCGATAATAACGCAGAGGAAGCGGTGAAATTCTACCGCTCCGTTTTCAAGAAGACCAAGGTTCTCCAAGTGGCCTACTACGGCGAAAGCGGCAGGGGCAAGAAAGGTTCCGTGATGACTATCCGGTTCCAGCTTGAGGGCCAGGAGTTTCTCGCGTTGAACGGCGGACCGCATTTCAAGTTCACCCCGGCTGTCTCATTCATGATCGATTGCAAAACGCAGAAGGAAGTGGACTCGTATTGGGCCAAGCTGTCGAAAGACGGCCACATCCAGCAATGCGGCTGGGTGGCCGATAAATTCGGCCTGTGCTGGCAGGTGGTGCCCCGCCGGCTCATGGAATTGATGCAGAGCAAGGACGAAGCCAAGGCCGATCGAGTCATAGCGGCCATGCTCAAGATGATCAAGCTGGACATCGCCGGGTTGGAGGCTGCTGCTGTATCGGCTCCCGTGAAGGCGAAGAAGAAATAATCGTCAGCCATGTCCTCAATGCTCCCTCCCGTTCGTTGAGTAAGTGAAGCGGGATGATAACCCTCCAGCTTCGCCATAAAAGACATGAGCACCACCACTGATTATCTTTTTCTTATCCGCGGCTCGGACTGGGACAAAGGCCTCTCGCCCGAACAGATACAACACGTCATGAGCCAGACCATGGCGTGGTTCGAAAAACTGCACCAGCAAGGCCGAGTGAAGGCCGGTCAGCCCTTGGGCGCGGAGGGCAAAACGGTTTCCGGCAAGAAAGCCACCGTATCTGATGGCCCTTTCGTTGAATCGAAAGAAACCATCGGCGGCTACCTCATCATTCAGGCGGCCAGCTTGGATGAAGCAACCTCCATCGCTCGCACATTTCCCAATCTGGCCTACGGCTCCTCCATCGAGGTGCGTCCCTTGGCAGAGGAATGTGCCACCTACAAGCGAGCCAAAGAACAACTCGCCCTCGCCACGGCTTGACAGAAACCACAACCTTACGCGACAAACAATCATGAGCATACCCCCCGAACAATCCGATTACATGCTGCTCTTCCGCGGCAATGCCTGGGACAAGGACATCTCCCCGCAGCAGCTCCAAAAAGTCGTGACCGACTGGATGGCATGGTTCGAACGGTTGAAGCTGGAAGGCAAGGCACTCTCCGGTCACCCACTGCAAAACGAAGGCAAGCTCGTCTCCGGCAAGAATGGCCGCACCGTTTCCGATGGTCCCTTCGCGGAATCGAAGGAAGCCATCGGCGGGTATTTCTATCTGCGCGTCTCCAGTGAAGACGAAGCCATCGCCATCGCCCAGATGTGTCCGGCTTTGGAATATGGCCTCGTGGTGGAGGTCCGTCCCGTAGCAGACATCTGTGGCATGCGTGCTCGCGCTCAGGAACAAGCTGGTGTGACCACAGCAGAAGTCTGTGCGTGAGTGAGTCCGCCGACATCTCTTCTGCGCCGCCAGCCACGGATATCACCGGGCTGGCGGATCATCTCTTTCGCCACGAGGCCGGCCGCCTCGTCTCCGTGCTCACGAGCATCTTCGGCATGGAGCGTTTGCAGATGGCGGAAGACGTCGTGCAGGAGGCGCTGATCAAGGCACTGAAGACGTGGCCATACTATGGCGTGCCAAAGAATCCGGCCGCATGGCTGACGCAGACAGCGAAGAACCTCGCGCTCGATCTGGTGCGGCGTGAGAAGAATTTTCACGAGAAGCAGCCGCAGATCATCGCCTTCATGGAGCAATGGACGGCGGATGCCGATGATCCCGATTCCCACGATCACGAGATCAAGGATGAGCGACTGCGCCTGATGTTCGCGTGCTGCCATCCGGAGATTCCTGCGGATGCCCAGATCGCCCTGGCGCTCAAGACCCTGTGCGGTTTCAGTCCGGCCGAGATCGCCAAGGCTTTTCTCAGTAGTGAGGCGGCCATCGCCAAGCGCCTCGTTCGCGCGCGGCAACGCATCCGCGAACTTGAGATCCAATTTGAGATACCCACAGGCGAAGCTTCTGCCGCCCGGTTGGAGAGCGTGATGCAGACGCTCTATCTGCTCTTCAACGAAGGCTACAAGGCGTCCAGCGGCGAGAACCTCATCCGTGAGGAGCTTTGCGAAGAAGCGATCCGGCTCACGACCTTGCTGGTCAGCCATCCCGTGGGCAATCAACCACGCGTCCATGCGCTCGCCGCACTGATGTATTTGAATGCAGCGAGGCTAAAGGCGCGCATGGATACTGAGGGCAATATTCTTCTGCTAAAGGATCAGGACCGTTCGCGCTGGGATCGCAGCATGGTCGCGCGCGGTATCTTGCACCTCAGCCGCTCCGCGACCGGTGAAGATCTGAGCGAGTATCATCTGCAGGCAGGTATCGCTGCCTGCCACGGCACGGCGAAGGATTATCAATCCACGGATTGGGCCCAAATCCTCTCTCTTTATGACCGGCTGATTGAGTTTGATGATTCCCCGGTGATTGCGTTAAATCGGGCCGTGGCCCTGTCCAATGTGCAGGGGCCCAGTGCGGGTATTGCAGCACTGGAAGCGATCCGTAACCGGCAACCGCTGGATTCGTATTACCTGTTTTACGCGGTGCGGGCGGATTTCGAGGTGCAGTTGAACCGGTTCCAGTCCGCCGGCGATCATTTGCGGAAGGCGCTGGAATTGACGGAAGTAAAATCGGAACAATCTTTGTTGTCGCGACGGCTGCAGGAGTGCGAGCAGCAGGCAGTGTCTCTCAAGTCTTGAGCCTGCCGCCCCGGGGCAACAGGATATTGAAGAGCAAGCGACATGGCCTGGCGTATCGATGAAAATGTGGTTCGCGGTGAAGTGGACAACCGGGTGAAAGGCACGGTCACCGGGCGCGTCTGGTTTGCCGGCGCGTCCGAGCCGCTTGTGCTCAAGCTCAAGGGCAACGCCCACACCGATCTCGCCGGTTGTTTTCTCCGATTCACCAACAAACAACCAGCCGTCCCGCTACGCAAGGACGCGACGATTTTCAATCCGCAGGATGGTGTCATCGGCGACCTCACCGCCTCACGCAAAGTGAAGGTGTATGAGGTGTCGCTGACCGAAGCTACGGAGATGATCGAGCGCGGCGAAAAACCGCCGGAGCACATGGCCAACTGCCTGTATCTCGAATGGTTCAGCGCGCGCAATGGCCGCATGGTCATCGAGAGTGCGGATTACGCGCTGGAGATCTCCGCCCCAGAATGGCGGATGACGCCGGAGGAGGAAGCGAACCGTTCCCGTGAGGCGGCGGCGAATTTTTCAGGTTACATGGAGGAGTTCAATCGTCTGCTGCGCGCGGCGGAGCATCGTCCGCCCGAGGACAAGGAGTGGGACGAGTTCGATTACGAGAAGTTCATGAAGGAGAGCGATGCGCGGACGGACAAGTACATGGAACTGCTCGACAAGTACGGTGACGACGATGCCGCCGAAGAAAAGATAGCGAAGGAGATGGGTTGGACCCGGGCGGGCGAGACCGCCGAGGAGGCGGAGGATGAAAGCTGGGATCTTGAAGAGCTGAACCGGATGACGAACGAGGTGGAGGAAAATCCGATGAAGCCAGACCCCAGCACCGAAGGCGTGGACTGGATCCGCACCAGCGATGGCGATCTCCGACATCCTTTGCAGAACCGCTGTTTTCTGGCGGCCATCGCCCTGTGGGACAAACTGGATGCGATGGATCTGCCGCAGGATGCCGATAAGGATCTGGCGCAGTTTGCGGGCGAGTTCCGCATGACCAGCACCAAGCTGGCGGGGGCGCTCAACAGCCTGATGTACGGACGCGACATCACGGATGGCGCCTTCACGGTCGCTTATTTGAAACGCGCGCTGGATCACCTGCACAAGGCGCAGGCCGGATTGGAAAAAACCGCCTCCAAGAAATTGCTGCCCGAAGAAGTGATCCGTGAAAACCGGCAGGAACTGTTCGCCATCCGGGAAGAGATACTGCGTCTGATGGAAGAGTTTCGGAATCTCTAAGACGAGCGGGGCAGGGCGGTCAGCTTATTGTGCCTGACCGGAAGATTCTTCTTTCTTCAGATCTTCCGCGAGGAACTTGGTCACATCCTTGAACTTGGGGACATTCTTCGGATTGATCAGCATCAAGGTCTCGTGCGCCAGCAGACATGTGCGGGTGACATCTGCCTTATTCTGATCCGGGTTGGTCTGCACTTCCTCGAAGTTAGGATTGAAAGGATTGTTTCCCGTGCGGAATTTGAACAACTGCTCCACGCCCAGATTCTCGATGAGCGCCTTCACGCGGTCATTCGCATTGAGCATCTGCACGCACGGTGTCTTGGAGTTCTTCGCTTCCTCGGCGAGCCGGGTGGAGAATCCGGAAAGGATGCCCAAGAAAGTGCTGTCCATGATGACGCACTCAGAGAGGTCCAGCAGGAACAGGCGGAAGCCGCGAGCATGCAACTCGTGGAGCAGCGTTTTGAAATCCACGCTCACGTTAAAATTTGCCCGCCCGGTGACCTTGATGCAGGCCACGGGGTCCACCACGGATACTAGAATATTGGTGGGTGTTGCGCCCATACGACTTAATTGGCTGTAACCAGCCTCCTCCCAATATGAGTTTCGTTTCCCGTGGGGTCAAGGTCTGCCGCCAATTGTAACTTAAAATACGCCCGCATACGTAGCATCACCAGGAGCGCGTCGGAGCAGGCCTTTTGGCCTTAGGTGCCGCCTGGCCAACGATTTCCACCAGCGTTTGCTGCAAAACCAGGGCTTTGTCCGTCTGGCTGGAAACGAGCTGTAAATTACACGTAAGCAGCAATTCCATCGCCCGGATCAACTCATCAATCGTGTAATTCGGACATTGGGACACGGACCGAAACAGGACAAAAGGATGCATCGTGAGCGGATTGAGCTTCTTGTCATCGGGCAATTGGTCCGCTGGCAATCGCTCAAGCTGGCTCTTGAACCGGTTATAATCCGTCTCCTGTTTCAGCCAGCCCACACGCATGGCTTCCTTCAGAAAAAGGATCACGCGCACCTTGCTGATCAGGCCGTAGAGCAGACCAATCTCCGACTTTTCCTTGTCGAACTTCGTCATCCACAAGTCTTCATCCAAAGTGCGGAGGACACGTAGCAAGTCGCGATCCCCCAAAGCATCGGCCAGGGCAAACGCGCGCGACTGTTTATTCTTCGTGACGATCGCCTCCACGTCATCCGGGGTGATGGTCTCGCGGTCACCGACGTAGAGCGCGAGCTTTTCTGCCTCGTTGCCAAGCTGGCGCGGATTCGGCCCGATGCACGCCACGAATTCCGCCAGTGCGCTGTCGGAGATACGTTTGCCCACCGCCTTGAAATGGCCTTCCGCCATGGACTCGGCTTTCGCGGCCCACTCTTTATCATCCGTGGACAAGCCCGCGAAATTCTCCACCTCGCCGAGCTTGTCGAGTGTCTTGAAGAACGTCTTGCGCTTGTCCACCTTGCCCGCGCTGATGATGAGGCGGACGTTATCCCAGCGAAACTCTTTCAACTCCTGCGCGAGATCATTCAGCAGATTGGTGACGGCAGCGGAAGAAGCCGTGCGTTCATCCCCAAGAAAATTGCAGTCCTTCAACCACACCACCTTGCCACCACCGAAGAAAGGGAGTGTTTGCAAAGCTTCGCGCAGCTTGCGGATGGCGCGTTCGGCTTCGCCGGCATTGCCCACGGTGGCATCGACGAGTTCGTGATCCATGCCGCCGACCTCGGCGCACCAGGCATCATAGAGCTGCCGCGCACGTTGTTTCACGGCGTATTCATCCTCACCACAGATGAGGGCCACGGGATTCGTGGTGGTGGATGCGGCGGCGCGGGCCATGATCAGGTTTCCGGACCTTCCTCGCTCCGATGGCGCTCCAGATGCTTGGTCATGTCCTCCACCTGCGCGAAGAGCGCGGCGTTGACGTAGATGGGTTTCTTTTGCGCGGCAGCAAAGGCGAGGCAATCGCTGGGGCGGGCATCGATCTCTACGATCTTTTTGCCCAGTTCATTTTCCTGCAAGAGCGTAAGGCGCGCGAAGTAAGTGGAATTCTTGATCTCCGTGATGACGATGCGCTCCACGGTGATGCTGAAGCCCAGGAAAATATTGAGCATGAGATCATGCGTCAGCGGCCGTTCCTTGGCCGCGTTCTGCGCGAACATGCCGATGACTGCGCCCATGTTGTTCTCCACCTGGATGACGAATACTTTCTCGTCGTTACCCAGGAAGATGGCGCACCCGGTATTGGTGGGCAGAATGCCCCGTATGGTCACGGGCACCACGTCTTTCTTCATGGAGATAGCTTAGGCGTCGGCCGTCGAAAAGACAAGCGGCGTAAAGCCGCACGCCTTGGAACATATTTGTTCGTAACTGGCGAATGTTTGCCTCAAAGTAAACGCCCATCTTTTCCATGAAACAAAACCTTCACGTTTTGCTGCTCATCACGGTGTTGCTGGGGCTGGTTGTTCCTGCCCAGGCGGCTTGTATCGGTGAATCCGTGCTAAATATCGAGCCGACCAAGGAGAATCCGCGCAGTTCTGAAGGGGCGTTTGTTACGTTAAAGACCGGTCGTATTCTCTTCTACTACACGCAGTTTTACGGCGGCGCCCATGATAACAGCCCAGCCCGGATTGTTTCTCTCCAATCGGATGACGAGGGCAAAACGTGGACTCAGGACCCACAAGTGATCGTGAAGAATGAGGGTGGCGAGAACGTGATGAGCGTCTCGTTTTTGAGACTTAAGAGCGGACGAATCGCGCTGTTTTACCTGCTGAAGAACAACTGGCTGGACTGCCGCCCTTATGTGCGTTTTTCCGATGATGAAACGCAGACGTGGTCAGAACCGATCCTGATGCTCGCCGCCCCCGGATATTTCGTGATGAACAATGATCGCGTCATCCAGTTGTCCGGTGGACGCTTGGTCGCACCGCTGGCGTTTCATCGCGCAAAGGCGAGCGATCCCAAGACCAGCAAATCCTTCGACAGCCGGGCCATCACCATGTGGGTGCTCTCCGATGATGAAGGCAAAACTTGGCGTGAAGCGGATTCATGGTGGGCCATGCCGCAGGCTACGCGTAGCGGCTTGCAGGAACCGGGCGTGGTCGAGCTGGCAGATGGCTCGCTCCTGAGTTGGTCGCGGACGGATGGCGGAAGCCAGTTTGTCTTTCGTTCAAAAGATCAGGGCAAGACTTGGACACCGCCAGCTAGCAGCACCTTGGCCTCGCCCGTATCACCAGCGAGCATCAAGCGGTTGCCGGGCTCGGACAAGCTGCTGGCTATTTACAACGATCACTCGGGGAAATTTCCTTTCCCGAAAGACAAACGCACGCCGCTCATCGCGGCGCTTTCTGCGGATGGGGGGCAGACGTGGACGGGGCACAAAGCTTTGGAAGAAGACCCAACGGGCTGGTACTGCTACACGGCCATCCACTACACGAAAGATGCGGTTCTACTGGCCTATTGCGCTGGTGATCCGAAGGTAGGCGGGCTAAACCGGTTGCGTATCAAGCGGGTACCGTTGAAAGATTTGCCGCAGTAATTCTGAGATCAGTAAATGAATCTGAGAATGAAAACGGCCAAGGCCTGCAGGTGCAGAACCAATGCGCTCGCCGCCCAGATCTTCGGCCAAATACCAGGGCAACGCATAGCTGCGAGGCAAAAAGCCATTCCGAATGCCAGACAGATGATGCGGGAGAAATCCAGTTGTGCTTCGTAGTGTTTATATTGTCGGAGATAATTGATGACGATAAACCCCAGCGGTGTCAGTGCCGGACGAAGCAGGATAATGCGCTGGCGCCAGATGTCAGGGATCTGAAACCAAGAAAACGACAACACGGCCAGCAGGGTGGAGACGATCAAAAAGCCAACAGACTTGGCTCCCACCAGATCGAAATTCGGGTAGTTCCACGTGGCGAAAAAAGCATGCGGGTCCATGGGAGGGATTAGTTGGCTGTTCCACCAGCAAGAATAGCCTGAGTCCTTGGTTTTCAACCTAGCAGAATTGACGAAAGAATCAAGGTCAGAGCGGCGAGGGTGCCTCAAGCAGGTTTCGCTGAAAGATCTGGGCGAATAACAGAAAACCCCATCTGAATAAATCAGACGGGGTTGGAAATACGGATGCTTTCAGCTCAGCCTCTGATCACTTCTTTTCCACTTTCTTCTCCGCCTTTTTCTCCTGCTTAGGTGCAGGCGGCGGAGTCTTCGGCGGAATGTCTGTGTGATTCGGCGTCACCTCTTTGAGGTTCGGTGTGACGTCGGCGTCGACATTTTTGACGGCCCAGGAAACGCCGCCCATGAGAATGTTCTGGAAAATCTCATTCGTCCACACGTCCTCGCGATGGCCCATGGAGGTGTAGAAGACACGGCCCTTGCCATACATGCGCGCCCACGTGGCGGGATAAGGAGAACGCTTGTACTCGTTATCCGGCATGCTCTTCGTGTCCTGCACGAGGAGCACATGCAGGTTGGGCTGGAACTCTTTCAGCGAGTACCATTCCTCGTTCATGTCGAAGGAATCACCGAGCTTCTCGAAACCGGGGAACTTCTTGTCCACCACGCGCATCGGCGCCACCTGCTGCTTGCCGTGCTTGATGAACTCACCGCCGAGCATGAGGATATACGGATCGGATTTATCACCGTTCGTCTGGTAACGGTCCGACTTGTCTTCCGCATCCGGTTTGGTGTGGAACGTATCCGCGCCGCTGTGAGAGCCGATGAAGCCCTTGCCGTTTTTCACCGCATCGATGAAAGCCTGCTTGCCCTCGGGCGTCATGGCCGGGTTCTTATCCGTGCCCACCGTGGTCAAGTCACCCGTGGTGTAGAAGAAGAACGCGTCGAACTGGTTCAGATACTCCGGCGTGAAGAGGCTGCCGTCTTTGCTGAAGGTGAACTCGAAATTGTATTTCGGTCCGAGTTGAGCGAGCGTCTGTTCCGCGAAGCTCGGCTGGCCGTTGTTACGCTTGATGGCGGAGTGCTCGAAGCCGGAGGACTTCGAGAAGAACAGGATCTTGCGCTTGGGACCGGCGGTGGGAGCGGCCCAGACATTGGTCAGACCGGCCAGCGACAGGCCAAGGGTCGCCAAGCCGCTGCGTTTGAGCATTTCACGACGATTGAGCAATGACATAAAGATGCAGGCGTTGATTGATTGAGCCGACTATGCCAGCCCGGGCCGGTGCGCCAAGCGGAAAGGGCAGGGACTGGAACGGCTATTTCGAGGAGGTGACTTTGTCCACTTCCACTTTGGAGACTTCGGGTTCGACAACCAAGGCTTTGAAAGGCCATTCGCCCTTGGCATCCAGGATCATGATGTAGTCGGAGGCATTGCCGATCTGTTTGCCCGTGGCATCAAAGAGTTTGAAATCCACGCGCACCGAGGTGTGCTGGACATCGGTGTTGTTTTTCACCACGCCCGTCACATAGACCAGGCTGGTGCCCTGGTTCTTTTGCAGCTCGTAGTTGACCACTTGGAGGTCTTCCTTGGGCCCGAGCATGCTCAAACCGCCGCCACCGCCGCCTCGTTTCTTGAGCACGACGACCACGCCGCCAGCGATCAAAGCGAGGACAAGCAGAATCCCGACGATCATCATCACCTTCTTGCCGCCGCCTTTTTTGGCCGGAGCTTCGGTGACTTCTTCTTCCGTAGGAACGGGCGGTGAGGAGACTTTTGCCCGGGCAGGTGCAGGAGCCGCTGCTGGGGCTGATGCGGCTGCGGCCACTTGCGCTTTGGGAGCGGCGGCAGTTGCGGCGACGGGGGCGCCGACACCGGGAGCGATCAAAGGAGTTTCTTTGCCGCAATGCGGGCAAGCAATGGTGGAACCGGCTGCCGTGGGCGGAAACGAAATGCGGCCGTTGCAATGACGACAGGCACATTTCAGATTGGCCGGACCCGCCGCGACTGCGACCGGAGGAGGCGGTGGGGTAGCTGGAGCTGCCGCCGCCGGCAATGCCACCGGATGGCTGCAATGCGGACATTGAATGGTAGAACCGCCCGCCGTTGCGGGATAGGCGATACGACCGTTACAATGCGGACAGGCGCACTTGAGTTCCAGGCTCATGCTTCTTCTTCTTTTTCCTGATAACGCTCCGCCCCTCGGAAGCGTTCATGCCGACTTTTGGGACACGCAGGTTTTCGCAAGAAACCCCGCGCCCAGCAACCTTTTCCTTCAAGTTATCCGGCGAGGAAGCAATTTTGCGGGGGATTACGGAGCGGATTCACCTTGGAACCGGCCCCGGTGGCATGAGCGCTAAGGCCGAATTACCTGACCTTGGCCCGGTAGAAGCGGGCCGCCCGGCCAATGGCGTCCATATCCAGGTATTCGAAGATGCCATCCGGCGGAGCATTGGTCTTGATGGGCGTCCAAGTCTGGAAATTGGTGGTGGCCTCCAGCACATATTCGCGGTTCGGCTGCCCGGTCAAACGCAGCAGATTGGAACCATCCGAGAGACGGGATATGTTTTTCAATGTGGGCGGAACCGCATCGGCATAGGCGATGATCGAGTAATCGTCGAAAACCATGTAGTTGTTCCCGGGATGGTTGATGTCCCGGAGGGACCACACCGCATCTACATCGCCCAAGGCCAACGAGGCCGCGTGCGTGGTCATGGGTTTAT
The DNA here is from genome assembly GCA_943367715.1 of Chitinophaga pinensis. GTDB lineage: Bacteria > Verrucomicrobiota > Verrucomicrobiia > Limisphaerales > JAEYXS01 > JAEYXS01. The sequence goes on along the minus strand of CALRJY020000048.1, from coordinate 19,898 downwards.
CGTTCACCAGCGCGATGTCATCCAAACGCGCGCTCCAACGGTTGCGGGCGATATCCATGGTGATGACCAGTTCATAGATGCGATTCGGCTCAAATGCCTGGCCGGTGGAGATGAAACCGTTTCCGTCATCGAGCGCATAATTTATTTCCAGCGCGTGGTTGTCGAAATCAAGGGTGAACAGCCGGTTCACGTCCTTGTTGTAAACGGTCCAGCGAAAGTCATCGTAATAGAAATTTCCATCAGGAGCTTCCGTGGAATCCCAGATCGCCATCAATGTAGAAAACTGCACCACTTGCTGGTTCGCCGGGACCGTGGGGAGATTGCCTTTCCACACGCTGACCGCGCTGAGGCCCGAAGGAGGGACATCAAACCCGATGTAAGCTTGCTGGCCCAGACCTTCAAAGGCCTGATCCAGCAAGCCGTTCCAAAAGGTGGAATCATCCCCATCACCCTCCCAACCTTTTTGTCCGGCCAGGTTGGCATTGATGTTGTAGCCCTCGGCCGCTTCGAAGCCGGTGGAGAAAAGCACCGTCGGCTCCGCCGCCGGAAGGTTCCAAACGACCGCCACGGCGCAAATCACGGACGCAATCCACCTGTTGATGAGGGTTTTCATCGGTTTACTTCTAGATGATTAGCGGTTGCCGGGACGGCGATTTTCGTTGCTGCCACCTTGGCCCTGGCTGGGTGACGGGCGGGAACCGCCGCTGCTTGAAGCCGGCGGAGGGGTCGAAACGCGCGGCAACGTAGTCGATTGCGGAGCGACGCTTCTCGGAGCTGGCGCCGGAGCCGAAGCCGGAGGCGTGTAGCTCGGGCGTGAAGCCGGTGCGCTGTAGGAAGGACGCGGGGCCTCATACGTCCGCGGTGCAGGCGTGGAGGCCGACGGGCGTGATGACTGCGCCGGAGGCGTGTAAGATGGCGTGCTGGGCGCACTGTAGCTCGGCGCCACATAACTCTGCGACGCACCGCTGTTCGGCGTGCCATAGGTCTGCGGGCGGGATGAACTGCTGGGCAGTTCCGTGCGTGGCAAGTCGCCATTCCGGGGCAAACCGCTGTTCGGAGTCCGTCCCGTGGTTGGGAGCGTCGCGGTGCTGCCGTTTCCGCTGAAGCTCGGTTGCAACGACGGCCGTTGGTTGTAGCCGCCCGTGCGCGGTATCACCGTGCCCGAGGGGCGGGAGGTATCGAACCGTTGCGCAGCGGACGGCTGCGGCTGCGATGACGATACCGGCGTCTGTGGCGTCAGCCGTGATTGTTCAGGCGTGGCGGGCGTTACGGGACGGCCCGGCGAAGGGATGGCCGGAGCGCCGGATACCGGTTTCGGCTGGGACAACGTCACTGCCGGAGCCGTCACGGGTCTCGGTGCTGAAGGCGTTACCGTCGGGCCGGAGACAGGTTGCGGAGAACTGGGCAACCGCGTCACTTCCGGACGCTTGGAGGGCGATTCATAAGGCATGCCCCGGCCGGAAGTGGCCACGGGAGGACGAACTGGCTGTTGCGGCGTCAGCGGACGGTCAATGCCCGTGCCTGCCGGATGCGTGGGCGTGCCCAAGCTGCGGGAAGGCTCCGTCGCACTCTGAGTCGTCGCCGTTTGCGGGCGGCTTAAGACCGGCAAGGTCGTGTTCTTCGGCGACTCAAACCGTTGCAAGGCCGTGGTCGGGGCGGACGGACGACCGCTCACCGATGAGGACGGTCCCCGATCCGGACGACCGCTGGTCGTAGCCACGGCACCCTTGGAAGGTTCCTGGCCGCTGCGAGTCGTCGCATTGTTGCTGCCGGGGCCCGCCGGACGATAGACCGCCAACTCGCCACCATTGCGCGTCAAGCGATCGGGTTGCACGCCACTCCGGTGCGCGGAGGGCATATCCATCACGTTGACCTTCTGCACTTCCGTGCGGCTGGCACGGCTGATCTGCGTGACTGGCGCACCACCTTGGTTGATCACCACGGTGTTGTTATTGCCCTGCACGATCACGTTGTTCACGGTCGTCTGATTGTAAACGCGCGTGACTTGCTGGCGCGGCAGGCAATGACGATACGGATCACGCGAGTAGAAATGGCCGTGCGAAACGAACGTGTAGTCCAGTGCGCCCAGGCCGAATTCAAAGCTCACGCCCACATGACGATCATAGTAGGAAAGACCGAAACCATGGCGGTAATGCGCCGCCGGTGGCAACGGTGCCCAACCGCAGTAACTAGAAGAATTTCTCCAGCTCACCCAGGCCGGACCCCAGACGCGGTCCGGCGTCCAGCACCAGCCACGGCGGGGATGATTGAACCACCGGCCATAATGGAACGGCGCCCAGCCCCAAGAATAATCCGACTGCCAATACCAGCCGCTATCCGTATGGAGCCAGCGGCCGCCTTGGTGATACGGACGCCAGTCGGTGTAGGTCACCGCGATGGTCGGTTGCCAGCACCAGCCGTAGCCATCCACATCCACCCACGAACCGTACGGGGCGAGGGAGCCATAGAAATACTGCACATCCTCCGGCGCTTGCTGGATCACGATGGGCTGCTGCGCGATGATCGGTTGCTGCTGCACCACTACCGGAGCCGGTTCGACCATTACCGGTCCCGGATTCGTCGAGACCAAAGGTGTCAACGCCGGAGCGGTAGGTGCCGTCGGAGCCGTGGGGGCTTTGACCTCCGGAATGTTCAGGGGTTCCGTGGTCGCCGGTTTGGTCGCGGCCAGCATGGCCTCGGGATTCGGCGAGCGCTTCACGATCTCCGCCACGACTTTGTCGGATACACCCAAGTCATGCAGATAAATGATTTCTTCCGTGGTGGGATTGTAAGCCGTCGTGGAGCGGGCAATATACGCCAGCAACACATCTTCACCCACTTTGGCCTGGGCCAGACGGATGATTTCAGCCAATCCGGGTGAAAGATTCGGGATCACGGGGGCCAACTGCTGCTTCACTTCCGGCGCAGCATTGGTGACGGGAACGGTGCTCTCGGCCGTCTTGGCCTTGTCTGCCGTTTCTTCTTCCGCCGCGTTGACGACTTTCACCGATTCAGCCGCTCCGGGCAGGGCTGCAAAGGCCGATATGGCCAAGCCCAACATCCCCGTCCGGGTAAACTGTAAAAGACTTTGTTTCATAATTAGCGGTCGTTTGGGGGATTGTTGCAGTCCCCACTTCAACCATATCACATCTGACTTAGTCCGTTTACGTATTATTCAAAGAATCATCAGGGCCGCTATTCGGGTTAAGTAGGTTAACTTAATGCATAACAAGGCTTTTGTTGGCAATAAGCGGAGTTTTACGCCGTCATGTCTCTCACTCGTATAAGGAGAACAGGCGTAAGAAGCTGATTTTGAACACCTTCAAACCATGGTTTCGGGCCTGTCTGGGGATGAATTTCCATTGCGTTCGCCCGGTTCATGGAGTTGCTTAACGTTAGCCATGAAACATCTGTTGCCGTTTTCATTTTTATTTGCCGGACTGCTCCTTGCCCAGGCCGACGGGGTACAAGATAACCTGACCGAGAATGTCCGCCGGGTGCCACCTCTCGGCATTGCTGTTCCGGAGAAGGACCAGCTGGAACTCCAACAAGGTCTGGATGCCTTGGCCAAAGAGATCGAAAGCGCAAAGCAAGCCGTAGCGAAGAAACCGGACCTCCTCGCGCTGCTGCCGGATGTTCAGATCTACCACAAGGCCGTCCGCTACGCGCTCACCTATCAGGAGATCCACAAGACCAACGAGATCGCCCTGGCCAAGCAGCTCCTTCAGCAAGGCACTGATCGCGCCAAACAATTGCGCGAAGGCAAACCTACATGGACGAATGCCACGGGTCTGGTGGTGCGTTCCTTTGAATCACGCATCGATGGTTCCGTGCAACCTTACGGTCTGGTTGTTCCCGAAGCTGCGAAATCTGGACTGCCGCTGCGCCTCGACATCTGGTTCCACGGACGCGGCGAAGTCTTGAGCGAAATGAATTTCATAAACGACCGTCAGCGCAACGCCGGCCAGTTCACGCCGCCGAACACCATCGTGCTGCACGTTTACAATCGTTACTGCAATCCCGCCCGCTTCGCCGGTGAGACGGATGTTTTTGAAGCGCTCGCGCACGTGAAGAAATTTTATGCCGTGGATGAGAACCGCATCTTGGTACGCGGCTTCTCCATGGGCGGCGCTTCGTGTTGGAACTTCACTGTGCATCATCCCAGCCTCTGGGCGGGGGCACAACCGGGCGCCGGTTTTTCCGAAGCCGCTGAATTCCTGAAATTCTATCAACAAGAAACGCTGAAGCCGTATCCGTGGGAAGCCAAGCTATGGCGCTGGCACGATGCCACTGAGCACGCCATCAATCTCTTCAACGTGCCGACCGTGGCCTACAGCGGCGAGAAGGATAAACAAAAGCAGGCCGCGGATCTGATGGAGCAATTCACCACCAAGGAAGGCATCCGCCTGACGCACATCATCGGGCCGAACACCGAACATAAGTTCGAACCCGGTGCGAAGCTCGAAGTGGAGAAGCGCATGGACGCCATCGCCGCACGCGGTCGGAATCCCGTGCCGCGTCAGGTGAAGTACACCACCTTCACGCTGCGTTACCGCGAAGCCTTCTGGGTGACCATCGATGGGCTGGAGCAGCATTGGGAACGCGGTCGTGTGGATGCGGAGTTCGATACCTCGGGAAATCATTTCAAGGTGGATACCAAGGGGCTTACGGGCCTCAGCCTCACTTTCAACCCCGGCCAATATCCGCTGGACATCGTTCGCCCGGCTATTGTGATTTTGGACGGGCAATCACTGGCTGGGCCCAGGGCGTATTCGGATCGCAGCTTCACTGCGAGCTTCCGTAAGGAGAACAAGCGCTGGAAGCTGGTGGATAACGCTGCTGTGCCAGGCCTCGTGAAAAAGCACGGCCTGCAGGGACCGATCGATGACGCCTTCATGGATTCCTTCCTGTTCGTGCAGCCCACCGGCACCGCGATGAACCCGAAAGTGGATGCATGGGCCAAGGGCGAACTGGAACACGCCATCACACATTGGCGGCAGCAGTTCCGCGGTGATGCGCGCGTGAAGAAAGATTCCGAGATCACGGATGCCGACATTGCCCAGCACAATCTTGTGCTCTGGGGCGATCCGCAGAGCAACGCACTGCTCGCGAAGATCGCGGACAAGCTACCTATCAAATGGACCAAGCAAGGACTGTGGGCAGGGGCGGTGAATCATTCGGTGGAGAATAATGTTCCCGTGATGATTTATCCGAATCCGTTGAACCCGCAGAAGTATGTGGTGATCAACAGTAGCTTCACCTATCGCGAATACGATTACCTGAACAATGCGCGCCAGACGCCGAAGCTGCCCGACTGGGCGGTGATCGATATCAGCAAGCCCGTGACCTCGCGCTGGCCCGGCGGAATCGTAGAAGCAGGTTTCTTCGGTGAACGGTGGGAGTTGCTGCTGCGGAAGTAAGCCTAACTTGGTGGCAACGCAACTCCTCCAAGTTCAGCCATGAATTCCTGATAAACAGTCTCCGTCTGCCCATAAATCCCTTGGCGCGCCAATGAAAAGGCATCGTCATAGCGATAAATGAAACTTAGATCTGCTGGTACTTCAGAACGAGTGAAATCGAAGGTCGTAAGATACATGTGATTCGCGATGGATTCAGCACGCTCAGGATGAGCTGCCAAATCTTTGCGCAACTGAGGAATGATCCGGCGAAAACACATCCAGAAATTCGCTCCGATGGATAACTGGTTAAGACAGGTCAAAATCTCTGCAGGTTCTCTGGCTATTGAAAGTTCCAATAGGGCATAGGGCGGTGATTCCATCTGGATTATCGCGGCATCTGCCCACACAATTACCTCAGACACGCTCACGGCTCCGAATTTAAACAGCAAACCCATTTGCCGCGCATCATCGACGAAAGAAAGCATGTTTGCTGAAGGTAAGGGGGTTGATGGCATGGACTTTTCCGAGCTTTAGTATTTACCGACAAGGTACAGAACTTCAATCATAGAACAGTTCATAATTCCATATGGATTATTCTCAGCGCAGAATGAGTAAAAGATTTTCTGTAACCTTGCGCCGGGAAATCTTCTGTAAGGGGTGAAGCCGGGCTGTGTGCCGGGCGACACTAAATATGAATATTGTTCCGTATCAGATTATGGCCATGGGCCTGGGAGTGATTGAGATCGTCATCATCCTAGTGGTGTTGGGAGTGATGGCCGCCGCCGTCATTGCCATTGTGGTGGCCATTGTGGCCAGCAATCGCAAGAAGCCACGCGTTACGCCACCGCTCCCCACTCCACCGCCACCCCTTTCCGCCACCATCCGCCTCTGCCCCAAGTGCGGCAAAGCTTTGGAGGCAGACGCTCCGCAGGGTCTTTGCCCGTCCTGCCTGATGCGGGCCGCCTTCACCACGGCACCAGGTTCCAGCGCTGGCAAGGCTGATACTGTTCCGCCGCTACCCGCCGATCTGGCCGCGCACTTTCCGCAACTGGAAATCTTGGAACTGCTCGGCCAAGGCGGCATGGGCATGGTCTATAAGGCGCGGCAATCTCAGCTCGACCGCTTCGTCGCCCTGAAATTGTTGCCCATCCGCGATTCCCATGATCCTGCCTTTGCCGAACGCTTTTCCCGCGAGGCGCGTGCTTTGGCCAAGTTGAACCATCCGAATATCGTGTCCGTGCATGACTTCGGCCAAACGGAAAAATATTGCTGGTTCATCATGGAATATGTGGATGGCGTGAATCTGCGTCAGATGGAACAGACGCAACGGCTTACACCAGAGCAGGCCATCGCCATCATCCCGAAAATCTGCGATGCGCTGCAATACGCTCACGATGAAGGCGTGGTGCATCGCGACATCAAGCCGGGCAACATCCTCATCGATAAAAAGAGCCGCGTGAAGATCGCGGACTTCGGCCTCGCCAAATTGTTGGGCAAGAAGGATGGCGACGCACATCTCACGCAGTCGAATGTGGTGATGGGCACCCCGCACTACATGGCGCCCGAGCAGATGAACAGCCCGCTGAGTGTGGATCATCGCGCAGACATCTATTCGCTCGGCGTGGTCTTCTACGAAATGCTCACGGGCGAATTGCCTATCGGCCGCTTCGCGCCGCCGTCGCAAAAGGTGCAGATGGATGTGCGTCTGGATGAAGTGGTCCTGCGTACACTGGAGAGCGAGCCTGCCCGCCGCTACCAACAAGTCAGCGAAGTCCGCAGCGATGTGGAGTCCATCTCCGGCGTGATAGAAAAACTTCCGCCCGCGATGCGTTATGCCATGGGCGGCGAGTATCGTTCCCAGACGACGATCGGTGGGTTGCCCTTGGTCCACATCGCGTGGGGCACGGATCTCCACACGGGCAAGAAACGTGAAGCCCGGGGCATCATCGCCATCGGGGATTCCGCGTACGGCGCTTTCGCCTTTGGCGGATTTGCCCGGGGAGGATTTGCTTTCGGCGGCATCGCGATAGGAGTTGTCGCCGTGGGGGGTGTTGGTATCGGGTTGATTTCTTTTGCCGGTCTGGCGATGGCCTTGCTCTTTGCCTATGGCGGATTCTCAGTGGCAGGCATCGCGGTGGGTGGTTGTGCCTTGGGTTACTATTCGAATGGCGGTGCGGCCTTCGGTGTGCATCCCATGGGAGCGAACTTACGCACCCGTGAAGCCGTGGAGTTTTTCCGAGGCTGGTTGGGACCATGGTTGAACTGGGTGATGCTGGCTCTGGTGGTGCCGTCCTTCGTGGTCCCCATCGTGGCGAACCTCTTCACCCGCGGACGTTTGATGGCGGAACTGTCTGGTGCCAGTGGCCCAAGAAAAACCAAAGAAATTCCCGCCGATCCTTTGCGGGAATTGTATGCTCCTTCCTTCGCCTTGACGATCGTGGCTGTGCTGGAGTGGATATCGTTGGTGGTGGCGAGCATTCCTCTGCTCTATATGGGTGCCCGGGAAGGCGGGCAAACGCCCTCGGAATCTTTACTGGGTCTTACCGGACCATGGCTGGCCGTGTCCGCGCTGTTCCTGTTGATGATGTCAGCCGTGATGATCTGGGGCGCCTTCCGCATGCGTCAGGGCAAGTCTTATGGGCTCGCGTGTACCGCCTGTATCCTGGCCATGTTGATGACCCCGGCGAACCTCATCGGTCTGCCGGTCGGCATCTGGGCCTTGGTGGTCCTGCTGCGCCCCGAGGTGAAAGCGGCTTTCCGCTGAAGCCAGCTTGCGCCGTCAAAAACCCAGTTGACGCGCTGGGTCCCACAGGCGACTTTAGCGGTGTTATGGAGGGACCGCTCAAAGTTCAAATGACGGCCACCCAGAGAGAACTCTGGGAACGCATCAGCCGTTATACTTTTGATACTCCCGGGACCGCGTATCCCTTTGTCGAACGACTTGCTGAGGAAAATAGCTGGCCACTTGGTTATGCCTTACGCGTGGAGGAGGAGTATCGGCGGTTCGCCTTCCTGGCCGTAAGCGCCGGGCATCCGGTTTCCCCGCCTGATACCGTGGACCAAGCTTGGCACTTGCATCAGCTTTACTCGGATTCCTATTGGGAAGATTTCTGCAACCAAACGCTGGGCACGACCTTTTCACACCATCCCACGAAAGGCGGTTCGGAGGAGCAGACGAAATTTGCCGATTGGTACAAACTGACGACGGAAAGCTACGAGCGCTTTTTCGACCAGCCGCCGCCGGCGGATATCTGGCCGCGTGTCGGACCGTCTGTTTCGCAAGATCACGCCTTCGCCCGGGTGGATCGCAAGGAGAACTGGGTTTTCCCGAAAGCGAAGCTCTGGACCTTTGTCATGTTCCTCGGTTTGCTGGGCATCACCACCGGGCTGCTGGCTTTGGTTGGCACGATCGTTATGGGAGGCTCCATTTTGAATGCCCAAGGGCCGGATTTCCTCAGTTTCTATCTGTACTCGATCATGGGGTTGCTGGTGCTGGCGTTCATCTTCGTCTCCCGGTTCAAGTTTCGCCCGGGCTCGATTGATGTGGATACGATACACCCTTATGAATTCGCCTACCTGAATGGTGGCCGGCAGGCCGTTGTCCACGCGGCGATCGCCCGCTTGATGAAGGACGGGTGCCTGCGCCGGGAGGCGGGAGGTGACACGTTCGCCACCGGTGAAGCTGCTTTGGAGAATGCGCATCCCGTTGATGAACGGATCATCAGTTATACCCAAAACCGGCAGGGCGGCTGCACGGCTTTTTCCTTGCTGGCCGCGGTCAAGGTGCCGACGGCCGCCATAGCGAACCGCTTGGAAGCCGCGCAATTGCTGCTGTCTGCCGAGCAACACTGGCGCATCCGCGGGCTGGTTCTGGGATTATTCGGTGGGCTGGCCTTGCTGGGTATCGACAAGATTTTGATTGGATTGTCTCGCTCAAAGCCCGTCCTTTTTCTGATGGTTCTCACCGCTTTGACGATGGTTGGTTGCATCGTTTATTGCGTGAAGATGTCGCGGCGCACCTCGTTGGGGAAAGAGATTCTGACCGTCGTCAAAGACCGGTGTCGTTCCTTGGCTGATTGGTCACGCCAGGGACGCATGGAACCCGCCGGAGCAGATGTCGCTTTGATGGTGGGCGTGCTTGGGCTCAGCACGTTGCCCGCCGTGGGCATGACCGATTTGCGCCGCACCTTGGCCCCTCCATCGCAGGGTGGCGGCGACGGTGGCAGTGGCGGATCAGGCTGCAGTTCAAGTGATGGGGGAGGGGGAGGGGGCGATGGCGGAGGAGGCGGGGGCTGTGGAGGATGTGGCGGTGGCGGCTGCGGGGGAGGTTAGGAGAGATGGTTGCGTCGTAGCTATTGCCGGAATACCTGAATGAAAAACGCAACGGAGTAACCTAGGAGCAATGTGATGAATCCAACGGCACAAGAATTCTTTGAAGATTACCTGACTGGGCAAGCCGCCTTGCATAAGGCTTATCAAGAGATGTCATCGCCCGTGCAGGCCAAGTTCTTTTCGGCGGAATATCTCCGGCGCATCGAAGCATGGCGGGCAGACCAGGAAGATGAAAGATTCGAAAGGGCCGAGGTTCTCGGTCCCGCCGCCAAGATGTTCACCGTCCGTCGGTTGGGAACGAGTCAAATGCGTCACCGGTATCAACTCCGCTTGGTGGAAGAAAAATGGGAAATCCATGCCCACGGATCTATATGTTTTCTCTGTCAGGGAACTGGTCGGCATGACGAAAAAACCTGTAAACACTGTCATGGCGAAGGCTGGAACGAGCTTTTCAAAGACCGGTCGTGAGCACGGGCATATTCCCGATGCTGCCGTTTTCTGGCTGAATCCCGAAGGACCAAAAGGCGTCAAATGCTGAAAACGGATTTGCCACGCGTGAAAAAGCTGACACGCTGTGCGGCCAATCCAACATTTGATACGCATGGAACGCCGAAAGTTTATCGCCGCCGTCATGGGCGCCGCCCTCGCCACCACCTCGGTGCTGGCCCAGAACGCCGCCCCCGCCAACGAAAAGAAAGCCGAACCCAAGGCTGCCCCCAAACAGGCCAAGCCCGAGGTCACCTCGACCAAGTGGGATGCCATGGATGTGGGCCCGTTTTTCTCCGGCTACCTCATCACCCAGCCCGTGAATGGCAAGACCCAGTCCGGCCAGACGCTTTCTCTCAAGACCATCTCCCTCAAGCTGGCTCCGGATAACAAGGCTTCCGCCGCCTTCGATACCCAGCTCATGCGCATGGCCTATGCGTGGACGGATGGTTTCATCAAGCTGCCGGTCAAGCGCGATGGTCTGGAAGGTTTCCCCGAAGTGATCGGCAACACCGTCTTCGCCACCCAACGCATCCCCGGTTGGGCCAATGCCAAGGGCAGTTTCGTGGACCCGCGCGAGAAGTTTGAAGGGCAGGGCGAGCCGGTCGGCCCCATGCCGCATGACTGGCTCAAGTGGCGCGGCCTGCATCTGAATGGCGACAAGGTCGCGCTTTCCTATCTCGTGAACGGCGCGGGCGTGCTGGAGCATCCTTCGGCGGAGTTCAGCAACGGCCAGGCCGTCATCACCCGCACGTTTTCGATCGAGGCGACGAAGAATGAGAACGTCTTGTTCCTCTTCGATGCGCCCCAGACCGTCGCCAAAGTGGAAGGGAACCGGATCTCGCTCACGACTAAAGATGGTTCAGCCACCATCATCGCAGCCTTGAGTGGCAATGTGACGGGCAAGTTTGAGCAATCCCCGGAAGGCCGGGCGCTCCTGCGCCTGCCTGCGGGCAAGGCGGCGGACTTCAAGGTGGCGATCTGGGTCGGCTTCGCTGCCAATGTGCCGGCCGGACAGGCAGCCGTCCAAGCGGCCAGCAAGCTCGCGGATGTCAAAGCCCTGACCAAAGCGGGTCCAGCGCGCTGGACCACCCCCGTGACCACGCAAGGCAAGCTCGGCAAGGATGAAGGTCCGTACATCACGGATACCATCACGGTCCCGGAAGAGAACCCGTGGAAGTCTTGGATCCGATGCAGCGGTTTCGATTTCTTCAGCGATGGCCGCGTCGCTCTTTGCTCGGTGAGCGGTGATGTCTGGATCGTATCCGGAATTGATGCCAGCTTGAGCAAGCTCACGTGGAAGCGTTACGCCACCGGCCTGTTCCAGCCGCTTGGCCTCAAGATCGTGAAGGACCAGGTCTATGTGCTGGGCCGCGACCAGATCACCCGTTTCCATGATTACAACAAAGACGGCGAAGCGGATTACTACGAGAACTTCAACAACGACGTCAGCATAACGTCTCACTACCATGAGTTCTGCCTGAACTTGGAGACGGACACAGCCGGTAACTTCTACTTCATCAAGGGTGGCAATCTCGGCCCGGCCAAGATCCCGCATCATGGCACGATGAACCGCGTGAGCAAGGACGGCTCCAAATTGGAGATCGTCGCCACCGGTCATCGCGCGCCGAACGGCTTGGGCGTGGGACCAAAAAATCAGCTCACCTCCAGTGACAACGAAGGCAATTGGGTGCCCGCCAGCCGGGTGAACTGGGTAAAAGAGGGCGGCTTCTATGGCCATGTGTTCACCGCTCATCGCTCTCCCGCCCCGACGGATCACGACAAGCCGCTCTTCTGGCTGCCGCATCAGATGGATAACTCCTCCGGCGGACAAACCTGGGTGACTAGCGAGAAGTGGGGCCCGTTCAGTGGCGATCTGCTGCACACCTCTTACGGCAAGTGCTCTCTCTTCAAGGTCATGTATGAAGAGGTGGACGGCCAGATGCAGGGCGCGGCGGTGCGGTTCCCGTTGAATTTCGATTCCGGCATCATGCGCGGCCACTTCAGCCCGTTCGATGGCCAGCTCTATATGGCTGGCCTGCGCGTGTGGCAATCCAGCGGCGCCCGTGAAGGCGCGTTCCATCGCGTCCGTTACACCGGCAAACCGGTGAACATGCCCAAAGAACTGCATGTGAAACCGAACGGCATTGAACTCACCTTCACCAATCCGCTCGATGCCGAGTTGGCCAAAGACCCGCAAAACTTTGCGGTGGACCAGTGGAACTACCGCTGGACGCAGGACTACGGCTCCAAGATGTACTCGGTGGTCGATCCTACCAAGACGCTCGGTGATAAAGGCCAGAGCACGTTCAAGGGCGAGGATGTGAAGATCAACGGCATCAAGCTCTCCAACGGTAACAAGACCGTCTTCATCGAGATATCCAACGTGCAGCCCGTGATGCAGTACCGCATCCGTTACAACTTGGATTCTGCGGATGGTGAACTGGTGCGCCAAGAGATCTATGGCACGATCAACAAGGTGCCCAAGAGCTAGGCGCTCCGAACCTCTCTAAAAACAAAACCCCGCCAGTGATGGCGGGGTTTGTTTCGATAGCGAAATCACTGCTGAGGTTGCTGCCCTTGCCCCTGTGCCATCTGCACGATTTGGAGCGGAATACGCGCCACAATGTTATCATCCACACTGACATCGATGGAGTAGTGCCCGGCCTTCTCGAATTTCAACCCTTGCAGGTTGAAGACCATGTTCACCGTGGCGAAGAACAGGTTGTCGGCCATACGGACCTCGAGATTTGGTTCCAAGCGTGGCAACAGATTGCGCCCGTCCTCGTCGATCATCGTCACGCGGAGCTGATGTTTGCCCTGGTCTTGATCGTGAAACACGATCCGCAACGCGATGGAGCAGTGAGGGTGCGTGGCGGGAAGAGTGCGGACACCGATGGTGTCGAAGGCACCGATCATACACAGCTTGCCACCGTAATCGGCGGCGGAATCACAAAGGGCGGCAACTTGAACCTGCATAGGACTAGATGCTCGCGACATCGCCCGCCATGGCAAGCGCAAATGCCGTCATAAATGAAAAACAGCGCCGAAGTTATCGGCGCTGTTTGGCAAAATGTTAGCGAACCGCTTTTAGTTTAGGCGGTGATTTCCTGCAGGGCATTTTTGAACGCGTCCACCGCGTCATCGCCGAAGCCGACGAGATAGACGACTTCGATGCCCTTGTTTTCCATGAGGAAACGGGCGATCTCCTGAACGGCCACGCGAGTGGCTTGATCCAGAGGGTAGCCGAAATTGCCGGTACTGATCGCGGGAAAGGCCACACTCTTCAAGCCATAACCCTTCGCCAGTTTCAGACTGTTCTGGTAGCAGGAGGCCAGCATCTGTGGTTCATTCTGGTCGCCGCCTTTCCAAACGGGACCGGCCGTATGGATGACGAAACGGCAGAGGAGCTTGTGTCCGGGTGTGATCTTGGCCTCACCACGTTCCACACCGCCGAGGCCATGGCACTCCTCGATCAGGTCCTGGCCGCCTGCGGCAAAAATACGGCCTTCCAGACCACCGCCACCTTCGAGGGTGCGGCTGGCCGGGTTCACGATGGCATCGACCGCGAGGCGTGTGATGTCCGCCTTGATCAGGGCGATGCGGGAACCAGCGGCGGTTTCGAGCTGGGTCAAAGGTTTGATCACTTCCGGTTGCAGGACCGCGGCAGCGGTTGCCGGAGGCTGACCGAAAGGCAGCTTGCGTTCACCCGTGGCCGTGCCGGCCATGCGGCGTTCCAGTTCGGCGACCACATCGACCACGGCGGCGGCTGTTTCCCGCTCCACCTTGTCAATCTTCTGGCGATGCGCCTCGTAAATCTTGGCCAAACGATCAGCTAGATCACCCATAAGTCAGAGATGTTGTTGCAGCCTTTTAAGCAGTGCCTGCCGGACCGGATGGCAGGCGTGACGGAACCAAGCTAACCAACGCCTTTGGCCAAGGCGAGCCCTTTTCCTCGGGGCGGGGAACATAGGTTTTCGCTTGCAGGAGGAAAGGGGGCGTCGTTACGTTGCCAAGTCTGCGGAAGCCAGCTTAGCTCAGTGGTAGAGCAACGGTTTTGTAAACCGTCGGTCCTCGGTTCAATCCCGAGAGCTGGCTCCATTTCTCCATCAACCGGTTCCAATCGAATTTCCCCGGATCGCCCCAAAGGAATCAGAAAAGAAAAGCCCTGCAGCCACCTTTCGGCAGCCGCAGGGATTGTTTTCAGCAACTGACGCAATATCACCGCACACTACTGAAGTGACGCGTTAACTTGCCGAACTTGCCTTCGGTGAAGCCTCATTTGGTGATGCAGAAATCTGCTCACCGGCTTCTCTGAAGAGAGTATCCTGCGGGCAAGCGGGGGACCGGATAATCAAGTTTGCCGCGAGGAAAAATAATGTGGAATCGATCGCCAGATTGACCAGTCCCACATGCTGGCCACCCACCGTCCCGAAACAGCCGCAATCCATGTTCAACCCGCGTGCGAGTGCGGAAAGGATGACGAAAAAGAACATCACGGTGAGGCTGGTGATGACCAGCGCGGCGGCCCGCAGCCAGATCCCAGCCAGCACGAATACGCCAGCCACCACCTCAATCCAGGGAATCAGGATCGCCACCAAGTTGTTTAGTTCATGCGGTAGTAAACGATAGTTGCCCACATCCACGGCGAACTTCGCCGGGTCAGCGATCTTGAGCGCGCCCGCCAGCAAAAAAGCCCCGCCCACGGCCAAACGCAGCAACCAGTTGATGCGCCGGGTGGTGTTCAAGTCCGGGCGAACGGGTGCTCTTTTTTCGTTAGACCAGCAAAGATGATGATTGTGACCGTTTTGAAGTGTTTTCACTTCTGCCCTCCTGGTGCTGTCGGCAGTCCGGCCTGTCGCCATACCGTCCACCCGTTGAACAGGATGTGAATATTGGTATAACCTTGCTGACGGAGAGTAGCGGCCAGCCGGTGGCTGAGATCGCATTCCTTGCCGTCACAATAGAGGATGAGTTCCGATTCCGGAGCCAGCATGGGTGCCACCTCGCCGAAGTGTTGGGTGAAAGATTGGGCGGGAAGATTGAGCGCGTTGCCGATATGACCGCGCGCATAATCCGCCGGTTCGCGTGCATCCAAGAACAAGGCAGTACCGCTCTGCCACAGGAGTTTGGCCTGCTCCAGTGCGATGAATTCACTGGGTGCCGCCACCGGCTTTGCCGGGGTGATCAGGGGCAGGCCCCGGGGCGAGATTTGATTCGCCCCGAGTCCGGCTCCGATCCCCAGCAAAACCAGCAGCAACGCCTGTAGCAAGGTCTTCTTCATGCAGCTTCTGCCTGACAATCGTTCACGGCTTGAACACATTGATGACGAAAGGCACCGTCATCTTGGGCTCTGATGCCACCGAGGTCTCAAATGATATGCTGCCGCTGACAGTGGCGGCAGGAACCTCATCCAAACGGGCGATCAATTCATAGACCATGCCCTTGTCTTTCTTCACCAGTTCAACTTTGAGCCCCTTCATCGAGCTCTCCGGATTCTTCAAGGCCAAGGCTTTGCCATCAGCCGAACGGATGGTCACGCGGCGTACCACCGTTGCTTCTGGAAGTGCTTCCTTGCCTGTGGGCGCGTCCGTGATGCTCCAGTAGAGCGCCTCGGGAGTCACCGCGATCTCGCCCATGATCTGGCCATAGACGTAGATGCTGGCCACCGGCTTGTTCGTCTGTCCTTCCGCATAGACGTGGACGTATTCGTTGAATCGGCGCGGTGCGCCTTCCCGCTGGATGGCGACACGTATGTTGGCGCTCGACGCGTTCTTTTTGGCTTCCGGTTCCACCGTTGCTTTGATCCACGGCTGGGAGACCTCCAATTTCGCGACCCGTAGCGGTTTGCCATCATGCCGTGTCAGGGTGGTGAATTGGGCGGTATCATTGACTCCGAACGCCAGCTTGGGCGCGAGTGTCAGCGGATTGATTTCGTAGAGTGGGGTGTAGTCGGCCTTGATGCTGAGCGTGACTTCCGGTGTGGTCGGATCGTTTGACTTTACGGCGATGTGCTTGTCGAAGATCGCCTTCGCCTGGCCCAGATGCATCGTGAAAGGCAGTTCGCCGGTTTCACCGGGATTCAGCGTATCCGGTTTCAATTCCGCCAACGTGCAACCGCAGGAAGGCTTGGGTGCTTCTATTTTGAGCACACCGTCGCCGGTGTTCTTGTATTTGAAGACGCCCGTAACCGTGTCGACCTGCGAGATCTTGCCGAAGTCGATGGTCATCTTTTCGAACTGGATTTTAGGTGTCCCGGCTCCTTGGGCGGCGAAGCACAGGGCTCCCATCCAAAGTATCCCGGTCAGTAGTGTCGTAGTGTTTTTCATAAGCTGTTAATTTAAATTTTTCAAAAATCCAGCCGGAGGAACTGTTCCTCCGGCTGGGATGTTCAGATCAGGTCCGTATTTATCACTGCGCGAGGATGACCCGGTAGAACCGTGACGGTTGCACTTGGGAATCCTCATCGATGATTTGGATCACCCCACCTGTTCCGGTGACGGTTTGCAGGTCGGTCCAGGTCGAATCGCCCAAGGCGTTCTTGTATTGGATCGTGTAGGTTTCGCCGTTGGTAGTCGGGAAGGAGAGGGTGAACTCTCCATCGCCTGTCGCGGGACCCGTGACAATCGAGGGCGAGGATGTGGAAGCAACCGGGCCTTGGCAGTCGGCGGCGGCAGTGACCGTGCGGGCCTGGCAGATGTCCATGCCCGTGGTCCTCACCGTGTTGGTCGGCGTGTAGCTAACCACACCAGTCGAGGAGTTGGTCGTCGGGTTGGAGCCGCCCGTGGCGGTGTAGTTGCCGGAGAACGGAGCGAAGGCGCCCGGGATGAGCGTGATCGGCCCCATGATCGCCGCATTCGGCTGGCTGCCGAACACGAACACATTCGTCAACGTGATATTGCCGATGTTCCGCACCGTGCCGGTGTAAGCCACATTGCTGCCGTTCGTGACTGGACCAGGAGGGCAGGTCTGAGTGATGAGGATGACCGGCGTGGTGGCGACGGGGCAACTGACACTGTTGGTGACCAGATTGCCGCCGCAAGTATCGCGACCGCTGGTCGTGACCGTAGCCGAGCAGGTGTTCTGCGGAATGGTGTAGGAACCGAAGTAGAATTCGGATTCACCCGGGGCCAGTTCGATCGGACCCAGCACCACGGTGCTGCTTCCTTGCGGACCGAACACGAACACATTCGTCAGGACCACGTCACCAGTGTTGGTGACATAACCACTGTAGTTGAACACGCTTCCCATGGCGCTCGGCACCGGCGGGCAGGTCTGGACCAGAGCCAGGCCCGGGTTGGAGAGCAACGGACAGACGGCGGTGGCCGTAGATGTCACATTGCTGCCGGCGCAACGGTCCTGACCGCGGGCGGTCAGTGTATCGATCATGAAGCAGCAGCAAGACGGGGCGATGTAACTTCCGGAGAAGTTAACCGTTTGACCCGGTGCCAGCGTGATCGGTCCGATGACCGGAGCGTTGTTCGTCGGCTTGTTGTTCGTGACATAGACGTTGTTCAACGTGACATCACCCGTGTTGCTGACCGTGCCGGTGAAGACGAACAGACCACCACGCTGAGTAGGCGACGGCGGGCAGTTCTTGGTCACTACGATGCGGGGACTCAAGGTCACCGGACAGGTCGAGGTGACGCTGTTCGCCACCGGAGCGAAGGTGCAGACGTCCAGGCCGCTGGCCGTCACCGTGTCAGTTCCGCAGAAGTCCACGGGAACGATGTAGGAGACGGTGTAAGGAGCGGATTCACCCGGAGCCAGCGTGATCGGGCCGATGACCGGCGTATTGCTGACCGGGTAGTTGTTCACCACGGTCACGTTGATGAGCGTGATGTTACCCGAGTTGCGGACGGTGCCGCTGTAGGTCAGGAGGTCGCCCGGACGAAGAGCACCCGGCACACAAACCTTGGTGACCACAATCGCTGGAGTGGTGAGAACTGTGCAAGTGCGCGTAGCGGTATCCGTGACGGTCTCTCCTAGGCAGCCTTGGCCGCTGCCTTTGATCGTGCTCGAAACCACACAGCAGTTCGTAGGCACCTGATAGCTGCCGGAGAAACTGGCCGTAGCGCCGGGCAAGAGGCTTACGCGGGTGAAGATCACCGTATTGGCCGCCGGACGGTCACTGGTGACGATGATGTTGTTCAACGTGATGTTGCCGGCATTACTGACCGTGCCGCTGTAGGTGAGGATGCCGCCCTGCACAATCGGAGTGATCGGGCAGATCTGGGTCACAACTATACGGGGCGTGGTCAGGATGGGGCAGGTAGCATTCGCGGTGGCGCTGACGGCTACACCGCAGATACTGCGGGCAGTGCCGGTGGTGGTGCTGACCGTGGTGCAGTTCGTCGGCGTCAGGTAGGAGCCGGAGTAGGAGGCGGTTACGCCCGGAGCGAGCGTGGTGGCCGTGAACACCGGGGTGGCACCGCTGAGGTTGTTCAGCACGACGATGTTGGTCAGCGTGATGTTACCCGAGTTGCGGATGGTGCCTGTATAGGTCAGGAGCTGGCCGGGAACAGCCGGTGCGACCGGGCAGGTCTGCGTCATCACCAGACCAGGAGTCGTCAGCAATGTGCAAGTGGCCGAGGCGTTGTTGGATACCGGGTTGCCCGTGCAACTGTCGTTACCCGTGCCGGTGACCGTGCTGCTTACGGAGCAGGCATCAGCCGGGGAGGTGAAGGTGGTCGTGAAGGCCGTGGTCTGGCCGGGGGTCAGGGTGATCGGACCGATGACCGGGGTGTTGGCCGTGGGCTGGTTGTTCACCACGAACACATTGTTCAGGGTGACGTTGCCCGAGTTGCGGACTGTGCCGGTGTAGGTGATCGAACCACCCGTAGTAGTAGGAGCAACCGGGCAGACCAGGGTGACGGCGATGGCCGGAGCCGTCGTGACGTTACAGGTCGTGATCACCGTGTTGGTGACGGAGTTCAATGTGCAACTGTCAGCACCGCGACCACTGAAGGTTGTCGAGACCGCGCAGGCATTGGCCGGAACCGTCACCGTGCTGGTGAAGTTGGCGGTGGCTCCGGGAGCCAGGGAGGCCACCGTGAAGACCGTGGTGTTGGCCGCCGGACGGTCACTGGTCACCACGATGTTGTTCAGCGTGATGTTGCCGGAGTTGCGGACTGTGCCGCTATAGACGAACGAACTGCCGGGCAGGATGGTTGTGGCTGGGCAGTTGGCCGTCACCACGATGGCCGGAGCCGTGAGGATCGTGCAGGTGCTGGAGATGGAACCGGAGGTGGCGATACCGCAGATGCTGCGGCCCGTGCCAGTCGACGTGCTCGCCGAGGAGCAGTTCGTCGGGGCCAGGTAGGAGCCGGAGTAGGAGGCGGTTACGCCCGGAGCGAGCGTGGTGGCCGTGAACACCGGGGTGGCACCGCTGAGGTTGTTCAGCACGACGATGTTGGTCAGCGTGATGTTACCCGAGTTGCGGATGGTGCCGGTGTAGGTCAGGAGCTGGCCGGGCACCACGGAACCAACGGGGCAGGTCTGGGTCAGAACCAGGCCGGGAGTGGTGAGCAGTGTGCAAGTGGCGGAAGCGGAGTTGGACACCGGATTGCCCGCGCAGTTGTCAACGCCCGTGCCGGTGACCGTGCTGCTTACGGAGCAGGCATCAGCCGGGGAGGTGAAGGTGGTCGTGAAGGCCGTGGTCTGGCCCGGGGTCAGGGTGAT
>CALRJY020000047.1:0-45006 GCA_943367715.1 Chitinophaga pinensis | reverse complement strand
GGCGGGCGGGCAGAAACCGCTGAACGCGGCGGACTTGAGCAGCCGGCGGGGCTTCCTCAAACAGGCGGTGCGCAAATGCGCCGCCCCGGCCATCATCGTCTACTCCGTCCACAAGATGACGCCCCCGGCCTTCGGCCGCACGCCGATCTGATTCGCACCCGTTCCCGCTGGCGCTGGTTTCAGTACGTCCTGCTGGCCGTCAGGACGCATTTTCGACCAATCGCCGCGTCAAAGTTTTTACTCCTACACCATCTTGAGAAGTTTTGATAAGGGGACAACGATCACTTTTTTTGCATAGTGATTCTTGGTGGACGATTCGATGCGAACAACCCTGGTGAGACCGGTAAATTAGCATGGGAACAAGGGCCTGAGGTGTTTGATCAATGGGCTTTTGAGTAGTGACAAATAGTGACGAGAAAATTTCATGATGATGCGTGAATTTGCATGATACGCTTAAACACCGGCTTCCATAACACGCTGTATCGCGAAAGTTCACGAAGAGGAATTGTTGATTCGATTCCCTTCACCCGCTCCATCTCTTCAATCTGTCGCTGTGTAGTGAATTCCCTCGAAAATTAAAAAACAAACGCAGATTCATCTTATCATTTAATAGGTATCGCCTATGGCTAGCCAAGGAAACAAGTATTTCAACTATCGGTTCCGAAGTGGTTTGATGGCCGTAATACAAACGCATATTGTCCGTTGCGTAGAATTTTTAATTCAACCGACAGAAGGAAAAGCACATGTCATCAACCGAAGCCAAATGCCCGTTCACTCACGCCACTGCCGGTGGCGGCACGTCTAATCGCGATTGGTGGCCTAACCAGTTGAGGGTGGACTTGCTGAACCAGCATTCCACGAAGTCCGATCCCATGGGCTTGGATTTCGATTACGCGAAAGAATTCAAGAGCCTCGACCTGGCGGCGTTGAAGAAAGATCTCGCGGCGCTGATGACGGATTCGCAGGACTGGTGGCCGGCGGATTTCGGTCACTACGGCCCGTTGTTCATCCGCATGGCCTGGCACAGCGCGGGGACTTATCGCACGGGTGACGGTCGTGGTGGTGGTGGCCGAGGCCAACAACGCTTCGCCCCGCTCAATAGCTGGCCGGATAACGTCAGCTTGGACAAGGCGCGCCGCCTTCTCTGGCCGATCAAACAGAAGTATGGCCGGAAGATTTCCTGGGCCGACTTGATGATTCTCACGGGTAACGTGGCGCTCGAAACGATGGGCTTCAAGACTTTCGGATTCGCTGGTGGACGGGCGGATACTTGGGAGCCGGATATGGACGTCTATTGGGGCCGGGAGGTCAAGTGGCTGGGCGGCGACATCCGCTATGCTCACGGTTCTGAAGGCGTGGAGAAAGAACATGGTGTGCTCGTCTCTGAAGATGATGCGGATGGAAAGATTCACGGGCGCAACTTGGAGAATCCGCTCGCAGCGGTGCAGATGGGTTTGATCTATGTGAACCCCGAAGGGCCGGATGGCAATCCTGACCCCATCGCGGCGGCGCGTGATATTCGCGATACGTTTGGTCGCATGGCGATGAATGATGAAGAAACCGTTGCGCTTATCGCTGGTGGACATAGCTTCGGCAAGACCCACGGTGCTGCCCCGGCATCAAATGTAGGACCGGAGCCGGAAGCTGCCTGTCTCAGTCAGCAGGGCTTCGGCTGGAGCAACAGCTACGGCACGGGCAAAGGCGGCGATACCATCACCAGCGGTCTGGAAGTCACTTGGACGACGACCCCGACCAAGTGGAGCAACAATTTCTTCGAGAACCTGTTCGGCTACGAATGGGAGCTCACGAAGAGTCCTGCCGGCGCGCAACAGTGGACACCGAAGAATGGCGCGGGTAATGGCAAGGTGCCGCATGCGCACGACGAATCGAAGAGGATCGCGCCGTCCATGCTGACGACGGATCTCGCTCTGCGGATGGACCCGGCTTACGAAAAGATTTCACGCCGTTTTCTGGAGAATCCCGACCAGTTCGCCGATGCATTCGCCCGCGCGTGGTTCAAGCTGACGCACCGTGATATGGGACCGCGTGCACGTTATCTCGGTGCAGAGGTGCCGAAGGAAGAGCTCATCTGGCAGGATCCGATTCCGGCCGTGAATCACCCCTTGATTGATGCGCAGGATGTCGCCGCTTTGAAGGGCAAAATCTTGGCCGCTGGTCTGTCCGTCTCGGAACTGGTTTCTACCGCATGGGCCTCGGCATCCACGTTCCGCGGCTCGGATAAGCGCGGTGGTGCGAATGGTGCGCGTCTTCGCTTGGCACCGCAGAAAGATTGGGCAGTCAATCAGCCGGCTCAATTGACCAAAGTGCTCAAGGTCTTGGAAGGTATCCAGAGCGCGTTCAACAGCACGCAATCTGGCGGCAAGAAAGTCTCGCTGGCAGACCTGATTGTGTTGGGCGGTTGCGCTGGGGTGGAGCAAGCGGCGAAGAATGCCGGTCACAACGTCACTGTTCCCTTCACAGCCGGGCGCATGGATGCTTCGCAAGAGCAGACGGATGTCGAATCCTTCGCGGTGCTGGAGCCGATCGCCGATGGTTTCCGCAATCATCTCAAGCGCAAATACAGCGTGCCGGCGGAAGCGCTGCTGGTCGATAAGGCGCAATTGTTAACCCTGACCGCACCTGAATTAACGGTGCTCATCGGCGGCCTGCGCGTGCTGAAGACTAACGCGGGAAACACGCCCTATGGTGTTTTCACGAAACGTCCAGAGGCCCTGACCAATGACTTCTTCGTGAACCTGCTCGACATGAACACGGAGTGGAAACCGGTCTCCTCGGATGCGGAGGTGTTCGATGGACGCGATCGCGAAACGGGCAAGACCAAGTGGAGTGGCACACGTGTGGACCTCGTCTTCGGTTCGGACTCGCGCCTGCGGGCTCTGGCGGAAGTCTATGCCTGCGCGGATGCGGAGAAGAAGTTTGTGAACGACTTCGTCGCAGCGTGGGCCAAGGTGATGAACCTGGATCGCTTCGACCTCGCGTAAGACCTGACAATTCTAAAACAACATCAGCCTGCCGCACTCTGTTGAAGAGGACGGCAGGCTGATTGTTTGACGGAAGGCGAACGCAAGCATCGGGGCGGCCTTCGTGATTTACATTCCACTTCACATTGGCGAGTGAATCAGGCATTCATTGCCGATAACACCTGTCGCCCATCCGTCCTGTATTTTATCAGTGATGGCTTGGCCTCGATTTAAAGCTCATGAAAATAGCGCCTCATGCGGTTCTGTTCTGTCTCTTGTGCTGGACCGGCCTCGCGCCTCACGGCGTGGCAGCGGAACAAGTCGGCGCGTGGAATCTCACCGAGTTGAAGAAAACACCGGAGATGCGCTGGATCAACCGGACCGGGGCCGTGCAGTCGTTGGTCTATACCGGTGAGAAGTTCCAAGGAAACAGCACCGAGGTGTTCGCGTTTTATGCGTCCCCGGCGACGTTGGGTGCGGAGGTGAAGACGGGAACGAAATTCCCGGCCGTGGTGCTGATCCATGGTGGTGGCGGGACGGCGTTTGCGGATTGGGCCTGGCTGTGGGCCAAGCGGGGCTATGCGGCCATCGCGATGGATCTGGCCGGATCGCGTCCGCCCGATCCCGTTTACGATGCGAAGACCGGCGCACCAGTCGGTCATCAGTCGGATTCCAAACTGCGCACGCGTCTTCCTAACGGCGGACCTGACCACGGCCATCCCCAGAAGTTCGACAGCATCGGCGGCGATGTCAGTGATGACTGGCCTTTCCACGCCGCCGCGAGTGTCATCCGGGCGCATTCACTGCTGCGGTCGTTCCCGGAAGTGGATGCTGAGCATACGGCGGTCACCGGAATCAGTTGGGGTGGTTACACGACCTGCCTCGTCGCATCGCTCGATGACCGGTTCAAGGCCGCGGTGCCCGTGTACGGCTGTGGTTTTCTCCATGAAGGCGAGTCGGTGCAGAAGCCATCGATCGACAAACTCGGTGACCGCCGGGACGAGTGGGTCAAAGCCTATGATCCTTCGAGCCTGTTGCCGCGTTGTCGTGTGCCGATCCTGTTCGTGAACGGCACCAGTGACGTTCACTACCCGCTCGATAGTTATCAGAAGAGCTTCGACGTCGTTCCCGGACGGAAGCAAATGCGGATCGAGGTCAAGATGCCTCATGGACATCCCTCCGGCTGGGCGTCCAAAGAGATCGGCCTCTTCATCGATTCATTCTGTCGCGATGGGCAGCCGCTGCCCGTGCCCGGCAAGCTGGCGATCGAAGGCGATCAAGTGCGCCTGCCCTACACCAGCGCCGTCGCGTTGAAGTCAGCGACGTTGCATTACACGACCGATACCGGGCTCCGTTCGAAACGCGAGTGGAAGAGCTTGCCCGCGCAGTTCGAAAAACAGACGGTGACTGCGCCTCGTCCCCCCGCCGACGCCAACACCTGGTATCTTTCCCTCATCGATGAACGAGGCGCGATGGTCACCACCGCCGTCCAGTTCCAGCCTTAACAATTTCCAGAAGTTGATATGAGATTCACACTCACGTTCATAGCGCTGCTTACTCTGGCTGTGCAGGTCACCTTGCAGGCGGCGGAGCCGGTCACGATTCCGGTGCAATCACCGGCCATGGTTTTCTCACCGGGAAACTGGACAGGTGACGAGGGACGCGTTGGCAATGTGTTTCGACAGACCTGGAACCCCGGAGCTTACTTTCGTGTGACTTGGGAAACCTCGGCCGCCAAACCCACCGCTAAGCTGCTGCTCGATATCTCGACTTATCCCCAAGGCTTCAAAGTCCCGCAGATCGCCTACTGCATCGACGGTGTGTGGAAGACCAAAGTCAATTGTACCAATGAGATCGTCATCGAGGATATCCCGACGATCGGACGACATGAGTTGACGGTCTTTCTGCAGCAATCACAACAGTTGGAACGCTGGGGCAGCGAAGGGAAGAGTCCGCTTAATGTTCTGCGCGTCACGGGACTTCAAGTCGATGCCGACAGCAAGCCTGTTGCCGCCGCGCCCGCGAAGAAATGGGCGTGGATCATAGGGGACAGCATCACCGAAGGCATCGGCACCACTGAGCTTGCGGTGTATTCGCATCTGGTGGGACAGGCGTTGCAGACGCAGGGCTTCGAGTATTGCGTCAGTGCCTGCGGGTGGAGCGGTTGGATTCATCGCGGTGATACGCCGCCGGGTGATGTCCCGGGACTCTATGCGATCACGAATTCTGTGAACGGCACCGGTGGAGTTCATACCGACGCACTGAGCCGCTGGAACAAGATCGATGGCAACAATCACTCGCTGCTCGATGCCAAAGGACGCATCAGCGGCTACGGTCAGTCTGGCGAAGAGCCGACGCTGATCACGATCAATTACGGGACCAACGAGGCCATCCATAAATCAAACCCCAGCGATACCAAAGCCAGCATGGTCCAGAGCTTGGCGGTGCTGCGCAAAAGCGCGCCCAAGGCGAAGATCGTGGTGATCATTCCTTTCGGCCAATACTACGTGGCCGAACTAAAGGATGCGGTGGCGATTCATCGTAAGAACCACGCAGGTGACAAGTCAGTTTATATCATCGACCTCGGCCCGGAAGCAGCGCGAGGGCTGGCGGTGAAGAACAGCGTTATGGGCGGGCTTCATCCCAATGATCGCGGTCATGCGTTGTTCGCAGCGAAGATCATTCCACGCCTGATGGAGATGCTCTCGGAAGGTTCGCGGTAGTTTACTTGGGACTTAGATTGCGGGTTCGGGAGGTGAGCTTCTCTCCGAGGCATCATTTCACTGCGAGCGACGGTTATGTGCCTTAAAACGGTCCCTTGGGCAGACGCCAATCGCGGTTGGAGACGGGTTTTTCTCTGGGTGGGATGGTATCTTTCGGCCAGTCTTTAGCGTGTTTGGCCCGTTCTTCATCGCTGGCGTAATAGCGCAGCCAGAGCTGGTTTTCTTCGTGTCCCCAACTACCCAGTATATCATGGAACCATCCGCCACGAGGATTGCGTCCGGGCAGGTACGCTGGATCGCGCAAGCCGTGTTCCCATAGTTCTTCGTAGAGTTCGAGATCGCTCAAGTGGTCGGTGTGCAATACGTAAAAACCGCGCAAGGCGAGATTGTGAAGCAACTCCCAGAGCGTGGGCACAAGCATTTCATCCGTGATTTCTGACGGCGGCAATAGCGGGATATTCTGGGCAGCGAGTTGTTGTGCTGGAGGTGTCCAGTGTTCCGGTTCAGCGGCCTGAAGCTGAGCTTCCAGAGCGGGATCGGGAGAATCAAAAGGAGCAATATCTGCCGACGACTCGTTTTTGGCCGCGGCGATTTCACGGTCAACTTCATTGAGTCCTAATGGATCGGATTCAGTCTCTTCCTCAGGATCTTCGTCACCGGGCAGCCAGCCGGAGTGAGCGTCGAGGGGGATGGGAGGTGTTGGCAGAAAACGGTCACGATCATGAGGCGGGTCTTCGTGCGGCGGAAAAACAAAGTCCGGGTCGGTGGAATGCCAAAGATCGTGATCGGCTTTATCAGCATAGTAACGCAGCCAGATTTCTTCCGACGTCATTCCGGCAGCGTCGAATTCGGAGATAATCAGGGTAGTGTTGGTTTCCGCTTCTAACGGGATGTCGGCGGTGGGTTCATCCAGCCACTCTTCCCAGAGCAACTGGTAAAACGCACGGTCAGAAAGGTGATTCGAGCTGCAAAAGAAGAACCGCCGCGTGGCGGCTGCGTAGAGCAGTTCCCAGAGGCGGCCGGACAACTGCCGATCGTCCAGTTCTTGCGGCGATAGGGGCGTGTAACCCAAGCGGGCCAGGATCTTACGTGGCGAACGCCACGGACAATCTTCGACAGGGTCGATGAATTCTGGAGTTCCATCGGACATGAAGGATTTCTAACAAAGTCAGGAAAGTGTGCGAGGTGAAAGTTGCAATCTCAAGCGAACCGTTCTCCCGCTCTCAATGCTGGCCTTTTGACGGTATGATTGTCATCAGCCAGAAATTTTCAGTACTCCCCGCTTGACACTTTTCAGCCAGAGGAGGACGGTGAATAGCATAACCCCACTACTGGTTTTAACCGACCGGTTCCAAAAGGAAGCATTGCCGTTATGCTATCTATTCGAGGACGTAAGTTTGAGCATTGTGACGGAGTTTCGCGCCGCGATTTTTTGCGGCTCGGGGCGCTTGGTTTTGGTGCGTTGAGTCTGCCGCAGTTGCTGCAAGCGGAAGCGCTAAGCGGCATCGGCAAATCGCAAAAAGCGGTCATCATGGTCTTTTTGCCGGGGGGGCCCCCGCATCAGGATATGTTCGATCTGAAGATGGATGCGCCGCGGGAAGTGCGGGGGCAATTCACACCGATCAGCACATCTGCGCCCGGTGTTCAGATCTGCGAACATTTGCCGAAGATGGCCAAGGTGATGAACAAGTGCGCGCTGATCCGCTCCATGGTGGGTGCTGAAGATCGGCATGATGCTTTTCAATGTCTGACGGGCAGGCTTACGCGCGGGCAACCGCAAGGCGGTTGGCCGAGCATGGGTTCGGTGCTCTCCAAACTGGAAGGAGCCTCGAATCCATCAGTGCCGCCCTTCGTGGGATTGGCGCCGAAGATGGGGCATGCTGAGTGGAGCGACAATGGGCAGCCAGGATTTCTCGGAGTAGCGCATGCGCCGTTTCAACCGAACAAGGGCGGTGGCAAAGCAGACATGGTGTTGCAAGGTGTTTCACCGGAACGGTTATCCGACCGGCGCACTTTGCTCGCGGGTTTTGATAAATTCCGGCGCGAGGTGGATGCCAGTGGCATGATGGACGGGATGGACGCCTACACGCAGCAGGCATTTGGCATTCTGACCTCCAGCAAGCTGGTAGATGCGCTGAATCTGGACAAAGAAAACGCGAAGGTGCGCGAGCGTTACGGGAAGGGTGATCCCAACAACCGTGACGATGGTGGGCCGAAACTGATGGAGCAATTTCTGATGGCGCGGCGTTTGGTAGAAGCAGGATCGCGCTGTGTGACTCTGGCTTTCAGCCGGTGGGATCATCATGCGGACAATTTTGGCGCATTGCGACAGGACTTGCCGCTTTTAGACCAAGGGCTAAGCGCCTTGATCGAGGATTTGCATCAGCGGGGGATGGATAAGGACGTTTCGGTGGTGGTTTGGGGCGAATTTGGGCGCACGCCAACTATCAACAAGGACGGTGGGCGGGACCATTGGCCGAGGGTTTCCTGCGCCTTGCTTTCCGGCGGTGGCATGAACGGTGGGCAGGTCATCGGGGCGACGGACCGGTTGGGCGGGGAAGCGATTGAGCGACCGGTGACTTATGGGGAGGTTTTTGCCACGCTTTATAACAATCTGGGGATCGATGTGAACCGGGTCACAGTTAATGACCTTACTGGTCGGCCGCAATATCTTGTGGATCAAGGGGTTCAGCCGCTCAAAGAGCTGGTATAAACAGCCTTGAAAATAGTACGAATTTACCTTCCTATCTGGCGTCTAACCCTGACCAGCCAGATATGTTGACCATCAACGGAAATAAAAGCCAGTTCTGCGACGGTGTGTCGCGTCGTAACTTCTTGCGGATCGGGGCGTTAGGGCTGGGTGGGTTGGCGTTGCCGCAACTCCTCCAGGCGGAGTCGCAATCGGGACGGAAATCCACGCAGAAATCCATCATCATGATCTACCTGCCGGGCGGACCGCCGCATCAGGATATGTTTGATCTGAAGATGGATGCGCCCAAGGAAATCCGGGGCGAGTTTCAGCCTATCTCTACGAAGGTGCCGGGCATCCAGATCTGCGAGCATCTGCCGAAGATGGCGGCCATGATGGACAAGATGTCGATCATCCGCAGCATGGTGGGTTCGGAAGGCGGTCATGATAATTTTCAATGCTTCACGGGTCGTTCCCAACGCAATCAACCAGCGGGTGGCTGGCCGACGTTTGGCTCAATCATCTCGAAGCTTCAAGGGCCGGTGAATCCGGCGGTACCGCCTTTTGTGGGGTTGGAGAACCGCATGCAGCATCGGCCGTATAACATGGCTACGCCGGGTTACCTTGGGGTGCCGCATCAATCGTTCCGTCCCGAAGGCGATGGCAAGGCGGACATGGTATTGAACGGCGTGACGACGGATCGCCTCTCCGACCGACGCGCGTTGCTGACGGGTTTTGACAAGTTCCGTCGCGATGTGGATTCGAGCGGTTTGATGGAAGGCGTGGATGCTTTCACGCAACAGGCGTTCGGCATGCTGACATCCAGCAAGCTTTCCGAAGCGTTGGATTATCAGAAGGAAGATCCGAAGCTGGTGGCGCGTTACGGCGTGGGCGACAAGCGCGTGCGAGGTGACGCGGCGCCGATGCAGACAGAACAATTTCTCATCGCGCGACGGTTGGTGGAAGCAGGGGCACGCGTGGTGACGGTGGCCTTTGGCTTCTGGGATTATCACGGGAACAATTTCACGAACTGCAAGAATGACCTGCCGTTGTTGGATCGCGGGGTGACGGCATTGATCCAAGACTTGCACGAGCGCGGTTTGGCGAATGATGTGTCGGTTGTGGTGTGGGGTGAGTTTGGCCGCACACCGACTATCAACAAAGACGCAGGACGGGATCATTGGCCGAACGTTTCGTGCGCATTGCTCGCTGGTGGCGGCATGAAGCATGGACAGGTCATCGGCGCGACGGATCGCTTGGGTGGTGAGGCGGTGGAACGGCCCGTGACCTACAGCGAAGTTTTCTCAACGCTTTACAGCAATATCGGCATCGATGTGAACACGGCCACGGTGAACGACCTGACGGGTCGTCCGCAATACATCGTGGAACCGGGCAGCGAGCCGATGAAGGAACTCATCGCATAACGCATGCTAAAAATCCTCGGAAATCAACGCGGCCGGTTCTGTGACGGTGTATCCCGGCGGGATTTCTTGCGGATTGGGGCGTTGGGCATGGGCGGTCTGGCGTTACCGCAATTGCTCCAGGCGGAGGCGCTGAGTGGCATCAAGAAGTCGCACAAGGCGGTCATCATGATCTACATGGCGGGCGCGCCGCCGCATCAGGATCTCTTCGACCTCAAGATGGACGCGCCGCTGGAATATCGCGGGCCGTTCAAGCCGATCTCCACGAAGGTTCCGGGCATCCAGATCTCCGAGCACATGCCGCAGTGCGCGAAGATCATGGACAAGCTGGTGCCCATCCGCAGCATGTATGGCTCGCCCAGCGGAGATCACGATTCTTTCATCTGCTATACGGGACGCACGGTGGCGAATCAGCCGCCGGGCGGTTGGCCTTCGATGGGAGCGGTGCTTTCCAAGCTTGAAGGACCGGTGAATCCGGCGATTGCGCCATTTGTGGGATTGGCTCCGCGTGCGGGACATCCGCCGTATGGATCGCCGGGGCATCCGGGTTTCATCGGGACGGCTCATGGGGCGTTTCGTCCGAACGGTCCGGGCATGCAGGACCTGACGTTGAACGAGATCACGGTGGACCGATTGAATGACCGGAAGACGTTGCTCACGGGCTTCGACAAGTTCCGTCGCGATCTGGACAGCAGTGGCATGGTGGAGGGCATGGATGCCTTCAATCAACAGGCGTTCGGCGTGCTGACCTCCAGCAAATTGGTGGACGCGCTGAATCTCGACAAGGAACCGGCGAAAGTGCGCGAGCGTTACGGCAAGGGTGATAAAAATAATTATGGTGATGGAGCGCCGCGTAACCTGGAGCATTTTCTCCTCGCACGGCGGTTGGTGGAAGCGGGCGCGCGCTGTGTGACGTTAAATTTCGGGCGCTGGGATTTTCATTCTTCCAATCACAGCGAATTGCTCACGCATCTGCCGTGGTTTGATCAGGCCATCGCGGCCTTGGTGGAAGATCTGCACGAACGAGGTCTGGACAAGGATGTGGCGGTGGTCGCGTGGGGTGAATTTGGCCGCACGCCTTTGATCAACAAGGATGGTGGGCGCGATCATTGGCCGCAGGTGGGCTGTGCATTGCTCGCCGGGGGCGGGATGAAAACGGGTCAGGTTATCGGGGCGACGGACCGTCTGGGCGGGGCCATCGCGGATCGCGGAGTGCACTTCGGTGAAGTTTTTTCCACGCTGTATCATGGGCTAGGTATTGATGCCAACAAGGTTACGTTGCCGGACCTTTCCGGGCGGCCACAATATCTCGTGGACGGGTGGCAACCGCTGAAAGAACTGGTAGGTTAATAAACGATCATGCGACTGCTTTTACTAACATGTTCGTTGACGCTCGCCGCGGTGCTGAGTGCGAGTGCGGCTGTGAACAAGGATAAAGAAAAGACGGGCGCGAAGGCGGTGGCGATATCGTTCACGGCGGCGAGTGAAAGTGTGGTCGCAGGCAAGCCGATGGTTTTGCAAGGTTCGGGAGATCGGCGGCAATTGCTGGTTACGGGCAAACTGGCGAACGGGACGGAGGCGGATTTCACGCGGCAGGTCACGTATAAGATTTCCCCGGCGAACGTGGTGCAGGTGGATGTGACGGGTTTGCTGGTGCCGCTGAAGAATGGTGCGGCGACGATCACGGCGAAGGGACATAATGGCGTGACCGCGAAGCTTGACGTGACAGTGGAGCATTTCGAGGAAGATAAGCCCATCCATTTCGGTAATCAGATCGTGCCCATCTTCACGAAGACCGGTTGCAATGGTGGCGGGTGCCATGGGAAATCGGGAGGGCAGAATGGTTTTCGCCTATCGTTGCTGGGGTTTGAGCCATCGGAAGATTACGAGTATCTGGTGAAGGAATCGAAGGCACGTCGCATTTTTCCGGCAGCACCGGAGCAGAGTTTGTTGTTGCTAAAGGCGATCGGCGAAGTGCCGCATGGTGGCGGTAAGAAGCTGGAGAAAGGTTCGGCGGATTATCAATTGCTGGTGCGCTGGATCAAGCAGGGCATGCCGGCGGGCGCAACGAATGCGCCATCGGTGGCCAGTGTGGAAGTGCAACCGAAGCAACGCATCCTGCCGCCGGGCAGCGAGCAGCAGTTGCGGGTGATCGCGCAATACACGGATGGTTCCCGCGAAGACGTGACGCGCAGTGCGGTGTTCGAGGCGAACAACAAGGAACTGGCGAAGACGGATGAATCGGGGCTGGTCACGTTCCAGCAACAGCCGGGTGATGTGGCGGTGATGATCCGCTATCAATCGCAAGTGGCGGTATTCCGCGCGACCCTGCCCTTGGGCGCGCCGGTGACGAATCTGCCGCAGCCGCGCAATTTCATCGATGAACTGGTCTTCAACAAACTGCAGCAGGTGGGCATGCCGCCTTCCGAGCAGTGCGATGATGCGACGTTCATCCGGCGCGTGAGTGTGGATATCGCAGGGCGGTTGCCGACTTTGGAGGAAGCGGAGAAGTTTGTTACGGACAAGGCAGCGGACAAACGCGACAAGCTGGTGGATCAATTGCTGGCGAGCACGGAGTACGCGGATTATTTCGCGAACAAGTGGGCGGCCATGTTGCGGAACAGGCGAGATACGCCGCAGTTGCAGCGGACGACGTATGCCTTCCATGGCTGGTTGCGAGACAGTTTGCAGGAGAACAAGCCGTATGACCGCATCGTGCGGGACATCGTGGCAGCCTCGGGTGAAATCACGCAGAATCCGGCGGTGGGGTGGTATCGGCAAGTGCGCACACAGACGGCGCAGATGGAGGACACGGCGCAGATGTTCCTGAGCATGCGCCTGCAATGCGCGCAGTGCCATCATCATCCGTACGAGAAGTGGAGCCAGCAGGATTACTTCCGGTTCTCGGCGTTCTTCGCGCAAGTGGGCCGCAAGGGTGGTGATCAGACCGGCGAGGAAGTGATCTTCCATCGGCGCGGCGTGGCGCAGGCGACCAACATCAAGACCAAGCAACCGGTGAAGCCGGCGGCATTGGGCGTGCAGCCATTCGACATTCCAGCGGATCAAGATCCCCGGCAGGTGCTGGCGGACTGGTTGGCGCAGGCGGACAATCCGTTCTTCGCGCAATCACTGGTGAACCGGTATTGGAAACATTTCTTTAACAAAGGATTGGTGGAGCCGGAAGATGACATGCGCGAGACGAATCCGGCCACGAACCCGGAGTTGTTGAAGGCGCTGGCGGAGAATTTCATCTCGAGCGGGTATGACTTGAAGGAGCTCATCCGCAACATCACGCGGTCGAAGACGTATCAGTTGAGTGCGTTGCCGAATCAATACAATGCGGTGGATAAACAGTATTACTCGCGTTATTACCCGAAGCGGTTGGGTGCGGAAGTGCTGCTGGATTCGGTGAATGAAGTGGTGAAATCGGAGAACAAGTTTGACGGCTTGGAAGCGGGCACGAAGGCGGTGGCGTTCCCGGATAACAGTTTCAATGCGGGTTCTTACTTTCTCACGGTCTTTGGGCGGCCCGAGAATTCGAGCGCGTGCGAGTGTGAGCGTTCCAATGACGCGAGCCTGGCGCAGAGTCTGCATCTGTTGAATTCGAAATTCCTGCTGGAGAAATTGGGCGCGGATACGGGACGCCCGGCGTTGTTGGCGGCGGATAAACGGGTGGATGAGCAGAAGCTGCGCGAGGTTTATCTAAGATATTTCTCGCGGGAGCCTAGTTCGGAAGAGGTAGTTTTGGCGAAGCAGCATCTGGCCAAGACGGTGAAGGACAAGGATGGCAAGGAAACGCCGATCCCGGCGCGGCAGGCGTGGGAAGACATCCTGTGGGCGCTGGTGAATA
Organism: Chitinophaga pinensis; assembly: GCA_943367715.1. Lineage (GTDB taxonomy): Bacteria > Verrucomicrobiota > Verrucomicrobiia > Limisphaerales > JAEYXS01 > JAEYXS01. The sequence goes on along the minus strand of CALRJY020000047.1, from coordinate 31,342 downwards.
CGAAGGAGTTTTTGTTCAATCATTGAGAGTTTCTCATATCCCTGGAATGATAATGAGTGCGTGCAGTTTCATCGGGGAAGCCAGTCGGAAACATCGAACATCCAACATCGAACTCCGTACGTCGAAAGCGCGCGTCATTCGATGGATTGTCACCACTGCGTTTCTTTTCACGATTACTTTGGTGCAGGCGCAGTATTTGCCGCTGACGCGGTTGAATACGGTTTATCCGATGGGGGGCAAGGCGGGTTCGACAAATGAGGTGGAGGTCGCTGGGCTGGATCTGGAGGAGGTCAAACTGTTCACGGCAACGCATCCGGGGATCACGGCGAAACCGAAGGAGGGGGTGGAGAATCGGTTCATCATCAATATCGCAGCGACTGTGCCGGTGGGATTTTATGAGGTGCGGATCGGGGGAAAGTTTGGGCTGTCGAATCCGCGGGCGTTTCTGGTGAGCGATCGGGATGAGCGATTGGACCCGGGCGGGAACAATGCGGTGGAGAAAAGTTTTGAACTGCCGCTCAACTTGGCGGTGCATGGGCGGGCGGAGGCCAATCTGGCGGATTATTACCGGGTGCAGTTGAAGGCGGGGCAGCGGGTGGGCGTGGAGTGCCTGACGCGGGAATTGGATTCGCGATTGGAACCGGCGGTGGCGGTATTGGATGCGAACGGGAAGGAATTGCTGCGGCAGCGGTTTGAGGGGCAGTTGAATTTTCAAGCGCCGGCGGACGGAGCTTATCTGGTGCGGGTGAGTGATGCGTTGTTTCGCGGAGGACCGGAATATTTTTACCGGCTGGAAGTGACGACGGTGCCGCAAGTGGAAGTTGCCGTGCCAGCGACGTTGACGGTGGGGAAGGAGCAAAAGGTCACGTTGTATGGGCATCGGCTGCCGGGAGCGAAGGCCTCGACGGTGAAAGATTCGCGGGGGCAATTGATGGAGCAGGTGGAGGTGACGTTGACGCCGCCGCAGGAGCCACCGACGGCGTTCTCCATCATGGCGGCGCGTCCGGCGAGCGCGGGTATTTCGGTGTTTGAATATCGTTATCAAAAAAGCAATCCAGTGTTGTTCGAGTTGGTGAATGCGCCGGTGGTTTTGGAGATGGAGCCGAATCAACTTCCCGCGAAGCCGCAGAAGCTGACGTTGCCAGTGGAGATCGGCGGGCAGTTCTTTCCGGCGCGTGACCGGGACTATTTCGATTTCGAGGCGCAGAAGGGGCAAGTGTGGTGGGTGGAGGTGGTGGCGCAGCGGTTGGGGCAGAATTGCGATCCGTTCCTGTTGCTGCAGCGAGTCACTACGAATCAGGCAGGCGTGGAGCAGCTCAATGATGTGCGGGAGGCGTATGACAGCGATACGAATCTGGGTGGACGTGAGTTCAATACGGTGAATCGTGATCCGGTGGTGCGGGTGGAGATTCCGGAGAATGGGATGTATCGATTGCAGTTGCGCGATCTATTTAATGAATCGCGGGACAATCCATCGCTGACGTATCACCTGAGCATCCGTGCGGAGAAGCCGGATTTCAGTCTGGTGGTGACGCCCGACGTGCCGCCACCGGCGAAGGATGATCAACGTACGGTGCCGGTGTGGACGACGGCGTTGAGGCAGGGCGAGGTGCAGGTGGTGGATGTGTTCGCGTTCCGACGTGATAATTTCAACGGTGAGATCGAGTTGACGGTGGAGGGTTTGTCGGCGGGCATGAAAGCAGCCCCGGCGAAGATCGAGGCGGGACGCAACACGGCCTCGGTGCTGCTGATGGCGGAAGACAAGACGGTGAACTGGGCGGGCACGGTGTGGGTCGTAGGCCGGAGCAAGATCGGGAACCAGGAAGTGATGCGGCAGGCGGTAGGCGGCACAGTGATCTGGCCGGTGGCGGATTTTAACAATGAGATGGCGAAGTCACGGTTGACGGGCGAGATGGCGGTGTCGGTCATCGGTGCGGAGGCGGCACCTATCGCGATCACGCCGACGGAGAACAACAAAGTTTGGGAAGTGGCGGCGAATGGGAAGGTGAGCATTCCGCTGACGGTGACGCGCAACGGAGAATACAATGCGGCGCTGAAAATGAAGGCGGCGGGTTTTGCGGGTATCGAGAAGCTCAAGGAACTGGATATCGACGGGAAGGCGACGAATGCGGTGGTGGAGGTGAATGCGGGTGAGTTGAAATTACCGGAGGGCACGCATTCATTCTTCCTGCATACGCGCACGACGGGGAAGTATCGCAATAATCCGGAAGCGGCTACGGCAGCGGAACAAGCGATGAAGGATGCGGAAAAGGTGCTGGCAGATGCAGCAGCGGAAACGAAGAAGGCGAACGAAGCGGTCGCGGCAGCGGGCAAGGCGGTGGAAGAAGCAAATAAAATGCTGACGACGACATCGCCGGCTGACAAGGCGGGAGCGGAAGCGAAAGTGAAGACGGCGGTAGAAGCGAAGGCGGCGGCGGAGAAAACGGCGGCCGAAGCGACGGCCAAGCAGAAGGAGGCAGAGGCGAAGAAGACGGACATGGCCAACAAGTCGAAGGCGGCGACGGAGAAGGCGAAGCCGAGGGATGCGTCGATTGGGGTTTTCTCGAGTCCCATCACGATCAAGGTGACGGCGGTGGTGCCAGCGCCTGCGCCGGTGGAGGTGAAGAAGTGAGGTGGAAAAAAATATTTAAGAAAGTGAGGGTCACGTTTTTGAAGAAGCGTGATGTTATCTTGCTTAAGAGAGGTTCCTTTCCCCTCATCCCGGCCTTCTCCCTTGGGGAGAAGGGGTTAAGATTTTCCGCGGTGATTGCATTTTGGTGGCGGCGGGCTGGCGTGAGGTCAGGGATGAATTTAGGGAAGCGCAGTATGGTTGGACTGCTGTGGTTCAGTTTGAGTTTGTTATTGCTGACGGTTGGAGAGGGGAAGGCTGCGGAGGCTGAGGGAGAGGGGAAGGGGGCGATCAAGGTCGCGAAGGTGAAGCGTTCGAGTGCGGTGAATTTTGAGCGGGAGATACTGCCGATATTCCGGCGCAATTGTCTGGCTTGCCACAATCGCACTACGACGAAGGCGGGGGTGTTGCTGGAATCGCCGGAGGATATTTTGAAGGGCGGGGACAATGGAAAGATCGTGGTGCCCAAGCGCGGGAGTGACAGTTCGTTGCTGAAGGTGTCGGCGCACCAGATCGATCCGGTGATGCCGCCACGCGGGAACAAGGCCTCGGCGGTGGATCTGACGCCGGAGGAATTGGGGCTGCTGAAATTGTGGATTGATCAAGGAGCGAAGGGTGAGGTGCGGCGCGAGGTGGCGATCGACTGGCAGCCGTTGCCGCCAGGATTGAATCCGATCTACGCGACGGCCATCACGGGTGATGGGCAGTTCGCAGCGGCGGGGCGGGCGAACCAAATCCATCTGTATCATCTGCCAACGGGGCAATTGGTGGAACGGCTCTCGGATGCAGCGCTGTTGAAGAGCGGACTGTATGCGAAGTCGGGAGTGGCGCATCGTGACATGATCTACTCGCTGGCGTTCAGCCCGGATGGGACACGGCTGGCATCGGGGAGTTATCGCGAGGTGAAAATCTGGCAGCGGGTGACAGAGACACCGCGCTGGCAATTCGCGAAGGTGGGCAACATGGCAACCGTGGCGGCGAGTCCGGATGGACAATGGCTGGCGACGGGCGGACAGGACGGCAAGGTTCGGTTGTGGGATGTGGTGAAGGGGAAGGCGGGGAAATCGTTGAGCGCGCATGAGAGCGCGGTAGTGGCGGCGCAGTTCTCGCCGGATGGCACGCGTCTGGTTTCGGTGGCAACGAACAAGAGCTTGATCGTGTGGGATGTGGCGCAGGGGAAATTGCTGACGCGAGCAGAAATGCCGAGCGGGGCGAGCGCGGTGGTGTGGAATCGTGAGGGGAAGGCGGTGGTGACGGGCGGGGAGGATAAGGTCATTCGCGTTTGGAATCTGCCGATGAATCCCAAAGAACCGATGGCGGTAGTGAAGGAACTCAAAGGACATGCGGGGGCGATCACTTCGTTGGCGGTATCGGCCAAAGGGCCAGCGGAAATAATTTCAGGAAGTACGGATGGTTCGGTGCGGTCATGGGATTTGGTGAAGGGGGAGATGGTGAAGCAGTTTGATAATAGTGGCGCGGTGAGTGCCATCGCGGTGCGGGCGGATAGCAAGCGGATGGCTTCGGCGGGGACGAACAAAGTTACGAGGTTGTGGAATCTGGAAGATGGCAAAATGGTGGCGGAACTGAAGGGGAATCCAGAATTGCAACGGATGGTGGCGACGCGGGAGAGGGAGTTGGCGGTGGCGGCAGCGGAGATCGAGTATCGCAAAGCGGCCATAGCGACGGCTGAGAAAGAGGTGACGACGCAAGCGGAACGGGTGAAGAAGGCGCAGGAGGCTTTGGTGGCGGCCGACAAGGTTTTGGGCGAGAAGAAAAAGCTGCTGGATGATGCGGTGGCGGCCAAGGTCGCAGCGGAAAAAGAGGTGAGTGATCTGGTGGCGTTGCTGGAAACGAAGAAGGTGGCTTCTGAATCGGCACAGAAAGCGGCGACGGAATCCGATGCGGCGGCTAAGGAGACGAAGACCAAGGCGGCGACGGAAGCGAAGGTGGATTTCGACAAGTTCAACGGGGAGTTTGCGGCGAAGAAGAAGGCGGCGGATGACAAGGTGGTGAACCTGGAGAAGACGCGCGTGGCGGCGGAAACGGAATTCAAGAAGGCTGAGCAGACGCGCATCCAGGCCGACACGGAATCGCAACTGGCGACGAAGGCAGATGAGAAAGCCAAGACTGCGACGGAAGAGGCGAAGACGGTGCTGAAGGATTCCGAAGCGGCGAAAGTGAAGGCGGAAGAGATTTTGACGGCGGCGAAGAAGGCGAATGATGAAGCGGGGCAGGTGGTGCGGTCGCTGGCGTTCACGCCGGATGAGCGGTTGCTGGTGAGCATGGTGGAGGGGCAAGGGCCGCTGTTGTGGAGTGCGAATGATGGTGCGGCGGCGGGTTCGCTGGCGGCGGTAGGGACGGGGGCAATGGAGTTGACACCGGAAGGGTTGGCGGTGGCGGATGGGCGGGACGGGTTGAAGGTGTGGGATTTGCATGCGACTTGGAAACTGGAGCGGACGATTGGCACGGGCTCGGCGGGTTCATCTTTGACGGATCGGGTGAATGCGCTGGCGTTTACGGCGGATGGACAGACGTTGATCACGGGCGGGGGCGAGCCTTCGCGGGATGGGGAGTTGAAGGTGTGGAAGGTGGCTGATGGTTCGTTGCAACAGACGATTCGTGGAGTGCATAGCGATGCGATCCAGGCGCTGGCGATCTCGCCGAATGGCAAGTTACTGGCGACGGGCGCGGCGGATCGGATGGCGAAGGTGGTGACGCTGGACAAGGGCGTGGTGCTCAAGACGCTGGAAGGGCATACGCATCATGTATTGGGCGTGGCGTGGAAGCCGGATAACCGCACGCTGGCGACGGCGAGCATGGACAAGGTGGTGAAGATCTGGGACGTGACGACGGGTGAGCGGAAGAAAAATATCGAGGGGTATAATCGCGAGGTGACGTCGGTGCTCACGTTGGCGAACACGGGGCAATGGCTGACGACGACGGGGGATAATCGGGTGCGGGTGGTGGATGATACGGGAAAAGAAATCCGGTCACTGCCGGGGGCGAAGGATTATATCCACTGCGCGGCGGTGACGCCGGATGGGAAGTATATCGTGGCGGGCGGGCAGGATAGTGTGTTGCTGTTCTGGAAGGATAATGGAGAGCCGGTGAGGTTGGAGGGGAAGTGATTAACTCCAGAGAACACAGAGAAGGCTAACCGCGAAATACTCGAAATACACGAACAGGGGGCACCCTCATCCTCAATCCTTCTCCCGCGAGGGAGAAGGAGGAAAAACGTCCAACGTCGAGAAAGGAAAGGTCAGTTTCGCCGCCTCATCTTGGTGGCTACGGAGAAAAGCCATCCCGCATGCGGGACGGGACTCTTACATGGAAACTGAAAGGGCCGCCCGGAGGCGGCCCTTGGTAATTTTACTTAACGGCTTCTCAGCTTATTCCTGCGGATAAACGATGATGCGGTCGTGGACGATGATGGCGAGGTCGTTTTTGCCATCGCCAGTGAGATCGATCACCACGGCTTCGCGAGGTTCGGGTTGGTTGCCGCGACGACCGCGGAAGGTGCGTTCTTCGAAGACCTGCCAGCGATTCGCCGGAACGAGCTGGTGCGGTTTCTCGTAGGTCACGATGTCGATGTAGTTTTTGCCGGTTTCGAGGAAGACGAGGTCTTTGACCTTGTCGTTGTTCAGATCGCCGGAAACGACATCCATGAGATAACCATCTTTGATGGGGCTTTCGTAGCTGTCCAATTCAGTCAGTTCCCAGGTCTGGCCGGCGGGGTTGAGCCAGCCGATGCTGTTGGCGCCAATCAGAGACAACGTGTTGGCCGAGGAGGCGTTCATGGCCACGGGTTGCAGCGTGTTGAAATCCGTGACAGCGAGCGGGAGATTCTTTACCGCCTGCCAGACGCCGGATTCACCGCGCTCACAAACCGTGAGGGCTTTGCGTTCGGCATCGAGGAGGAAGAGGGTGGCGGTCTTGCCTTTGCCCGAGGGGACAGCGGCGGCACCGGTGATGCGGGAGTTCGCGGCGGAGCCATTGATCTGTTCTTTCACCTTCAAGCGCCACAGGGAGTCTTTGCTGTCGCCGGTGCTGGCTTCGCGTTCCAGAACGACGGCGCGGAGGAAGTTCTTTTGCGCGAGGAGGAGCTCGGCCTTGCCGTCGGCATCGGCATCCAGCGTGGCCATCCACGGTTGCTCCATGGCACCGCCGGGAGGAGCGACATCGATCTCCTCGAATTTGCCATCGGCCAATTGGCGGAGGATCTTCACCTTCTCATAAGGGATGAGCACGAGCAGATCCATGAGGCCGTCCTGATCCACATCGTGGAGGTGCATTGCGGCGGGATTCGATTTGAAGGAATCCGCGAGTTTGTGCACGACCGGTGCGCCTTTGGGCGAGAGGAATTGCAAACTGCGCTTGCCGTCTTCATCCACGATGACGAGGAGTTGCGGTTTCTTGTCCTTCACGATGGTGCCCGCAGCGAAAGCGAGCGGGCGGCCTTTGATGGGCAGGACCTCCGGGAAGGCGAGGCGGCCTTTGCTCGAAAAACGGGTGACACCGATCTGGCGTTCATCGCTGCTCAGGAGGAACACTTCCTTCTGGCCATCATCATCCCAATCTGCAGCGACGAGTTCCGTGACGCCAGCGAGCGAAGGGAAGGTCTGAGGGGAACCGAGGCCGCCTTTGGCCTGCGCGAGGTAGACGGTTAGCTGGCCGCTGTTCGGCTCGGCCACGATGAGGTCATCGCGCTTGTCCTTGTTCACGTCCAGCCAGAGCACGCCGCGACGGGACTTGTCGGTGCGCGTGAGCGGGAGGACTTCCAGTTGGCCGAGCTTGAGCTGGCCGAGGGTGGTTTCGGTATTCTTCTGGGTGAAATTATAGATCTGCGAGCGGCCGGAGGCCTGGGAGATGGTCACGATCTCCGTGCGACCGTCGCGGTCCAGATCGTCCGACCAGTAGGAACGAATAGGGGGCTGCTCGAAATGGATTTCCGGACCGAGGTTGCCTTCGGCATCCTGCAGGCGGAAGCGAAAGGGATTGGCGTTGTCCCAGTTCACCAAAAGCAAATCTTCACGACCATCGGCATTGATATCCAGAATTTGAATAGCCTTCACGGTGCCAGTGAAGGGGATCTTGTCCGGCTCGCCCAAGGTGCCATCTTCTTTTTGTTTGAGGACGTAGAGGAAGCTTTCGGACAGCAGGATGAGGTCGTCACGTTTGTCGCCGTTGATGTCGCCGTGGGTGAGGCCGTTGGGCGTCAACTGGCCATCATCGATGGGCCAGCGCTTCGGGGCGCTCCAGCCTTTTTTGCCATCATTGAGCAGGAGGACGAGTTCCTTCGGTTCGCCGTAGTACGCGATGTCCGGTTTTTTGTCGCCGTTCAGATCGGACACCACAATGCCGGCGATGCGTTTTTCAGAGGCGATGGAATCCATCTTGAACCGCGCATCGGTAGGCAGCTCGTTGATCTCCTTTTTCTCGCCGATGATCTCCTTCTTTTTCTCGGGCGGTTTGCCGGTCTGGTTAAAGAGGAGGTTGATCTTGGAGCGCGAATTATTGACGACGATGAGGTCGTTCAGGCCGTCGCCGTCGATGTCGGCGGAACGAAGCAGATTGAACTGGTTATCGACGGGGTAAATCTCCTTGCCCGCGAAACCGAAGCCCTTGGGTGCCTCACCGGCAGCGGTGGCTGAGAGCAGGGAGCCGGAGAGGGCGCCGAGCCACGCGTAAGCCTTGAGACGTTGAAATACAGCGGAGCGGGTCGATGACGGAGAAAACTCGCGGCAAAACATGGCGGGAAGGTGCCAGTGATCGGGGCGGTTGGCCAGTCCAAGATTTGGGAGGAGGTTAACCGCAGATGGACACAGATGGATGAGAGAAGAAGGGGGGTAACCGCAGATGCGCGCAGATATGCGCAGATGGGGAGGAAGGGGCTGGTGGTTCTGGGAGCTGGCGTTGCTTAGGTGAGTTGCTGCGGGTTGGGACAACCCGCGCTCCATAAGGTGAAGGGGTTTAACCACAGATGGACATAGATGAACACAGATGGGGAGGAGAGAGCTAAGGGCACAAAGGAAGCGACGGTCTTCAAAAGAGGTGCATGCCGATGGAGACGAGGGCGGAGAAGAACCACGCGGCAGAGGTGACCACAAAACTACCCCAGGCGATGATGAAATAACCCTTGGTCACGGGTTTCTTCATCAGGATGAAGGGCAATGTGCTGAGGAGCATGATGCTAAGGAGTATCATGGTGAGGATTCGGGTGAAAATGCGAAGATCCGTGGCGGCGGGGTTCGCAACGGGACCGGCCATGGGACCGATCACCACGGCAGTGGCGATGCGGGCGATGTGACCGGGTGTTTTATCCGTGCCTGCCACTTGATTGTAACTGTGACAGGACCACACCGCACCGGCAGCGGCCAACAAGGCCAGCGAAAGCCAGATGACCAAGTGCCAGCGGGTGAGGTGCAGGGTTTTCATGAGGGGTCACGGTTCCTTCACGTAGAAGTGTTTTTCTTCAGGTGATGAATCATTTGGTTTAAGGAGAAGCAGGCGCGAACATTCCGGACATTCAAGCAGGCAACCAACATAGACGGAAGAGGCGGCGATGGCTTTGAGTTTGCCCGTCTCACTGCGGGCACGCGCCACACGTTGCTCCGATTTCAGATAAGCCGGATAATTACGGTCATTGATCACCGCAAACGAATCGTGTTTCCGGCGACGTCCGGTTGGCGGCTTTGAAAAACGGTAACCGCATTTGCAGTTCATACAGGTGCCTTACATCATGGTTTAGCTTCTGGGAGCGCAAAGGCTACAATGCTGCCGCCGGAGGGGCGTCCGGATTTGCCGCCGCCAGCGGAGATGACGACGTATTGACGGCCGTTGATCATGTAAACGCTTGGGGTGGCGTTGCCACCGAAGGGCAGCTTGGCCTGCCAGATAACCTTGCCGGTGTCCTTGTCGAAGGCACGGATGGTTTCATCGGCAGTGGCGGCGATGAAGATGAGGCCGCCTGCGGTCACGACGGGGCCGCCGTAGTTCTCGGTGCCGGTGGGCGGGATGCCGCGCGCGGTGAGTTTCTCGTATTCGCCCAGCGGGACTTTCCATTTGATCTCGCCGGTGTTCAGGTCCACGGCGTTCAGCGTGCCCCACGGCGGTTTGATGGCGGGGTAGCCTTCCTTGTCCTGATAACGACGGAAACCGGCGAAGGCGTAGGAGGGAGGATTCTTGGCCGGAGCGGCGGCGTTGTTATTGGCTTCATCGGGACGACCAGCGGCGCTGAGCGTGTTTTCATTGCGCACGTAATCCAGGATGGCGGTGCGGGAGCCTTCGGGGATCATGTCGAAGGCGGGCATGCGGCCGCCGCCTTGGCGCGTGATGGTCTCGATCTCGAGGCGGGTCTTGCGTTTCTCGACATCAACAAGTGAGGGGAAGCCGCCGGGGATGTTGCCTTTGCGATCGAGGCCGTGGCACGGGCCGCAATAAACCATGTAATCGCGTTCACCGGCGACGAGCGGTTTGCCATCGGCGCGACGGGTTTCCACCATCTGCACGAGCCAGGGGATCTCGTTCACGTTGACATAATAGATGCCGTTCGGATCGGCAGCGCCACCGCCCCATTCCATGCCGCCATCGAAGCCGGGGAACATGACGGTTTCATTCAAGCTAGGCGCGGGGAAGGGACCGAAGTTGGGTGAAGCCTTGATGCGGTCGAGTGTGGCGATTTGCGCTTCGGGGGAGATGTTGGAGACATCGGCTTCGGTGTAATTCTGGCGCATGAGGGGCGCGGGTTTCGTGGGGAACGGTTGGGTGGGCCAAGCTTGTTCGCCGCGCAGATCGGATTTGGGCACGGGACGTTCTTCGATGGGCCAGAGGGGTTCGCCGGTGACGCGGTTGAAGACGAAGACGTAACCGTGTTTGGTGCCTTGGGCGACGGCATCGATCTTCTTGCCCTTATGCGTGACCGTGAGGAGCACGGGCGGGCAGGGCATGTCTTTATCGAGCAGATCGTGATGGACGATCTGGAAATGCCAGAGGCGTTTGCCGGTGGAGGCCTCGAGAGCAACGATGCAGTTCGCGAAGAGGTTCATGCCGTGCCGCTCGCCGCCGTAGAAGTCGGGCTCTGCGGTCTTGGTGGCGATATAGACGATACCGCGTTTTTCATCGAGAGACTGACCGGGCCAAGGCATGACGCCGGTGGCGGATTTGTAGGCGTCCTTCGGCCAGGTGTCATGACCGACTTCGCCGGGACGGGGAATGAGATGGAAAATCCAGCGGCGTTCGCCGGTGCGGACATCGAAGGCGCGCACGGCTCCCGGTCCACCCACACCGCCGACAATCATCAAATCCTTATAGATGACGCCGGGGGTGTTGAGTCCGACATTCGGTGTGTTCGGAGTGTCGAGGCCGGTGCCGAGATGCAAGGAGCCGTTCTCACCGAAGCTGCGGATGACGGTGCCGTCTTTAGGATTGAGCGCGAAGAGATAATTGCCGACGGCGGTGAACAGGCGTTGTTCCTCGCCTTTTTCATTCTGCCAATAGACGAGGCCGCGTTGACGACCGCGTCCCGCGCCGGAACGTTCCTTCGAGGGGTCCCACTTCCAGAGTTCCTTGCCGGTGGCGGCATCGAGGGCGATGACCTTGCGCGTGGGGGAGGGCGTGTAGAGGACGCCGTTCACGATGAGGTTGTTCGCCTGATACTCACCCTTGTCGCCGGTCTCGTAGGTCCACGCGACTTTGAGTTGGGTGACGTTGGTGCGGTTGATCTGGTTGAGCGAGGAATAGAGATTGCGCTCCTTGCCGCCGAGATAGGTGGACCAGTCGGAGTTCGCCGGACTGGCGGCGAAGGCGGTGAGGGAGAAGAAGCTGAGGCCGAGCAGGGCGGCGAGGCGTGGTGAAAAACTAAGGCTCATGTGTATGAGCCAATTAAGCGGTTTTTGAGGGGGGATTGTCCATTGGATTTCAATGACGAGTAATGAAATCCGATACCTTCACCTGATGGCGTGAGGTTATGACAAAATAATCACCGCCGAATGAACGATGGCAAATGCGTGGGATTGTATCAGGGCTTTTGAGAGGAAATGGCGGCATCAGGCAACGGCACTGGCATCCCGGTCGCTTTGACTATCGGCATGGGTGCCTGATGCTGGCGAAGCAATGCGGACAGCTCGGTGGCGAGTTCGCGGAGACGCTTGGGTTCTTGGCTCGCGAGGTTGGTCGTTTCGCTTAGATCCGTGGCGAGGTTGAACAGTTCGAAGCGTTGATCGATGTGGTAATAGATTAGCTTCCAATCACCGCGACGGATGGTGCTGCTGGGGCCCAAGCCGGGGCCTTCGCGCGCGCCGGGATGATTGAGGCCGCCCCAGAAAACGGGGAAATGCCAGACCAGAGGACGGTCAAAACCGGAGGCGCGTTTGCCTTGGAGCAGCGGGGTCAGGTCACGGCCATCCACCGGGGACTTGGGCAGTTTGACGTCCGCGTTTTTAAGCAAGGTGGGAAACCAGTCGTAGATCATCACGGGTGTGGTGTTCACCGTTTCTTTTTTGGTCACCCCCGGCCAGCGCACCAAGAGCGGGACGCGGATGCCGCCTTCGTGGTGGGAGCCTTTGCCGCTGCTCAGGGGCGTGTTGTGCGTGTGTGGTGGGGACATGGTGCGGTATTCGTGACTGACGCCGCCGTTGTCGCTGGTGAAGACGACGAGCGTGTTATCGGCAATGCCGAGTTCATCGAGCAAGGCCAGCAAATCACCGACGCTCTTGTCCATGCCCTCCAGCAGCGAGGCGTAGGCAGCTTCGGTCTTTTCGAGTCCGGCGGCGCGATACTTGGGCGCGAACCGCTCGTCCGGCTCGATGGGTGTATGCGGGGCATAATGGGCGAAGTAGCAGAAGAAGGGTTGCTGGTTCGTCACGGCGGCGCGGATCTCCCGCTTGGCCTCCAGCGTCAGCGCTTCGGTGAGGTGGATGTCCTGGCCGAAGTAATGATCCATGTCCCACGCGCGGAAGGGGCCGTCAGGCCGTGCTTTCGCACCGAAGTTCTTGGTGCCCCAATAGCTGCCCAGACCGCCCGCAAACCGTCCACCCATGCGCACATCAAAGCCCAAAACCTTGGGATCCTCTCCGGGAGTTCCGCCCGCGCCGAAATGGCCTTTGCCAAAAAGCATGGTCCGGTAACCGGCCTGTTTCAGCAGGTTGGGCAGGGTCGGCGCGCTCACCGAATTGGCCAGGCCCGGCGTGGGCTGCAATCCGTTCCAGTTCCACGCGGCATGGGAGAGCGTCTCATGTGGCCGGTCCGTTATGGGCGTCTCTCCTTTGAGATGCGTCCAGTTCGTCACGCGATGGCGCACCTGATTCTGCCCGGTGAGAAAACTCACGCGGGTCGGTGAACAGACGGTGCACGAATAGGCCTGGGTGAATTTCATCCCCTCCCGCGCCAGTCGCTCCAGCGCGGGGGTGTGATAGCGGTCATTCCATTTCGTGCGCTCTTTCGCAAAGGGCACGCTCGTGTCCTGCCAACCCATGTCATCGGCCAATATGAAAAGGATGTTAGGCTTTTTCTCCGCTGCCTGGGCGGTGGCGAACAGCAAGCTCACCAAGAGCGACGCGAATGTAAAAATCCTCTTCATAATTGGCCGGGGTTCGTGGGCCAGTCTAGTAGCCGCCCGCGCCGATGGAAGCTGATTTTCCTGCCACCGCCTGCCCGGACTTCTCTGCCGCTTCGCGTTTGCGGTAATCATCCATCATCGCGGCGGTGGCGGTCGCGCCACAGCGGGAGCCGCCGAGGTCGCGGACTTTGATGAGGCCATCCAGATCGCGCACACCGCCAGCGGCTTTCACTTGGACGGAGGGGGAGACATTCGCGCGCATGAGGGCGAGATCGTGTTCGGTGGCGCCCTTGTAATTGTAGCTGCCATCCGCCTGCTTCACGAAGCCGTAGCCGCTGGAGGTTTTCACCCAGGCTACGCCGGCTTTTTCACTAAGCTGGCAGAGTTTCTTTTTGAAGTCGTCGCTGCTCAAGCCCGCGCCGCCTTTGGTGAGGTAATCGTTTTCGAAGATCACTTTGACTTTGGCACCGTGTTTCTTGGCTTCATCGCAGACAGCTTTTACATCTTGCTCCACGTAGGCCCAGTCGCCGCCCATCGCCTTGCCGATGTTGATGACCATGTCGATCTCCTTCGCGCCGTCTTTGCAGGCGAGTTCGGTTTCGTAGCGCTTGGATTCGGTGCAGGAATTGCCATGGGGGAAGCCGATGACGGCACCGACGATGACGTCTGAGCCTTGCAACCACGCGACGGCTTGCTTCACGGCGTAGGGTTTGATGCAGACGGAGGCGACGTGGTATTTCGCGGCTAGTTTGCAACCGTCCTCGAGCTCCTTGTCCGTCATGGTCGGATGGAGGAGCGAGTGGTCGATCATCTTGGCGAGTTCTGCGTAGGTATATTTCATAAGGTCGATTTCAAAAATTGGGTTGAGAGGAGTTCGGTTTAATTAAACGGGGAAGTAAGGGGTGAGGACGTTGCGGGAGACGCGGAGCGCGTCTTGGCGTCCGGCCAGGGTTTTGCCGAAGGTGTCGTCTTCTACCTCGATGCAGACGGGGCCGCGATAGGTGGTCTCCATGAGGGCGCTCATGAACTTGGCCCAATCGATGTCGCCGTAGCCGGGGATGCGGGGCTGATGCCATTCGAGCGGGTGGGCGAAGATGCCGACTTGTTGCAGATGGTCGCGACGCATCTTCACGTCCTTGGCGTGGAGATGGAACAGCTTGTCCTGAAACTCGCGCAAGGGCGCGGCGGGGTCCATCTGTTGCAAAATGAAATGGGAGGGGTCGTAGTTCAGGCCAAAATGTTTGGAATCGATATCGCTGAAGGCGCGACGCCAGATGGTGGGAGAGGTGAGCAGGTTCTTGCCGCCGGGCCATTCGTCCTGCGTGAAGAGCATGGGGCAGTTCTCGATGCCGATCTTGATGTCGTGATCCTCGGCGTAGGCGATGAGGGGGCGCCAGATCTTCAGGAAGCGCGGCCAGTTGTCATCGACGCTCTTGGTCCAGTCGCGGCCGACGAAGGTGTTCACATTCTTCAGGCCGAGGATGGAAGCGGCTTTGATGAGTTTCTTGAGATGGTTCACGGCCACCTTGGATACCTCGGGATTTGGGTCGAGCGGATTGGGATAATAGCCGAGGGCGGTGAGGGCGATGCCGTGTTTATTGGTGAGGGCGTGGATTTCGTCGGCTTTGGATTTCGTGAACGCATCGACATCGATGTGCGTGATGCCAGCGTATTTGCGCTCGGCTTTGCCTTGGGGCCAGCACATGACTTCCACGCAGGAGAATTTTTCCTTAGCGGCGAAGGCGAGGACCTGGTCGAGATTGAGCTCAGGCAGGATGGCGGAGACGAATCCTAGTTTCATGGTGTGATGGTTACTTGAGTTTCACCCAGTTTTTCTTGAGGGAGCTTTTTAAGATGGCTTCGCACAATTGCACTTCGTGGTGGCCGTCGGCGGCGGTGGCGAAGAGGACGGGGGTTTTCTGGCCGCTGGCGATGTGCTCGTAGACGGCGCGGTAGTGCATCTTGTGGCTGTCGGGGAAGCCTTCGGGGTGGCCGCCGGGATAGTCGGTGAAGCCGGCGACGTCTTCGCTGAAGCCAGCCGTGGCGCGTTGCAGGATCTGGTTGGGTTCATCGCGTCGGCCGACGAGGATTTCGTTCGGCTGCTGGAGGTCCCAGCGGACGCTGCCTTTGGTGCCGTAGATGCCGAGCGCGAGGCTGCATTTCCAACCGGCGGCGACCTGGGAGATGCTGGCGTTGGCGTGGGTGCCGTTCACGAAGCCGTGTTTGGCTTTGCCGAACTTGAGGAGGACGGTGCCGAAGTCTTCGGTGTCCACGGTGTATGGGACCATGGTTTTCGGATCTATTTTGGCGAAGGTCTGCACTTCGCCTTTGGGGCGGTAACGGGTTTTGTGGAAGGTTTCGAGATGGGCGAAGACGGCTTCTGCTTTCGCTCCGAGGACGAAGGAGACGGCATCGATCCAGTGGGTGCCGATATCGCCGACGGCGCGGAGTTTGCCGCCTTCACTGGCGAGGAGACGCCAGTTGTAGTCGGTGGCTTGCAGGAGCCAGTCCTGGAAGAAGTGGCCTTGCACGTGGATGATCTGGCCGAGGTCGCCACGGGCCACGAGGGCGCGCATCTGCAAGACGGCGGGGAAGAAGCGGCACATGTAGTTCACGGCGAACACGGGTGCATCCGGCTTTTTCACGGCGGCTACGACCTTGGCCGTTTCCTTGGCGGTCATGCCCAAGGGCTTCTCGCACACGACGTGTTTGCCGGCTTTCAGGGCGGCGAGGGATTGGGCGACGTGGACTTTGTTCGGCGAGGTGATGTGGATGACATCGACGTTCGGGGAGCGATACATTGCTTCGTAGTCGTAGTCGCCATAGACCTCGGGGATGCCCCATTTAGCGGCGGTGGCTTGGGCGTTCTTCGTGGAGCCGCAGATGGCGGTGACTTGCACGCCAAGGCGTTTGAGGGCCTCGATGTGGACGGGGCCGATGAAGCCGGTGCCGATGACGCCCGCGCGAAGTTGATGAAGTGGTTTGCTCATGTGCTGAAATCGTTATTTTCCAAAGGAAACATATTCCGGTTGTGCGCCCAGCTTGGGACGGGCGGGGCCGTTTTGTTGGCGCGCGCCCAGTGCGTTCTGGAACTCATACCGGTCGGCGCGGTAGAGCGTGTCTTCCAGCCACAAGGGTTCACCAGCGGCGGTGAAGCCGGTGGCGCGGACCCAGAGGGCGGCAGTTCCAGCAGGGACGGCCAGGAGTTTGGCATCTCCGGCGGGCAGGCTCAAGGCTCGGATGGTTTGTTCCGCGCCGCCGAGTGGGATGCCCAGCTCATCTTCCAACAGGGCATAAAGCGAACCGCGTAACTGGGTCTTGGTGAGGCGGGGGCAAAAGCGGGCGGCGACGAAGCGGCGCTCGAGGATGACGGGTTCGGCATCGGCCAGGCGCAGGCGTTCGAAGTAGTGGAGAGATTCGGTGGGGTCGATTTTCAGGGCTTCAGTTACTTCGGCGCGTACTTTTCCGGCACTGATGGTCTGGTAGTTCAGCACCTTGGTGGTGGGGCGCAGTCCACAGGCTTCTGCCTTTTGGGTGAAGCTGACGAGTTGGCGCAGATCATTCTGCAAAGCGCCGGAGCGGACGAAGGTGCCGACACCTTTGCGAAATTCCAAGGCACCTGAGACGACGAGATGGGAGAGGGCTTTATTCGCGGTCACGCGGCTGACGCGGTATTTGGTGGAGATCTCACGCTCGGTCAGGAATTGGGCGCCCGGAGCGTAGTCCCCCTGGCTCAGCAGTGCGCGCAAGCGGTCGTGCAACTGGTGGTAGACCGGGTCGCGGATGAGCGCGGATTCAGCGGGCTTCGACATGGTGGACTAGTGGCTAGGCCACGATGGGAGTATTGTCAAGAGTGGAGCGGCTGACTAGTGACGAAATCCAAAGCCGGGGTAAACGGAGTTCTCTGCATCCTAAATGAAATGCCGAGCTGGAGCTCGGCGCTCCGGGGAACGGCCTGAGTGCTACGGCGGACGTCACAGACTGCCGGCTGGAAGCCGGCAGCACGGGCCGCGTGCTTCGTCGCGGCTTTCATTAAAGATTCTTTACGGGTGTTCGAATTCTTCAGTGGTGCGAGGGGCTTGGGGTCGTTGGGCGTCCAGGGATTCACGGTAGCGGAGGCAGCCTTGGAGAAATTGCGGCCAGGCGGGAACGGTGATGACGGGATCGATTTTATCCGGAAGCAGGTTCCAAAGATCCGGATGGTGCCAGCAAAGGTTCTGGCCGGTGCTGTCGCGGTGCTGGCGAATGCCGGTGCGGAGTTTTTTGATTTCGGCCAGCAGTTCCTCGCGGGTCATGGTTTCGAGGTCTTCGTCCATGTGGAAAGGGTAGGCCGGGTATGGGTTTGGTCAAATGGGAGGGGAACTCTTTTTCTGGTCGCGGTAGCAGTTGAGGTCAAATTTGCCGTCCTGTTCCAGATCACGATAACCGACGGGTAATATCGGTCCGAACTTATGAAAGGGAGGATAACCTTCGCGTTGATGGTAGAGGATGTTTTCCTGGTCGGTGAAGCGGCCGCAACAGAGCAGTTCAGAGTAAAGGCACGTCCCGTCCACTTCGTAGGGAGTGATATCGATCCATGCAGGGATTTTCCCATCACGCCAAAGCCGTTCCACGACCTCTTCAGCAGATCGAGGTATGTGCCGGTCGGTTTGAGGACGTCCATGATCTGGAAAGAAATATTCGCCGGGGGCCAATGGATGTTTGTCGTAGGAGCCGTTCAGGATGATGTAATAGCGATCCAAGGTCGGAATCTCATTCCAGCAATATCGGGCTATCTCGCTCCGAATGGCTTCGGTGCCGAGGAGGAGGTGACGGCGGAATTGTTCACGGATGAGGAGCATGGCTGCTACGGCAAGAGTGAAATGCCCCAGCGTTTTAGAACGTAAGCGGCCAACGCGAAGCAAATGACGGTCAACGCGATACCGGCCAGTAATGAGGGCCAAAAGCTGATGCCTCGACGAAGCATCCAAGGGATGAGCAGGAACATGGGCATGGTGGGCAGGACATACCAAAACGTATAGTAGGCATGGTCGGCGATCTTGGCGGTGCCTTGCTTTTCCACATAGAGCCAGATCATGGTCAGCACGGTGACGAGAGGTAGGGAGGCGATGAGAGCGCCCAAGCGGTCGCTGCGTTTGGCCACCTCGGAGACGACCACGATGATGAGGGCAGTGACGGCGTATTTGGTGATGAGGAAGAGCATGTCATGGGCCTTTCGAGATCAACAGGTAGAACCTGGTGAACTGGTAACGTTTCAGCAGTTCATCGCGTGAGAGCATTTCTTGGCTGTGAAGCGGATCGCCGATGATTAGAGAAGATGCGAGGTTCATTTCGACCGTTTGGGAGCCGGCATCAAAGTCAGCTTAATGGGGCCGGTTTCCCGATACACCTGCTGGAGCAATTGGGAGATCAATTCGGCGGCCTCGAGGGCGGTGGCAGGTAACACGTAGCGGATAACACTCATGTCGGCGGATGGTGCTTGTATTTCGGAAAAGGCAGAGATGCCTTTGGCTCCGAAGAAATTGCGGACGGTGTCATTGAAGGCGATATACTGGGAATGAAGGCCGAGGCTGAGAGTGGGCGGTCCAGGATAGCGGCACAAAGACAGGAAGCAGTGGGAGCCGTGGACCAAGATGGCCATAACATGATCTTCTCCCAATTCGTAAAAGCGGCGAAACGGGGCTTGGAAAAATTCTGCATCGGTGCCCTTCAAGTTTTCGGTTTCGGTAACCGGTGCTTTCGGTTTCAAGACGTCAATCAAGTCCTTGCAGCCGGGCGGGAGATCGATGCCGCGCTGGTGGGGATTGACGAATGGGTTCATGGTGATGGGAAACTTAAGCTGGTGGGAGGCGGTTGGCAATTTTGGGTTTTCGGAGAAAGGAAAGATTTCAAACGAATGGGGGCCGCCGAAATAAGGAATCTATCGGCCGAGAGAGATTAAGCAGAGTCTCGTTCGTCGGATGGGGTGAGGGTCCGCCTTCTTATCTCGCATGCGGGACGGCTACGTGGCGTTCTGGAGGCTGGCGGTGGTTAGGTGAGTTGCTGCGGGTTGAGACAACCCGCGGTCCAAGGGGAAGGAGTTCTTTCGCCCCGGATGGGGCTGGAGGGGTTTTGGCATCGGTTTCCCACCGTTGGAAAACGGTGGGCTATTTTCGGGAAGTCCCTGACGGGACTGGGGAGGATTATGCTGGTGGCGAGGCGTGCATGCTTTTTATGCAGAGCCTCCTTCGTCGGCTGGGATTAGGGTTCGCTGCCTTATCCCGCATGCGGGACGGCTACAACGGCGTTTTGGTAGCTGGCGTTGGTTGGGTGAGTTGCTGCGGGTTGAGACAACCCGCGCCCCAAAGGCATGGCTCAGGCTTGGACCCAGTGGGCGCCGTCGGACCATTTGATGCGTTTGCCGTTCTCGATGAGCTGGCCGGTCATGCCGACGCCCCAGCCTTCGCCTTTGATGATCCTGAAGGTGTCCGGGCTGATGAATTGTCCGGTGGCGAGGGTGCCGGTTTCGTTGACGAGGAGCAGGATGGGGCCTTGCTGGAAGATGGCGCAGGGATGGCCGGAGAAGCTCCAACTGCCCGCGAGGGAGCGCGGACGGGTTTTGGTGGGCTTGGTCTCGAGGGCGAGGGCTTCGGTGGAGAGGAAGGCGCCCGCGGCGAGGGCGACGGTCTTGAGGGCGGTGCGACGGGTTTGATTATTCATAACGTGATGGCTAGTTAGACGAGGTTTAAAGGGTTTTGCTCCAAGGCTTGGTGGGAAGAGTTTGGATGGGAGGGAGAGGATTTTAAAGGAATTAGTTTTTGGGGGTTGGGACGGGGGGTGAGGGCAAGCTCGAGGATGGAACGCGATGAAAGTCGGGAGAGGGAAGGGCGGTGGTTGGTTTCGGTGGACGTTAACGGGCATCTTTGGTTCAAAGGCGGGAATTGGTAGAAAACCTCGGCACTTATGTACATGTGCCGAGGCGGAATTCATAGGGGTGAGGAAGGGGTGCCTATTGGTTGCGACGGAGGTCGCGGCCGGTCGGTGAGATACCGGCATGGGTCCGGGTGCCTCGTCGTTCGGCCGACAGGCTCAGCTGTTTGAAATCACACCCTAGGATGGAAGAAATCCGGTTTTTCATTTTGGAGAAAAATTGAATCTGATGGGGTGTTTATGGTGTAAGTGCTTGGAGGTTAATTGGTTTTGAGTGGGGAATAAAAGTTATTCACAATATTCACTAGGACAGCGGATGTCCTACACCCCCCTTTATAGTCAGAGGCATGAAGATCGAGATAGTAGATAAGAAAGGGGTGGGTCCGCGGAGGCGGAGGAAAGATGTTTTCGTGCGGCAAACGGATTGCCAAACGGGACGTTTCCCTATATCCATGCGGCCCATGAAACGACTTCTCCCGACAGTAGGTGCCGCGTTGCTGGCCATCGCGCTGGTGGTCCAGGCCGAGCCGCAAGATGAGCTTTATGCGACGTATTACGGAATGATGCAGGATGCCGAGACGTTGCAGGCGAAGGGAGAAGAGGCGGCGGCGTTGATCCGCTACCGCGAGGTGCAGGAGGGGCTGCAGAAGTTGAACTCGGCGTATCCGAGCTACAATCCCACGATGGTGAAATTCCGCCTGGAGTATGTGACGCAGAAGATCACGCCGCTGGCGGCCAAGTATCCGAACGTCAAGCCGCTGCCGAAACCCGCAGTGACGACGCCGAAGCCGATGCCGGCGAAAGAGCATGTGCCGGCGCCTGTCGTGGAGCCGTCATTCACAGATTCTGAGATCACGCGGTTACACGATCAATTGATCAGCTTGCAGACGGAGAAGATCATGCTGCAGAAGCAGCTCAAGGATGCGCTCTCGGCGAAGCCCGCCGCGGTGGACCCGAAGGAGCTGGCGAAGGCGGAGGCGAGCATGCTGGAGATCCAGAAGGAGCGCGATGTATTGAAGGCGACGCTGCAACAGGAGCAGGCCAAGGCCGCGAAGATGGTGGACCCGAAGGAAGTGACGGAGACGCGCGCGCAATTGAGCGAGGCGAGCAAGGAGTTGGCGAGCCAGAAGAAGGCGGCGACGAAATTGGCGGATGAGAACGTGAGCCTGGAAAAGCGGATCGCCTCGATGAAGGAGAGCAAGGAATTGCCCATGCTCAAGGACGAGGTGGCGACGCTCAAGCGGCAACTGGCGGACGTGAACAAGACGGCTGGCAGTGCGATGAAGCTGGAGACGGAGAATCGCACGCTGGCGGCCGAAGCATCTAAGTTGAAGGCGGAGAACGAGTCGCTGAAGAGTTCCTCAAAGAAGATGGGTGATTTGGCCAAGCTGGAGACGGAGAACCGCACGTTGGCTGCGGAAGCAACGCGTTTGAAGGCGCAGAGCGAAGCATTGGAAGAGCAGCTCAAGGCGGAGCAGAAGCGTGCGGCGAACATGGCGAAGGCGGGCGGCGGCGATGAGGCGCTGAAGAAAGAATTGTCAGAGACGCAAAAGCGGTTGGCGAACCAGCAGAGTGAGATGGCGCGAGTGATGAAGGCTGCTGAGGAAGCTAAATTGGCGGCCGTGAAGGCCACGGATGCGCAGGCGCAATTGAAGGCGCAGGCGGAAGAAGCGGCGAAACTCCGCAAGGAGAATGCGAAGCTGGAAGCGTTGCTGACGGATCCGAATGGATTCGCCGCCGCGCCCGCACCGGCGATGTCATCCAAGGAGATGGCGAAGCTGGAGGCGAAGGTGCGCGACTTGGAGAAGGAACGCGACAGCTTGGAAAAGAAATTGAAGGAGGCGAGCAGCCGTTCGAATCGCCGGGATACGGACAAGGCGGCCGATCAGCTCGCGGTGATGAAGGCGGAGCTCGAAGTGTTGAAGGCAACGAAGACGCCGTATACGAAGGAAGAGCTGGCGTTGTTCAAAGCGCCGACGAGCCCGACGACGCTGGTGGCTTCGGTGGAGAACCGGCCCGCGACAACGACGGTCGATGCCAACGCGAATGAGCTTTCAGCGGCGTCACGGAAGTTGATGGCAGAGGGTGAACGCGCGGCGAATGAGAAGCGTTACGACGTGGCGGTGGAGAAGTATGAGGAAGTCTTGAAGTCGAACGGGAACCATGTGTTCACGCTGGGCCAACTCGCGGCGGTGCAGATGGAGCAGAACAAGTTGTCCGCAGCGGAGAAGAATCTGGACAAGGCGTTGGGCGTGAAGAAAGACGACGCGTACAGCCTCTCGCTGAAGGGCATCATCAAGTTCCGGCAGGAGAAGTATGACGAGGCGCTGACGCTGTTGAGCCAGTCGGCAAAGATCGATCCGAACAGTGCGGATACGCAGAACTTCCTGGGCATCACGCTGAGCCAGAAGGGCCAACGTGGCGCGGCGGAAGCGGCGTTGCGGAAGGCGATCCAGATCGCGCCCGGCAATGCGAATGCGCATCATAATCTCGCGGTGGTTTATGCGACGCAGACGCCGCCGATGACGGAGCTGGCGCGCTGGCATTACCAGAAGGCGCGCGGTTACGGGCATCCGGTGAACGCGGAGCTGGAGAAGCTCCTGGCGAAGTAAAAAGATGTTACGGCAGGAAGTTCATGAACTCGTGATCCCGATGAAGGGACGCGGCTTCTATGACTTCACGGCGGAGGTGGAGCGGTTGGTGAGGGATGCCGGGTTCAAGACCGGGCTCGCTACGCTCCATCTCCAGCACACCTCGGCATCGCTGCTGATCCAGGAGAATGCGGATCCGGAGGTGCGTAGGGATTTGGAGAGGTTTTTTGCGCGGATTTGTCCGGATGGGGATGCGCTGTTCCGGCACACCTGTGAAGGGCCGGATGATATGCCGGCGCATGTGCGGACGGCGCTCACGGCGGTGAACCTGAGCATCCCGATCACTGGCGGTTCACTAGTGCTCGGGACGTGGCAGGGGATTTACCTGTGGGAGCATCGGACGCACCCGCACCGAAGGACGGTGGTGGTGCATCTGCTGGGTGAGTAGTTGAGAGACAATTGCTCAGAGCGTCGAAGGAGAGACGCCGATGGCGACGATGCTGCAGGCTTGGACGACCTTGAGGCCGAGGCGTTCGGCTTCGGCGAGGACTTCGTCGGATTCGGTGCCGGGGTTGAGCCAGAGTTCATCGCAGCCTCTTTTGGCGATGTCGGGCAGGACTTTCAGGACGACGGGCGGGGGCAGATAGACGCTGACCATCTGCGGGCGCACGGGGACATCGAGGATGCTGGCGTAGGCGGGCAAGCCCTCAACGGTGCTGTCCTTGGGGTTGACGGGGTAAACGCGGTGGCTCTTGAGCACGAAGGCGCGGACGGCTTTGTTGCCGAATTTTTTGCGGTCACTGGAGGCCCCGAGGATAGCTACGGTTTTCATCTCGGGAAAGTATAGTGCAGGACATGGAGAATGACCAATGATGAAATGGCCGTGGCACGGGCAGGCTAATATTTGCACGGGAGAGCTAATATGATACGTGAAGTCACAGCGCAGGATGCGGAGAAGGTTTGTGCCATCTACAATCATTATGTGATGGGCACGACGATCACCTTTGAGGAGGAGGCGGTGTCGGTGGAGACGATGCGCAAGCGCTTCGCGGACGTGACGGCGACGTATCCGTGGTTGATTTTGGAAGAGGACGGACAGGTGCTGGGCTATGCGTATGCGCGGAAGTTTCATGAGCGTGCCGCCTATCGTCATACCGTGGAGACGACGGTGTATGTGGCGAACGGAGGTCACGGCAAGGGGGCGGGCAGTGCGTTGTATCGCGAACTGATCGGGCGCTTGAAGAAATTAAACGTGCATGTGGCGTTGGGTGGCATTGCGCTGCCGAATGAGAAGAGCGTGGCGCTGCACGAGAAGCTGGGGTTCAAGAAGGTGGCGCACCTGGAAGAGGTGGGCTGGAAGTTCGAGCAGTGGATCGATGTGGGGTATTGGGAATTGAAGCTGTGAGCTGATTCCTCACTTGTTTTGACTGTGGTCTAGCAAGGGGAACTTGAATAACGATTCGTACTCTTTCCCGAAATCAATGACGTGACTTTTGGTGGCGTGTTTTAAAAGGCAATGCCGTTTTACGTTTCCTTCCGCCGCGAGCCACACGAGGTTCAATTGGAAGCCGTTGAAGTCGGAATCGGTTGGATTCGTTTCGTAGCAGATTTGGAGGCCGACAATTTGATCCCATGAGATGGTTTCTTTGAGGTCCTTGCAGGTGATGGAAATGGTCTTGGCCTTGGGGTCGATGATGATGTGTTGCCCGCAGGCGTTGCGGATGAAATAGGCTATAAGTCCGCAGATGCCGCCCCAGATACAGCCAATGGCCATCCAATACTTCAGTTTGAAAAACATCGCCTGAGTCTCCCATGGGGCAAACACAATCATGACTGCGACAGCGAGCATCACGCCGAAAAAACCAAAGTGCGAATACGAGGACTCCTGATAGTAGATTCCATCCCGCTCATGCAGGCCCACGTCCGGGAGGGAACCGCTGCTGTTGTAGCGGATATCTAACGCCTCGCGGGGGATGTCTGGCGTGTTATTCGTGGGGACCTTCATGGAGGCTGAAACCTTTTGTTTGTATTGCTGCCCTGGGTTGAGGGCCTGTCAAGGTGATGGGAACAACCGGCGGACGACATAGGCGATCAGCCAACCTGCCGAGGCGGTGACAAAGGAGCAAACACAGACGGAACCGATGATCAGGGGCCACAAAATCATATTGAACAAAGGGCTGGTCTCGTCGCTCTGACCGGGAGGCAAAGGAGCGGTCAAGAAGCGATACCAAAACAATGAGCTGCCTACCGTCCCCAGTATCCAACCCACCATGATGTAGGGCCAGCTCGGTCGTGGTGCTGCATAGTTAAAGGACATCGCGACCTCGTTTGTGTTGTAGTCTTCGGCTCATAAGGCTGGCGAACGTGTCGCCGAGATAGGCGACGGCCCAAAGAACCATGCCGATGGCGGCCGCCATCATCAGCAAATCTCGGTCAACAAAACCGACAACAAGGAGAACTCCCAGCAAAACGAATCCGATGACCATGGAACGTCGCAGATGAGTAACTTCACGAGTGAGTTCGGCGACCTGTCTCTCGAGTTCAATCTGTTTGTCGTTCATGTGCCTCCAATATGCTTGGTTAATAATATGAAGGCGCGGATTTGGTGGGTCAAATGAGAAAGCGGTGGATCGATGTGGGGTAAAGGGAGTGGAGGCTGGAACTGCTGATCTGCTTCCTTGGATGCCAGGTCAGCGGACTTTCTCCAGTTCGACGAAATTCTTCACGCGGATATCGTGGCCGACCATGCTTCGCTCGCTGGAGCGGGTGACGATCCGCAGGGTGATCCTATCCAGATGGGCGCGGTCGGCGGCAAAGCTGACCACGACGCGGCCCGAACCGGGCCGTTCCTCCTGCAATGATGAGGAAACCAGCAGTTTCTCTCCGTCCCGGATATCCAGGTCCACGCGGCTAAAGCCCTTCAGCTCGCCTTTGGTGGCGAACTCCAGTTCGATCCTGACGACATCAGGCCCGGCCGCCTTCACCCGGATCTCGAGGCCCAGCTCTTTCGCCCGCTCCTTGGAAACATTCTCAAGCTCCATCAGGGCGAAGCAACGGACGGAAGCAAATACGGTCAGAAACGCCAGAACGGAGAGGCTGAGTAACTTTCTCATATAGAGTATGACACGCGAGATGGGGATTTCTTAGAGGAATTTGGTGAGGGCAGCGCTTACGCCGCTATGGAATATCAGGCTCTCTATTCACAGGGAGCTTCGTAGACGCCAAAAACCTTTTGCCGGTAATGCTTTCCGGGGTCGAGGTTTACCTGATGATGTTTGAGCGCTTGCCCGTCCTCATTGAGAAATAATTCCGTGCCGCGCGGAAATTCTTGTCCGTTAATCGTTGATGGCGAGGCGAGAACCGCCTTGCTCAAACGGCCTGAGGGATAGAGCCAGACACGGAACTGTGCGGTGCAGGGAAGACCGCCGACGGTTTGGTCTTCGTTCAATTGGCGAGAGTACTCTAACAGGATGCCTTTTTCATCCAGTGTGACCCGTTCCCCAGCAGATACGCTGATATCCCAGAATTTTAGGCAACTGGCCAAAGTAGCGTTGAGCACTGTGCCGCTTTCATGCAGGTATATAATCCCTGGAGCGCAGCAGATACCACTGATGATAGTCTCGCGGGACAGCGAAGCCAGGCGCAAGCGGCCGCTGGGGAAAAACACCACGTCACGTCCGCCTGCGCACGGCAAGCCTTGGATGTCGCAGTCGCGCGCCAGCACTGCGTCATGGACTGAACCATCTGGAAAGGTTTCAAGGCCTTCTTCGAGATACTCAACGTCACCTAGGATCATATGCGTTCGCTTAGGTCGCCCGCTATTCTTGCTAAGAGTAAAGCTCTGACCACGGAAATCCAATAACGCGATTTCGACCATAGTGCCCATCTCTTCGCAACCAGGAGTAGAAGACTTTTCCAAGTTGCTCGGAGGGGTAATCAAAGGGAATGCCCCTTAACTTACAATGATGTCCACGTGCAACGACAAAGCTGACGAAGTCGGCGAGTTCCAAGCAAGGATGGGAGGCGGGAGGAAGGAAGAGAGGTTCAGGAATTGGTAACCCGTGAGAAATAAACGAATATATCAGTTCACGCTGTGATTTTTGAAACGCATCTTTCGCCCAGCCATGAATAATTGGCCCCAGCCCGGTTAGTTCCTTCTCCGAGTCGAAATGAAGCAACGGGGTGAAACCGAGCTTTGAGAAGCCATAAATCAAATCAGCAACCAATGCGAGATAACAGTCCTTCTTCAAATCATCGATTGAGTCGGTGGGTCTTCCGGAGAATGAGGCGTTGAAAATAAACACCTCGTCTGCGTATCGACTATGTAGATCAAATAGTTCCGCAATAAACGATTGGATTTTCGATCTGTTCCAAGATTGAAACACTTTATTTTTTTGGCGGTTATCTCCTGAATGCAGCACCTTCATATGAAGGTGCCAAGATTTTGGGATCAAATCGGGTTCATAGGTTTGTTTGAGAGAGTGCAGTTCTTGACCTAATTGATTTACAATCGAAGGGCTGCCTCCAACCAAAGAAAAGCAAAAAACATTACCCGCAGTGGAGGTTCGATAGGCGTCGTCGCCGTAGAACAAAACCTTGCCACGTTCTTGTGCTGTCGGCAGGCGCAACATGGTTTTCCGGGAGCAACTCGGACAGTCGACCTCCACGGCTTGCAGTTGCCAAAAATTGTTGTTCGACTTGGCATCAAAGTCTTTCGGCATCACTGGTGCTAAGGAGTGCTGAAAAGAGCGTTCAAGCGGGACGCGAAACGCAGATTTGCAAATGCTGCAGGTAGTACGCGCCGCTACTACTTCGGAAGGCGCGAATTTAATCATACTTTGGCCGACTTGGATTGTAGCTAGAGCCATTCCCTTGATATCGGATACTGAAGAGGAAACAGGGGACGCTCATTTGAAGTAATATGTCGGCACCGTTGTGACGGGTCAAATGGGAAACAGTGAACATCGAAAGCCCAACTCCAACATCGCAGGGGAGAATCGAGGACGTCGATGCCCGACTTGGCAGCATGGGGTTCAGGGCGAGGGTGATTGGTTGGAAACGTGTTTCCTTGGACTTCGCCTTGCCGGGCAGGGGGTTAGACCGCACAATCCGTTTCGCACATGCCGGAAACGTTCCGTAATTGGGCTGAAGAGACGGAGCAGTTCGTCCTTGAAGTGATTTTTGACCGCCGCAGGGGCAAACGCGCCACGGTGGTGCGCTCGATTCTGTACGGATTGTCCAAGGTGTTTGAAGTCATCGTGAAGGCGCGTAAGTTCCTCTATGACGTTCGTATCTTGCGCGATTCCACACTGGGCATTCAGGTGATCGCGGTGGGGAATATCACGGCGGGGGGGACGGGCAAGACGCCGGTGGTGGAGAAGTTCGCGCGCGAATTGCAGGATCAAGGGCGCAAGGTGGCGATCCTCTCACGTGGTTATCGCTCCAAGCCGCCGCCGTTGCGTCACCGCCTGTTGAATAAACTCCTTTTCCGCGAAGATGCCACTCCGCCGCGCGTCGTTTCCGATGGCAAATCCCTGCTGCTGGATTCCGAGACGGCGGGTGATGAGCCGTACATGCTGGCGTCCAATCTCAAGGACGTCGTTGTGTTGGTGGATAAGGACCGCGTGAAGAGCGGGCGTTACGCCATCCAGAAA
The DNA here is from genome assembly GCA_943367715.1 of Chitinophaga pinensis. Lineage (GTDB taxonomy): Bacteria > Verrucomicrobiota > Verrucomicrobiia > Limisphaerales > JAEYXS01 > JAEYXS01. The sequence goes on along the minus strand of CALRJY020000047.1, from coordinate 3,004 downwards.
TTCGGTTGCGACATTCTGCTGCTGGATGACGGATTTCAGTATTGGAAACTGCGTGGTCGGCGGAAGGATATCGTGCTGATCGATTGCCAGCAGCCCTTTGGCAATGAGCACATGTTGCCGCGCGGCACTCTGCGCGAGCCGCCGCCGCATCTGGCACGGGCGAGTGTCATCTTCCTGACGAAGAGCGATGGCAACACGGCGGAATTGCGCAAACGCATCGCCAAACATAATCCCACGGCAGGCATCATTGAGTGTGTGCATCATCCGCTCTACTTTGAGGATGTGTTCACCGGTGAGCGGCATGGGCTGGAGTTCCTTCAAGGCAAGCGCGTGGCATCCTTCAGCGCCATCGCGCAACCCGAGAGCTTCGAGCATGGTCTGGTGAAGCTGGGGGCAGAGCTGGTCTATACGAAGAGCTTCGCGGATCATCACCGGTTCACGCAGCAGGAGGTCTTGAATGCGATCAACCGCAGCAAGAAGCGGCAGGCGGAGATGATCATCACGACGCAGAAGGATGCGGTACGTTTCCCGAAGATTGACCGCCGTGATCTGCCCATCTACTTCATGCGGGTGGAAATCAAAATTCTCAGCGGCGCAAAGGACTTCCAGGATTGCGTGCGGCAAATCTGTTTCCGGTAAAATGGACAAGGTGCTCTATATCATCGTGGGGACGCTCATCAAAGCGCTGCAAGCGCTGCCGTTGCGCGGAGTGGCGCGGCTCGGGCGCGCGGGCGGGGCGCTGGCATACTGGGTGGATCGGCGGCATCGCCGGGTGATGCTGGGGAATCTTACGCATTGTTTCGGGGATGAGCGGACGAGGGAACAGATCCAGGATATCGCCCGGGAGAACTTCCGGCGCATTGGGGAGAATTACGCCAGTGCCATCAAGACGGCATCCATGACGATGGAGGAATTGAAGCCGCACTTGGAATTCGTGGGCGCGGAGAAGCTGCGCTTGGGCAGTGCGGAGACGACCTCGCAGAGCCGCGTGGTGGCGGTGGGGCACTTCGGAAATTTTGAGCTGTATATGCGCTTCGCCCAGGTTGAGCCGTCCTATCGTTGTGGCGGGACCTATCGCGGCTTGCGCCAGCCGGCCCTGAACAAGCTCTTGCTGGACCTCCGGAAGAAATCCAACTGCCTGCTCTTTGAACGGCGGACGGAGGCGGCGGCTTTGAAAGCGGCGATGTCCTCCTCCAATCTGTTGCTGGGGCTGCTGGCCGACCAGCACGCGGGAGATCGCGGGTTGAAGCTGCCGTTCTTCGGGCGGGATTGTTCCACCAGTGCGGCACCGGCGGTGTTCGCTTTGCGTTATAATTGCCCGCTCCATACAGCCATCTGTTATCGCGTCGGCCTGGCGCAGTGGCGGGTGGAAGTGGGGGATGAGATTCCCACTATGTTCAAGGGGGAGCCGCGGTCAGTGGAGGATATCAGCCGGGAAATGAACCAGGCGTTCGAGGCCGCCGTCCGGCGCGATCCGGCGAACTGGTTCTGGGTGCATAACCGCTGGAAGGCGAACAAGTATCGCGGCGGCAAGGAAACGAAGAGCGCGGAAGCGCGGACCACCATCCCGGTGGAATATCCGGAGGCGGAGATATGAGCGCCGAGCCCAAACGCATCTTGGTGCGGGGGGTGAACTGGCTGGGAGATGCCGTGATGACGACGCCGGCGATGTACCGGCTGCGGGAACGGTTTCCGGAAGCTCACATCACTTTGCTCACACCCGAGAAGCTGGTGGGGCTTTGGGAGAAGCAATCTTGGTTGAATGAGGTCATCACGTTCGGAGCGGAGGACTCGCTCTGGAGCGTGGCGAAGAAGTTACGAGGGCAGGGGTATGATCTGGGGTTGGTTTTACCGAATTCGACCCGGTCAGCCTTGGAATTGTGGTTAGGCGGGGTGAAGAACCGGGCGGGGTACGATGGCCGCGCGCGCTCATGGTTCCTGAACCAAGTGCTGGCGCGACCTCGTGGGCTGGTGGCCATGCGAAAGCGAACGGTGGAGGAAATCCATGAATTGGTAGCGGGCAAGCCGGATCACTCCCCCCAACCGGGTTTCAAGGATCACCAAATGCACCATTACCTGCATTTGGTATCAGCCTTGGGTGGGAGTCCGGAGCCGTTAGTTCCTAAAATTGAGACAACTTTGGCCGAACGCGAGGCAGTTTGGGTGAAATTCGGGCTGCCAAAGGATGGAAAACCGATTTTCGGTCTTAATCCTGGCGCCGAGTATGGTCCGGCAAAACGTTGGCCGGTGGAGAATTTTATTCGCGTGGCGGGGTTGATCGGCCAGCAGGTGACGGGGCATTGGCTGATCTTTGGCGGAAAGGGGGATGTGGCTCTGGCAGAGGAGGTTGTGAGCGGTTTGCAGGCGCAAACGAACCAGCGTGGTCAAGGCTCCACAGTCAACTTGGCAGGACGGACCAGCTTGCGTGAATTGGCACTGATACTGAGCGGTTGCCGGGTAGTTCTCACAAATGATACCGGCCCGATGCATCTGGCCGCCGCCGTGGGGACGAACTTGGTGGCGGTTTTTGGGAGCACCTCGCCGGAATTGACGGGACCGGGACTGCCGGGAGACGAAAAAGTGTCAATTATAAGGGGGAAAGCCCCGTGCCAGCCCTGTTTTTTGCGGGAATGTCCCATTGACCACCGGTGTTTGACGAGTGTGCCGGTGGATTTGGTGACGCGGGAGGTTATGGCCAGAAGTGGGGTCTTATCCGGTTAGGTACGGGGTTTTCCCCGATGTTTACAGGATCGAGTTTCTGGCATTGCGGTTGCTACATTCTCATTCGTTGCGGTCAGTGGAAGGCAATCTGTGGACAAACTAAGCCGTATTAATAAATAAACCGCCTTTCACCACGTCCACGCCGCGGCACAAAGAAAAGGCAAACAAATGAAGATCCAAACCTCCCGCAAGAGCGGTTTCACGCTGGTAGAAATCATGATCGTGGTGGCCATCATCGGCCTCTTGGCCGCGATCGCGATCCCGAACTTCGTGAAAGCTCGCA
>CALRJY020000046.1:0-45196 GCA_943367715.1 Chitinophaga pinensis | reverse complement strand
CTGAACAAGATGCAGATCATCGGGGCCGTCATGCACAAACTCCTCCGCTGGGCCGTGGGCGTGCTCAGATCAGGCCAAGACTTTAACCCAGCCCTCCATTCCTCCGCTTGACTTACAACACTGTATCTCTCCTCATTGAGAGGAGAGGGTGGTGGACGTTTTCCGACGTCATTTAGACCTGCGGTAATTAGAGCGGGCAGATGCTTCGGTGGCGGCTGCGTTACGCGGCGGTGAAGGCCGATGCAAGGGCTCGACAGAGTCTCGCCCTACCGGATTTAAGTTGGTTAGCGGCTACCGCCGATCCGCCTACGCTATCGCTTCGGCGCGACTTGCTGGGAGTTGAATTAGGTGTGTTTGCCCAGCAAGGAGTCGATCTTCGACTTCACGTCGCTACTCATTTTGAGGAGCGGGGGCCAGGGGCGTTTGAAGCCTTCGCCGGGGATTTTCTTGGTGGCGTCGATGCCGAGTTTGCTGCCCATGGCGATCTCGCTGGTGGCGTGGTCGAGGACGTCGGAGGGGCCTTTGGTGAAGATGCTGTCGCGCTGGGGGTCGGTGTTGGCGCAGAGGTGGAAGAGGACTTCGCTGGTGTTGTGGACGTTCACGTCGGCATCCACGACGATGATGTATTTGGTGAACATCATCTGGCCCATGCCCCAGAGGCCGTGCATGATTTTGAAGGCCTGGAGCGGGTAGGTCTTCTTGATGCTGACGAAGACGAGGTTGTGGAAGACGCCTTCCGCCGGGAGCGCGATGTCCACGATCTCGGGGAAGTTCATCTTGAAGATGGGGAGGAACAGTTTCACCGAAGCGCCGCCCATGTAGAAGTCTTCCATGGGCGGAATGCCGACGATGGTGGCGGGGTAGACGGCGTCTTTCCGGTGCGTGATGGCGGTGATGTGAAAGACGGGGTAAGGCTCGGGCAGTGTGTAGTACCCGGTGTGGTCGCCGAAGGGGCCTTCCATGCGGAGGGGTTCCTGGGGATCGATGTAGCCTTCGATGACGAAGTCGGCATTGGCAGGGACTTCGAGGTCGTTGGTCTCGCACTTGACCATCTCGACGGATTTTTTGCGGAGGTAACCGGCGAGGAGAAATTCATCGAGGCCATCGGGCATCGGCGCGGTGGCGGCGAAGGGGAACATGGGATCGCCTCCGAGGAAGATGCTGACGGGCATGCGCTGGCCGGTCTCGTAGTAACGGCGGCCATGGCGCGCGGCGACTTTCTGGAGCTGCCAATGCATGCCGGTGGTGTGGTCGTCGTAGATCTGAATGCGATACATGCCGAGATTGCGCTCGCCAGTATCGGGATCGCGGGTGACGACGCAGGGCAGGGTGAGGAAGCGGCCGCCATCGAGAGGCCAGCATTTCAGAATGGGAAAGTTGAGGAGAGTTTCGGGTTTCGAGTTGCTCGTTTCGGGTTTAGCGACGTCGGGGGCGGCCGGCCATTCGGTCTTGCGCGTGATGGGCGCGTCGAATTTGTGGATGACGTCTTTGCAGGGGCCGGTGCGGACGGTCTTGGGCTTGGCGTGGCGGAGGTCGATGGCGAGGGAGAGGAGTTTCATGGCCTCGCGCATGCTGGTGGGCGGCTTGGCTTTCATGAGCGCGCCGAGTTCGTTGGCGACGTCATCGACGGTGTTCGCGCGCATGCTCATGGCCATGCGCTTGTGCGAGCCAAGGGTATTGATGGCGACGGGGAAGGGGCTGACGACGCCATTGACGGTAGGCTTCTCGAACAGGAGCGCCTTGCCGCCACCGGGTTTCTTCATCTCGCGATCGGCGATCTCGGTGATCTCCAGTTCGGTGGCGACGGGTTCTTTGATGCGGATGAGTTCACCCGCGGCGTCCAGTGCATCTACCCAATCACGAAACGATTCGTAAGCCATGTTGGGGAGGAGGGTAGCAGAGGGAACAGGGAGTTCAATGAGGCAAGCGACGGAAAGTGAGGGAGATGAGAGAGGCTTTGATAGCGAAACCACGGGTGGTTTGCCTATGATCAGGCTCTTCCCCCTAACCTCAGACCTTTCGGTGGGCTGGATCTCAAGGCTTAGACTTTTGCACTTCTTCCACCCGGGCTTTCATGACGCGTTTGAAGCTGTTGTATTGAGCTTTGTCGGCGGCGTGTTCGGTGGCTTCGATAGCTTCATCAATGAGTTTGAGGCCTTCCTCGGTCTTGCCAGATTCGAAACGGACAACGGCGCGGACAGCCTTGATGAGATGAAGCTCGGCACCCGGGGCTTTTTCGGCGGCATCCAATGCGGATTCGGCGAAGGGGAAATTGCGATTGGGGATTTTCGGATCGGCGACGGCCTCGAAGGCGAAGGCGGTGAGGGCCTTGTGATCGTCGGCAAAAATGGTGAGGAGTTTGGCGCCGATGTCTTTGGCCTTCGGGTCACCAGCAGCGGTCAATTGTTGGAATTCGCCAACGAGAACACGGCTATCGTCGCGTTTGATGGCGGCGGCGAGATCGAATTTGCCAGCAACGACCTCGGTCAGGGTTTCTTCGAGTTCCGCCATGGGATGGCCGACCCAGAGCACTTTGCCGTCCTTGCCTACGATGAAGGCGGCGGGGATGCCGTTTTGATCATAGGCTTTCATGTAGCCGTCACTGGTCTGACGGTCTTTATCACAAGCCACGAGGTAATCCATTTTCGCGCCCATTTCCTTGACGAAAGGAGCCACGGTGCCTTTTTCCTCATCACTGATGCCGATGAAGACGACGTTCTTGCTTTTGAACTTCTTCTGAAGATCGGAGAGATGCGGGATGCTGGTGCGGCAGGGACCACACCAAGTGGCCCAGAATTCTACGACATAAACGTTTTTGCCGTCGTGGACATTAACGGCGGAGCCTTTGACCCAGTCTTGGATGACCAGAGGGGCGGCCTTGTCACCGATCTTGGCGGCGGAGGCGGAAAGGGTGAAGCATGCGAGTAGAGCGGACAAAAGCGCGATTCGTTTCATATCTGATGAACAGGGGAAACCATCGTTTCAATCCGAAAAAAGACAAGGAGCATTTTACCCCAGCAATTTTGTTGTCTTGGGAAGCGAGGTTGTCTTTCATCCTCGGCATGACGAATGAAGAAGCTTTGAGTTTGTTCCGGCAGACGGGTGCGCTGCTGGAGGGGCATTTTGTGTTGCGGAGCGGATTGCACAGCCGCCAGTTTTTCCAGTGCGCGCAGGCGTGCCAGGACATGCCGGTGGTGGAGAAGTTCGGCAAGGCCATCGCAGACAAGGTGCGCGGTCTGGGCGCGGTCACGGTGGTGTCTCCGGCGATGGGCGGGTTGGTGATCGGGCAGGAAGTGGCGCGGCAACTGGGTATCCGCTTCATTTTCGTGGAGAAGGAAGAGGGCAAGCTGGTGTTGCGCCGGAACTTCAAGATTGCGCCGGGCGAAAAGGTGTTGGTGATCGAGGACGTGGTGACGAAGGGCGGTCGCGTGCAAGAGACAATCGACATCGTAAAGGAACATCAGGCGAATCTGCTGGCGGTGGGCGTGATGGTGGATCGCTCGAACGGCACGGTGAACTTCGGGGTGCCGTTCCATTGCCTGATACGGCTGAACGTGGAGACGTTTGATCCGAACAATTTGCCGGCGGACTTGAAGAACTCGACGGCGGTGAAGCCGGGGAGCAAGTAGGCGGGGGGTGGCAGAGCATAAATTCATGCCCAAATGGCTTAAGGCGGTGATCGCGGTGTTCCTGGTGCCTTTGTGCATCGGGGCTTCGCAAGCCTTGTGGAAGGTGATCCAGGCGACGGGGGCATCGCAGAACTTCTGGGTGGCCTTCTTCGCCGGGGTGCTGTGCTGGGTGGTAATTTTTCTGCTGCTGCCGCGGCCTATGTGGCTTTACGTGGTGGGGCATGAACTGACGCATGCGCTATGGACGTGGGTCTTTGGGGGACGGGTGAAGAAGGTGAAGGTGACGTCCAAGGGCGGGCACGTCATCATCACCAAGAGCAACTTCGTCATCGCGCTGGCGCCGTATTTCTTTCCGTTCTACGTGTTCTTGCTGGTGGTGGCCTTCGGGGCGGGGCATTTGATCTGGGGTTGGTCGAAATATTGGGTAGTCTTCCATCTGTTGCTGGGGTTGGCGTATGCATTTCACGTCACGCTGACCATTCAGGTGCTGCAGGTGGAGCAGTCGGATGTCACGGAACATGGCTATCTTTTTTCCATAGTAATAATATACTTGGGGAACGTGCTGCTGCCGTTGCTTTGTCTGCCGGTGCTAACGTCCAGCGTGGGGCTCGGAACGGCGATCGGGTGGTGGTTTCGGCTTACGGGTGATGTGTTTGTCAAGATTTCACGCCTAATATGATTTACCTAGAAACGCCCTTTGGTGAATTCGCTCTTGAAATGGATGATTCGTTTGAGCGAGATTCAGAGACTTTGTTAAGGTGATATGACGCTCGCTGACATTCTACAGAAAGAGCAGATCATTCCTGACCTCGCGGCAACGAACCGCTGGGAGGCGATTGATGAACTCATCAATCACCTCGTCAAGACGGGGAAGATCCGCGCGGAAGATCGTGAAGCGATCGCTGGAGTGGTGAAGAAACGTGAGACCTCGATGAGTACCGGCATCGGTTTTGGTGTCGGCATTCCGCATGGTTCCACGGACCTTATCTATGAGGTGGTCGGTGCTTTTGGCCGGTCGAAGAAGGGTGTCAATTTTGATGCTCTCGACAACCAGCCGGTCAATCTGGTGATGCTGTTCCTCGTCCCGCAAGGCCAGTTCCAGAAACACCTGCACACGTTGGCGAACATTGCCAAGCTGCTTCATAACAAAGAATTTCGCCAGGCCCTCGAAGAAGCCCCCGATGGCGAGAAGATGATGCAGATCATCGGCACGCACATCAAAAAGTGACGTGATGGTCCAATTCCCGGTGGCGACCAATTCCGCCGGTTTTTCCAAGTGTTACCCAGCAAAGCCCTCGAACAACGTCTGCAAACCGCCGTCTTGGTGGTTCTGCCGGAAGCCGATGTCACCACCGTCCTCGTCCGTCCGTGTCAGGACACGAAGTTTGGTGATTACCAGACGAGTGCCCTGATGTCGCTGGCCAAGGCGCGGAAGATGAATCCGCGCCAGCTCGCCACGGATGTGCTGGCGAAGCTCGACGTCAGTGATTTGTGCGCCAAGACGGACATCGCCGGAGCTGGTTTCCTCAATTTCTTTCTCAAGCCCGAAGTGTTGCAAGACACGTTGTTGGGCGCAGTGCAGGGGAAGCATCTGTTCTTTGCCAAGGCAGCGAAGCCGAAGACGGTGGTGATCGATTTCAGTTCGCCGAATGTGGCCAAGCCGATGCACGTGGGGCACATCCGCTCGACCATCTTGGGCGACAGCCTCGCGCGGGCATTCCGATTGCTCGGGCACAAGGTCGTCACGGACAATCATATCGGAGATTGGGGTACGCAGTTCGGTATGTTGCTGCTGGGGTGGAAGACGATGCTGGATAAGGCGGCGCTGGAGGCTGATCCGATCATGGAGCTGGAGCGGATTTATAAGGCCATCAATGCCAAGTGCGATGCCAAGAAGGAAACGTTTGATCAGGCGACCCTTGATAGCGCGCGTGGAGAACTGGTGAAGCTGCAAAAGGGCGATAGTGAGAATTTGGCCATTTGGCAGAAGATGATCGAACTCTCCCAAATGCAATTTGATACAGTGTATGGCCGGCTAGGGGTGAAGTTTGATTACGTTTTAGGGGAGAGCTTTTATAACCCTGAATTGAAGGGTGTGATTGCCGACTTGCAGGACAAAGGGATAGCTCAAGTGAGTGATGGCGGATCTGTTTGTGTTTTCTCCGATGGTTCCGTGCCGCCCAAAGATGATCCATTCTTGATCAGTGAAGATGGTGAGTGGAAAGCGCAGCCATGTATCGTGCAAAAAGGCGATGGTGCGGCAAACTATGCGACGACGGATCTGGCTACGCTTCAGCATCGGATCAAGACGTGGGCGCCAGATCGCATCATCTATGTGACCGATGACCGTCAGCAGTTGCACTTCCGTCAGTTTTTCACGGTGTTTCGCCGTTGGCGTCCCGAAGTCGTTGTTTCTCTGGAGCACGTCTTCTTTGGCACCATCACCGATGAGAACAAGCAACCGCTCAAGACTCGTGACGGCGGTACGGTCAAGCTGGTGAACCTGCTGGATGAAGCAGAAGAGCGGGCTTTGAAGGTCGTCAACGAGAAGCACCCCGAGTATGACGAGGCGACCGCCAAGGAGATTGCGCGAGTGGTGGGCATCGGGGCAGTGAAGTATCAGGACCTGTTGCCCAATCGCCAAAGCAATTACATCTTCAGTTGGGACAAGATGCTGGCGGTGCAGGGGAATTCAGCACCCTATTTGATGATCGCTTATACGCGCATCCGCTCAATCTTCCGCAAGGCGGAGGAGCAGGGGAAGTCCATCGCTGTGGGTGCGACTATCGTGTTGAAAGAGCCGGATGAACTGGCCTTGGCCAAGCAATTGCTGAACTTCGGCTTTGTGTTGGAAGGCCTCGTGGACGAATGCCGGCCTAATTACATGTGCAATTACCTCTATGACCTGGCCGGGTTCTACGCCAAGTTCTATGAGTCTTGCCCGGTGCTGAAGGCCGAGGAACCGGAGCGTAGCAGCCGTTTGCTCCTGTGTGAGGTCACGGCCAAGGTTTTGAAGCAGGGATTGGAAGTCTTGGGCATCGAGACCACCGAGAAAATGTAAGTTTTCCGGTTTGCAAAAATTGCGCTTGGTCTTGTTTGTGCTACTTTGGAATTTTTTTCTTTTTGAGAATTAGCTTTTTTGCTTCCCGCCGCGTAGTCGCCTGACTAAAAAGGAACAGTGAACTCCCCGGAAACAGGCATCGGCTTCAAGATATGGGCCGCTGATGACGTTGTATATGGCCCCGTGGAACTGCCCACCCTCGTCGAGTGGATACGCGATGAGCGGGTGGAGGCGAACACATGGGTCTATTCCGAGCAGACTGATACGTGGAGTAAGGCTTCTAATGTGCCCGATTTGGGCATGTTTTTCCGTGGTCGCACACCCAGCACGGCCCGGGCCGTCTCGGGGGAAGCGGGGCCTGCACCGTTGGTTCAGGGCATCCGGCCGGGGATGCTGCGACGGGTGAAAATCCTGGCGGATATGAATGACCAGCAACTGGGCCGTTTCGTCCAGTTCATGGAGGTCAAGCAGATGCGGCAGTTCAATGAGGTGGTGAAGCAGGGCGAGCACGGTGATGCCATGTTTCTGATCTTGGAGGGTGAAGTCCGCGTGCGCCTGATGATCGCTCAGAAGGAAACTACGCTGACCACACTTTGCGCCGGTGAATTTTTTGGGGAAATGACCCTGTTCGATCAAGGTCCGCGCTCAGCGGATGTCGTGGCCAATAATGACAGCACCTTGCTCAAGATTTCCCACGCCGCTTTCGTCAAATTGATCGCGGACGCTCCTGACCTCGCCACGCCATTCCTTTTGGGCGTCTGCCGGACGCTCACGGCGCGCATGCGCGCGGACAACAAGCGCTACCGCGATACCATCAATTTCGCGCGGGCTTCGAACACTAAATAAGGCGTAGCTCCTGACCTCAGGGCCCAGTTTTCTTAGTAAGATTTTTCGTGGAACTCTTCCGTGTCCGTAGCACCATGCCTGCGTGAGCAAGATTGTAGGCATAGACTTGGGTACGACCAATTCGCTGGTGGCGGTGGTGGAAGCGGGGATTCCGTACGTGATGGCGGATGCCGAGGGGCGTCGTCTGACTCCTTCCGTGGTTCATATTCCGGCAGCGGACGCGGAACCGGTAGTGGGCGTGATGGCAAACCGGGTGCGAGTGTTGAAGCCAGCGCAGACGGTTTATTCGGCCAAGCGCTTCATGGGCCGTCGTGCGAGTGAAGTGGCGGAGGATGAACGTAATGTCACCTATCCCGTGAGCGGCCAGAGCAATGGGCCAGTGGTCATGCCGATCTTGGGTCGCGACTGGTTGCCAGAGGAAATCTCCGCTGAAGTGCTTAAGAAACTGAAGCGGGATGCGGAGGCGTCACTCGGAGAGGAAGTCATGCGAGCAGTCATCACTGTGCCGGCGTATTTCAACGACGCGCAACGTAACGCAACCAAGCGGGCAGGGGAATTGGCGGGCCTGACTGTCGAACGCATAATCAATGAGCCTACAGCGGCAGCTTTGGCGTATGGGCTGAATCGGTTGAAGGAAAATGCCAAGATCGCGGTGTATGACCTGGGCGGTGGCACGTTTGATCTTTCCATTCTCGAATTGCGTGAAGGGGTTTTTCAAGTGCTCGCTACTTCCGGCAACACCCGCTTGGGCGGTGATGATCTGGACCGGCGATTGGTGGAGTTTATCGCGGAACAGATCAAAGAGGCGGGTGGCCCGGATGTGTTCAGCGATGCCTCCTTGCTTTCACGGGTTCGCGAAGTGGCGGAAGCTGCGAAGATCGCTTTGTCCGAAGCGACGATGACGGAAATGGCGTTGCCATTTCTCACCCCCACCTTTAGCTGGCAGCGGCAATTGAAGCGCAGTGAGCTGGAATCGCTCACACGCGACATCATCGAGCGCACGCGCGAATACTGCATTCGCGCCACGGCAGACGCGAAGTTACAGGCATCGGACTTGGATCAAATCATCTTGGTAGGCGGACAGACGCGCATGCCTTTGGTGCGGCAACTCGTGTCCGGTTGGTTCGGTTGTGTGGAGTTTGAGGAGACGCGGGGTGATCTGCGTTTGGGCACGGAATATCACAAGGCGAAGGGACCGTTGCTGAACACGTCGCAGAATCCCGATGAAGCAGTGGCGCTCGGTGCGGCCGTGCAGGCGGAGATTTTGTCGGGTGGGTTCAAGAATGTGCTGCTGCTGGACGTCACGCCGCTTTCTTTGGGACTGGAAACGTTTGGTGGCTTGATGAATGTCATCATCCCGCGCAATTCGACGATTCCCGTTAAGGCAGGCGAGATGTTCACCACGGTGGTGGATCAGCAGCCGAGCATGCTCATCCATGTGCTGCAGGGCGAGCGTGAGCGCGTGAAGGATAATTGGACCCTGGGCAAGTTCACGGTGGAATTTGCTGCGGCGCCGCGTGGTGTGCCACGCGTGGGCGTGCAATTTGAGATTGATGCCAACGGCATCCTGCATGTGCTGGCGCGGGATATCCGAACGGGCAAGCAACAGGTGGTGGAGATGAAATCAGCGGTGGATGTGGACGATGCCGCGGTGCAGAAGATGGTGGAAGAATCGGTGGAGCACGCCTTTGAAGACATGCGCGCGCGGCAATGGGTGGAGGCGAAGTTGCGGGCGCAGGAAACCCTGACGGCCACGCGCAAAGGATTGGACGAATGTCGCGCGGATATCTCCGCCGAATATCTCGCCCAGATCGAACAAGGGCTGCAAAAGGTGGAGGCGGTATTGCTGTCGGAAGATCCGGCGACGGGTTTCGGTGATCCGTTGAAGCTCAAGGAGAGCGTGCGTCAGCTGGATGAAACGACGCGCGATCTGGCGGAGGTGATGATGGACAAGGCGATGGAGGCGATGCTGCGGAAGCGGGGATTGATTTGAGTCAGATGGGCGAGGGCACCTGCCCCATTATGGCGGTTGATACAAAAAGAAAACGGGCGTCACTTGCGTGACGCCCGTTTCTGTTAAATCAAACCGTTAAGGACTGCTCGGAGGAGCGTCCAAGCTGGCCAAGGCATTGTTGCCAAAACCAGCGGGCGGTTGCTCGGCGGCATTGGTCTCCACGCGGGGCTTCTTCGATTCCTTGCCTTTCGGCTTGGCTGCTTCAGCCGCGCGATCCTGTTCGTCCTCCGCCTCATCGGCATCCGAGTGATCCTCGTCCGGCTTCAGCAGCTCGGGCGCGGGTTTCTCGTATGGATTCTTGGCGCGCTTGTTACGCGGCAAGGGCGAGAGCATGACGTTGATGGAACGGCCCGTCAGCTTCGGCGGGGCGTCCGGATGGGAGAAGGGCGTAGTGTCCGCGACAAACTTCTGGACGACGCGGAAGCCGAACTCCTGATGCGCCATCTCGCGACCGCGGAAGCGCAGGGAAATCTTTACCTTCATGTCCTCGCACAGGAACTCCACGGCGTGCTGGAGCTTCACGGAGAAGTCATGGGGATCGATGTTCGCACTCAATTGCACTTCCTTCACCTTGTTGGCGTGCTGGTGCTTCTTGGATTCCTTTTCCTTCTTGGACTGTTCGTAGCGGTACTTGCCGAAATCCACAATCCGGCAGACCGGGGGATTCGCGGCGGCAGCCACTTCGACCAGGTTCAACTGATGTTTGCGCGCCAAAGAAATCGCATCTGCCAAAGACAGGATGCCGATCTGGCTGCCATCAGGACCAATTACCCGGACCTCACGAGCGCGGATTTTACCGTCAACCCGGACGTAGGAGGGGGGAGGAGAATTACGAGAATACGGAGGGCGACTCAAGACACCCTCTCCGGTTGGTAGTTACACATGAAACGAATCACTCGACAATCAATCATCAAATCTGATGCATCTATAAGCCACCTATCCAAGAACCTGCAAGGGAAAAGATTATCTTTAACGACGGACGCGGGATAGCCCTTTTTGCTTAGGGTCTATCACCTAGGGGAGGGTAAAGAGACGGGTTTGCTTCAGGATTGAATGTAAGATTCAGGTGTAACATGCTATTAGCCAACGTGTTGTTTGACTTCCTTGCACTTCGATAGCCAGAATAATTTGGAGCGTGAAATGTTTCCCGGCGCACCTTACGTTGGGATTCATCAACTGAATTCCCTAAATGAAACGACTCACAGGCATTATCGGCGGCTTGATGGTAGCTTTGACCGTGCAGGCGGAAGTGACCATGGAAAAGGTGAACTTCGGCGGGTGGCCGAACTCTATCCGCCTGAGCAACGGCGCCATCGAGCTGGTGGCGACGGCGGACGTAGGGCCGCGAGTTCTGCGTCTGGCGCTGCCCGGAGGGGAGAACGTCTTCAAGGTCTGGCCGGAGCAAGCGGGGGGCAAAGGGGGCGAACAGTGGAATATCTTTGGCGGGCATCGCTTCTGGCATGCACCCGAGGACAAGGTACGCACGTATCAACCAGACAATGAGCCGGTGGAAGTGGTTTGGAAGGATGGCATGCTGAAGTTGACGCAGAAACCGGAGCCCAAGACCGGTCTGCAAAAGGAGATCGAGATACGGATGGATCCCAAGCAGGCGCGCGTGGAAGTGAAGCATCGGCTGCGGAACCACAATCTCTGGGCGATCGAAGCCGCGCCGTGGGCGCTTTCGGTCATGCAAGGGCCCGGTCGGGCCATCATCCCGCAAGAACCGCCCTCGAAAGATCTGCTGCCGGCCCGCCCGATGGCGCTCTGGGGCTATACCGACATGCGTGATCCCCGGTGGACTTGGGGCACGAAGTATATCCAGCTTCAGTGCGATCCGGAAAACAAGAAAGCCCAGAAGATCGGCATCCGCAATTCTCCCGGCTGGCTGGCGTTTCAGGGGAAGACCGCCTTGTTTTTCAAGCGCATACCTTTTGATGCCGCCGCCACGTACCCTGATTTTAATTGTAACACGGAGCTTTATACCAACGGCGATATGCTGGAGATGGAGAGCGTGGGTGCTTTGACGAAGATCGCCCCGGGAGCCGCCGTGGAACATGTGGAGACGTGGTTCCTGTTGAAATATCAAGCGGGCACAAATGAAAACGAGATGGGGGACAAACTCACGCCCTTGATCCAAGGACTGAAGTAAACCGCCAAGAAATCATATGAGCACACGCAAAGTCGGCAAAATTGTTCTCGGCCTCATTGTTTCATGGCTGGCGGTGTCGCCCGTTCGAGCGGAACAGAAGGTGGTGGTGGAACGATTGCCAGCCGGCGGGGTGCAGCCGCAAAGCCTCGTTGATGCGGTTGGCACCGTTCATCTGGTTTATTTGACGGGTGAGTCCCGCGCGAGCGAGGTGGTGTACACGTCCCGCAGGGTGACGGATACGAAGTTCGCTCCGCCACTGCGCGTCAACACCCAGCCGGGTAGTGCGGTGGCGGCCGGCACCATTCGGGGTGCCCAATTGAGCGTGGGTGAGGATGGCACGGTGCATGTCCTCTGGAATGGCAGCCAAACGGCCACGCCCAAGCAAGGGATGGGCTCGCCTCTGCTCTACGCGCGGAAAGTGGCTGGGAGCGCGGCGTTTGAGCCGGAGCGCAACCTGATGGGTAATACCTATATGTTGGATGGCGGGGGCTCGCTCGCCGCCGGTAAAAGCGGACAGGTGTATGTGGCGTGGCATGCCAGCAAAACGTCCCAGCCGGGCAAGGAGACGGATCGGGCAGCTTTTTTGGCGGTATCCTCGGACGGGGGGAAGACCTTTGCGCCGGAACGCGAGATCAGCCCGCCCAAGAGTGGATCATGCGCCTGTTGCGGTTTGCGCCTGGCGGTGGATGGCGAAGGTGCGGTGAATGTGCTTTTCAGGGCCGCGTTCAGCGCCTTGGACCGGGATCTGGTCTGGATGAAGTCGAAGGATCAGGGGAAGACGTTCACCACGGTGCAGCAGGATAGCTGGAAGATCGGGCAATGCCCCATGAGTTCGGCCTGGTTGCGCGATGGTTGGGCCGGCTGGGAGGTGAATGGACAGGTGAAGTTCACCAGCGTGGATGGAGCCAAGACGTTTTCTCCTGCGGGTGACGTGAAACGAAAGCATCCGGTCGCGGTCCAAACTAAAGATGGCAGCACGTTGTTGCTCTGGACCGAGGGGACGGGGTGGCAGAAGGGCGGTTCGGTGGTCTGGCAGGTGATTGGCCCGGATGGGAAGCAGACGGGAGCGGTCCAAAAGCAGGAAGGACTGCCAGTTTGGGGCTTGGCGACGGCTTGGGCCGACGCCAAAAACGGGTGGGTGGTGCTATATTGAGGACAATCAACTTGGTAAACTGACTAAAACCTTGAGCGAAAGTAAGTAATATTCGTGAGGCAGACGTTGACATGGCATTTTGCTTCTGTTTATTTTCACTGCTCGTAATCCGTTACACATCACATGGCCATTAAAATTTTGCTTATTTTGGCACTGCTCACCGGCGGTGGTTCCATTGCTGTCAGCCACTTCATGGTGAAACCGCGCATCGAGAAGGCGGAGAAGGAAGCGAAGGACAACCTCCAGAAGTTCAACGCGGAAACGGCGGCCAAGAACCGTATCCAAGGTGAGCTGAACGAGACCAAGCAGACCTTGGAGACTACCAAGTCTGAGCTGGAGACGACGAAGACCGCGCTGGCGGGCAAGACGTCGGAAGCGGAAGCGGCCAATGCGAAGGTCACCGAATTGACCGGCACGGTCAAAACCCGTGACGGCACCATTGCGAAGCTTATCGCCGACAATAAGGATTTTGTGGAGTTCGGCAAATCAATGGATGATATAAAAGCGACTTACGCCAAGGTTCCTGTACTTACCAAAGAGCGCGACGTCTTCACGGCAGAGAACAAAGTCCTCCAGACACGGGTCAATGGCTTGGTGAACAAGCTGCGTGAACTGGACAAGAACTCGCTCATCGCTCCGCCGGTCCGTCTGCCCGCTGGTCTTTCCGGCAAGGTCATCTCGGTGGATCCCCGTTATGAGTTCGTGATCATCAATGTGGGCGGCAAGCAGGGTGCGCTCGTAGACGGTGAGATGGTCATCACCCGCGGCGGTGAGATGGTGGGCAAGCTGCGCATCTCCACAGTGGAAGCGGATTACTCCGTCGCCAACATCATCCTTTCCTGGAAGAAAAAAGATGCAGTTGAAGGCGACACTGTTCTGGTGCAATAGTAGTGCCAGTAACGGATATGAAAAATTTGACGTTTAGCAAGATCATCGCCGGACTGTTGCTGACCGCAGTCCTGACTGTAACTTCCGGTTGTAACACCACGGAGTCTGAGAACCGCTCGGCCCGTCCGTGGAATGCCCCTAAAGGCTGGGAAAACGGGATGCCTGTGGGGATGACGGAAGGCCGTTAAGAGCTTTCATACATTTCATCAGGAAAGGGCCGGACATTGTCCGGCCCTCTTCTTTTTGAAGAGATCGAAGCAGACAGGAGAGCAAGCTATGAAGCGATTGAAGATAAGCCAAGTGCTGGTGCTGATCACTTTGACCGGAGGACTGGTGCTGGGCGGGTGTTGCAGCAAGAAATCAGGCGCTCAGAAAAACCAGTCGGATATCCCATGGGGGAATCAGGGTAAAACCGGGACAGGTGGGCTTCCCGGCGGTATGAACGAGAAACGGTGAGGCAGCAGAAATCCCAGCGAGAATGACAAGTGGGTCAAAGAATTTAGGCCGCTGGAGTTATCGAGCATTGCTGCGGATTGGGACCACCCGCGCCCGAACCAGCTAGTGCTTCCAGTCGAAAGCACCTTTCTTCAAGGCGTAAATATAGCCGATGAAGAGGATGCCTAAGAAGGAGATCATGGAACCGAAAATCATGCTCGAATGGGTGATCAGCATCTCCTTGTAAACCACGGCCCAAGGATAGAGGAACACGACCTCGATATCGAACAGGATGAAGAGCATCGCTACGAGGTAGAACTTCACGGAAAGACGGTTATTGCCTTCACCGATGGGCAACATGCCGCACTCATAGGCGGTGTCTTTCATGGCGTTGCGCTTGCCGCGCATGCCGAGGAAATAAGAGGTGGCGAGCATCCCCACGGCAAAGCCGACGGCGACGAGGCCCAAAATCAGAACCGGAATATACTGGCTTAACTGCTCATCCATAAACCGGGCGAAAAACTAGGGGCGGCTGGCCGGAATGGCAAGAGAAACTAATGACGGGCGATCATTTCACGGTTTTCGGATCGGAAACTAGGACATGCACGATTCCATCCTTTTGCCGGAGAGTTACGGTGACCAGATGCTGCGGAAAATGACTGTGTTGAAAGCGAAAATATCCCGTGGTGGCATCTATGCGATGGAAGGCAGCCTGAGTGGGAGGGTTGGCGGAAGATATTGCGGAAGGGGCTGGCATCTGGGGTGTGGTCCACATCTGCCATTCGGTGATTTCGTAGCCGGCCCGGCGCAGAGATTCCCAGGCGTGAGATGCCGCCTCGATCGCAGTTAGCCCGCTGGCACCCGGAGTTTGCGAAGCTGCATAGGAGAAAGTCCGCATGTCTGGGGTGGGAGCGGGTGAAAACACCCGCGTTGTTTCCAGGTTGTAGGCCATCGAACAGATCAAGGCTGAGGCGATGAGGAAAGGGAAAAAATACCCCAGCAAGGAAATAACTCGTTCGCCTGATTTTGCTTCTTTTTTCGGCTCTACTTCGGTCTCGCTGTAAACGGGCAACCGGAGCCGGATACGTGCCTGACGAATCCGGGAGCGCAAATACTTTGGGTAATCGGTCGGCTGGTGGGCGGTTGGCAAAGGACCTGTGCTGCGAAGCTTGCGGACACGTTCCAGCACGGATGCGTAAGATGACATCTCAGGCTGGCTGGCGCTCTTCATGAGAAAGGGGTGCGACGGTTAAAAAGATGGAACCCATCTTGCGGAAAAATCGCAAGTGTTCTGATTATAACGGGTGGCAGGAATGGGTGACGCATTTTCCCATCGTGCCGCTTGCAAAACGCCCGGGGCACACCTAGTTTGATGCCCTTAAAATTTTAAGAGCCTTATGGAAAACGTTGTCATCATCGGATCGGGTTGCGCGGGGTACACGGCGGCCATCTACACGGCACGGGCGGGGTTGAAGCCTTTGCTTTTCACGGGCCAAGATGCGGGTGGTTTATTGACGACCACCAGTATCGTGGAGAATTTCCCCGGATTCCCGGAAGGAGTGGATGGAACGACGCTGATGATCCAGATGCAGCAACAAGCCGAGCGTTTTGGTGCGCGGCTGGAGTTCGGAGCCATTGTGAGCGCGGTCGATCTGAAGTCCAATCCATTCAAGCTTACGGTAGATGGGCGGTTGGTGGAGGCGCGCACGGTCATCATTGCGACGGGCGCCGGCCACAAGCATCTCGGCCTGGAGAGTGAGCATCTGCTGGATAAGAAGGGAGTGACGTATTGCGCGACGTGTGATGGCGCATTGCCGCGTTACCGTAACAAGCCGCTGGTAGTTGTAGGCGGTGGTGACTCGGCTTGTGAGGAAGCGATGTATCTGACGCGCTTCGGTTCGATCGTTTATCTGATTCATCGTCGTGACACATTGCGTGCCTCGAAAATTATGGCAGAGCGTGCGCTGGCGAATCCGAAGATCAAGCCGATCTGGGATTCGGCGGTGGAAGAAATCCTTGATGTGAAGGCCAACTCCGTGACGGGTGTGAAGGTGAAGAACCTCAAAACGAACGAGGTCACTACGTTGGATGCAACGGGTGTGTTCGTGGCGATTGGGCATGTGCCGAACACGCAGATATTCAAGGGTGTGATCAACATGAACGAGAACGGATTTATCAAACCAGTACGTGGCAGTGAGACGAATATTCCGGGCGTGTTTGTGGCGGGTGATTGCTCAGATGATGTGTATCGTCAGGCGATCACCGCAGCCGGCATGGGGTGCATGGCGGCGATTGATGCGGAGCGGTATCTGGCCTCGTTGAATCAGTAAGCCGATGAACGCCGTTACCGCAACCAAGTTGGCGGAGTGGTTGAAATCAGATCAGCCGCCGAAGCTGCTGGATGTGCGGCAGGATTACGAGCATGAGGTCGCGCGGTTGGAGGATGCCCGGCTGATTCCTTTGCCAGAATTGCCGATGCGTACGAAGGAGTTGGTGGACTGGAAGGAGCAGGACGTGGTGGTGTATTGCCATCACGGAGTGCGCAGCCAGATGGCCATCGGGCTCTTGCGCGCGGCGGGTTTTCAGAAACTCCACAACCTAACCGGTGGCATTGATGCATGGTCAGTGGACGTGGATAAGGCTGTGGCGCGGTATTGAAGCGGTCGTAAACAACGGCAACGGACGGGTGTCATGGAGGTATTCGCAGGCCAAAACAGAGTTTTGAGCAGCCAGCCTAACCTTTTGTCCAAAAGGAGGTTGAATAAAACCTCGCGGTTTTCCGTTCCTTTCAGGTACATTTTTAGTTTCAATAGCACAAAATGAGCACGGCGCGCAAAGCACGCATCAAACGCGACACGAAAGAAACCCGCATCGAGCTGGAATTGAACATCGATGGGCAGGGGAAATCGTCGATCAAAACGGGTATTCCGTTCTTCGACCACATGCTGACGTTATTCGCCAAGCATGGGGTGATGGACCTGAAGCTGAAGTGCAAAGGGGACCTCGAAGTGGATGCGCATCATACCGTAGAAGATTGCGGTATCGCGTTGGGACAGGCCTTTGTACAGGCCTTGGGAGATAAGAAGGGCATCAAAAGGTATGGGACGGGGTTTGACCCGCGCAATCCGTTCACGGCTGAAGCGCATGTGCCTATGGATGAATGCCTTGCGCGATGCGTGATCGATTTCAGCGGACGGCCTTACTTGGTCTGGCGCGGGCTGGATAAGCTCCAGTACAAGCAGATTTCCGCTGCAGAGCAGAAACAGGATATGTCCTCGGCCTTCCGCTTTGGTCTGGCGCGCGAATTTTTTCAAGGCTTCGCCAATGAAGCCGAGTGTAACCTGCATCTGGAACTCCTTTATGGAGAGGAGCCTCACCATGTGGTAGAGGTTCTGTACAAGGCGTTTGCAAAAGCGGCTGACCTTGCTTGCCAGCGTGATCCACGCATTGCCGGTCAGATTCCGAGCAGCAAGGGCAAGTTGTAACAAATTGCCTGAATAAGTCCCCAAAACGAAACGTCGAACCTGATGTCGAAGAATACCATCGACTACACGACCGCCGAAGATACGGCGTTAGTGAGCGCCTCGAGAAAGGGCGATATGGTGGCGTTTGAGGCGCTGGTCGGACGGCATCGCGACAAAGTGTATGCAAGGGCATACAGCATGTTGCGGAACGAAGAAGAAGCGGTTGATCTTTCTCAGGAAGCCTGGGTGAAGGCGTGGCAGAGGCTGGAACAGTTTCAGGGTGATTCAAGTTTTTTGACTTGGATAACCCGGATCACGATCAACCTCTGTCTGGACCAGATCCGGCGGAATAAGCGGCGGCGGACGGAATCGATCGAGCAGCTTGACGAAGATTTGGGCGGGGTGGAACGGCAGATGCCAGTCATCACGACGAATCCGACGGAAGGTCTGGAGAAGACCGAGTTGCGGAAGAAGATTGATGAAGCGCTGGAGAAGCTGTCGAAAGAGCACCGGATGGTGCTGGTGCTGCATGAATTTGAAGATTTGGAATATAAAGAGATCGCGAAGCGGATGGAGTGTTCGATCGGTACGGTGATGTCGCGGCTGTTCTATGCGCGGCGAAAAATGGCGAGCCTGATGGCCGCCTACAAACGGGATGAATTGACATGAATATCACGGAACGGGAATTAAAATTGCAGTCCTATTTGGATGGCGAACTGCCCGCGGCGGAAGCCGCCGAGGTGGAGCGTTGGCTGGATCAGGACGCCGAGATATTGGCGCTCTCTACTGAGCTGAAGCACACGAAAGCGGCGTTGAAGACGGGCGAAATGGAAGTGAAGTGCCCGGAAACGCGCGAGTTTTATTGGTCCAAGATCGCCCGCACCATCGAAGCGGAAGAACGTCAGGCTGAGCGCGCGGCGACGTCGCGTGACTTGCCGTGGTGGCGCAAGCTGATGCTGCCGGTGGGAGCTCTCGCAGCGCTGGCGGTGACGGTGACGATGCTGCAGACGGTGCCGCAGGGGCCGCATGCTGTGCCTTCGCAAGAATCCGCACAAATCGCCAAGGCGATTTCCGAAGTGGAGCAATTGGAGGAATCCATGGGCTCGATCACTTATAGTGACAGCTCAGAGGGTGTGACGGTGGTGTGGCACTACGATCGTTCCAGCGACATTTAAGGCTGGAATTGTCGTTATATTTTCGCAAAGTGAGTCCGATGAATTCCATGCGGGTGTTGAAAAGTCGTCGAACATTTCTGATTCAAGCTCTGGCCTGTGTGCCGGTGGCTGCATTTGCGGTTGCCGCGGATGACAAGGCCAAGGCGGCTCCTGAAGGGCCGGAGAGCTATGAAGTGCGTTTGATCTGGGCGAGCAACGATGCGTCATCTCCTGATCCTTCTCACAAGAAGCTGGATACCGAGCTGACGGCTTTGCTCAAGAAGAGTTTCAAGTGGTCGAGCTACTATGAGGTGAACAGCAAAGTGATTTCCGTTCCGGTCAACAAGACTGAGGAAATCAAGCTGAGTGACGTTTGCACCGTCAAAATCAAGAACCTAGGCAAGTCGCACTTGGAAGCTGATCTTTTTGGAAAAGGCAAGCCCGTCAGCAAGTCCAAAGGTGAGTTGAAAAAGTGGTTCATTTTAGCGGGTGAAGACAAAAATGACACTGGTTGGTTTGTGGTGATCCGTAAAGTGGCTCCTGCCAAGTAGTTATATCGTTTTCCTGCCCGCGTCTGAATGGTTTCAGGCCCGGGCTTTTCTTTTTGGTGTGAAAGGAGGGCTATACGGAAGTCTGGCAAGGGTGGGGCAAGTCACAATGCTTAGCGGTGGTGCCCATCTGACTCCACAAGGAATAGTGGTTTTAAGGCTAGAATTCGATTGTCTTACACACCCTTTTTCGATAGATTTTCACTGTTCTGTAACACGGGGTCCGATTGCCACAGGCTTCGCCACTTTTGGCAGCTGAAATTACCTGAAAGCAAGCACGGATGGACCCGGTGTATCACGAGCTATGAGCGATACTTACGACGCATCCAAACTGGGTAAGCTGGAAGGTCTTGAAGCCGTCCGCAAGAAGCCGGGCATGTATATCGGCGGCACTGACGAGCGCGCCTTGCATCACTGCGTCTCCGAAGTGCTCGATAACTCTGTGGACGAGCATCTGGCTGGTCACTGCAAGCACATCTTGGTCAATATCCATGTCGATGGCTCCATCTCCATTAGGGACGATGGGCGCGGCATTCCGGTGGACATCCATCCGCAGTATGGCATTCCCGGCGTGGAAATGGTGCTTACGACGCTTCATTCAGGCGGTAAGTATGGCCAAGGCGGCTACAAGTTTTCAGGCGGCACACACGGTGTGGGTGCGAAGTGTGTGAACGCCGTATCGGAATGGTTCGAGGTGGAGGTGAGCCGCAATAACCAGGTGTATCACATGGAGTTTGCGCAGGGTAAGACGGTCAAGAAGCTTGAGGTCATCGGCAAGTCCAAGGCGACCGGTACGCTCATCACTTTCAAACCTGATCCGGAAATTTTCCGTGAAACGGTGGAGTTCAAGTTCGACAAGATCAGCCAGCGTCTGCGCGAATTGGCCTTCTTGAACTCCGGCTTGGAGATCACTTTCACTGACGAGCGTCAAGCGGAAGCGAAGCAGGAAGTCTATTTCTACAAGGACGGCGTCGAGGAATTCGTCAAGCAGCTCAACAAGAGCAAGACGGTCATCCATCCCAAACCGATCTCGTTCAAGAAAGAGACGCAAGTCCTGACCGACGACAAGCAGGCGGAGATCCATGTGGAAGTCGTGCTGCAATACAACGACAGCTATACGGACCAGGTTCTCTGCTACACGAATACCATTCACAATCCCGATGGTGGTGCGCATCTCTCCGGTTTCCGCAGTGCCTTGACGCGTTCCATCAATCAGTACGCGAAGGGTAACAGCCTGCTGAAGGATAAGGATCCGCAGATCACGGGCGATGACGTTCGTGAAGGTCTTGCCGCGGTCATCTCGGTGAAGCACAGCGATCCCAAGTTTGAATCCCAGACCAAGGTGAAGCTTATTTCGCCTGAAGTTGACGGCATCGTGGGCTCCGTGGCTTACGAAGGCTTGATGACTTACTTCGATGCGAATCCGCCCGTGGCGAAGCGTATCGTGGAAAAAGCTTTGAACGCCGCTCGCGCTCGTGAAGCGGCCCGCAAGGCCCGTGAAGCGGTTCGCAAAACAGCAATGACCGGTGGCGGTTTGCCGGGCAAGCTGGCGGATTGCTCTGATCGCGATCCGGCGAATACCGAGCTGTACATCGTCGAGGGTGACTCAGCAGGTGGCTCGGCCAAGCAGGGCCGAGACCGTAAGTTCCAAGCCATCCTCCCGATCCGCGGTAAGTTGATCAACGTGGAGAAGGCGCGCTTGGACAAGGTGCTGCAGAATAACGAAATCCGGACCATGATCACGGCCGTCGGTACGGGCATCGGTGCGGGCGAGGGCGAGGGTGCCTTCAATCTCGAGAAGCTCCGCTACCACAAGATCATCATCATGACGGACGCTGACGTGGATGGTTCGCACATCCGCACGCTGCTGCTCACGTTCTTCTACCGGCAGATGCATGACCTGATCAAACATGGCTACGTCTACATCGCACAGCCGCCGCTTTACTCCATCACGCGCAAGAAGCGCACAGACTACATCGATGACGACGTGCAGTTGAACCGCCTGCTCATCCAGATCGGCTCCGAGGAAGTGCGTCTGAAGAATCTTGCTGATAGCAAAGAATTCACGACGAAACAGCTCGAAGAGATTTTGGAGTTGCTGGAGTCGCTGGACAAGCATGCCACCTATATCAAGCGGCAGGGCGGTGATTTTGCCAACTACGTGGACAAACGTAGCAAGGATGGTCAGTTCCCGTTGCATTTGGTGAAGGTGCGCGAAGGCAATAACGAGACCATTCATTACTTCGTCACGAACGAGGAGTTCGAACAGTTCAAGCTCGAGAACCCGGACCTGTTCGGTGATGAAGAAGCCAAGGACCGCCTGGAGAAGGAACGTGGCGTGACCCGTCGCGCGACGCACGCGGACCTGCATTTGGAAAGCAAAGCTGTCATCGATTTGGTGGACAAGCTGACGCGCAAGGGATTGAGCGTAGAGCACTACGCTGCCCAGGATAAGCCGCTCTTTGAATTGATCGAAGGTGAAGGGGAGAAAGCTACGATTTCGCCGCTCTTCTCCATTCCGGAAATTCTTAAAGGTGTGATGGCGGTGGGCAAGAAGGGCATCCAGATGTATCGCTTCAAAGGCTTGGGTGAAATGGATGCGAAAGAGCTGTTCGAGACCACCATGAACCCGACCAAGCGCAAGTTGCTGCGGGTCGATCTCACGGATGCCATCGAAGCTGAAGAGATGTTCACGAAGCTCATGGGCGACGTCGTGGAGCCACGCCGCCAGTTCATCGAGGACAATGCGTTGAATGTGCGGAACTTGGACGTGTAAACGGACTTCCTGACCAACTGATTTTCCCATCATGGCTGACGAAAACGATCAAACACCTCCACCTCCGAGTCCACCGACCAGTCCGGGCTCAATCTACGCGATCGGTGAGAAGGTCCAGAAAATCAACGTCGCGGACGAGATCAAGAACTCGTTCCTCGACTACTCGATGTCCGTCATCATCTCGCGCGCCCTGCCGGATGTGCGCGACGGATTGAAACCTTCCCAGCGCCGCATCCTGTTCGCGATGCATGAGCTCTCGCTCTACCCGGGGCGCAAGCACATGAAGTGTGCGAAGATCTGCGGTGACACCTCGGGTAACTATCATCCGCACGGTGAAGCGGTGATTTATCCCACGCTCGTGCACATGGCCCAGCCTTGGGTGATGCGCGAGCGCCTGGTGCACGGCAAAGGTAACTTTGGTTCCATCGAAAACGATCCGCCGGCGGCGATGCGTTATACTGAGGCGCGTTTGACGCATCTCGGCGGCTCGCTGATGACGGACATGGAGAAGGACACCGTCGATTTCGTTCCGAACTACGACGAACGTCTGACGGAACCGAGCGTTTTGCCAGCGGCCTTCCCGAATCTTTTGGTCAATGGCGGCACGGGTATCGCCGTGGGTATGGCCACGAATATCCCGCCGCATAACTTGGGCGAGGTGATCGATGGCGTGTGCGCGCAGATCGATAACCCGAATATCACCATCCCGGAATTGATGAAGTACATCAAGGGACCGGATTTCCCGACCGGTGGTGTGATTCTCGGTATCGAGGGCATCAAGAATTATTTTGAGACGGGTCGTGGCAGTGTGCGGATGCGTGGTTGCCTGGGCGTAGAACAGCTCAAGGGCAATCGTGAGCAGATCGTCGTCACGGAGATTCCTTTCAACGTCAACCGGGCGGCTTTGGAAGAGCGCATCGCTGAGCTGGTCAACGAGAAGGTTATCACGGACATCTCCGCGATGCGTAATGAGTCGGATGAGAACACGCGTCTCGTCATGGAACTCAAGCGGGATGCGGTGTCCAAGGTGGTCATCAACAATCTCTTCAAGCACACCGCGCTGGAAGGCACTTTCAGCGTTAACATGCTGGCCATTGATCGTGGCCGTCCGAAGACGCTGAATCTCAAGGACCTCATCTCGTGCTACATTGAGCATCGTCGTGAAGTCATTCTGCGCCGGACTCGCTATGAATTGCGGAAGGCGGAAGAGAAGGCCGAGCTGCTCGAAGGCTACATGGTGGCGCTCGCCAACCTGGACGAGTTTATCCATATCATCCGCAGTTCCAAGAACCGTGATGAGGCCAAGATCAAGTTGCTGGCTTACGAATGGAGCCGCACGCAAGTGGAAGCATGGGGCGTGCTCATCCGCAACGAGGCAAACATCACGAATGGCCGCTACGCGCTGAATGAGCGCCAGGTGAATGCCATCCTCGATCTGCGTCTGTATCAGCTCACCGGTCTGGAGATCGACAAGGTGGAGCTGGAATACAAGGCCATCATCGAAGTCATCAAAGACTTGCTCGACATCCTCGCGAAAGAATCGCGCGTGATGGCGATCATGAAGGCCGAGTTGCTGGAGATCAAAACCAAGTACGCCACGCCGCGCATGTCCAAGATCGTGCCGGATGAAGGCGAGATGGCGATCGAGGACCTTATCGCGAACGAAGGCGTCATCGTCACCATCACCCATAGTGGCTTGATCAAGCGCACGAATGTTTCCAGCTACCGCGCGCAACGTCGTGGCGGCAAGGGCGTCATCGGCATGGCGACCAAGGAAGGCGATTCACCCGAGGAAAGCGATTTCATCGAGCATCTCTTCACCGCCAGCACGCATGATTACTTGATGTTCTTCACGAACATGGGGCGCGTCTATGTGGAACGCGTGCATGAGATTCCTGATATGGGGCGCGCCTCCAAAGGCCGCAGCATCGCGAATCTTTTGGAGATGCGTTCGGATGAGAAAATCGCCGCGCTGGTCCGTGTTCTGGCCAAGTATGGTCCGAACAAGGAAGACCAGACGTGGCAGCAGCCGAACTTCGTGTTCTTCACCACGCTCAAGGGCACGGTGAAGAAGACGGCGCTGGAAGATTTCGCCAACGTGCGCAAGGGCGGCATCATCGCCATCACGATTGAAGAAGGTGATACGCTCATCGACGCCAAGCTCACGAGCGGCACGGATCAAGTCATCCTCATCACGCATGATGGCATGAGCATCCGTTTCTCGGAAGAGGATGTGCGCTGCATGGGCCGTCCGGCGACAGGTGTGCGCGGCATTTCCCTGAGCGATAAGGACATTGTGGTGGCTGCGGCCATCATGGTGAAGGATTCGACATTGCTCGTGGCGGGTTCCAACGGCATCGGCAAGCGGACGGATTTCGAAGAGTATCGCATCCAGTCCCGCGGCGGCAAAGGCATCATCACCATGAAGACCACCGATAAGACCGGTGACGTGGTGGGCGCACTGACTGTCAAGGATTCGGATGAGATCATGCTTATCACTGCGGTCGGCCAGATGGTCCGCACGTTTGTGAAAGACATCCGCGAAGCGGGCCGCAATACGATGGGCGTTAAGCTCATCAACTTGGATACCAACGACAAGTTGCAAGCCATCGCCCCGGTCATCAGCGAGGACAAGGACGAAGTGGCGGCAGAGCCAGAGTCCGAAGCTCCAGCGGTCTAAGCAAACTGATTGTAACCGAAACCGGCGCCTCACGTCATTAATGACGTATGCGCCGGTTTCCTTTTGTACAAATCATCGGATTGGCTTTGCTGTTGGTATCACTCGCGGCTCATGCGGGTGAATACTCTCCGAAGTTAGCTGCAGGTAAACTCACGGTCGAAACGGCCAAGCTGGAGTTGAAGGATACCAAGCGTGATCGGGAAGTTCCCATCAGGATTTACTATCCTAAGGAAGCCACAAACGCTTCGCCGGTGGTTGTGTTTTCGCATGGACTAGGCGGTTCACGAGATGGCTATGAATACCTTGGTCGCCACTGGGCCAGTTATGGGTATGTCTCCGTGCACCTTCAGCATCTAGGCAGTGATGATGGTGTGTGGAAAGGGCAGGGGAATCCGATGCAATCCATGAAAGCGGCGGCCATGGACATCCGGAATATCGTCAATCGGCCGCTGGATGTCACCTTTGTCGTGGATGAGTTGGAGCGGCTCAATAAGAACGATGAGAAGTGGAAGGGGAAGTTTGATCTGAAGCGCTTGGGCATGGCGGGACATTCTTTCGGCGCTTACACGACCCTGGCCATTGGCGGACAACAGTTCGCGGCGCGGACGGATGTGAAGAGCTTGGCGGATCCTCGATTCAAGGCATTGCTGCCGCTGAGTTCACCCGCATCCGCTAAAAATCAGGATCAGGCCTATGCCAAGATAAAGCTGCCCACGCTACACATGACCGGGACGAAGGACGTCAGTCCCATCGGTGATACGTCCGTCGAACAGCGACGCATCCCGTTCGATAATATGCCGGGGCCGGATAATTTTCTGATCACCTTTGAGGGTGGTGATCACATGGTTTTCTCCGGGCGTAGCGGTGTTCGCGGAGATCGCAGCAAGGACGAGATTTTTCAAGGGCTCATCCGCACCAGTTCCACTGCGTTTTGGGATGCGTATCTGGGCGAAGACACTTCAGCCAAGGCATGGCTGAAGGATGGTGCGTTTAAGAAAATGCTCGGTACAGAAGGCAAATTTGAGGCGGGCAAGCCAGCGCAGAAGCAGCAGTGAGAATCACCGCACTGCTTGGAGGCTTTCATTGATCTCCACCGTGCCATCACTTTGCACCGTGACATCCCGCGTGATCTTCCCGGATTTGCGATGATAAAGTTCTACAGTGTATTTTCCCGGCGGCACATTGGGGATGGCAAAATTTCCATTGGCATCGGTCACTGTGAAATAGGGATGTGGCAACAAGCTCACGTAGGCGAACATCCAAGGGTGGACATCGCATTTGAATTTCAAGAAGAGTTCTTCTTTGTCCCAAGTGAAGAGGAGCGGTTGACCTTTGGGCATTTGCGCCCTGTTATACTCCCTGTTTCCCGCGACCACCGGCATGGGATGCACATTGTGGAGCACTGGATCAGAGTTTCTGACTTCGATGGTCTGGCCCAGCATGGCCCCTGAAACGTAAGGCACATAGATGCATCCTTTCTGGTCCAAGACGAGATGCTCTTTGGCTGGCAGGAAACGCTGGCCTTCCAATCCTTTGGAGATATACACGAAAACGTCGGCCAAGCCTTTGTCTGGTCCTACAATGTAAAACTGGGTGGTCGGTTTGGCGCCGGGATGGAGCTCGCCACACTTCGGGTCCATAGGCAGAAGCTTTTCCGGTTCCGGTGTGCCGGTGAGCGTGACCTTCCCGAATATGATCGCCGTGCCGGGCACACTTTCTTCGGTGAAACGGGGCAGGGTAACGCCAGCGGATGTCGCCACGGGCTCGGTGGCTGTTGGGGCAGTCGGTGGGGCCGCTGGAGCCACCGTCACTGCTTCCGCTGGCGGAACGGGAAGAACAGGCTTGGCCACCGTTTTAGCCACACCAGTTTTTACCGAACCGGTTGACTCAGCTTGCGGGACAGTCGATGGGGCAGCAGGCTGCGGCTTGTTATTGTGTTTGATCTGAAAAGACGAATTGTTACGAGCCAGCGCGGGGTCTGCCGTGGTGTCTGTATCTGATCGGAAAACATGCTTCAGCCCCCACGCGAGGGCCAGGCAAATGCCGACAGAAACGAGAATGACGGTGGCTCGCAGGGCGCGGCCCGTGGATTCCACTGGTGGATTCACTTCCATGGTTTTGTTTGAACACCGCAGTTGAGCGGCGGTTGCTCAAATTTTTGACCGTCACGGCCGCTTCGATATTCAGATTCTCATCCGGTTATAACCAAACCGGTTGTTGTGTAATGGGATATGTGCCAGATTCATCCGCATGAGCGAAGACAGTTCCAAAGCAAAGAGTTGTGTTTTATACGGCTGCCTGACGACGGTGGTGGTGTTCATCATCATCGGAGTGGCGCTCGTGTTTGGAGCACGTTACGGCTACAAGAAGCTGGTCAGCACCTATACCAGCCCGTCCGCCACGACGTTGCCGGCGGTGACCTATACGGATGCGGAACTGCAATCCCTCACCAACCGGATGGCCGCCTTCCAATTGTCCGCCAATGCCCTGACCAACGAGGTCACCTTGACCCTGAGCGCCCGGGATATCAACGTGCTAATCCACAGCCAGGACCAGTTGAAGGACATGCGCGACAAGTTCTTCGTGGAGATCGAGAAAGACACCATCAAGAGCGCCTTAAGCATCCCGCTGGATGTGTTTGGGCTGGATGCCCTCAAGGGCAGGTTTCTGAACGGCAAAGCAGGGCTGAAGGTGGCGGTGACGAATGGCCAGCTCACCGTCCGTCTGGATTCTTTGGAGATGAACGGAAGTCCCGCCTCGCCGGCCTTTATGACCCAGTTGAAGAATGAGAATCTGGCGAAGGATGTTCAATTGGACGCTGATACGCAGAAGCTGATGCAGCGCGTGGAAAAGCTCACCATCGAAAATGGCGAGGTCATCCTCAAAGTTAAGCCAGTTCCCAGCGGGCCGACGGTTCCCGCGACGACCAATGCTCCGTCCACGGGAGTCATCTAGGCATGAGCACACGGCTGAAATCCCGGCGAGCGTGGTTGATGGCCGTCTTGGTTCTGGGATTTGGCCTGTCGTCGGTGCTGGCGGATGATCAGGGGGCGGCGTTGTTGGGGGCCAAGGCCAAAGAGTGGCATCTGGAACAGTGGCAGAATTCCACACCGCTGACGCTGGAAGAATTGAAAGGGAAAGTGGTGCTGGTGCGTTGGTGGATGGCTCCGGACTGCCGGTATTGTGCGGCCACGGCGCCAGCGCTTAACGAGTTTCACGCAGCTTATATGGATAAGGGGTTGGTAGTCGTCGGCGCTTATCATCACAAGTCCACCGGTCCGCTCAAAGTGGAAGAGGTGAAGGCGCAAGCGGAGAAGCTAGGGTTCAAGTTCCCGGTGGCGATTGATCCCGAATGGAAGACGTTGAAGGATTGGTGGCTGGACAAGCAGGACCGGGATTTTACCAGCGTGAGCTTTCTGATCGATAAACAGGGTGTCATCCGCTTTGTGCATCCGGGCGGGCAGTTCGTGAAAGGGGATAAGAATTATGCGGCGTTGAAGGGGAAGATTGAGGAGTTGTTAAAGGCGGAATAGTGGGTAGGATGGGCTGTAGGTCTGGTGAATAGTCAGCAAAGGTTGAGGCTATGACGACGGCTCTATATCAGTGGTTTTTCCGCAGCGGTGACAACTCCGTTGAGGTGCAGAATGATATCCTGAAAAGGGTCTTCTTTCATGCCATGATTGCCTCGGTCCTTTTCTGGATACTGATGAAATATCCAGTAGAGTTAACCTACGGAACGCTAGCTTCTGGTAACGGCAGGATACCGATCACAATCCAAGCTGTCCTGATTCCGGCAGAATTTACTCAAAGGTGGTCAATCCTAGTGGCGTGTACGCTTCTCTCAGCAATAGTTGTATATCCCAATTTTTGCATTCTTCTTCACCACAAATTGGGGGAGAAATCTGTTAGGTTATGGTCGTATGGAGTCACTACTTGTCTTAGTTTGGCCAGTGCTTATTGCTTTCTCACGGGATTTTTCTTTGAACTCCACATTCTAGAGTTTTACGCTTTGCGCGGAGATTATCGTTTTTGATGCGGCGTGTGGTTGACCGGTAAAAATGTACACAAAGCTATGCTATGACGACAACAACACTGTGGCATTGGCTCATCAATAAACAGGATGCGCCGCTTGAGGTGCGAAAGGATGCGTCGGCCCGTGTAGGTGTTCATGCCGTGCTGCTGACGGTTTTGATTTGGTATCTGTGCCGGATTGTGCCGATTGTCGGAGAAGTGTTCTCCGGGTTCGGCGGAAAGCTTCCTTGGCTGGTCCAGACGCTGATTGATCATGCTGAATTCGTCAGGGAATGGTTCTATCTGCTAGTGCCGACAGTGATCGTCGGTTTGGTGGTTGATTACCGGTATTACATCTATCTGTACCTGAAGTCGGGGAAGAAATCGGCACGACTGTGGGCCTATGGCATAACTTTTCTGCTGAGTTCGGCCATTGGTTTCTACGTTTTTGCCCTGTGCAGCGCGTTTTTTTGGCGCATGTCATTTTGACGGAATAATCGCATGACCAAATAGTTAAGTATGACTGCCTCCGCCATTTGTCAGTGGTTTTTCCACCCTCAAGTTGTACCTTCTGAGGTGAGGAAGGATGCGTTGGCGCGTGTGGGTGTGCATGCTGTGCTGCTGACGGTCTTGATTTGGTATTTAAGGTGGATTGTACCGCCCTTCGCAGAGATGTTCTGGGGATCTGGAGCAAAGCTTCCGTGGGCAATCCGGATGATGATTTATCACTCAGACTTCGTCTGGCAGTGGTTTTATCTTTTGGTGCCGTTCTTGATTGCCGGTCTCGTGGCAGATTACCGATTTTACATATTTCTTTACCTAAATTGGGGCAAGATATCTGCACAGAAATGGGCTTATCGAGTAACTTTTCTGCTGATTGCTTTCCTTGGTTTCTATGTTCTTCCGGTAAGCTTTTTCTTGGCGCGAAAATTGAAATCTGTTGGAGTGTGAAAGCTTTCTAACTCAACTTGCTAATCACATCACCAGCTTGTAGCCCACTCCGTGCACCGTGAGCAGGTGCTTTGGCTCGCCGCCGTTGTCGCCGAGTTTCTTGCGTAGTTGCACCACGACTTGGTCCAGTGTGCGGGTGGTGCCGTAGTAGTTGTAGCCCCAGACTTCGTTGAGCAGTTTATCCCGGGAGAAGACTTCGCCGGGGTGGGCGAAGAAGAGTTGGAGGAGTTTCAGTTCTTTGGCGGTCAGGTCTTCGGATTGTTTTCCTCGCGTCACTTGAAAGGTGGTTGGATTGATAGTCGCTGAACCGATCTTGAAGGGCGCGGTGCCGTTGCTTTCAGCATGGCCGTTGCTGCCGTTCATGCGGCGGAGCAGGGCGTGGATGCGTGCGAGCAGTTCACGCACGCCGAAGGGCTTGGTGACATAATCATCCGCGCCGAGGTCCAGACCGATGACTTTATCAATCTCCTGGCCCTTGGCGGTGAGCATGAGGACTGGCGTCGCGTTCTTGCGCGCGCGCAATTGCTTGCAGATATCGTAACCGCTGGCACCGGGCAGCATGACATCGAGAACGATGAGGTTCGGGCGTTCCTTCTCGATGCAAGCGATGGCTTCATCGCCACGTCCGCAACAGGCCACCTCGAAGCCTTCGCCACGCAAGACTTCCTCCAAGCCCAAGCGGATATGGGCATCGTCTTCTATGACCAGGATGCGCGTTTTCATGCGTTTGCCTTCGAGTTCTGCAAAGGTAGCTTGAGCGTGAAGCAACTGCCGCCACCTTCACGCTGAGTGTAGTTGAGTTCACCTCCATGGGCGCGGGCGATCTGCCGGGCGAGGGTGAGGCCCAGTCCAGAGCCTTGGATGCCGCTGCTGAGAGAATCGTGGGCGCGATAGAACTGCTCGAAGATCTTTTCTTCGCAGCCTTTCGGCACACCCGGTCCGCGGTCCAGCACCTGGATCTCGGCGTGCGGAAATGGCTGAGGGGCAATTCTAAGACTCAGGGAGATATCTCGCGATGGGCCGGAATACTTTTCAGCGTTGGAGAGCAGATTCACCATTATCTGTGCCAGTGCGTCAGGGTCGCCATTGATGTTCAGGGATTGCTCCGGCAGGTTCAGCTGGAGCTGAAAACCATTGGTCTCCAAATGCGCCCGTAACGACTCGGCGGAATCGCGAGTGACGGTGACCAGGTCCAGCGGACGCATCTGGTATTTCTTTTCGCCACGTTCCATGTGAGCGAAATCGAGGACATTGTTGATCAGCCGCGTCAGGCGGGCGGACTCGGCGGTGATGATGTTCAGGTAGCCGCGCTGTTTCTCCGCATCGGTCACGCGTCCCTCCGCCAGCAGTTCGGCGAACATGCGGATGGAGGTGAGCGGGGTCTTCAATTCGTGCGAGACATTGCTCACGAAGTCCGTTTTTTGCTTGGCCAGCCGGAGTTCGCGGTCCAAGTCCCGTACGATCAGCCAGCCGCCGATGGCGATGGCGAGGAGCAGGAAGGCGATCAGAATGCCCAAGGTGAGCTTGAGCGTCACTGCCGCCGAGTTGAGTTTGCCGGGGTTTAACTGATAGAGGGCGATCTCCCAATGAGGCAGGGCCTCACCGATCTCCGCGGCGACAAATGGGCGCTTCCATGCTGCTGTGAAATCCGTATGTGAGCGACTGATGGGGCGGGCTGAATCGTCCAACAAGGCAACGCATACCTTGCCATGCAACTCGGGATTCAACTGATTGACCAAGGGTTTGAGCTGCTCGGTGAGTTGCGCGAGGTCGAGCTTGGCGCCGTAAACGAGATTGGTGTTGCGCGGGGAACGATACCACGTCATGACGTTCAGACGATTTTGGAGGAAGCGCGCCATCATGCCCTCGCTGGATTCGCCGATGAGCTGGCGGAACTCGGCCTCGGAAACTTGGACGCGCGAATAATTGTTATCGAGAGGCGGTGGCAGCGCGGCTTGCTGGGGGATATCCAGTTGGTTTTGCGGGTTGATCGTGCGTTTGGCGGGTGCAATTCGGTTGCCGTAGGCTTGCTGTTGCTGATCCCCAGGGAATAGTCCGTTCTGACTGGAGGTGTTGCCGCCGTTTTGACTGGATGAAATGGGTTGCACTGTCTGTTGATAGGCTGGGGGAGTGTAGTTTTGTTGGATACCTTGGCCCCCTTGTCCACCTTGGCCGCCTTGCGCGACCTTTTGATCCAGACTACTGAGGTTTACCGAACCTTTGCCGGTGTTCCAATAGACCTCGATCGATTCCCGGTTGCAGAGGAAACGATCATTCTCCAGCCGAAATTGACGGGCGGCGGGGCGGCCGGTCAGAGAGGGGTTTAGCACCTGGCCCTCGATGGAAACGGCGAAACCGATCTCGGCCATGGGCCAGTTTTTACGGATGCCGTCATCGAAGGTCAGGGCGAGGACGTCAGGCTGCTTGTCCTGCAGCATCAGCTCCACTTGCGCGGCGAACTGCTGCTGTTGTTCCTCCAGATAATCGGCGGCGTCCTGCGCGAGCTTATCCACCACGCCCTGATAGAGCAGGGATTCCTGACGCTCGAGGCTGTATTGCTGGTCGCGCAGAGAGCGCATCGCCAGCCAGGCCAGACCCAGGCTGGGGATGAGCACGGTCAGTATGAAAACTATGGCGACCTTACGCATGAGACATTGTTATAATCGGCGTTCCGCCCCGTTCCGTCCAGCGATGATTGGACGGACGGGGCGGACGTATTACTCCCCACAAAAATGGCTATCGGCTGATCTGAACTCCCCGGCAGCTAACACTCACAAGCTCCGTTTCATCGGCGGTTCTTAACGGGGCCGGCTGTGGCTGCTCGGTTTCTGCAACCACCGAGAGGGGCTGAGAGAGTGAGGTGATCGATTTTCCAACTGGAGCAGGCTGGAGAGCGGGGGCGACGGGCGCCAGTGCTTGAGCGTTGGCGCGAAGCTGATTGGCAGCGGCGCGGAACTCTTGATCATTCTGCTTGCGACCGATTCGATCGAAGGCTGCCTGAGTGAAGCGGCCTAGGCGGAGATCGCGCACGGATTGGGCCAGGGCGACTTTTTCTACGATGGAAGCCTTGGTGAAATCGGTCACGAGTTGCGTCAGGGTTTGCTCCAGCTTGGGCGTGAACAGTTCGGCGCGGCCGACATAGACTCGGGCTGTCTTGACAGGAGCCGGAGTGAACTTCAGGGGCATGGTGGCTTCCACCCATTTCTCCGGGAGAACGTAGAGGATGCGGACGCCCTGCTCATCGAACCACGAATCCTCCCATGTCTTCACCATGGAGGCGGCTTCCTTTTCAAAGAGGCCGGCGGCGATCAGGGATTTGCGCATGGACTGGATGAGCTGGTCGCGGCCTTTTTCTCGCTGGGTGCGCGAGGAGATGAGGCTGATATCGGCGCTGAGTTCTTTTTTGCTGGCCAATTCCGCATGATAGCTGAAGTGATACTCACCGGCACGTTGATCGATGACGAAGATGTGTTGCAACGGCTGATCCAGCAGGTTCTGGATGACCACGGTGTGATCGCTCGTGGCGCGGGCTTGCATGGGTGAGGAGAAGCTGGCGACGCCGCGGTAGAAGAGGAATTTTTCATCCTGCGGTTTAGGCAAACCTTCGCCGTTGGCCTTTATGTCCTGGGTAGCGGGAGGAATCACCCGGATGGGTGTGGCGTCCGTTTCCCGGGCGGCGTAGTAGTGGCTGGCGCGTTTCTCATCGAGGAATTGCGCTTTTGAGTCGGGCACGATTTGGACTTTTGACCATTCGATGAAGCTTTTCGCGCGCTGTGCGGGATCAATGAAAGGCGTGACGGCCCCGCCGAATGCGGGACCGAATTTGGTGATCTGCGGATACCATTCCGTAATAGTGCCTTGGGGCAGATCCACGCGGACATCTACGGTGCGCGGGTTGAGCGAGTAGAAGTAGATGACGGGGGTTTCGATGCGTTGGGTAGCAGCGATGGCGCCTTTGCTGAAGGGGTTGAGCGGAGCGCCCAGCAGTTGCGCGTCGGCTGACCGGGTGCGGTTGTAAACGAAATTGGGCAAATCGCCTTCGATCAACGATTGCCAGGCGATGGGAATGCCATCGATGCCCTGGATGGAGGTGAAGGTGCCCCATTCATGGGCGGTGTAGTGGTTGAAATCGCCATAGCCGCCGCAGGCATGCACTGACAGGCTGCTGGTAGCCACAAGGAGTGAGAGCAGAAGAGTTTTCATGGGGATAACCTAAACTCCTCCGCCCGGGCAGTTGTCAGAGCCTCGCGAGAGAATTGTAAAAAATTTGTGAGACCAATCTTTCTGACAATCACTTACGAATGCAGCCGGAGGGCGCACCAGATGCCGGCGATCATCCCCGCGAGGTGGCCTTCCCAACTGATCTGGCCTTGCTGTGGCAAGGCACCGAAGATGATGCCGCCATAGAAGATGAAGACCGCGATGGCGATGAAAGCGGAGCGCCAGCGCTGCATCCAGAAACCGGCAGCAACCAGGTAGGCAAAGAGGCCGTAGATCACCGAGCTGGCCCCGATGTGGATGACGGGCTGGCCGCCTGATTCATTCCGCCCGATCAGCCAGGTGCCCAAGCCGCTGACCAGCCAGATGATTATGAGGGTGGTGCCGGGATGATATTTCCGATCCCAGAAGAGCAGGGTAAGCAGGACCAGCATGGGCAGGGAATTGGCCAACAAATGCGCCAGATTTGCGTGGAGCAGGGGACTGAAAAGTATGCCTAACAAGCCATGAACCGTCCGCGGCAGAATACCAAACCGGGTCAGATCGTAAGGCGGTTGGTGCTGAGCCAACAGGATCTCCAGGCCGAAGGTGAGGAACAGGATAATGACAAAGAAGAGGCTGAACTGAAAGGCAGATCGGAAATCTTTCCAGGTGGATTTGGCCACAACGACTTGAGTATGGGCCGGAGAAGCAGCGGACTATTCCTACTCTTTGTCCTTGGGCTTTTCGCCGAATTCTTTCTCCATGGGCCCGAAATTGCCTTCTTCGCAGCAGTGGACGAAGCCTTCTGTGACCGATTTGAGCTGTTCCCACCGTTTACGGATGCGCTTGGCTTCTTCCTTGCTGATGTGGTGATCACCGGCGGCGGTGGCGACCACAGAAAGAAGGTCGGCGAATTCCTGCACCACCTGATTGGTGGCCGGAATCAAATAGTAGGGATGCGCCCAGTGATTCTTGGGATTCTGGATGAAAAAGCCGCCGGAGCGTTCGCAGACCCATTGCACCAAGCGTGGATCCTCGGTGGATTTGATGAGGGATTCGATGCGGTCGAGCGGGTTCGTGGCGCCACTGCCGCCTTCCGTGGGCGCCTCGGCCCACTTATAGATCATGGACAGGGACAGGCCCATCTCATCGGCAATCTTCTTGGGATTGCCTTGGTGAAATACCTCGCGCAGCAGTTCGTGGGACTTCATGGCCGACACTCTGGAAAGGTGGCGTGTGAAATTCAAGGAGGAATGCGGAAGAAATGAGACAGAATATTTTGCCGGGCGTTCAAACTGCCGAGTGCCCCAAGGAGGATGACGTTTTTAAGTGGCTGGAAGATTGACAGAAAGCGTCTGAAAAAGAACGATATGGCCATGACCCAGTCCAAAGACAATTCTCCTCTTTCGTCCCGGCGTCAGTTTTTGCAGAACACCGGAACCATCATCGGTGCTTCAGCTCTGAGCGGGATCACGCTTCCTCATGTTTTCGCCCAAGGCAGCGATCAGACGCGTATCGCGCTGGTCGGTTGCGGCGGTCGCGGCACGGGCGCAGCAGCCAATGCGCTGGCCACGAGCGGTCCGCCCAAACTGGTCGCCATGGCGGATGTGTTTGAGAGCAAGCTAAGCAACAGCTACAAGACGCTGGAGAAGTTCAAGGACCAGCTGGATGTGCCGGATGATCGCAAATACATCGGTTTCGACGGTTACCAGAAGGCGATGGATCAATTGAAAAAAGGGGACATAGTCATCCTCGCGACGCCGCCGGCCTTCCGTTGGGTCCATTTCAAGTATGCCATTGAGAAGGGGCTGAACGTCTTCATGGAGAAGCCCATCTGCGTGGATGCGCCGACCGGTCGCCGCATGATCGCCCTGGCCGAAGAGGCCAAGAAGAAGAATCTCAAAGTGGCCGTGGGCCTGATGGTGCGCCATTGCCCCGGGCGCCAGGCCTTGTGGAAGAAGATCAATGAGGAGCAGGCCATTGGCGACGTGATCGCGATGCGTGCCTACCGTATGCATCCACCGGTGGGATCGGCTTTCACTGACCCTTCGATGCGCAAGGAAGGCCAGAGCGAGCTGATGTTCCAGATCTCCCGCTTTCACAGCTTCCTGTGGGCCAGCGGCGGTCTGTTCAGCGATTTCTACATCCATCAGATCGATGAGACTTGCTGGATGAAAAATTCCTGGCCAGTGAAATGCCATGCCATTGGCGGACGTCACTATCGGGGTGACAATATCGACCAGAACTTTGACTCCTATCAGGTGGAATACACCTTTGCCGACGGTACGAAGCTGTTCTTCTATGGCCGCACGATGATGGGCGTGAAAGACGAGTTCTCCAGCATCGTTCACGGGGCCAAGGGTATGGCTACGGTTTCCTTGGGTGGTCATGCGCTGGGTAAACGGGCTGGCCGCATCTATAAGAACCATATTATGAGCAGTGAAAATCAGGTGTGGTCCTATGGTGAAGCCCCAGATCCGTATCAGCAGGAGTGGATCGATTTCACGGCTGCCATCCGGCATGATGAGCCATACAACGAAGTGGTGCGCAGTGCGGAGGCGAGCATGATCACGGCGATGGGCCGTTTCGCCGCGCATACCGGACAGGAAGTGACCTGGGATGAATTCAAGGAGAACAAGCATGAGTTCGCCCCCAACGTGGACAAGCTGACGCTGGACAGTCCGGCACCCATCTTGGCTGATGCCAATGGGAAGTATCCGATCCCGGAGCCGGGCATCAAGCGCGACCGCGAGTACTAATCCTTACGAGCGGAAGCTTTTACGAGCGGCATTCAGATAGATTCTGAGTGCCGCTTTTTGCTTTGGTCAGCGGGGATGGAACGGCAAACTGAAGCACGAGCATGTCACATGTGTTGTTAACGGATAAGCTGTTCGCCGACATGGCGGGCTGGGAGGTGATGAAGCGGGCGCGCTCGTATCTGGAAGCAGGCCAGGTGCTGTCATCCAACTGGTCGCCACCGGTGGTCAAGGGCGTGGTGAACGCGGGTGGGACGAGTTACCGGGCGGGGCTGGTCATCAAGGGCGCGACGGATGTGGAGAATCTGTGCACATGCAAGGATTCGCGGGAATGGGGGACGATCTGCGCGCACTCGGTTTCCATCGGACTGCATCATCTGCGGCGCGAGCAGATCAGCAAGGGTGAGTTGAAGCCGGATGATGGATTGGCAACCAAACCGCCGTCCATGGGCGGGATGAGCAAGCCGCTAGTGCCTGCGGCCCCGGTGCGCAAGCCAAGCAATGGATTGAAGTTTGCGGCCGAGGGACAGCCGAGTGAGGAACTGAAGCTGCACGTGGTTATACCACCGAACTTTCCGGCGGCTGCGGCCAAGGGGAAGGCGATGATTTTTCTGGAGGGTGAATCAGGAGGACGGCGCCAGCCATTGAACACGTTTCCGAAGATCATCCTGTATCGGTGTGATGCGCAGGATCGGGCATTGTATCAGGAGGCAGAAGCGTTGGCGGAGGGGGAAGTGCCGGCGATGCTGGTACTGACGACGGCGCAGGTGGCGGGGTTGTTGCCGAAGTTGGTGGGGCATCCGCGCATCAGTGTGGGGAAGCAGCAGGCGGTGGAGGTTTCCAAACAGATTTGGCGGGCGACGATCAAGGCGACGCTGGAACCCAAAGGCGAGATTGTGCTGAGTGCGGGGGCGATGCCAGGGGATGCGGCTTTGCTGACAAGTGGAACGCAAAGCTGGGTATTTCAGAAGAATCGTTTTCAGCCGGTGGTGCTGCCGCCGGCGCTGTTGGCCGCGACGCAAGGGAGTGTCCGGTTGAAGCGTTCGGAGGTGCCGATATTTCTGACGCGTGACTGGCCGCAGTTGCAGGCGGCGTGCGAGGTGCAGTCGAATTTCAAGCTGGAGGATTTCAGTTGCGAGGCATCACCGCCGAAGTTTCTGCTGCATCTGCACGGCGGACTGGCGCAGCTGCATGGGAAGTTGCAGTGCGCTTACGGCGTGCGCATCCATACGGTGGGGAAGGCCACGGCGGATGATGGGATGTGGCAGGCGGATCCGGATTCGCCAACGCGCTACATCACACGTGATACAGCGGCGGAGAAGGCGGCGCTGGACCGGTTGTTGAAGTATGGGTTCAGCCGGCCGGATGAACTGGGCATGTGTCATCTGGTAGGGGAGGATCGCGTGCTGAACTTCATGGCGCGGGAGTATCCGCGGATCGAGAAGGAGTGGAAGGTCACGCTGGAGGAGCGGTTGCAGCGCAGCACGGAGAAGAATTTGGAGCGCATCGAGCCGGAGTTCCGCGTGATGCCATCGGGGGAGCGGTGGTTTGATCTGGAGGTAAATTTTGCGGGGGAGAGCGAGCGGTTTTCCGCGATGGATATCCAGCGGTTGTTGCTCTCGGGCAGAAATCATACGCGGTTGAAGAATGGGAAGATCGCGCTGATCGATACGGAAGCGATCCAGGAATTACAGCAGGTGTTGCAGGATGTATCGCCAGAGCAACAGGGCGGGAAGTACCGCATCAATAATGCGCAGGCGGGGTTCCTGCAATCATCGCTGGATGAGGCGGGGCTGACCAAGTTGCAAGCGCCACCGGCGTGGCAGGCGAAGGCGTTCGCGCGGCAAGGGGTGGCGGAGATGCCGCTGCCTGCTGTGGGTGAATTGGAGAAGGTGCTGCGGCCTTATCAGAAGCAAGGTGTGGCGTGGTTGTGGTTTCTGCGGCAGAACCAGTTCGGTGGGATTCTGGCGGATGAGATGGGCTTGGGTAAGACGCTGCAAACATTGGCGTTGCTGGTGGCGGCGAAGCAGGAAGCGAAACTGAAGCCGGTGTTGATCGTGTGCCCGACGAGTCTGGTTTTCAACTGGGTGCAGGAGGCGAAGAAGTTTGCGCCGGAGTTGAAGGTGCTGGCACTGGATGGGCCGCAGCGGCAGGCGCGGTTTCCGTTGATCACGGAATCGGATCTCATTGTGACGAGTTATGCGTTGATACGGCGGGATACGGAGATGTATCGGCAGCATGAATTTGATACGGTCATTTTGGACGAGGCGCAGCATATCAAGAATCGCGAGAGCCAGAACGCGCAGGCGGTGAAGACGATCCGCGCGGACAACCGGCTGGTGTTGACGGGCACGCCGATGGAGAACTCGGTGCTGGATCTGTGGTCTATCTTCGATTTTCTCATGCCGGGTTATCTGGGCGTGGCGAAGGATTTTCGCGAGCGGTATGAAATGCCGATCGTACGCGACAAGGACAAGGACGCGCAGGCGCGGCTGACGCGGCGGTTGAAACCGTTCATCTTGCGACGTCTGAAGCGCGATGTGGCGAAGGAGTTGCCGGAGAAGCTGGAACAGGTTTCCTTCTGTGAATTGACGGAAGAGCAGCAGGCGGCCTATACGCAAATCCTAGAGGCGAGCCGCAAGGAAGTCTTGGAAGCAGTGGGTGCGCAAGGGCTGGCGAAGAGCCGCATGGTCATCTTCAGTGCGTTGTTGCGCTTGCGGCAAATTTGTTGCGATGTGCGGTTGCTGAAGCTGCCGAATACAGAGATCAAGGCGCCTTCGGGCAAGCTGGAGATGTTTGGTGAGTTGCTGGAAGAGATCGTGGATGGCGGGCATCGGGCGCTGGTGTTCAGCCAGTTCGTGGAGATGCTTACCTTGTTGCGTGAGAAGTTGGATGCGGAGGGTGTGAAGTATTGTTACCTGGATGGTAGTACGAAGAATCGCGGGGACGTGGTGGAGCAGTTCCAGAAGACGAATGATATCCCGCTGTTCCTCATCAGCTTGAAGGCGGGCGGCACGGGCTTGAACCTGACGGCGGCGGATACGGTGATCCATTTCGATCCATGGTGGAATCCCGCGGTGGAAGACCAAGCGACGGGGCGGGCGCATCGTATCGGGCAGAATCGGGTGGTGACGAGTTACAAGCTCATCGCGCGCGGGACTCTGGAGGAAAAGATATTGAGCTTGCAACAGCGCAAGCGCGAGATGGCGGAGGCGACGCTGGATGGGGAAGAGGCGTTCAGCAATTCGCTGACGTGGGATGAGATCCAAGGGCTGTTTACCTCGTAACCGGAAGTCTGCGTGAATACCGAGGTCGAAAAATGGTTGTGGCGGCAGAAGATGGGCGAGGTCATCGGCAATCTGACGGTGGGCGCGCTGATGGGGGTGCTGGCCGTTCCGTTGACCTTGATCCATCTGGCGGTGCTATGGATCGTGATACGAGTGGTCCGGGGTGGAAATCCGGTGGCGGAAGTTTTGGGCCGCGGTTCGATGGGGAGGGATAATTCGATCACGGTAGCGGTGGTGTTGTTCGTGGTCTGTTTCGCCGCGTATCTGTGGTGGGATCGATTCCGGGAGGAGAAGAACAAGCGGGCGGGGAAGAAGGACAATGATCCATCGGCCATGGATATCGGGCTGATCCTGCTGCAGATCGTTTTTGCAGCGCCGGCGGTGGTGATGACGGCGGTTGGTTTTTTCAGGAACATACTGGCTTGGGGAAGCCTGGATGTGCCGAGTTGCGCGGCGGTGTTGACACGGTTGTTGGGCAGCCCGCATCGGGTGGCGTTGGAGACGCTGCAGCGGGAATTGCCGAACGTCGAAATCGAAGAGACGCTGAAACAACTGAAGCTCATCCCGGGAGTGGTTTTCCTGACTTCGGCTCCAGCGGGATTGAGCCTGACGGGGGAGTTGCGACAGACCTTTTCCCGACGCAGCCGACGCGATGACTGGAAGCCGCCGCCGAGGGAGGAGCGGTTTGATTTTATCTGCATGAGGTGCGGGCAGAAATTGCGCCTCCGCCGGTTTCAGAGCGATCACTCCATCCGCTGTCCGCGCTGTCAGGCGCGTTACCGGGGGCGGTTGGACAAGTTTGGGCGGTTGCGGATCGAGCCGGAAGCGGAGCGCAGTCATCGACGGGAAACGCGCCGATCGGCGGATGAACTGGCACCGTATTATCGAACCCTTGATCTGCCGGTGACAGCGGATCTGGCGGCGTTACGCCGGGCTTATCGGCGGATGATGAAGCAGCATCACCCCGACCTATATGCGATGGCGGAACCGGCCAAGCGAGCGCAGGTGGAGGAGAAGGCGAAGCAGATTAATGAGGCGTATCATGTGCTCATGGATCATTTGGAAGAGAAGAGTTAACCGCAGATGGACGCGGATAGGCGCAGATGGGGAGAGGGGGAAACAGCGAACAGCGAGTGAAGGGGGATTAACCGCGAACGACACGAAATACGCGAAAAAGGAAAAAGGGGGAAATCGAGAACGACGACGAGAACGATTTTTAGCGTTGGACCAAGGGGGCGGCCCAGATGGCCCAGGAGTTGTGGTTGTGGTTTTCGCCGCCTTTGGTCTGGAGTTCGAGTTCTTTCACGCCGGAGATATCGAGTTTGAGGGTTTCCGTTTGACCGGGGCGGAGGATTTTGGAGCGGAAGAGTTCTTTGCCATCACCGAGGACAGTGAAGATGGCGGAGCCTTGATCCGTGGCTCCGTCCTGGAGGCCGATGGTGGCGGTGAAGGTTTTCCAGCGGCCAGCCAGCGGGAAGGTGAAGG
Source organism: Chitinophaga pinensis (assembly GCA_943367715.1). GTDB lineage: Bacteria > Verrucomicrobiota > Verrucomicrobiia > Limisphaerales > JAEYXS01 > JAEYXS01. The sequence goes on along the minus strand of CALRJY020000046.1, from coordinate 3,709 downwards.
TGGAGTTGGAGTGGGCGTAGAGGCCTTTCTCGAAGATCTCGCCGTTGAGTTTCAGGAATACGCCTTGGCGTTGATTGGGCTGGAACCAGTAGCGGTTGCGCACGACTTTGCCCCAGCCGACTTCGGCTTTGGACCAACGGGCGTCGGAAAGGAAAGTGACAGCGGGCTCAGATACGGTGAGGTCGATGGGCTTGGGTTCTGATTCGCTCAAGGTGCGGAGAAGGCGCAGGCGGCGGCGGGCTTCTTCGGTGGGGGCGGCGGCGATGGCTTCATCGGTGAGGAGTTTTTTGGCCTGCGCGAGGTTGCTCATGAACATCTGTTCAGCGGCATCCACGGCGCGGTTGGCGATGAGGTTGGCGACATCGGGAACGCCTTTGTTATCGCATTTGAAGGTGAGTTTCTCGCTGGATTCAGCGCCGTTCACCAGCAGACCACCGAGTTTCAGATTCCAGGTCGCCGCTTTGAGATTGGTGAGATTGAGGGTGAAGTTGCCTTCGTCATCGACGGCGGAGGAGAAGGTCAGGGCGCCGTGATCGGACTTGGCGGTGGTGGGCCAGAGGGAGGCGATGACGGCGCAGGGCGGGATGGAGGCGCGCACGCGGCCTTTGAGTTGCAGGGTGCCTTTCCCGGCGGTGGCGGAGAGGTTTTCAAACGTGGCATCGGCTTTCTGCCAGCGTGATTTATCGGATTGCGTGGTGAGGGGGTGAGCGGCGAGGCGGAGGGCGGTGGCGAGGGAGAGGTAGGAGGGCTTTTTGCCTCCCCAGAGATTTTCGCGGTAGTTGAGATTGCCGCCGCCCATGAGGGAGGTGCCCGGGGCTTCGTTCGGACCGCCGTTGTCGTGCGGGAAGCCAAGGCCATGGCCGAGTTCGTGGGCGATGCCGCCGAGATACCAGGAGTTGAACTGGGCGACGGACAGCTTCATCTCGTCGTAGTAATGTTCGCGGAAGAAGAAGGGCTGGTCTTTTTTGGTGAGCAGCCGTGGATCGAGCAGGTCGCAATCGGCGGCGTGGCAGAGGCCGTGGCGTTGATCGCTCCAGCCGGCGCCGTAGTAGGGGGCGGTGAAGACGAAGCGTCCGCTGGGTTCGCGCTCGCAGAGGCCGTAGAGGATGAGGACGTGCTCGCGGTCGGGATCGAGTTTTGAGCCGAGGGCTTTGCGGACTTCGGCCCAAGTTTCGTCGCCGGATTCGTGTTTATAGTTTGCGGCGGGATGTTTGCCGCGGACCATGTGGATGACGAGTTTACCGTCTTTATTGCGTTCCAGAGGAAGGCCGGGTGTTTTCAGGGAGAAGCGGGATTCCATTTCATCACGATAGAAGGCGCTGATATCAGTCATGATGCGGTCGAGGCGGGCGGCGTAATCGGGCAGCGGCTCGCGATCGGCGGCGTGAAAGTAAACGATGCGGACAAAGGCGTTGTTGGTCTTTTCTCCGGCGTGGAAGGCGGTGATACGTTTTTGCGCGGCGTCCATGACGGGGTTGGAGGCGGCGATGAGAGGGCCGGCGGTCAGTAGCAGAGTGAGGAGAAACAGGAATTGCTTCACGCGGTTTGAGGTAATTGGTTGAGGGATTGAAGCGGGTTTGGGGGTGGTTGGCAATGACGGGGGCGAAAAGAATAGCCAATCGAAAATAGCCGATAGCCGAGGAGGGGTGAGCCCGCGAAATAAATGCGCGAAAGGGAATAGAGCATGAGTGATAGGACAAATATCAGGTATCCAGTTTCGCGGGAGGCATCACGGGTGGGAAAGTGTTTTGCAAGCGGTGGAGGCGCCAGGTGAAAAAGGCGGCGGCGGCGAGAAAGGCCACGAAGGTAACAGTGGCCAGCACCCAGATGACCCATGAAAAGGTGAGGAATCCGAGACTGTAGGCGAGGGCGTTTTGGTAGAGAACGCGAGGGGGCTGCGCACGTCCTCGGGCTGCGTCACGGGCCCAGAGATAGGTGCCGAGGCTGAGGCCGCAGGCCAGGGGTGGCAAACAAACGTAGAGGACGAAACTGACTGTCTCCGGGAAGTGGACGTAGTAGTCGAGGGAGGGCATCAACGCGGCAGAGAGGATGATCGCGACGTTGATCATCACATGCGTAGCAATGTCTTTTTTAGTCGGTGGCATCTCAATGGCTTACGTGTCCAGTTTCCCAGGAGGCAGATGAACACTTTTCTGTCGGCTTTGCAATGCATGCTCAACAGCCTCTGGAAACAACGCGGCAATGGTTCGCATGGCGGGCTCATTCGCATACTCAATTGCTCGCATCACATCATCAATCGTGGCCTCTCGAACGAACTGAGCGAGTGGCTCGGGAACAATCACCGAGCCGCCGCAGATCGGCAAAACCTTCCACCAAGTTGTGTCCGGCGGCAATCCTCGGAGTCTGCCGTCTCGCTGTTCGGCCAGCCAACCCGCTGCCGGTCGGTTCGTTTGATGGAGTGCAATGCCTTCCCGGTCGTGGTTATCGATAATCAGATCGCGTGGCTTGAACGGCATGGAGTTGTGTGGTCTAGCGGGTATTGAACCGCTGAGGGCGATTAAGGCAGGCGATTGATGGTTTGGAGAAGTTCACCTTTTTGAATTTAAGTTAGTGAGCGTTGGTTGGCTGTCGAGTGGAATTTGGTCGGGTATTTGCGGGGATGTTGAATCAGGACGTCGCTACGCGACTTGGGTTTGGTGAGGGCATTTTGTCCATGGGTTTTCACCCATGGCTACCATCGGTTCGTGCCTCTGGCACTGGGAAAGGGGAGCGGGGGAATAGGTCAAATGGGTCTTATGGGACTTATAGGGCAAATGGGGTTTAGAGTCTAAGTCGTAGGGCGGAGAACTGTGTTTTCGGGGAAAAGGCGGTAAAAAATGAAAAATCTTCACTTGGAAATTATTGGGGGAAAAGGGGTTGGGAGGGATGTCGCTGTGGGATAACAGATTTCGGTTGTTTTGTGGTGTGGATATGGAAAATTGCGATTGCTGGCAGCTCGCTGCTGGTAAAGGACGGGTGAACGGTGGTTGGCGCTCAATCGGAGCGGTAGGCAGCCACCGGGAAATCCCAAGTCATCAAGCATGATGGTGCATTGGCATTGTTGTGTCCTGCGTTGGCGGGGAGATGGCGATTCTTATGGAACCGTTATGGGATGGGCTTCTGGGGTGGGAAAGCTAAGTGCCTCCTCTCCCCGTAACCTCTCCTCCAGCTACCGCTGGAAGAGAGGGAGATGGAAGAAGCCAGTCTCGTAGGATATGTGTTGGTGTCGGGCGTATGGATCAGGGCTCGTAAGCCGGAGGGTGAAAGGGACGTCGGTCGTCATAGGTTATGACCAGACCGGGGAATCCTTAGTAGCCACTGCGGAACCGGCCGGGCTTTGAGCAGGCGCTGAATCTGAAGTCCCAATCGTAGGGAGGGAGGAAACGATATCTCACAGGGGTCGGATGGTTTCATTGTTCTTTGAAATAATTCCCTAAAGGGAATGCAGGTCGAAGTTCGACCTCCTTGTGGGGAGGAGAAGACGTTGGGCGTTTTTAACACGCTTGGCGCGCTCAACCCTCACCCCAGCCCTCTCCCTATTGAAGGGAGAGGGAGGAGAGGGTCGTGTGCTTCGACGGTGGTGGTGCGTGGATTTCACGGTGCCTTGACGGAAAAGATCAGGGCTCGACGGAGTCTCGCCCTACCGCACTGCGTTTCTTTGTGGAGTGGCTGGCGAGGGTTTGGTCCGGTGAGGGTGGACTGGTTGCTA
>CALRJY020000045.1:0-45667 GCA_943367715.1 Chitinophaga pinensis | reverse complement strand
TCATCCGCGTCGTACGTGCTCTCTCCTTGGGCCATCACGAAAACCGGACCCTGTACGAAACCCTCGTCCGTTATTGTTGCTACGACCGGCGCACGCGACAGAATTACTCCCAAACTTGGGAGGCCTTGGCTTAACTTGACGCATATGCCCAAAGGGGCAAGTGCGGGTAGCCACGGGTGACCACAGGGAACCCGTGGATGATCGTATTTGCGCCGCCGCCCCGGAGGGGCGGATGAGCTTCCTTCCTCGTTTGACGAAACTCTCCCTAAATGAGTATCCTACTCCCTATGTCCAAGGGATCTTCACCATCAATGCTCCGCCGCCTGACTCTTCTGCTCCTCGCTCTCATAGTATTGACCGGCTGCGGCCAAGGCGGCTGCACCACCTCATTCAATTTTAAATTCGGCGGCCCAAAAAAGACCTGGAAGGTGATCACCCGCATGGAAAACGGGGTGACGCGCAAACTGGAATCGACCGCTGATGTTGAACTCCAGAACGGCCAGATCACCAGATTTCCCCCGCTGGCCGTGATCAAGCTCGAAGAAAGCGGAAGCAAGCAACCACGCGTCGCCGAGTTACGCGAGAACGCCGGAAAATTGGAACTATGGATCAAAGACAACGGCACCTTTCGCCGCAGCACCGCCGAAGAAGATGTCTGGCTGAACACCTTCCTGACCGAAATCACCAAATGACCATTGGAACATTCGCCATAATTTCCTTCCAAATCCTCTGCTTTCGCAAAATATCCCTTGACCCTCACGTTACGTGATTCCCGAGAGTGCCAGCAGTTGCGGAGACCATGCCGGTCTCCGCGAATGAAAAGCGATGGCTTATACCGTCAAACAAGTGGCCGCGATGTCGGGCGTCAGTGTGCGCACGCTTCATTTCTACGATGAAACGGGCCTGCTGAAGCCCGCCCGTCTCGGGGCGAATGGCTACCGGTTCTACGAGGAGCCCCAGCTCTTGATCCTCCAGCAAATCCTGTTTTACCGGGAGCTGGGCTTCGAGCTGAAGCGAATCAAAGAAATCCTCGGCCATGCCGATTTCGAGAAAATCGCCGCCCTCCAGTCCCACCGGAAGATTCTGCAAAAGAACCTTACGCAGACGCGCACCTTGATTGACACCATCGATAAAACCCTCAAGCACTTGGAAGGAACCCAGAAAATGAAAAGTGAGGACATGTTCGTTGGCTTCAGCGTCCCGGCCGGGAAAGACCGCTTCGATGAACACATCAAACTCGGCGGCGAACCGAATGATTGCAAGGTATCCGCCCGGGACACCGGCGGCGCGATGTGCGTTTTCGAGTTCACCGGCAGCGGCAGCGGTCCGCGTCATCGGCACCGCGACCAGGATGAATGGATCTACGTCATCGAAGGCGAGTTGGATTTTGAAGTGAACGAAAAGCACTTCCGCTTGCGCGCGGGGGAAAGCGTTTTCCTGCCTCGCAATGTCCCCCACGTATGGGCCACAACAAATGGCCACCCCGCCAAAATCATCAACACCTATCAACCCGCAGGCACGTTGGAGGAATTCTTCCGCGAAGTAGGCAGTTACACCCAACCACAGATCCATGAGGCCCTCTCGCTCGCGGAACTACGACAATTGTTCGACGATCACGGGATGGACCTCTTCGGCCCACCCCTAGCTGGTGATTGGAAGGTGGACGAAGCGGGACGGATCATCGGGCCAGCTTGACCATGCCTCCCGGCAACGTTTCGCCTTGCGAACCGCGCCGCTGGACTTTAACCGTTATGCAACCGGTCTAGTTGCCATGCCACTGTTGAGATCATGGATCAGTCATCCACGGGAGCACGAACCTGATTCGCCGCTTCGCCGCATCGGTGTGCCCATCGTGGCCCGGACACTCGGTGAAGCTTTGAACGAAGCGAGCCGCCTTTTGGACGTCCGCTTCGAGCCGCATGATCCGCCCAAATGGTTCCGTCTCTACGGAATCCCTAGCTTCGAAGGCGGCTCCATGCTCGTCGATATCCACATCAAGCGTGGCGATGTCGAACTCTGCCCCAAGCAAGACCTTAACTTCCCGATTTTGGATTCCGACGTCGTTTATATTTACATCACCACTTGTTGAACGCCTCCCAGTTTCGATGCGGACATTTGCCCCCCTTTGGCCCCATCTGCGTTTATCTGCGACCATCTGCGGTTAAGTCCTCTTCTATTTCGTCATTGGACATTCCCGCCTCGTCCCGCTAGCTTCCCGCCCTGAATTTTATGCGGAGCGAATTGCTCAAGCACATGGATCGGATCGTGGTCAAGGTAGGCACCGGCGTGCTGACCGATGCCCAGAAGCGCCTTGATGTGAACCAGATGCGGGCCCTCGTCGCCCAGCTCGCCCGCCTGCAAAAGGCTGGAAAACAGGTCGTGCTCGTCACCTCCGGCGCAGTGGGCGCGGGCATGGGCGTGCTCGGCTTCGACAAGCGCCCCACTGAGGTTTCCGAGCAACAAGCCTGCGCCGCCGTGGGTCAGTCCCGCTTGATGGCGATGTATGAATCCCTCTTCGCCCCCTTCGGCATCCACGTCGCCCAAGTCCTCCTGACGCATGCCGATCTCGAGCACAAGGAGCGGAACCTGAACGCGCGCAACACGCTCGTCACCCTGCTCAACCGCAACGTCGTCCCCATCATCAACGAGAACGACGCCGTCTCCTTCACCGAGTTGAAATTCGGTGATAACGACAAACTCTCCGCCCTCGTCGCCGCCCTCTTGCCCGCCGACTTGCTCGTCATCCTCACGACCGTCGATGGCGTCATCGAAAATTTCGGCAAGCCCAACGCCCGTCTGATGTCCACCGTGGAAAAAGTGGAAGCTGCGGAAGGCGAAGCCAGCGGCACCACCAGCACCACGGCCGTTGGTGGCATGCTCTCCAAGATGCAGGCCGCCAAGATCGCCACCCGCTCCGGCATCCCCCTCATCATCGCCTCTGGTCTCAAGGGTGATTCGCTCGACCGCATCATCCAGCACGAAGAAGTCGGCACCCTCTTTCTCCCGCAGACGCGCAAGCTCAAGAGCCGCAAACGCTGGATCGCCTTCTTCCACAAACCCAAGGGCACCTTGGTGGTGGATGACGGCGCGAAGAAAGCCCTGCGCGAATCCGGCAAGAGCCTGTTGCAACCCGGCATCGCCCGCTGCGAAGGCGAGTTCGACGCCGGTGAAGTCGTGAAACTCTGCGACCTGAACGGCACCGAGTTCGCCCGCGGCATCGCCGCCTACGACTCCGATTTCATCCGCGCCGGCGACGCCAAACGCGTCGAGATCGTCCACCGCGACAACCTGGTGATTTTGTAGCAAACCGTAGGTAGAGCCCGCTGTCCCACCGGGCCGCGCCGAGGCAACTGGTCAGCCAATTGCAAAGCAGCCCTAAGTAGCGCCAATAAAGCTCCATCTCCCTCGCCCCTTAATGGGGAGAGGGCCGGGGTGAGGGGTGAGATTAAGAACAGCGCATCGAAAAAGTTTTATGCCCGCCAAGAAAAAACAATCCGGCATCGACCGCCTCACCGAAATCGCCGCCCGCCTCCGCGCGCCCGATGGCTGCCCTTGGGACCGCGAGCAGGACCACATGACCTTGCGCGAACACGCCATCGAAGAAGTCTACGAACTCATCGACGCCATCGAGGCCAATGACGAGCCCGAGATGATCGAGGAACTCGGCGACATGCTTTTCCAGGTCGTCTTCCACTGCCAGCTTGGCAACGAACGTGGCGCCTTTGATTTCGACAAGATCGCCCACCGCATCTCCGACAAACTCGTGAACCGCCACCCGCACGTCTTCGGCGATACCAAGGTGAACTCCGTGGAAGATGTCCTGACCAACTGGGAAGCCATCAAACGCGCCGAAAAAGTCGGTACGCAACACGAACGCCCCTCCTCTCTCGACGGCATCCCCAAGCATCTCCCCGCCCTGCAACGCGCCGAGAAGCTCGTGAAGAAAGCGCGCAAGGCCAAGCTCCTCGACGGCGAGGTCAGCGCCAAAAAAGCGCCGTCTAAAAAAGAGCTGGCCGAACATCTCTTTCACCTCGCCGCCTACGCCCAGCAACAAGGCTGGTCCGCCGAAACGCTCCTGCGCGAAGAAGTGAAACGCAAAGAAAAAACGTTAAGAAAGATCGAACTGAAGTCTGCCAAAGCTTCGTCATAGGACGACAAATGTTCTCCCTCTCCTCTCAACGAGGAGAGGGCCGGGGTGAGGAGTGAGAGCGCCAAAAACCGTCACCTATCACTTCGCTTGCTGCCCATTCTCCCGCTGGACTTTCCCCCAACTCAGTCTAGTCTAGTTAACCAGCAACTATGACCGATCCACGCTACGCGAAACTGGCCAAGCTTCTCATCGAATATTCCACCGCCCTCAAGAAAGGCGAACGCGTCCTGCTCGACATGATAGATGTCCCGGATGAGTTCACCGTGGAGCTCATGCGCGCCGCGCGCAAGGTCGGTGCCCTGCCCTTCGTCGAGACCCGCCACACCCGCATCAGCCGCGAAGTCGTGCGAGAGACCAATCCCGAGCACGCCGCCGTCATCCGCGACATCGAGATGTTCCGGATGAAGAAGATGCAGTCCTACATCGCCATCCGTGGCAGCGCGAATGCCAACGAATCTGCCGATGTGCCCAGCGAGCGCATGTCCATTTACTCGAAGACGATCCGCCCCGTGCAGAACTTCCGCGTGAACAAGACCAAGTGGTGCGTGCTCCGCTGGCCCACGCCCAGCATGGCGCAAGCCGCCGGCATGAGCACGGAAGCCTTCGAGAATTTCTACTTCGACGTCTGCACCATGGACTACGTGCGCATGGCCAAGGCCATGGTCCCGCTCGAGAAACGCATGAAGAAGGCGGACAAGGTGCACCTGAAATCACCCGGCACCGATCTCACCTTCAGCATCAAGAAGATCGGCGCCAAGATGTGCAAAGGCGACCGCAACATCCCCGATGGCGAAGTCTTTAGCTGCCCGGTGAAAGATTCCGTGAACGGCGTCATCCAGTTCAACACGCCCACGCTCTACTCCGGCACCAAGTTCGAGAACGTCCGCCTCGCTTTCAACGCAGGCAAGGTCGTCGAAGCCACCGCGAATTCCGCCGCGAACACCAAGCGCCTGAACCAGATCCTCGATACGGATGCGGGCGCGCGCTACATCGGCGAATTCTCCCTCGGCTTCAATCCCTACATCATGAGCCCGATGTGCGACATCCTGTTCGACGAGAAGATCGCGGGCTCCTTGCACTTCACTCCCGGCCAGGCATATGAGGAATGCGATAACGGCAACCGGTCCGCTGTGCATTGGGACATGGTGCTCATCCAGCGTCCCGAATGGGGCGGCGGCGAAGTGTGGTTCGATGGCGAACTGATCCGCAAAGACGGCATCTTCCTGCCGAAAGATCTGAAGCCGTTGAATCCGCAGAACCTGAAGTAAGTCTTTCTGAAAACAAAAAAGGCGACCGGCATCACGCCGGTCGCCTTTGTCATTTCGAAAGGTTCGTTTAAGTCTTCAATATCGCGATGAACTGCTTCATCGCCGGGGAGAGCACCTTGCTCTTCTTGTAGATCACCGCCAGCGGACGGTAGAATTCCGCGTCTTCGATCTTCACTTCCACCAGCGTCTGCTTGCTGACCTCTTGCGTGATCGTGTTGTGCGGGACGATCGAGATGCCCGCGTCAATCTCCACTGCGCGCTTCACCGTCTCGATATTGTCAAACTCCATCACCGGCATCAGCGAGACGCCGTGATCCTTGAACACCTTGTCGATCGCCCGGCGCGTCGGGATGTCTGGCTCGAAGCCCACGAATTTCTGTCCAGCGATCTGCTTGAGCTTGATCTGCTTCGCCTTCGCGAAGGGATGTTGCGGGTGGCAGATGAGCACCATCGGGTCCTCGCGCAACGGAATCACCTCCAGGCGCAATTCCTTCTGCGGATACGCCACCAGGCCGATGTCCACCACGTTGCCCAGCACATCGTCATACACCTGGTTCGCCCGGCGATACTCCACATGCACGTTCACCGTGGGGAATTGCTTGAGGAACTGCTTCAGATACGGCGGCAAATCGTGCAAACCGATGCTGTAAATCGTCGAAACTCGGATGGTGCCGGATACGATATCCTTAATCTCCTGGATGCGATTTTGGAGCGCATCGTAAGTTTGGATAATCTGTTTGCTGTATTCGTAAAGCACCTGTCCTTCCCGGGTCAGGCGAAACTTCTTCTTGCTGCGCTCGATCAGGATGGATTTGAAGTGGCGCTCCAGCGAGCTAATCTGCTGGCTGACAGCAGACTGCGTCACGCTGTTGATCTGGGCCGCCTTGGTAAAACTCTCCGTCTCCGCTAAATCAGTAAAAACTTTAAGACTCTCAATTTGCATGAGCCAGTCTATTATTAGGAAAAAGAAATAAAGTCAACTAATGTTACGCGGTGTGATACTCTTCCGGATTAAGCACCTTCTTCACTTTCAGCAACAAATCCTGGCTGCTGAACGGTTTCTGCAGGTAAACCTCGCCATTGGCATCCTCGGCACTCTTGGAGCGCACATACCCGGACGTGCAGATGATGGGCAGATACGGGAATAACGGACGCACCTTCTCGATCAACTCCCGCCCGCTCATTTTGGGCATGACCAGATCCGTGATCAGCAGGTCGATGCGCGGCCCCTGCTCTTCCAGTATTTCGAGGGCGCGTTGACCGCTGTTCGCCGTCATCACCCGGTAGCCAAAGGATGACAGCACCATCTCACCCATAGTGAGCAGCAGGTCTTCATCATCCACCATCAAAATCGTCTGGTTCCCGCGCAACTCGTCATCGTTATAGACCCGGTCCTGCACCACCCGTTTCTGGGCGGGCAAATAAATCCGGAAAGCGGCCCCTTGCCCCGGCGAACTGGACACGGCGATCAACCCGCCATGATTGGATACGATACCATAAACCCACGCCAGACCGAGACCGCGATGCCCGTATTTCGTGGTGAAGAACGGCTCGAAGATGCGCGGTAAAATATCTTTGGCGATGCCCGGCCCGCTATCCGAGACTTCCAGGCACACGTAAGAACCCGGGGCCAGCATGACGGCCCCGTCCTGTGTCGCCTCCGCCACATCACGATTACGGGTCACCACGGTGATGCGCCCCTGCTTGGATACCGCCTGCACGGAGTTTTCCAGCACCTTCATCACCGCCTGCTGCATCTTGCCCTCTTCGAAATTGGCGGTGTAAAGCTTGCTCTCCAGATGCAGCTTCCACTCTACACCATTGCCCGCCAAGCCCCGGAAGGATTCCACCCCGTTCCGCAAGAGATCGTTCAGGTTCCCGGCCACCTGCGCCTTGGTGTCTTTTTCCTGCCGGCTGAACACCGCCAAGTCGTGGGCGATCTCCGCCGCTTTCTCTGCGGATTTTTCCACCTCCAGCAAGGAGCCGCGCCACGGACTGTCCGGCTGAAGCTTGCGCAAGATGAGTGACGTGTGACCCAAAATGCTGGTCAGCGCGTTGTTGAAATCCAAGGCCACGGTGCGCGTCAGCTGCAGCGCGCACTCCAGCTTTTGCTTGTGGATCTGGGCAGGGTCCAGCGGCGCATTGGGCGGCCGCTCGGGCTGCCGGAAAAACATCGTGGTATTGCCCGTGGCCGTGGTTCCCACTTCTTGGAACAACTGTATCAGGCAACCTGCTCCCCCGGCAGCCTTCACGGGACAAGAATAAGCGGAAAATGAGATTTTATCGCCCTCTCTGCCTTTGAACAGGATAACCGTGGGTGATTGCACCGAGATGACTGCCTGCCGTAGATAAGCCGACGCTTCACTTTGATTGGATGCATCCCAAATCTCGCCAAAAGGACGCCCTTTGGAATTTTGGCCAAAGAATTGGACCGCGGCATCATTCAGGTCCGCCACGCGGCCATCGGCACCGACTGACAGGACCGGCCAAGAGGCCTGCCCTAGCACATTTGTCCAGTTTTCACTCATTCCACAACTCGGGCCGACGATTCCATCTATCGGCGGCTTAAATTCTTTGATTGAACCTTACCCACCCTTTGGCGTAGGCGCAAACTTCTGTGCAAAAATCCGTAGTACTTCGCTGTTTTGTTGGCTGTTCCGTTTGCCCATCGTTATGACTTCATCATGTGAAATGGCCGTTTTTGCCATCCCGGCCGCCATATTGGTCAGGCAGGAGAGCGCCGCCACCCGCAAACCATAACGCCGGGCCACAATCGCTTCCGGCACCGTACTCATACCGACCGCCTGTGCTCCCAGCCGTTCAAACGCCCGGATTTCCGCCGGCGTTTCGTAACTCGGACCAGACACCGCCAAATACACACCTTCACGCAACTTCAGGCCAGCCTTCCGGGCGGCAGCATGCAGCCATTTTCGCAACTGGGCATCGTAGGTTGCCGATAAATCTACGAAATCCGCAAAACTCTTCCAACCCATTTCACACAAAGGATTTGCTCCCATGAAATTGATATGGTCCCGGACCACCATCAGGTCCCCACAACGCCACCGGGCGTTGATACAACCCGCCGCATTTGTTAATAGCAAGTTCTGGACCCCATACTCGGCTAAAACACGGGTGGCAAAGGTTGCCTCCGCCATGCTCCCCTGCTCATAATAATGCACCCGCCCGGACAGCAACAATACCGGCGCTTTTCCCAATCGGCCCCATCCCCAACGGCCAGCATGCCCCGGAACCTTTGGCCTCGGGCAGCCGGGAATTTGGTCCGTCTCCACCCATTTCCCCTCAAAAGCTTCCATGACCCCGCCAAAACCGCTTCCCAGCACGATTGCCAGTGGCGGCGGTTCCGCGCTCATTCTGCGGCAGAAGGCCACCGCCTGGTGCAACCCCTTGTGTCCTGTAGCCTTATGTGCCATTGAATGTCCTATGGGCCTAACCCGCCCTCACCAAAGAATCAAGTCCATGTATTGACTACTGGCAGGTTTTCTGACACCTTGGGAATCTTGTTGTCTCCAATGGGAGACGCAAGTGATGAACCGGATATATGGCTAAATTGACTCGCAGCAAACCGACCCCGAAAGCAGAACCCGTCCCAGCCCGCGCTCGTGGACGCAAACTGGTCTTTGGAAAAGGCGCCGCCACGGAAGCTTCCGCCCAGCCTCATGCCCACGGTAAAGCCGGGGATAAGGTGCCGGCCGCGCTCCGTCTGGACAAGGTGGACAAGGACAAGGCAGCGGCTCTTGAAACGACCGTTCCCCAGCGTTTCACCACCGTGGACCTCCTGGAAAAGGTCAAAGAACTTTCCGATCTCGCCCGCGAACAAGGCTACCTCACCTACGATGACATCGTGGAAGGTCTCGCCGAGACGCCGCATACCGCTGAAGACTTGGACGAGATCCACCAGCGCCTGAGCAATCTCGACATCGAAATCGTCGATCAGGAAGAAGTGGAACGCGCCAAGCAGACCACCGAGGCCGAAGACGAAGACGAGCGTTCCCGCCTCGACAGTCTGGATGACCCCGTCCGCATGTATATGCGCCAGATGGGCAAGACGCCGCTGCTCACCCGCGAGCAAGAAGTCGAGATTTGCAAACGCATCGAGGACGCCGAACTGAACGTCAAGCGCATCATCTACTCCTTCGGTTTCACGGCGAAGGAACACATCGCGCTCGCCGAGAAATTGATTTCCGAACCGCCGAAAGAGCGTTTCGACCGCGTGATCGTGGATAGCAAGATCGAAGGTCGCGAGAACCACTTGAAGGCCCTGCGCCGTCTGGTGAAGAAAGTTCGCGAGATGGATCACGGCGTGGATGAAGCGTATGCCGCCTGGCGCAAGGCCGCCGAAGGCACCAAGAAGAACAAGCTCCATCAGGAGATGCTGAAGCTGGACAAGAAGCTCCAGACCACCTTCGGCCAGTTCTTCTTCAAGCAGAAGGTGCTCGAGGAAATGGCCGTCGTGTCGGACAACATCCACGACAAAATCCTCGCCAGCCGCCGCCTCATCAAAGAGATGGAGCACAAGGGCAAGTCCGCCCAGGTGCATAACATCATCGATGGCGAGCAGTCCAAGATCCGCTCGCTGGAAGATTTCGTCCGCATGCCCGAGCAGGATTACCTGAACGCGCACGCCGAGATGAAGCGCTTCGCCGAGGCCGCCCAGAAGGCCAAGATGGAAATGGCCGAGGCCAACCTGCGCCTCGTGATCTCCATCGCCAAGAAATACACGAACCGTGGCCAGTCCTTCCTCGATTTGATCCAGGAAGGCAACATGGGTCTGATGAAGGGCGTTGAGAAATTCGAATATCGCCGTGGTTACAAGTTCTCCACGTATGCGACGTGGTGGATCCGCCAGGCGATCACCCGCTCCATCGCCGATCAGGCCCGCACGATCCGTATCCCGGTGCACATGATCGAGATCATCAACAAGGTCTGGCGCGTCCAGAAGCAGTTGATGCAGGAGCTCGGTCGTGAAGCGAATCCGGAGGAGATCGCGGACGAGATGAACATGCCGGTGGAGCGCGTGAACTCCATCTTGCGCATGGCTCGCCAGCCGGTCTCGCTGCAAGCCCCCGTGGGTGATGATGGCGACTCCAGCTTCGGTGACTTCATCGAAGATCAATCCGTCGAGAACCCGATTGATTCGACCGGCTACAGCATGTTGAAGGACAAGCTGGGCGAGGTGCTCAACACCTTGACCGAGCGCGAACGCCGCATCCTCGAACTCCGTTTCGGTCTCGTGGATGGCTACGCCCGCACGCTGGAAGAAGTGGGTAAACAATACAAAGTGACCCGCGAACGTATCCGTCAGATCGAGGCGAAGGCGCTGCGCAAGCTGCGCCACCCGACACGTATCCGTCACCTGCAAGGCTTCCTCGAAACCGCCGAAGCCGCGTAAGCAGCAAAGCAACAATCTCAAAAGCCGGCCACCGCAAGGTGACCGGCTTTTTTCTTTTGGAGCGTGGCCGTCCTCGGCCACAGCAATATCCATCCGTCAGTCAGCTTGAAAATTCCACACGATCACCACCACCTCATCCCTCCTCGTAACTCGTAAATCCAAGATCGTAAATTCCCCCCCCACTTTCCCGCTTGCCTGCCAAACCCACTTCATTACCCTCCGCCCCCGTGACTAACGATATTGATTTACTGCCCCGTTCACCACTCCTGGTCTTTTTGCTCGTCGCTGCGGCGGACGGCAAAGTGGACAAGAAGGAACTCGCGAACTTTCAGAAGATCGTCCTCAGCTCCGGCAAGCTGCCCAGCCCGCTGCTGCAAAAAGCCATCGCGGACATGCTGCCCAATCTGGAGCGTTACCTGCAGGAACTCACCTCCGGTAAATTCGACTTCGTTGCGGAACTCAAGCGTATCGGTGAATACGTGGACACGAACCATCCCGCTGAAGCCCAGACCTTCAAGATGTCCCTCCTTGGCCTCGGCAAGTTGATAGCGGAATCCTCCGGCGGCATCTTCGGCTTCGGCAACAAGATGAGCAAGGACGAGGAGAATGCGCTCGTGGCCATCGCTGTGACACTGGGCATTTATCCCAAGGCGTAAGCGAGTCAGGAATTGGCGATTTTTGATTTACGATTTACGCGTCCATCGTAGAGATGGGCGCGTAATTTCTTTTTACGTCTCCAAGTAACGAACCGCTCGTAAATCGTACTTCTAAAATCGTAAATCCCCTTACCCAAGAATCTCCCTGATCACCTGCCCATGGTCCACCTCCAGCCGCTTGCGCCCCGGCACTTCCAGCTTGCGTGAATCCAAGCCCAACTGATGCATGATCGTGGCGTGCACATCCGTGACGTAATGCGGATGCTCCGTCGCGTGAAAGCCCAGTTCATCCGTGGTACCGTGCGCGATGCCGCCTTTGATTCCACCACCTGCCATCCACACGGAGAACCCGAACGGATGATGATCCCGCCCATCTGCGCCTTGTGAACCCGGCGTGCGCCCAAACTCCGTGGCGAACACCACGATCGTGTCATCCAACATCCCGCGCTGCTTCAAATCTTGCAGCAGTCCCGCGATCGGCTTGTCCACTTCACGGCTCAGCTTCGTGTGATTGTTTAACAACCCTGAATGCGCATCCCAAGCGCCAGCAGCGCCATCGCCATGCTGGATCTGGATGAACCGCACACCGCGTTCCGCAAAACGACGCGCCGCGAGCAATTGCATACCGAACGGCTTCGTCGTCGCGTCATCTAGCCCGTAGAGCTTTTTGATGCTTTCGCTCTCCTGCTCAAAATGGATGACCTCCGGCACTGCCGCCTGCATGCGGAAGGCCAGTTCATACGCCTTGATACGCGCCAGCAGATTCGGATCCTGCGGATACTTCACCGCGCTGAAGCGATTTAGTTTTCCCAGCAAAGCGAACTCCGCTGCTTGCTCGGCATCCGTGATGTCACTCTCGGGCTTTGCGAAATCCAGCGGCGCTTTCGGATCAATCTTCAACGGTACCGCATCGTAAGCCGGCCCAAGATAATGCCCATCGCGTGAATCGAAGAAACGCGGCCCCATGTTGATGAACTGCGGCAGGTTCTCATTCAACGAACCGAGACCATAATTCACCCACGCACCGATCGTCGGAAAGCGCCCGTCCAGCATGTGTCGGCCGGAATGGAACTGCACCTGCGCGCCATGGTTGTCATCCGTAGTCCACATGGAGCGGATCACGGAAATATCATCCACACACTCGCGGATGTGCGGAAAGAAATCGCTGACCTCGATCCCGCTCTGGCCCGCCTTGCGAAAGCCCGTTTGCAGCGGATAGATGACATTGCGCTGCTGGCCGTTGGCATCATTCACCACCACCACGCGCACTTTCTTCAGCTTGTCCGGGCTCTGCACATCCTTGAACGGCGTCTCGCCGATGGATTTGCCCGCATACTTGGTCAGCATCGGCTTGGGATCGAAGCTCTCCATGTGGCTCACCCCACCACGCATGAAGAGCCAGATGACGCTCTTCGCCTTCGGTGCAAAGTGCGGCTGCCCCGTCGGTGGGGCCCAAGCCTCGGAGGCGTAACCATCCCGTTGTAACAACGATGCTAACGCGATGCTCGAGAAGCCCATGCCGATATCGCCCAAGAACGAACGGCGCGTCAGCACTGGTCGTTTGTGGTTTAAATATGAGGAATAAGGATTCATGCGCTTACCTCACGGTGATGAAATCGTTGTGATTGAACAAGGCATGGACCAATCCTGCGCGAGCACGCACGACCGGATCTTTGTGGCCTTGTTTTTCCGCCAGGCTGCGCAGTTGCATCAACGTCTCTGCGCAGACTTCCATTTCAGCACCACTTGGCTCCACGGCCATGATGGTTTCATAAGCCCTGTGGATAAAATCATCGTCAGTTGCTGCCGGACTGTCCTTCGTCAATTTCTCCGCAACTTTGCCCGCGGCCACCATGGACAGCTTGCTGTTCGCCAGTGCCAGCGCTTGCTGTGGCAGCACACTTTCTGAACGGCGATAGCACTCCTGCACATTCGCATTATCGAAGGTATCGAGGAATTTGTGCACATCATCCTTGGAGTGCGTGAAGTAAAGGCTGCGGCGGAACACCGTCTCGTTTTTGTTCGGGTCAATCGTCGGTCCACCTAACGTCAGATCAAGTTGACCGGCCAATTGCAGGAGACTATCGCGCACGGACTGAGCGTCCATGCGCACCGGATTCATGCGCCAGTAGTATTTATTCTCCGCATCCTTCGTCAGCGACGCTTTCGCCGCATCCGCATTCGAGGAATTCAGGCGGTAAGTGCGAGAGAGCACCATCAACCGGTGCAGGTGTTTCATGCTCCAACCGCTCTCGATGAACTCAGTCGCCAGCCAATCCAGCAACTCCGGATGCGTCGGTGCAGCGCCACGACGACCAAAGTCCATCACCGTCGGTACGAGCGGCTGGCCGAAATGGCGCAACCACAGATGATTCACCGCCACGCGGGCGGTGAGCGGGTTTTGCGCATTGGCGATCCATTGCGCCAAGGCTGTGCGTCGTCCCGTGCTTGTCGTGGGAAAAGGCAGGTTGCGGTGGTCCTCCTTCTCATCCGGACCTTCGAGGGCTTTGAGCGAACCGCGCAAGGAAGTGTACTTGTCTCCCGGATTCTGCGCCGTCTCTTTAGCCTTGGCCACGGCCTCCCGGGCATCCTTGAGTTTCTTGGCATCCCCCTTCTTGGCCTTGCGATCAGCCGCCTGCAGCTTGGCCAGGGTTGACTCCGCCTCGGCCAGTCGCCAAGCCGCATCGTCACGCGCCGCCGCTTTCACCAAGTTAGTCAAATTGGCTGGAGGTGACTGAAGACTCTTGGCCCGATCCGCTTGCTGCACGCTTTGCATAGCCTTCATCCGCAGTTCGGCCATGCTCACCAGTTTCTCGGCACTTTCCACCTCGGCCCGGGCATCAGCCAACTGTTCCGCCTCCGAAGCTCCCTTCACCACAAAACCTTTCGGCAATTCGGATAATTCAAAAGCGAGGAACTCCGCGTGGGCATCAAATGTCGTCAATTGAATGCGACCATCGCGACGTTCCGGCAGTTCATACGTCAGCGCCTGCTCGCCATCTACGAAGACCGTCAGTTGCTTGCCCTGCACGAATAATTCCAATTCGTACGTCACACCTGTCTTCACTTCACGATTTTGAATACCAGCTGGCGGATAGTCAGATTTGCCCTTGTCCGTAAGCGCGATCTGCAATTTCGAACCCGTGTAGGCGCTCAGATAAACCAGCGTATCGCGATCATCAGCGATATCGAAGGAAAGGCCCACGGACTTCCATTTCTCCCCGCCCAAGATTTTGTAGCGTAACTTCGCCTGGAAATCCTGCGGATGATTGGTTTTGGAACGCAAAACGCGCCGCTCACTGCCGACCTCCGTTTGCTTCAACGTACCATTCTCATGCTTCCACTGTCCGCCAATCTGTTCCCACATCTCCGTCTTAGGTTGGGCGAAATCGTCTTTGAATTTCAACTTCGCCACGCTGCTGTCTTCTTTCACCGACTCGGATTTCTTTTCCAATGCCGCGAGAGTCTGTTGCGCTTTCACCTTCGCACTCTGGGCATTCTTCAATTGCTGCTGCACCAGCTCCAGATGGTTCTGGAAAACGTATTCTTGCAATGCCGGGTTGTATGCTTCAGCCGGAAGACTCACCGGCTTAATTGCCGGTTCCCGCAATTTGAAGATCACCGGCACCGTGGGCACAATCTCTTTTGACTTATCTGGATTCTTTTCATCGCCGCGCACGTGAAGATAGGTCGGGGTGTCCAGATGCACATCGTAAGAACGCGGCAAACCGTTCTTTTCCAGATTGGGTTCACCAGGCAGTTCATCCAGACGCACGTGATACGGTTCGAAGAAAGCACGCCAGGCGTAGTAATCCTTGGCCGTGACCGGATCAAACTTGTGGTCGTGGCACTTCGCACAGTTCAGCGTGAGGCCGAGAAACGCCTTGGACGTGTGCTCCACGACTTCATCCAGCCAGGTCGTGCGGTTAAAGAGATAGTAATTGCGCGCCAGAAAACCCGTGGCACGCAAGGTATCGCGATCGGTCGGGGCGATCTCATCACCCGCCAACATTTCCACCACCATGCGGTCGTAGCCCTTGTCCTTGTTCAGCGATTCCACGATCCAATCACGCCAATGCCACAAATGCTTCTGGCTGTAGCGTAACTGGTCACCCAGACCATACCAATCCGAGTAGCGCCAGATGTCCATGAAATGGCGTCCCCAGCGCTC
Organism: Chitinophaga pinensis; assembly: GCA_943367715.1. GTDB lineage: Bacteria > Verrucomicrobiota > Verrucomicrobiia > Limisphaerales > JAEYXS01 > JAEYXS01. The sequence continues at coordinate 30,012 of CALRJY020000045.1, read as the reverse complement.
ACCGTATTGCGGTGAGGCCAGCAAGCGGTCCACCACCTTCTCATAAGCCTGTTGCGAACTGTCCGCTTCAAATTCACGGATCTCCTTCAATCCGGGCGGTAAGCCAGTCAGGTCCAGATACACCCGACGGAGCCACAAGGATTTCTCTGCGAGCCCTTGCGGTTTCAAGCCGCGTTCCTGATGTTCCGCCGCGATGAAGGCATCGATCGGATTCTGCGACCACTCGCGCGCCTTCACCTTGGGCACAACTGGCCGCACCGGTGCTTTGAAGGACCAATGGTCTTTCGGGTCCACTTCCGCCTTCTCATCGGCAGGCGCCTTGGCTCCTTGGGCAATCCAGAGTTTGATCAGAGCGATCTGCTCCGGCTTGAGCGGTTCGCCCTCCGGCGGCATGCGTTCATCCTCTGCCTTGGCCGAGATGCGCTCGACCAGTTTGCTAGCTTCCGGTTTCCCCGAAACCAAGCCCGCTCCATGCTTGCCGCCTTGCCGTAAAAACTCCGCCGTATCCAGGCGCAACTTGCTTTGCTGCTTCAATACACCGTGGCAAGCGTAGCAGCGTTCTTTCAGGATAGGTTTGATCTGTGTGGTGTAATCTATCCGGCTGGCAGCGAAGAGGTTCGAGACACTGGAGGCCACCAGCAATATTCCCAATGACAGCCCGCAAACTAACTGCCGGTGAAGGCGGCGGGAATGGCCATGCTTAGCGGGGAACATGTCCAAAGGATAACGCCGCGTGAAAACTCAGGTCAATGAAAGGCCAAGGTATTTTCAGCCCGAAATAATTGGGATCTGAAAACGACAAAACCTCAGTTTTCACTGAGGTTCTATCATCCTAAAAAAATGGCGGGAGCGACGGGACTCGAACCCGCAACCTCTGCCGTGACAGGGCAGCGCTCTAACCAATTGAGCTACGCCCCCGCGCCAAATAGGAGCCGAGAACGTAGTGAATGCCCCCCTCCAAGTCAACGGATATTTAGGTGATTTTTTCGACCGTTAATCACCGTATCCGGAAGGGTGTTTTACATGCCATGCCCACGCGCTCTGCACGATCTGTTCCAGCTTGGGATACTGCGGATTCCAGCCCAATTCCGTCTTGGCTTTGGCAGCTGCGGCTACGAGGCGAGGCGGATCACCGGCCCGGCGTGGCTTCTCCACTGCTTTGATTGTCTTACCGCTCACCCGCGCGCAAGTATCGATGACTTCGCGCACCGAATAACCCTCGCCATTGCCGAGGTTGAAAAAGCCGCGCTTGCCGGGCTGCAAGGCCAGGATATGCGCCTGCGCCAGGTCAAGGATATGGATGTAATCCCGGATGCACGTGCCATCCGGTGTCGGGTAGTCCGTGCCAAAGATCTCACACTGTTCCTTCTGCCCCAGCGCCACCCTCAGCACGTTCGGGATGAGATGCGTCTCAATACGGTGATCCTCGCCAAAACGGGGCGTGGCACCCGCGGCATTGAAATAACGGAAGGCGACGAATTCCAGTCCGTGCAATTGCTCAAACCACAACAGCATCTTCTCGAAGATCAGCTTGGATTCGCCGTAGGGGTTCACTGGCTTTTGCGGAGTGGATTCATCCATCGGCACGCGTTCCGGCAAACCGTACGTCGCGCAGGTGGAACTGAACACGAACTTGCGCACGCCATTCTCCTTCGCTGCTTCCAACAGGTTCAGCCCATTCGCCACGTTGTTGCGGAAATACTTCGCCGGGTGCGTCATGGACTCACCCACCAGCGCGTGAGCAGCGAAATGGATGACTGCCTCCGCCTTGGCCTGGCCCACGCTTCGGATCACCAGATCGCGATCACTCAAGCAGCCTTGAATAAAATTGGCGCGCGGATCGACGGCCGTGCGATGTCCCTCCGTGAGATTATCAAACACGGTCACCGAATGGCCCGCATTCAACAGCTCTTCCACGCAGGCAGACCCGATATAACCAGCACCCCCGGTAACAAATACGTTCATGTGATCAAGGTAGATGCTTCGCCACGATGGAGGTCCACAGCTTATAGCCTTCCGGCGTCATATGGAGACCATCCTCCACCAGCAACTCCGGGCGCGGCTTGCCATCCGTTCCGAGCATCGCGGGAAACACGTCGATGAAATCCAGGCGCTTGTCTGACTTGCAATAGGCTTCGATGAGGCTGTTCGCCTCCTTGACTTTATCCACGAGGTTCCAGCGCTTGATGCTGGGCTTGATGGCGATATAGGCGATTCTGGTTTTCTTGTTCGCAGCCCATGCCTTTTCCGTGAACGCCTTGAAGTCTGCCGCCACCACCTCCGGCGTCTTGCCGCCGCCGAGGTCATTATCACCCGCATACATCACCACCATCTTGGGTTTATAAGGCGTCACGATGCGGTCCGCAAAGAACACGGAATCCGAGATGACGGAGCCGCCGAAACCGTGGTTCACCACTTTATGTTTCGGGAAGTCCTGCTTCAGCGTGGTCCACTTCTTGATGCTCGAACTGCCTACGAAGATGATGGCGTTCTTCGGTGGCTTGTTGGTTTTGGCCGAGTTTTCCAGCGCGACGATCTCTTTCTCAAACCGGGCCGGATTAAATTTGTTCGTCGTGGCTTCCGCGCCACGGAGAGTCGTCAGGCCCAGGAACAGCGCCAGGGCCACCAATGTCATTCTCACATGCATCGGGGTGTTTTGACGCAGAACCGGCGTTTCGGAAAGCGGAAAAGAACCTGTTCCTCGATGCCTTTGCGCGCCTCCGGTTTCTGAAATTCACCAAGCAAGGTCTGGGGGATATCCCCGGATGGTGAAGCTGCTTCCTCCTCGCCTACTGTGAATCACACGAAATCCTCCCGATGAAAAAAGCATCCGCACAAAAAATGGGAATTCCGGCGCTGACATCTGCGCTCTGCTTCCCCTGTTCCCTGTTCCGGGCCAAGGATTACCAATTTATCCGGTGAGATTCATCGGCTGACAAGTTCGGTCAATCAAACAAACAAAGAACCACAGAAAAAACTTATGTCTAAGAAATCAGTATTCTGCATCGCCACCACCCGTCATCAAGCCGAGCAAATCGTCGACCGCCTTAAGGTGGCTAATTTCTCCAACAACGACATCTCCGTGCTGTTCCCGGACAAGGATACCACGCGTGATTTCGCGCACGAGAAAAGCACGAAAGCACCGGAAGGCGCGCTGACCGGAGCCAGCACCGGCGGGGTCATCGGCGGAACCTTGGGTTGGATCGCCGGTATCGGCGCCCTCGCCATTCCCGGAGTCGGCCCGTTCATCGCTGCCGGACCGATCATGGCCGCGTTGAGCGGTGCGGCAATCGGCGCCGCTCTTGGCGGTATCGCGGGCGGATTGATGGGCTTGGGCATTCCAGAGATCGAAGCCAAACGCTACGAAGGCAAAGTCAATGCGGGTAACCTCCTGATTTCGGTCCATACTGAAGACTCCAAGGAGGTTGACCGCGCCAAGGATATCTTCACCACCGCCGGCGCGGAAGACATCTGCGTCACCGAGGAAGCCTCCACGCCAAAAGAAGATCAGGCCACCCCGCGCGCACCGCATGTGGTCGAAAAATCCTAGTCCGCCGTCTATCGCAAGGTGTCCCGGAGCAAGATCCTTGCTATCCGGGCGCTTTCCGACCGATTGATTAACTCCTCCTGTTCATCATGATCACTCTGGCCGTCTTGCCGCTATTTGCCGCCGCAGGTTATTCCCTGCTTTATCTCCTTTTAGGAGGAGGCCTCGGCGGAGCCATTGTCATCTTCATCGTCCTGAAAATATTTAAAAAATGAAAAAGCCCACATCCGCCAAACCATCGGCAAAATCCGCCAATAAAAAACAACCGTCGGATCCGCGTGAGTTTCCTTTGGCCCGTGATTCCAGAGGATCGGCCGGTCGCCAGGAGATCCGCACCCAGACTCCTCCGGTTTCCTCCCCCCGTCAGTCCAATCGCCCTGCCGAAAGAAGCGGGCAAAAACGCTCCTCCAAGGCATGATAAAAATCTCGGCCAATCACCTCAAACGGTATCAACAAATCGCCCAGCTTCTGTGGAAGTATGGCCGTTCCGATCTGGTGAAACAGATGGGGATCGATGATACCGGCGAATCGCTGACCAGCCAAACAGCCAAGCCGGGTGAGGCCGGGCCGGAACAACTGGCGGATGACTTGGAAGCGATGGGCCCCACTTATGTGAAGTTGGGACAAGTGCTGTCCAGCCGGCCCGATCTGTTGCCCGACGGTTATTTGAAAGCCCTGTCCCGTCTGCAGGACAAGGTCAAACCCTTCTCCTATGAGGAAGTGGAAAAAATCATGGCGGCCGAACTGGGGGTAAGAATCTCCAAGGCGTTCTCGCGTTTCGATCGCGAACCCATCGCCGCCGCATCTCTGGGCCAGGTCCACTCTGCGGCCCTGCGCGATGGACGTCTGGTCGCCGTCAAAGTGCAACGGCCGAATATCCGCCAGCAGATCGCGGAAGATTTTGAAGTCCTCGAACAGATCGCGGAATTCTTTGATGCCCACACCGAAATGGGACGGCGTCATCAATTTCTTAAAATCCTCGAACAGTTCCGCCTGACCATCCAGCAGGAGTTGAATTATGAACGGGAAGCACAGAATCTGGTCGCCGTTGGTGAGAACTTAAAAGAGTTCGACCTGATCCAGGTACCACAACCAATCGCGGATTACAGCACCCGTTCGGTACTCACCATGGATTATGTGCGTGGACGGAAAATCACGGCCATCGGTCCCTTGGGCCGTTTGGATCTGAAAGGCACACCGCTGGCGGATGAATTGTTCAAGGCGTACTTGAAACAGGTGCTGCTGGACGGGCTTTTCCATGCCGATCCTCATCCTGGTAATGTTTTCCTCACGGACGATGGGCGGATCGCGTTGCTGGATCTCGGCATGGTCGGTCATACGACCTCCACCATGCAAGAGAGCCTGCTCAAACTGTTGATCGCGATCAGTGAAGGGCGCGGTGATGAGGCGGCGGATATCATGATCCGTATCAGCCAGACGACGGAGGATTTCAATCAGATTGAGTTTCGGCAACGCTCCAGCCAGCTCCTGGCCGATCGTCCGCAAGGAGGCTTGCAACAAGTGAACGTGGGTAAGTTCCTCCTGGCAGCCTGTCGTAATGCCGCGGACACGGGCCTTTTTGTGCCCACGGAATTGACCATGCTGGGCAAGACCCTGCTGCAATTGGACGAAGTGGGGAAGATTCTCGATCCGACGTTTGATCCCAATGCCTCCATCCGCCGCAACGTCAGTGAACTGATGGCACGCCGGATGAGCAAGGATGCCACGCAAGGCGGTCTCTTCAGTTCGTTGCTCGACATGAAGCATTTCCTCACCGCCCTGCCGACCCGCTTGAACCAGATCATGGATGCCATCACCAATCATGAACTGGAAGTGAAGGTCAAGGCGGTGGATGCGAAGATGATCATGGAAGGGTTCCAAAAGATCGCCAACCGTATCACGACGGGCATCGTGCTGGCCGCGCTGATAATGGGCGCTTCGAATCTGATGCAGGTGCAGACGAACTTCCGTATGTTTGGTTATCCCGGGTTGGCCATCCTCTGTTTTCTGGCGGCGGCAGCCGGCGGATTCTGGCTGGTGTTCAGCGTTTTCGTGCAGGATCGCAAGGATCACAAGGGCAAAAAGCCATAGGCAGGCAAAGGATTCAGTTTCACCTGCTCACTGACCGCTCATTTGACCCGATTGATGAGCAGGCGTAATCCGTGGATTCACATGATTAACTTGTGCTTCTACTTTTACGAATTTGCTTCCTTGAAGCGCGGGCACACGGTCATGCTTTCCCTATGCTGAAACTGACTCCAGAGGATTTCCTGCCTTTGTTGCGCATGGCCTTGGAAGAGGACATCGGTCCCGGTGATGCCACTTCCCTCGCCACGGTTCCCTTTGAAATGGAAGCCCGCGCCATGATGGTGGCCCGGCAACCGATGACCGTGTGCGGTTTGACGGTAGCCCAGCAAGTCTTTCATGAGATCGACCCGAACGTGACCGTGGTCGCTTGTGTGATGGATGGCCGAACTGTCAACGCGGGTGAGGAACTTCTGCACATCGTCGGCCCTGCCCGCAGCATCCTGACGGCGGAACGCACGGCGCTGAACTTCGTCCAACGCCTCTCCGGTGTAGCCACGCAGACGGCGCGTTATGTACAAGCCATCGCGGGCACGAAGGCCAAGATTCTCGATACGCGCAAGACCACCCCAGGCTGGCGCAAGCTGGAGAAATACGCGGTGTCCTGCGGCGGGGGCGTAAATCATCGCGTGGGCCTTTACGATCTCATCCTCATCAAGGACAACCATCTGGCCGCCCTCCGCCAGCAGACCGATCGGGCCATCATGGCCGCCGTCGAACGCAGCCGGGAATCCTTTCCTAATCTGAAGGTCGAGGTGGAAGCCGATACCTTGGATGACGTGAATGAGGCCGTGGAATCCGGTGCGGACATCATCCTGCTGGATAATATGCCACCAGACGTCCTGCGCCAGGCGCTCAAACTGATCGATGGCCGATGCAAATCCGAAGCCAGCGGCGGCATCAACTTGCAGACCATCAAGGCCGTGGCGGAGACGGGCGTGGACTATATTTCCGTCGGTGCACTCACACATTCCGCCATCTCGGTGGATGTGGCGCTCGATTTTGTCTCGGCACCGGCCTCGGTAGTCAGGCACTAATAGAGCATGTCGCTGGATGCGCGCATTCTCTCTGCCCTTCGGGCCGCCAAAAATGGTTCCGTGGCCGGCACCGATCTGGCCAATTCCCTCGGGGTCAGCCGGGCGGCGGTTTGGGCGCGGATCGATGAGATGCGCCAGCTCGGCTACGAGATCGAGGCCAGTCCCCATCATGGTTACCGCCTGATTTCCGTGCCGGATGTATTGCACGCGGATGACTTGATCTCGCGCCTGCCGGAGGAGCGCATCATCGGCCGCGACATCCGCGTCTTCCAAGAAACGACTTCCACCAATGACGTCGTGGAGAAGTTTGCCCGCGATGGCGTGAATGAAGGCGTCGCCGTCTTCGCCGAATCTCAGACGAAAGGGCGCGGTCGCATGGGGCGCCGCTGGACGTCTCCTCCCGGCAAGGGGCTGTGGTTTTCCCTGCTTTTGCGGCCCAAGCTCCGTCCCACTGCTGTGACGCAGATCACCATCATCGCGGCTACCGCCCTCGTGCGCGCCATCCAGAAAGAAACCGGCCTGCAACCGGACATCAAGTGGCCCAATGACATCTGGATCAAAGGCCGCAAGGTCGCTGGTGTGCTCACCGAGATGAGCGCCGAGATGGATAACGTGAAGCACGTCACACTGGGCATCGGCCTGGATGTGAATCTGGAGGACAAGGATTTGCCCGGCGAGCTCAAGACCATCGCCACCTCCCTGCGCATCGAAACGGCCCGCAAGCTGGACCGCGCGCAGATGGCCGCCACGTTGCTTAAGGAACTGGAGTATGACTACCACCGCATCAGCAACGGCGGCTTCGAAGCCGTAGCGGATGAATGGGAGCGCCGCTGCATCACCGTGGGCAAACAGGTCAGCATCCACCTCGGCTCCGCCGTCCTGAAAGGCCGTGCCGAAGCACTGGATGCCGACGGCGCTTTGCTGCTGCGCACGCAGTATGGTCATCTGGAGCGGATCATCGGCGGTGATGTAACACTGGAAAAATAGTGAAACCTGTGCTACTGGTGCGGGCGTGAGGAAAAACAACACACACAGCACCGCATTTCTCGGTGCCTTGCTACTGCTGACCGTCAACGCCACCGCTCCCCGGGCCCAAGCCGGCGACAACTTTGACCGGAACTACGATCAAGGGCCCAGTTTTACCATCATTGAGGAGAACGATCTCTTTTTTGATTCCGACCGCCACTACACCCAAGGCGTCCGCTTCAGCTACCTCACGGGCGACAAGCGCATCGTCAAGGACGGCGAGAGCGAGGATGATTTCTTGGAGCGTTCCGGACGCGGCACCTTGGCGTGGGGCTACGATCCCAAGTCCTACCGCCTCGGTTACGAGATCGGTCAGAGCATGTTCACGCCGCGTGACACCTCGATTCCCACGGCCCAGCCGGACGACCGCCCCTACGCGGGCTGGCTCTACTTCGGTCTGAACCTGCAACGTCGCGGTGAAACCCGCGTGGGCGAGACTCCCACGATGGAGAACGTCTCCTTATTGCTGGGTGTCATCGGACCGGCCTCCCTCGCCAAAGAAGCCCAGATCTGGGTGCACGGCATTCGTGGTTTTGATGACCCGCAGGGCTGGCACCACCAGCTCAAGAACGAACCGGCTATCGCCCTGCGTTACCAACGTTTCTGGCTCTATCGTTTTGGCCCGCGCTATCGTTTCAATGCGGATTTTATTCCCGATGTCGGTTTCAGCGTCGGCAATCCGCTCACCGCTGCTCAAGTAGGTGGAACCGTCCGCCTCGGCTGGAATCTGCCGGATGATTTCGGCATCCAGCAGGTGGACTCGCTCTCCATCGTGGCGGGTGGTCCCTCGCCCAGCCGCAGGTCCCACTTTGGGTTTTACGTCTATGGTGGCGCGGCGGGCCGGGCCATCGCTCACAACACCTTCATCGATGGCAACATGTTCCGCAGCACTCCGGGTGGCGTGGAACGCGAACCGTTTGTGGCTGACTTGCGCCTCGGCGCCGTGGTGACGACCAAATACCTGGAACTCGGTGCCTCCGGAGTGTGGCGCTCGAAAGAGTATCGGCTGCAGGCGGAGGAAGACATCTTTGGCTCCGTCTATCTGCGCTTGAAGTGGTAAGACCACACCTTGTTTTCAATGCAAAGTGAGAAGTTGCCTGGGGTTTCCCCTAAACTTCTCACTTTGCACTTTGTCCCCTGTCCCCCTACTGTCCCCGCGTGCCGACTCTGTTGGAAAAGATTGAAGCCAGTGCCCGCGAGCGTTTGCCTCTGCCTGCGGGCCGCACACCCGCGCAGGAACTGGCCCGTTACAAGAACTTCCTCAAGGTCGAATCCCATCGTCTGCGCATCCTTCATCGTGCCGGCGGCGGTGGCCGCGAGATTTGCCAGGCCCGCGCCGCCATCATGGATGCGCTCTTGCGCAATCTCTTCGATACCGTCGTCAAGCTCGGCCAGTTCTATCTCCCGCAGCTTCCGCCCCTGGCCCTGCTCGCCATCGGCGGTTACGGCCGTGGTGAACTGAACCCGCACAGCGACATCGACATCATGTTCCTGCATGACGGTCGCATGATGTCCCGGAACAAGCCCCATCCGCTCCTCGAAGCCCTCACCGGCAGCGGCGGATTGCTCTACACGCTCTACGACATCGGCCTCAAGGTCGGCCCCGCCGTGCGCAGCCTGGATGATTGCGTGAAGGTCGCCAACAGCGACATGCAGTCCAAGACCTCGCTCATCGAGGCCCGTCTCATCGCCGGTGATGCCGGTCTGTTCGACAAGTTCCAAAAGGTCGTCGAAAACAAGTGCGTCAAAGGCTACGAGAACGAATACATCGCCTCCCGTCTCACCGACCAAAAAGACCGTCACTCCAAATACGGCAACTCTGCTTGTATGCAGGAGCCGAACATCAAGAACGGTTGCGGTGGCCTGCGCGATTTCCAGAACCTGATGTGGATGGCGTTCTTCAAGATCCGCGCCCGCTCCACCGAGGAGCTTCGCCTGCGCGATCTCATGAGCGCGAGCGAATCAAAACAGCTCGAGGCCGCTTACGATTATCTCCTGCGCATCCGCACCGATCTGCATTATCACACCGGCCGCCCGGTCGATGCTTTGCCGAAGAGCATCCAACCCGCCATCGCGCATGATCTCGGTTACACCGATCGTTCTCCGCGCAAACGTCTCGAAGGGTTGATGCGCGATTTCTACAAACACTCGCGCAACATCTACCTCATCAGCCAGCTTGTGGAGCAACGTCTCGCGATGATGCCCGTGGCCAGCCGTTTCCCCACGTTCCGCGAGATTCTGCGCAGCCGCAAATCGGCCAAGCCCGCGCCCGTCGATGGCTTTGTCTTCTACGAAGGCAAGATCGAGGCCGCCAATGCCCGCGTCTTTCGCGAGCAACCTCGCCGCTTGATGCGTGTGTTCCTCTACGCGCAGCAGCGTGGTCTCGCTTTGCATCCGGACTTGGCCCAACTCATCCGCCAGCAACTCTCGCTGGTGAACCGCTATTTCCTGGATGACATCCACGTTCACGAGACGTTCCTCCAGATCGTCGGCCAGCGCGGCGACGTGGCGCGCATCCTGCGCATGATGCATGACGTGGATTTCCTCGGGAAATACATCCCGGAATTCGGCCGCCTCACCTGCCTCGTCCAGCACGAGTTTTACCATCAATACGCCGCCGATGAGCACACCCTCATGTGCTTGCAGAAGCTTGACGAGATCTGGGGTGCCAAGATCCCGCCCTTGAACGGCTACACCGAGATGTTCATCAGCCTCGAGCGCCCGCACCTGCTCTACCTCGCGCTCTTGTTGCACGATGCCGGCAAGGCGGATGAAAGCGGCCATCACGAAAAGGACAGCGCCCGTCTCGTGGACCGCATGGGCCGCCGCCTCAAGCTGGATGCCGCCTCCATCAAGACCCTGCACCTCATCGTCGAGCAACACCTCACCATGGTGCAGATCTCGCAACGCCGCGATCTCGATGACCCCGCCGTCATTCAGAATTTCGCCAAGCTCATCGAGACCCCTGAGAACCTCGTGATGCTCACCCTGCACACCGTGGCGGATTCCATGGGCACCAGCGACAAGATCTGGAACAGCTTCAAGGACTCGCTCCTCTGGACATTGCATCGCAACACCATGAACCTCATCTCGGGCGGACCGGACTTCATCCGCGCCGAAGAGAAGATCCGCGAGAACCTGGCCAAGGAAGTTCGCAAACTCGCCCCCGCCAGTTTCAACGAGGACGAACTCTACGCCCATTTCCACGCCCTGCCCCCGCGCTATTTCCATACGCACAGCGCGCGCGATGTCATGACGGATCTTTCCCTCACGCACCGCTTCATGCACCTCCAGATCACCGAGGAAAACCGCGCCCTGGAGCCCGTCACCTACTGGCATAACGAACCCGACCGCAGCCACAGCGTCGTGAAGGTCTGCACCTGGGATCGCACCGGCCTCTTTGCGAAGATCACCGGCGCCCTCACCGCCGCCGGCCTGAACATTCTCAGCGCCCAGATCTTTTCCCGTGGCGATGGCATCATCCTGGATACCTTGCTAGTGAACGACGCCGTCACCGGCAAACCTGCGGAGCGCGAAGCCAAGGAACTCTTCGAGAAATACCTCGGCCAGGTGTTGAACGGTGAAGCCGATCTCGCCGCCCTCATCAAGAAGCGCAAGGCCGTGAAGCCCCTTTACTTCCCGCTGGAAGGCGAGGAACTCCCCATCATCATCAGCTTCGACAACGAAACGTCCGCGCAAAGCACCGTCATCGATGTCGAAACCGAAGATCGCGTCGGTTTGCTCTTCACCATCGCCCAAACCCTGAGCGATCTGAAGGTGGACGTCATCCTCTCCAAGATCACCACCGAGAAAGGTGCCGCGATCGATTCCTTCTACATCACCGAGATCGGCGGCGGCAAGATCACCGCCCAACCGCGCCTGAACACCTTGGAGCGGCGCCTGAAAGCCGCCATCGCCGCCCTCGAATAACTCTCATCGCCAACCCGCGACTGCGGGATAAGGAGCGGACCATAAGGTAAGGATGAGTTCCACCTCGTCCCTAACTTCCCCTTAAGCCTCACACCAACCAACAGCAGGAACATGGAAACACTGTTGTTTCCGAACAACGTCGCCTTTCTTCCTGCTCAATTCTTCATTGGCCCGTAGTGCAACTACCATTCCCCTGAAGCGCGCCGTCCCGTCTGATCCGTTTTATGTTTCCTGCGCGATTGCCTCCTGTCCTGCGGTACTTTAGCAACCAGTCCACCCTCACCGGACCAAACCCTCGCCAGCCACTTCAAAACCTTCGTCATCACAACGAAGGGAGACTGTCTGGAAAGATGGGTTGAGGACGGCTGCGCAGGAGAAACTGGTGGAGACTAGGCGTGGCGAGGGAGCATATCAAAAAAAGATACGCGACCGAGCCGCAACAACGTCTCCGCCAGTTTGCACCAGCAGACGATCTCAAGACAGCTTTTCAGCCAGTCTCAGGAACTATTTCAAAGAACAATGAAACCATCCGACCCCTGTGCCGCATCGTGTTCTCCCCCTCTACGATTGAGAGTTCAAATTCAGCGTAAGTCCAAAACCCGGCCGGTTCCGCAGTGGCTACTAGAGATTCCCCGGTCCCATTCTCGACCGACGTCCCGTTCACCCTCCGGCTTACGAGCCCCGTTCCATACGCCCGACACACTTCACAGATCCTACGAGACAGACTTTCTTTCGTCCTTCTCCCCTCGGAGGGGAGAAGGATTGAGGTTGAGGGGTGCTCCCTTTCGGACTTCGCCCTTCAAACCTCGTCCGTCTCCATAACGGTTCCACAAGGATCGCCACCTCCCCACCAACGCAGGACACAACAATGCCAATGCACCATCATGCTTGATGACTTTGAGGATTTTGGCGGCTGCTTATTCTCTGAAAGAGCCAACCACCACTCCTCTCCTTTACCAGCAGCGAGCTGCCAGCACTCGCAATTTCTCACGCACCCACCACTCAAACAACCGAAATTACTTATCCCTGAGCGACATTTCTCCCAACCCTTTTTCCCCCAGTTATTTCCAATCAAAGATTTCCGCTTTTCCACTTAAAACAGCAGTCACGATCATGCCCTCACATTGAGTAAGTTAAAAAAACGGTCATTGAAATCAACCACGCGCTCGCCCGCTTGACCTCTTGGCGGCTGTTCTCCTAGCCTGAGCGCATGGTGTCCTTAAGTGCCAGTTTACGCGGTTCAATCGGGGCGGCGCACTGCTCTGGTGGGCGCCTCGCCCACAGCAACTCCCCTAAGCAAGAGAGGTCCACGCTCGCTTAGAATCTAACGCACTGAACGACTGTCTATTGGTTTTTCAGCCTTCTGAAGGTCATCGGCTTTTCGGTGATTACTGTGGGAGGACACCCACGTTTCTCAAAAGTTCATGCCGACTTTTCCGGCCTTCCTCTTTCGCCTGTTTCGCATGTTTGTCGGGCAATCTCCCACCCATTCATCTCGAGCCATTTGCGCAAATTAGCGCAATTCGCGTCTTCTCATTCCCTCACCTTTTTCCCATTCTACCCCCGTTGAACACGTTGACCGCCACACCCGAAGCCTGCCGCAAATTTCTGCGCCGTATCCTGCATCTGGACCAGCCGCAGGACACCGCTTGACCGATGGCTCTTATACCATCATATTTTAAGAACTATGCTCGCCAGCGGCGCCGGCGTGGAATTTCTTTTATTTTTGTTCTGCGTAATTTGCCTTATGTGCGTAGTCGTGTTGCGTCGGAGTTTGGTTGGCGCTAGCCCAGGCGTAGGCACTCTCATTCTCACCGCCTTCATCACAGCCTTGAGTGGACTTGCTCTCTTAGGTCAGTTGAAGTTCTTAATTAAGGGGAACTTGCCGTCTCTGGCAGATTTGATGTTCTCTGTTCCATTACTGGTCTTTTTCATCTTGGGATGTATCGGGATAGTCAGAATGTCCAAGCTGTGAGGCTAGCTCTAGTCACACCACAAGCACCCATCAACTATCCTTTCCCGTTCGCTTGTCGCCATTCGTCTGATTCCCCTCCCTTGCCATTCGTGAAAATCAGTGAAATTCGTGTCTTCTAATTCCCAAATCTTTTTCCCATCCTATTCCCCGTTGAACACGTTGACCACCACACCCGAAGCCTGCCGCAAATTCCTGCGCCGCGTCCTCCATCTGGACCAGCCGCATCGCACCACGGATGACGCCATCCGCCATCACGGCTACATCCAGATCGACCCCATCGACGTCTGCGGGAAGATGCACGACCTCATCCTGCGCAACCGCGTGCAGAACTATCAGCGCGATGACCTGCTGAAAGCCCTCTACCAACGCCCAGACCGCGCCTTCTTCGAGCACTACGTCGGCGTCCTCGTCGCCTTGCCCATGGAGGACTATCGCTACCTGCTGCCCCGCATGAAGAGCCGCCGCACCGATGATGGTTACAGCGGCGCCTTGGATGCCGATCAAAAAAAGTTGGCCCGCAAAATCATCGAACGCATCCGCGCCGAAGGCCCACTGAGCTCCTCCGCTTTCCTTAATTCAGGAAGTTCTATAACTGGCTGGAGCTCTACCGCAACCTTGGCCAAGACCACGCTCGACAAACTCTTCTTCCACGGCCGCCTGCTCATCACCCGCCGCGATAATTTCCGCCGTGTGTTCGACCTTCCCGAACGCATCCTTCCCGCCTCCGTTTTAGAGAGCAAACCCGCCACCCCACGCGAACTCAAACTCTGGCACATCCAAATCCTCCTGCGCCAACGCCGTCTCGTGACCCTGAACAACGCGCACGCCACCCTCGCGAAAGACCTCATCGTCAAGGTAATGGTCGCCGATCACGCCCCCTTCTATTGCCTGAAAGAAGACGCCGAACTTTTGGCGAACGCCGCTGACCTGCCCGAGCCCTCAACGGCACCGCACCTCCTCGCCCCGCTCGACCCCATCATCTACGACCGCAAGATCACCCGCCGCCTCTGGGATTTCGATTACACCTGGGAAGTCTACACCCCACCCGCCAAACGCGTACGCGGCTATTACGCCCTCCCCATCCTCAGCGGCACCCGCATCATCGGCCACGTGGACCCGAAAATAGACCGCGAAAAAAACCTCCTGAACGCCCGTGTCGTAGTGGAAAAAGGAGCCGACCTCAGCCACGTGATGCAAGAATTTACCAAATTCCTGGCCATGAATTCACACAAGGTAATCAAGTAGGCTCGCCCCTGCTCTCGATGTTGGGCGTTGGGAGTTCGATGTTCGATGTTTCCCCTTCTATCTGCGCTTATCTGCGTCCATCTGCGGTTAACTCTCAACTACCCCTCTATCACCACCACCGCCGCCGCATACTGCTCCGTGTGCGTCAGCGAAAGATGCGTCCCCTTCCCTCCGCGCGATTGAAACAGCTTGATCGCCTTCTCATGCAGCACCAGAAAAGGCTCCCCCGTCGGCTTGCGCCCGATCTCGATATCATGCCACCCCAGCGCTTCACCTAGACCGGTGCCGAACGCCTTCGCCACCGCCTCCTTCGCCGCAAACCGCGCCGCCACATGCGTCAGCGGATGCTTGTGCGATTTGCAGAACTCGATCTCCTCCGGCAACAGGAACCGCTCCATGAAAGCATCCCCAAAGCGGTCCATCGACGCCTGAATCCGCGCCGTCTCCACCAAATCAATGCCAATGCCTAAAATCATATTCTGTAGCGCAGACTGGCAGTCTGCTGTGTCGCAGATCGGTGATCTGCGAGCCGTGAAACAGCCATATCGTCTGCCGACTGCCAGTCGGCGACACAGCAGGTTGCCAACCTGCGCTACCTGACTAATCCCGATAATCCTTCATCAACTCCAGCATATCCTTCACCGCCTGCGCCATCCCCGTCGTCACCGACCGGCTCACGATGCTATGCCCGATATTCAACTCCACCAGATGCGGCACGATGTGCAGCACCGGCAGATTCACATAGTTCAACCCATGCCCCGCGTTCACCTGAATACCCAGCGCATGCGCCTGCTTCGCCCCGTTCACCAATCGTTCCAGCTCCACATTTCGCGCCGCCTTCTGGTCAAAGTGATCCGCGAACTTGCCCGTGTGCAACTCGATGAACTGCGTCCCCGTCTTCGCCGAAGCCTCGATCTGCTCCGGGTCCGGCGCGATGAACAGGCTCACCTCGATGCCCGCATCATTCATCCTCTTGCGCGTGTCCGTCAGCGCCGCGAGATTCCCCACCACATCCAGACCACCTTCCGTCGTCACTTCCTGCCGCCGCTCTGGCACCAGGCAGACGATCTCCGGTTTCAACTTCAGCGCGATCTCCACGATCTCCGGTGAATTCGCCATTTCCAGATTCAGCCGCGTCTTGATCCGCTCCCGCAACTGCTTCACGTCCCGGTCCTGGATATGCCGCCGGTCTTCCCGCAAGTGCGCCGTGATGCCGTGCGCTCCTGCTTCTTCACAGATCAGCGCCAACCCCACCGGATCAGGCTCCCCATGCGTCAGCCCGCGATACCGCGCCTCCCGGATCGTCGCTATATGGTCGATGTTTACGCCCAGCTTCAGCATAGCATCTCAATTCTGGGGTGCAGGAGGCACTCCGGGAACACCCGGCACCACAGGCACAGATTCCTTGCTCCACTTCGGAAAATCCGTCTGGTCCAGCCAGCGCACCAGCGTGAACAACTCCACGCCCGTCAGCCCGGCCGGGGACCGCCGCAGCACATTGATCTCATCCGGCGCACTCAGTTCCGCCTCCGTGCCCGTATTACCCAGCATCGTTGAGATCGTCCGCAACCATTTGACGCCTCCGGGATTATTGACCATGTGGATCCGGTTTGCCGACAAGGTCAGCACGGAATAAAGATCGATGCAAAAGCTCAACCGCGCTTCCGTGATCTCCCAGTCGTAATAGATCACCTTCGGCTTGCTGATGAACTGTTGCAGCAGTTCCGGCGGCAGGCTGTTCGTGCTCGGCATCATCGTGAACAGGCCCAATTCCAGATAATTGTCCGCCGGTTCCGGTGCCGCTTTCAGATACGGCGTCAGGATGGGCAGGCTGTTCCAGGCCAGGATATTGGTCTGGCCCACCGTATTGGTCCGCCCGCTCAAACGCCCCACGAACCGGTTCGTGATCGTCGCATTCAGTTCACTGGTCCAGCGGTCCAAGGAACTCTGCACCAGATTGGAAGCTCCGGTCGTCTGGATGGCCATGAACGTTTGATACGGCACATCCGACTGCACCCACACGTACGCTTGTTGCGGTGCCTTCGGCAGGCCCAGCGGTTTCAACCATTCCTGCCTCGACCACACTCCCTCGATCCCTTGCATCGCCGTGAAGCTCACCACCGGGTCATGGATCGTGTTCGTCGGCACCTGCCACGGTTGCGGCGTCAGGCCGAGCGCCTTCGGGAATTTCAAGTTGAGCCGGCTGATCTGGTTCTCCCCTTTGCCTTCCATCGTTAGCCGAGCATACGGCTGATTGTCCGCCGGCAGGAACGAACTGAGCTGCGGCAGCGACTTCACCGGCGCTTCCAGTGAAAGCCACACGTTCGTTCCCAGCTTCGGCGCCGGATCCAAAACCTGCCCCCATGCAAACTCCGGCTCCGCCCGCTCCACCGTCACCCACCCGTCCTTCAAACCATAGCGATACGTTTCCGCTGCCGAATACCCCACCACGACCGACGCATCCGTGATATTCGTGCGCGGTATCTTGCTCAAAAATTCACCACGCACCAGCAGGTCATAAAGATTCGCCGTCCAGATGCCTGTGCGCTCCACCGGGATTTTCACCGCCATCCGCCAGCGCAAAGGTGAATCACTCACCCACACCACCTTGGATTCATAAGTGACGATGTCCTCCAGCAACGGCTTCAGCTTCGTCGCCTGCTGCTTGTCTGCAGGCGCTTCCGGGAAAAGCAACGCTGGCAGGTTCTGCGAAAGTTTTACCAGCGTATTGCTCCTGAGCATGGCCGTCTCCGGCAGCGTCAGGACTTGTTTCATCCGCGTGCCTTCCCCGCCTTCGGCCACCGCCTTCAAGCCCAGTGAATGCCAGCGCAATAACGGCTGCACTGCAGGCGGCTTGGTCGGCACCACAACTGCTGGGGAAACATTGGAAGTGGCCGACACGGGCGTGGTGTTGGTAGGCGGCGGCGATGCCGGCTGGCATCCGCTTCCTAACACGACCAATGACGACAGTACAACCGCCCAGATTCGCTTCATGACGGTCTTTGGTTGCCACAAACCAAAGCGTTACGCAAGCAACAGGGTGGAAAACATCCTTGGGGCACTTACCTACCGGATCACTGCTTCACGACCGGCCTACCGCAGCACCTGCTTCAGTTATTCACTTCGTCATGCCGCATCTGCGCGCTTTCCGTCACCCGGGCCCAGAGCAGATCCCGGATACTTTCATGCACGGGAGATTTCACCTTCACCAGCCACTTTTGCGCCTCGGCGTAACGCGCCGCCATGTAATTCACCCGCGCCAGGTTCAGATAAATCTCTTCCAGGTCCGCCGACGTGTTCTTTTCTGCCAAGGCCAGCACCCGGCTCCACTCCGTGATCGCCTCTTCGGCGCGGAACGGCCGGATCGCGTAATAGACTGACGCCAGTTCCTTCGCCAGGTCGTAGTTATCCGGGTCCAGGAGGCGCGCCTTGCGATACTCCCGCAGGGACATGGCGAAGACCTGCTCCTCATCCACGCCGAAAAAATCTTTGGCATCCTTCCGATACATGAACAGGCTCGTGGCCAGGTTCTGATGATACGTGGCTTCATGCGGCATCAAGCGCACCGCGTTGAGGTAGCAGATGAAGGTGTTCGTCATCGGCCCGCCATGGCTGTACTCGGAGCCCCAATCATTCCAGTATTCCGCCGCCTGTTTGGGCGAATAATTCGACAGATCCTCTTCAAAGGGACTCACCACTCCGCGCACGTCATCCGCCGGCTCGGCCGATGCCACCGTCTTGGACCCCGCCGACGGGCTGACGCCCGCCAGGATCGCGATCGCGATGACGATCGCCACGGCAGAATGTTTTACGATGCTGATTAAGTCTTTGATCATGTTACAACGGTCGGCCAAGTGTGACCGTTACGTCATCATAGACGCTCCGGTCAAGCGAAGGTTACGGTCACTTGTGCCGCCGGAACTCTGCTAAGCATCATCCCTGCCAATAGCCTTTTCGGCTTAGGCAACTCCCTCTTATCCTGATTTCCTTGTAGTTATCGCCATGTAAAACCGGCCCGCCAAGCCAGCCGAACCCACCCAACCCACTGAAATTTAACTACTTATGGATTTTCGAAATAACACAACCGACCGCTGCGCAGTCATCGTCCAATGTGGGCAAATTCAACCAGCATCAGCAGCAAAATATCACCTCAGATGCTTTTTAGCCCCCACGCCCAGATTGAAATATCAGGGCACTTACTTAGCAGGAAAAGTCGGGGGATTTCCCCCCGCTTTGGGGTGTTGGCACCGCTTTATTTTTCACGGAAGCTGTGCTTTATTACGGGTGAGATTCAGTCGGCAGTTCCTCCTGCGATGAGTCTCGGGCGTTCGGCACGGCTTGTGTGTTGCCTGCCGTCCGCCCACTTTTTTCCTACCGCGGGGATTACCTGAGGTATTTCCGCAAGGCTGCTTCCAGTTCGGGTAACCGGATGGGTTTGGGCAGGTAATCGTCTAGCCCTGCCGCCAGACACTTTTGGCGGTCCGACTCCATGGCACTGGCGGTGAGCGCCACCATGCTGGGCCGTTTACCGCCTCCCGCCTTGGCGATCACTGCCGAAGCCACCTGATACCCGTCCAGTTCCGGCATCTGGATATCTAGCAGGATCAGATCGTATTCCTTCAATGCCAAGGCCTCCATCACTTCCCGGCCGTTGCTGACCGTATCTGGCACATAACCCAGCCGGGTCAAAAAGGAACTTGCCACCTTCAAGTTCACCACGTTGTCATCCGCCACCAAAATCTTGCCAGGGTGCTGTTCCGCCAGCAGACGCGTGATCACCTTTTTCGCCACCGCCTCTTTCACCTGACCATTACCGGCGATCACCCGATGGATGGTCTCCAACATTTGCTGGCGGCGGATCGGTTTGACCACGGCCGCTTTGAGGTCTGCTTCGCCGGACAAACGCGTATGCGTCAGGACGATCGGCCTGGCCGTCTGATAAGCCGCCAGTTTTTGCAGTTGGTCCCATTGGGCATGGGCATCTGCCCCGGGCAATTGATGATCCATCATCACGACATCGAAAGCTGGCTCCGTCTTTCCTCGCTGCACCGCTGTGGCCAATGACTCCACCGTTTCCGCCTCCATGCCCCACAACCGGCCATACTGTTCCACGATCTCGCGATTCAACGGATTGTCTTCCACCAGCAACAGTCGTTTGCCCTTCAAGCCGGCCTGCGGTTGCCGCCATGGCTGTTTTTCCTGCGCCACCGCTTTGCCTGAGATAGTGAAATGAAAAGTGGACCCTGCTCCTGGCTGGCTTTCCACGCGCATGCTCCCGCCCATCATCTCTACTAACCGCTTGCAAATGGCCAGCCCCAGTCCCGTGCCGCCGTAATGCCGCGTGGTGGAGCTGTCCGCCTGCGAAAACGACTGGAACAATCGGGAGATTTTATCCGCGGGGATGCCCACCCCGGTGTCCTGCACCGAAAAATGCCACTCGTCCGGTGAAAGCCCCGGCTGCAACCGCACAATCACGCCCCCTTTGTCGGTGAACTTCACCGCATTGCTTACCAGATTGATCAGTATCTGGCGCAACCTCGTGCCATCACTGATCACGCAGTCCGGCACGTCTTCCGCCGCTTGATAACCGGTATCTATCCCTTTCTCCGCGGCTTTCTGGGAGAGCAAGTCCAGCGCCTCCGCGATGCATCGGCGCAGCTCCACCGGATGCAAGTCCAGTTCCAGCTTGCCGGACTCGATCTTGGAAAAATCCAGGATGTCATTGATCAGCGCCAGCAACGCATCCGCACTTGTGCGGATCGTGTTCACAAAGTCGCGCTGATCCTCATCCAGCTTTGTCTCCGCCAGCAGCGTCGTCATGCCGATGACACCATTCATCGGCGTGCGGATCTCATGGCTCATGTTCGCCAGGAACTCCGACTTCGCCTTCGTCGCATCCAGTGCCTGGTCCCGCGCCCGGGCCAGTTCCACCTCCATCTGCTTGCGGTTGGAGATGTCCCAATTGACCCCGATGAAACGGATCGGTTTGCCCTGTTCATCCCGCTCTACGAGAGCCCGCGCTTGCAACGTACGCTGACCGCCATCCGGCAGATTCACCTGAAACTCGATGGCATACTCCGCCCCTTCTTCCATCGTCGCCTTGATGGCTTTGGCGGCTTTCTCCGCATCCGCCGCGGGAACCCGCTCCGCCCATTCCTGAAATGTCACCGCGTGTTTGTCCGGCGGAAACCCGTACAGCGAGATCATCTGGTCATCCCAGATAAACACATCTGTCCCCAATCTCCATTCCCAGATGCCCATGCCGGCGGACTTTGTGGCCAGCAACAACCGCTCGGCCAAAATCTGCTTTTCCCGCTCCGCCTGACGCCGCTCTGTCACATCCCGGTAAATCCCTTGCGTCTCCACCGCTTGGCCATTTTCCACCCGGCAGGTCACGCTGCCTTCCAGCGCTACCAGATGCCCGTCCTTGGCCCGATATGTTGCCTGCACCGGCCCGATTTTCTCTCCTGCCAGCAAGCGCGCAAACAATCCCCGGCAACGATCCCGGCACTCGGGTTCCAACAAATCAAACACCGTAAGCCGGGCTGCCTCCTCATCCGAATAACCCAGCGTTTCTTTCCACCGCCGGTTCACGTAAAGAAATTTTCCATCCGTACTGATGTTCTGGATCAGATCGTTCGCGTTATCGAGGAAATCGGCCAGTCGTGCCTGCGCATCCTCCACCTGCTTGCGGAACCGCTTCTCCGTCTTCATCACCCGCCGCATCTCGATCTGTCCGATCACCTGACGGCTCAGGGCTTGCAACGCTTCTTCCTGCTCCTTCGTCAGTTTTTTGGGCACCCGGTCGATCACGCACAAGGTGCCAATGGCGTAGTTGTCGCTCGTCACCAGTGGTGCACCGGCGTAGAAGCGGATGTTAGGATCGCTCGTCACCAGCGGATTCGTGGCGAAGCGTTCGTCCTGCGAAGCATCATTCACCATGAGCACCTCCCGGTCATGGATGGCATATCCGCAGAACGCCAGGTCGCGATGGGTCTCTGAGGCATCTAGCCCCACCTTGGATTTGAACCATTGCCGCTTCTCGTCGATCAAGGAGATCAAGGAGATGGGCACCCCGCAGATATGTGCTGCCAATAAGGTAAGATCGTCGAAGTCCTGCTCCGCTTCGGTATCGAGGATATGATACCCATGCAAGGCTTCGAGGCGCTCTTTCTCGTTAGCCGGCAGTGGGGCAGGTTTGGCGCCAGGAATGGGCATGCAAAAACAACTTAAGACTGCGTCTGACTATGCCGAAGTTCCTTCCGACAATCAAATCCCACTTCGCTTTTTTTGCAGTGCCAGCCGCAAGTTATTCAATGACAACGTATTGACTACGTCATCTCTGGTCAACCACCCCTTCCGGGCGATGCCCGCTCCCAACCTCAAAAAGCCCGCATGCTCATGCCGGTGGGCGTCGCTGTTCACCACGCATTTTACCCCTTTGGACTTCGCGTACATCCACAAGCGCCAGTCCATATCGAAGCGATAAGGATTCGCGTTCAATTCGATCCACGTGCCCGTCGCCGCGCAAGCATCAATCACCGCGTGTTGGTTCACCTTGTAGGCTTCACGCTCCAACAGCAGCCGTCCCGTAAGATGCCCCAGCATGTGCACATACGGATTCTCCGCCGCGCGTATGAGCCGTTTCGTATTATCCGCCTCATCACTGCCGGGCACATGCAAGCTGGCCACCACCACATCCAGTTCCGCCAGCATGTCATTGTCAAAATCCAACCGTTCCTTCAAAACATCCACCTCGGAACCGGTCAGCAACCGAAAATCCTCCCCCTCATCCGCGAGCTTCTGGTTGATGGCCTTGATCTCAACCAACTGTTTCCGCAAACGCTCCGGATCCAAACCATTCGCCTGATAAGATGCCTTGCTGTGATCCGTCACCGCCCAGTACTCGCAGCCCAGTTCGTTCATGAACGTGGCGATGTCCTCCAGCGTATTGCGGCCATCACTCCAATTGGAGTGATTGTGCAAGGAGCCTTTCAGGTCCGTCCACTCGAGCAAGCGCGGTAGTTCATTCTTTTCACCGGCCAGAAATTCACCATGGTCCTCACGCAATTCCGGCGCGATGTAAGGCAGGTCCAACGTCTTGAAAATCTCATCCTCCGTCTGGCACGCCACGAGCAAAGCAGGATCGCGCGTTTCCTCTTTGGAGCGGAACAGTCCGTATTCATTCAGGCGCAGGCCACGTTGGATGGCACGTTGGCGCATCACGATGTTGTGCTCCTTGCTGCCCGTGAAATACGCGAGCGCGAAGGGATACTCCGCATCACTCACCACGCGCAAGTCCGCCTGGATGCCGCCTTCCACGATCACGCTGGATTTCGTATCCCCTTTCGCCAGCACGTTGATGACACCGGGTAACTTGGTGAAGAAATCGATGATCTCCAACGGCTTCTTCGAGGAGACCAGAAAATCGATATCGCCGATGACTTCTTTGTAACGGCGCAAGCTGCCTGCCGTGCTGCAACGGATGACATCGGGATGATCGCGCAAGGCGTCCAGAATCGGCTCCGAAGCATACAAGGCATCCACCAAGCGATGGCGCGTGGAGTATTTGCGCCGGAAATCGATGGCCTCCAAAATCTTCGCCTGCGTCTTCTCCCCGAAGCCATCCAGCTCCGCCACCTTTCCCGCCTTGCACGCGGCTTCCAATGATTCCAAGGAGTCGATGCCCAATTTGTCATGCATCGCCTTCACCTTCTTTGGGCCAAGCCCTTGGATTTCCAGCAACGCCACCATGCCCGCAGGGATGGACGCTTTCAGATCCTCGTAATACTTCAGGCGACCCGTGGTCACAAGTTCCGTGACCTTTTGCTGCAGCGCATCGCCGAAACCTTTGATCTCGCCCAACCGGTTCTCCGCCACGATCTTCTCCAACGGTTCCGTCAGGCTCTCCAACGTCCGCGCGCCATTCACATACGCCCGTGTCTTGAACGGATTCTCACCCTTCAATTCCAGCAGAACGCCGATTTCCTGCAAAATCTCTGCCACCTGTTCTTTGTCCATCGCCATGCCGCTAGGTTACACGCCCGCCAAAAACTGCAAACCCGAAAACAACACAGGAGCGCGGCATTTATGCCGCTTCAATGTCCAAAAGACAGATGTCATGAGAACGACCGGGATTCCCCCCGGCAATCCTTTCTCCATCGGTTTCCCGCAATTGACCATTCCCGCTTTCTTCCCCCATCTTAGTCACAACATACGATGAAACGCACCGTCACCAACCTCCTTCCCGTCGCCCTCACCATCGCCGGTTCTGATAGCGGTGGCGGCGCCGGCATTCAGGCAGACCTAAAAACGTTCGCTTCCCTCGACGTCCACGGCACCAGCGCCATCACCTGTCTAACCGCGCAAAACCCGAAGGCCGTCACCGGCATCCAAGCCGCCACACCCGCGATGGTGCAAAAACAGATCGAAGCCGTCTTTGCGGAGTTGAAACCAGCCGCGGTGAAAACCGGCATGCTCTTTTCCACGCCCATCATCCGCGTCATCACCAAATTCTTCGCCCACGGTAAACGCCCGCCGCTTATCGTTGACCCCGTCATGGTCGCCACCAGCGGCGCAAGATTGTTGAAACCCTCCGCCATCAAGGCCGTTCGCGAGGAACTCTTGCCGCTCGCTACGTTGGTCACGCCCAATCTCGATGAAGCCGCCATCCTCGTGAACCGTTCACTGGCGAACGTCGAAGACCTTCGCTCTGCCGCCCGTGAAATCTTTGAGACCTACGGTTGCGCCGCCCTCGTCAAAGGCGGCCACTTGAAGAACAGCGCCGAAGCCATCGACATCTTCTTCGACGGCCAGAATGAATTGCTCCTCACCGCTCCCTACGTACGGGGCGTCTCCACCCACGGCACTGGTTGCACCTATTCCGCGGCCATCACCGGTTACCTCGCCCAAGGCTACCCGTTGCCGCTGGCTGTCGAATTAGGCAAGAACTTCATCACCCAAGCCATCACCCAACATCAAAAAGCCGCCCGTCATTCCGTGCTGAATTGCTTTTGGGACCAGTGATTGAACCCCTATCTGGGTCACCGCTTCATCGCAAAGCCTCATTCTATATGAACACAGGGGACGTTTGAGGCGTCTGAGGATCAGGAATGGATTGGATACACCTTCATCTCGCTGTGAACCACGTGCCTGTGCTGGGTACGCTTTTCGTCTGCCTGCTGCTCCTCACCGCGGCTTTCAAGAAAGATGAAAACCTCAAACGGCTCAGCCTCTGGTGGGCGGTAGTTCTCATGCTTATCGCCATCCCCATCAAGTTCACCGGAGACTTCGCAGCGGAGAAGGCTGGAATGGAACCTTGGTTCATCCCGACCTTCGTGGCCGCACATGAACAAGCGGCTGATCAGGCCACAACGGGTATTTTCTTCATGGGCATCGCCGCCATCGTCGCCTTGGTCCTGGCCCGCAAAGCAAAACCTGTGGCCACCTGGTCGCTGACCCTTACCGTGATCCTCGGCTTGCTGACTTTCGCGCTCATGATCCGCACAGCCAATCTGGGCGGCCAAATCCGCCATACTGAGATTCGTCCTGGCTTCTCGGAGGCTCCGTAAGCCCTTACGCAAAGATTTGCCCGTCCTGCTCTCGTTCAGCTAGCATTCATCCATGAACCTCTTGCGCGTCCTGTTAATCGCCGCATTTGCCAGCAGCGCCATTGCCGCCACGCCCGTCCCCAAGAGCGAAACACCCGGTAAGACCATCGAGCGCTGGCCCGCGCAGGTGAAGGACATCCAATATCTCAGCAAAGCGGATAACACCCAACAGCCCGCGATGTTCTTCACGCCGGACAGCAAAGAGAAGAAGCCTTTGCTCGTAGCGCTGCATAGCTGGTCCGCCGATTACAAACAGACTTCACAAGCACCTTACGCCGAATGGTGCATCACCAACGGCTGGGCCTTCATCCATCCCAACTTTCGCGGCCCCAACAACAAGCCGGACGCGTGTGGTTCTGAACTGGTCGTGCAGGACATCCTCAGCGCCGTGGAATACGCGCAGAAGCAAACGGCCATCGACCCGCAACGTATCTATCTGACCGGCGCCTCGGGCGGCGGTTACGCGACGTTGCTCATGGCCGGACGTGCTCCCGAGCTTTGGGCTGCGGCCTCAGCATGGGTGCCCATCAGCGATCTGAAAGCGTGGCATGAAGAAACTTCGCTGAAGAAACAGAAGTATGCCAAGGACATCGAACTCTCCTGCGGTGGCGCCCCAAAAACCGGAACACCAGCGGGCGACGAAGCCAAGAAACGTTCCGCCCTCACCTACCTCGCCACGGCCAAGAACCTGAAAGTCTCCATCAATGCCGGCATCAACGACGGCCACACGGGCAGCGTCCCCATCAGCCACACCTTGCGCGCCTACAATCTCTTGGCCAAGCCAAAAGACCGCCTGACCGAGGAAGAGATCGCTTACTTCACCGAAAAATCCAAAGTACCGCCCACGATAAAAGACGCCGTCCCAAATGATCCGCATCACGGCACCAAGAAAGTCCTCTTCCGCCGCGAATCCGCCAACGTCCGCGTGACCATCTTCGACGGCACTCACGAAGGCCTGCCCGAACCCGCCCTGCATTGGCTGGCGGAGCAAAAGAAGAAATAGCGAGGTGATATCCGACTGCCGTCTTTCTTCATCTGCAGTTACTGTTTCTTGACGTTCCTCAATAAACCAGAATCATCCCCCGCCATGCAGAATAACGGTCTCCCGCTCATCGCTCCGGCCATCGTCCCGGTGCTGGACCCGCAATTTCGTCCCGCCGCGCTGGCCAATCGCGCCTACCGCGCCGCTGTCGCCGCTTCCGGCAATCCGTTGAAGATCGTCATCGCACTGGAACAGAGCGATGGTTCCATCTTCCATTTCAACTCTGCGATCTTCCCTGAGACTCACCCTCAAGCCGCGGGCAATTTCGTTTACGTGGAACGCCTCGTGAAATTCATGCTCTGGGCCTGGGGCGGCTGGCGCGTACATCTCGCCGGACCGGCTAAGCTCGCCGAGCAACTGCAAGCGCACTTCACGAACACCGCCACCGGCCGCTTCGATTCCGACCTTATCGGTGAACGCGTCTATGATCATCCGCTCACTGTCGTCGCGACCTCGTTGGAGAAACTCCCGCCACAGAATGCCAAGACCCAACCGCTCGGTCGTCATCTGGATGGCTGCCGGATCGGCTTCGATCTCGGTGGCAGTGATCGCAAGGTCGCCGCCGTGATCGATGGCAAAGTCGTCTTCAGCGAAGAGATCGTCTGGGACCCCTACCACCAGCCCGACCCGCAATATCATATCGACGGCATCCAAGACACTCTCAAGAAAGCCGCCGCACACTTGCCCCGCGTCGATGCCATCGGCGGCAGTTCCGCCGGCGTCTATGTGAACAACCGCGTTAAAGTTGCCTCGCTCTTCCGCGGCGTTTCACCGGAACAATTCAACACGCGCGTCAAAAATCTTTTCCTCGATCTGCAAAAGGAATGGAACATTCCCTTCGATGTCGTGAACGACGGCGAAGTCACCGCACTCGCCGGCTCCATGTCGCTCAACCAGAACGCCGTGCTCGGCATCGCCCTCGGCACCAGCCAAGCCGTCGGTTACGTGACGCCTGAAGGCAACATCACCACCTGGCTCAGCGAACTCGCCTTCGCCCCAGTCGATTACAACCCCGCCGCCGCCTGCGATGAATGGTCCGGCGACTACGGAGTGGGCGCGCAATACTTCTCCCAACAAGCCGTCGGCCGTCTCATCCCCGCATCCGGCCTGCCTGTGGATGCCACGCTCGGCCTGCCGGAGAAGCTGAAGGTCGTCCAACAATTCATGGAAGCAGGCGATGAACGTGCGGCGAAGATTTACCAGACCATCGGCACCTATCTCGGCTACGCGCTGGCGCATTACACCGATTTCTACGTGTTCGAGAACGTCCTCATCCTCGGCCGTGTCACTAGCGGCAAAGGCGGCGACCTCATCCTCGCCGGTGCCAAGGAAGTCCTGCAAAAGGAATTCCCGGAGCTCGCCTCGCGCATCGCCTTCCACATCCCGAACGAAAAAGACAAACGCCATGGACAAGCTGTTGCCGCCGCCAGCCTTCCTCGGTTAAAGTAAATCTATGCCCAAGCTACGCCACCTGTTCTGCCTTCTGTTGCTCGCACTCGCCAGCAACGTCCACAGCGCCGAAGTTCTTCTCCGTGAAGAGCTCGATGTGAAATACGGTGAGAACGGTGGCAAGCCACTGCTCATCGACGTCTTTCGACCAGCGGATCAAAAAGGCAAACTGCCTGTAGTGGTCTATGTCCACGGTGGCGGGTGGACAGGTGGCAACAAGAAGGATTTCCACAGCGGCGCCCGTGGCTTGGCCAAAGCAGGTTATGTGACCTTCAGCGTCGGCTACACCCTCGTGCGCACGAATGACGTGAACAACAGCACCCGCTGGCCCGCACAGATCGACGACGTCCAGCGTGCCATCCGCTGGATCCGTTCCAAAGCCGACGAATACCAGCTCGACACCAACAAGATCGGTGCCATCGGTGCCTCGGCTGGCGGCCATCTGGTAAACCTGCTCGGCACCATCGAAACACGCGACAACTCGGACAAAGCGCTCGCCAAGCACTCTAGCAAGGTCCAATGCGTCATCAACGTCTTCGGTCCCACTGATCTCACTTTGGATTTCACCAAGCTCGTCGCCGCCGGTCCCATGGTGCAAGGTCTCGTGGATAATCTGATCGCCAAGCCCAAGAGCACTCACATGGCGACTTATAAGGAAGCCTCGCCGCTGTTCCAGGTCACCTCAAACTCCGCCCCGTTTCTCCACTTCCATGGCACGGTTGACCCATTGGTTCCCTTGGACCAGTCCCAACGTCTTCACGATGCGCTAAAGAAGGCCGGTGTGGAATCCACCCTTGTCATCTTTGAAGGCGAAGGACACGGCTTTCAGAAGCCTGAGAATGTACAGAAGTTCATCCTAGATTCCGTGAATTTCCTGAACAAGCACCTGAAGGGTATTGGCGCAAAGTAAGCGACGCATCACTGATATGAATCCCTATCACCCGTTCGTTGAGACCTACGCGCGCCTTGCCCGCGAAGGCAAATCCTGGCCGCTCGGCGGCTTCCCCGACTGCCCCAAGCCGCAGGTTGCCAAGGATGCCCCTGTGGCGCTCATCTTCTCCCCACATCCCGATGATGAAGTCATCATCGGCGGACTCGCCCTGCGGCTCATGCGCCAATCCGGATGGAACGTCATCAACATCGCCGTCACGCAAGGCAGTAATAAGGAACGTCAGGCAGCACGTTGGCAGGAGTTGAAGGAATGTTGCGATTGCATCGGTTTCGGCCTCGAAGCCACCGGTCCTTGCGGCCTCGAGCGCGTGACCGTCAAATCACGCCAGACCGACCCAGCTTATTGGGCAGGCATGGTGCAAGTCATCGTGAACATCTTGAAGAAGCATCAGCCGAAGGTCGTTTTCTTCCCACACGAACTGGACTGGAACAGCGCCCACATCGGCACACATTTCCTCGTGACCGATGCATTGAAGCAGATGCCCACTGACTTCACCTGCCATGCCGTGGAAACAGAATTCTGGGGCCAGATGCCCACACCAAACCTGACCGTGGAACTCGGCGCACAAGAACTCGGCGATCTCATCACCGCTCTCACCTTCCATGTCGGCGAAGTAAAGCGTAACCCCTATCACCTCAGCCTGCCTGCGTGGATGATGGACAATGTTCGCCGTGGTGGCGAGCTCGTCGGCGGCCAAGGCGGTGCCGCACCGGACTTCGTTTTCGCCACACTCTATCGTTTGCGCAAATGGAAAGACGGCGCACTGCATCACACCTATCAAGGTGGCCGCAGCCTGGGGATGGGCGAAGATCCGACGACCTTGTTTGCTTGAGCTGGAGCGTGGCCGTCTCGGCCACAGCAACATCCGTAAGCAAAAGGTAGTTCCCATTTTGCCTAAAAAGCTCACGCACGAAATCCCTCTCGTCTGCCCTCTGCTTATTCAAAGCCAACTGAAGCATTTCACCTTGCTGTGCCCGAGGACGGGCACGCTTGTATGTTGGAGGAGTCATCTGAGAAGGTGGCACCTTAAGGGCACTTGAGGGAGCGGGAGTCCGGCATATCCTGGGCACGCTAGAGTCATAGAACTCCCTCGGAGATTGAGCCGGACTCCCGT
>CALRJY020000044.1:0-46176 GCA_943367715.1 Chitinophaga pinensis | reverse complement strand
CTCTTTGTCTGGATCGAAACCTATTACAACCGCGTGCGGCTCCACAGCGCCCTCGGCTACCATTCACCTGTGGACTTTGAAAACCAACTCAACTAAATACCACTGACACTTATTCCCCTCCTGTGTCCACTTCTTCGGGGGAACCTCACTGCGCTCATCTGCGTCCATTTCACCCCGGCTCTTAGTCGGGGCTGCGGTTAACCAATCCTACCCGCTCTCAACCCCTTTCCGATACCGCCCCACAAACCCCTTTCTTCCTCCCCGCCGCCACTCTTCTTCTGCTGTATTCCACTTCATTTCACCCCGCATTTTTGCGGTGTGGGGGGACAGCCCCCGGGGGGACTATACCCCCCTACCATCTGGAAGCTGATTTATCCATCGTTCACCATCGGAACATCGTTATCCATTCTCGTGCGTTCAGGTGGCGGACCAAACCGTGGTCGCCCTGGTGCCATACGATGATCCGCAACCAATAGAAAACACTTTAGAGTCATGAAAAACTCAAATGCTCTCCCCGGACAACCGGGCATCGTCTCCTCGCCTGATAGTAGGTTGGATAAACCATCGCGGCTGATCGCTTTTCGCCAAGTGCCCGGTTGTTTCGTGGCCTTGCTTGCGGCGGTGCTGCTCCATTTGGGTGGTGCCTCTGTGACTTATGCCGACCGGTCGCCCGTGAACTGCATCGGCAGCGGGTTGGGCGTCAATCTTTTTACCAACCTTGAGGGGATACGTATCGGCGACCGGATCTATTACGGTCTCGAGGTATTCAACGGGGTGTCCAATGGCGGTTTTATCGTTTGTGATGCCTCGGACATTCAGGCGTTCATCATCACCCCGGATGGCGTGACCAATTCAGTGTCGCTGAGCCGTACGCTTTTGCATCACGGCGAATCTGATTTTTACCCCGATGTGGTCAGCTACATTGTGCGTGTTCAGGACGTCTTGCCAGACAGCACCGTGCGTGCGGTTGCCTTTGGAACCGGCACTATCCACCAAGCCGTGAACCACAGCACGGGTGGTGGTTTTCAAGGGGTGAACACGGAAGTAGTGGGCCCGCCGGGAACCAACAACTGTGTCTGTATCAATGGCACGAATGGGCTGAACGGAGCCACCGGCCCCATCGGCTTAACTGGTTTGACCGGTCCCATGGGTTTGATGGGACTCACTGGACCCACCGGTCTCATGGGCTTGACCGGTCTCACCGGATCATCAGGCACCAATGGACTCAATGGTACCAACGGTTTAAACGGCGTGGCAGGCACTAACGGTCTCGCTGGAGCCATCGGTCCCATCGGCTTAACTGGTTTGACCGGCCCCATGGGTTTGACGGGACTCACTGGACCCACCGGTCTCATGGGCTTGACCGGTCTCACTGGACCAGCTGGCACCAATGGACTCAATGGCACCAACGGTTTAAACGGTGTAGCGGGCACTAACGGTCTCGCTGGAGCCATCGGACCCATCGGCTTAACTGGTTTGACCGGTCCCATGGGTTTGATGGGACTCACTGGACCCACCGGTCTCATGGGCTTGACCGGTCTCACCGGATCATCAGGCACCAATGGACTCAATGGTACCAACGGTTTAAACGGTGTAGCGGGCACCAATGGTCTCCCTGGAGCCATCGGTCCCATCGGGTTAACTGGTTTGACCGGCCCCATGGGTTTGATGGGACTCACTGGAACCGCAGGCACGAATGGGCTTAATGGTACCAATGGGTTAAACGGCGTGGCAGGCACCAATGGGGTGAACGGAATCGATGGAACCGGCAGCACCCCCCAGTATGGATACTTCTACAATCTGAGCGCGCAGGCAGTGCCACTCGAAGCCGCCGTCACCTTTAGCAATACCGGTGTTCACACCGCCGGAATCACCCACGGTGTGGGCAGCAGTGACGTGGTCCTCGTCTCCGCAGGCGACTACAAGATCAACTTTTCCGTGTCCGCCATCGAACCCAATCAATTCGCCCTGTTCCTCAATGGCATATCGGTCGCAGCCTCCGTTTACGGTTCCGGCGCCGGGGTCCAGCAGAACACGGGCCAGATCATCCTCACCGTCCCGGCCAACGGTGTGCTGACACTTCGTAATCACTCCTCCGCAGCGGTCGTCACCTTGGCCGCCATTCCACCCATCGGCGGCACGGCCCCAACAGTTAACGCCTCCCTGGTGATTCAAAAGCTGAACTAACGCGTTTTAAAAAATGATGCAGCCGGGTGGGGCGAGGATTTTTGGTCAGGGTCGCAAACCCAATCACCAAAATTCCTCCCCCCTCTTTCGCGTGTTTCGCTTGTTTAGCGGGAAAAATCCCCCCTTCCCCATCTGCGCTCATCTCCGTCCATTTCACCCCGGCTCTTAGTCGGGGCTGCGGTTAGCTTCCCGCCCTCAGCCCCTCCCGATACCGCCCCACAAACCCCTTCTTCCTTCGCGCCGTTTCCGCCTCATTATACGTCTCCTGAAACAACCACCGCAGCCCTGCCTCCAGCTCCGCCACACTCATCTTCGCCGGTCGATAATTCACATCAAACAACGTGCACCGATCCCAATACGCCTCCTGTAAAAGCCGTCCCTCCCGCCGCAATCTCGCTGACAGCGGGGAACCCGGAAACGGCGTCATCACCGTGAACTGCACCTCCGCGAGACCCGACGTCCTCACAAAATCCAGCACCTGCGGAAAAATCTCCGGCGTATGACTGTCCAGCCCCAAGATGAAACACCCGTTCACACTCACCCCCCGGCTCTGCAACGTATCGATCACCCGCCGCAACTCCGGTGCGCGTTGCCGTTTCCAGTTCACCGGATCTAAGCCGTTAAGGTCATCCGCCATCGGACTCTCGAAACCGATCAACACCTGCCGACATCCCGACTCCGCCAGCAGATCGCATAACTCCAAATCATCCGCCACCGAGGCATCCGTCTCCGTGAACCAGCGAATTTCTTCCGGGATCAATTCGCGCAAGAACTCCTTGCCCCATTGCTTGTTGAGAAACGTGTTATCATCTGCTAGCTCAAAGAACGGCTGATCAATCCATTGCCGCGCCGCCCGGATCTCCTCCATCACCAGCGGCACCGGCTTTTGATTGAACCGCTTCGTGATCAGCAAACTCGCCGCGCAAAACTCACACGCCCGCGGACACCCGCGCGAAGTCTGCACCGTCACCCGGTTATACGGCCGCCCCGCCAGCAATTCAAAACGTGGCCGCACATACTTCTCCGGCGTGAACACCCCATCCGTCGCTCCAAAATATTTCGACATCAACTCCCCCCGCTCCGCATCCCTCACCACCTGCGGCCACACACCTTCCGCCCCACCAATCACCACCGCATCACAGTGCTGCAACGCCTCGTCCGGCAAACTCGACACATGCAATCCCCCCATCACCACCTTCGTCCCCCGCGCCCGATATGCATCAGCAATCGCATACGCCTCATCAATCTGCGCCGAGAGAGAAGAGATCCCCACGAGATCAAAACTTGGCAAATCAGCGATCGAAAACTCTTTCGCTCCCATCTCCCTCGCCCCTCGGAGGGGAGAGGGCCGGGGTGAGGGGTGCCCGCCTTCCCGTTTTGGCTCCCTCTCTACTTTCACTTCCTTAGACACCTTCAACTCCGCCACCTCCAGATACGACACCTCATGCTCCGGCGGCGTCAACGCCGCCACCGTCAACAAACCCAAGCTCGGCAACGACGCGATCACCTTCCCCCGCCGCACAAACCCCGGCAACGTCACCCCCAACTCCACGAGCTCCTTCGTCCGCACCCGCACCCCGCTTAACGCTATGAGGCCGATGTTCATTTGTCGGGTTTGGGAGCTTCGATTCCGAGTTCTTTCAAGAGCTCAAGCAGTTCATCGAGGGCCTTGTTGCTTTCCGCTTTTCCCGCATCTTTTGGATCTTCCTCCCTGAGCCTTACAGCTTCAATCGCCATAGCTTGGAGCAACAGCGGTTTGGTCGCGAGCCATGCCCGGCCATCCTCGAAGGTTTCCAACCGGCGGATGGCCGCTGACCAGAGCTTCGGCTCCAGCTTGTAACGTATCAAATAACCGCCGGTCATTTGTTTCAGTTTTTCCTTTTCACTCGTTGACTCAAGATTCTTGACCCAGCGTGGAATGGCACTGATTTCCAATTCGGTCAGTTTCACAAAAACCAGCTCTCGGACCCACGGAGCCTCCTTGCCATCCAATCCTGCCAGCAACTTGGGCATGGCAACGAAGGATTCCCGTTCATAGATCTTCGGCGGCAAAATGCGTGAAGGCGCGAAATCCTTTCGCTCATGGGCCGAATAATAGGCCAGCAATTCCGGGATGCGCTCCTCCCGCATCAACGTGTCCACCTGCGCATTATGCCAGACTTGCCTTTGACTGGGGACCGCCACCCCCACCCAGAAAACCGCCATCACCAACAGGAAGATCACCGGATACCCCGCTGCAGCCCGCTGCGGCATAGGCTTGATGGATTCCCGCACCCGCCAGAATATCACCAGCACTAACACCGCCGGCGCACCGTAAAAAGAAATCGTGAACGCCCCGCTCATTGCGCCAAGAATAACATCTTCCGCCGGTGAATTTCGCAATCCCCCCATGCCCCGCAGGATTGATTGAGATAGCATTCCTCCAAAAATCGAGATAGCCAGCACCTCTACCGCCGCCGGAAACAGCACCCACAGCAACGTGCGGCTGAACGGTGCCCCACAGCTCACCTGCAACACGCGCGCCATCAAAAGCACCCGCCACAGCGATACGATTCCCAGCAAAGTGATGTTGGCCTTGGCCGCCTCCACGGGATCCAGAAACCGCTCCACCGGTATCGCATAAACCCAAGCTACCGGTGCCGTCATCCAGAACAACCCCATGAACTGCGGCCAGTGGATCCATACACTTTCTTCGTCACTCAAAGACATCGAGCGGCGGGCAAACCCACAGTAGCTCACCAGAAACAACCAAGTCCCCGACACCAATGAAAACAACAAAGACCCCAGCACCCACTTGATTGGATCCTCCGAGATATGCGTCTGGTCATAATTCCGCGCGATCGAAGTTAGAAAAACCAGGATGATACCCGTCACCAACGCCGACCGCGCCGCCGCCACCTGACGGATCGCCTCCGCGTGACCGAAGAGATACCGGACAATAGTCCCTCCCGTGAGCATGATTAAAAGTCTCCTACAATCCCCACCCACCCGCAAGCCCCGTTGGAGCGTGGGCGCCTCGCCCACAGCAACTCCCCTAAGCAAAGTCAGACACCAAAATGTCACCTCGTTTACGCGAGCAACTCCGTCTCCCTCATTTCCCCTTCCGATATCTGCGTCTATCTGCGCCCATCTGCGGTTACCCTCTTTTCCCTGCTTCACCACCTCTGTTTATCCGACAAAAACAACTGATACGGAAACCAGTCCGCATACGCATGCTTCAGCGGAAACCCATCCGGCAATTCCCCCTTGATCACACTGTTCAATCCAAACTCCGACCACGGCTCCGCCTGCTCACCCGACATCTCCGTCAGTAGCTTGCGATCGAGCGAGATCGAAGTGAGATAAAGCGCATTCACCGGCTTCGCCTGCTGGATCACCGTGAACTCCGTCGTATAATCCCGCGGAATCAACAGACTCGTCCGCTGCCCATACCACGCCACGGCCGCCGGCATGTCGCTCACGATCCATTCATCCTGCTTCAACCACGCCGATGCCTGTTGGATCACCGGCGGATGAAACGGCGGATACACCCACGCACTTAAGCGGGGCGTCAACAGATTCAGCAACAACGGCAAACTGAAAATGAAAATGAACCCGCCAGTGATCACACCCCGGCCCGGATCAAAGACCGGCTTCAACTGGTCCGCCAGCACATTGAACATGCCCGCGCCGAACATCACCACCAGCGGCACCAGCACCATCAACAAATTCTCCCCGTTCAATTCCGGCGACACACTGCTCGCATTCGTCCGCCCCAAAGCCTGCGTGATGATCAACGCCACCAAACTTAAAATGATCCACAACCGCAGCTTCAACAATCCCGGCCGCGTGAACGGCAGCAGTAGACTCGCGAGAAAAAACGCGCTCAACCACGTCCCGCCCAATCGCGGCAGATCCGTCACGATCACCTTCTCCACATTATCCGTCAGCTTCTCCCAATGCGCCTCCACCCCATACTTGCCCAGATCAGACGCCACACTCACATCCTCCGGCTTCAACGCCCGCTCCAATTCATCTCCCGGGAAAAAAGCCGAAGCCGCATACACCGCATAACTCGCCGTGCCAAACGGCTTGCCGCAAACCTCCATATTGCGTTGCAACCACGGCGCCAGCACCCCCGCAAAACCGATGAGCAACGCGAGCCCGAGCACTCCCCGTCGTTCCTCAAAAGCATTGAACACATACACCAGCGCCGGCAACGCCAGCAGTATCAAACTGTAACGCGTCAGCCCCGCCAAGCCCAACACCGCACCACCCAGCAAAATCAGCGGCAGAACCTTCCATACCACCCACTTGCTCTCCCGCGCCCCCTGCTCCGCCTTCGTCAACAGCCACATCGCCACCACCACAAAAAACGCCGCCAGCAGATTCGGCAAACCTGCTTGCGAGAAACGCCAAAACAGATCTGTGCCGCCCAGCACGATCACCGTGAACCACGCCACCGGCTCATCGAACAACCGCTTCGCCAACTGGAATAGCACCAGCAGTAACAGGAAAAATATCAACTGGTTCAGGTACGCGATCTGTTGATCCGGTTGAAACCGGTTGAACTCCCCATCCTTGCTGATCTCGTAATTCCACGTCCCCACCTTCATCCACTGCGCCAGCAGCCACGGATACGCCGGGGCATTCATCAGATCCGGTTGCGGCAACGTCACCGTGAGCTTCTCGCTCTTCGCATGCTGTTGCAGCACAAAGAGGTCGAGCGGCCGGATGACATCCGTCACGTAACCCTTGCCCTGCGCGATATTCCGCGCGAGCTGCGCCTGCTCCATCGCCTCCTGCGTGCCGAGATTCTGGAACTCGCGCACATTGTAGAGCAGCATCACGAAGACAAACGCCAGCACGCCCAGCACCGACTTCAGCACCTTCGCCCCGCCGCCCTCTTCCAGGTTATGGATCCAGTTTTGCAGTTGAACAATCATCAGTAAGTCCCACGGTTAAAATAAAACGCCACCCCGCCAACCAATGTCCTATGAACTGGTATAGCGGCCGCAAATGTTCTCCCTCTCCCCAAGGGAGAGGGCCGGGGTGAGGGGGAAGGGAGCATCCTCAAACCCAGAGCGCCCGATTTGTTAAATCTATCCCCCATCTAAAACCCCTCCAAATGATAATGATGCAGCTTCCGGTGCAACGTCCTCCGGCTGATCCCCAGATTCTTCGCCGCCTCGCTGCGATTCCCATCCGCTTCCTTCAAGGCCCGCAAGATCGCATCCTTCTCCGCTTCCTTCACCGTCACGTTGTCATCCAGCACCGGTCTTGCCTTCGTGTTGCCTTCCGCTCCCGCTCGCACCGTCGCCGGCAGGTCGCGCACCGAGATGGATTCACCCCGGCACAATACCACACCATGCTCGATGGCGGTGCGCAGTTCGCGGACATTGCCCGGCCAGGTATGCCGCGTCAGCGCCAGCATCGCGTCCGGCTTGATCTCCGCCACGCGCTTCTCGTTCTCTTTCGCGAACTCCCGCAGAAACGCGTTCGCCAGCAACGGCACATCCTCCGACCGCTCCCGTAATGGCGGCAACGTGATCGGCACCACCGTCAGCCGGAAATACAGATCCTCGCGGAACTTCCCTTCCTTCACCATCTGATGCAGATCACGATTCGTCGCCGCCACCAGCCGCACATCCGCCGTCAAAGTCTTGTTGGAGCCCACGCGCTCAAATGTTCGTTCCCCCAGGAAACGCAACAGCTTCACCTGGATCGTCGCATCGATCTCCCCTATCTCATCCAGGAACAACGTCCCGCCCTGCGCCTGCTCAAACCGCCCGATGCGCCGCTCATGCGCCCCTGTGAACGCTCCCTTCTCGTGACCAAACAACTCACTCTCCAAAAGATTCGTCGGCAACGCCGCGCAATGCACCGTCACCAAAGGCCCCCGCGCCCGCGTGCTGAGTTGATGGATCGCCTTCGCGATCAATTCCTTGCCCGTGCCGCTTTCCCCGAGGATGAGCACCGTCGCCTTCGACGGCGCCACCTGCCGCACCGTCTCTAAAATCTCCTTCATCACCGGCGCTTCCCCGATGATGTGTTCCAGCTTGTACTTGTGATCGAGCTGTTGCCGCAGCGAGACATTCTCCGCCTCCAGATTCTGTTGCCGCAATGCCCGCGCGATGCGCATCTCCAATTCATCGATCTGCATCCGCCCCTTCGCGATGTAATCATCCGCCCCGCGCTTCATCGCCTCCACCGCCACCTCTTCGGAACCGTAAGCCGTCATGAGGATGCACACCGGCGGCTTCGGCAAAGACTTCGCCCTCGCGATGAGCTTCATCCCATCCTCCTGCGGCAACCGCAGATCCGTCAGCAACACATCAAAATGTTCCTCCTCCAGCAACCGCATCGCCGCGCTCGCATCCTCCGCCACATACACGTCGAAACGATCCTCCAACGCCGCCCGCAAACCCTCCCGCGTCGGCTTCTCATCATCCACAATTAACACCGTAGCTTTCATCCCTCATTCCCTCCCTGCTCCAGCAACAACGGTTCCGGCTCATGCAACGGCAGCCACACTCGAAACGTCGTCCCTTCACCCAGATGACTCTCCAGTTCAATCCGCCCACCATGATCCCGCACAATCCGCTGCACGATCATCAGGCCCAAGCCCGTCCCCTTCTCCTTCGTCGTGAAGAACGGTTCAAAAATCTTGTTCACCTTGTCCGAAGGAATCCCCATCCCGTTATCCCCCACACTTACCCACACGCCTTCCTTCGCCCGACCCGTCTGCAAGATGAGCGTCCCGCCCCGCGTCATCGCCTGCATCGCATTCTTGATGAGATTCACCAGCACTTGCTTGATCTGCCCGGCATCGATCGGCCCTTGGGGCAGTTGTTTCAAGAGATTCGTCTCCACCTGGATGCCGCGATTCTCCAGCTCTGGCCCTAGTAATTCCAACGTCGCATTCACCACCTCATTCAGCGAACCCGTCTTGAACTTCGGTTCCGTCGGCCGGATCGCCTGCAAGAACTGCGTGATGATATAATCCAACCGCGCGATCTCCCCTTTCGCCACGCCCACGAACGTCTCCAACCGCTCCACGTTATCGCTCAGGTCGATATCATTCGGCTGCGTCTGCCGCTTGCGCCCGAGCAACCCCTTGGGCTTCGCCTGCTTCGTGTGCCCATCCTTCATCTTGCGTAATTCGCGCTCGATAAGCTGCATGTGGATATGCAGCGCATTCAGCGGATTCCCGATCTCATGTGCCACACTCGCCGCCAGCAAAGTCAATGCTTGCACCCGCTCACTTTCGATCGCCTCAAACGTCTTCTGCCGTGCCTCCGTCGCATCATGCAAGATCAGCGCCATGCCGGAACTCCCCGCCTTCTCCCCATCCAGTGGCGCGATGTAAAGCCGCACAAACCGCGCTTGCGGATAACGCACCTCAAATTCATGCCGCACCACTCCCGGCCCACCCGCACGATCCACCTTGGCCACCGCCGACCAGTCCACCTGCGGCAAAATACGCCCGATCGGCTGCCCCTCCGTCGTATCCGGCAACAACCCGAGCAACCGCGTCGCCGCATCATTGAAATACAGCACGTGCCCACCCTCATCCACCACCAACACCCCGTCCTCGATCGCATTGAAGAGCGTCTCCAGAAAACTCCGCTCCCTCGCCAGCCGCTCCACGACCGTGTGCAGCCCCTGCGTATCGAGCCGCTCGATCCGCCCCAGCACCTTGTCCAAAAAACTGGAATTAGAACCTGCCATGTCAACTCATGTAGTCGCCTGCGATACAATGTGCTGCCGGCTTCCAGCTGGCAGTAAGGTGACGTTCGCTGCCAATAAAAATATCCGCATGCGCAGCAGCCCTCCCTCCCCTCTCCCCAAGGGAGAGGGCCAGGGTGAGGGGGAAGGGAGCAACCGCCAACCCAACGCACCCCTTCACTTCACCACCTATGTCATTCCCTACCTTCATTCCTCAAAACCACTTCTTCCGCTTGAAATAAACATACGTCGTGATCGTCGACACGATCGTCACCCCGAACGCCATCAGGTAGCCATGCTCCCAATGCAGCTCGGAGATGCCGTCGAAGTTCATCCCATACCACGTCCCGATCATCATCATCGGCGTCGTGATCAGCGTGATCATCGTCAGCAATTTCACCACCTCGCCCGTCTGGTTGGACGACATGTTCAGATACACCTGCAGGATGCCCGTCAGCGTATCCGTGTAGTTCTGCGCCAGTTCCGAGATGTGATACAGCCCGTCATACACGTCCCGGTAATACGGCACCAAGTGCGCCCGGATGAGTTTGAACTCCCCACGCGCGAATTTCGAGAG
Source organism: Chitinophaga pinensis (assembly GCA_943367715.1). Lineage (GTDB taxonomy): Bacteria > Verrucomicrobiota > Verrucomicrobiia > Limisphaerales > JAEYXS01 > JAEYXS01. The sequence continues at coordinate 35,705 of CALRJY020000044.1, read as the reverse complement.
CACCTCCCGCTGCGGCCCGATGATCTGCCTTAGGTGCAACACTTCCTTTTTGATGTGGATGATCTTGTTCAACACCTTCTGGCTCGGATGCTGCAACACCTCATCCTCCAGCTCCGCGATCTCCAGTGAAAGCTCGTCCAGCGCCGGCTTGTAATTCTCCACAATCGCATCCAGCAACGTATGCGCCACGCGATCCGGCGCCCGCGCGATATGCCCCGAACTCTTCACGCACCGGTCCACCGTGTTCTGGATGCTCCGCAACGGCTGCTCATGGAAGGTCACCAGATAATTCTTCCCCAGGAAGAAATTCAGCTCCGTCGTGTCAAAAACCCCGTCCTTCCGGCTGTAATCCACCGCATGAATCACGATGAAAAGATACGGCGAGAAGTGGTCCCCCTCCTTCGGCGAATACTCATCCACCTTCGGCGTCGAGCTGACCATGATACAGTCCTCCACCGACAGCGGATGGAAATGAAAGATATCCTCCAGCACCAGCTTGCTCTCCTCCGCCGTCGCATTCTCCAGGTCCACCCATAGGAACAGCGTCGTATCCGCCAGCAGCGTAGGCATCAGGAAGACCTCGATGTCCTTGCTATGCAGGCGGCCTTGGGTGGTAAAGACGAACGAGCGAATCATACAACTCTCAATAAATCAGGTAGTTACACAAGCAAGTGTGCCATTTTGTCTCACAGAGTACACCTGAAAACAAGTGATGCAAGCCTGTAACCTTTTGTCCCAGTTACGTTCCCGTAACGGGTCTTTTTTCTCCTCTTTGGTCTTCATCTCCACTCCATTCTTCATTTTCATAATTCATCCTTCATAATTCATAATTTACCCGAGGGGGTAGGACATCCGCTGTCCATGTGAATACTGTGAATAACTTTTATTTTCATACTGAAACCTGCTGATTTCCAATGGGTTACTAACCGAAACCACTCCTAGAACCAAAAAACTGCGTCGGAAAAACCGCCTTCCCTCCCTTCCCCGCAGTCTCGCCGGGACGACTCGAAAATAGCCCAGTGGTTCACCACGGGTGTGGTTTCAAGCGGGCGAGGCCTGAGGATTGTCACGAGGCACGTGCCCCATACCCGGTCTTCTCGCCATCCGTTCGCGACCTCCCCCTGAGCACCACCCACCCTTTACCCCTTTGAATTCACCTCGGCACTTATACATAAGTGCCGAGGTATTCTACCATTTTCCCTCCTTTGGACCAAAGCAGCCGGGGGTGAGGGGTGCCCGCCGGAGCATTCCCCACACCCTTCCGTCCAACGCTATGTGAAACCGGTCTTCATCCTTTTGCTCGCGACTCTCTTGGCTACCAGCCAAGCCTTAGCTGAATACACCCTCCCCACCTTCTCCAATTCCCTCGTTTCCGCCAGCCACATCGTCGATGCCCAAGTCACCGACATCACCAAAGAACAACATGTCCGTCTGACTATCCTCAAGCACTTGAAAGGCACCAACGCCGCGACCGTTCTCAACGGCACCAGCCTGTCCTGCTTCCACCCGCCACCCGGAAGATTGGGCATGCAACCAGGAAAGCGCTACCTCGTCTTGCTCAGCAATAGCTTTCTCTTCGAAGAAACATCCTTCTTCGAAGTCATCACCAACGACCAAGGCCAGCAAGGCTGCAACCTCAGCGAATCCCATCAAAAATGGATAGGCATCACCAACGCATGGTTGCCGCTTGATCAGATGAACCGGCTGATGACACCTAAGCCGGCAAACCCAAAATGAGATATCTGCTCCTCATCCTGTTATCGTTTGGCACTACGCTCTTGCGGGCGGATTTCTTTTCGCCTTTTGCAGATTCCGGAACTGGGATGACCGTCACTGACTCGGGCCAGTTTATAAAAATTGACCGCAAGGATGGTGTTGCTGGTTGGTTCATCCGTTGCCGCACCTGCACTGGCTTACAAGATATTCCCACAAAAATCCCGGCCCATCTTCTTGCCCATGCCCAGACGAACACCCCCGTCAAAATCACCGTCACCATTCACGATACCGAGGACTCCAAGACCAAAGTCAGATTGCGACTTTTAGAAGTGATAAAGATCGAAGCCAAATAGTGAAATTCAAACACCATGAAGAAATCCTTCCTCAGCCTTCTACTTTACCTGTTCGTCAGTTCGGCCTTCGCCGCTCCGCCCGTCCCTCCTACCCAAGCCCAACTCGTCTCCGGTACCCCCATCATCGCCATCGTCACCATCACCAATCTGACCACCGAGAAATTCTCCATTCGCACCAATCAGGTCATCCAGCAAAAGGCCGACCTGATCGTGGAGCAAGTGCTGAAAGGATCGCTGACACAACCTGCCCGACTCCGCTTTTATGTGTTAGCAAACATCCATTTTGAATCCAAGCCGCCCATGCTATTCGAGGGTCGCTGCATCGCCTTCCTTGGCCGAGACGGGCAATTCTACTCCCGCTCTGATGATTGGCATTCCCTCGTCCTCATCCGAAACAATCAGGTAGATTGGTTTCCAAAACCCGAATCCCTCTCTGACTCAATCACCAACCTCCAAAAACTGATCGCCAATCCATGATCGGATAACCGCTTCCCAAACTGCTATGAAAACTTTCCTTCTGCTGGTGCTCCAACTTCTCATTGCTGGTCGTCTCACGGCAGAACAGTCACCTCCGCCTCCTTTGGACGTGATGGTCAAGCGGGCCGACGCAGTCGCCATCATCACCATCACCAACTTGATCAGCCGGGACTTCACCATCCGCTCCAATCAGGTGTTCCAACAGAAAGCCGATATCATCGTAGAACGGGTTCTCAAAGGGACCATCACTCAACCGGCGCAACTGCACTTCTACGCCGTAAACTATCGCCAGATCAGTTGCCGTCCTTCACCTCTGCACAACGGTCGTTATATTGCCTTCCTCAACCGTGACGGCACCTTCTACGCCCGCTCCGACGACCACCATTCCCTCATCCCCATCCGAAACGATCAGGTAGATTGGTTCTCAAAATCCGAACCCCTCTCCACCTCTCTCACCAACCTCAAAAAACTGATCGCCATTCCCTGACTTGTCCGGCAATCACTTTTCAGGTAAATTGTCATCCAACAAAGTGGTATGACTGAACTGGCTGCCGAAATCCGTCTGGCTTTTGACCATGTGCGCTATCCCGGTGATGCCCGCCTGACTTCAGACTCATCCGCCGAATGTCATCAACTGGTCGCTCCTCTGCGCGGCAAGAACTGGCACCATCTCACCTTGGCAGATTTGACCTGCATCCGCACCTTGGCTGAAACCCTTGGTGCTCTCAGTCCGTTAGCTTTCCATTATTATCTCCCTGCCCTCCTGCTGATGGCCTTGGCCGAGCCACTGGATGAGCCATTTGTCGCCACGGTCATCACCAGCCATTTTACCGCCAGTGACTTGGAGACTCCCGATTCCATCCGGGAAAATGCACAAGCCTTAAAGCTGCTCACCACACCGCAAAGACTGGCCGTGCGCCACTTCTTTGAATGGCTGAAACTTTCCAATGCCAATTGTCCCTCCGTCATTGATTCAGCCTTGGATAATCTGGCCCATGATCGGATTCATCCCTACGCGCGCAAGGATGTCGAAACGTGGTGCAAAAATTATCAGGAAAACTTCAAACCTTAAGCATGCCCAAATTACCCCGAGGACGATTGGATGGTCCGGATGGCATGTCTTCTTTCACCGCCGCCGAAATCCTCGCGCGTGCCGAAGCCCTGGAGCAACAGATCCGCGATCCGCTCAACACCGACGACCCCAAATGGCTGCAACGCTGGGCCGATCGCTTACGCCGCCTCGCCGCTAAGAAAGAAAGAGCCCGTAAACACAAAGAACGGCATTAATCCTCCTTCCCCCTTGGCAGCCGAACTTCGGCCGGGAGAAGGATTGAGGATGAGAGTGCCCGGTCCGCTGTTTCTCCGCCTCCTCATCTGCGCCTATCTGCGTCCATCAGCGGTTAAATTCCTTCGCTATATTGGCCCGCGGGTGCAACCCGCTTACGCAAATACGCTTCCAACCGCCTTCCCATGCCCATCCTCCGTCGCGTAAAACGGTCGCCCCTCGATATCATACGCCGTCTTCGGACTGATCCCCATCGCCGTGAAGATCGTCGCGTGCAGATCCATGATGGACACCGGCTCGCCCTGCGCCACGAACGGCCGTTCCGTCGCCGTCGCCCCATGCACATGCCCCTTCTTCATCCCGCCACCGAACATCACCACGGAGGAACCACCCGTGAAATGCCGATGCTGCCCGTAGTGCTTCAGCTCCGTGATCGTATCCACCTTGAAGCCTGCCTGGTCATTCGCATTCGAGCCCGGCTTGCCCTCCATGATCATGTCGCGACTGAACTCGCTCGCCACCACGATGAGCGTGCGATTGAGCAACCCGCGCTCTTCCAAATCTCTGACTAGTTGCGCGATCGGCGCATCAATCGCCTCCTTCATCGCCACCAAGCGTGAGTAACCATTCTCATGCGTATCCCAATTAAAGAACGGGATATACTCCGTGGACACCTCGATGAACCGCGCCCCTGCTTCCGTCAATCGCCGCGCCAGCAAGCACCCCAAGCCGAACTTCCCGATCGTCCCCGCTTCATACGTTCCTGCAAAACGATCCCGTGACGCCTCAAAGCGCACGCCCGGCTCATAACCCGGATAATACTTCCGGATGTTCTCAATCGGCTCCTGCGTGATATCGAACGCCTTCGCCGATGGCGAACTCAACAGCCGATGCGCATTGTCCATCGAGCGCAACATCGAGGCCTGCTGGTAATCACTCAGGTAATCGCGCTGCGGATTCTTGTCGATCAGCTTGCGGTAAAGGCTGTAGCGATTATCGAATCGTCCCGGTTCCATCCCCTTCGGCGGCCGCACCGATTGCGCCGCATCTTCCGGGAACGGGATCACCATCGGCCCAAACTCCGTGCCGAAGAAACCCGCCGTGGTGAACGCCTTCAACTCTTCCTGCTCACCCACACCTTCCAGCCGTTGCCCGATATTGATGAATGCCGGCACCACCGGATTGCGTGGTCCCAACACCTTGGACATCCACGCGCCGATGTGCGGACACGCCACCGTCTGCGGCGGCACATACCCCGTGTGCCAGTGATACTGATGCCGCGAGTGCAAAATGCTTCCGAGATCCGGTTGGATGTGCGAGCGGATCAATGTCGCGCGATCCATCACCTTCGCGATGTTCTCCAGCCCCTTCGTGATCTTGATGTTATCCACCACCGTATCGATGGTTGGAAACGTGCTCTCCACCTTCGCCACCGGCGTGCCCGGCTCGAACGGCACATACCGCTTCGGATCAAACGTATCCGGCGCCGCCATACCGCCACCCATCCACAGCAAGATGCACGTATCCGCCGTCGCCTTCGGCTGCTGAAGTTTTCCTTCCGCACCAAACACCGACACCTCACCCGTCATCATCGCCGCCAGGCCCGCCGCCGAGAGTTGCTTGAGAAACTCCCGCCGCGCCTGCGCTTCCGGTAACGTTGGATCAATCTGCGGTTTCATGGCTGAATAAATAAAAGTATTTTTCTGCACGCACCAACTGACACCGAACAACGGCTCTCACGAAATAGCAGCCGCCCGACCTCCTTCTCCCCTCGGAGGGGAGAAGGATTGAGGATGAGGGGTGCCCCCTTCCTGCGAGTGCTGTTTACTTCACAAAAGTTCATCACACTTTAATATCCATATCATCGGACGAGTTGAAACTCCGGCATCATCACCAGCGCCCAGAGCAAATCCTGCACCCCTTGCTCCGTCGGCTTCGCCCCCAACACCTCACGCGTGATGCTCAACTCACTCTTCGTCGGCGGACGCGACAGTGCCAGCGTATAGACCTGCTGCACCAACGCCTCGGTATTAGCGTGCTCCTTCACCAGCCTGCCCGCACCCTTTGCCAGCAAATCCGCCAACGTCTGCCCGTTGTTCAGATCCAGCGCCTCCAGCGTGCTCAGATCACTCGGTCGCGACGTCACGATCTGGTCGCGATTCGGCCGTCCCAAAGTCCGTTGCAGCATATCCGACTTCACCAGCGACGCCCGCACCATCGGCAACGTCGAATACACCGTCTGATTCAGCGTCGCCACGATCGGTTCACGTAATGATTTCATCCACACCTCCGGCGTCGCGATCAACACCGCCGCCTGCCAGTCCTTCGGCACCGCCGCGAACTTCCCCTTTGCATCTGGCAACGTCTTCGTCCACTCCCACGTCACATCCGTGCCGATGACTTGTTCCGCTCCATCCGCAAAACGCAACCGCGCCTCAAAGAATGCCCCCGCCAGATTCGGCCCATTGCCCGCATTCTTCGCGACCAACAAAATCTCATTCGCCCCCGCCTTCAACGCACCAAGCAGATCCACCGGCTCCACCGTCGTCCAATCGTCATCTGCCGCCAGTTCCTTCCCATTCACGAACAGCGTGTAGCTGTTATCCACCGAGACCGCCGCACCCGCACGCACCGGCAACGTCTTGAGCGTGAATTTGTGTCGCAACGAGATCGCCTCACCCGCCTTCGCCACATTCGTGCCCACATTATCAGTGGACCAAATCCATTGCCCCTTCACCGTGATGCTCTTGTCACCTTTCACCTCCGCCTTGCCACGCACGATGCCCGCATCAAATTTCAATGGCGCCGTGCCGGTCAGTTGCCACACCGCATCTGTGAATTGCTCCGCCGTCATGCGCTTGGTCCGCGGCCCGCCATACACATACGCATGATCATCCGCACCCGGTTCCAGAACCTGCGCCTTGGATTGATACGCCTGCGAGTTACAGATGAGTTCCAACGTCTTCTTCAGATCGTATTTGTTATCCGAGAGATGTACCGCGAGATAATCGAGCAGATCCGAATTCCACGGTTCCGATTGCATCGCATCCACCGGATGCACGATGCCACGCCCCATCAGCCGCTGCCAGAAACGGTTCACGATGGTCCGCGTCACCCGGCCATTTTCCGGATGTGTCATCAGCGCCGCCAGTTGTTGCAACCGTTCCTTCGTCGGCTTGCTCGCATCGATCTGGCCCAGCTCGGGGAACAACCACGCCGCCTTCGCCGTCTTCCCGATGGGTTTGTCGCAACGGCTGATCTCCAGTGGCTGCTCCGCGATGATCGCCGCCATGCCATACGCCTCATCCAGCTTCCACCGATCAATGAAACTGTCATGGCACGACGCACATTTCAGGTTGATCCCCAGCAGCGATTGCCCCACCGATTGCGCGAATTGTATCTCCGTCGTCTGCGAGGCGTTCACACTGCCGCGCCATTTGATGCCTTCGCTGAAGCCCGCACTCGCCGGTGTCGGTGGCGCAATGAGTTCACGCATGAACTGGTCATACGGCTTGTTCTCCGTCAGCGCCGTGTAGAGCCACTTCGTGATCTGCTTGCGCCCGCCCGTGATGAAACCCGTCCCGATGTAATCATTGCGCAAGAGATCGTTCCAGAACGTCAGCCAATGCTCCGCATACGCTACGTCATTGTTCAACAATTCCTGCACCAGCCGCTGCCGCTTGTCCTTGCTTTTGTCCGCCAGAAATTTCTCCAACGCTTCCGGCGCTGGCAACAATCCCACCAGATCCAGATGCACCCGTCTCGCAAACTCCGCATCCGTGATCGGCTCCGGCGTCTTCAATTTATTCTTCGCCAGATACGTATCGAGAATACGATCCACCGCATTCGTGCGCCCCTTCACCACCTTCGGCAGTTCCACCCGCCGCGGCTTGAGTGCCGGTTCATACGCCGGTTTCTTGAAAGCAAAGCCGTCATCCCATTGCGCCCCGCCATCAATCCACGCTTTTAGCAGCAAAATCTTTTCCGGTGAAAGCCTCGGTCCCTTCGGCGGCATCCGCGAATCTTCATCCTTCGTCACGAGCACCTCGATGAACTTGCTCTTGCTGCTCTGCTTCGGCACCACCACCACCCCATTTTCACTCCCCGCCATCAAGTCCACCTTGGTGTTCAGCGAGAACCCTCCCTTCTTCTTGTCCCCCGTATGACACTCCGCACAATGCTCCCGCAAGATGGGCACGATCTGATGGGAAAAATCCACCTGCGCCGCGCTGGTCACCAGCGCGCCAAATACAAACGAAACCGCTGCAATCAAAGACTTCATGCGTGCCAGCCTAGTATCCCCCAAGCGCATTACCGGAACAATAGAAGATTGTGCCACCCCGATGTAAGATTCTCCGCGCTCCTTTGGACCGCGGCTGTGTTCTGCGTCAGCAGAATCAGCCGCAGCACTCTCGAATCTCAATAAACGCTTCAAACACTTCGAATCCTTTTTTCTCTATCACCCGCTGCGACTGATCCTCGGCGGACACAGTCGCGGTCCACCGCGATTTGCGCTCCACTGAATGCTACCGCTCAGACGCCCATTTCCCGCCTCAGGTTACAGAAAAACGCCTCCTCAAAAATATATCCTTTTTCTTAGTGAATCCGTTGAACACCCGGCAAAACATCCGGTCGAACCCCACAAATGACCATTACCAGGTGGCAATCAAACAAGCGCCATCGGAAAGGCAAACCATGAATAAAAAACTGCTCCTCACCCTCACCGCCGTCATCGCTCTCGCCCTGCCCACCTTCGCGGCCAATACGGAGAAGGACAAGGAAGGTAAAAAAGAACGCCACGGCGGGACCGTGAAAGCCGTCAACGCGGAGAGCCATACCCTCACCGTCACCCGCGGCAAAAAGGACAAGGAAGAGATCTACAAAGTCGCCAAAGACGTGGACCTCTCCAAAGTGAAGGCCGGTGACACGGTCCAGTTGAAAGTTTCCGATGCGAACGTGGTCGAGGCGATCACGCCCGCTAAGAAGAAGGACAAGTAACCTCCTTGGCGGTAGTCCGCTTGTCCTAGTGTGCACGCCCGATCCGTCACCCCCATGCGGATCGGGCATTCATTTTTCCGTCCTCGGTTCTTATCGCCCTCATCAGCAAATCCACTACATCGCTCTACGATATAAAATTCTTTGACGAACTTTGCTTCACCCGCAACCATGCTCCCGTGCTAAAAACATTACTCTTAAAAGCCGTTCTGGCCCTCTTCGCCGGACTGGTGATGACCGCACTCCTGTGATGCGTTTCCGGTATCTACGTGACCCGCTCTTCTTGCTGGCGGTGGCGCTCTATGTCGCCAACCGCTGGTGGTGGAAGCCCCAGTTCGGCGGCTTCTTCCTGAACGGCTACTTCAACGACCTGCTGCTCATCCCTGCCGCCTTGCCGCCCATCCTGTGGCTGCATCACCGCGTCGGCTGGCGCCAGCACGCCGCTCCGCCCACCTTCCTTGAGATCCTCAGCCACCTCGCCCTCTGGACCTTTCTCGCCGAGGTCATCGGCCCGCATCTGAAAACCACCAGCGTCGCTGACTGGGCCGATGTCGCCGCCTACGTCGCTGGCGCTTTGATCGCGTTCCTCATCTGGAAACATCTGCCTACCGCCAATGGAGCGGAGGCGGCATGAGCTTCGACCGGCTGGCTCCGGTTTACCGCGCCATGGAACGCGTGCTCGCCGGCGATAAACTCCAGCGTTGCCGCCTCACCTACTTGTCGCAGACAAAATCAGCACGCAAAGCCCTCTTGCTCGGCGAAGGCGCCGGTCGTTTCATCGTCCCCTTGCTGCAAACCAATCCCACCGTGCAAATCACCTGCGTGGATGCCAGCGCAGGAATGCTTCAGCAAACCCAGCTCGCGCTAGAAGCCGCTGGTCTCTCGACCGAACGAATAGAATTCATCCACGCCGATGCTCTTCACTGGCAACCGACGACTGGCGGCTACGATCTCGTCAGCACCCACTTCTTCCTCGATTGCTTTCGCGCTGAACAACTGAACTCACTCATCCCCAGGCTCACCTCCCTTATCACACCCGATGCCACCTGGCTCATTTCCGATTTCTGCGTCCCCGCCCAAGGCTTCTCCCGTTTGCGCGCCCGGCTGATCCTTTGGCTCATGTACCGTTTCTTCCGCGTCGTCACGCGCCTCCCCGCCAGCCATTTGGTAGATTACACCGCACACATGCAACAAAACGGCTTCCAACTAGCCGCCCGCCAAACGTACGACTGGGGCCTGCTGCGTGCCGACTGCTGGCAGAGTATTAAGTCTACCTAGCCATTCACCGGATGCCTTGCGCTACTCTCTCCATCAGATAAGATAGCCGCGTGGCGGTTACTAACCGCCCGTAGGTTTGTTTGATGGAAGAAACCGCGACACCGCAACCGCCGAAGAGTTCAGGCGTGATGGCTGGCCAGCCGATCACGTTCGGCGGTGTCGCCTCTTTCGGTGCCACCTCTTGGCGGCGGCTCTTCATCGCCCAGGCGATTGTGGCAGGTGGCGCTGTGGCCGCCGTGCTTATCCTGCTGTTCAGCGCGTGGCTTCCCCAGATAGATCACGCCATCCACCATCTTCCGGACAATGGCTACATCCTGCGCGGCGAACTGGCCTGGCCAAATCTGGAAGCCGTGCAACTGGCCGATTCACGCTGGTTGGGCGTCATCGCCGCTCCCGCTGACTCCCACACCTTCGGCCGCTCTCCGGATATCCAGCTCGAGTTCCACACGAAGGAAGCTCGCATCTACTCCATGTTCGGTTACGTACCGTTGCCTTACGATCAAAACTTCTCCCTCGCGCTCAGCCGTCCGGACGCCGTTCCTTGGTGGGGCGCGCGCCGACCTTTCTTCATCGCCGGGGTCATCGCCGCGACCTTCATCGGCTTGTGGCTCCAGTGGATGCTGCTCGCCTTGCTCTACGCGCCCGCAGCCAAGTTTTTGGCCTTTTGGGGCGATCGCGATCTCAAGTGGTCGGAATCCATCCGGCTAAACGCCGCAGCCATGCTGACGCCTGCGGTCGTTTACAGCGTAGGCATCGCGCTGTATGGGCTGGGCTGGCTGCCGCTGGAAGGCCTGCTGGCGGCCTGCGGTCTCCATGTGGTCATGGGCTGGGCCTACGTCGCCGGAGCCACCTTCAGTTTGCCGCGCCGCACCGAACTGGCGACCATTCCCAAAGTGAATCCTTTCGACAAACCCGCGACGGACGAGAAGCCAGCCGATAAACCCGCCAGCAATCCCTTCAAAGGCACGTAGTCGATGATGGCGGACAATCATTGTCCGCCATATTGGCCCGCCGGTGCAACCGGCTGCAACCGGCCCTTGCACGCTCGGAAGCCATCGTTTAGTTTCCGCCTATGAATTTTTCGCGGGCGCTCCGGATGGGATTGGCCGTGACTGCTTTGATAGCGGTCACCGGCTGCTTTCCGCCCGGAACCGGCTCGGCGGACGAGCAAAAAGATCCCTACTACCTCAGTGGCAAACGTCGCGTGAACAGCCTGGATTTCACCGGTGCCCTGGAGGATTTTGAAAAGGCGCTGGAGGCCAATCCCCGCTCCTCCGTGGCCCATCTGGAACTCGGCATCCTGCACGAGCAGCGCACCAAGGATTTCTCTGCCGCCATCTATCATTTCGACCGTTTCCTGAAGTACAAGCCGGACTCCGACCTGGCTGAATCCATCCGCCAGCACATCGTCGCTTGCAAGCAGGAGCTCGCCCGCACCATCTCGCTCGGCCCGGTGAACCAGATGGTGCAGCGGGATCTGGAACGTCTCGATGGCCTGACGAAGGAGAACGCCCAGCTCAAGACACAACTGGAACAGGTGCAGAACCAGATGTCCCAGCTCATCGCCATGCAGATGGGCCAGCAGCAACAACTGCAGCAGCGCGCCCAGCCCGGTCAGAACGGCGCGCCCATGCGCGTAGGTCTGCCCCCTTCAGGCACTGGCACCCGGCCTACAGTATCCGCTACCAACGTTATCCAGCACGCGAGTGTCCCGACTCCGGGAGCCGGTCGCACCCATGTCATCCAGCCCGGCGACACCTTCTATAAGATCTCCAAACAATACAAAGTAAGTGAAGCCGCGTTGAAGACGGCCAATCCCGGCGTAGATTCACGTCGTATGAAACTAGGCCAGACGCTCAAGATCCCGTCCATCTAGGCGCGTATCATGTTGAACCGCTTCTTGTTCATCGTCTTCGCTGCCTTCTGGCTGACGATGAGCTATCTCCTCTGGAAATCGGAGATCCGCGGCCGGTTTCAGCCCGGCAATGAGGTTCCCGTGGAACTCGTCTGGGAGAAGATTCTGACGTCCCCGGACAACTCGAACATGGAGATCCGCCGGCGCGGCAAACGCATCGGCTACTTGCGCTGGTCCGCCAGCATCGGCGAGGAGATCACCACCGGCAAACGCACCGAACTGGATGCCCCGGTGGGCATGGTCCGCCAGCTCACCAGCTACACGATCGACGCCGACGGCGGTTTCACCGGTCTGGATAATTCCCAGAACTTCAAGTTCTTCACCTCCGTCAAATTCGCCACCAATTTTAGCTGGCAGGAATTTTCCGTGCGCCTGAATCAACGCCCTTTCACCGCCGAAGTGCGCGGGATTGATGCCGAAAAACTCGCCCGTTTCCGTCTCTCTGACACCGTGAACGAATGGGAGCAGGAAGTGCCGCTGGAAGATCTGAAGAACCCGAAAAAACTGGCCGTAAAGTTTGGTGGGCCGCTCGTCGGCAACGCCGTGGGCATGCTGATGGAGGAAGGTGTCGCCAAAGCCCAACGCACCGCCTCCGCGTTGAAATGGCAGGCGCAGAATGACTGGCTGGTGGTGGGCTATGCGCAGTTCCGGGTTTATCGTTTGCGCGCGCAGATCGCCGAAAACCAGGAGATCGTGGTTTACGTCAGCCGGGTGGGCGAGATCATGAAAGTGGAGCTGCCCAACGAGGTCATCTTGGTGAACGACGAATTGAGATTCTAACCCTTGAAGCACACATGATCGAACTTCTGGATCTCGTAAAACGGTTTGGCGACCTCGTGGCCGTGAACCACATCAGCCTCAAGGTAAACCGCGGCGAATTCTTTGCCGTGCTCGGCCCAAATGCCGCCGGCAAGACGACCACGATCAAGATGCTCACGGGCCTCATCAAGCCCACTGCGGGTCGCGCTCTGATCGCCGGTTATGATGTGCAGGCCCAACCCTTGGAAGCCCGTCGTCGCTTGGCCTACGTGCCCGATTTCCCCTTCCTCTACGACAAGCTCACGCCTTGGGAGTTCCTGCGTTTCACCGGCCAGATGTTCCGGATGGATGAGCAACGCTTTGATGAACAGGCGCGCATCTTGGTGGAACGTTTCAACCTTGGTGAATACCTGCGCAAGCCCATCGAAGGTCTCTCGCACGGCACGCGGCAACGCGTCGCTATCGCCTCCGCGCTCTTGCACGATCCGGAAGTGTTCGTCATCGATGAACCGATGGTGGGTTTGGACCCGCATCACTCGCGCGTGGTGAAGGACGTGTTGAAGGAACGCTCGTTGCAGGGCATGACGGTTTTCCTCTCCACGCATCAATTGAGCGTGGCGGAAGAGATGGCGGATCGCATCGGCATCATTCATCAGGGAAAGCTGGTCGCCGTGGGTACAGCCGATGAACTGCGCCGCCAGAGCGGCCAGGACGGCGCGCTGGAGAAGAGCTTCCTGACGCTTACTGCCATCGAAGCCAACTTTAACGAGCACCATGGGCTCACGGCCCCGGCCACAGCCGCGAAAAAATGAACGGCTCCGGCTCACCATTCTTTTCACCGCTCTGGCTGCTGATCCGCACGAACGGTCTGCAATCCTGGCGGCGGCTACTCTCCTTCCGCGACCAGTCACGGGTGTTGAGCGGAGCCATCATGATGTTTGTGGCCGGTTATCTCTGGCTCGCTTACTACATCTTCGCCAAGGCCATGCGCTTCGTTTACCTCTTCCCCGGCCTGGGTGAAGTGCTGGTGGAGCGCATGCTGTTCCTGCTGTTCGCCTTTCTCTTCACCATGTTGATGCTCAGTAATCTGGTGATCAGCTTTACGAATCTTTTCCGGAATCGTGAGACCACGTACCTGCTCACCATGCCAGTTTCCAGCGCCACGATCTTTCAGTGGAAGTTCATCGAATCTTCCATTTTGGCCTCGTGGGCGTTCATTTTCCTCATCGCGCCCTTGGTGACGGCGTTCGGCCATAGCCAGCGGGCACCGTGGCATTTTTATCCGGTCACCGTCGCTCTCATCTTGCTCTTCATCATCCTGCCGACGGTGGCGGGCACATGGTTCTCCGTTCTGCTCGCGCGTTTCATGGACCGGCGCGCCTTTCAAGTTGCCGCCGTTTCCGTGGCCATAGCCGCCCTGCTCTACGTGGCCTTTGGCACCAAACCGGAAGTAGTGCAGGACGATCTCCAGGACACGCGCGTGCTAGGCCTGATGGATCGCCTGCTCAAGCGCACAGACTTCGCGCAAAACCCGGTCCTCCCCAGCTACTGGCTCTCCAGTGGCGTGTTGCGCTGGCTGGAAGGTGCCTTCGGTGGCGCCATGTTTTTCATGCTGGTGCTGCTGAGCAATGTGCTCTTCTTTGGCTTCCTTTCCTTTACCAAGCTGGGCAATCCCTTTTACGAAGCCGCCTCCATTGTACAGAGCCGGGGCAGTCTCTTCGGCCATTGGGAATGGTTTCGCAAGTGGCGCTCCTTCCAGGGCCAGCGCAAATACGAGACCGGTTTTCTGGAACGCGCCTTCGCCAAGTTCAGCGGCAGCATCCCCGGCGATGTGCGGGCGATGCTCGTGAAAGATATCCGCGTCTTCTGGCGCGACACCACACAATGGGGCCAGACACTGATGCTCTTCGGACTGCTCGGTGTTTACATCCTCAACCTGCGCCATTTCTCACAGCAACTCACTGCGCCGTTCTGGATTCATGTCGTCTCTTATCTGAACCTCGGTGCCAGCGCGTTGAATCTCGCCACGCTCACGACTCGATTTGTTTATCCGCAATTCTCGCTCGAAGGACGTCGCGTCTGGATCGTCGGCATGGCTCCCTTGGGTCTACCGAAGATCGTCATGGCAAAATACTGGCTCACCACCGTGGGCTCGCTCATCGTGACGCTGGGCCTGACGGTGCTCTCCTGCCAGATGCTGCAACTGCCCTGGGATCGCACTGTGATGTTCATCGGCGCCATCACCGTGATGACCCTCACCCTGAACGGACTCGCCGTAGGATTGGGCGTGCTCTATCCGAACTTTCGCGAAGAAAACCCCAGCAAGATCGTGAGTGGTTTCGGCGGCACGTTCTGTCTGGTGTTGAGCTTCCTCTACATCGTCGCCTCCGTCGTCCTGCTCGCCCTGGGCACCCCTTGGCCAGGTTCCAGCAACGTGGAACTCAGCAAAGTCCTCTTTGGCTGGATCGGCTTCGGCTTCCTCTCCGTGCTGCTCGGCTGGGTGCCGCTGAAGCTAGGCATGAAACGCGCGGCGAATTTTGAGTATTGAGCCAACCCATGTAGTGCCATGGGCACGACCCGATGGTAGCCGTGGGTGTAGCGAAGCGAAACCCACGGTTTGCATGACAAACCAACCTGCGTCACGTAGTGACGCTTGAACAATGCCATCACCGCGTCGCTACGCGACGCACAAATGCTCTACCTCATTGACCCGTGGGTTTCACCCACGGCTACCATCATGCCGTGCCTCTGGCACTCTCTGAAACGATTCCTACATGCTGCAACCTTGAAGCTTTGGATTTGGTCGTTGCTCATTCCTTCGTCATTTCATAAACAAAAACGCCGCGACCATTTCGATCGCGGCGTTTCAGAATTATTTAAGCCTGACTATTATCCCTGCATCGGTGCCGCACCGGGTTGGCCAGGCGGCGGTTGCACCACCACGACCGGCACCGGATAACGCAGCTTCATCACGTCGTCCACGAGCACTTCCACCCAATAAACACCGGGCACTTTGAACTCCACCTGCTGGAGGCCCATCATGTTCGTGGCGGAATGGGACGGGTCTTGCAGGGCGAACTTCGCTTCGCCCTTGCGCAGCAGCGTCGTCTGGTCGGGCGCGATGAAACGCACCGTCTCCGTGAACTGGCCCACGCCGGCCGTCCAGCGGTTCAGCACCAAGATGACTTGGGCCGTGATGGGCACTTGCGGCACCCGGATGAGGCCCATGACGCCGAGAACGATGAGGTCGCCATTGGCTTGCTGGCGGACGCCATCGCACAAAAGTGAGGATTGCAGATCAGGTAGGATACGTGCTGGATTCATATAAGAGGCAAGAGACTGCGAGTGTGCAAAAAGAGTTGGTTTATTTCGTGGCCATTTCCGCCGCGCGAACGGTGTTGCTCAGCAGCATGGCAATGGTCATGGGACCGACGCCACCGGGATTCGGCGTGATGCGTCCGGCGATCGGTTGGATGGCTTTGAAATCGACATCGCCCACCAGGCGGGAACCGCCCTTGGCGGTGGCATCCGGGATGCGGTTCACGCCGACATCCATCACCACCGCACCGGGCTTCACCATGTTCGCCTTCAGAAATTCCGCCACACCCATCGCCGCGATGATGATGTCCGCCCGGCGGCAATGTTCCGCCACGTTGCGGCTGCGCGAATGGCAGATCATCACCGTGGCGTCCGCGTGCTTGTCCTTCTGCACGAGGATGGCCGCCATCGGTTTGCCCACGATATTGCCGCGCCCGAGGATGACCACTTCCGCGCCATTGATCTTCACGTTCGAGCGGATGAGCAACTCATGCACGCCTGCCGGGGTGCAGGGACGGAAACCCGTTGTATCCCCCAGCATCAACTTACCGACGTTTTCGGGATGGAAACCATCCACATCCTTCGTCGGGAGCACGGTGGAGAAAACGATCTGTTCGCTGATGTGCTTGGGCAACGGTGCCTGCACCAAGATGCCATGCACCGCCGGGTCCGCATTGAGCTGATGGATGAGCGTGAGAAGATCGGCCTGGGAAGTATTGTCCGCGAGCACGATGGTTTTGGAATCGATGCCCAGCCGCTGGCTGGTGCGCTCCTTCATCCCGACATAGACCTTGGAAGCGGGGTCTTCCCCCACGCGCACAAATACCAGTCCGGCCTGGATGCCTCGCGCTTTCAGAGCAGCCACGCGAGCGGCTGTCTCCGTATGGATTTGTTCGGCGATGGCCCGTCCGTCGATCAGATTATCCATGGCCAAAACTATTAGTCGATCGGCTCCAGGGTTTTGATCTCGATGAGCGGCATGTTCGGCCAGCGCGGGTCGAGCGATTCACTGCCGGAAACGCGGATTTTGCGGCCGAGGAAATTCTTCAGGTCCAGGCCCGTGTCACCCACATAGAGATAATTGATTGTCGTGGACATGCGCTCCGGATCAGCCAGACGGTAAGCGGAAGGAGCCTGCACGCTGACAGTCCGGCGCACCAAGCCTTCACGCGTGATGATGCGCACCTGCGGCGGAGCCTGTTCCACGATCACCGGAGCTTCAGCAGGCATCGGCGCCGGAATCGGGATGGCGACGGGGTCCAGCTTGGGCTTCACCGGAGCGGGCGGAGCCACCACTTCAGGTTGCGGCGGCGCGATCGGTCGGGAATCATTCAGCACTTGGGCGGGGCTTGCTTGCGCAACCGCAGTCGGACGAGGAGCCGGTTGCACCGGGCTTTCCACCTTCACCGTGGGCAGAGGCTCGACGGATTCCGTCTTGCTCTTCATCACCGGTTTCGCCGCGGGTTCCGCCGGCTTGGCTTCCACCTTGGCCACTTCGGGCGTGCCTTTGATCTCGAGGAAATCTACCGAGACGAAAGCGTAAGTTCCTTCCGGGGCCACGATCTCCATCCATTCATCCACCGTGCGGATGGCCTGCACCTTGGTGCCTTTTTCGAGGCGGCCGAGGATGCTGTAATTCTCACCGGGGCCGGAACGGACATTCAGGCGGGTGTTGCTCACTTCGCCCTCTTTGACGAACGTGGCATTGATCCAGACGGGCGTGTTCGCCGGCAACGCGATCTTCGCCCACTTGGCGGGTTCACCGGGGCCGGGCTTCTCCAGCGTGATCTGCTCAAGCACCTTGATCGGCTCGCCCTCGCGGAGCTGGGTGACGACTTCGCTGTTCAACGTCGCCTGGCCGCGCACATTCACGCGGGTGGCCTTGACCGTGGCGGTTTCCTGCGCCGTCACCACGCTCGTCGCGAGGCACAGCATCAGAGTCGCCAAATTTTGCGGCATCTTCATGAAGTGGAAAGTAGAGATTTTATCTCCGGTTCTGTCAATGTCCGCCATTTGCCTTCCGGCAGGTCGCCCAGCTTGATCTTCCCGATCTGCACCCGGCGCAAACGCAGCACTTCCAAATTGATCGTCTCGAACATCCGACGCACCTCGCGGTTCTTCCCTTCACGCAAATCCAGCTCCACCGTCGTTTCCCGGTTGCTGGTCTCCAAGATGCGCACGGACGAGGCGCGCAGGCGTTCCCCTTCATGCTCAACACCCTTCAAGAACGGTTCGATCAGCTTGGGGTCGAGTTTGCCCGGCACGGCGGCCCAATAACGCTTCAAGATGCCGAAACGCGGATGGGTCAGATGCAAGCTGAAATCCCCGTCATTCGTCATGAAGATCAGTCCCTCGCTCTCGCGATCCAGACGGCCCACGGTATTGAGGTTGTCCCATTCCTTGGGCAAAAGCTCTCCGATGCACTTGCGCCGTTCCGGGTCCACCTTGGTGCAGATGTAACCGCGCGGCTTGTTGACGGCAATATACAGCTTTTTCCGGGCGCGGACCTGGCCACCATCCACCCTCACCACATCACGGTCCGGGTCCACCTTGGTGCCCAGCTCGGTGACGACCTTGCCATTCACGTCCACGCGACCGTCCAAGATGATCTGCTCGCCCGCTCGACGGGAGGCAACACCGGCATCAGCGAGGAATTTTTGGAGGCGAACGTTCATTTGGGGGAAAAAGACCGGGCGGGAAACCGGCATTTACCGGACTCCCGCCCCGCGAAAAAACTTAAAAATGCGCGAGGAACGACTATTCCTCAGGCTTCGTCTTGGGCAGGCCCGTGACGCGACGGCCTTCCGTCCAAAGCGTGCGCTTGCGCAGCAATTCCACACGTTCAAAGCGCTTCAACACGTTGCGCTTGGCACCCAAGGTGCTCGCGGCCCGGAGACTTCTATGCTGTGACATAAAATCGTTTTAAATTAGCTGTTACTTCCCCCGCCCTAAGGCAAGGGGCCGAAACATATACTAAGTATCCCCGGTGATGGCAAATGGTAATTTTCGCCAATTTGACCGGCCAAAAACCTGGAGAACTGCCTAATCGGCCTCAAATCGCCTTGGTCAACGTCTGGTAAGAGCGTTGCAGTAGGCTTTCCACCTGCTGCCAGTCGCAAGCTGGGCCCTTGTCATCCCGTAATTTGCCGGCCTCTGCCCGTAAAATTCCCGCCTCGGTGAAACCGGGATCATCCGAGCCATAGAGAATCGCATAGACCGCGCCTATCTTTTGGCCGACTTGCTGGGGACTATCCTGCCCCGGCGTCCTCCGGGCCACCCACCAAGCCAACTCCGCCTTGGCCGCTTCCTTGGGATCAAAGGAACGCTTCGTCAACCGCCGTATCTCGCCAAAGGCAGCCTCCAAGTCTGGAAGAACCACTGCCTCGTAGTTATCCGCACTGGTTTCAAACTTCCATGCCGCCATCACCAACCGTTGGGCGATGGCATTGGCATCATCAGGGGAGGCTTTGAATTGGGATTGCAGCAGCATAACCAACTCCCCATGCAAGCGGACCGGGTCCGCAGCATAGTAAGCCTGCCACATCCGCGTTTCCGCCGCGGCGATGGCATTGGGGTCAGGCCGGAAGGACCGAGACCAAAATCCGATGGCCACAGCCAGCAACAACGCGATGACGACTGACACCTTGAGTGTGTTTTTGAGGGAAGCATTCATAACCTTGAACGACTTTGGAGGTTTAAGAACTCGCTTGGGTTGAAGCAACCTACCATGGCGGTGTGAGAAGCGCAAATGGCTGCCGCTTCGTTTGCACTCGTAAATCATCCTTCCTAAATCGTAGCTTCCTCGCATGGTCACTTTCCCAGAATTGCAGCATCAGACCGTGCTCATAACCGGCGGCGCGAATGGCATCGGCACCGCGATGGTCCGCGCATTTGCCCAACAAGGCGCGCACGTGGAGTTCTGTGATGTGGATGCAAGCGCGGCGGCAAAGCTGGTCAAGGATTTGGGCAAGCAGGCCACGTTCACCAAAGTGGATCTGGTGAAAGAAAAGCAGATCACCAAATGGATTCAGGCCGTAGCAAAGCGGCGCGGCAGCATCCATACCGTCATCAATAATGCCGCCTCCGATCCGCGCATCGCTCTCGAAGACACCACCGCAGCCGCATGGGATGCCTTGCATGCGCGCAACCTGCGGGCGTATTTCCTCGTCTGTCGCGAGGCTTCACCTCATCTGAAACCCGGCGCGTCCATCATCAATTTCTCTTCCATCACCGTGCACAATGGTCCGCCGGTGATGAGCGCGTATGTCTCCACCAAGGCGGGTATCATCGGTTTCAGCCGGTCACTGGCGCGGGAACTGGGACCACGCGGCATCCGCGTGAACGTCATCTCCCCCGGCTGGATCATGACGGAACGGCAATTGCGCGAGTACGTCACGCCCGCCGCGAAGAAGCTTATCCGGCAATCGCAATGCATCCCCACACTGAACGTCCCGGAGGAAGTCGCGGATGTGGCGCTCTTTCTCGCCAGCGAGCTGAGCCGGGCGGTGACAGGGCAGGAGATGCTGGTGGATCGTGGCTGGGTGCATGCGTGATTCTGACCGTTTATAAATCCCCCTCTCAATTATAGATGCAGCCGTTTCATCCCGGCTGCATTCTGCTTCCCGTCAACAGAAGTTCTTTACCGGTGCCAGTTCCGTTTTGTGTAGGGGATGGGTGCAAACGAACTTAGCCGGTGATGATAACGGATTCAGTCGTGCGCTCACGCATGACTTGATCCGTCAACTTGCCAGGGAGGCAGGCTGGGAAGCAGGGGAACACCTAGCGCTGGCTCTCTCCTCAAACACACCGAGGAGAGGGCCGGTGACGGGGGATAGTCAGGGCTCCAACACTGGAGCAGGGAGATTGATGGCTCTCGCTTTGGAACCATCTGCGGCTTCAGCTTCCCTGTCCCGATGATACTGATGATGTAATAATGTAGCTGCCCCCAAACCGACGATGTAAGGAGTGAACAACAACAAGAAAACACATGTATTACGCCGCCAATGCAAGATTCTGCATTCACGAATCCAAAGCGGCACTCCTATCACAAAAACTGCCAATTGGGCAAAGAACAGAAAAATACAGGCCGTCAGCAATGAACCACCGCTCATCATTCCTAAAAGTGCGGCAACTCCATTAGCAAGCAACACGAATTTCATCGCCAGCGTGCTGGAGGAGTTTGGGATAGGTTCTCCCGATGCCAATTGCATTACGTTTTGTGAAGCTCAGGTTTTTGCTTAAAACGGCTATACAAACAGTTGGCTGCGCCAATGAAAAACACAAAGGCTGACAACCATCCGCCCAACCATGCTGCCATAACAAAAAAAAGACTGAATCGCTCGTTATCAAATTTAGCTGCCTTGATGAAAACCATGTAAACCAAGCACCCCACCGCCAGAGAAGCCAGCAAGGCCAGCAGCAACTTTAGAATGAATTGAAATGTTTTCACAGGAACCTCTTGTGACAAGTTCAGTAAAACATATACGGGGTGATTTAGCAATCCGTACCGCGTGCGCCCCACACCTATCACTTCTCCCCTATCCACGCCCGGGCACTGGGCAGATCCGGGAATATCCGGATGGTGATCTGGGGGTGATCGTTCAAGGTCTGGAACATCCGGGCGAAGCCCAGCAGATGATCCTTGGGCGCGACGATGGCGGATTTGAAGGAGTTCGGAAAAGGCTTTTTCTTCCGGTCCTCCGCCAGCCGCCAGATCGCGTTGAAATCCAGATCCAGATTCGTGACTTCGGTCAGGTCAGTGATACGGGGAGGGACGACCGTGAGGTCCCGCTCGATCGCCCAGGTAGCCGCACCTGCCTCATGCAGCTCTGCCGCCGTCACCACGACACTGAACGCCAGATGCAAATAATCGTTTTCCTCGGTGATTTTAATGGGCATAGGAGTGCCGTTAAATTTTAATCCCCATCGCGCTCAGGGCCAATGTGGCAAAGCGGGCGGGAGAGGCAAGGATTTAGCGGCTGGGGCGCGGGTTGTCCTCAACCCGCAGCAAGGTGCGCCTGCCAGTAAGGCACTGAATTTCAGCTACTGTAGTCAAACTCACCTGGCGGTCCTTGTCCGTTCTTCGCAAAAAGAACCCCTGCTTGGACTTCGCACGTTGCTGTGCCCGAGACGGGCACGCTCCGCTGGGGCGCTTGACACATCCGGCCTGCTTGCCGACTGTCTGGCGGTTCTATGCGGTTTGACGGCTTATTGAAGCATCTCGCCATTGCCTTTGGCCTCGCCTTGGGTATCTACATCATCGCGTACTGGGGCATCGAGAGCCGCCGCTATGCGAAAGGCCCTTGGGAAGTGCGTTTCGAACAGAGCACGAACGGCAATCCCGTGATGGTGGTGAACCAGCCTTCCTTAAAGATCTCCGATATGAAGTTTGAGTTCCAAGGTGCGCCTCTTGGCACCAACACCCTGCCGCAGACGGTGAAGTTTGACCAACCCCGCCAGTGGCCTTATCCGGCAGGCTTCGGCGAAGTGATCTTTGAAGACCTCACCTTTCAGCCCGGCACGGTGACGTTGATCTGCTATGGTAACGAAATCGAATTGATCCCGCGCGTGATGATGGTGAATCGCCGTCAATACATGTGGAAGTCAGGCATCACGATGATGCTGGTGCCGACGAATGCGCCACCGCCCGTGGAATTGAAGAAGCCAAAGAAAAAGGAATGAACGGTAACTCCCAATCTCTGTTGGACGGTGTGCTGCCCAATGTTTACGAAGTGCGCACCAAGGCCGCCGGACCCGAGGGCAGCCTGCCTATCGATGCCGACATGCTCCTCAATCGCCCGAGCGGCGATCTCTTCGGCCTGACGCAGAATGCGGGCATGGGCTGGAATCCCTCCGAGCTCGGTCGCAAACAATATCTCATCCTCAGCACGCAAGGCGGCATGCGCGCGCCGGATGGGAAACCCATCGCACTCGGATATCATACAGGGCATTGGGAGATCAGTTTGTTGGTGCAGGCGGCGGCGAATGAATTGCGCGAGCAGAAGGGATTGCCGTTCGCAGCGTACTGCTCGGACCCGTGCGATGGGCGGACACAAGGCACGACGGGCATGTTCGACAGCCTGCCGTATCGTAATGACGCCGCGCAGGTGATGAGGCGGCTCATCCGCTCATTGCCCACGCGCTCAGGTGTCATCGGTGTGGCTACGTGTGACAAGGGTTTGCCCGCGATGATGATGGCGCTGGCGGGCGTGAAGGAACTTCCGTGTGTGCTGGTGCCAGGGGGTGTCACGTTGCCGCCCACGAATGGTGAGGATGCGGGCGCAGTGCAGACTTTGGGCGCGCGATTTTCTCATGGGTTGGTGAGTTTGCAAGAGGCGGCGGACCTGGGCTGTCGCGCGTGTGGCACGCCGGGTGGTGGTTGCCAATTCCTTGGCACGGCGGCTACGGCGCAAGTCGTCGGCGAAGCCCTGGGCATGTCCCTGCCCCACTCCGCACTCGCACCTTCGGGTGAGCCTGTGTGGACGGATATCGCGGTGCGGTCAGCACGTGCAGTAGTAGAATTGGAAAAGCGCGGGTTGAAGTTGAAGGATATCTTGACGGATGCGGCCATCCGCAATGCGATGGTGGTGCACGCGGCGTTTGGGGGTTCCACGAATCTGCTGCTGCACATCCCGGCCATCGCCTACACGGCGGGCTTGAAGAGGCCCACGGTGAAAGACTGGATCGAGGTGAATCGCGCAGTGCCGCGGCTGGTGAGCGTGCTGCCGAATGGGCCGGTGCATCATCCCACGGTGCGAGCGTTCCTGGCGGGCGGTGTGCCGGAAGTCATGTTGCATCTGCGCACGTTGGGCCTGCTGGATACGAAGGTGCTGACGGTGGCGGGTTGCACGCTGGATGAGGTATTGAACTGGTGGGAAGGTTCGGAGCGGCGCACGAAGTTCCGTGAGATTTTGCAAAAGAACGATGGGGTAGATCCGGATGACGTCATCATGTCGCCCTCCCAGGCGAAGGCGCGCGGCTTGACCAGCACGGTGACGTTCCCCACGGGCAATCTGGCGCCCGAAGGAGCAGTGATCAAGAGCACGGCCATCGATCCCTCGGTGGTGGATGCGGACAATGTGTATCGCAAGGAAGGCCCGGCGCGGGTCTTCACGAGCGAGCGGGCGGCGATCATGGCCATCAAGGAAAAGCGCATCCAATCCGGCGACATCATGGTGCTGGCGGGCATCGGACCGATGGGCACGGGCATGGAGGAGACGTATCAGGTGACGTCCGCGCTGAAGTTCCTTCCGTTCGGCAAGCAGGTGGCGCTCATCACGGATGCGCGGTTCAGCGGGGTTTCCACGGGTGCCTGCATCGGGCATGTGGGGCCGGAGGGATTGGCTGGCGGACCCATTGGCAAGCTGAAGGATGGGGATATCATCCGCATTGTGGTGGATCGCAACACCCTGACAGGAACGTTGGATTTCGTGGGGAATGGTGAGCAACGATTCACCTCTGAGGAAGGCGCCAAGGTATTGGCTGATCGCGCTTCACGCCCGGACATGGCGCCCAACCCCGCCTTGCCGGATGACACGAAGCTGTGGGCGGCGCTGCAAGGCGTGAGCGGCGGGACTTGGGGCGGCTGTGTCTTCGATGTCGAGCGGATCGCGGAGCTGCTTAAGGTCGCCCGCTGACAAAAGAAAAACCCGCCAACCTTGCGGCTGGCGGGTTAAGATGTTTTCAGGCCAGCCCTGTTTAGTCCCCGGCCAGAATCGTCCAGCCACCGCTCAAAACCGTCAGGCTACGGTTGGTCGTTCCCAAGGTCTTGATGGGGTCCATGTTTTCAGCATGCCCATCCAAAAAAACGTAGTTGATGAACTTGTTGTGATGGTCATTGATGTTAGGTGCACCCGTGCTCATGTGGGAATTGGCGTTGGCAATGACATTGCCCCAATTTCCATGCCCCATGTAACTGTTATCCTTGATGAATTCGGTCAACGAAATAGTCTCCGTGGGATCCAATATGTAATCCGTCAGGACTGCACGTTGATTGAACGGCATGGGCATCGGTGACGTCACGGAGTCCCGCGGATCCCAACTGATCGGGTAGGCGCTGTCATGGTTCCAGAGCAGCCCCAATCCTCTGCGCTTCGCCGGAGACGGTGGCCATTCGCCAGGATTGTCCATGCTGCCATACGAGGTGGGCGCATAGCTGCGGCGCAACGGATAGCTCGTAATGGCATCGGCCGCGTTACGGATCTTGTCCGATGGGCAACGCAGGCTCTTGATATCGCAAACTGCCGGCATGGAGCCGCGCATCTGGTTGGAGGTGACGGTCACACCGTAGTAATGGGACACGACATCATCCCAACCCCAAGAACCGTTGCCACCTACTCCACGAATGCCAGCATAAGGCAGTTCACCGCTGGTGTCGTCCCGATACATGGCTTGCACCGTGCCATATTGCTTCAAGTTATTGAGGCAACTGGTGGACAGAGCCTTCATTTTCGCCTTGGACAAGGCGGGCAACAGCATGCCGGCGAGGATCGCAATGATGGCGATCACCACGAGCAGTTCGATCAACGTAAATGCCCTCGTTCGGGAGGAGGCAAAACGGTTGGCTTGGGTTATCATAATTTTTGGCGAGATTGGTTGGAGTGACAGGTCATTTATCCTTCAGGACGACAGTATTGGAAGTAGTATCCAGAACGTATTTCTTACCGGCCGGAGCAGGTGGCAAGTTCTTGAAGTAACCCTTCCGGATGAACTCCTCCAGATCGGGCGGCATCTTGTCGAACGTGCCCCGGTATTCGCTCACCATAAAATTCAGCTGGGTAAGCCATTCTTCGGCCTCTTCCTTGGTGGCGACGGCATTGGGATCGAAACTGCCCGCCTTCTCCTGCGATTGACCGGTAGCTTGGGCAGTCGGCTGGGCGATCACCGGATTCACCACGGCAGTATTTTGTGACGGAGCACCGGGCACATCCAAGATACTCTTGGCCGGGGCCTCCACATCTGACAGTTGCGGACCTACGGGCTTATTACTGGCAGGCTCCGGCTCCGGAGTCTTATCACACCCACACAACACCAATGAAAGCAGACAGCACGCCCCCACCTTGGAGATATGGGGAACTACGCCTCCGAAACTAGGCCCTTTTTGATTAAAAAAACTCATATAGTACAACGCCGACTTTTCACGCCTCTTATCAGGGCTGATTTAATCTACCCTCTGGGAGGCAACTTTATATAGGCATTTTGGGTGAAACAACTTAACCAAGCCTTGGGAATAACTCAACTGGGTTTTTCTTGTTCTCGCCGAACCCCTTTGCTGTTAAGTAGTTTTCATGTCTCACACCCGCTCCCAGCCCCGTCTCATCTGGCGGGTGAGGTGCTTTTTAACCCTCCTTACCCTCATTTCGGTGCCGGGACTCGCCTTTAGTCAGACAAACTCATCCCCCCTGCCCTCACGAAAAATCTCACCGGCGCAGGAACAGGGACAGAGCCTGGCCCGGACCGTTTGCGCCGCCTGCCACCTTTATCCCCCTCCCGAATCACTGAATCGGGTCGCTTGGGCACTGGAAGTCCTGCCCAAAATGCGGCGGATGATGGGCTTGGACCCGATGGACTATCAGAAAATGCCCGGCGGCAAACTGGTGGAACAGCAACGCCCCTTTCCCGCCAAGCCGTTGATTGAGGAAAAGGACTGGGAAGCCATCCGCCAATTCTACCTTGCCACCGCCCCGGAGACTTTGCCTCCCCTGGTCGCAACCCCGGCCGGGTTGCCGTTGCCGCCCGGCCCCAAACTCCAAGGCGAACGCTCCGCCTGGCGGGAAACCTCCCCTGCGGTGTCCCTGGTCAAGATCGACCCTTTCTCACGCCGTCTCTACGTCGCTGATGCCCTGTCCCGCCAATTGATGTTCTTTAATCGTCGCGGGGAATTGGGCGGGGCCACGCAACTGGACCTTCCCGCCGTGCATCTGGTGCCTCGCACCAATGGCTTCTATCTCACCCTCATCGGGGACCTTTACCCTTCCGATGAACCGAAGGGAGAAGTCGTGTTCTACGGTTCGCCGAAAGCGGGAGCGTTGGAGAAAAAAGTGCTTCTGAAAAACCTCCATCGTCCGGTCCACACCTTGGTCACCGATGTGAATGGCGACGGCAAGGAAGACTTGGTCGTCTCCGCTTTCGGCAACTTCCTCGGCCGCCTGTCCTGGTATGAGAATCAAGGCGATGACCGTTTTGAGGAACACATCTTGATCGACCGCCCCGGTGCCATCGCCACGGAAGCCGTGGATTTGGACCGCGACGGAAAGAAGGATCTCGTGGTCCTCATGGCCCAAGCTTGGGAAGGGATTTATTGGTTGCGGAATGAGGGAAATGGCAAATACAAGGAACTGCCCCTGCTCCAATGGCCGCCCTCATGGGGCAGCACGTCCTTTCAGTTGATCGATTTCAATGGGGATGGATTTCTCGATATCCTTGCCACCAACGGTGACAACGGCGACTTCGAGACGATCAAAGCGCCGCTCAAGCCCTACCACGGCGTGCGCATCTATCTGAACGATGGCCGCACTCGTTTCACCGAAACCTATCACTACCCGGTCCATGGTGCTTACAAAGCTATCGCCGTTGATCTCAACGGGACTGGCCGACCTGACATCATTGTCAGCGCTTTTTTCCCTGATTTCACGCGCTGGCCCGCCGGTTCTTTGACGCTGCTGGAGAATCGCGGAAATGGCGTGTGGCAGCCGGCCAGCCTGCCCGAGGGCGCGTGGGGGCGCTGGTTCGTCATGGATGCAGGCGATCTGGATGGCGATGGCCGCCCTGAGGTCGTCACCGGCTCTTACCCGCAAGGCCCCGGGTTGATTCCCAAAAACATTTTCGAGAGCTGGCAGGAAAAAATCGCGCCTCTCCTCATCTTTCGTCAGCCTAAACCCTAGCCTCAGGGAAAACCCTTCCTCCGGTTATTCGGCATTTCCCATCGGCCCGGTTTCCGCTTCACTTCCCGCCATGTCTCGACTCGATCTGACTCAAGCACCGAAAACTGACCCGACATTCATCTATCGCCAACGCGATGGCCTTTACGGCGTGGACCTGCTCACCGCCGCAGTGGCGCGGCTGGATTTCTTTTCCTGGCTGGCCAAGAACCCCTCGGATCTGGCCGGGATCTGCGCTGGATGCGGTTTTCAGGAACGCCCGGCCGATGTGATGCTCACGCTGTTCTGTGCGATGGGGTTGGTGGAAAAACGGGACGGCAAATTTCACGTCAGCGCCAGTGCGGCGGAACATCTCGTCAGCGGTTCACCCTTCAACTTGGCCCCCTACTACGCTTCCCTGAAAGAACGGCCCATCGCCAAAGATTATGAAAGCGTCTTGCGCACTGGTCGCACGGCAAATTGGTCTGGGTTGAAGGATGAGAAAGCCTGGGCGCAAGCGATGGAAACCGAGCCTTTCGCCAGCCAGTTTACGGCAGCGATGGATTGCCGCGGCTTCTATCTTGGACCCGCGATGGCCAAGGCGATCGATGCCAAGGGCTTCACCCGGCTCCTCGATATCGGCGGCGGTTCCGGCATCTACTCCTGCGCCATCACGGCCAATCACCCCCATCTCCGCGCCACGGTGCTGGACAAATCACCTGTGGATAAGCTCGCCCGTAAAAACATCGCCGATCGCGGCTACAGTGATTGCGTGGAAGTCGTGGCTGGCGATATGTTCATCGCCGGTAATCTGCCGACCGATTGCGACCTGCATCTCTACTCCAACGTGTTGCATGACTGGGATTTTGCGGAAGTGCGTAAGCTGCTGGCAAACTCCTTCGCCGCGCTCAAGCCGGGTGGGATGCTCATCGTGCACGATGCCCATATCAACGAAGACAAGAACGGTCCCCTGCCCGTGGCCCAATACTCTGCGCTCCTCATGCACTCCACCGAGGGCAAGTGCTATTCGCTGGGCGAGATGCGGGAACTGCTCACTGCCGCCGGCTTTACCGGCATGCATTACCAGCCCACCGCCGCCGATCGCAGCATCATCACGGTCCAAAAGCCCAAGGTGTAAACCAGTCAAAAATTCACCGCTTATATCATTTCCTTCCGGCTGCGAAAAAGTCACACTCAGTTCGCTGGAACATGAATCAAGTGCCGCGTGAAACTATCGAAGCCGTCTGGGAAAAACAGATGGACTTCTCCGACGAAGAATGGAGCCAATGGGTGGATCAATTCGCCCAGGAGCAGCCGGCTTTGCTCGTCTATTTGGGGGCGGCGGACGAGTCCGTGCGCGACTCCGAAGAGGAGACCAGCGAACTGATGCCCCTCGCCGCGCTCATCTATGATTCACTGCGCGCCCGCACCAGCCTGCCAGTCATCGAGGCCGAGGTCATCGAGGAGGCGGAAGATGCCAACATCGCGCTGTTGCAAAGTTTGGATGATGCTTCCGAGGCTGAGCATCACGCCGTGGTGGAACAACTCGTCAACGAGTATCCCCAAGCCCCGATGATCGCCTTCATCATGGAGCGCCTGATGGAAGGGAATGAGGAAACCCCTGATCTGGCTCCCGACCAGATCGGCATGGAATTGCTCTATCTGAAGACGATGATCGATGCCCTGACCGCGTCGAAGACGAATTGACCGGATCACGGTTTGGTCACATCCGTCGCCTGTTCTTGCAAACGCTTCCGGGTCAGGGGTAGAAAATCCACGGCTACGGGATTGGCGTAATTGCGCAAGGCCATGGAGCGCTCCAAACACCGCAAGGCTGCCGGGTAATCGGCCATCTCATAATAACACCAGCCGATGTGGGCCAGGGTGTAATAGTCTTTGGGATTCAACCGCTCCGCCGATTCCAAAAACGGTTTGGCTTGCGCATGATCGCCGATCCAGACGAGCGTCATGGCCTGCGTCAAGGGAATGTAGGAATCATGCGGATCAATTGGCGCGGCTTTCCCCAGCCATTCCAAGGCCACCTTGCCGTGCTCTTGATAACCGGCTTCCTTTCTCCAGCTCAAGGCACGGTGATGCTCGGCCACATTAAAAACCGTCAACGCATTCTTGGGCTCCACGCGCAACGCTTCCTGTAATAATTCCAGATGCTCGGTCGATTCTTGATCAAGCAGTTTGGCTTGCGCCAGAAGCTTCGCCTCCTTGGTCCGTTTGGTGGCATGCCAGCCGAACCACCCCGCCAACGCGAGACACACGATCGTGAGCATGGCCTTACCCAAGCCACGTGGACGCCACCACCAGCGCGTGTTATCCCCCCGCCAGCCCACGGCCATGATGCCCAGCAAAAAGACCACCAGCAGAGCATAGGCAGGCATGTGAAAATTGTAATCGAACAGCGCATGCACCAGCGCTGCGGTGACGCCGGAACAGGCGCCCAACAAGAGCGCCAGCCGGTTGCTGCGCGCGCTTTCCAAGTTCACATTTTCCCGGCGCAATCCCTGCCAGCCATAGCGGAACGCGAACTCCGCCGAACCGATTCCCACCAAGACCAGCAAGGCCCCGATGAGGCCGTAGTCCGCCAGGGTGTTCAGATATTCGTTGTGCGCGAAGTAAGGTTTCCGCTGCTGCAAGATATCCGGCCGGTATTGTGGAAACACGGCGTCATAGTGACCCGGCCCCACGCCTACCCAGAGGTTATCCCGCCACATCTCCTCGGCCGATTGCCAGAGCAGGAACCGTCCGTCACGATCCATGCTGGTGGTCTGCATCTGCTGGAAGCGGGCCTGCGTCAGGGTGGCCTGGCTGAGCACCGCGAAACCGCCCAACACCAGCACGGCGAGCAAAATCAAGGCCGGCAGCCGGAAGGGTTTTTGGCGGAGCAACAGGAAAACGAGGGCTAGCAATCCGCCACCCGCCGCCAGCAATCCACCGCGCGAGGCGGAGACCGCCAAACCCACCAGAAACATCAGCGCAGCATAACCGGCCAGAAAACGGGTGGTGACACTGACCCGCCCGGCCATCACCACCGCCATCATCATCGGCAACAGGACGGCCACGTAACCGGCGAAATTGTTCGGATTGATGAATGTGCCCGAGCCCCGGCGCGAGTATGTTTCCGGCCGGATGAAATTCCAGACCATGCGGGACCCGGAAAAATATTGATAGGCCGCATAAAGGCTGCTGCCCACGGCCACCGTGGCCACCACGATCAGGAGCACCTGGGTGTATTGCGGCCGGAAAAGATGAAACGTCAGGGTCACGAAGAATGCCGCGTAAAGCATCACCCGCGTCCACTCATCCTCAGCCAGATAGTGGATGTCTGCCCGCGCCCAGCCGATGGTCACATAGATGGCAAACGCCAGGACCGACCATAGCACCGGTGTCAGATGAAAGATCGGCTTCTCATGCACCCACACCCGGACCACCGAAAGCCCCAGCGCCAAGGCCATCAGGTATTCGATGATGGCAAAATCCACCGCCCGGATGCCGCCGGTGGCCAGCACGGCAAATGCCGCCGCTGCCGCCATCACCGCCAGCAAGGTCCATTCAAGGCCACGAGGTCCACGTTCTTCTGACATTGATGAAGGGATGCTGGCGGGCGAAGGGTGCTTAAGGCAAGACCTTTGGGATGAGGAGGCACGGGGCATCTGGGAGGAAGGATGCGTCACTTGGGAAATAAATCAAATTGGGCCGCCTCAACCAACGTCCTAAGTAGGGTCACGATGGCGCTTTTTCCGGCTGGCGACGGAGCCCGGTTATCGCTTTAATGCCCACCACATGAACCGTTTAACGCGAGTACTGGCTTTCTTTCGGCCGGACACGGGCCGGGTGGTCCTGTCTTTGGGCCTGCTGGTGCTCGCTATCGGGGCCAATCTGCTCAAGCCCTGGCCCGTCGCCTTGCTGGCCGATAGCGTCCTCGGAGACAAGCCCCTGCCCGACTGGCTCGCCGGTCAGCCTGCGGCGAGCAACCAGATGTCGTTGCTGACGTTTCTGGGAATCAGCGTGCTCCTGCTCCATTTCGTGCATGGCGGGTTAAAGGCGTTGCAGAATTATTGGATCATCAGCACGGGGCTTTGCGGGCTGGCTCGCGTCCGGGAAGCGGTCTATCAACGGCTGCTTGTCCTCTCCCAACGCTTTCATCAGAACAAATCCAGTGGTGACACCCTCTATCGGGCCACGTGGGATACGTATGCGTTCCAGACCTTGTTTCAACAAGGCATGATGACGTTCGTCGAGGCCACCATCACGCTCGTCCTCATGGTCATCATCATGTGGCAGGTGGATTCCGTGCTGACCATCTACGCCATGCTCATCATGCCGCTGCTGGTCGTCTCCATCCGCATCTTCAGCCGGGTGATGAACAAGTGGGGTGCTCAAGCGCAACAGGCGGACAGCCAAGTCGCCGCGCGCTTGCAACAGAGCCTCGTCAATCTCCCGCTCATCCAAGGCTACGCTACGGAGAAGCCGGAAGGAGAACGTTTCTTGAAGCTCACCCAGGATGCGCGGGCCAAGCGGTTGGGCCAGCATATCTGGGAGCTTTTTTACGGCTTGGGTGTCGCGCTGGTCTTCGGCATCGGCACGGCTTTGGTCGTGTGGCTGGGCGGACAGCGCGTTCTGGAAGGCGAGATCACCATCGGCGATCTCCTCGTTTTCCTCGCTTATCTCGCGATGCTTTATGAACCGCTGAACCAGCTCTCCCACGTGGGCGCCACTGTCTCCACCGCCACCGCCAGCGCACAACGGGTGTTCGATCTTCTGGATGCGGATGAAACGGTGCCGGAACGACCCGACGCCCGCCCCGTGATAACCGAAGCGGAAGCGCAAATCGATGGCCAGCACAGCGGGAAACCCTTGGTGGTGGAAGGCGCTTTGGAGTTTGAGAACGTGGGTTTTGAATACGTCAGCGGACGCCCGATCCTCAAAGGCTTGAGCTTTCAGGTGAAGCCCGGCGAGCTCGTCGCCATCATCGGACCGAGCGGCGCTGGCAAGAGCACCTTGCTGCAACTGGTCACCCGCTTTTTCGATCCCACCTCCGGAAAAATCAAACTGGATGGCGTGGACCTGCGCGAGCTGAAGCTCGCTGACCTGCGAAGGAACATCGCCTTCGTGCTTCAGGAACCGCTGTTGCTGCCTGCCACCGTCGCGGAGAACATCGGGTATGGTTTACGCGATGCCAGCCACGCCGATATCGAGGCGGCGGCCAGGACCGCGCACGCGCATGAGTTCATCATGAGCCTTCCGATGGGTTATGACACCGTCGTCGGCGAAGGCGCGGCCCGCTTGAGCGTGGGGGAAAAGCAGCGGCTAAACCTCGCCCGCGCTTATCTGAAAGACGCACCCGTGCTGCTGCTGGATGAGCCGACCAGCTCACTGGACATCGAGAACGAAACGCTGATCGCTGCCAGCCTGCAACAGTTACGCAAAGGACGCACGACACTGGTGGTGGCGCATCGCCTGAACACCATCCGCAACGCGGACCGCGTGGTGGTCGTGGTGAATGGCAAAGTCTTTGAACAAGGGAAGCCCGAGGAACTGCTGGGCAGCAAGGGCTACCTCGCCGAGCACTGGGCCAAATTCCGGGTGACGGTTTAGCTCGTAGCGCAGGTTGGCAACCTGCTGTGTCGCCGACTGGCAGTCGGCAGGCCATACGACTATTTCACGGCTCGCGGAGCACCGACGTACGAAACCACTCGCTGCCAACCGGCGCTACGGGGACTTAACGTTCGCCGCTGCGGCCTTCGCCTGACGGAACACCCGCTCCGCATTCAAGTGATAGATTTTCTCCAAAATATCATCCGGCAGATTCAATCCCGTGATGCGCCAACGCCCGTTGTTCGGTGACCCACCATAATAATCCATGTAATCATCATCCGTCTCCAGCCAGCGGAAGTAACTGGGATAGATATTCTCCGTATTCCCATCGCAGCCGAACAGCACACGATCCGAAAACTCCGTGAAGAACTTGCGCGTGCGATTAGGCTGCCGGCCCAACTCCGCCTGACGCGCGCCAAACTCCACCACCACATTCGGACAGAGCCGCAGCATCTCGGAAACGTAATCCAGGTTCTCCGGCCAATTGCCCACATGCAGGGAGATGAACGTGGTGCCGTGATGCTTGATGAACAGGTTTTCCAGGTTTTTGACGATCTCGATGTGCTTCGGGAAATCACCCCCGCTAAACCGATACTCAGGTTTCCGCACCAATTGCTCGTAACGCTCGTTGCTGCCATCGATGGGATCAAAGAACGCCTCAGGATCACCCACATGGATGGCCACCGGAATGCCCAACCGCGCGCACTCCGTCCAGATGGGATCAAGCTTGGGATCGTTCACGCGAATGATCTTGCCGTCCTTGTCGCGCGCCAGGAGGCCGAGCTGCTTGGTGACCTTCAACCCCTTCGCACCCCGCGCCACGGCATCGCGGATCTGGGTAGCCATGGCGTTACCGAAATCGGGCTCAGCCGAGCGGCTGTAATCCAGTTGAGTGAAAACGATAAAACGATCCGGATAAGGCTTCACCATCTCATCCAGCACGCGCTGCAGCTTCTCCCCCCAAGCGCCACTGAGGATGACGATCTGCTTGATGTTCCGCTGATCCATCCACCGCACAACGTCTTCCGGTTTCGGATGCGGCCGGGTGATCATGCCCGCATCGTTCAGGTGGCTGTGGACATCGATGACCGGAAACTTGGCTCGCTCGATGTAATGCTCGGGCACATGCAACTTGGACTTGGGCCGGAAATCGCGCAGAAGAAGGTCATTGGTGACAACCGTGGACGAAGGAGTTTGTGCGAACGCCCCCAGAACACTCGCCACGAGGCAGGCCAACGATAACAGTTTCATAAACGGAACACGGACGGATCACGGCCGGAGCATACCGCACTGGCCTTCGCCATGGTAAATCAGGTTTGGCCTTAAGGGAAGGACGCCGACAGAAGACGTTCCAACCACCTCGGTTGGCCATGGTCACTGCTCTCGGCCCCTAAGCGCCAACTCATACCGTGCCACAAAATACGGCCCCACCTGCCGGTCGCTGTGATGCTTGAAGCCAAATCGTTCATAGACCGCCCGCAGCTTGGGCCGGGACGCCTCGCAATCGAGACGAAGGTAACGGCGGTTCAAAGCACGCGCCCGTTCCACCGCCCAAGTGAGCAACGCCTGGGAAACCCCACGACCGGCAAACTCACGCCGCACTGCCAGGCGGTGAACATACGCCGCCTCACCCATCGGCTGATCCGGCCAGAAGAGCGCGTCTTCCAGTTGAAATTTCACCGTGCCTGCGGGAACGCCGCCTTGCTCGGCGATGAAGAACAAACCCTCTGCCACGTCGGTAGCGATACGCTCTGGCCGCAACTCGCTATCCCGCCACATCACCTGCCCACCCAGCTCCAGCCAGCGCGCGGCCTCGGTGAGAATCGCGCTGACAGTGGCGGTGTCGGCGAGTGTAGCTGGACGGATCGTTACGGACATATCGTATGGTTCAATCCTACCCATCACCGGCAATATGTCAGCATGATCATACCACTACGTGAGAGCGCCTCCTGACACTGCCGCCAATGTGCTGCCGGTTTCCAGCCGGCAGTCGTGGGTCATACGCTGGCTCACAGCCTTGCCAAACAACCGCTGCCAATCCCCTCTCCGCCAGGAATCAACCGGCCATTTAGGTAAAAGACTCCCCATTCAACGACAATGTCAGGAGGCGCCCCCAGTTAGCCGGTTTCACCCCACGCTTA
>CALRJY020000043.1:0-49045 GCA_943367715.1 Chitinophaga pinensis | reverse complement strand
TTTTCCACGCCCGTCTCGATATCCACCACCGCCACACTCCACTCGCCATTTCGCTCATCGTGGAACGCCACCTTCTTCCCCTTGGCCACCCATTGCTGGCACGCCGCCCGATGCGCATCTTCCGTGTTCACGTTCCGGACCAGCACCTTCTCCTCTCCCGATTGACGATTGCGGATGCAAATGTCTCCTTTCTGTCCGTCGGATACTTTGGACGTGTAATACAGCACCCATTTCCCATCCGGACTTTCCGGGCAGGTGTTGAAATAAGAGTGGATGACATGGCGATTCGTATCGCCCGACGCCGGACTGATCTGCACGCCACTCCGCCAAGGAGCGAGCGGGTCAGCGGGCGTCTGGGCATTCGCCAAACCGGCGACACAAAGCCCGAGCATAAGAAACAAAGATTTCATGGATTTCTTGATGATTAACCCGGCATCGAAAGCAGGCAAGAACGGAAGAGTTCCACCTTCAGGCGGCTACCGAGAAACTCGCGAGACGATGATTTCCTTCGTCTTCCGCGAGACGGAGTAAAGCATCCCTGCCTCTTTCTTATCCCAATTGAACGCCTGTCCCTCCGCACTGATCGGCACCGTTCCCTCCCATTCCATCACCGAACCCGTATTCGGAAACTCCAGCACATACAACTCCTTCGCATCATGCCCCGTGATGAACAGTTTCCCCTCCGGTCCAAACGCGCCACCTGAACTGCTGTAATCTCCAAACTTCTTGATCAACGCGGGCGGCAACGACCACTTCGCCATCTCCTTCCAATCATTATCGAATTGCACAATCCGTGTCTGCTCCGGCCCACGCCCCGCCTCACCACCATTCTTCGCATAATGCACAAAACACGCGATCCAATGCCCATCCTTCCGATCCAACCACGTGAATGACCCGATGAACTGCCCGAAATCATGCCGCCCCACATGCTTCAAAGTCGCCGCATCCCACGTCTCCACCGAACTCACCATAGGCACCTTAGGAAAATTCGAGTGCGCGCAGTAGAGTTTCCCCTCATGCACGATTCCGGCATTGAGATGGATGAAAGGCTCACCCTTTGCCGCAGTCCAGTTGGCCACCTTCTCCCCCGTATCCTTCCGATACTTCCCGATTGCCTTGTTCGTAATCGCGTAGAAAAAGTCCCCATCAGTCGCCACGCCCTGATTTGCTTCTGCCGCCGGGACGCGTCGCAATTCCTCATGCTTCCATGAAGGCTTGGTTGGTTCCGCCGCGAACATTGAACCCCCAGCCAGACATAGCGTGCCTGCCATGCCAAGCAAGGCCTGCCGCCGCGATATTGGTTGAAAGCCGTCTATGTTCATCAGTTGGTTGCCGCCGCCAGTTCCTCGCGATAAATCAGGCCCAGACGTTGACCATCAAGCTGCGCCTTCTTCTCTTCCTTGGCTTTCATCACTGCCTTATGCGCCGTTTCCTGCAGGAATTTTGCATACTCCGCATCCAGACCTTTGGGAATGAACTTGTTCCCGATCGCGCTTTCACCAAAAAGCACTTCATACCAGACGCAAGCGCCGAGGTATTCACCCGCCAGATTGGCATGATGCCCGTCCATGCCCAGCGTCGTCTTGTCTCCCTTCTTCGTCCAGCGCCAGCCCACGTGCAATGAATGCGTCTGATCCGGCAACGCCGGTTCCTCCGCCTTCTTCGCATCAAACTTCGTGTCCTCTTTGAAACTCCACTTGGTATCCGTATCTGCCATGTAAAACGCATCCCCCACCGGAAGCCGTTTGGCGCCCAATTCCGCCGTGATCGTCTTGTAAGCTTTGGAAAGCCCCTCATACATCTCCGCCTGCGTCTTCGGCTCGCCCTCCTTCGGCTTGGCCACTTTGAACCGCGGATCATCCACGCGATAGGCCCACGTCTGATGCACGAGCAACTGGGCCTGCGGGGCATGCTGCTTGATGTAATCCTTCAATTGCCCGGCGAACGGCTGATACGTTTTGAGGTCATGGCTCTTGATGCTCGCCTGCTGGATGGTCACGTAGTCCCATTTGTCCTCAAGCAGAAGCTGTTTCAGGCTCTTCTTCGAGGAGTAGTAACCATTCGTCAGTTTCGGATCTTCTTCAAAGTTCTGGAACTTCTTCGCATGCAATTCCATCGAAGCCCCGCCCACCACGATCGGCCGATGGATGAGCTTGTGTCCGCCCGCTTCCGCCAGATTCGTTAGATGACGGGTAGCGTTCTGTGAGAAGCTGTTGCCCACCGTGAGCAGGCGCACGGTTTTCACCTCCGCCGCATCCATCGGCAGCGTGGAGCTAACCAGTAAAAGCAAGAGGCCAGCCAGGGCGAACAAACGGGTTTTCATAGGTGCTATGAATCCAGCTTAATGCTGCGCGCCTGACTTGGCAGCAGAATTTATTGCCGATTTCCCGGGCATCTCAGCCGCTGCCCATCAATAGCTCAATCGCCAGAAAGTAGTGGCTGCCGGTTTGGCCAGGGTGACCGTGTAGTTTGCTCCCGTCAGTTGCGGACTGGTGGCGACCGGTGACCAAACGGCAGGTGAGAGGGAAGAGGAGCTTTCCAGTTTGAAAACGCTTTCCGCCGATGGCCAGGAAATCTGCACATCGGAAGTTCCCAAGGCCAGGGTCATCGCAGGTGCCACATAGTCCGGGATGGAAAGGGTGAAGTCATCTGCCCACACGGTGCCAGCGCCCACCGTAGTCATCTCCGCGTAGGTTCCGATGCACAGCGTAAATTTGTTAGCAGGAGCGAGAT
Organism: Chitinophaga pinensis; assembly: GCA_943367715.1. Lineage (GTDB taxonomy): Bacteria > Verrucomicrobiota > Verrucomicrobiia > Limisphaerales > JAEYXS01 > JAEYXS01. The sequence goes on along the minus strand of CALRJY020000043.1, from coordinate 46,312 downwards.
TCCAATTACGGTTGGCGGTGTTCCCTCCCGTGCCGCCGAGACCAAACGTAGCATGAGCGACCCAACTGAACGTTGTGCCGGGGCCATCTGGATCATAACTCGCGGTCACGACCTTGGTGGTGGAGTTGTAACTCAACCGCACATACGCCAGCGTGGCACTGGCAACCATCGTGTCCACTTCGCCAAATATGTCTTCATCGGTCTCCAGGGAAGAAAGAAAACCGCGCTCCACGCCGCCGTTTCGCCAGGCATATAACTCCACGTACAGCCGCTCTTCCGTCACCGGATGCTGCAGCACCAAGCCCATGGAACTGTTGGCCTCAAATGCGGCGGGGGAATGGGTGTTGTTGACGGTCAGCGTTGCCTCCCAGTTTTTATCCACGGGCAGCGGGCCCCGCCATGTCCGAAACACCGCATCTCCATCCACACCGGCACTGGAAACGGTGAACTCGGCCCTTTGATTGCTGACCCCCACCAAACCATTGCCCATCGTCTGGGCCGGGTTCCAACGCAAGGCGCCAAAGGCACCGCTGCTAAAATTTTCGGTGAACGTGGCGGCACCTGACAACCCTTGGGAAACAGCAATAAAGCACAACACCAACAACGATTTTGAACGGAATGAAAACGACATGCCGTTGATTATTAAAATAACCATCAAGTGTCAATCACCACTCATTTCAATATCACTGTGAGTGGGATTTACTCCAATTTTCCAAACGTAATCCGTTCCTTCCGGCTCGCGTCCACATCCCCCTGCGTCACCGTCAAATAAATTGCTCCTTCGTAATCATGAAACGCGGGATACTGAAAGGACTTCTCCGTTTCAAAACGATACTTCCGCTCCCACTGTTTCCCATCGTGAGACACATCGATATTGAACACGCTGCGGCTCACTCCATTGATCGTCGTCGCCTCCTGCCAGCCCAGATAGTAAACGCCCTTGAACTTGTCCAAGGTCGGTTTGGAGCTGGTGCCGTTCGGCACGAAAGCGCGATGCGTATTCACTGACCACGTCTTACCGTCCGGACTGGTTGCGAACGTATAGTTCCGGTTCCCGCCCTCCTGCCGGCAGATCGCCAGCCATGTGCCATCTGGCAGCCGATGCGCCGCTGACTCAGTGAGCTTCATCGTGCCCGGCTCATTGAAATGCCCCAGCACCTCGAACGTATCCAACTCATTGTTCAGCGTGGCCAGCGCATTCTGACCACCCGGAAAGTTGTTCAGCGTGACGTAGGTTTTACCTTCGATGACCTTGAACGAATCGAAGATGTAGAGACCGTAATCTGCAGGTGAACGCTGGAAGCCTCGGGCTTGGGCGTCTTGATAGAAATACTGCGGCTGCATGTCAAATGTGCCTGCTGCCGTCTTGAGCTTTACCTTGTGAATGGTGTTCGCGAAGAGTCCGCGTTTCAGATCGTAATCGATGAACCAGATCTGGGTCTGCCGTTTCTTCGGCTCCTCACTGGCGAAGTAGCAACGCAGGGTCTGCTCATCTTTCTGGATGATACGAGGTGCAAAGCACGCTCCCACCGGTAATTTCTCATTCGCAAAAACCGCTTCACCATGCGCAAAAGTCATTACCCGCTCCAGCTTCGATGTCTTGAGATTCACCACCGACAGCGCGACATAAATATATGGCCATTCCGGGTTTTCCCCGCCTTGAATATCATTTGCCTCCGCCACGATGTACGCTTTGTCACCGACGATGGCGAACTCGGCATCATGCGCGCCTTTGACCTTTGGGGCGCTTACGTTCATGAGCCCCTGCATCACTTTGTCCGCCGCCTGCTTGGGGTTCCAATCAGGTGGCAAAATCTTATCCGCACCATGAGCAACTGTGTTGAACGACAGTAAAGCCGATAGCAGCAAACTACGTGAAAACGGGAAGCGCATACTTCTTCAACGTTGTGACACTTACTTGAGGGGCGGCAGCTTGGCGCCGTAATAGACCGCGCGATGGCGGTTGTCGTCGAAGGCGAAGTGCAGCCATTGCTTGTCCTTGCTCACGAAACCATCGGGATAATTCATGCGACCTTTCGGTCCATCAACGGACTCCGCCTGCAAGACGCGTTGATACGGCCAGGTCTTCATGCCGTCGAAGCTGATCCACAGCGCCATCGGGCTGCGTTGCTTGGGATTCGGATTGTGCAGGATGGCGACGTTGTCGCCGCCCAGCGAATAGAGCGTGGCTTTGGAACCGGGGTTAGGAATATCCGTTTTGGTGGCGAACTCGGGCCACGTCTTGCCGCCATCCTTCGACTCCGCATAGAACAGCACGCCACCGAGGCGGTCGGCGCGGATGATCATGGCGATGCGGCCATCGGCCAGCTCCACGATGTTGTTCTCGGCCCAGCCATGGTAGCGGTCATCGGTGGTGATGCGGATATCGCCATGCTCGGTCCAGGTCTTGCCGCCATCCTTGCTCATGAGCACGCCGTTGCGCGGATTGCTCACATAGTGAAAGAGCGTCTTGTGCCAGGGCTTCTCTTCGGCCTCAGGTGGCGGAGTGCCCGCGGGCGGGCCTTCGTAATGCTGGAAGGGCAGGAGGATGCGACCATCTTTGGTAACGATGTGATTGCGGATGAAGGTGAAGTTCGCGAGGCGGCCGGGCATCGGCTCGGGCTTGCTCCACGTCTTGCCAGAATCGTCGCTGTGCATCATCCAGGATTTCCAGTCCTTGCCCCAGGTCTGCGAATGCGTGGAGAAGAATAGCGTGGCGCGCCCTTTGTAGATCATCAATTCCGTCGGGCCTTGGCCGACCGTTTTGCCTTCGCGGGGCAGGCCGACATCGAAGGGTTGTAGTGCTGACCACGTCTTGCCCTGGTCTGTGCTCCGGGTGATGCCGGTATAGTTTTTTGGAGAAGGCTCGAAATCATCGCCCGCCAGCATAAAGAGCATCCAAGAGCCATCCGGCATCTCGCGGAGAGTGGTGTCACACACGAGCTTGTTCGGTGTCTTGCCGTCGTAAGGGATATTGGTGCGGTCCTGCTTGGCGTCTTCGAGCGCCTGTTTTTGCCAATCAGCGGCTTGAACAGAAATAGTGACGGCCAGACCGGCACAGAGGAGGGCGATGAATGGTGAGCTTTTTAACTTCATAGAAACGGGGTTATGCCTTCTTCGGCGCGGCTTTTGGCGGGTTCTCCGGACGGGTGGGGTCGTAGGCCTGGTTTTTGGTGGGCATTTGCGCGCCGACTTCCTTGCGCCAGGCATGCAGGCGTTCGCGCAGTTGAGTTACTTTTTCGGGCATGAGCTGGGCCAGGTCTTTCTTTTCTCCGAGGTCGTCCTTCAGGTTGTAAAGTTCGACCCGCATGTCGTCGAAAAATTCAATCAATTTGAAATCTCCTTCGCGGATGGCCCCGTAGGGCGTGGTGCCGCCCAATTGATAATGCTGGTAGTGCGGATAATGCCAGAAGAGGGCATCGCGTTTGAGTTGGCCATTGCCGCGCAAAAGCGGGACGAAGCTTAGGCCATCGACAGGCGCAGCGCCCTTGATGCCACAGATCTCTAGCAAGGTCGGGTAATAGTCCATGCTGATGACAGGCGTTTGATTCACGCTGCCGGGCTTGGTGACGCCGGGCCAGGAGATGATGAGGGGCACGCGCGTGCCGCCTTCGTAGCAGGAGCCTTTGCCGACACGCAGGGGGTGATTGGATGTCGTCGGCACGCGCCCGCCATTGTCCGACGTGAAGATGACGATGGTGTTTTCCGTCAACTTCAACTCCTCCAGTTTCTGACGCACCTGGCCGACGGTGTTGTCCATGCCTTCCACCAAGGCAGCATAGAGCGCATTGCTCTGGACGAGATCGGAACGTTTCATGGCCCGATACTTTTCCACGAGGTCAGCGCGACCCTGAATGGGGGTATGCACGGCGAAATGCGGCATATAGAGAAAGAACGGCTTGTCCTTGTTCTGCTCGATGAATTTCACCGCCTCATCGCCGAGTCGATCCGTGAGGTGCGTGCCGTCTTTGCTTTCGGACAGCGTGGGGATTTTCCACGGAGCGAAGTAGCTGGGGGGAGCCGGTTTGTCTGTGCCGGCGATGTTGAGGTCGAAGCCCTGTTTCTCAGGGTAATACTCTTCATTGCCCAAGTGCCATTTGCCGATGCTGGCCGTGGTATAACCAGCCGCCTTGAAAACCTTGCCGAGATTCGCTTCTTCACGCGGCAGATACTTCGTCCAGTCTGGCACGAGCAGTTTGGGGTTCTCGGGCGGCAGGCCCGGAATCCAGTCGGTGATGTGCGTGCGCGCCGGATATTTCCCTGTAAGAATCGCCGCTCGAGTGGGTGAACAAACGGTGCACGCGGAGTAATGTTGCGTGAACTTCATACCGTCCTTCGCCAGCTTGTCGATGTGCGGTGTCTGGTAAAGATCGCTGCCGTAACATTTCAGATCCGTCCAACCGAGGTCATCGGCCAGGATGAGGACGACGTTGGGTTTGGTGGCGGCGGAGGCGAGGCTGGCTAACAGCAGGGCAATGACCAATGACGAAATCCGAACGACGGAGGAATGAAGCAATGCCCAATTTAAAGGACAAGACACGGCAGAATTGTTTCGTGTGCTGAGCATGAACGTATCATGCACATATCGCAACCGCTTGTCAGCACAATCAACTATCCACCGTCTACTTCTTTTTCAGCGGCTTCGGCTGGTTCCATTCCAGCACTTGTTTGTCCGCCAGCAAGCGTTCACGGAGTTTGGACTGGTCCACTTTCTGCACCTGCACTTTGGCGTCCAGCGCCAGGCAGGCAGCAGTGGCGGCGGATTGGCTGGTGATCATGAAGACGGGTTCCATGCGGATGCTGCTGAACGCAGTGTGACTGGCGGAGAGGGCGAAGGTGACGAAGAGATTTTCGCATTCGCCAGCCTTGGAGACTATCGCGCTGTAGCCGATCTGATATGGCCCGAAGCCGTCACGGCCGCCAGCCGTCTTGCCTTCGCGGATGACGACGCCGTTTTTAACGATGCGCCGGATCTCATGCGTATCCGTGCCATAGGAGCCCAGGCCGATGGAGCGCGGAGCGATCTCACGACCGAACGTATGATGTTCCGTGAGGACCAGATCGGAGACCATGCGACGGGCTTCGCGCACGTAAATCTGGTGCGGCCAGCCGCCGGTATCTTGAAATTCATCCGCTGGTAGACCGAAGCGTTTCATTTCCTCACGAACCTTCACCGGCACGCGCGGATCGATGGCGAGGAAGTGGAGCAGGCCGCGATGATAGTTCTCATGCTCCTTGGCGATCTGTTCACGGCGGGCGTAGGTGGCGTCCGGCCATTCCCAGTTCATCCCCGGCAGATTTCCGCCGAAGGTGGCGGTGTTAAAATCGAACTTCCCATTCGGCAGCGGATCGTATTTTGAGAACCAGCGGAGGTCCATGTCATCGCCCAGCTTCACGCAACCTTCGATGAAGCGGGCGACAAGTTCATAGCGCTTTGGGTCGTAGCCGAGTGGGGCGGCGATGGGGATACGATTGGCATTCGTGGTCAAGCAGAGACGATAGCAATAGGCTTGCACTCCCGGCGCGGGATCGCCTTGCTTGCCGGGATCACCGGCTTGCACGAGTGGCAGCAGACCGCTGGCTGGGTTGCCGGGAATGATGTAAGGATCGAGCGGCAGATCGCGATCCCAGACGCCTTGGCCGCCGGGCACACGACCATTCGCACCCGGCTTCTTATGATCGGTGCGTGGTATATATTTTTCGGTGTAGTGAATGCCGTTGTAGGTCTCCCCATACTTCGTATTTCCCTCGCGGATTACGGTGTAGGTAACGTCCGCCTTGGCCATCAGGTCGCCTTCGTAGGTGGTGTCGATGAACATCTGAGCGCGGAAAGTGCGGCCATCTTCGGTGATGAATTCCGTGATGCGCGCGCCTTGCTTCTGCACCTTGGCGAGGCGGGCGTTGAAGTAAACGGTTACGCCCGCTTCCTTGGCCATGTCCGTGAAAACTTTTTCGGCGACGTGTGGCTCGATGGAATACGCACCACCCGTAGCCGGACCGCCACCTGCCTTGCTCTCAAACGGTTTGTCCCAAACGAGTGTTTGGCCGTAGGTGGCAACGAGGCGGGTGAAATATTCGCGGGCAATGCCACCGACCGAACGCGGATCGCCGATATCTACCGCAGCCAAACCGCCGGAGGTCATGCCGCCGAGATGTTTGCCGGGTTCGACAAGAATGGTCTTCTTGCCCATACGCGCCGCTTGCACCGCAGCGGAGACGCCGCCGGAGGTGCCGCCGTAAATGCAGACCTCGGCGGTGATGGTTTCGGCGGCTTGGAGGCCGGGGGCGCAGGCAATCAGACAGGCGAGATAAAGAAACAGCCCGGCGCGTTTCAAGACCGAGAATAGTGAGTGCATGCTGGAGGTTGAAATCCGAGGTGCATTTAAACAAGGCGACCTTACTGGTCAAATTTCTTAACCAGTATTTGGCTCAAGCCGACGATATGGCGAACCGAAGGAAATCAGGCGTCACTACGTGACGCGGTTTTTTGAAAACCGGTGGTCCATGGGTTACGCATATGCTTCACCCATGGCTACCGTCGAGTCGTGCCTAACGGCACTGCATTTCCGATTTCGACATTGGTCGGTGAATAAAAAATCCGGCAGGCCGAAGCCTGCCGGATAAATGTGATTGCCCTTTGGTTTTCCCAATAGGCCCGCGGGTGCAACCCGCCCGCCTACTTCATTCGCACCAGCACGCGCAGGCGTTTCTGGCTGTAGGAGCTGGCGTTGGCTACGAACGTCCAGTCGCGAGTCTCGCCCGTGCTGTTGCCGATGCCGATATTGGCACCGCCGCCTGCTTTCCAGTTGTTGATGGCGAAGAGCGTTTGCCTGGCCTTGAAGTTATGGATCTGCATGGAGCCATAGCCATCCGCCGGATCGGAGAACTGGTCGCCCGCATCATACACCGAGTCGGATGCGCCCGGAGTCTTCGACGTGTTCGGTGGATCGTAGTTGTGGGGCCAGAACTCGATGTTGCAATCACCGGCAAAGGTTCCATTCGGAATGTCCTTCACGTTGGAGATGACATTCGCGTTCTTCACCAGCGTCTGGAATTTCGCGCCCGAAGCCACCGTCGGAATACCCACCTTCTTGAGATCCGAAGTGAACGCGTCCATGGACACGTAGGAGTAGGTGATGCCATCCGGTCCACGGAGTTCGAGGAAGTAGGCAACGCGGTCAAATTCGCCTTTGAGCGAGGCCGAGTTGTCCACGTCATATTTGAAGTTCGTGCCGAGTTTGGCGAGGTCCAGGTCATAGACGAGCTTGTAGCCACTGGCCTCAGCGACTTTTAGGGTGAGATAATCCATTTTCGGCACCTCACCGGCGCGGAACGTTTCGGCGGGCAATCCGGCACCATTCGCCAGATTCGGCTCGGCATCTTTGTGCCAGGCAAAGCGCATCGCGACAGGGTTCTTCACATTCGGGGCCGAGAGGATGACGGAATCACCATCGATGACCGCGGTCGCCTTGGTGAAATCCGTTTCCGGCCCGATGATCTCGAACCACGTGAGCGGCTTCTGATCGCGGGATTTCAATCCGCCCGCCGTGTTCGCAAAGGTTACGCGCAGGGTGTCGCCTTCCGTCTTGAGCGATTTGAATTTCGGACCGTTCGCCACCACATCGCTCTTGCCGTAAGTGTTCTTCAACGCGAGCAGTGCGAGGCGCAGGCCGACATCCTGTTTGTTCTTGGGATGGATGTCGTTCAAGTTGGCGATGTCCGTGGTGACGACCATGCCGGTGTTCGGGATGGCTTGCGCGGCGCTTTGTGCCTCCCAGAACGTGGCGAGCACATTCGGATCTTCCGCACCATACTTGTAAGGAGCGATCTGCACGTAGAGGAACGGGAACTCGCCGATGCCCCAGATGTTGCGCCAGCCCTGGATGAGCGCCTTCATCTTCTCGGTATAGAGCATGCCTTCACCATGGTTGGATTCGCCCTGATACCAGATGGCACCGCGCATCGCGAAGCCCACAAAGGGATTGATCATCGCGTTGAACAGCGTGGTGGGAGATTGCTGGGAAGTGAGCGGAGCGAGATCCGCCGGGAAAGCCGGCGAAGCTGAAACGGGGCGGTTCGCCGCGAGGGCGGCCTTGGCATCGGCGCTCCATTTGTCCACGGCGTCCAGGTGTTGCTTGAGCTTCTGCTGATATTGCGGGTTATCCGGCAACGTCTTGAGAACTTGCTGATGGATGTCTTTCAGCATCGGCAAATCAGCAAAACCGGAAACCGGTGTCCACGGCTCGATGCGTGTGCCGCCCCAGGAGGAGTTGATCAGGCCGATGGGTACGCCCAACTCCTTCTGGAGCTTGCGCGCCATGAAGTAACCGGCGGCAGTGAAATTACCCGCTGTTTGTGGTGAGCAAACTTGCCAAGAGGCTTTAAACTCATCCTGCGGCACGCTGGCGGGCTTCAGCGGCACCTTGATATGGCGGATGGTGGGATAATTGGCGGCCGCGATCTCTTGTTGAGCATTCTCGCTGTTGTTGACCGTCCACTCCATGTTCGACTGACCGGAGCACAACCACACTTCACCCACGAGCACATCTTTCAGCGTCAGCGTGTTTTTCGCCTTCACGGTCAAGGTGCGGGCATTGCCATCAGCCTTTTGCGGGGGGAGTTCTACGCGCCATTTGCCAGCGGCATCGGCAGTGGTGGAGACAGCGGTTTGGCTGTCCAGTTGCACGGAGACGGCTTCACCGGGCGAGGCCCAACCCCAGACGGGAAGCTTTTGATCGCGCTGGAGGACCATGCTGTCGCCGAAGATGCTGGCGAGCCTGGCATCCGCATGGGCGGAGAGACTGGCGGCGAATAGCGCCAGCGAGAACAGGGGGATACGTAAACGCATAATGACTGTGTGTGTTTTAGGAGATGGGAAATTATTTCTTCGGAGCGACGGTGGGCTTCAGGCCTTTGAGCTTCACATATTCGGAAGGCGTGACGAACACGGCCTTTTCCTGCACGAGGAAATCGATGAGCTCGACGAATTGGGCAAAGCGTTCATCCGTCCATTGTGCGGGGTGACCTTGAATGACGAAGTAATCGCGGGTGGGATTCAAGGCGTAGCCGGCCTTGAATTTCTGAAGGCTGGGAACAAAGGTCGGGGCTTCGATGTTCACGGAGCCGACACGGTCCATGACGATCTTGCCTGCGGAATTCTTCAGGTCGCCGTAAAGCCAGATGGTGGTGTCCGGGTCGTCCAAGAGAGCCTTGGCCGTGTTGGCATCAATGGCGTTGAAGGGCGCGCCGAAGGCGGGAAAGGTGAAGCCCAGCTTTTGCTTCGCGAGCTCATTGCAACGCAGGAGATTCTTTTTCTGATCCTCGTAACTGGGGCCTTTGAACTCCTGCACCTTCTTGCCGTCCACTTCCCATTCCTTGTGATTGTAGCCGTGATTCCAGAACTCGATGAGGCCCTTGGCGTGCTCGTCTTTCAGCCATTGAAAGTATTTCGGATCATCTTTTTCCAAGGAGTCGCAGATGATGCCGATGGCGGATTTGATCTTCCGCTCGGCGGTGAAATCCACGAACTTTTGCCAGCGGGGATGGACTTTGCCGCCGTTATTCCGCAGATCGTCCACCTTCAGGATGATGTAAGGTGGTGCTTTTCGCTCAACTACCGGAGCGGGCTTGGCGGCTGGTTTGGCGGCGGGCTTGTTCGTCGTGGTTTGGGCGGAGGCTGGGGAAAATGAGAGCCCGAGACAGGCCAGCACAACACTAAGGATACGGCTTTTCATGATTCAGCAAACAAGTGACAGCACCACCGGAAAAGATTTCGCGGTGGCAGCTGTGTCTTGATGGCTGGATGCTAAAGCAAACAGAAAGGCGGTCAACCTCTCGGTAGTTGACAGATTTCCAGGTTCAAGCGGCGAGAGAGAAGCGTGGCGGAGGTTCTGACAATCTCAGCCAGAGCCTCCTCAGGTCGGCTGCTACTATTCTTACTTCCATTCGCCGCCGCGCTGAAATTTGGCCTTCGCGTTGGCGCCGAATTCGGCTCCGGCGCGGGCTAGTTTTTCGATGATCTCATCTGTGCTGCTGCCGGTGCTGCCGCGGGCGGCGGGGATGAGGGTCTCGCATTCGTTGCTGTCCATGAAGCGCGCGGCATCGAGGAGCCCGGCTTCTTCACCGAAGGGGATGGCGAGGAAGCCGTGCTTGTCCGCGTGGATGAGCTGGCCGGGTTCGACTTTACGGCCGAAGACTTCGACGGAGCAGTTCCAACGGACGGGCGTGGAGTGGGCGTGGCCGACGCAGAGGCGTCGGGCGAGAGCTTTGAAACCGGCATTGTTCATCTCATCGAGATCGCGGATGCCGCCATCCGTGATGGTGCCGACGCAGCCGAGGGCTTTGTGGACGTTGCTGTTCACCTCGCCCCAGAAGGCGCCGATGACATTCGGCTTATCGAGGTCTTGCACGACGACGATCTTGGGGCTCTCCACACTGGCGACATAACGGCGGTAGTCGGCCCAGGCGCTGGCGTTTTGTTTGTGGGAGGCGTTGCTGGGTTCGATGACGACGGTGACGGCGTAACCGACCATCGGTCCCATCTGCGGCATAAAATCGCGGGTTTCCTCCAGATTGAAGGCATCACGGGCGGCGTTGTGTTTGGTGAGCTGTTCCCAGCCGTTGTAGATGGTGGGGGTGTTCCAGCGTTTGAGCTGGAGGAGGTCGGCGTGCGGCAGCGGGTGCATGGGTGTCATTGTTGGCTTGCGTCTGGTATCGGCAACGACATGCTGCTGGTCAAGTCCTTTGACCAGTCAGACCATGAAAGCATTGTCGTTTACTCATGCGGCGTTGCCGCTGCCGGAGCGGGTTTCGCTCGTCACGCAGACCGCACGTATTTTGCGTGAAGGGCTGGTGGCGGGGCGCTGGCCGGGGGCGTTGCCGGGTGAGCGATTACTTGCGGAGCAGTTGCGCGTGAGCCGGCCGACGTTGCGGGCAGCACTGGCGCAATTGGAGAAGGATGGGCTGCTGCATACGGCACATGGCAAACGGAGGGAGACGATTGCCATTCAAGGCAAACGGAAGACGAGTCGCAATAGTGTGCCGAAGTCGATTTGCCTGCTTTCGCCGCATCCGCTGGATGAGGTGCCGCCGATGGTTTTGTTCTGGATCAATGAATTGCGGGTGCGGCTGGCGGAGCTGCGGTTGGGTATGGAGCTGGTAGTGCGGCCTTCGGCGTATCATGCGCGGGCGGAGCGGGCGTGGGAGGAACTGGTGCAGAGTCATCCCTCGGCCGCGTGGGTGCTGTTTCTTTCCACGGAGCCGATGCAGCGATGGTTTGCGAAGCACAAGATTCCGGCGCTGGTGGTGGGCTCATGTCCGGCGGATGATCCGTTGCCCTCAGTGGATGTGGATTATCGGGCGGCGTGTCGCCATGCGGCGCAGTGGTTCAGCGGGCACGGGCATAAGCGGTTGGCGTTGCTGTTGCCGTCGAGTGGTTGTCCGGGCGACCAGGAGAGTGAAGATGGTTTTCGCGAAGGAGCGGTGAAGGGCGAGGTGAAGATCGTGCGGCATGATGCGACGGTGGCGGGCGTGTGCGCGAAGGTGGACCGGCTGCTGGCACTGGCGGAAGCGCCCACGGCATTTCTGATCGCGCGGTCAGCGCATGCGCTCACGGTGCTGACGCATCTGCAACGGCGGGGTTTCAAGGTGCCGCAGGACATCGCGTTGATCAGCCGGGATGAAGATCCGTATCTGCAACATGTGGTGCCGATGCTGGCGCGCTATACGAGCCGACCGCAGCAGTTCGCGCGGAAGGTGGGCGAGGCGCTGGTGCAGGTGCTGGAGCGTGGTGCGAAACCGGTGAAGCCGGTGAGGTTGATGCCGGAGTTTTTGAGAGGGGAAACGGCCAGGTAGATTTACGATTTTTGAAGGACGATTTACGGGCCTCGCTCCATTTTGACGGCGCTTTACGACTTCAAGAATCTTTCAAGCTTACGAGCGGCGGATTGCCACGCGGCTGTATCCACGGGTTGGTACGTCTCTACTGCAAATGACGTGGCGATTAGTTCGCGAGCGGTGGCGAGTGAGGGGATATGGCCGAGGGTGATGGCTTGGACGATGATGTTGCCGAGGGCGGTGGCTTCGACAGGTCCAGCAATGACGGTGCGATTGGTGGCGTTGGCGGCGAATTGGTTCAGGAGGCGATTTTGGCTGCCACCGCCGACAATGTGGAGGACTTCGGTTTTCAATCCCGAGACGGCTTCGGCGTGGCGCAGGGTGCGGTCATACATCAGCGCGAGGCTTTCCAAGACGCAGCGGGTGATGGCACCGGGCGTGACGGGCTCGGGCTGTTTGGTTTCACGGCAGAAGGCGGCGATCTTCGTGGGCATCTCACCGGGGGCGACGAAGCGCGGGTCGGTGAGATCGAGCAGGGCGCTGAAGGGCGGCGCATCGGCGGCGAGTTTCGTGAGGGTGCCGTAATCGATGTCGTTGCCTTCAGCTGCCCATTGGCGGCGGCACTCCTGAATCACCCAGAGGCCGACGATGTTTTTCAGGAGGCGCGTGGTGCCGCCGTAGCCGAGTTCATTGGTGAAATTGTGGGTACGACAGAGGTCGGTGAGCACGGGGCGATTGAGCTCCACGCCGAGCAGGGACCACGTGCCGGAGCTGAGGTAGGCCCAGTTCTGGCCGCGAGCGGGCACGGCGGCGACAGCGGCTCCGGTATCGTGCGAACAGGTGGCGATGACTTGGAGGCTTTTGAGCGACAGTTCTGCGGCGAGGTCGTGCTTGATGGGGCCGAGATTGGTGCCGGAGCTGACGACTTGGGGGAAGATACTGCGCGGCAGGTTTAATAAATTGATGAGGTAATCTGACCAGGCACGCGTGCGGGGATTGTAGAGTTGAAAGGTGCTGGCCATGGATTCTTCCACGGTGGCGTTGCCGCTGAGGAAATAGTTGAAGGCGTCGGCCACGCTGAGGAGCAGGCGGGCGCTGCGCAAACGCTCGGGAGATTCGGCGGCGAGTTGGTAGAGGGAGTTGATGGGCATGAACTGGATGCCGGTTTCCGCGAAGACATTTTCCCATTTCGTCAGCGAGAAGACGCGTTCGACGCCACGCGCGGTGCGCGGGTCCCGGTAATGAAAGGTGGGCGGAATGAGTTCGCCCTTGGCATCCAACAGGACGTAGTCGAGTCCCCAGGAATCAGTGCTGATGCTGGCGATGGGGAGCTTGCGTGCGGCGGCGAGGCGCAGGCCGGTTTTTAGTTCATTGAAAAGCTGGGGGATGTCCCAGTGGAGGGATTCGCCAACGCGCTGAACGGGATTGGGGAAGCGGTGGATCTCTTCGAGGGTGATACGCCCGTCGTGCGACGACCGCGCGTCGTGCAAGGAGCCGAGCATGAGGCGGCCGCTTTCGGCGCCGAGATCGCAGGCGAGGTAGTGGTGGGTGATCATTTCGATTCTCCCCAAAGGAAAATAGGAGAAGCTCAAAGTTCAAAGCTCAAAGTTCAAGGAAAGGACCACCCCGACCTCTGGTGCGGGGTTATTGACGAAGCACCAATGCTGTAACAGCGGCACCTAGTGAGGCTTGGTCCCCTAAGTTCCATCATCACAGCGTCGCTACGCGACGCAATCGCACTTTCTTCCTGCTACCGTGGGCTCCGCTTCGCTTCACCCACGGCTACCTTCACTGCGTGCCTCTGGCACGCACCTAAGCGATGACTCCAAATCTTTTGAATGCGGGAAACATTTTATCCACCGGCTGACTCTTCAGCCAGATAGCCGCCGTAGCCGCCCAAGCGATCGCGTTTCATGCCGAGCATCGTCAGGGCGCGGTGCCAGAACAGGCCGAACCGCGAAGGTTTGCTCACGGTCAACGGTGTGATGGGAGAGTTGTCCTCGGCGGCTTTGGCATAGATATTCACGCCTTCCTCCTGCCAGCGGCGCAAGGTGTGAGCGAGGTCCGGTTGCGGCTGGCCCGCGTGATACTGGATCAGCACCACGAACTTGATGCCGTGCGCGAGGAGATAATTCGTCGAAGGAAAATCGGTGGTGAAGCTGACGGAGCGATTATCAAAACGCACGAAGTCAGAAATCATTTCAGGGCCGCGACGATTCGCATCCAGCAGGAAAACCGGCGGGGCATCGGGTCGCAGGTTGAGTTTTCCCAGAGTCTCGGCGGCATAGTGCAAGGCTGAGGCGATGGGAGCAGTGTCCACTGCTTCACGGTGAATCCCTCCCGGCAGGGCATTATACAAAGGGATGGGCCGATAGCCCAAGGGGGCCATGGTAAGGCCGAGCGAAATGCCATCGGTGCTGGGCAGATCGACGACGAATGCCGTGCCGGGGGGGACTTCGGGCAGCCAGCTCAAATCCCAATAGCGCTCGAATTGCGTGGGCTGAGTGAGGTTATCTTCCATCCAGGCAAAGAGGACCGGCTTCACCCAAGGCGACCAAAAGCCATGGGCTGGTGCCCAAGCGTCATATATCTCTGATCTTTTCATCTTCAATCCCGAACAAGCAAGGCGACGTCATACGCCGCAAAATCAATCAACGGTTTCTGCGCCATCCGCACATAGGCACCGGCAGCGCGGCCATTCACGGTGTAAACACCGAGGCAGACATGGCGATCGCCATCGGGCGTGGCGAGCGGCACGGAATCAAAACGGCGTTGTGCCACCCAATCGTTGGGGAAGAAGCGCACATTCCATTTTGCCCGTTGCCATTCGCGAGTCGTCTGCTGCGCGGTGCCGAATACGGCATCGCCGGTGTTGCAGAAGGCGGCTTTGACGAGCCAGCTATCATCTGTGCGCCAAGGAACTTCGCGCGGATCGCGTGTTTCCGGGAGCAACTGACGCCACATAGGCAGCGGTGTGCGAAGGTCATCCCAGACGAGCGGGAAGCGTTTGCTCTCGGCGATGATGCCGGTGCCGGGATTGGTCACGGGCGTTTGGCCGCCGCGAAAGAAATGTTCCCAACCGCTGCGACGCGGCAATTGCGCCAGCCACTCCGCCTGATGAAAACGGAAGATGCCATCCACGCGCTCGTGGCATATTTGCGGCGGCAGATAAGCATGCCCTTCGCGCCAAGTGAGCTGGGATGGTTTCGCCTGATAGGTCTGGCAGCCGCGGGCACGCAGGCACTTCGCCACATAGGAAACGACCTGATGGTCCTCCATGTAACCGGGCGCAGTGAGCATCGCGATGCGAGCTCCCGGCCTGGTCGCGGCGATGATCGCATCGGCCACGGCGTCACCGGGATTCCCCGTGGGTTTGGTGCCCGGGAATTGTTCACTGATGAGTGAGGTGAACAGAGAGCTTTCGCAATAGCCGCCGGGCACATCGCTGTTCACCTCGGAGATGCGCCAGCCTTCCGTGGTGGGATGAAAATCAAAGCGCATCACGCGAGCAGCGGCGGGCGTCAGCGCTGGCGATGATTGCAAAACCTTGCGGATGGAGCCGGGCAGGCTGAGGCGTTTCAGGAGTTCCGGGCGATGCAGAATCTCCGTTTCCGCAGCGAGTGTCTCGGCGGAAAGGCTTTCCGCCATGCCGGTGAGCGTGCCCCATTCGGATGAGGAGATGTAGAGCGGGAATGGCGCGAGCGTGCTGACGTCGCCGACTTGCGGGTCCCACTTGCAACCATCGAGCAGCATCGTGCGGCGGATGCGGTGAAACACTTCGGCAGAGAGGCGTTCGCCGGCTGCCAAGGGTTGAAACGTGCTTTGCCGCTCGGAAATCTCTGGGGTTGCTACGGAGGCGTTCATCCTGCGCCCTCCCACCAGCCGAGATGCCACACCCATGCTGCGGCCATAGCGATGTATACGAGCGCAGGAGCGAAACCGCACTGCAAGACATCGCGCTGGTAGGCGGCAGGCGTGGGATGCAAGCGGCGCTCCCAGGGAATCCCAACCAGCATCAAGGCAACGCAAAACCAGCTATCCACGATGTAATCTCTCACCGTGGCCTCGGGTGATTCCCAATTGCCCGCCACGGCGCGTCCGCAGATGAGGCCGAGGGCGATGAGCATTCCGGCGAGGCGCAGACCTGCTGCGGTATCACGATCTTCGGTGACGGCACGGGAGATGTGGCCGCTGCCTTCAAAGATCATCCACCAGAGGAAGAAACCGATGGTCCCGACGATCACTGAGAAGACGTTGTTCCAGAGCGAGGGGCCGGTGCCCACATTGGAGCCGCAGTAGATGAACGAGATGCCGATCAACCCCCCGGCCAGAGCCAGACCCGCAGCACGGTTGTTGTTCTCCTGCACATCCACATCGAAACTGACGCCCGTGAGGGCCATCGCTTTCTTGGAGAGGTAAAGCCAAAGGAAACCATTGGCGGTGAGCAAGGTGAGATAGACGCCGCTGGCCTTCACTTCGGGATCGGACCAGAGCAGCAAGGCGGGAACGATCAGCAAAGCCACGCACAGGGGTTTCGCCATCAGGAAAGGAAAACGCGCCCCAAGCGAGCGGCCTACGGGAATACTGGTCCAACCCGTGAACTGAAACCGGAGGCTGAGCGCGGCACCAATCAGGCCGACTATCAGCATCATCATCTCATCTTCATCTATGTCCATTTTGCGAACCGCCCTTTCGTTGCGTGATTAGTGACAGCGATGGGCGGGGATTCAATAAGAATTCTTGGGGAATTTTGGAATGGCAGCAAGGGAATGACCAATGACGAAATCTGAATGACGAAGGAACTGGTTGCACCAGAGGCCAGCAATGACGAATGATTTCAGGCGTGCTCAATTCCATCACAAGGGGCGAAGTCGAAGCTTTCTCCCGGTCTCTCTGCGGGACAATGCATAAGCTCCCTGAACCCGCGATACATCGAATCCGTAAGCGGGTGCTTTTTCCGCAACGAAATCAATCACTCGTCCTGTTTTACCACCACGAAACAGAATTGGACCAATGGCACGCAGCTCGCGGAGTTTGGGACACAAAGGCAACAGCTTGAACAACCAGATAACATCACGTTCGAGCATCTGAACAAACTCCTCCTGGTCGGTCGCTGGGTTTGTGAGCATCGCGATTGTGGGGCGATACGAGACGTCCAAATGGAATGCTGAACCATCCTTGTAGCTCAACTCATCTTGATTAAGCCTTGCCGCTTGCGGCTCAAACCAACGGTGTGGTGGCACCTCATGATTAAAGTAGTCCCGCAACCGCTCCTTCCATTGTTTGGTCGTCCTTACTTCCGCCCATCTCCGAACTTTGCGAAACTCGGTTGAGGAAGGGTTCACCGCAATTGTGGCGACCGTTGCCGCCTTGGGATTGCCGAAGAAGGGGATCGGCCAGTAATCGCCCATGATGGCGTTCTTCGGAAACAAACACTGGCTGCTCTGCCAGTCTTGCAGCATGTCATCCAAGTAAGCTGAAATGGAATGATACACGTTTGAATGTGCACGCAATCATGTTTGAGAAGCAAACACATTGCCGTCTGATCAGAGAGAATGGGTATGACTAAAAGGGGGTGAGGCCGTTACTACGAGTTCCGGGCCGGGCGGCAGAAGCGTTCGCCGCCTAGGAGTAATACCGCTCCTGATTTCTTTCTTTCGTCCCTCCGGGACTTGAACCGCTGGTTTCCCGGTCCCAGCGATGAATCGCTGGTCTATTTTCTTTCGCCCTCCGGGCTGGACGGGGCGCGCGCTTGAGACCGCCCTTGGCGCACCCGTTTGAAATCACACCCCTCCGAGCTCCGACGGAGTTGCGAGTGCGTTGCCTTGCTATCCACAGTCCACAGTCCGCGGACAAGCGGGGGAGGGGCGGGGGCAATCGGTAGAAAACCTCGGCACTTGTTGATAAGTGCCGAGGTTGGAAATGGGGGTTAAGCGGGGGGATTGTCATGGCGCGTCGAAGGGTTTTGGGTTAACTCAGACTCACTGATGGACCGGCGACATTTTATGGGGCTCCTTGGCGTGGGGCTGGTTGGCGGGCGGCTTGAGGCTCTGGCGGCGGAGGCCAAGGGGGTCGCGCGGAAGCGCTATGTGCTGAAGCCGGATGAGGCGTGGCGATTGAATGCGCCGGATAAGGAGCAGTTCGATGCGTCAGGGTTGTTGCTCATGCCGAATGGGGACTTGCTCACGGTGAATGACAAGCGGACGGGGCTTTATAAAGTGAAGCTGCCGGCGGAGGGGATGGAGGCGACGTTGGAGTTGATTCCCAACTGGTTTACGGGGAAGCAGTTAGAGCCGTTTAAGGCGGCGAAGAGCGGGCATTGGGACTTGGAAGGCATCGCGCGGGATGAGGCGGGGCGGATTTACGTGTGCGAGGAGGGGAATCGCTGGGTGCTGCGGCTGGATCCGAAGACGGAGAAGGTGGAGCGGCTGGCAATCGATTGGGCGCCGGTGAAGAAGTATTTTAGCGAGGACGGCAATGCGTCTTGGGAGGGGATCGCGGTGGGCGAGGGGCGGCTGTATCTGGCGAATGAGCGGAGTCGCGGCAGGATTATCGTTTTGGACCTCAAGACGTTGGAGATCGTGAGTGATTTTTCGGTGGGGGCGGTGCAGTTGCTCGCGCGGGATATGCAATACACGGACTTGAGCTGGTTTGACGGGCATCTTTATGTGCTGATGCGGGAGGCGCGGGCAGTCCTGCAAGTGGATCCGAAAACGGAGCAGGTGGTGGCGGAATTCGACATCTGGGCGCTGGAGAACAGCCCCGAGCACGCGTATCACCGGCTCTACCCGACGGGCATCATGGAAGGGCTGGCGGTGGATGCGGAGAATATCTGGGTGGTGACGGATAATAACGGGTTCGGGCGGCTGAAGGATTCGGCGGATCGGCGGCCGACGCTCTTCCGCTGCAAACGGCCGGAGCCGGTCGCACCGGCGGGCCAATAAGCCGGTCGCACCGGCAGGCCAATTGAGGACATCGAAGAGTATTGGTAGCGCATAGGTTCAGGGCGATAGTTCAAACTCCAAGGGGGAGGGAGGCGTGACGCGAATTTCGCTAATTTGCGCGAATTATTTTTAGGGGAAATTGGGTATTAGGGAGCATTTGCGTTTTAAGTGGCTGATTTTCAGATATTTAAGAGGATGTGAAATATTTTTAGGAAAAGGGGACCTAGGACAGCGGATGTCCTAGGTCCCCCTGCATAGTGGACGCAGAAATGAAGACACGGTCTGAAAAATATCTTGGTGTCGTCTGTTGGTCTCCTTGGGCTGGGGCGTTGTTGCGGCTCAGTCACAGATTTGTGTTCCAATATGCTCCTTCGCCGCGCCTAGCCCCAGCCCAAGGATCCGGCACAGCCATCACCAAGCTATTTTCCAGACCGTCTCAAAACAAAAGACCATTATGAAACTGACAGAACAGAGTGAAATGAAGGTGGAAACGGGATGTCGGCCAGTGAGTCGGCGGTATCGGCGGATCTCGCAGGCGAATTGGTGGTTTGGGCAGATGCGGCGTGCGGGGGAACAGGCGTGCGCGGCAGGAAATCAGAAAGAAGAGCCGGTTGCACCCCGACCTTGCGGCGCGGGGTAAACCGGCAGGCCAATGGAGGAGGAATGAAGCGGTGTTTTTTATCGGAAGATGAACTGGCACGGTTGCGAAGTCTGGATAAAGTGGAGGTGTCCACCGACTGCCCAAGCATACTTGAATTGTGCTCGAAATGGCGACGGATGCTGATTGGTTCGCTGGGGCGATGAGGGAAAAGTTTTTGGAATGAAGATGCGCACGCTATTACCGATGGTGACGGTTGCCCTGGCAGCCTTCGGAGCGGTGTTGCCGAGGGGGGCGGAAGCGGCGGTGAGTGCGGGGGATGTGGAGTTTTTCGAGAAGAAGATCAGGCCGGTGTTGGTGGCAGAATGTTACGAATGTCATAGCGGGAAAAAGGAGAAGGGCGGCCTGCGGCTGGATTATCTCGGGGGTTGGAAAAAGGGCGGCGAGACGGGGCCGGCCATCGTGCCAGGAAATGCGGGAAAGAGTCTGCTCATCCAAGCAATCCAGCACACGCACTCCGAACTGAAAATGCCGAAGAAGGGGGCGAGGCTGAGTGAGGCGATCGTCCAGGATTTCATCACGTGGGTGAACAAGGGAGCTGTGGATCCGCGCGACAAGGTGCCGACGGCAGAGAGTGCGACGGCGGCATCGTGGGAGGATGTGCTGGCGGTGCGGCGGCAGTGGTGGAGTTTCCAGCCGGTGAAGGAGCCGGTGGTGCCGAAGGGGGCGAAGTGGTCCAGCGAGCCGGTGGACAGGTTCATCCTCGCGAAGCTGGAGGAGAAGAAGCTGACGCCCGCCAAGCAGGCGGACAAGCGGACTTTGATACGCCGGGCGAATTTCGTGCTGACGGGATTGCCACCCACGCCGGAGGAAGTGAATGCGTTCCTGGCGGATACTTCACCAAAAGCATTTGAGAAAGTAGTGGATCGGTTGCTGGCGTCGCGATCCTTTGGTGAGCAATGGGCGCGGCATTGGATGGACTTAGTGCGTTATGCGGAAACTCACGGGAGTGAAAACGATCCGGATATCCGCGACGCGTGGCGGTATCGGGATTATCTCATCCGCGCACTGAATGCGGATGTGCCGGTGGATCAGTTGATCAAGGAACATATTGCGGGTGATCTGTTGGCTAAACCGCGCATCAATGCCGCGGAGGGATTGAATGAATCGCGGCTGGGTATTGCGAGCCTGCGCTTCAATGAGCATGGGTTTCAGCCGATCGATACGCTGGATGAGCAGGTGAAGACGGTGGAAAACCAGATCGATGTGGTGACGAAGGCGTTCCAAGGGCTGACGGTGTCCTGTGCGCGGTGTCACGATCACAAGTTCGACCCGGTGAGCCAGAAAGATTTCTATGCAATGTATGGCGTGCTGGCGAGTTCGCGGCCAGCACAGGTGATGGTGGATGCGCCGGAGGTGTTGAATAAGAACAAGGTGGAAATGGCGGCGCTGAAGCAGCAGGTGAAGTCAGCGCTGGCAGAGGCGTGGCTGAAATCGGTGGCGGAAGAATTGCCCGCGAAGTTGAAGCGGAATCAGAATGGTTGGGTCGATGAGCACCCGCAGTCGTTGACGGATCTGGAACGCGCGGTAGCCGCGCAAGAAGCAACGGCGCAGGCGCGAGTGATGCAAGAGCGGGGGAAGAATCCGGCGGCAGCGAAGTTGCCGCAGCCGCTGGCGCAATGGAGTTTCGATGGAGATGCGAAGGATCTGAAGGGGACGCTGAACGGGGAATTGCGCGGCGGGGCAGTGATCAAGAATGGGCGGCTGGTCTTGAATGGCACGGATGCCTTCATGGAATCGGTGCCGCTCAAGCAGGATCTGAAAGAGAAGACGCTGGAGGCGTGGGTGTATCTGAGCAATCTCCAGCAGCGTGCCGGTGGAGTGATCACGACGGAAAAGATCGGAGGCAGCATCTTTGATGCGGTGGTGTTCGCGGAGAAGGAGAGCAAGCAGTGGGTGCCGGGCAGCAATAATTTCAAGCGCTCGCAGACACTCGGTGGGCCGCAGGAGACGGCGAATCCGAATGAAGCGATCCATCTGGCGGTGACGTATGCGACGGACGGGCAGGTGGCGTTTTATCGCAATGGGAAACCGTATGGCACGGCGTATTCGCTCGCGGCCAAGCAGGAAGAGTTAGCGGTGTTTGCGGCGGGGCAGGCGCATGTGTTGTTGGGGCGGCGGCATACGGGTGGGGGGATTGCTTTTTTGACGGGAGAGATTGAGGAAGGGCGTTTGTATAATCGTGCGTTGTCGGCGGAAGAGGTGAGCGCTTCGTTCGGTGCAGGGCCGGGTGGGGTGAGCAAAGAGGATTTGCTGTCGGCGATGACGGCGCAGGAGAAGGCGGAATATCAAGAGGCTGCGAAGCAATTGGCGGAACTGAAACGGCAACAGGAATCGATCGCGGCGAGCAAGGCGGGACAGAAGGCGGCTTTCGACGACGCGACGCGGAATGAGTTAAATCCATTGTATGCGTGGGTGAAGTTCAATGGATTGAAGGATGAGGAGCTGGCGGATAAGTGGACGGCTTGGGCGCAGAAGCAACAAGCGGAATTGGTGGCGCGGCAGCAAAGCAATGCGAGTGGTTACCTGGTGAAATGGAATTTGGCGAGCGGTGCTGATGCGGAGTGGTTTCGTGAGGGGCAGAATCTACCAGCGAAGGCGGTGAAGTTAGGAGAGTTTGCGGTGGAGGCGGAGGGTTTAGAGGTGGTGGATGGGATTTATCCTTCGGGAATTTATTCGCATCTGCTGACGAAAAAGCACGGGGCGTTGTTCACGTCGCCACGATTCAAGATCGAGACAGACAGCATCAGTGTGAAGGTGCTGGGTGGCGGTGGCGCGATGGTGCGGGTGATCGTGGACAATTATCCACTGCCGATGAATCCGATCTATCCGAAGGCGATTCTCACCAAGGACGAGCCGGGCTGGGTGCGGATGGATACGGCGTATCGCAAGGGGTCGTGGGCATATCTGGAGTTCGGCACCTTCGATGATCTGACGCGGCCGCTGGCGACGAAAGATACGCCGGTGAACGGGCGTTCATGGTTCGGCGTGGAGAAGGTGGTGTTTCATAATTCCAACGTGTTGCCGAAGGATGAGGTGGTGCCCGCGCTGGGATTGAGTGAGGGCAAGGCGCCGAAGAATGCGGATGAGTTGGTGAATATTTATCAGACGGCTTTGATGGCCGCGATCCGGGCGTGGCAGAGCGATACCATGACGGAGCCGCAACGGGCGTTGCTGGATTATTTTTTGCGGCGGGGATTGTTGCCAAATGATGTGGAAGGCATCGGGAGCAGTGGAGCTTCGGTGATCGCGGCGTATCGTAAACTGGAAGCCGAGGTGCCGGTGGCGCGTCGCGCACCAGGCGTGTTGGAGACGGCGGGCGAGGATGCGCCGCTGATGCCGCGCGGAGATCATTTGAAACCGGGGGATTTGGTGCCGCGTGGGTTCTTGCAAGTGTTGGGCAAGGCGGAGTTTGGTTTCAAAGGGAACAAGGCAATGAGCCGTCCGACGGGGCGGATGGAATTGGCGGAATCGATCGCGGATGCGAAGAACCCGCTGACGGCGCGCGTGATGGTGAATCGCACCTGGCAGCATCTGTTCGGGCGCGGGATCGTGGCGACGGTGGATAATTTCGGGCGATTGGGCGCGGAGCCGACGCATCCGGAGTTGCTGGATTATCTGGCGACGCAATTAGTGAAGGGTGGCTGGTCGGAGAAGAGGTTGATCCGCACGCTGATGCTTTCGCAGACGTGGCAGCAGAGTAGTGAGTCGTCCGAAGCGGCGCAGCAGGTGGATGCGGCGAATGATCTGCTCTCGCACGCACGAGTGCGGCGCATCGAGGCGGAGAGCATCCGGGATGCGCTGCTGGCGGTGGCGGGCAAGCTGGAGGCGAAGCAGTTCGGGCCGCCGGTGTTCAATAATGTGAATCCGCGGCGGAGCGTTTATCTGGCGGTGCGGCGGACGAATCTGAATCCGTTCCTGGAAGTATTCGATGCGCCGAAGCCGTTCACGACTTTGGGACGGCGCGATGCGACGAATGTGCCCGCGCAGTCGTTGACGCTCTTGAACGATCCGTTCGTGATCGGACTGGCGCGGGATTGGGCGAAGGCGTTGGTCGCGCGTGATGAAACTGAAGAGGCACGGGTGCGAAGGATGTTCGAACAGGCATTTGCGCGGATGCCTTCAGCGGAAGAGTTGAAGCAATGTCAGGAATATCTGGCACAGTTGGGTACGGAAAAGAATGTGGCGGTGGCGGAGCGGCTGAAGAGCGAGGCGGTGTGGCAGGACTTCGCGCAGTCGTTGTTTAATCTGAAAGAATTCATCTATATCCGGTGAGGTCATTATGAATCCGTTTTTACATCACAAGCTTTCGCGACGGGATATGTTGCGGCGTTGCTCACTTGGGTTCGGTTCGCTGGCGCTGAGTTCGTTGCTGGCGGACAAGGCGTTTGCGTCAGGTTCGGTGATCGCGCCACATTATCGGCCGAAGGCGAAGAACGTCATCTTGTGTTATATGAGCGGCGGGGTGTCGCACGTAGATTCGTTCGACCCGAAACCGGAGTTGATCAAGCGGCATGGACAGCCGATGCCGGTGCCGGTGAAGCCGACCATGTTCAACAATAACGGGAACATCATGCAGAGCCCGTGGACGGCGAAGGCGCGCGGGCAGAGTGGCATCATGATGACGGACCTGTTCCCGAACATCGCGGAGCTGGCGGATGACATGGCGGTGATCCGCTCGATGACGAGCAAGGTGAACGAGCACGCGCAGGGAAATTATTATTTTCACACAGGGTTTCCGTTCATGGGGCATCCGAGTGCGGGGGCGTGGATCGCGTATGGATTGGGGAGCGAGAATCAGAATCTGCCAGGGTTCGTGGTGTTGCAGAGCGGGGGATCAGGTGCGCCGCATGGGGGCGTGGGGATTTACAGCAACGGTTATCTACCGGCGCAGCATCAGGCGAGTTTCATCCGCGTGGATGAGACGCCGGCGCTGGCGAATATCAAACCGAAGGAGAGCGACCAGTTGCAACGGCAGCGGCTGGGATTCATCAAGTCGATGGATGAGCAGTTCGCGCGGGCGTCGCAAGAGACGGCGGTGGAGGCGGCGATCCATAATTATGAGACGGCGTATCGCATGCAGACGGCGGTGCCGGAGTTGTGCGACTTGAGCGGCGAGACGGAGGCGACGAAGCGGATGTATGGGCTGGAGTCCAAGCACGCGCCGACGGCGGCGTATGGGAAGCAGGCGTTGGTGGCGCGGCGATTGATCGAGCGCGGGGTGAGGTTTGTGGAGTTGAGTTGCCTGCCGCAACAGATCGGTGCGGGGCAATCGGCGAATCCGTGGGATCAGCATGGAGAATTGCAAGTGGGGCACGGGAACATGGCGCGGCAGGTGGATCAGCCGATCGCGGCGCTGGTGCGGGATCTGAAGGCGCGAGGGTTGCTGGATGAGACGTTGGTGATTTTTTCGGGTGAGTTCGGGCGGACGCCGTTTTCACAGGGGAGCGATGGGCGGGATCATAATCCGTTCGGGTTCAGTCTCTGGATGGCGGGCGGTGGGATCAAGGGCGGGACGGTGTATGGGGCGACCGATGAGCTGGGGTATTACGCGGTGGAGAATCGGCTGGAGCTGTATGATTTTTACGCAACGGTGCTGCATCTGCTGGGGATGGATCACGAGAAGCTGACGTATCGATTCGGGGGCAGGGATTTTAGGTTAACGGATGTGCATGGGCATGTGATTAAGGCGATTTTGAGTTGACCACAGATGGGGGAAGTGATTGAGAAGAGGCCGGTATATTTTGAGATGCGGTTGGATTGCGGAAGTCGAAGCGGCTTAAAAGCCGCGCTCCTAGTCCAAGAGTTTGTGGCTGTGGAGTTCGAGGCGGAGGGCGCGGAGGGAGAGGTTGATGTCGAGCATGAAGACGACGAGCGAGCTGATGAGGGATACGAGGCTGCCGGCGAAGAGGAGTTCGATGAGGAGGACGATGTTGGCTTCCAGCAAGGCACTCACGAACAGGCCGATGATGAGCAGGCCGGCGAGGAGCGCGGAGCCGGCGGCGAGTCCGATGGCGAGACGGAGGAGTTTCGCGCGGCGATAGATGATGGTGATCTGCTCGTGGACGGCGCCTTGTTTATCGGAGGTGGTGGTCTCGGATTCCTTGGCCAAGGTGCGCGCGCGGTCGATGGTGCGGCCGAGACGGTTCGTCATGGTGAGCAGGAGCAGGCCGACGCCGGAGATGAGGATGACCGGGCCGATGGCCACCTGGAGATGCGGGACGATATCAACGAGGTTGTGTGCCATTTTTATATGCTAAAAGCCTACGCTCACGCAGCAGCCGGTTCACTTCCGCGTCGTCCGCATCGGGATGCTGGCGGCGGATGCCCATGCGCGCCATCTCGCAGGACATCTCGTGCAGGCGCAAGGCGATCATGACCCGCTCCTCGCAAGTCATCTGCCGATAACGCTCGATCTGCGCTGCCAATGCTGCTTCCGGACTCATGCTTCCATTATGATAACAAAAATCCCGCGCCGTTACCAGCGCGGGATTTCTTGAACTTTGTCTCTTACACTCAGTTCGTGAGATACTCGCGCGGATCCGTGATGCGGCCGGCGATGGCGCTCGCGGCGACCGTCGCGGGGCTGGCCAGGAACACCTGCGATTCCTTGTCGCCCATGCGACCGGGGAAATTGCGGTTCGTGGCGCTGATGCATTTGAGGCCCGCCTGATTGATGCGGCCGAACGTATCCACCGGACCGCCCAGGCACGCGGCGCAACCGGCGTTCTCCGTCATGCGCACACCCGCTTCCAGCAGGATGTTCCAGATCGTCTTGCCGCCCCAACGCGTGTTCTGCAGCTCATGCACGATGTCCGGCGTGGCGGGCACACCGAACGTATCGATGCTCACCTTGTGACCGCGCAACACGCGGGCGAACTCCACGAAATCGCTCGTCTTGCCGCCCGTGCAGGACCCTACATATGCGCGGTCCAGCTTCATATCCATGTCCTTCGCCTTCTTGCGTTGGCCCGGGTCAGGATGGCAGGCAACCGTCGGTTCCAGCTTGCTCAAGTCCACCGTCAGTTCGTAAACGAACTTCTGATCCTTGTCCGCCTCCACGGGGTCGTAACGCTGCTTCGTGCCGTTCAAGCTCGTGCGCGCGTCCACGTATTCCGCCGTGCGCGCATCGAACGGGAAGATCGCGTTCTTGCCACCGGCCTCGATCGCCATATTCGCGATCGTCATACGATCATCCATCGAGAGCGTGTCCACGCCCGGCCCGTCGAATTGCATCGCGCGATACGTCGCGCCGTCGAAACCGATCTCGCCGATCACGTGCAGGATGATATCCTTCGCCATCACGCCCGGCTGCAACTTGCCTTCCAGGCGGAAATGCATCGTCTCCGGCACCTTGATCAGCAGACGGCCCGTGCCCATCACGAACCCGGCGTCCGTGTTGCCGATGCCCGTCGCGAACTCATTGAAGGCACCCGCCATGCACGTGTGCGAATCCGTGCCGAACAGCACCTCGCCCGGACGCGTGTGACCCTTGGCCGGCAGCGCCGCGTGGCAAACGCCCGCATACTGGCTGCCGTACTGGCGCTTCAGATTGCCCTTTGAGGCGTCGAACTTCCATTCGCCATCCGGGTCATCGATCACGTCGTAGAAGTACGGGAGACCCTGCGCCTTGGAGAACTCGCGCAGGATGTCCACATTGCGGTTGGACTTCGAGTCCGAGGTGAAGATGTAATGATCCGGGATGATGACCACGCGTTCGCGGTCCCAGACCTTGGCATCCTTGCCGAATTCGCGTTTGAACACGCCGATGGTCCCCGGGCCGCACACATCGTGCGTCATGAGGACATCGGCCTTCACCCAGATATTGTCACCCGCCTGCACGGAGGCTTTACCGGCGGCGCGGGCGAGCAGCTTTTCAGTCAACGTCATAATGCAACTCTATCAATAAAGAGACAGGCACAGTAACGGACGCGTGCCACTCCCGCAAGGCCCTTTCAGAGCCCTTCGCAAGGGCGCGCCACCATGAGGAAAAAGACACGAATTCCACCAATTAACACGAATTCTGGTAAGGATCGGTTCCACCCGGTCCCAAACCAATCCCTTAACCGGTAGGGCGAGAGTCCTCTCGAGCCCAAACCAGGTCTTTTCCTCAACTTTGAACCAATTCCTTACTCCCATCTGTGTAAATCTGTGTCCATCTGTGGTTAAACCTATTTCACGTTCCCCGAAGTCGCTTACTGTTTCACTCGTTCAATGTGACACTCCGCGATTGCATCCTGTACTGCGGCACTTTAGCAACCAGTCCACACCTCCCGCCCAAAACCCTCGCCAGCCACCCCTAGCACCCTTGTTTATCACAAAGGCGGAGACGCTCTGAGAAGAGGGCTTGAGGACGGATGCGCAGGATGAATTGGTCAGGGCTAGGCGCGGCGAGGGAGCATATCAATAAAAAGATACGCGACCGAGCCGCAACGACGCCCTGATCAATTCAGACCAGCAAACGCCTTAAGACATCTTTTCAGATCGTCTCTCGGAACTATGTCAAAGAGCAATGAACTCGTCCGACCTCGGTAGCGTGTTGCGTCCTGCCCCCTTTTTGATGGGAGGCCGAACTTCGGCTTGGCCACTGCCCGGCCGGTTCCGCAGTGCCTCAGGGATTCCCCAGCCCGATGACGGCTGACGTCCCGTTTGGCCTCCGGCTTACGGATCTCTCTGGTCCGAGCCCCCAACACAAACCTCTACCTGTCCATACGCCTGCCCCGGCTCTTACTGACACCGTGACAAGCCCCGACCAAAGTCGGGGACTCCATAAGGATTGTCACCTCCCCGCCAACGCAGGACATAGCGACGCAATACTTCACATCGGAATGCTTGATGACTTGAGGATTTTCGGGGCTGATTATTCTCTGAAAGAGTCAACCACTAGTCCTCTCCTTTACCAGCAACGAGTTGCCAGCACTGAAAACACTATCACGGGATAAGCAATCTGCAATGAAAATTTCACACAAAAACACGTTAAATAAGCAACTACTTGCCGGACAGGAACTTGTGAAACCCACTTTTTTTGATGCTGTTGTTTCCCTGCTCAAAACGCGCGCGGATTTACACAGCGTTTCCAAGAAGCATTACGCAACTGCTGATAGGCCCAGTCCTAGGGGTGTGAGGCATTTGAACTGGACCAAGCCTAAAAGGAAGGTATAAAAACACCGTCGCCTAGCGTTGAGTAGCCCCAAAATAGTAGCTGCACGATGAATTATCGTGGGATGATGTAGTTGGAGGCAAGGTCGCGCGAGGAGGATGTACGCTTGATGAAGATAGATTGCATTGCAAATGCGGATACTGATTTGAAGCCTGTTCTCAGATGGGCTGGCAGCAAGCGCAAGCTCATACCTGACCTTAAAAAATTGGTACCTTCGGAATACGACACATACATCGAACCCTTTTCCGGGTCTGCGTGTCTTTTCTTCGAACTCAAACCTGCAAAGGCTATTTTAGGAGACATCAATCCTGACGTAATCGGCTTTTACAAGGCGATGCGGGCCGCTCCTGTTGACCTGTTGTCGTCTGCAAAGAAGCTTAAACGTAATCAACCTGCTTACTACCGCATACGTGACAGGTTTAATGCTGAAACTGATCCTGCAAAACGAGCCCCGCTCTTTCTCTATTTGAATCGATTCTGTTTTAACGGGATTTTCCGCGCCAACGCAAAGGGAGAATTTAATGTGCCATTTGGAACTCGGACGGGCTCCTTTCCGCTGCAGCGTTCTTTCGTCGAGGCTTCGGTGCTATTGAAACGGGCAAAGCTTTTCTGTGTCGATTTTGATCGGGTCTTGGTGAAGGCAAAGAAGAACGATTTCGTCTATCTCGATCCGCCTTATATGTATCAGAATCGTAAGGACCGGGGTGAGTATGGTCCTGATTCGTTTAGTCTCACAGACTTGCCAAGGTTGTTTAAAGCTATTCACCGGCTTGATCGTCGAGGTGCGCGGTTTCTTTTCTCCTATCTCGATTGTGAGGAAATTGAAGCTTTAAAGAAAGAGTATCAGGTGACAACAATTCCTGTTTCGAGAAGTGTCGCCGGATTGAGCAAAGCAAGGAAAGTAGTAAGCGAAGTAATGATCTCAAATTTTTAGTATGAATGTGAGGCTTTTTCTTTTAAGCGACATCCATGCATTCGATGGAGCAAAATTGCGGCTTGAAAGTGAGGCTGAGAGAAAAACTATTCAGGCTCCATCCTATTTCGATATTACTCTTTCTGACAGTGAAGGCGGGGATAATCCTATTAGAGATATAAAAAAACTGATAGATTCCAAAAGCTTAACCTCAGAATATTTAATTTGCTGCGGGGATTTGGCCGACAAGGCAGTGCCCCAGGCGGCGGCTCGAGCATGGAGGGAAATCCAAGAAATCGGGAAAATGCTCGAAACAAAAGAAGTGATTGTTACAGTTGGAAATCACGACGTTGATTCTCGATACCAGCATAACGATTTTGATGCGAAAGGGGTTCTGCTGGATTTAGATCCCGGTTTTCCATTCGCTGATGAGAAGCGAAATTGTCATTTTTGGACTCATCACTATGTGGTCTTCCCGCACTCAGAACAGGTTAGATTTGTTGTACTGAATTCTAGCGCATATCACGGTAACAACAAAGAGAACAAGGAGTACGAACACGGCAGAATATCTGCGAGGACATTGAATCGGTTGAAAACCGAGCTGCTTAAGGGTGGGAAATTTCAGGTTAATATCTTGATTTGTCATCATCACCCACAAAAGCATGAGGAGCTGGGGCTGGGAAGTTTCGATGATATGGAGAAGGGATCCGAAATGTTAGCGATGTTGAGTGATCCGCTTCTTGGGCCTTGGATTGTTTTTCATGGTCATAAGCATCACCCGAAAATCACTTATGCTTCAGGAGGTACAAACGCGCCCGTAGTCTTTAGCTTGGGGAGTTGTGCCGCTGTTCTTGGCCCCCACCTCACCGGTCACGCACGAAATCAGCTATATTACGTCGAAATACCAGTTCCAACGAGCCCCACCACAGTTTGCAAAGGAGTTTTCAAATCTTGGGCTTGGGCTCCGGGGTTAGGGTGGCAAGAGTCTCAATACGGTTCGGGTTTGCCATCTATAGGAGGATTCGGGCTTCGGTGTGACTTGGGGCAGCTAGCTTCAGAGGTATCAACGGCTTTTCCTAACGGCGACAGATGGGGGGCTATCACTTCAAAATTTGACGAAATTAAATACTTGCTACCTTGCGATCTGAAAATGCTAGTAGAAATGCTAAAAACATCGTTTGGTTACAGGATTGAACCGGGTTTGGATGGAACACCGTGCATTATTGAAAAATGACTGCCAACACCATCAATCAAGCGCCAAGTGTTTTTGAATCGTTTAATGCGAGGACGTTGGCTGCGGAGCAAGTAGCTAAAACTTTCATAGCGCCTGAATGTTTCTCTGATTTAACAGCAAGGTGCCACACCACCGTGGTGGGGCCTCGGGGAAGCGGGAAGACGAGCCTTCTGAAGATGTTGCAACCGAATGCCCTAGAGGCTTGGGGGGCTCCAGAAGCCGCAGGCTTTCGAGCTAAGATCGACTATACAGGCGTCTTTGTTCCCACCGATATCTCGTGGAACAAACAGACATTGGCTGTCGTTGAGGGGTTGCCTGAAAAAGTCTGTATCGTAATT
Organism: Chitinophaga pinensis; assembly: GCA_943367715.1. Classification (GTDB taxonomy): domain Bacteria; phylum Verrucomicrobiota; class Verrucomicrobiia; order Limisphaerales; family JAEYXS01; genus JAEYXS01. The sequence continues at coordinate 15,230 of CALRJY020000043.1, read as the reverse complement.
AGGAATGCAGCGTTCACTGCGCATGTGTTGCATGAACTGATTGATATGATGGTCTGGAGATCAGACACGCGAGTTACAGGGATTAGGCAGTTTCGGCGAGTTTCTTTAGCTCGTGAGAACGAGAAAATGATGGTTCAAGCTTTGATGTCCTCATGGGGATTGATGCCTTCGACGTTCACCCTGTTAGGCTTGAAGCATTCCTTATCTGCCAGAATGGCGGAGATCTGGGGGCTTGCGCAACGCGCGGCTTTGCTTGGTTGTGACCCTACAATGTTTCCCAGTTGGATGACGTTGGAATTCTTGTCATGTGCAAATCACGCCGTTGAATTGTTTGATGATGCCGTCGGAGAGTCTGAAGCAAGGTGGGCATTTTTATTTGATGAGTTGGAGCTTGCACCGGAATGGCTCATGAACGGCCTGCTAACATCATTGCGCAGTACGGCTGACAAGTTTTTGTTCAAACTCGCTGTGAGCCCATTCAACGAAAAGTATGAATCGTTGCGGAACGCTCTTCAAGCAATGCCTGACCAGGATTATAAAGAAATTAGGTTGTGGCATGCAAAGAAAGAGGAAGGTTTGCGTTTTTCTGAAAAACTTTTTGTTAGCGTTTGTGGTGAGTTTGGAATCAATATCTCAAGCGCAACTGAAGTTTTGGGTTCTTCATTCCTAGAATCTGACAAAAGTCCTTCGGGAGCCTACAGAAAAGGTGGAAGGCATTATAGAATAATGAGTCGAGCGCTTAGATCGGATCCAAGTTTTGCCAAGTATTGGAAGGCATCTGGTGTTTCGTTGGATTCTATAGCGGGACTTGATGAAGAGCAGCGGGCTGCCAAGGTGCGAAAAATTTATCCTCTCCTCTTAATTAGAAATTTTTTCAGAACTCCAGTTGGAACTCGCCAAGCCAAACAGCAGCAAAGAAGAGGGAGAAAGTCGATGCAGATATACTCCGGTGCATCCTCTGTGTTAACTATTGCCGAAGGTAACCCTAGGTGGATTATTGGTTTGACGCGCCTTTTGTTGACTCATTCGGTCAACCGTCCCGTTCGCCGGCATGAGCAGGCGAGAGAGATCGAAGGTACAATTCACAAGTTCAGAGCAAGGCTCAAAACCATTAGCCTAGATGTTTCGAGTTCCACCTTTCGGGCTAATCATCTCCTAGAGTTCTTGGACAAAGTTGGGGAATATATGCAAAATGGTGCAATTGTTGCCGACTTTTGTCCTGAACCTGCTTTGTCATTTACAGTGGATTCGAAAGCGTCTCCTGAATTGATCAGTGCGATCGGGCGCGCCGTGAATGCAGGTGCGCTAGTTTACCTAGCAGACAAGAATTCATTAGGTATCCTCAACGACGTTAAGGGTAAAAAGTTCCGACTTAGTTATCTGCTTGCTCCATATTATCATCTTCCCCTTCGATTAGGAGGTAGTGTTTCACTTTCATTTATTGTTGGTGGAAGACGTCGCAGGGACGATGGGCAGACGGAATTGCTCCCGATCTGATTATGAAAATTCGCGCTTTTCCACTTCCTGAGAGCGTTATTACTGACGGGCAATATGATTGTGGCCTTGCAGCTATTGGATACGAGTCGCGTGCCAAATTCTTTTTTTCCTCCTTTAGCGGCTCAGTCTTGAAACGTGATGCTTGTGCTTTTGAGAAGCAACGGGGTCTGCACTTTGATGACAACCTCAAGTTTTTCCAGAGCAACGGATTCATAGTTACGTCTACAGGCGTGGACAAGATTTCCGGTTGGGTAGCCACTTTGAACGGGGTGAAACCGTTGAAGACAGGGCCCCTTCGCGTCGTTGTCGATATTTCCTCGATGACTCGGGAAATGATTGCCACCGTTTGCTATTATCTCGCTGCAAGCTTTGAGAAGTCCGCTGAAGGCGTCGAAGTGGATTTCATTTATTCTATCGCTGAATTTGGTGAAATTCCTAAAAGCTTCGGTCCTATTGTATCAAACGGTCCGGCAATTTCTCAATTGGCAGGCTGGTCTCAGCATCCACGCTTGCCGTGCGGATTGATTCTTGGAATTGGATATGAAGAGGATTTGGCCTTGGGCATGATCGAAGATTTGGAAGCGGGTCAAGTTTGGGCATTTAGACCTAAGGATCATGACTCTCGTTACGATATTGCCATTGACGAGCGAAACAGGGGGCTGCGTGATGAGATTCGCTCGGAAAATATTATTAGGTATTCCGTGTTCGACCCATATTCTATTTTTGTTTCCGTTGAAGCGTTAGTTGGTCTTGCCAGAAATGATTTCAGGTTGGTGATTGTTCCTTTTGGTCCCAAAATCTTTTCCTTGGCGAGTTGCTTGGTCTCGCTTCGTCATTATCCTGAAGTTGGTTTTTGGCGGGTCAGTGGTGGCGTTAATCAAGAACCCGTTGATAGGAAAGCACTTGGAAAGACCTTGGGTCTACGTGTCCTGTTCGGTGGAGCATAGGCTCACTGAATTGCCGCACGTTATTCTTCATGAGTGGATTGGCGCATTCATTCCATTTTCAATCTCGTATCATAAGAGAACCAAAAATCCGTAAAAAGTGTTGCGGGGGTTACCGGCTGGCAGTTATTCACGGTAGCGACAACTTGCTGCTCGTTGGTTTGAAGGTTTAACCAGTTCGTTCGTCTTAGCTAAGTCATTGATTAACAACCCGGAACATCTGAATCGGTTGATCGAGGCCATCCGCCCCCACGCGGTCATCGCGCTGGATACGGAGGCGGACAGTCTCCACGCCTATCCGGCCAAGGTCTGTCTCATCCAGATCAGCCTGCCGGGCACGGATGACCTGGTGGATCCCTTGAGCAAGCTGGACTTGAACCCGCTCTGGAATGTCTTGGCGGATAAGGAGTTGCTCCTGCACGGGTCGGATTACGATCTGAAGATGTTGTGCCATTGCTACCAGTTCACCCCGGCGCGGTTGTTTGACACGATGTTGGCGGCGCGGCTCTCGGGCATGCGGCAGTTCGGGCTGGGGGACCTGGTGCGGACGATCATCGGGGTGGAGCTGGATAAGGGGCCGCAGAAGGCGGATTGGGGCCAGCGCCCTCTCACGCCGCGCATGGAGGAGTACGCGCGGAATGATACGAAGTATCTTTTCCAGCTCCGGCAACATTTCGTGGACGTGCTGTCGGCCAAGGGGCGGCTGGCGTGGCTGGAGGAGTGGTGCGCGCGGATGATCGTGGATTATTCGCAGCCGTTCGATTCGGACCCGGACACGGTGTGGCGGGTGAAGGGCTCGAACAAGCAGCCGCGCTACGGCCTGGCGGTGATCCGGGAGCTGTATTACTGGCGTGAGAAGGAAGCGACGGCGGCGAATCGCCCGCCGTATTTCATCCTGAGCCACGATACGATGAACGAGGTGGCGTTCGCGGCGATCAATCAGGAGCCGTGGGAGGGATTCCTCTCGCCCAAGCTGCATCCGCGCCGGCGGGACGGCATCCGCAACGCCGTGCAACGCGGTCTGGCCGTGCCGCAGAACGAGTGGCCGGACAAGCCGCGCCATAAATTCGTCTACGCCACGGAAGAGCAGAAGCAGCTCGCCGCGCAGTTCCAGGAGAAGCGCGACAAGGTCGCCGCCGAACTGGAGCTGGACCCCACGCTCATCGCCAGCCGCGGCACCCTCGAAGCGCTGGCGCGTGACCCGGATAAGACGTTGCCCGAGATGATGAAGTGGCAAAGGGAGTTGCTGGGGGTATAATGGCCAGTCCGTGCAACGGACGGTAGGGACGAGTGTCCTCACGAGTCCGCGACGGAGCAGGGGAGTGTTCTTCTACCTACGGTTCAGTTACGATCAAAGCGGTTGATCGAATCGTTCTCGGCGTCATTACAAACTGTTCAATATTGGCCGCGCAGTTGCTTCGACGCGGCGCGCTGAGGACAGCGTCGCCCTACCACCGATTGCATCGGCACGCCAACTTGAAGGCAAAAAGAAACCGACGTGAATCAACACGTCGGCTCTCCGGAAAACTTCGCTTATTAGCCTGTCAGTGCAAGGTGGCCCGTCCGTGCAACGGACCTAGCGAGCTAATTCAAACGCAAAACCCTTCAGATACTCCGTCTCCGCGATCGACGGGATGATCGGATGATCCGGCGATTGGCTGAACGTCCCCACGCGACGCAACACCTTGTGCGCATCGAACGCCGCCGAGAGGATGACATCCATGAACAGGTTGGAATCCACATGGTGCGAGCAGCAGAACGTGGCCAGCGTGCCACCGGGCTTCAGGAGCTTGAGCGAGCGCAGATGGATCTCTTTGTAACCGCGCAAGGCGTCATCCACCGTGGACCGGCTGCGGGTGAAGGACGGCGGATCGAGGATGATCACGTCATACTTCGGTAGCAACTTCTCGTTCGCGCCGACATGAGATTGTGACTTGAGCCAGTCGAAGACGTTGGCCTCTTCAAACACGCAACGATCGCCCACGCCATTGGCGTTCGCATTGGCCGTGGCGGCCTTGACGGCCTCCGCGCTCTGATCGAGGGCGTGCACATGCGCCGCGCCTTCCTTGGCCGAATGGATCGCGAAACCGCCGAGGAAGCTGAAGCAATCGAGCACCTGCGCGCCCTTGCACATCTCGGCCACGCGCTGGTAATTCGCCTGTTGATCGAGGTAGAGCCCGGTCTTGTGACCACCGAGCGGGTTCGTCTTGAACTTGAGCCCGTTCAACTTCACCTCGATGTCACCTTCGAGATGACCCGCGATGACGCCATTCGCATCCGCGAGACCCTCGAACTTGCGCGAGGCCAGCTCATTGCGCTCCACGATGGCGCGCGGCGAGAAGATGCGTTGCAGCGCGGCGATAATCTCGGACTTGCGCATGTCCATGCCGAGCGAGGAAGTCTGAAGCACGAGCACGTCCTCATACTTGTCCACGATCAAGCCGCTGAGGAAATCGCTCTCCGCATTCACCACGCGGAAGGAGGTGGCCTTCGGCATGTGCTTCTGGCGCAAGGCCAGCGCCGCGCGGATGCGGCGCTCGAAGAAAGCGAGGTTGATCTCGTCCCGATCATGCGAGAGCAGGCGGACGTTGATCTTGGACTTGGGATTGTAGAAACCCACACCGAGGAACCGCTGGCGATGGTCTTTGACCTGCACCACTTCACCGGGTTCAGCCGGCTTCGTCAGACGCAAAATGGAAGCGTGGTAAACCCACGGATGACCCGCGAGCAGGCGATCGGCTTCACCGGGCCGCAGCAGGACGACCGGCAACGTATCCTCAGCAATCTTAGGGATGGAGGAGGATATGGCACGGGGATTGGCACCCTTGGAAGGCTTCGGAGTCATAGACAGGTCAATTCAGTTCGGTTGTTTGTAAACAGTAACGGATAATACTCTGACAGAAGTGGGTGAGAATTGCCACTCCCGGAATCAGAGGGCGGGCATAAAGCCATAAACGGCAGGGTAGGGGAAGGGAAATCTTTTTGCGGCGTTGACTCGGTAAGCCCGTCTCTTTAGCTTTTTGGTGAAGAACCCCAAGCAAGGAATCGATCATGAGCTCACCCGAGGTGGATGAACTGACCCAGGCGATCATCACAAATGCCGACCAGCACGTCGGAGTCTCGCAGGATGTGTTTAAACTGCACCTTGATTTCAGCGAGGCCAGCATCGCCCAGACGGATGAGGCCATCACGAAGTTCCATCCGGATGGCAATATCATGGACTCAACCGTCTTGGCCTACGGTTCTTACGTGGGTGAAGTCATCCGGCGAAACTTGGGCGGCAAATGGGTACAGGATGAGCGCGGCGTCGCCCTGTTGGAAGAGATCGGCGGCATCGACCTCAAGGCCTTTCCCTTTTCGTGGACGCAGAAGCGCTTCACCAATGGCATTGAGGATTCGTTAGCCTTCAAATTCGCGGTGCTCAAAAATGAAGTGATGAAGGCCAACGGCCAGATCGCCGCCCCGGCTGTGGAATCACCCCCTTCGACTTATGTCGGTGACCCATTGTTAGGGCCGGCCATTGATCAATTGGGGCGCGCGCCTCTGCTCATCTTCATCATGGTGGCCGCTGCGGATGGCAAGGTGGACAAGAAGGAGATGATCGCCTTCCGTCAGATCTTGGAAAATATCGGAGGCTGCCCCAGCCAGCTTCTGATCGCATTGATCCAGGGCGTGACCATTCCCAAGATTGAAATCTTCCTGCAAGAACTGACGTCGGGCGATGTCAGTCCCGTTGACGAACTGAAGAGCATCGCGGCGACGCTGGACCAATACTATGCAGAACACGCCCATGTGTTTAAGGAGTCTTTGGTCGATATCGCCCGACAGATCGCCGAAGCGTCTGGCGGGGTGCTTGGTTTCGGCCAGAAAATCGACGAGAACGAGATGACCGTCATCGCCGGCATCGCCCTCATGTTGGGCTTGCATGGAGACTCGGCGGCGGTCCCGGTTGAGTCCTCGGATCTGGAATTGCTCGGCCATGCGCCCGTCATCATTTTTCTGGAGGTGGCCGCCGCCGATGGAAACATTGATAAAAAAGAAGTGCTCGCGTTCCGGAAAATTCTGGAGAATCGCGAGCTTTGCCCCAGCCCCTTGTTCAAGGAGGCTTTGGAGACGGTCACATTGCCCAATTTGCAGGAGATCTTCGGCCGCCTTACCAACACCCCTTTCAATGCCCAGACCGAACTGAAGCGTGTGGCTGTGATGCTGGATGAAAAACATCCACAAGAAGCGCGCGTCTGCAAAACCATCCTCGTTGCCACGGCCAAAAGAATTGCGGAAGCGTCCGGCGGCCTTTTCGGATTCGGGAAAAAGATTGGCGATGAAGAACAGGAAACGATCAACGGCATTGCCGAAGCGTTAGGGCTGCCGGAAGCCGCAGGGAACTAAGGAGCAGGGCGATCGCCTTGGTTTGCAGGCTTTGATTTTTGCAGGATATTTACAAAATCAGCCTGGCTCCTTGGTGCGCTAATATGAACCTGCGAGAGGCTGCTATGATTGGCTTCAGGCTGAGATTTCACAAGTCCGGTTACGGTTCGTGGAGTCCTTGGCCATGTAGTTTCAAATTCTAAGAATTCGATATCCAGCCAAACACGCTCCGGATCATCGAAGAATCCTAATCCGTGATTATGTCGGGCTGGTCTCCACGTGCTGCTGGTCCACTCCTCGATTTTACCCGCCCAAACATCCGCCTTCATGACCTCAACCGCTTGCGCGTTCTGGGCGGAAGGCTCGTTTGCGTGCAATGACAGTCCGCGGGTGTTAGTCGTGGAAGTAATGCATCCGGTCAGCACCGATACACCGGCGGCTAAGCAAAGAAGCTTTTTCATGGCGGATACCGTAAGCCTTCCCCATTTTTGCCGTTTTACGCAACGGCATTCGCAATTGTTAAGTTGGCAAAAACGCTTTTCACGTCTCAACCCTGCTCGCATCAAGCAGGATCTGGATCTTTTCTCGTTTTTCTTCCGTTTGTCGCTCTGGGGATATCATTCCTGGTTGAAGAACTGTTGTGAGTAGCTCAAATTCACACCTGTTCAGGCAGCTGGACGTTTCTTCAGCGGGCTCCCCCAGCCCCACCTCCTTGGCGTTAGCTGTCTGGACACTTTTCCCTTCCTGCCTCCGGCTGAAAACACATCGGAGTTCGTCCTTGGATTGCTCACATTGCGAGAGCCAGAGCGGTGATGCGTTATACCTGAGCATTATGCCCAGATATGCCTGCGTGCTGGCGGAGCGAAAACCTTTGAAACGGAAGGGGATTTTGAAGTTGGTGCCGGTGGCGGGACTCGAACCCGCACGACTTTTTAGGGTCCCGGGATTTTAAGTCCCGTGCGTCTGCCATTTCGCCACACCGGCTGCTGCTTATTTCTAAGGTCTTAAGAAGCGTTTGGCTTAAAAACACTGTTTGATACCGGTATCACCGGTGGCAACTCAGCATTCTTAAGCCACAACACCGCCAAGACTACAGAAGGTCTTGGACGGGTGCAAGCAACCCATTTGCCGGCGCGGGCCTCGGTCCGCACCTGATCGCTTCGTGCAATGCTCTACAGTTTAATGGTCACAGGTGCAGGCGTATTCCGCGCGCTTGCAGCCCTCACAGTTGCTCAAGTCCAGCTTGAACCGCAGGTTCTGCGGCTTGGCGGCTGCAGTCTGTTTGAACTGCACCACCATATTGTAACCATCGCCTTCCGGCAGCTTGCCGGTGCTGACGAGCGAGTCGCCTTTCTTCTCGAACTGCAACGTCGTCTTGCCACCTTTGGCATCCGCGATAACGGTAACCACTTGGGTGGTGGCCGCGACGGGCTTCAATTGCTCCGTATAAAAATTGATCGTCACGGTGCGATCTTTTTCCACCACGAGTTCGGCATGGGGTTCAGTCTTGTCGAGCAAGCGCCCGCCTTTCGGAGTGGCCAGATGTTTGTGATCATGCTTCTCGGCGGCGAAAGCCGGATTGGCGAGAGTGGCGCACAAGGCGACAGCGAGAGTGAGGAGGTGGAGTTTGGTTTTCATATATTTTTGTTACGCAGTGGGTTTAGTGGTCGCGTCTGGCACCGATGTCTCGGCGGACGCTGTGGTTGGTTTCTGGTTTCGTTCGAGCCATTCGTAAAGCGTGGGCAACAAGACGAGCGTGAGGAAAGTGGAGCTGAGAATGCCACCGATGACCACGGTGGCCAGCGGACGCTGCACTTCTGCGCCAGCCCCATTGGCGATGGCCATGGGCACAAACCCAAGCGAAGCCACCAGTGCCGTCATCAGCTTGGGCCGCAAGCGCAGCAGCGAACCATCCCACACGGCCGTGCGCACATCCGCGCCACGTTCCCGCAACTGGTTGAAGAAAGTGATGATCATCAGGCCGTTCAGGACGGCGATGCCGCTGAGTGCGATGAAGCCGACCCCGGCGGAGATGCTAAACGGCAGGTCGCGCGCCCACAGGGCGAACACGCCCCCCGTGACCGCCAGTGGCACAGCCAGAAACACCAGCAACGACTGTCGCAAGCTTTGCAGGGCCATGAAGATGAGGATGAAGATCAGCACTCCCGCTACGGGCACCACGACAGCCAGCCGTTGCCGTGCCTCTTGCAGATTCTTGAACTGACCGCCGAACTCAATGTTGTAGCCATCAGGCAGCTTGATCTGTTCAGCGATCTGCTTCTGCGCTTCCAGGACATAGCTTTCCACATCGCGTCCGCGCAAGTTCACCATCACCGCCGCGCGCCGTTGACTGTATTCGCGGGAGATGGCCGCGACTTGATCCACCACCTTGAAGTCAGCGACCTGGCCGAGTGTAAGCAAGCCGCCGTCGTCCACACGCACGGGCAGGCGTTTCAATTCCTCGATCCGTTCACGCAAATCCTCGCTCAAACGCACCACGATATCGAACCGGCGGTTGCCCTCGATGAGCTTGCCGATCTCCTGCCCGGCCAGCGCGGCATGAACCACGCGGTTCAACTCGGCAGCGTGCAGGTTGTATTTGCTCATCGCCTCCCGTTTGGGAACGATCTCCAGCAATGGTGAGCGACCAAGCGCATCGAACTCTACATCCGCTGCGCCGGGAATCTTCTCCAGTATTTCCCGTGCTTCCATGGCGATCTTCTCGATCACGGCAAAGTCTTCGCCAAAAACTTTCACCGCGACGTCCGCCCGTGTTCCTTCCAGGATTTCGTTGAAACGCATCTCGATGGGTTGGCTGAAAAGATGGCCTTCGCCGGGGATATATTTCCCGAGTTCTTCGGTCATCAAGGTGGCCAGCGCCTCTTTGCTGATGGGTTGCCCGTTCACCTGACGCCATTTCTCCACCGGGGTGAACATGATGTAAGTATCAGCCACGTTCACGCCCATGGGATCACTCGCAATCTCTGCGGTGCCGAGGCGGCTGAACGTGTAGGCCACTTCCGGGAACTTCTCCAGCAACAGCTTCTCGCCGCGTTTTTGCATGTCGATGCTGGCATCGATGCCGATGCTGGTGGTGCGGATCATGTGCGTGGCGAAGGAACCCTCGTCCAGTTGCGGCACAAACTCCGCACCCAGACGGCTGAACACCACGACCGCCAGAATGAATAGAGCCAGCGCAGCGCTGGTGAAAAGCCAGCGAAAGGCCAACGCAAAGCGCAGGATGGGTGTGTAGATGATCTTGGCCCAGTTCACCAGGAAGCTGTCTTTTTCCTGGATATTTCCCCCGAGCAGATACGAGCACAGCGCGGGCATGAGCGTGAGCGCCAGCGCCATCGAACCGACCAAGGCGAAGATCACGGTGATGGCCATGGGCTTGAACATCTTTCCCTCAATGCCCATCAACGCCAAAATCGGCACATAGACCACGGTGATGATGCAGACGCCGAAGAACATCGGATTCGCGACTTCCTTCGCGGCGACGAGCACTTCATGAGCGCGCTCCAAGGCCGTCAACCGGCGTCCGAGCTTGTGCTGTTTCTCCGCCAGATGCCGGATGATGTTCTCCACCATCACGACGGCACCATCCACGATGAGTCCGAAATCGATCGCGCCCAGACTCATCAAGTTACCGGACACCTTGCTCTGCACCATGCCGGTCATGGCGAAGAGCAGTGACAGCGGGATGGCGAGGGCCACGATGAACGCCGCGCGCCAGTTGCCCAACATGATGAGCAGCACGACGACGACGAGGACCGCTCCCTCGAACAGGCTCGTCTCGACGGTGCGGATGGTGCGGTCTACCAGCACCGTGCGGTCATAGGTCGGGATGATCTGCACACCGGCTGGGAGTTTAGTTTGAATCTCCCGCAGTTTCTCATCCACGCGCTTGGCTACGATGCGGCTGTTCTCGCCCGCGAGCATCAAGGCGGAACCCAGAACAGCTTCCTCGCCGTTGTAAGTGGCCGCGCCGGTGCGCACCGCTTTACCGATCACGACTTCCGCCACATCTTTCACGCGCAAGGGCGTGGCGCGGGAACCGAACTTGAGCGGAAGCTGCTCGATCTCCGCCACGGTTTGCACGCGTCCGGCCGCCCGCACAGTCACTTGCTCGCCGCCCAGCTGGATGACACCGCCACCTGCATTTTCAACATTTTCACCCACGGCATCGGCGATCTCACTGAAGGACATACCGACACTCTTGAGCTTGGCTGGATCGGGTTGGATGACGATCTGCTTCTCATAACCACCCGTAGCGTTCACTCCGGCTAGGCCAGGTGTGGAACGCAGGCGCGGCTTGATGACGTAATCATGCAGCAGCTTGAGCTCCATCAACTGCGCTTCGCGCGTGACGGGCTTGTTCGTCGTTCCGGGCGCATATTCGACAACATAATAATAGATCTCCCCGAGGCCGGTGCTGATCGGCGCGAGCTTGGGCGTCAAGCCGGCTGGCAGTTCATCGATGACCGTCTGCAAGCGTTCGCTGACCAATTGCCGTGAGCGGTAGATGTCCGTGCCATCCTCGAAGACGAGGTTCACTTGCGAGAGCCCGAACTTGGAAAGCGAACGCAACTCGGTGAGGCCCGGGATGCCCGCCATCTCATTCTCGATGGGGAAAGTGACGAGTTTTTCAATCTCTTCCGGAGCGAGGGAGCCCACGGAAGTGTTCACTTGCACCTGCACATTGGTGATGTCCGGCACGGCATCGATCGGCAGCCGCAGGGCGGACCACACGCCGACGCCGATCAGCACGGCGGTGACCAGCAGCACGAACACGCGCTGGCGAACGGAAAATTCAAGAAGTCGGTCTAGCATACGTCAAATCCCCACCCAGGTTAGTGGCTATGGCCTCCCCCCTTGGTAGCCCGTAGTTCGATCAGCCACAGCGTCTCAACGGGCCGCACCACCACCGCATCACCCGCCAGCAGACCATCCGTGATCTCCACTTTCTGAGCGTTCTCTGCACCGAGTTTCACCGCGGTGCGGTAATAGGCCTCACCATTGACGGCATAGACAAAGTTTCCCTCTGCGGTGCGCAAGATGGCTGAGCGTGGCACCACGGCCACGGCATCTTCTCGATGAAGGCTGATAGCCGCTTTCAGAAAATCACCGGAAACGATGCCCTCGGTCTCGGGCAATTCCACAGCGATCTCCGTTTCGCCCCGTATCATCGCCTGATGCACGTCCATCACCTTGCCTTCACTGGCTGCGCCAGCTTTGCCGGTGAGATGCACCTTCTGGCCAACCGTGATGGCGTTCGATCTTACCAGAGCAATCATGCCCGATGCCTTCAAAGTCTTTTGCCCGCTGCGGCTGCCATAAACTTGTGCGATAAAATTCACGCTCTCAGGCAGTTTCTCTTCCGCCACGTCTGCAACCTCCAGGCCTAGAATCTTCCGTGTTTCCTCGGTGAGCATGACACCCTTGCCCGCCTTGAAGGAAGCACCGGAAGGAGACTCCGCGCCGTGACCATGTCCGTGGCCGTGGTCATGACCTTCGGCTTTGCCGTGCTCATGGCCATGATCTTCCTTGTGACCGCAGCCCGCCATGGCAACGGCTAAGCACGTGGTCGCAATCAAAATTCTCAATCGCGCGCGCTTCATGGCTTCACCTCGGTGGCAGGCTTCAGCAGGGGCAACTTTTGACCGGTGAGCAGTTCCAGTTGCACGGCAGCAGCAAGGGCTTCGCTCTTGGTTTCCAAGAGGCTTTCTACGGCCTCGAGATATTGCTTCTGCAATTCTACGTAGGTGGCGGCGGGCACGGCGCCGAGGCGATAATGCCGGTCCGCGAGTTCGGCGGCGGATTTGAAATGCGTCACGGAATCAGGCCGCCATTTGGCCATCTCGGCCAGCTTGGCTTCGTAAGTGAGGACGGCTTCCACGACCTTCCGCTCGAGCTCGCGTTGCGCGGTGGCGAGGGACATCTCCGCCTGCATCTGGCGGACTTGTGCAGTCTCTATGTTGCCCTTGTTGCGATTCCACAGCGGTAATGGCACGGATACGCTTAGGCCGATGATGCGCTCGCGTTCACCGCCCGCGCGTTCTTCCGATATCGCGGGTCCGACGGCGAGGCCGGGGTAACGTTCGTTTCGCGCCAATTCCACGCGGAAACCTTGTTGCGCGAGTTCAGCCGCGCGCAAACGGACGGCGAAATTATTTGTACGCGCCATCTGCACAAACGGCGCAGGGCTGCCAGCGGGTTGAAAATTGGGTTCCGTTTGGCTGATGGTGAGCGGGGTTTCGGGCGGCAGACCGCGAAGCTGGTTCAGCTCCAGCAAGGCGGTTTTGACGGCGAGAGCGGCATTGCCCGTCTTGCGTTGGGTATTAAGCTCGGTTGCTTCGATCACGCGTGTTTCCAGCAAGGGAGTCAGCCCGGTTGGATCACGTTGCACGAGCACTTCACGCAAATCTTTGAACCGTCCGGCGACTTCACCCATGGCCTCAGCTTTCTCCTGCGCGACGAAAAGATTGAAGGCGAGTGAACGCGCGCGGGTCGTTAGCGCGACATCAAATTGTCGCAGACCGAGTTCCGCGAGATCCACATCCTGATTGGCGATGGCCTTGCGCAAGCCCACACGACCAGGCCATTCGAGCGGCTGCATGACGGAGGCCGACCACGCGATGCCTTCTTCACTCAGTCCGGGCCCACGAACGCCTTTGTAACCCAGCGTGCTGTTGAATTCGGGATTGGCGCGCACACCTGCGTGCTTGCGCCCGGACTTGGCGGCGGTGATCTCCGCTTCGTAGAACTGGCGCTCCGGATTCTTCGCCATCACCTCGGCGACCAAAGCGTCCAGTGTGACAGAGGCGTTGGGGGTCGCGGATTCGGGCGCTTGGCCCAACGTGGCCATGGAACTGGAAATCAGCAAGGCCAACGCTAAGGATTGGCACCATTGACGGGCAAAATTCATAACTCAAATGCAGGACAAGCCTGGCTAAAACGGTCTAAACAACGGAACGGGGAAACAGATTTCAGGCACGACAAAGGGCCTGACGGAATCAAGGGGAGTTCACCATCACAGTCCGTGACGATGAATTAGGAAACGAAGGAGGGGGCGCGGACAGGGAGGGCCGTGCGGGAAAGAAACTGCCAAGTTCGGGCAAATTCCGGTGGGGCGGCCGTAAGGACGCCCAGGCTGACTTCTTTCGGAAGAAAATTTTGAATCGTTGGTGAAGGATCTGCCGCCGAAGCTATCAAAACCATCCCGGCAAAAGCCAAGTCTTCGTGCCGCGTAACATGATAGTCGGACGACTCCACCGCACAGCACCCATCTTCCTCACAATGATCATCGGGAGTGGCGCTGGAGCCGCATTGGAGAAATTCGAAGCCGGGAATGACCTCCATCTGGCAGTGCGATGTCACCGGCAGCCACGCAAGCGCCAGAAACAATGCCATCACTGCCTTTAAGGACTTCACTGTCTTATGAATGCCTCATCATGCCCCAACGTTCAAATTAATTCGTGGCGACCAAGGATGGTTATCAAAACGAGCAATTTTTGCAAATCCAACCATTAGATATTCTATTTAAATTATTAGCTAGATAACTTTATGACTCAGGGAAGGGGCAGGACTCAACCTTGTAAGGCGAATGTCCTAATTATAAACAGAATCAAACGGCCCTATTTTACAATGCATTCGGCTCTATTATTGTAAGTTGCTTATTACCAACAAGTACTGAGTTTAGGAAATGACAAAAAATGTGGTGCAATTCTACTCGGAAATCCCACGCGCTGACATAAAAAGCTCTAGTAGCACTAAGTCCGTTGAAGCCATGAATATAAAAGGCGAATTAATAAAAGCCCAGCGCGTGACGCTGCTCTGCTGTTTGCTGCTGCCCTTGGTGGCGGGTGCCGATGTGGTGGGCACAGGTCTCAACCGGCATGGGCAGGCGGTGGTGCCTGGGGCGGCGGTGAACGCCGGGATGGTGGAGGCCGGACGAGATTTTTCGTTGGGTATCAAGGCGGACGGGACGGTGGTGGGGTGGGGTAGTAACACGGATGGGCGTTCGACGCCGCCGGTTGGTCTGGGCGGGGTGGTGGCTCTTTCGGCGGGTACCTATCACACCCTGGCCTTGAAGCAGGATGGCACCGTGACCGGCTGGGGTTTCCCCGGGAGCGGGATCCTGAATGTGCCCGCGGGTTTGAATGATGTACTGGCGGTGGCGGCGGGGGGATATCACAGCCTGGCGGTCAAGCGTGACGGGACGGTGGTAGGGTGGGGTTACGGCGGCAACGGCCGGACGGTGGCACCGGGAACGTTGACAGATGTGATCGCGATCGGGGCGGGGCGGGATCACAGCGTGGCGTTGAAGAGCGATGGGACGGTGGTGGCGTGGGGCTTGAATGATTTGAACCAGACGGCGGTGCCGGCTGGATTGGGCGGCGTGATCGCGCTGAGCGCGGG
>CALRJY020000042.1:0-49691 GCA_943367715.1 Chitinophaga pinensis | reverse complement strand
ACTTCCAAGCCGTTCAACGATCCCAGCCCGTCCGCAAAGTCGATCCCCAGACCCGCACTCGTCACCGCATTCACGATCGGTTCCAGCAACGTCGCAATCGAGCCTCCCACCGGCGGGAACCCGCTGCCCACCGTCGCCATCACCGCGTCACCCTGTTCGTAGAAGAAACTTCCTTGAACATGGATGAAGTCGAACAACGTCAGCGTGCCTTCACCGATCGACAACCCGACGCGCTTGTTGCCGTCAAAGTCCAAGGACACCGCCGGTTCACCGGCCACCAAAATTTCATAAGCACCATCTTTCGCACCCGGCGTGGTTTCAAAGCTGCTCTGGAAATCAACGACCGCCGGACCGAAGTCACCCGGCCAGCTACCACCATCGTTCAATATCATCTCCACGTCTTGAACATCCAGCTTGAAGACGTCACCACCACCGATGACCGAGAACTGACCGATTGTCGCCTTGCCTGCCCGGAAACTCGGGAACCAACTCGCGAACTGCGCTTGAGCATTGATCAGCGGAGCGAACAGCGCCAGACCGACAGCGGCATCAGCCAAGCCGAAGCCAAAAATGTCTTGGGTATCGAGCGGCTGGGAAAAGTCAGGAGTTCCGTAACCCACGAAGGCTTGGAGGTTGTTCGCGCCGATCGTGAACATCGCCACATCCAAATCCGTGATGCCCGAAAAATCACCCGCGATACCGGACAAACCTTCCAGAGCATCTTGGAGCGCCGAGGGGAAGATGCTATCCGCCAGTGCCGACAGATTCGCCGGAAGACCAGTCGCGATGTCCACTTCTATGACACCCACCGCCGCGAAGGTAAAGTCACCGTGGAAGTAGAAGAATTTGCTCAGCTCAAGGTCACCCGTGAAAGTGAACGAGGCGACCGGGAAATACGGGCTGTTGAAAAGCTCACCCAACGAGTCCTTGGACGACTGGCTGCTCGGCGAGATGGAGATGCCACCCGGAACCTCAGTCACCACCAGCTGTATTTTGCCATTTCCCTGAACCACCTTGAAGTAAAGATTTCCCTCCCCGAACCCGAACAATCCCGAACCCTCAGCGAACTTACCTTCCACCGAATCGTATGTCAGGATGTCAAACGTGTCACCCACCTGCGGGATGTAACCGCCGAGAAGTTCAACTTCCAAAGTTCCATCCAGATCCGCCAACCCAGAAACACGCACCTGGTCGTATTCCGTTCCGGCCGTCGTCCCACCGATCTCGATCTTCAACGTCCCGCCGGAACCTTGGTCGAAGGTCGCTACATCCAAGAAGCCAGGCGAGTGGCCCGGGCTTACCGTCCCGTTATTCTCGATGGCGTAGTTACCAACCCAGTTACCACCGAGCGTTTCCCCCTCGTTAACCACCACAGTTTCAACATGTTGCGTCGATTCAGCAGACGCAAAAACCTCCCCTGCAGCAGATTCATCATTCTGTTGCACTTGGGAGGCATCTTCAATAACCGATTGCAAACCAAACACTTGCGCAGGCGGCCCTTGCGCGCTAACCAACGTTTCCGTCAACTGATTAACCAAATTTTCACTCTCACCGACACTAGACGGCTCAATCGCCGCTTCCACCGCTGGAGTCGAATCCGATTCCGTCAGCGTCTCACTTTCCTGCGCGGATACCACTTGGGTAACCGCCTCAGCAGCCCCCTCCGTTACCAGCTCTTCCACTTCACCCAAAACGACTTCACTTTGGGTTTCCATACCCGCAAAGAGATCCGTGACTGAGGAAGTTTCTACCACGGAAGAAGTCTCCAAAGCCCCGTCAAAATCTTCCTGAATATCCACCTGCAGAGGATTGATTTGAGAAGCCAAAGCCGCCAATGGCAACAACCCATCACCCGAAAGCAGCACGCGCTGCTCGAGGGATTCGAGCTGAAAAGAAGCGATGTTCTTGTGGTTTGCCACTGTGTCTCGTCCAATCTTTCGACTGGTGTGCATGGGTTTATCACCCCATACGAGTTTGTAGCTAGGAAATTATTCGGACATTTCTTGCTATTTTTCAAATTGCGTTTTGCACAGAAAACCCAATAAAAACGGGCCTTTTCAAACACTTGGAATTGCTGCTTTTGCTACCTTTTTAACGTTAAATTCCCCCTCTGAATTCAACGCATTTTTACCTCTTGAAACAGCTATCACAAAATGTCTTGGTTCCCTCGTTCGTGAAAGTTACTTACCTAAAAACTGCCCGAATCGCTTTTTATGACTCCGGGGTTGCCCTACTTCGACGAAATATTGCGGCATAGAAAAACATCATTTTCACCCTAGTATCAGGTCGTTTTTCACCTAAAAAGGCATCTTTTTAAGCTCTGTTCCCCGCTCTTTTCATAACTTCTTCAACACGTTTGAGAGGTTTTCAATGTTCATTTATCCTTACTTTCAAGCGATATGGGATAAACATTTTTTGCCCACATCATGAATTCTACCTGTCATTTCAAATGCTCAAACGACCACATCCACCTCCAAAGATGCCATCCATTTAAATGCATTGGGGACGCTCGAATAACGCCATTCCCTTCTCATCCTGGCTCTCTAATTTCCTCATCAAAAAACATCTTTTCAGGGCGAAAAAGAGACTCATTTTGAAGAATCAAATCCACTCCTTTCGACTCCCTTTTCCCACTTCATTTCGCCGCCCATTAGACACTCCAAGACCACTTCATCGAAAGGTATTTCCAGCTCTCTTTCAATCGCTTTTCCGCCAGCTTTCCATCCCTTTGCAGCTTGGTATTCCACTCCAGCACGGTCTCTTTATCCTCTGGTTTCTACCGCCCGAAACGGAACAAATGAGCCTCTTTATTAACCCGCCCCAAGAAAGAATCCCGGATGATTTCCGCCGCAATAAGACTGTAGGTGATCCCATTCCCACCGTATCCCAGAGCAAAAAATGCAAAAGGATAACGAGGGTGAATTCCGATGTAAGCGAGCCCATCTTTGGTCCCCGCAAACGTCCCCGCCCAAGCATAAGCGACCTCCAATTTCACCTCCGGAAACAGCTCCTTAAACTTCCTAGTCAGGGTCCGTGTCTTGTCCGAAATCAACTCATCCCGACGCTTGGCGTTTACGAAATTCTCGTCTTCACCACCCACGATTATCCGTCCGTCCGAGGTGGTCCGGAGGTAAAGATAAGGCGATCCCGTCTCCCAAATCAGGCATTCCCGATACCATTTTTTAGGTGGTTCAGACAGAGGTTCATTGACCAAAGCATAGGTGCTTTTCAGGCTTCCCGCCTCCGTTTTTATGAGCTCTTTTGACTCAAATCCAGCCGCTATCACCGCCCTCCGCGCCGTGATTTTCACACCGTCTTGGGTCGTGATTTGGACACCGCGCGAGGTATGCTTGAGCCGCGCCATCTCCGTCCGATCGTAGATTTCCAGCCCTCTCTTCTGTCCCGCCGCCAACAATCCATGGGTCAAATGATGTGGGTCCACCTGCCCTCCATCCTCAGAAAAAAGCGCTGCCGGACGGCTAAACGGGAAGTGTTTTTCAATTGCCTTGTCATCAAAGAACTCCAGCTCCAACCCCATCTTTCGCCGTAATTGGAACTCCTCTTTTAGGTCCGGAATTTCCTTCAAATACCTGGCTAAAAACAGGCTCGGCTTTCGTTCAAAACCACAATCCATCCTCAACCGCTTCACCAATCTCTCTAGCTTCCCCAAAGCCGCATGGCACACCCGATAGCTCTGCTGTGCCGCTTTGAGTCCTATTTTCGCCGTCAATTCCCGCAATGGAACATCGATTTCATACTGCAATAACCCTGTGCTCCCGCTAGTGCTACCCGTCCCGATATCGCGCTTATCAATCACCACTGTCTTTACTCCAGCCTCAATCAGATGAAACCCCACTAACGCCCCCGTAATCCCGGCCCCTACCACCACGACATCGCAGCGGATATCCTTTTGCAGCGAAGGATAAGACGTCAGCAGACCATTTTTGACCGACCAAAAAGGACAATCCGAGGTCAGGTTCATGCCGTTTTTGAGCCTTTCATCCCACCCATCATAACCCCTATTCGCATTTTCGCCCCAATCATGCGCCCACGACTTAATCACCGAGCCTTGCGCTTCAAATTACGTATGTGCCGAAAACCCACCAACTTCCGGTTCGGTTCATCCCAAAGGCGAAATCGGAAGGACTTCAAACTGGAAGCTAACGTGATCGGCTTAACTTTCTGGAAAAGCGGATGCGCATTGTGACAGGCCTCAAGGTTGTAATTGGGAATACGTGAACTCAAATGATGGATGTGATGATAACCGATGTTTCCCGAGAACCACTGGAGAATCCGGGGCAGCTTGTAGAATGAACTCCCTTGCAACGCCGCAGTTGTATAGTCCCACTTATCACCCCGCTCCCAATAAGCTCCCTCAAACTGATGCTGTACATAGAACAGCCAGACACCCGACATGGATGCCACCGCGATCATCGTCAACTGCAGGAGGAGGTAGGCTTTCAATCCAAAGATTGCGCTTAATATCAATGCCATTCCCGCAATCGCCAGATTCATCCAATGCACGGACATCCGCTCCCGTTTGCTGGCTCCCTTGGTAGGAAAACGTTGCTCGATCACAAACAGATAGAGCGGAGCGATCACGAAAAGAATGAAAGGATTCCGCGCCAACCGATAAGCAAAACGCTTCCACCGAGAGGATTCTAGATACTCCTGCACCGTCATCGTCCAGACGTCACCCGTTCCCCGTTTATCCAGGTGGCCCGTGGTCGCATGATGGACGGAGTGTTCCCACCGCCAATGGTAATAGGGCGTAAACGTCAGCACCCCCGCGATGAAACCCACCACGTCATTTGCGGTGCGAGATTTGAAGAAAGATCCATGACCGCAATCATGAAAAATGATGAAAATGCGGATCAGGAATGCCCCCGCCAGCATGGCCAACCCGATGCTCAGCCACCACGAAATCGCCATGGCGAGATAGGCGAGATACCACAACAAGATATAGGGCCCCAAGGTGTTTGCTATCTGCCCAAGCGCCTTCGCAGTCGAAGGCTTCTGGTATTGGACCACGATCTCTTTCCATACCGCCACGTCTGGCTGTTCTGCTGCACTCGGATGGACGTCATTCTTCATAACATCACCACCCTCAATTTAACACAGATCGCGCCCCTACGCGCAGGTAGATTCCGTGATATTGACCGCACCTTTCAGAAAAGAACGAAGACAAAAAACTGTCCGTCCTTTTCCCGAATGCAGTCCCTCCCCAACCGCTTCTAACATGTTCGTACCGTCCAAATTGGGGTCCTCACCCCAATTCTCAAATCCGACCCGTTGCGCTTTTATACACCCATGTCCCATTATTCCGCATCCATGGACGGACGGCTCCTCATCGCAGACAAGCCTGTGGTTGTTTTGGGATGGCCCGCCTCCGGCTCCATGACCTCGTTTGAAACCCGCATGGCCGCCTGGAATTACGTCGAGGTCGCCAGTCGTCAGGACAAAGCCGCCGTTCACGCACGCGTCTTTGAGCATATTGGCAATGAATGGCGACGCATCCCGCCCTTTCCAACCTATCTGCAGAAGATCGAAGAAACACGCAGAGCCTCATTGGTCCACCCACAAGTCAGAGCCTGTTAAACCACGGATTCACGCTGAATCCGCCCGTTGTATCCGGTCGAAAATCCAAAAGCTCTCGAACTGTTTTCACACGATGAAAAAAACGAACCCGAAAACGAATCGTCCCGCCGAAACTCATCAAACCACTGACAGTCCCGCTCACACGCTTCGCACCAATCAGGGCATCCCCATCGCCGATAACCAGAACTCGCTCAAAGCCGGCACTCGCGGACCCGTTTTGCTGGAAGACTTCGTCCTACGCGAGAAGATCACCCATTTCGATCACGAACGTATTCCCGAACGGATCGTCCACGCCCGCGGCTCCGGTGCTCACGGTTATTTTCAATGCTACGAATCTTGCGCGGATATCACCAAGGCTGCCTTCCTGCAAAACCCCAAGACTAAAACCGAGGTGTTCACCCGCTTTTCCACCGTTGCAGGTGGAGCGGGCTCCGGCGATATGCCGCGCGATGTCCGTGGCTTTGCCGTCAAGTTCTACACTCAAGAAGGCAACTTCGACCTCGTCGGCAACAATGTTCCCGTCTTCTTCATCCAGGACGCGATGAAGTTTCCTGACCTCGTCCACGCCGTGAAGATGGAGGCTGACCGCGGATTCCCCCAAGCTGCCTCCGCCCACGACACCTTCTGGGATTTCATTTCTTTGACCCCGGAGAGCATGCACATGGTCACGTGGATTATGTCCGACCGGACGATTCCTCGTTCCCTCCGCATGATGGAAGGCTTCGGTGTGCACACCTTCCGCATGATCAATGCGAAGGGGCAATCGCACTTTGTGAAGTTCCATTGGCGCCCCACTATCGGTTCCGCCTCCGTCATCTGGGATGAAGCCGTAAAGATTAACGGTGCCGATCCGGACTTCCATCGTCGCGATCTTTGGGAAGCCATCGAGTCCGGCAACTTCCCCGAATGGGAACTCGGCCTCCAAGTGTTCGATCAAAAGACCGCTGACGCCCTCGACTTCGACGTGCTGGACCCCACGAAAATCATCCCCGAAGAGATCATCCCCCTGCGCATGGTCGGCAAGATGGTCCTAAACCGGAACGTGGATAACTTCTTCGCCGAAACCGAGCAGGTCGCCTATTGCCCCGCGAACATCGTCCCCGGCATCGGCTTCAGTCACGATCCTTTGCTGCAAGGCCGCCTCTTCTCCTATCTGGATACCCAGATCAGCCGCTTGGGTGGGCCGAACTTCCATCAATTGCCGGTCAATGCTCCGCGTTGCCCCTTCCATAACCAGCAACGTGACGGCATGCACCAGATGCAAGTGCCCAAAGGCCGCGCGAACTACGAGCCCAACTCCATCGACCCAACCTCCCCGCGCGAAAACCCTTCCTTCGGCTACAAACCGTTCACCGAAGAAATGATGGGCGAGAAGACCACCTTACGCACCGAGACCTTCGCCGACCATTATTCCCAAGCCCGCCTGTTCTATCGCTCCCTGACTGAACCGGAACAACGCCATCTGGCCAGCGCCTTGGGCTTTGAGCTGGCCAAATTGGAACTGCCCCCGATTCGCCATCGCATGCTGGGTCATTTGGAACATATCGACCCTGCCCTGCAGCAAGCCGTCGAAGAAGCCTTGGGCTTAAAGGGGCAATCCGACAAAATCCAACCGGCCATCAAGCCACGCACCCTGCCTCCATCCCACGCCTTGAGCTTGCTCAAAAAAGCTCCGGCCACATTGAAAGGGCGTAAGCTTGGCATCCTGATCACGGACGGTTTTGATGCGAGCCTGCTCTCCGCCCTCCGCACAGCGGCCAAAGCCGAGAAGGCCGCCCTCGCCATCATTGCGCCTAAGATTGCCGGTGCTACCGATAGCACTGGCAAATTGACCACGGCGAATCTCTCCCTCTCCGGGGCACCGTCCATCTTCTTTGATGCCGTGGTGATCCTGGCCGGAACCGAGTCAGCCAACGAACTCGCCACCCAAGCCGCCGCCGTGGATTGGGTCCGCGACGCCTTCGGTCACCTGAAAGTCATCGGGCATACCAATGAAGCCCAGCCTTTGTTGGACCGCTCCGGAATTGAACCTGATGAAGGAGTTCTCCCGCTTGCGGACGCCAAATCCGTTTCCCGCTTTATTAAGCAGGCTAAGAACGGTCGCATTTGGGAACGTGAACCTAAACTGCGTTCACCAGGCTGATTTACCTCCATTTAAGAATACTCAAAGGCCCCGGATGCAAATCTGGGGTCTTTTTCCATTAGTAGGCATCTTCAGACATATCCCGCCTCTTCCACCCTTCCGTCTTTGATGAAGACCATCAAAAAAATCGTGCTCGCGATCATCGTGCCGTATGAATGGTCTATGAAAACCTCCCAGTGATCCTCATGCTCCGCGATCTCCTTCTCCCTCACCAGCAAAAGCTCACGGCTGGGAGCTCCCGTTACCGCTTCCGATTTCACGTAGCTGTTCAAAAGCGCCATCTTATCAATAAACAGCGCCTTGATATTTCCGTCACAATTGTCCCTTCTTCCGTCCGCAATCAGATAACCCTTGGCTATCGATATGGCCTTGTCTTTATTCATTGGAGCTTAACCCGCTTATTTCATTTGAGCTTGTACCCTCATGGACCTTAACACCATATCCGTCACAATGGTAAACAATGTGTCAGGTTCCCTCAAAATACTTCGGATGCCTCCACGGGTCGACAACGTCTGCAGTGATGTCGGAAGTAGCATTTTCTCCTCTCCATCTCAAACCCGGACGCAAAAAATCCCTCAGATTTGCATCTGAGGGACTAAAGTGGTTGCGGGGCTAGGATTTGAACCTAGGACCTTCAGGTTATGAGCCTGACGAGCTACCGGGCTGCTCCACCCCGCGGTTAAGGACGCGCACAATAGGAACTAGCTTAACCCGGAGCAAGCCTTTTTGCAAAAATTCGCTTTTACCTCCTAGTACACCTCTTCCCGTTGTGGCACAGGGGCTGTCGCGAGGCGTTCCGCTTCACTGATCTGGCCGGGCGTCATCCGTTCCGAGATCATATTCTTCAATTCGATCGCCTGTTCATGATTTTGCGCCGCAGCCATGGACAGCCACTTATACGCCATGATCATGTTCTTGGGCACACCCCGCCCGGAGGCGTAGCGGAAGCCAAGTTGGTATTGTGCTTCGGAATCGGCCGGAATTTCCGCAGCGATCCCGTGCATGGAATCTTCAGACTTCTTAAATAGATTGAACCAGGCCATATGACGATGTGGAAGAAACGGTGTTTGAGTTACTCATCCAAGAACCAGTCACCTGCTGCCGGCGCGCAAAATCACTCCGCATACGAAGTAGATTCAGCAAAACCGGCGACCGCTTTTCTTCAGCAGACATAGCCACCGGGCGGTCTGCCTTAAGTAACAGATGCTTGGATTTCATGTGTGTTTGCCCCTGCCAGTCTGTTTGACCGACCAGCAGGAACAATTCTCTAAGCATTGATGATGCCAACCCCTTTATCCGGCGGGATTTGCAACTTGGAAGACAGGTTTGCACCACCACTGTCCAATTGTGTCTTGTCACAGGACAGCTCGGCAACCGCCCCACCTCGGGCCGAACGTGAAAATCGTTGCATCTCTGAGAAAAATCGCTTGCACCGATGGCATGGGCACCGCTATCTCTAGGTGGCTAGTGAACGCCAGTTTAGCTCAGTGGTAGAGCAGCTCATTCGTAATGAGCAGGTCGTCGGTTCAAGCCCGACAACTGGCTCCATCTTCCGATCCGTAATATTTCCCCCTCAAATGCCCTCGTTTCTACGCTTTGCCACAGCGGTCACGAATGCCCTATTCGATGAACTCGGCGGACAGACCTCACGGCACTGGAACTGAATTGAAAGTGGTCGCTTTCGATTCCGTGATGACCTCCCGGATCGTCTGGATCACCAACTCTGGCTCCTCGAAAGGAATCCCATGTCCGCTGTTTTCAGTGACGATTAGGCGCGCTCGGGGAAACTGGCGCAGCCATTGCTGATAAAAAGCCAGCTTGGCAGGATAACTCTCGCTTTGATCCTTTAATAATTCCTGTTTGAAGTCGCCAGTCACAAACGGAGGGATGACCTTCGGACCCTGCCCGCTGATCAAGAAGATGGGAACGTTCGGAAGCGGATTTTCATTTGCCTGAATGAAGGTCGCCGATGCGCAATCGATCTCGTTGTCAGAACGATTTTGGTTCGCATGCTTTGATTTCGGGTCCCGGGCTTCGGCCCAGGCGATCAATTCCTCCTGCGTTGGGTCCACAAGCACAAGGCCCGCAATTTCATTTGGGTAGAGTCCCGCAAAGACACGGATGTAAGGTCCGCCCAAAGAGTGACCCACAAGAATATAAGGAGGCAAAAGGTTCGCCTTCTCCAGAGCCGCATGCAGTTCAGCGGCGATGTTTCTGCCGTCGCGAGGTGATGAACTTTTTGTCGAAAGGCCGTTCCCGGCGCGATCATAGGAGAATGTCCGGGCGAATCCGCTGACTGCCGGTTGCACCTTGATCCATGACTCCAAGGGACCACCGGCGCCCGCTTCGAATACGATGACTGGTTTCCCGTCGCCACTGAGCCGGGCGCGCAAGTTCGCGCCGTTTACGGGAAGACGCACATAAGATTCACCACCAAGCGCGAGGACTATCGCGACGCAAGTTCCGAGTATGGCAAAAACGACCAGAGATCCGTTTAGAACACGCCCATGTTTCGTTTTGATGGGGTTATCCATGTCGATTGGAGGTAAGGGAGGAACGGGCCAGTCCCAGCCGGGCGAGAGGAATCAACAGCAGCACAGCGAGGATCAGGAAGTTGCGAAGGCGGATTGGATCCAAAGGGTGGAAATCAAAGAGCGCCATCAGCGCGAGCGTGAGTATGCCGTCAGCCCATAAGAGGTGGACAAGGATGATCATGGAGAAAGCCACGGCCAGCCACGCGACGAGGAACCGGCGGGTTCGCTGTGCTTGAACAAACCGCCAGGAACGTGCCGCCAGCCAGAATTTTCCGACCACTGCGACGGCGACAAAGGTACTGATGATTGAAAGAAGTTGGTTGGGATCCTTCCGAAGCCAGGCAAGAAAACCGCGGTCGTGATTGGCCAGGATGGCGAATGAGATCATGCCACCGAACACCATGAGGCTGTATGTCAGTGCGGATCCTAGAAACAACTTTTTACTGCCGGAAAGGCCGATCCAAAGGCCGCCAACGAGAAATTTCCAGGTTAGAAGAAATCCGGCCGGGAGCAGAAGCGCAGCGATGACGAACTGCGGAACGACGGAATGGTCGTGAACCATCCATAAGGCCACGCGAATCATCGTGAGGGATGAGAGGTCCGCCCAACTTGGAAGCCAGATTGAGAGAAAGATCAAAACTAGGGACCAAGAGATCAGCGCACTAAGGGCGGCGACTTTTAACTTGATGACGATCATTTCGCCAGTAGCGAGCGGACGGACGGAAATGAAAGGAGGAAGCGTCAAATCGCTAGACCAAAAATCCGGCTTTGAGAAGCCCTTCCCGATCGGAATGGCAAGCACCATCGGAGCCCCGAGGGTCCAAGCTAAAATCCATAATGTTAATTGCGGATCCGCCCGCGTTTTCCAGGAGAGCGGGACGATGACCGTGAGCAGCAAAGCTCCCACGCTAAAAGGTAAAAGATAACCGTTACGTCGCCACTCGAGCCAGAAATGCGCTTGGGCGGGAGATTTGAACGGAGTGCTACGGCGGGGCAAGATGTCCGTGAGCGCGTCGATGAAATGGATGAACCAGTCTCGACGACGACCACCTCCGGTCCTTTGTCGGGCCACACACACCCAAGCCGAAAAAAAGACGCAACTAGCGATGAGGACCAGCAGCACCGTGAGCGTTTTTTCTGAAAAGAGGTTGGAGGAATTCACGTCGGCGAAGCCCGGGAGAAAGGCAATGCCGATAAATCCGACACCCACAAGGCCGAGAAGAATCAAACGCAGGATTTTATAACCGGCCAGACTCCAAAGGATCAATTGATAGCAGAGCATAAACGTCCCCAGCAGAACAGCGATCCAGCCCGGCCTTGGAACTTCGCCTTTTGCGAAGACAAATTTAACCCAGAACCAGAAAATCAATTCCAATGAAGCAAGACCAAGCAGAAGCGGTAATGAGAACAGGACGAAGGTTGGAACAGGCAACGTAAAGAGGCGGTAGGGAAATCCGGTCCACTCCTTTTGCGGATTAAATTCTGTATAATTGAAGGCCGCGAACACCAGAATCACCGAAGCGAACATCAACATAACTTCGATGGTCAGCCGCCGGTCGCGCGCCGCTGCTGTCTCATCCGCCGCACCCAGCAGGGTGTTGAGCAGCAGACCACCGAGGGCAAGGCCAATCGCCGCGCCAGCGGTCTTTCGGTTGCGCATCCACAACTCCCAGACCAGCATTTTAATTTGTTTTCCCATATCACGCCGGGATTGTTTTCTGATCCGCAGACGCGGCTGCATGCGCCACGAAGATCTCGTTGAGCGTGAGTGGAGCTTCCTCGACGATTGCAGCGTTAAGCCCGGCAGCGATCTCGGGCATTTGAGTGCGCGCGCCGCAGGTAATGCTCCATTCCCTGCCCCTCCCGGAAACGGACAAGGCTCCTGGAATGACTGGCGAGCTGGCCTGCGGAGAATCAAAGCGGAAGGTGAGGCGGCGGTGCTGTGATTTGATATCGTCCAGCGATCCTGACAAGATGAGCCTCCCCCGCTGAATCATGGCAATGTAATCTGCAACCCGCTCGATCTCTTCGAGCAGATGCGAGGAAAAGAAAACTGTGCGGCCCTCATCAGCTACCGTTCTGATCACCGCCTCCATGATGTCTTTGCGGACCACGGGATCGAGGCCGGAACTGGGTTCATCAAGCAGCAGAAGGTCCGGCCGATGGGCCTGCGCGATGAGCAAACCCGCCTTGGCGCGCTGACCTTTGGAAAGGGTCTTGAGCCGGGCGGACGAATTAAGCCCGAATTGACGCCGCATCTCTTCGGCATAATCGGCGTCCCAGTTCGGATAGAAGGCCTGCGTGTAGCGGATGAGTTCATCGACGCGCATCCATCCCGGAAGATCGGGTTCCTCGGAGAGATAACCGATGCGTTCCAAGACACCAACCGGATGCTCCACGGGGTCGAGCCCGAATACACGCACCGTTCCCGTTTCAGCGCGCAGGATTCCCAAGAGATGCTTGATCAAGGTGGTTTTACCAGCGCCGTTCTCGCCCACCAGACCGAAAACACAACCCTTCGGAACATGCAACGAGAGGTCGTCCAAAACGCTCTTAGAATCGAATCGCCTGGAGAGATTGGCGACTGAAACAACCGACTCAGCAGAAGAAGGGCTGGGTAGTTTCATTTGATGATTCCCGAGTGGATCAGACGGTAACGCTCCCGGACGAGTTCCAGCACATCCTCGAGATCGACATCAAGATGGGCAGCGGCGACCAGCAGCGGATCGACTCTTTGCTGCAACTCTTTGAGTTTCTCGCGATGATTTAAAGCGGGGGCATTCTCGGACACATAAGTGCCGGAACCATGGCGTTTGGTGACAATCCCCGCCCGTTCCAATTCGAGGTACGCGCGAGCAACAGTGTTCGGATTAACCGTTAGCTGCTCCGCCAGCAGGCGGATGGGAAGGAGTTCCTCGTTTGGCTGCAAGCGACCGGCCGCGATGAGATGGCGGACTTGATTGACGATCTGCTGATAGATAGGCACTCCATCGACATTGGAAATCTTCAAGTGCATAATTAGTGTATTACTACACTAATAGACCAGGTGTCAAGCAAAGCGAACGGCGGCTCTTTCAATTAGATGCACATCTTCCTCTTTGGTTTCAGTATCGCCCGCTCGTACCCGGCGTCCCCTGCAGCCCGACGGTGGCCCTCAAGAAATAAAAAAACCGCCCCGCATCGCACGGGACGGTGTTTGTTTAGCCTGCGATTTTTAGTTCGGATCAGGCTTCGAAAGAGCGCCCGCAACCACAACTCTGGCGGGCATTTGGGTTGACGATTTTGAAACCACCACCGGTCAGCTCGTCTTTGAAGTCCACTTCGCTGCCGCGTAAGTAATTGGAACTGAATTCATCTACCACGACCATCACACCATCACGCTCGACAATGGCATCTCCATCACGTTGTTCATCGAACACCATGCCATACTGGAGACCCGAGCAGCCACCGGCTTCGACATAAAGGCGCAACGGTTTTCCGGCGTTCTCGGGCTGGGTCTGATGGACGATCTTGATCTGCTCCACTGCGCTGGCGCTCAGGCTGACAACGGCTTCGTTTGTGATAACTGTGCTCATGGCTGCGACTACATTTAGACCCTAGTCCTCCTCTTCAATTGTGTCAAACTTCCTCACAACTTTTTTTGCTGAACTTCCTGCTGGTTCGCACATGGATTTCTCCTATCATCAAACCAGCAAAGTAAACAACACCTGACCACCTCAGCGCATGTTTGAAGCTGCCGAACTGGGCCGAACGCTGCCCAAGGAAAAATACGAGGCCGAACTGCCCAAGCTCCGGGCCCGTCTGGTGCAAGCCCAGCTTGCGCTCAAGGAGACCCAGTCACAAGTGGTCGTCATCATCTCGGGTGTCGATGGTGCGGGCAAAGGCGAGGTGGTGCACCGCCTCAATGAGTGGCTCGATCCACGCGGTGTGGACACGCACGCCTTCGATGTCCCCTCTGATGAAGAACGCGAGCGTCCTTATTTCTGGCGCTTCTGGCGCACCCTGCCCCCGCGCGGTCGCCTCGGCATTTTCTTCGGCTCTTGGTACACCGATCCCATCATCCGCAAAGTTTACGGCGAGACGGATATCACGGAACTCGACGTGGACTTAAAACGCATTTGCTCCGTGGAGCGCACCCTTGCGGAGGATGGCACGGTCTTCGTGAAACTGTGGTTCCATCTTTCAAAGAAGGCCCAATTCCAGCGGTTGCACGACCTGGAGAACAATCCGCATACACACTGGCGCGTATTGCCGACGGACTGGAAGCACCACAAACTTTACGACAAATTCGAGAAGACCGCCGAACGGGTCATCCGTCTCACCGATACCGGCCACGCCCCGTGGCACATCATCGAGAGCACGGATCATCGCCATCGGGATCTCATTGCCGGACGTTTGCTAGCCGATGCGCTGGAGAGCGTCATCGAAGGCCGCGCCCTGAAGCGTTCCCGCAAACCGACCTTGCCGAAGGTCAAACCCACCGCAAACGATGATGCCACCATCCTAGACCAGGTGGATCTCGATCAGGACATCTCCGATCGCAAATATAAAAAGCGTCTGGCCAAGCATCAAAGCCATTGGAATCGCCTCGTCTGGGAAGCGCATGAGAAAAAGATTTCCAACGTCATCGTCTTCGAAGGCTGGGATGCGTCTGGCAAAGGCAGCAGCATCCGCCGCGTCACCGAGGCCATGGACGCCCGTCTCTATCGGATCATCCCGGTAGCCGCGCCGACGGAGGAAGAACGGGCGCACCATTATCTCTGGCGTTTTTGGCGGAGCCTGCCGCGCGATGGCCGCGTCACCATCTTCGATCGCTCTTGGTATGGCCGCATCCTGGTGGAACGCGTGGAAGGTTATGCCACCAGCGAAGAATGGATGCGGGCTTATGGTGAACTCAACGACTTCGAGGAACAACTCGCCGAGCACGGCATCGCGCTGCACAAGTTTTGGATCCATATAAGCAAAGAAGAGCAGCTCGCACGCTTCAAGAAACGCGAACTGGTCCCCTACAAGCGCTACAAGATCACCGATGAAGACTGGCGCAACCGCAAGAAGTGGGACACCTACAAGGCGGCGGTGAACGACATGATCACCCACACCAGCACGGCGGCGGCCCCCTGGACGATCATTCCCGGCAATGACAAACGGTTCGCCCGCATCCAGATCCTGAAGACTCTCACCGAGCGGTTGGAAAAGAAACTGTGAGCAGCCGCCTTTGAGCCATGCTTCCGCGCGGATTTGTCATCCTTCTCTGCCTGCTCTTTGCCGGTACTGGCGGCTGGGCCGGTCATCGCTACTTCGAGCACACGGTCGATTTCATGAATGCAGGCTCGGTCACACTGCTGGTGAGGTTTCACGGGGACGCCCGGGAACTGGCCCGCTATAGCTTTGCGGTTGCGGCGGGGTTGCTGGCGTTGAGTGTGCCGTTATCCGCCTTGGTTGCCGCTCGCTTGCGAGGCCGCGCCAAGTATGTAGAACCCATGCTGGTGGGCCTGCTGATCGGCCTGCTCACCACCAGTGCCGCCCTGCTCTATTACCGGCACGAGATGCAATCGCTGGGGATAAAGTTTGGAGAACTACTATCGGTGATGCGGGATTCCCGGCGGGAGATTGCTCTGAATCCGCTGACGCGCTCCTTGCTTATAGGAGCGGCATTGACCATGGTCGGCGGACTCGCCCGTGGCTTGGTATCGCCCTTAACAGGCAAGAAGTGAACCGTTACCAGAGGAAGGACTTAAGCTCAGCCACTTCCTTGTCCGCTTCAATCAAGGTAGCCCGCCAGGCGATGATCTTGCCCGCCTTCTTGAACTCCTCACCTTTCAACGTGAGCTCGCTCCAACTCCCGGATACGCCCAAAGGTTTGATCGCCTCCTCCAATACGATGTGGTTAGGTTCCCCGCTCACGCGCAATTCCATCCGCAATTTGAGGCTGTCGCGCTTGAGATTGATGCCCGCCCAGCGGATATCAAAACGGACGGCGGTACAGCGTTCGGGATTC
This sequence comes from Chitinophaga pinensis, assembly GCA_943367715.1. Taxonomy (GTDB): domain Bacteria; phylum Verrucomicrobiota; class Verrucomicrobiia; order Limisphaerales; family JAEYXS01; genus JAEYXS01. The sequence goes on along the minus strand of CALRJY020000042.1, from coordinate 33,418 downwards.
TTGCGCAACTGCGATTGGTAAGCATCACGCTCGTAAAGGCTTGGAGACAGCGTATGCCGGCCCTTTTCATCCAGCAAATGAGGCAGAACCTTGCTGATACGAGCCTTGCCCGCTACCGCATTAGGAACCGCCGCCACCAGCATCAAAGCCAACACAATTAACCAGCGCATGGGCTAAAAATACCCCGGTCAGGGGTGCGCCGACAACCGTAAATCACACTGGCTCAAATTTTAACGCCAAATAACGCAAAAGAATACGGCTTGTTTTTCCTCCCAGAACTGGGACACTCCTGCCTTAAATTCTACATGAACACCGTGCTTCTGATAGATGACGACCGGGTAACCCGGCACGCTCTGTCGCTGCTTTTGACCAACGGAGGGTGGAAGGTCTTGGAAGCCGACGACGGCGAATCCGGCCTCCGCGTGGTGCAAGAAAGCATGCCGCAAGTCGTTATCTGCGACCTCCTGATGCCACGGTCCAATGGTTTTCAGGTCTGCCGCAGCATTCGCGAAAAGGGTCAGGCTGTGGCCCAGCCCCGGATCATCGTCACCACCGCGAGCAGCTATCCGACCGACCGGTTGAATGCCTTTGAAGCGGGTGCGGATGAATTCATCGTCAAACCGATCCAACCCGCTGGTCTCATTGCCCTGCTGGAATCGTTGACCCAACCCGGCACCGAGACCGAATTTATCCGTCGGCGCTCGGCCAAGCGGGCCTTGGCCAAACCGGCTACCCCCGACACCAGCAAGCCCATGCTCACGGGTGATCAGGTTCGGGTGCGTTTTTGGGGTGTTCGAGGGTCCATCGCCACTCCAGGACCGGATACCGCCTATTATGGCGGCAATACTACCTGCATCGAAGTCCGCGCCGATGGCGAAATCATCATTCTCGATGCTGGCACTGGCATCCGTCCGTTGGGCCTGAAACTCATCAACGAGTTCAAGTCCCAGCCCATGCGGGCCACCGTCTTGCTGACGCATACGCATTGGGATCATATCCAAGGTTTTCCGTTCTTTATCCCCGCCTATAACCCTAAGAACCAGTTGCGTATCTTGGGCTATGAAGGCGCCCGAAAAGGCCTCCTGACCACCCTCTCCAGCCAGATGGAAAGTCCTTACTTCCCCATCAGCATGCAGGAGATGCCTGGTAACATTGAATGTCTGGAGCTGAAAGAACTCGAGTTCAACATTGGCCAAGTCAAGGTGCAGGCCAAGTTTGTCAACCATCCCGGCATCTGCGTGGGTTACAAGCTGATCACCAGCAAGGGTTCCATTGTCTTCATACCGGATAATGAGCCTTATGTCCGATTGAAGGCTGCCCCTGGGAAACTCGGTCCCAAAGAACATGCCGAAGCGCTGGAGTTCGCCCGTCAACAGGATCAGAAACTGATCGATTTCATTCGTGGTGCCGAAGTCCTGATCATGGACTCTCAGTATGACGCCACGGAATACCCCCGCCATGTGGGCTGGGGCCATACGTGCGTCGATGACACGGTGGCCTTTGCAATGACTGCCGGCGTGAAGAAACTGTTCCTGTTCCACCATGACCCCGGCCATGACGACGAGCATATCGGTCACATGGAAGCCCAAGCCCGAGATCTGGTGCGTCGCCAGGAGGGTACTCTGGAAGTGGAAGCCGCCCGTGAAGGTCTGGAGCATGATTTGAACGGCACGACTATCACGCGGAAGACGGCCGCCACGGCCGTAGTGCCCTAGGGAGTCTCCCGTCCGCAAATTTTGGTCTTCTCACGCAAGTACCGCATTGCCCTGCGCCCCGTGTCAGGATAATACTCGTCCGTCACGCAACTGCCGCCTTGGCTACTAATCAAGGTTTCGGTTTGGCGACATGCAGTTGGACGATATTGCGCGCGTGAAGACCATCTTGCTCGTTGATGAGGATCAGGAACTCCGGACCACCCTGCGCGGGTGGTTGACGGAATCGGGATGGCACGTTTACGAGGCGGAAAATGGTGCTCTCGGCTGGCAGGTCATCCAGGAGAAACGTCCCCAAGTCGTCATCTGCGATCTCCTCATGCCCCGCTGCAATGGCTTTCGTCTTTGCCATCTGGTGCGCGATCATGCCGAACTGAAAACCACCCGCATCGTCATCTCCAGCGGTCGTGGCTATCCCGCTGATCGGGCCAATGCTCTGGATGCCGGTGCTGACGAGTACCTCGTCAAGCCGGTGGAACAGTACAAATTTCTCTGGCTCATCAATCAGATTCTCGATGTGGGCTGGCAACGCAAAGCAAGTGCTCCACCTCCGTTGCCCCCGGACATCCCTACCGAACCCATCCAAACTCCCACGGAAGGGATGAAGATCAAGTTCTGGGGCGTACGTGGCTCTATTCCCACTCCAGGTCCCTCCACCGTGCATTACGGTGGTAACACCACTTGCGTGGAAGTGCGGGCAGATGGCGAGATCATGATTCTCGATGCCGGCTCGGGCATCCGGCCCTTGGGCCTTTCCTTGATCAAAGAGTTCAAAGGTCAGCCCATTCGCGTCACGTTGATGATTTCCCATACTCACTGGGATCACATCCAGGGTTTTCCGTTTTTCATTCCGGCTTACAATCCCAAGAACCAGATCCGTATCTGCGGCTATGAAGGCGCGCAGGCGGGATTGCAAGGCATCCTCTCCTCCCAGATGGAGAGCCCCTACTTCCCGGTCAGCCTTCGTCAGATGCCCGGCAACATCGTGTTCGACGAGTTGCACGACATGAATTTCACCGTGGGCAAGGTGCAGGCGGAAGCGGCATTTACCAATCATCCCGGCATCTGCGTGGGCTACCGGTTGAACACCAGCTTTGGTTCCGTAGCTTTCTTGCCGGATAATGAACCTTACCAGCGCTTGCGCGGTGCCACCACCCAGACCGGCGCCGAGATGGCTTACGCGCGCAAAATGGATGAGAAGCTTATCAATTTCATCCGTGACGTGGACGTACTCATCATCGATTCCCAATATGATGACACCGAATACCAGCGCCATGTCGGCTGGGGGCACGGCTGTCTGGATGACGTCGTCAGCCTCGCGCTCATCGCCGGAGTGAAACGCCTTTATCTCTTCCATCACGATCCCGGTCACGATGATGCCCACGTGACGCGCATGGTGGAATGGGCCCGCAATCTGGTGGCCATGCACGGTGACCCGCTCATCGTGGAAGCCGCGCGTGAAGGCGATGAGATCGTGTTCGGCGTGAACGATGCGTCCCCTTCCAGCGAGGCACAGTCGATCAGCACGACGTAGTTTTCCTGCGCTGCGACACCGTTTTTACCTCCACCGCAGATTCATCTATGACGACCGGCAAACTCCACGGAAAAGTCGCCTTGATCACGGGCGGCAGTCGCGGCTTGGGCAAAGCGATGGCGCTCGCTCTCGCCCAAGAAGGCGCTCAGCTCGCCCTCGTCGCCCGTGATGAAACGAAACTCCAAGCGGTAGCGGATGAGATCCGCCAAGCCGGTGGCACCGCCGAATATTTCCTGGCGGATGTCACCAATCAGGCAGAAGTGACTGCCGCCAAGGAAGCCGTCATCAAGCGCTTTGGTCAGGTGAATATCCTCATCAACAATGCTGGCATCAACATCCGCAAACCATTGACCGAATACACGCTGGTGGAATGGCATCAGGTGATGAACGCCAATCTCACCAGCGTTTATCTGATATGCCACGCCTTCATCCCGCACATGACAGGTCGCGGTTATGGGCGCATCTTGAACATGACCTCCATGTTGAGCCACATCGCCCTGCCCGGTCGCGTGGCCTATTGCACGTCCAAGGCGGGATTGCTGGGCTTCACCAAGGCGCTCGCGCTCGAACTGGCCTCGGAGAAGATAACCGTCAACGGCATCAGCCCCGGGCCTGTGGCCACGGAGATGAACCAGGTCATCATCCAAAATCCTGAGGCAAATCAGCAGTTCCTGAACAGCCTGCCCGTGAACCGCTGGGGAACCGTTCAAGAGATCGGCGCCTTGGCTGTCTTTCTTTGCTCAGAAGACTCGGGCTTCATCACCGGCACAGATATCGTGATCGATGGCGGCTGGACGGCCAGATAACCGGCGTCCCTCGGCTTAGACCGGCCTTCCATCGCCTGCTCACGCGGGATTAACAGTCTATTTGTCAGTATTTTCCTGTAAATCGGCACGTCCGCATTTGATACAAGGCACCGAGTCTGGTAAGTTCCCAGCAGAAACCAGCACTCCGGACGCCCACGGCATAAATCGCTTCGCCGGTTTATCCGGCGGAAGGACCGGGGTGCTGCAACCAAAACGGAGCAAAGAATCATGAGCCAGGCCATAATGGATCCGGCAGAAGTTCGCCGGTTCGCCGAAGAATTGAAACGTTTCAACGCGGACCTGCAAAACCGCATGTCATCGCTGCACGCCCGCTTCTCCGCACTGGGAGATACGTGGCAGGATCAGGAGCACGACAAGTTCGCCGAGGAGTTTCAACAGACCATGAAGGTCATGCGGAAGTTCGTGGAAGTCTCCAACCAGCACACGCCGTATCTGTTGCGCAAGGCCCAGCGCATCGAAGATTATCTCTCCCAACGCTGATCATGTCGCAACGTGCCCACGTCACCTCCGTCGAAGCGCTGGAACTCTTTCGGAGCCAGCTCATCGTTTACGTCGAGAAACTGACCGGCGCCACGGACGATGTGAATGACGAGGTGATGCGCACTCGCGTCTGGCTGGCGAATGATCAATTGCTGCATCTGCAAGCCCAGGCCCGGCGCCAGGCCAAGGTATTGGAGATGGCTCAACAGGAACTTTTCAGTTCCCGCATTTCCACCCTGGAGCCCTCCACGCTCGACCGTCAGCTCGCCGTGCGGAAAGCCAAACTGGCGTTGGACGAAACCCTAAACAAACTGACCATCGTCAAAAAATGGAACCGCCAGTTCGAGAGTGAAGTTGCCCCGCTGGCCAAGCAGGTGGAAAAGCTGCGCACCATGCTGGGCACGGACATGGAGAAGGCGGTGATGTTCCTGACCCAGGCGATCAACACGTTGGACGACTATGCCCGCATCAAGGCACCCACCGCCAGCCCGATCGTCGCGTCGGAAAACCCAATCCCGGAGAATCCTGCATCATGAACATGCAATCAGACAAAGCGGTATTGATGAAAGTCTCCAAGGATGTGGCCACCAGTTGGGGGCAGGTCAAGGAATCGTGGCATGACGTCAAAAGCGAGGAATTCGAACGGAACTACTTGGAACCATTGCAGTCAAACATCACGATGGCCGTATCGGTGATCGAGAAGCTGGACAAACTGTTAACGAAAGTCAGGAAGGACTGTGAGTAAACATCTTCGGGTAACGGAAACGCTGGAACTGCTAGGCCAGTTGCAAAGCACGGTTCGGGATTTCGCGGCACGGGCGCAAAAACTGGATCACCATCACCGTTTTCAGACCGGCTCGACCAAGCGAACGGGTGAGGCGGGCGGCAAAGATCTGGAAGCCCGGCTCGCCGGTTCATTGCATGAGGCGGAGAAACGGTTTGAGGCCGAAAAAGAACGTCTTGAAGCACGCCACGCCGCACGGCAAAAGCGGCTCGGTCGCGCTCTCAAGAGTAGTCATGCCCAGCGCCTGCTGGAAGTGGATGACTTCGAAGGCAAACAGAAATACCAACTGCAGCGTGATCTGCTGCAGAACGATCGCAAACTGGAAACCGGGCTGGCCAACGAAGAGAAGGCTTACGCCGAGTTTTGTGCCCGCACCGCTGAAGCACAGGCGGCTTTCTCCCAGTTGGACTATGCCGCGCAGTTTGCTTTCGGTGCTTATAAGAAGTTTTTGATACCATTAGGATCTCCGGCACCGGTGGAAGCAAAAGACGCATCAGCGAGCCACGAAGAGGTGCTGGCAGAATTGCAAGACCTCACCAATCACACGGCTGCTGAGCTCGCGCAGTTCCAGAAACTCGCCCTCCCCAGTCTGTTCCGCACCTTGCATCTGGCGTTGCAAGTATTTCTCATCGCCCTGGTCACCGGTGGCGTGTTCTTTGCCGCCAGGCATTTCAATCTGGCCTGGGCAACTCCGCCCGTGGTCATCGGTTCGGGTCTCGGCCTGATCGTGCTTTTGACGGTGCTTTATTTCGTGGGCGAACGTCAGTCTGTACCATTGGCGGCCAAACTGGCGAAGAGCATCGTTCGCGGACGCCAGCTCGCGGAAGCTGTGGTGAACAAGTCCGCCGCCCATCACTCCGCGGAGATCCAACGCATCAAAGATTTTTGCACCGACAATGCGAACCGTTTGAACGAGCATTGGACCAAGGTGGTGACGGAGGCAGCTCAGTTGCGCCAATCCTTCTCCAAGAACGTGCCGGAACGCCATGCCAACGCGGTGCGGCGGAACGACCACCTGTTGCACAAGCGGTTGCAGGCACAAAAGCATGACCACCAGACCGAAGTGGTGCGGTTGCGGGCGGACACAGAACGAAAGAAAGAGGATCAATACGGGAGCAGCACTCAAAAAGTAGGACAACTCACCGCCGATTACGAAACGCAAAGACGGGAACTACTGGCCCGCTGGTACGAAACCTTAAAGCCCATTTACGACAAGCTGGAAACTCACATTGCGGCGACGCAAGCGGCTTTCCCGAATTGGCCGAGTCATTTGGCCAGCGACTGGAAACCACCGGCTCAAGCTATATCAGCGGCCAAGTTCGCCCGCATTGATGTGGATGTGGACAAACTGGCCGAAGCCAACCTGACCGAACTGAACCTCCCCCTCCCCGGCCCCTCCCGCTTCACAGTGCCGCTCACGCTGACGTATCCTTACGGCGGTTCCGTTCTTTTTGAGACAGCTCACAACGGTGATGCCGAGGCCATTGAGTCGCTGAATAATATCATGCTGCGATTGCTGTCCCAATCGCCGCCGGGCCGCGTGAGTTTCACGATCATTGATCCCGTCGGCCTGGGCCAAAGCTTCGCCGGCATCATGCATCTGGCGGATTATGGTGATCATCTGATTAACAGCCGCATCTGGACGCAGCCGCAACAGATCGAGAAAAAGCTGAACGAACTCAGCGAGCACATGGAGAAGGTCATCCAGATGTACCTTCGCAACGAATACGAGACAATCACGGAGTATAATGAGAAGGCGGGCACCATTGCGGAGAAGTATCACTTCCTCGTGGTCTCCGGTTTTCCGGCGAACTTCACGGAACAGGCGGCCCGACGACTGCTCAGCATCGCCACCAGCGGAGCTCGTTGCGGTGTCTTCACGCTGATCCACTGGGATCAGCGGCAACCGGTTCCGCATGACTTCCTCGCGGATGAGCTGCGCAAGAGCAGTGTCAGCCTGAGCAACAAATCAGGTGCGTTTGTTTTTTCCAATCTGCCCGTCGCCGGTGCCGTGCTCACCCTGGATCGCCCGCCCGCTCCCGATTTTGTCACCGAGTTCATCCAGAAGGTAGGCGAAGGCAACGTCAATTCCAACCGTATCGAGGTGCCCTTCTCGCATGTCACGCCGCCGGATGTGGAGCAGTGGTCACTCGAAACAGCCAAGGAATTGCGCGTGCCCATCGGCCGCACGGGCGCGACCAAGCTGCAATACCTGGCGATGGGCCAAGGGACGCGTCAGCATGCATTGATCGCGGGCAAGACAGGTTCCGGCAAATCAACCTTGTTCCACGTCATCATCACCAATCTCGCGCTCTGGTGCAGTCCGGAGCAGGTGGAGTTCTATCTGGTGGACTTCAAGAAAGGCGTGGAATTCAAGTGCTACGCCACGCGCAAGCTGCCGCACGCCCGCGTCATCGCCATCGAGAGCGATCGCGAGTTTGGCCTGAGCGTCTTACAGCGACTGGATGAAGAACTGCGCCGACGCGGTGAACTCTTCCGTAAACTCGGCGTGCAGGATGTCGCCGGTTACAAACGCATGGGCGGCACGGAACCGATCCCGCGTTCCTTGCTGCTCATCGATGAGTTCCAGGAGTTGTTCGTGGAGGATGATCGTGTTTCGCAAGGAGCTGCTTTGCTGCTGGATCGCATCGTGCGTCAAGGCCGTGCGTTCGGCATTCACGCTATTCTGGGTTCGCAGAGTCTTGGTGGTGCATACACACTGGCCCGCACGACTATGGGGCAGATGGTCATCCGCATCGCGCTGCAATGCAACGAGGCCGATGCGTATCTCATCATGGATGAGAACAATCCCGCCCCGCGCCTGCTCACGCGCCCCGGCGAAGGCATCTACAATGACACCGCCGGCACCATGGAAGGCAATAGTCCTTTCCAGACCGTTTGGCTCTCCGATCAGATACGCGATGATTACCTCGACAAGGTGATCGCGCTGAATGACAAGCAGCCGAGCCGGATGCCTGCGCCGATCGTCTTCGAGGGCAACGAACCAGCGGATGTGCAAGTGAACATCTGGCTGCCGCAACTCTTGACTGCAGAACGTACGGCCGTTCCCACCCAGGCATCTATCTGGATGGGCGCGCCCAATTCCATCAAGGGCGATACCGAGGCCGTTTTCCAACGGCAGAGCGGCAGTAATCTGCTCATCGTGGGCCAACGGCCCGAGGCCACTCAATCCATCCTCAGCGTCGCGCTCATCGCCCTCGCCGCCCAGTATCCGACGGGCAAGGTGCGCCTCTTCGTGATCGACAGCTCCCTCCCCGGTTCATCGGAGAGAGCCTATCTGGATGCGACTGTGCGTGCACTGCCGCAAACGGTCACTGTAGCGCGGGGCAATGAAGTGGATGAGTTGATGAACCAGCTCGCGCAAGACCTGAAGCAGCGCACGGAAGATGCTGAAGGCAGCGAAGCGCCAGATACGTTCGTTTTCATACAAGATTTGCAGAAGCATAAACGCCTGCGTTACGAGGAGGATTTCAGCTTCTCCAGTGATGACGGCGCGCCCGCCAGTCCCGGCAAGATCTTCGACCAACTCATCACGCAAGGCCCAGCAGTTGGCATCCATCTGGCGGTCTTCTGCGACACATTCAATAACGTGAGCCGGTTCATCAATCGCAAGGCGATGACGGAATTCGAGATGCGCGTGCTCTTCCAGATGAGCGGGAACGATTCCGCCAGCCTCATCGATTCAGCGAAGGCAACCAATCTCGGGCTGCACCGTGCGCTCTACTACAATGAGCAGTCGGGGCATCTTGAAGTATTCCGGCCTTACGCGCTGCCGCCGTTGGAGTGGTTGGAGAAGGTAGGCGGGCAACTGGCGCAGGCGGGACCGCAGGAGCCTTAGTGGACCGCGGCTGTGTTCCGCGAAGCGGAATCAGCCGCAGCAGTTGCGCTATTTCATGCGCCATTGAGATTATCAAACGCTGCGGCTGGCCCTCAGAGGACTTAGCCGCGATCCAAAGAAAAAGCCCCGGAGATTCCTCTCCGGGGCTTTTCTGTAAACTTAACTGACGACCTCAGCCGCCGACGTGGGCGAGTTCCTCGTTATTGATCCCGTTCAGGATCTTGAACTCTTCCGCGTGCAAGGCCGGTTCCGCGCGGAAGGCCAGCTTGCCGAAGTAGCGTTTCTCCATCTCGATGAGCAGTTTCTCATCTTCCGTGCGCAGGCGTTGCAGCACGGACGGATGTACCACGATCTTGAGCTGGAAGTCCGATTCGTCGCGACCGCGCTTCTTCAGGATCTCACCCAGCTTGCGCTGGATCTCCACACTCATCGTCTCGGAGCTCTTCACCTTGCCCTTGCCCTTGCAGTACGGACAGTCGTCATACACGGCGGAGCGCACGCTCTCGCTGTGGCGTTGGCGCGTCATCTCCATCAACCCGAGCTGGGTGATGGGCAGGATGTGCGTCTTGGCCTTGTCGCGGCGGAGACCGTCGCGCATGCGGTTGTAAACCATCTGCTGATCGCGACGGCCCTTCATGTCGATGAAGTCCAGCACGATGAGGCCGCCCATGTTACGCAGGCGCAACTGGCGGCAGATCTCCTCCGCCGCTTCCAGGTTCACCTTCAGGATGGTCGTCTCCTGGTCCTTGCTGCCCTTATGGCTGCCGGTGTTCACGTCGATGGCCACCAAGGCTTCGGTCTCATCGATGACGATGTAACCGCCGCTCTTCAAGTGCACCTGACGTGAGAACGCATTCTCCAACTGGCGGGCGATGCCGAACCGGTCGAAGATGGATTGGGATTCGCTATACAGCTTCACCTTGTCCATCGAACGTTTCGAGATGCGGCCGATGAGTTCGCGCATGCGCTCATACTCTTTGGCGTTGTCGATGACGATGCGTTCCACATCTTCCGTGAGGAAGTCGCGAACGGTGCGTTCCACGAGATCGGGCTCCTGGAACACGCAAGTGGCCATGGGCTGCTTGTTGATGCGTTCCTGAACGAGCTTCCACTCGTCGAGCAACATGGCGAGATCGCGCACGAAGTAGCGCTTCTGCTGATGCTCACCCACAGTGCGGATGATGACACCCATGCCCTCAGGGATGGTCAGTTCGCGCAGAATCTTCTTCAAACGCTGGCGTTCTTCCGGGTCTTCGATCTTGCGGGAGATACCGCTCTGGTCGGAGTTCGGCAACAGCACCAAGTAACGTCCCGGCAGGGCCAGATGCGTGGTAACGCGCGGACCTTTGGTGCCGATGGGGCCCTTGGTCACCTGGATGATGATCTCGCTGCCCACGGGATAGAGGCGCGGGATGTCCTTCTGCGTGATCCGCGGTTTCTCGCGGCGTTTGTTGCCGCGATCCACCAGCTCCACGCCGGAGTCGAGGTTGCTCGGGACGATGTCCCAGTAATGCAGGAAGGCGTTCTTCTCGAAGCCGATGTCCACGAAGGCAGCCTTGAGGCCGTCTTCGAGGTTCTTGATCTTGCCCTTGAAGACGCTGCCCACGAGGCGCTCTTCCGAGGTGCGCTCGATGGTGAACTCTTCCAACTTGCCCTCTTCAAGCACGGCCACCCGAGTCTCCAGGGACTCGGAGTTGATCACCACTTCCTTGTGGATGCGTTTCTCGGGCGGCTTGATGAAGCGTTGCACCTTGCGGATGACCTTCTCGGCCGTCTGCTTGATGGACTCCAGCAAGTTGCGCGGTTTCGGATCGGGCACGTGAACCGGCTCGAATGGTTTCTCATTCGGGTCGGGCGGCAGGATGGTGGCAGGAGCATCGATGTCTTGGGTATCGCCTTCAGCAGGTCCGCCCGGAGGCAGACCGGCGGCGATGTTCTCGGAGCGTTCGATGTCGGTCTCGCTGCGATGACGTTGGAAAACCGGCTCATCCGAGATGGTTTCCCCCACGATCGCGGCGCGGGCATCCTGTGCCAGCTTGTCGGGCTTGGGCACTTGCGGACCGCCCGGAGGACGGAAGCGCATGCCTGGCCGGCGGCGACGTGAAAAATTACGGTCACTCATATCAATACGATTTGCGGTGAATATAGATGTTCTGCAACAAGCCTGCTGCGATCAGCGAACATAACACTGAAGACCCGCCGTAACTTAACAGCGGCAGTGGTATGCCCGTGACAGGCATGATGCGGATGTTCATGCCGATATTGATGAACACATGGCTGAACAGCAGGGCAACCACCCCGCTGGCCATGATTTTACCCAGGCGATCGCGAGCCTGGCTGGCAATGCGTATGCCAGTAAACAACACCAAGGTGTAAAGGGTCAGAACTATCGCGCTGCCAACGAATCCGCTCTCCTCGGCAAGGACAGAGAATATGAAATCGTTGTGGGCGACAGTCCGGGGCAGGTAACCGAGGGCATTCTGCGTGCCTTCACGCCAGCCCTTGCCGGTCAACCCGCCTGATCCAACAGAGATCAGTGCCTGATTGATGTTGTACTCTTTCGTCCGCTGGATGTCAGCCCACCGCTTCTTCTCCTGGGGAGTCGCGCCTGGCGGGGCAAAATCCAGCCCAAAATAAACGAGGAGCCTTTGTTTCTGGTAATCCTCGAGTTTGATGAACTGCAAATTTTTAGGGGCAAATAAAACGTCAACCATCACCAACGCCACGACAATTGTCACCCCACCTATCAATCGCCGCAGAAATTGCACCGGCACTCCGGCCACAAACATCATGACCAAACCGACCGGAAAAAACACGAGGGCCGAACCGAGGTCCGGCTCCTTCAAGATCAGAATAAATGGCAGCACCATCAGGCCCAGTGCCTTGAGGAAGACCTTGGGCGTGCGCAGCTCATCCATGGGCCGGCTCAAGAAATGCGCCATGAACAGGATGAACGCCATTTTCGCAAACTCGGAGGGCTGGATCTGGAAGAAAGGAAATTTGATCCACCGCTTGGCGCCCCACCCATTGTCCACACCCACACCGGGAATATAGAGGGACAGCAAAAGGAGGATAGACAACCAATAGCCCACCAAGGACCACCGTGTGAGGATGGGATAATCCACCAAGCAGACGATCGCGGCCAAAAATGTTCCGGCGCCATACCATACGATCTGCTTAAAGTAAGGCTGATCCCAGAGCGCCAGATTCTGCGCCCCCTCTCGCGACATCGTGGCGCTGTAGATGAACAGCACGCCGAACACCATCAGGCCAAGCAGGCCCGCCACCATCAGCCAGTCCAGCCGTGGTTCGCGCGTGTTCAATGTAGGTTGTCCGATCATCAGTTGCCCAATACCAGATTAGGTCCGCCCACCCGGGAGTTTTGTTCCATTTTATGGAGGGCCTCAAAGACCCGGCGGGCCATCGGCGCACAGGTGCCGCCACCAGACGCACCGCCCTCTACCATCGCTACCACCGCATAACGCGGTGAGTCGAAGGGCGCGTAGGACACAAACCAGGTGAAACGGCTGGTCTCCATGGAACGCCCGAGCTTCACGGTCGCCGTGCCGGTCTTGCCGCAAACCTGCCAGCCAGCCATCGCCGCGCCTTTGCCCGTGCCCTCGGAATCCGCCACGTCATCGCGCATGGCCTCTTGCACGAGCCGCAGGTTCTGCGGTTTGACGATCAATTCGTTCCGCACGTGACCCGCCGGAAAGCTCTCCGTGACTTTGCGAAAACCGTTGTCGTCAGATTCCAGCCGGTCCACCAAACGCGGCCAGAAAACTTTGCCACCGTTGGCGATCGCCGCGGTCATCACCGTCATCTGGAGCGGCGTGACGGCGATATCCCCCTGCCCGATGCTCAGGTTCGCCGTATCACCGTAGGTCCAGGCTCCCCCCATGTTTCGCTTACGAGTGCCCACCGCAGGGAAATATCCGGCCACATCCTGGCGCGTGGGCAGTCCGGTTTTTTGACCGAGGCAAAACTGGTGGCCCATGCGGAGGATATTGTCCAAACCGGTGTTAAGCCCGTGATCGGCAAAGTAGCAGTTGCACGATTTGATGAACGCCCGGTGAAAGTCAAAATAGCCCGCGCCAGCCGTGCAATCCATGCGGTCGTTATAGCGGCTAGACAGCGGATAAAATCCTTTGCTGTAGAACTGCTCGTGCGGATTCAGCTTCCCAGCTTCCAAGGCCGCCAAGGCCACGACGATCTTGAAAGACGAACCCGGTTGATAAATGGCAAACGAGGCCCGATTCAACATCGGCTTCGTTTCCTCGTCATTGATCTTGGCATACTCCGCGTGGGTGATAGTGGGCACAAAGGAATTGGGATCAAACGTCGGAGCAGAAGCCATGGCGAGCAGATCACCATTGCGCACATCCATCACCACGATCGCACCACGACTGCTCATGCCCAGGGAACTTTCCGCTGCTTTTTGGATCTGTGCATCAATGGTCAGGATGACGTCGTCACCCGGTTTCGGCGATAACCACACATTCTCCGCCTGGCGATACTGCATGTTATTCACCAAGAGTGATTTCGCCCCCGCCACACCCCGGAGCTGCTCATCGAACGCGCCTTCGATACCTACCGCTCCTTTGAAATCAGGCAGACGGTAATCAAACTCGATCTCTTCCTCTTCATTGGGCGCTTTCTCGGTCCTAGTCATGTAGCCCAGAATATGCGCTCCGAGCTGGTTGGCCGGATAAGAACGCAGCGACTGAACCTGCAGGTCCACACCCGGCAAGGTGGAGAGACTCTCGGCAAAACGGGCCACGTTGGTGGAGGACAGGTTTTCCACCACCGGCAGCGGCAGGGACAGCTTTTCCTCGTAGTGCTTGCGGAACTGTTTCTCCGTCAGTTCGACAGGGATATTCAGCGATTGCGAAATCCGCCGCACAAGATTATTGGCCACCATGAAACGCGCCTGCCGTCCCAATTCTTCCGTCTGTGCAAAGGTCAGCCTCGTTTTCTTCTTTTTGTCAGCCGGCAAAGATTTGTTCTCCAGCTCGATACGATGGACGGCATTGCTCTTCAACAGCCGATACTGTTGTTGGAAGGCGGGACGCAGTTCCTCCAGGTAAAGATTAACATTATACGAAGGCCGGCTCTCGGCGAGGATCACGCCATTGCGATCCAGTATCCGCCCGCGCACCGCTGGTAACCGAACCGTGCGATAGGATTGTTCGATCAGGTTGCGCTCGTACTTCTTGTAGTTGACCACCTGCAGGAACCAAAGGCCGGTGATGAGCACGGACATCCCGCCCAGCACGCCCAATGCGAGCCAGCGCAGCTTCGGATCACCCCGCTTCAATTGGTCAACGATCAGCATTTCAGTGACGTCCCCGTTTCATTTCACGATTGTGGTTGAACGTCGTTTCCGGCAGCGGCTGGTAGCTCAACCAATGCTCGACCAGGTCGAACACGCGGAACACCACCGGCGTCGCCACACCACAGCCCACACTCATCACCATCCATTGCCAGAGCGAACCCCACCCCAGCAACGGTTGCTTGCCCAAGGTCAGCAACAGCAGCAGCACCATCGCCGGCACCGCTGCTCCCGCCGCGAGTCCGAAGATGAACTGCGCCGACATCTGCTCGCGCAACACCAGTTCGCGGAAGTGCAAAAGCACCATGCCCGTGATCATCAGCGGCCCGATCGAGATCCCCAGAGGATTGAGAGAGAGCGAGTCAAACCACAGCCCGCCGAACACCGCGATCAATGTCGTCAGCAAGGGATTCCCTGACAGCGCGGCATACACGATCAAGGCCGGCAACAGATCGATCTGCGCCCCCAGCCACACGCGCACGAAGTCCACCGTGGATTGCGCGAACACCACCAGGTAGGTGCAGGCCAGAATGGCTATGAGGGTGATGGCGTTCATGGTTTTGGCGGTGGGAGCAGCACCCACACTTCCTCCAGTTGATTCACGTTCACCGCCAGCTTCACGCGAGCCTCCACATACAACCCATGCTCAACCGTCTGGGTATCTACAATGCTGCCGATCAAAATCCCTGGGGGAAAAATCCCTCCCAAACCGCTCGTGTAAACTGCCTGGCCAGGTTCCAATTTACTGCTCCGCGTCAGATAGCTCAGCTCCACCAAATTCGGATCCAGCACCGCAGCGGTTCCGGAGGGTCCCACCACCCCGTTCTCGCGCGACTTGTCCACCACGGCGGCCACCCGGCATTCCGGCGCTCCGATCAGCACCACCAACGCCCGGTGTTGGCCTACGGCATGGATACGCCCGACCAACCCCTGCGAGGTCATCACCGGCAGATTCACCTGCACCCCTTCAGCGCTGCCGAGGTCGATCTGGATCGTGCGCCACCAATTCGCCGGATCGCGCCCGATCACCTTGGCCACCCTCGGTTTCCAGGGCGTCTGCGGCTTCATCTGGATCATCTGGCGCAGGCGGTCATTCTCCAGCTTCACCGCGTCAAACTGCATCTGCAACAACCGCATCGCCTCATTCTCCCGGCGGAGCTGCTCCATCTGGTTGATGAGAACTCCCTTGGGCAACGTCATGTCCGCCACCTTGCCGGTGGCAGTCTGGGTGGATTGGCTAAGGCCGAAGAGCGGGAGGAAGAGCGCCGAGACGGCCAGTTTCACCCGCGCGGCGGTCTGGTCTGGCAGACTAAGCAACAGCAGTACTAGGATTAGTACCGCTGACATGGCCACGTAGTGTGCCCGTTTAAACATCTGACTTACCCGTCAACAAACTGTTGGGGCAAACGCAGAACTGAGGGGATTTATCTCCTTAACTATCGTGGCATCAACTGCGGCTAGAGGCCACACGCTTCAGGAACGAAAGCTCCTGCAAGACGCGGCCAGTGCCTTCCGCTACGGCCGTTAACGGGCTTTCGCTGATATGCACCGGCAGGCCGGTTTCCTGCGCCACCAAGCGGTCGATACCGCGTAGCAACGCCCCGCCTCCTGCCATCACGATACCCCGGTCCACTAGATCAGAGGACAATTCTGGGGGGCACCGTTCCAGCGTGATGCGGATTGATTCCAAAATACCGTTGAGAGGTTCCTTCAGTGCCTCGCGTATCTCCTCGGAGCGGATGGTCAGCGTTTTGGGCAGACCTGCGGCCAGATCACGGCCTTTGACTTCCAGGGTCAATTCCTGCTCCAGAGGAAAGGCCGATCCGATCCGGATCTTGATCTCCTCCGCGGTGCGTTCACCGATCATTAAGTTATAGGCACGCTTCATGTGGGCGATGATGGTCTCGTCAAACTCATCTCCCCCTACGCGCAAGCTGCGGCTGAACACGATACCTGCCAGCGAGATGATCGCTATCTCGCAAGTACCGCCGCCGATATCCACAATCATGTTGCCCGCCGGCTCATGCACCGGCAGACCTACCCCGATGGCCGACGCCATGGGTTGTTCGATCAGATAGACCTCTCGCGCTCCGGCATGCGTGGCGGAATCTTTCACCGCCCGCTTTTCCACTTCGGTGATACCCGAAGGCACCGCCACCACTACACGTGGGGCGATCAATTTCCTATGGTGAACCTTCTGAATGAAGTGCCGCAACATCGCCTCCGTGATCTCGAAATCCGCGATCACGCCGTCCTTCATGGGACGAATGGCGACAATATTACCCGGAGTACGGCCAAGCATCCGCTTGGCTTCCTCGCCCACAGCCAGCACGTTGGTGGTCCCCGCCTCAATGGCGACGACGGAAGGCTCACGCAGGACTATGCCTTGGTCGCGAACATAAACGAGTGAGTTCGCTGTACCAAGGTCAATGCCGATGTCGTTGGAGAACAGGCCTTTAATCTGCGCAAACATGAACTATGCCTAATTGAAAATACAGTAAGTCGGCTAATTCCTTGGGGTCAAGCTATTTAAGGCCACCGGTGTGCAATTTTGCCCAATCGCCACCCGTAACGTTACTAACCGCCTAAAACAGCCTCACCCCTTGCCATACCGCAGACGTCCCAACTTGAGCTTTGAACTTTATTAACCGCTCCCCTGAGTAAGCCTTCCCGCCCGCTCCGTTCCGTGTGACACTCCGCGATAGCATCCTGTCCTGCGGCACTCTAGCCACCAGTCCACACCTCCCGAACCCGACTCCCGCCAGCCACTTCAAAACCTCCGTCATCACAACGAAGGGAGACTGTCTGGAAAGATGGGTTGAGGTCGGCTGCGCAGGACAAACTGGTGGGGACTAGGCGTGGCGAGGGAACGTATCAATAAAAAGATACGTGACCGAGCCACAACAACGTCCCCGCCAGTTTGCACCAGCAGACGATCTCAAGACAGCTTTTCAGCCAGTCTCAGGAACTATGTCAAAGAGCAATGAAACCACCCGACCCCTGTGAAGCATCGTTTCCTCCCTCCCTACGATTGAGAGTTCAGATTGAGCGCATGTCCAAAACCCGGCCGGTTCCGCAGTGGCTACTAAGGATTCCCCGGTCCCATTCTCGACCGACGTCCCTTTCCCCCTCCGGCTTACGAGCCCCGATCCATACGCCCGATACACCCACATATCCTATTAGACACAGGCGCTTCCACCACCCTCGCCCCTTAACGGGGAGAGGGCCGGGGTGAGGGGTGAGAGCGCCCAGCGTTATCAAAACATCCGCCGCTCCCATCCACCCAAAAGCCCATCTCCATAATGGTTCCATAAGGATTATCACCTCCCCGCCAACGCAGGACACAACCATGCCAATGCACCATCATGCTTGATGACTTGGGATTCTTCAGTGGCTGCTTATCACTCTGATCGAGTCCAACCACCGTTACCCGTCCTTTACCAGCAGCGAGCTGCCAGCACTGAAAATAATCTCAGATTTCTTGCAATTCCGCCATCACTTTTCGCTAAAATTTGTATCGTAAACCGAACTATTTCATCCCCAATAAATTACAAAAACCGCTCGTTGCGTAACTCGCATTCTTCGATTCCCAAACCACCCCTTAATTGCTCGAAATTGCTTTCCCTTTCTTGCCGGGGAAATCCCCCATAGCGAAGCCGTCTTTACCCCGGCAACCTCAGGGACCGCAGTTGGGTGGTCCTTTGAACTCATCCACCCGCCTTGCCCTGCACGCCGTACCATGCGGATAAACCGATCACTGCTATGACCGCCCTCACCAACGACACCACGACCGATGTTCTCACCCTCTTGGAAACCGGCTCCCGCATCGACTCCGCGCACCTGAAAGAACTGGAGCGCACCTTGGCCGTGTCCCTCCGTTCCGGTCGCCAGTTCGGCACCCCGCAGAGATTGCCCGGCACATGGGCTACGGACTGGCAACACCAATGGGACAACGTCGACAAAATACTCGACCGGACCCGCGTCCTGCTGAACGAGATGATCGCCGGCGCAAAAAGCAACGAGGCCGACCATCTCCAGCGGGCGATGATCGCTTGGGAGGCCATTCAACGTGAAGGCGATCAATTGCAGACCGCCTTGGGTCATATCCGTGCGCTGGCCAGCAGCCTCGCGGCGGAGGACCGGAAGCGCTGGAACCTCCTCGCCCTCACCTTGGAAACTGAATTGGAAGCCATCCACACCTGCGCCCAAGCCCTCCGCATCAAGCTCGAATTGCTCAAGCGATACTCCCTCGAAGAAGCAGAACATCTCGTTCACTGCGTCACCTCCAAACTGCCGAAGCGCGACCGCACGCAGGACGTGGACCCCGCCCTCTACGACCACGAACTCAGCAAGGCCGTCATCGAGCTGGAAAAGGAACAGCACGAATCCTCCAGCTTCATGGATATCGTGAAAGCCATGTTGATCTGGGTGGAAACCCCGGAAGAACGCATGCGCAAAAACCGCTCCCTCCAAGTGGACCTCGCCTGAACCCGCGCCGCCCTGGCGCACTGCGTCCGCCTTCAAAGCGAATCCGCAAGTCCCGCTGCCATCTATCGGGATTGACATCTTCCGCCCGGCATGGCTGAGCTTTATCTGTTACCACTCTAAGCGCACTGCATGAGCATGAACAAAGCCTCATTAAGCGAAAAATTTGCGATGATCGGTGAGCATTGGCGGCCGAAAGTCGTCGCCCAGTTGAATGGCCAGGAAGTTAAGCTGGTGAAACTCCAGGGCGTCTTTCCCTGGCATCATCACGAAAAGGAAGATGAGCTGTTCCTGGTCTGGCGTGGTCAGATGACGATTGAGTTTCGTGACCACAGTGTGACTTTGCAGGCTGGTGAACTCTGCGTTGTCCCTCACGGTGTCGAGCATCGCACAATGGCTGACGTTGAGGCCGAGGTTCTCATCTTCGAGCCCGCAGAGACACGCAACACGGGGAACCTCGTGGACGAGACATTTACCGCACCGAACGGAGTTGCGTTGTGACCGTGCCGCCTGACCATTTACTGCCTCCCACCCTTGCGGAACGGCTATCAAGCTGCCCTTGCAATAATTCCCGCTTGGCGATCGGATTGCCGAACTAGTGCCTGTCCTGAGCTTTAAGTGGCATGTATAAGACAGATGATCGGGAATGAGTTGGCCCAAAGGGCCAAAAGACTCGAGCTCAAGGCAGGCCGCCGACGGTCTGCCTTGGGTACAAGCAGGTCAGGCGCGAGCGGCCTGAAAGGCCGCCAGAGGTTCTGAGCCCTTACCGGACGCACTGGTTCAACGCGATATATCTGCCCTGCCAGCCGCGCGTGAGGTTCGTCAGGTTGTCCGGTCCAATCTGAGTGAACTCATCAACCATGAAAGGCCGTTTATGATCGCTACCTCGCTGAAAGGGCGCGTAGACGCCGCCACCGCTTGGTTTTACACCCTTACCAGCCTCTGCATTCTGGTGACGTGTCTGGTGGCCGGACTGGGCGCGCATATATTGGATAGGTTGCAAAGCGGCCTGACTGAGCCTCAGGTGGCCTTGGGTTGGGCGATTTTGTTTATTGTCGTTCTTCAGTCGGGCATCGGCACATTGCTGGTTATGATCTTCTATGACCCGAAGCGCCGAACGGCCTGACTGCCCGCCCGCACCCGGCAATTGTCTGTCGGGGTGCTTGCTATCCCGCAACGGACCATGCACGTCTGCCGGATTGGTTGTTAGACGGCATTCGCGCATCACCCTCTCCTGGAGCTTGTTCTCTTGCAGACACCACCCTGACACCTCCGGAAAAATCAGACACGTCACCTCCACCTGATTGAGCTTTAATCGTCTGGCCACAGATCATATCACTCCAGTTTCTATGTGGTGGAACAGTCAGAACCTTGCCCGGGTTACCCGCGGACGCGATGGACGGGTGTGGCATTTCCGCGTCTGGTACGACGTGGTTGATGGCGCTTTCACCGAGAGGATTTATTTTTGGGACGAATCGCTTGAGATCACCGGCTGCGCCGAGTTTGCCGCCGACCAGAGTTTACACGTAGCCAAGTTGAAACAGCGGATGCGGAAGATCATCACCAACCCCGTTTATCGGGAGCGCTTCCTGCGCCAGTTACAGTTTCCGGTAGAGCGGTATTACTCATAAGCACATAACTGACGCGTAGCTCAGCCGGGTCATCCCGTAGCATGATGCAAAAGCTTCTAAGAAATCCGCCCCTCGCGTGTCATATACAGATAGATATATGAGCACCGTATCCGACACCCGCCTGAGCCGGGGCGTAGCGAGTTTCCTCGCCTTGGCTATGTTCGCTACCATCATTCTGCATGCCTTTGCGCTTGAGGCCATTGGCGCAGAAAACCCCTTCGTCGTGCAGGGCAAAATCACCGATGCCACGGGCAAGCCGCTGGCCGGAGTCGAAGTCAACGCCAGTTGCGGCATGGGCTCGCTCGCCCCCACCGGCACCACCAAGTCCGGTGCCGACGGCAAATACCGCCTCACCTTCGGTCCCGGTGCCTCCGTCGGCAAAACGCCCCTGGGCGTCGGCACCCAAGTCGCCACTATTTCCCCACGCTTGAATGGATGGTACGAGATCCACCTCGGCCGCCGGGGCAACCTCATGATGACCGAGTGGAAAGACAAGCTCACCCCCGACGACACCAAAGGCTATTTCGGCTTGGTGATGGCGAATGAACCCTACGAACTGAACTTCACCATGGCGCCAGCCGCCACCATTCAGGGCCGCTTCGTCAACGAGTTCGGCTCTCCTGTCGCGGGCGTCTCCATCAATCTCACCGGCGATATTCTCCCGCCCTCCTGCGGCATTCTCGCCGCGATCACCACGGATAACGAAGGCCGCTTCACCTTCGAGAACGTCCCCGTCTGGCTCGCCGATCCATCCATCAAATTGAAATGGCGCTTCACCCTGCGCCCCTTCGGCGTCCGTCACGAACTCGAAAGCACTTCCTTCGAGGTCTCCGATCAGTCCACTTCAATCCACAAACTGACCCTCGAATCGACCGGCAGTAAGAACGAAGTACGCCTGTCGCTCCAACGCCAGATAGTGCCTCCTCAGAAGTAAGCAGATGGTCCTCAGTCAGACGTCCTCGTGAGTCCGATTATCTTTATCAGCATTGACATCCCCGACCGCCGTGGCTGAGCTTGGGCCGTAACCACTACCCACCGATTCGACTATGCCACAATATCGCCTCCCCTTTTTCGGCACCGTTTTGGTTGAAGCCGATACGCTGACCGATGCCGAAGTATCTGCCGGCACCTGGGCCCGCTCTATGAAGCAAGCCACTCACGGCGTCGAGATGGAGCGCCCCACGACCGGAACGGTTTGTGCCCTGACTCTCTGGTGTTACGCACGACGAAAGACGTGACGGACTCGTTTTCGGCTTATGTGAAAGAGCATCACCATCATATTGAGGAAGGCTCGCCGGAAGCATCATTGCTGCAAAATTACCAGGTCGGCCTTCAGATTGATTGGGAGCTGTTCGAAGGGATTCGCATCAAACCGGAAGACTGGCCCCTGCCTGCCGCATGACCTCCCACGACCTCATCCGCGAACTCCGTCAAGCCCGCCTGGAACTCCAGGACGATCGCGTGCTCGAACAGTTCTGGTTCGGGGATGACGATCACGTCGTCGCCACTTTGGGGAGCAAGGATGGCCCCGTCTGTGGCCCGGTCCTCCAGTATCGCATCACCGATGACGCCGCCGTGGAGATCACCGGTAGCGATGGCACGAAATTCTACCGCTGGGAACAATTGCAGATCTCCGGCGATGTTTTGACCGTGATGTGCGCCGGCGTATCCAAAAAATTCAGCATCACCCGGACACCCCAGAAAGAGCGTTACCTGCCCTAGATCTTCCCGCCCTTTACCAACCCCTTCACCCGCTCCAACGCCCCCGCGGCAAAAACCAGCGGATACAGCTTCTCGTAATACCACAACTTCGCGAAATAGAAGCCGATCGGTTTCGCCTCGTGCCCATGCCCCTGGTTGATCTCATTCGCCAGCCACGTCGCCCCGGAAAGGATCGTATGCGGCAGCACCGTTCGCTGCGTCAGCCTCCCGCACGTCAATGCCGCCGCCAAAGCCTCGATCGCCAATGCCGTTTCTTCGATCGAGGCAGGCCCATTCTTCGCTCCGCTCCAACTGCCCTCCGGCTGCTGGTGCAACGCCAGCCACTCGACGCCACGCTCCAATGCCGCGACATCCTCCGCGTCTAGCCGTCCCGCCAATTCACTCAGCGCCAGCACCACTTTCGCCGTGCCGTAGGTAGGATTCTCATCATCCACCGCATGCTGGTTACCGAACCACAAAGGCACCCACGCTCCATCACTGCGTTGCGTCTGGCGGAGATAACGCAACCCTTTGTGGATGCCTTCGTTCACCGCTTTTTTTATCTCACCCGGCAGATGCTTCTCCCACACGTGCCACGCCCGCAACGTATGCGCCGTGAGATCCTGGCTGCTCCGGTCAAACGGCAACGTCCCCCACCCGCGACAGAAAGTCGGTATGCCTCCATCACCATTCTGCAACCCCAGCAACCATTCACAACCCGCCGCCGCCGCTTCCACTATCTTCGGCGTTTCTCCGCCCAGATGATGCAGCGCCAGCAATGCCCCCGGCGTGTCATCCGCATCCGGCACGCCTCCCGGCAGATCCGTCCACGCCCACCCACCCGGCGCCGCATTCGTGTACGGATGCACCGTGCGATACTGCTGCTGCAAAAGCCATTCCACCAACCCTTCGCGCTCGGCGGATGTGAAGTTCAATTCCCCACCCGCGGCCAGCCCGTTGACCGCCAGCGTGGTCACCCACGTCGCCAGATTTGTATCGATCGCCCAACTCCCATCCGCCCGCATCGAGGCCGACAAAAACTCCGCTCCCCGTTTCGCCACGATATGCTTCGGTAACCCCGCCGCCGCGAGGCTCATGGTGACAAAACTCGTCAGTGGCGTGGCCTCCAGAAACCCACCGTTTGGCGGCTGGATGCTCGTCAGCACCTCCAATGTCTTCGCACGCGTCTTGTCGCGGAAAAATCGCGCGATTGGATTGCGCGTGGGCAATCGATCATGTCGTACCTGCCCGATGGCGATGAGCGCGGGCAACGCGTAACTCACCACTGGCAAACGCGCCGCCGCATAAAATTTCGCCGGCAACGCCGCCAGTTCAAACGGCAACGGCAGCACATGCTTCCACGCCGCTTTGCCGATCCCCAGTCGCCCCGCGATGGCGCACATCGTGAGAATAGGCACCGAGAACGTGCGATCCTTCCCATACCGCTGCACGATGGCCGGCACCAATTTATCCGGAGTGACGCCTCCCGCCTTTTGCGTCAGCCATTTCTCCGCCGCCGTGACCGTGGTGCGATACTGCTCATCCGCCCCTTTCACCGAACCGAAGGCCGCCCAACCCAGCGTCGTCGTGCTGATGTTGCTGAAGCTCCGCGTAGTATCGCCCCAGCCTCCGTCGGCGTTGGCATGCGCCGCCAGCCATTGCAGCCCCTGTTGGATTTGCCGGTCGTACTGCGTCTCCCCCGTTTGATGCGCCACCGTCGCCAGCGCGCAAACCGCCGTGGCCGTGGAGAGCGCGCTGGCCGACAATTCCCCCGTCCAATGCCCCCGGGCATTGCGCTCCGCCAGCAAGGCCGCGCGCACTGCCTTCGTCGCCTGCTCGATTTTTTCCGCCGTATTCACATTTGCACTATGCCCGCCGCCTTATCTATAAGCGACATGCAGCGTTTTTACCACCGTGCGTTCGCTGGGTCGCGCGGGTGACTTCTTCACGCACCTGGCGTGAAATCTCATCCTCTCGCCACCCTGACCTGTGCCATTTTGTCCCACTTCCGCCTCAAAACATCACCCATTTGGGTGACTTGGCAAGCCCTCCCTCGGACTGGCATATACACTGCTTATTCAGCCGTAGTGGATTCGGGCAACGCCCTCGACGTTCGAGGACTTGGCCGCTTCCATCAGAAGTAAGACGTATGTTTTTAGATCAAGCTCAAAGCCGGGGTGGTTTCGGCCGCCTCGCCGCCAAAAAGACCGTCAAGCCGATCAATTTCTATTGTGACGCGCCCGAAGCCAAAGCGGTTTTCATCGCTGGCGATTTCAACGACTGGTCCCTGGAGGCCACCCCCATGCGCCGCGGCTTCGACGGCAACTGGAGCGTTCAAGTCCCTCTGCCCCATGGCCACCATCGCTACGTGCTCGTCATCGATGACGAACTCGCCCTCGACCCCCGCGCCCATGGCGTCTCCAAGAATGAGGACGACTCCGTTGTCTCCCTCATCTCGGTCAGCTGATCCATTTCGCTTTCTCCCCGCGCTACGCCCCGTCTTTTTCCGACCGGCGTAGCGCTTTGTTTTTCGCCCGTTGCTCGCCGAAGAAACTTTGCAGGATATGCCGGCACTCTTCCTCCCGCACGCCGGACGTGATCTCCGCCTTGTGGTTTAAGCCCGGGAAATGCAGCAGATTCAGCGCACCACCGGCAGCGCCACCCTTCGGATCTCCCACGCCGAAGACCACCCGTTGGAAGCGCACATGCACCATCGCCCCCGCGCACATTGGGCACGGCTCCTTCGTCACGTAGAGCGTGCAATCGTTCAAGCGCCAATCCCCCACCGCTTCCTCCGCCTGTGTGATCGCCAGCATCTCCGCATGCGCCGTCGCGTCCTTCAATAATTCCACCTGATTCCACGCGCGTGCGATGATCCTTCCGTTCCTCACGATCACCGCCCCGATGGGCACCTCCTCCGCCTCGTATGCCTTCAACGCCAGACGCAACGCCTCGCCCATGAAATACTGGTCGCTGTGCAGATCGATGATGGGTTCTTCTCCCTCCATAGCTATGCTTAAATCATTTTGACCGCGCTGCCGGTTGCCACCACCGATTCCTCCACGCGCCATTCGTTCCGGCCATCCGCGTAACAATGGCAGTGCGCCGAGAAAAACCCGCCCCGATGCTGCCAGAACATCGGCCAAATCGTCTCCCGATCCGTCTCCGGGAGTCGCAACCCCGCCAGCTCCTCGCGCTTGTAAAACGCGAAATGCCCCTCGCGATGCGGCGGTGGCACCTCCGTGAACCGCCGCTTCACCTCGAAGAGGAACATCAACCAATGCGCCTGCCCATGATACCCGTGCTCGCTCACGATCCCCGTCAGGTGCAGGTCACTCGCTTGGAACGTCACCCCCATCTCCTCATTCGCCTCCCGACACGCACACGCGTAAGGAGACTCGCCCAGCTCCGTCTTCAACTTTCCCCCGCACGGACTCCACAAGCCGCGATTCGGCTCCTGCGCCCGCTCCATGAGCAGGATGCGATCTTCCGTATCGAAGCAATAGAGCAGGGTGGAAATCTTGTGCGGCAGCTTCACCGGCACCGGTGATGCTGTCTCAGGCTGACTCTGGGCCGCACTGTTCATGAGCCGCGAGTTAAGCAGCCCTCAGCGGAAGCCGCAAGCAAGGCATATAGTCTAGTATCACTTCCAGACATGCGGGCGGAACACCACTTCTCCGCCAGCTAAGGAAATTGATTCTGGAAGTTGGCAGTGTGGTATTCCGTCTAAGGGAAGAAAGGCGCAGTCAACGCCGATGCGTCGGTAGTAATCCAATCTACGGTTCGCCATTTCGTTGGGGAGGGCGGGGATATAGACCAGCAGTCTTTTGTGCGGATGGTTTCTTTTCACCCATTCAATCGGCGGCTGGATATCCGAACACCAGACACGACAATAATCATATCGTTCGCATTGCTAAATGTGTCGGACATGATTTCCACAGCGATATTGACGTCGGTCTTTTTCTCTTCGGGAACAATGTACTTATTCTTGCATGTGGAGCGGCAGGTTACTTCCCGGTCCTGAAATTTTCCGCGGATCACTTTCACCTTGGAACGGCTCTTGATGGCCCGGATGTATCGTTGATGTCGGTCTCTAGCGGTGCTCTCTGGTTTGTCCTCGTCAACGATCGCCGTAAAAAATTTTACTGCTATGATTTCTTCATGCGGGCGCAAAACGTCGAAAAACTTTTGCACATCTAGCCATTTCCAGTCAGGCCGGTGTTTGAATATGGCGTGATACCAGTTGTAGCCGTCAATGTACACCGTCGCCTTGGTTTTCATTGAGGAAGGAAAGCTGAACTGAATGCCACTTGGGTTATCATTGACTTTTCGATGGGTTATCGTACGTTAACCATACTTCTAGCCGAAAGGCTATGGGGGTCATCCGCAAGGGTTGCCCCCGCTTTTTTTGTACGTCATTCCTCCCCAAACTATTGGTGCCCCTGTGTAATCCATACTCGGTTCCGAGGATTTACACCCATATCCTTTTGCAAATCAAGTGATTAGCCGCAAGCCAGCCGTCTCTACCTCACCGGCACCGCCAGCACCGGGCACCGTGCCTCGCGCACCACCCGCTCCGTCATGCTGCCGCGCAGGGCATCCAGGAAACCATTCCGACCCTCCGTGGCCATCACGATCAGCTCCGGCCGTTTCTCTGCGGCCACCTGCAAGATTGTATCCACCACATTACCCTTCGACACATACCGGTTCACCTGCCAGCCTGCATCCAGCGTGGGCCCTTCGGGTTCATCGCCCACATGCAAGATCGAGATCTCCGCATCACTCACCTGCAGCAGACGCAGCAAGGAAGCCGCCGCATCCAGCGCCAACTGCGGCTCCGGTTCACGATCCACCGGCACCAGCACATGTCGCAGCCGCAACGCGCCATCCTCCACCGCCACAAACCCTTCGCCGATGCGCGGCACGAACAACGTCTTCAACCCGCTATATCGCGCGATCGGTTGCGCCGTGGGCTTGTGCAGCAACCGGTCAATCCCTTCGTATTGATGCGTGGCCAGCACCATCAGGTCTGACGGATACTCTTGCAGATGCGCCAGCACACCCGCCACGGGATCATTCCCCGTTTTCGTGAACTTGCACACATTCATGTCGCCCAGTTCCAGGCCCTGTTGCATCTCGGGCGGCAACAGATGCAGCCAGCGCAGCAAGGTGGCCCGCACATGCGGAAAATCTTCCGGCGAGACATCCTCACCCCACTTGCACACGTGCAGCAGCGCCAGTTGATCTTTGCCCGCCAGGGCGATGCGCAAGGCATGGGCAAACGCCGCCGCATCACTCTCCGAAAAATCCGTGGGATGCAACACCCGCTCGTAGGCTACAGCATTCATAACATTGGGTCCGTCACGATACCCTAACACACCTTCTCCTCCTGCAAAGGCGCGCACCCGCTGGGATTAGCCGAAACACCCTGAATCTTGCCGTGGTACGGAAACTAAACGGGGCCTGTGAAAAGGAAAAAGCGGCGGGAAAATTCCCGCCGCCTAGTAAAGAACCGGTAGATTTCTAGCCTAAATCAATCCTTGGAGTTGATCGTCCACATGCCCGTCTGCAGGCCGAGGTTGATATTGGTCGTGCCCAGCGTGGCATTTTTGTTCAAGATTTCACCATGGCCGTCCAGGAACAGGTAGGAATAAGTGGCCAAGCCATGATGACCGGCTTCGCTGTAGCCCATGACCGGATTGGTGTCCATGTGGGTATTGGCGTTATCGATGCGTGAATCACCGGCCGCACCTAGCAGATTATTCCAGGTGATACGTTCGGTGATGACCATCGTGCCCGAAGGATCCGCAATGATTTGTTCATTCACCGCCGCTTGACGCTTGGCATAGAGCCGCGGATCGCCCGTGGTCGTCGCCCGCACGCCATCCATAGTATTCCAAGCGCTGTCATGGGAGTCGGTTGTGCCGTTCCACCACCAAAGCCCGACACCCGTATTATTGGATGGGTTGGGTGGCCAGATGTTACCGCGACCGCCATGGCCGTGGTCCATGCTGTGGCTGGGCATGGTATAGCTACGGCGGTTGCCGCCATAACGCTGGGCGGGATCAATATTTCCCGGCCAGTCCAGCTTGTCCGCCGGGCAAATGAAGGCTTTCATCGGAGCTTTAGCGGTTGGGTTCGCGGCGATCTTGTCCCAAGCCATGCGCCAGTTGGTCTGGCCATCACCCATCACATAGGGCGCGCCCATGTAGGTCATGATCAAATCATCCCAGGAGTAGTTCTGGCCATCGACCACGGAGATCAAGGCCGCGTAAGGCACCTTCTGCTTGTTGTCTGAGAAGTACATGCCGTTGGCCAGACCCATCTGTTTCAGATTGGTCAGGCAGTTGCTCGCCTGTGCCCGTTGTTTGGCTTTGGCCAGCGCCGGCAGGAGCATGCCCGCCAAAATGGCGATGATGGCGATGACGACCAGCAGCTCGATCAGGGTGAAGGCCCTGATCGGAGTGCGGAACAGCCCGATTTTTTTTAGGGAGTCTTTCATAGGAGTCGTGTCTTATTGGGGAACTTGGGAAACTTTCCATTTGGCCGGATCATAGGCCCACTTCATGCCGGCCGGGGGGGTGGGCAGGCGTTTCATGTATCCTTTGGTGACCAGATCATCCAAGGATTTCAGTGGCGGGGCGCCCAACCCATCCGGACCGAAAGCATAGCCATCGACGACGGCTTGCATCGCTTCCACATCCGTTTTGTTCGGGCTGCCATCCTTGCTGACCTTGTAATTGGTGAACACGTCTGGAGCTTGTTGCTGCTCCATCGCGGCGGGGGCGATGCCCGTAGGCGGTGCTGCCACGGGCGGGGCCGTGTTTGCTGGCGCGGTCACTACTTCCGTGACCGGCGCAACCGGCGTGGGAGCAGGCGGCGCAGCCATAGGTGCGTCATCGTCACCACAACCCACGAGGCAAAGAACAGAGAGAAGGAGACCAAGTTGAGGCAGATGCTTCATAAAACTCTTAAGTCTGTATTTGGGCTTGAGAGTAGTTTGCATAATAAACCGTTATCGCACCATAGGCACTTTGGGTGGATACTCGCTGGTTATCTGAATATGATTAGATTATATAAATA
Organism: Chitinophaga pinensis; assembly: GCA_943367715.1. GTDB lineage: Bacteria > Verrucomicrobiota > Verrucomicrobiia > Limisphaerales > JAEYXS01 > JAEYXS01. The sequence continues at coordinate 3,990 of CALRJY020000042.1, read as the reverse complement.
AAAATAACCGATACATATTGGTTTCTAATGTTTTAAGAAGGCATATTTTAGAACGTTTTGAAAAATGCTGTAGCCGGTTGGAGACTGCTCCCTTCGCTCCTCAGATAATCGGTTACAGTTAAAAAACCGCTTTAACGGAATTGGAGCAAAGAAAAAGCGGCGGGAAAATTCCCGCCGCCTGGTAAAGAACCGGTTGATTTTCTAGCCTAAATCAATCCTTGGAGTTGATCGTCCACATGCCGCTCTGGATGCCCAAGTTGATATTGGTCAGCCCGAGGGTGGCATTCTTGTTGAGCGTTTCCGCATGCCCATCGATGAACAGGTAGTTGAACATGCCCAATCCATGATGGCTCGCCTCGCTATTGGGGGTGATGATATAGAGGGGGGTAGTGGATACTTGCGATCTGGTATCCATCTGGCCGCTGTCGCCGGATTGTATATCGATCCGTGAATCGCCTGCGGCACCGAGCAGGTTATTCACCGAGATCCGCTCCGTGTAGATCATGGTGTCTTCCGCGGCCGCAATGATTTGTTCATTCACCGCCGCTTGACGCTTGGCATAGAGCCGGGGATCACCCGTGGTCGCCGCCCGTACTCCATCCATCGTATTCCAGGCGCTGTCGTGTGAGTCAGCTGTGCCATTCCACCAAAAAAGCCCGACACCCGAATTGTTGGACGGGTTTGGTGGCCAGATATTGCCGCGACCACCATGACCATGATTCATGCTGTGGCTGGGCATCGTGTAGCTGCGGCGATTGCCGGGGTAGCGTTGACCAGGATCGGCGTTGCCCGGCCAGTCCGTTCTGTCCGCCGGACAAATGAACGCCTTGAGCGCAGCTTTCGCGGTCGGGTTCGCCGCCTGCCGGTCCCAAGCCATGCGCCAGTTGGTCTGGCCATCACCCATCACGTAGGGCGCGCCCATGTAGGTCATGATCAGGTCATCCCAGGAATAGTTCTGGCCATCGACGACGGAGATCAAAGCCGCATAAGGCAGCTTCTGCTTGTTATCGGCAAAATACATGCCGTTGGCCAAACCCATCTGCTTGAGATTGGTGAGGCAGTTGCTGGCCACTGCGCGTTGCTTGGCCTTCGCCAAGGCGGGCAAAAGCATGCCCGCCAAAATGGCGATGATGGCGATGACTACCAGCAGCTCGATCAGGGTGAAGGCCCTGGTCGGGGTGCGGAACAGTCCGATTTTTTTAAGGGAGTCTTTCATAGGAGTCGTGTCGTATTGGGGACCTTGGGAAACTTTCCATTTGGCGGAGTCATACGCCCACTTCATGCCTGCGGGCGGGGTGGGGAGGCGCTTCATATATCCTTTGGTGACCAGCTCATCCAAAGAATTCAAGGGCGGTGCACCTAGGCCGTCTTTTCCGAAGGCGTAGCCATCCACCACGGCTTGCATGGCTTCCACATCCGTCTTGTTCGGGCTGCCATCCTTGCTGACCTTGTAATTGGTGAACACGTCCGGAGCTTGTTGCTGCTCCATCGCGGCGGGGGCGATGCCCGTAGGCGGTGCCGCCACGGGCGGAGCCGTGTTGACGGGTGCCGGGGTCACTTCGGCGATGGGCGCCGGCGGCGGAGTGGCCGGAGGCACCGCCATGGGGGCGTCACCGCCACCACAACCCACTAAGGAAAGAGCCGACAGCAGGAGACCAAGTTGGGGCAGATACTTCATAAGAATTTTTAGGTCGGTTTTTGGCTAAGAGTAGTTTGCATAATAATAAAATCGCGCACCATAGGCACTTTGGGTGGTTTTTGATAAGGTTGAGGTGTATTTCGGTGCATGCCCTTTGATAGAAAAGTCCATAAAAGGGTGGGCTGTAGGTAGAAAACACCGGGTCGGCGGGTAAGTTTTCTTCCGCTGGCCGATTGTTTCGTGTGACTTCCTCCACTATGGTGCGCCCCATGATGCTGCGCTGGCTTGCCCCCGGAATATGGATGGGCCTCATCTATTACGCCTCTACCGGCGTGGGCTCCGCCAAAAACACCTCCCGCATCATCGGCCCGCTCTTGCGCTGGATTTTTGGGGCGGTATCCGATGAAACGGTGTGGAGCATCCAGTTCTACATCCGCAAGACCGGCCATGCGGTGGGCTATGCAGTTCTTGCCATCCTTTGTTGGTGGGCCTTGACCCACCCCCCGCGCTGGACCCGGGATGCCTGGCAAACCCGTAACGCGTTGATCGCCTGGAGCATCGCGAGTGTTTACGCCATCACCGACGAGATCCACCAATCCTTCATCCCCTCCCGCCAAGGCTCCGCGCTGGATGTGCTCCTGGACGCCTGCGGTGCCTGCGCCGGCCTGCTATTGGTCCGCGCTATCTGCCTGCGGAAAAACGCCTCAAAATGAGAAATGTCACGAGCGGGCCGGCTCCTTTCCTGTAGCGCCGACTGGCAGTCGGCAAAAAGCACCCATGTTCTGCGCACCCGGAAAACTTCTCGGGCATCACTATCTGCCCACGACATCGCCTGATGTCGGATGACTCCGGTAAATTTCTAGCGCGTGGTTTTGGACTGTGCTTCCGCTTCCCGCCGCACATGTTCCAACGCCGCCTTATACGCCGGACCGAATTCATCCAAACTCCCCACGGTCATTTCCAGATCGCGGATCAATCCATCCTTCAAACTGTAGATCCACCCGTGAACGGTGACATCCTGTCCCCGCGTCCAAGCGTCCTGGATGATGGTGGTGCGGCAGACATGGGCCACCTGCTCGATGACGTTGAGTTCGCAGAGCCGTTCCGCCTTGGCAAGGGGCGCGGTGACGGTATCCAGCAAGGCCTGATGGCGATCGCGGACGTCCTGTACGTGGCGCAGCCAGTTATCAATAAGGCCCAGACGCGCATTGCCGAGCGCCGCCTGCACGCCGCCGCAGCCATGATGCCCGCAGACGATGATGTGCTTCACCTTCAACACATCCACGGCGTATTGCATCACGGAGACGCAGTTCAGGTCGGTGGTGATGACGAGATTGGCGACGTTGCGATGGACGAAAACGGTGCCGGGCAGCAGGCCGACGATCTGGTTCGCGGGCACGCGGCTGTCCGAGCAACCGATCCAGAGGTATTCGGGGAACTGCTGGGTGGCCAGACGCGTGAAGAATTCCGGGTCTTTATCCCGCACCCCTTCCGCCCAATTGCGGTTATTGGCCAATAGATCGTCTAGACGGCGCATGTTAGGCCGCAGTCTAGACGAAACTATCGGTTTGAAAACCCTGAATATCAGGGCGGCTCCTTCCCTGTAGCGCAGACTGGCAGTCTGCTGTGTCGCAGGTTGGCAACCTGCGAAAGGCCGGATAGTATTGCTGCTCGCGATTTCAAAGATTGCCTCCCGGAGCACGGTTTATTATCTGTTGCTCATGCCACAGGGAGCGGAAAATAAAGGACTGCAACGAACCGCGTATCAATTACGTGCCGTTGGAGCACCGAAAGAAACACAAAATAAATTACGTACGGGTGTCCACAGTCGAGGCTATCTTCCGCATGTCAAAGTCGAGAACGCATCCTACTTTGTCACGTTCCGTCTGGGTGATTCTCTCCCGAGGGAAATATTGCTTCAATTCGAGCAGGAGCACGCGGCCGCACTGCGTCAGTTAAAGACGGGTGGAGATCGGATCAAGGAAGAAGAGATCAATCGGGACTTGCGCCGTAAAATCGAACGCTATCTCGATCGGGGCGCGGGCGCATGCTGGTTACGAAAACCGGCGATCGCCAATCTGTCCGTTGAAGCCCTGAAGTTTTTCGACGGGGTGCGCTACCGGCTGGATGCTTGGGTCATCATGCCCAATCATGTGCATCTGATCCTCTGGCCGATGCCGAATCACACCCTGAGCGATATCTTATACCAATTCTAGTTTGAGATTGCACTATTGTGAAGGTGGGGAAAGTTAAGGTTCATGCCGAAAAGATTTCGTCTGAACCGGCCGGATTTGGCGGCGGCGTTGAAAACGGCGTTGGGCGACTGCCAGGACAAGGCTTCCCAGCAGCGG
>CALRJY020000041.1:0-52399 GCA_943367715.1 Chitinophaga pinensis | reverse complement strand
GCAGACGAGGGCGTCTGCCCCACTACAGGGGATTCGACGCGTCAAGCCGCGTCGGGCGGAAAGCGGAGGCAAGCCTCCGTACTCCAAATAAAAAAGGCGCTGAGGATGGGGGCATCCGCAGCGCTGGTTGAAATCGGAGGGGAGGTGTTTTGGCGATTATGGGCTGACGACTTTTACAGTGAAGAAGGTGGGAATGGGATCGCTCAGCGTGGGAGTGCCGGTGACATTGACGCGGTATTCACCGACGGTCGTTTCCCGGGGCACGGTGACTTGCACGCCCATTATCGATTCGTCAGTGTTGCGGACGGCGACGTAGCGGGGCGTGATCTCGATCCCGGCCGGAGGAGTGGTGATGACGGCGACCTCGCGATCGAACTCGGGGCTACGATCAAGGGTCACGATGACCATGCCGACTTGACCTTGCTTAAGGGTGATGGAGGGGACGGAAATGCCGAGCTTTCCATGGAATGGAGGCATGGGTTCGTGGGTGCGGCAACCGACGGTGGCGAGCAAGCCGACCATGACGAAGAGCATGCTGAGGGTTTTGGCGGTTCCGATGGCGAGGTAAGGACGGACATTAATCATGGCAAGAGCATGAGGCAGGAGACGTGGGCGGGCGATTGGGGGAACCCCCGTGGGGAAGAGCCCAATTTTCGGGGGTGAGCGAGAAGTGCGGACAAAGAGCGTGCGGGGAGTTCTAAGCGAGGAACTCGGTTTTACGTGATTTGTAAGTTGTTTAGACGCAAGAAGTAGCGTGAAAAGTGATTTTTTATCGAAAAAATCTGTTGCGAATTGTTTTTGGATCGGTAATATTCCAATTGCTGGCGAACCGATGGCTGGCGCAAAGGAGAGGTTAGACGGTGGTTGATTTTCTTAACCCCGAAATCCTCTGGCAACGATGAGAATGATGATTCTTGGGAGAATCGTCGTGACGGAAAATGTAGAGACGAAGAGGAAGGGGAGTTATGAGGACGATGGGACGAAGGGGATTAAGAGGAAGCATTAAATCGAGGACGAAGGACGACGAGAACGAGGACGAGAGGAAGGTGCGAGGTGGCAATTCGGTTTGCATCAGACCCCTTATTGGCGTAAAAAGACCGTTCCGTTTGGCCCGGTTTAGCGGGTCGGATGTTTGCAGCAATGAAAAGTAACGTCGAAATCTACGATACGACTCTGCGGGATGGTTCGCAGGGCGAAGGCATCAATTTCTCGCTGGCGGACAAGCTCCGAATCGCGGAGCGGCTGGATGCGTTCGGCGTTCACTATATTGAGGGCGGCTGGCCGGGGTCGAATCCGAAGGACATGGAGTTCTTCCAGCAAGCCAAGCGGCGGAAGTGGAAGAATGCGAAGATCGCGTCGTTCGGGTTCACGCGCAAAAAGGGTGTGGCGGTGGAGAATGATGACCAGATCCGCATGCTTTTGGATTCCGGTTCACCGGTGATCACGATCGTGGGCAAGACCTCGCTCTTTCATGTGAACGAGGTGTTGCGCGTGAAGCCGGAGGAGAATCTGGCGATGATCGGGGACACGATCCGCTTCCTGAAGGATCACGGCAAGATCGTGGTGTATGATGCGGAGCATAGTTTCGATGGGTATAAGTTTAATGCGGAGTACGCGCTGGCGACTTGGCAGGCGGCGGAAAAAGCGGGTGCGGATGTGATCTGCTTGTGCGAAACGAACGGTGGTTGTCTGCCAAGCGAGATCACGGCGATCACTTCCTTCGCGAAGGGGAAACTGAATACGCGCATTGGTATCCATACGCATAATGATTGCGGGCTGGGTGTGGCGAATGGCATCGCTGGTCTCGAAGCGGGGGCGAGCCATATTCAAGGCACAATCAATGGTTACGGCGAGCGCACGGGGAATTGCGATTTGATCAGCGTGATCCCGCTGGTGGCGTTCAAGATGGGCAAGGTGGGTGTGCCGGCGAAGTCGTTGCCAAAGTTGAAGGAGCTTTCGGAGTTCGTGAATGAGATCGCGAACATGCGGCATGATCCGCGTCAGCCGTGGGTGGGCCAGACGGCGTTCGCGCACAAGGGCGGCATCCATGTGCACGCGATCGAACGTGTGGCGCGGAGCTACGAGCATATCAATCCGGAGGCGGTGGGGAATCATCGGCGCGTGCTGGTGAGCGATATGTCGGGCCGCACGAATATTTTGGTTAAAGCACAGGAACTGGGCTTTAAGATCACGGCGGAGACACCGGAGCTGAAGACGATCACGGCGAAGATCAAGGAGCTGGAGAACATCGGCTACGAATACGAAGCGGCGGAAGGGTCGCTGGCGTTGCTGATCCGGCGTTTGCTGAGCCATCAGGAATTGCCTTTCAAGGTGGACGGGTATCACGTCTCGATGCGTCGGGATGGGGAGAACTCGGTTTGCCAGGCGACGATCAAGGTGAAGGTGGGCGAGAAGACCGCGCACACGGTGGCTGAAGGCGATGGTCCGGTGAACGCGCTGGACGGTGCGCTGCGCGCGGCGCTGACGAGTTTCTTCCCGAAGCTGAAGAAGGTGCAACTGACGGATTACAAGGTGCGCATCCTGGACAGTTCCACGGGCACGGCGGCGAAGACGCGGGTGCTGATCATCAGTACGGACGGCAAGAACGAATGGGGCACGGTGGGCGTGCATGACAACATCATCGAGGCATCGGTGCAGGCGCTGGTGGACAGCATGGAGTATGCGCTGATGAAGAAGTGAGGGTGAGAAGACACGAATTGGTGATATTTTAAGACTGGTATGTCAGAGATTTCAAAGGCCTATGAGCCACAGTTGGTGGAAGAGAAGTGGTATGAGTTCTGGCTGAAGCAGGGTTGCTTCACGGCGGATCCGGCGCGCGTGTCGGAAAAGCGCCCGGCTTACTCCATCGTCATCCCGCCGCCGAACGTGACGGGCGTGCTCACGATGGGGCATGTGCTGAACAACACGATCCAAGATATCCTCGCCCGCAAGGCGCGCATGGATGGCAAGGAAGTATTGTGGCTGCCGGGTACAGATCATGCGGGCATCGCCACACAGAACGTGGTGGAGAAGACGTTGCGCAAGGAAGGCGTGATCAAGCATCGCGATGACCTCGGCCGCGAAGCGCTGGTGGCGAAGATCTGGGACTGGAAGCACAAGTACGGTGGCATCATCATCCAGCAATTGAAGAAGCTGGGGGCTTCGTGCGATTGGTCGCGCGAACGTTTCACGATGGACCCGGAATATTCCAAGTGTGTGCAGAGCGTGTTCGTGGACCTTTACAAGAAAGGCCACATCTATCGCGGCAAGCGCATGGTGAACTGGTGCCCGGCCTCGCAGACCGCGCTCTCAGATGAAGAAGTGACGATGAAGGAGCAGAAGGGTTTTCTGTATTACTTCCGCGTGCAAGTGGTGGAGCAGGACGGTTCGCCGGTGAAGGCGGATTCGTTCAAAGCGTCAGGCCATCCACTGGACCGCAATCAGTCACTTCCAGAAAAAGAAGGCGAAGAGAAGGCTACGCCGAAGTTCGTGCCGCAGGTGGATGCGGATGGAAACATCTGGCTGACGATCGCCACGACGCGTCCGGAGACGATCCCGGGTGATACAGCGGTGGCGGTGAACCCGAAGGACCCTCGCTACGGCAAGTTCATTGGCAAATTCATCAAGCGACCGCTGCCAGTGGAGAATCAGGAGCCGTTGCCGATCATCGGTGATGAGCACATCGACATCGCGTTCGGCACGGGCGTGCTGAAGGTGACGCCCGCGCATGACAAGGCGGACTATGAGATTTTCCAGCGCATCGTGAATTGGTCGAAGACGGCTTCATCCACCTCGCCGTTCATGTGGAAGCTGGCGACGATGGAGCCGATCGAAGTCATCGATGCGAAGGGTTTCATGACGGAAGAGGCGGGGGCGCATCTGAATGGCTTGGAGCGATTCAAGGCGCGCAAGATTGCCGTGGAGAAGCTCGCGGAACTGGGCTTCATGGACAAAGAGGAGCCGTACACGAACAACGTGGGTTTCAGCGAACGCGCCGATGTGCCGATCGAACCGCGCCTGAGCGAGCAATGGTTCCTGAAGTATCCGAGCGTGGAGAAATCCCGCGCATGCGTGGCGACGGGCGAGATGAAGTTTTATCCGGATCGCTGGGCGAAGGTGTATGATCACTGGCTGGAGGGAATCCAGGATTGGTGCATCAGCCGTCAGCTCTGGTGGGGGCATCGCGTGCCGGTGTGGTATCGCGGTGAAGACGAGGTGTATTGTGGTCTCGACGCGCCCGAGGGCGAAGGCTGGACGCAAGATCCTGACGTGCTCGATACCTGGTTCAGCTCTTGGCTGTGGCCGTTCGCCACGATGGGCTGGCCGGAAGAGACTGAGACGTTGAAGAAGTTCTACCCGACTACGGATCTCGTGACCGGGCCGGACATCATCTTCTTCTGGGTCGCCCGCATGATCATGGCGGGTTACGAATACAAAGGTGATCTGCCGTTCAAGAACGTCTATTTCACGGGCATCATCCGCGACAAGCAAGGTCGCAAGATGTCGAAATCGCTCGGCAATTCGCCTGACCCGCTGGATCTCATTGCGAAGTATGGCGCGGATGCGTTGCGCTTCGGCGTGATGCGCGCGGCACCGTTGGGCCAGGATATTTTGTTCGATGAACAGAACGTCGAGCTGGGCCGTAACTTCTGCAACAAACTGTGGAACGCCTGCCGCTTCCGCCAAATGGTCGGCAGCGCGGATGTGCCGGCGGAAGGCGAGATCAATCCTGATCTGCTGACCTCGGATGACAAATGGATTCTCATCCGCTTGGACCAAGCCATTCGTGAGGTGACGCAGGCGTTCACGGATTACCGTTTCAGCGATGCCACCACTACGCTTTATCGCTTCTTCTGGAGCGAGTATTGCGACTGGTATGTGGAAGCGTCAAAGGCGGCGTTCTTCGGCGACGATGCGAAGCTTAAGGTGAACAAGCTCGCGGTTATTGACTTCGCGTTGGGCAATCTACTGCGACTGTTCCATCCGTTCCTGCCGTTCATCACAGAAGAGTTGTGGCATGGCATGGGTTACTCGAAAGATCTGCCGGAAGAGCGCGGCGGCACGACCATCATGGTCGCCACGTGGCCCAAGGCGCTCACGGAGGAGGAGAAGACCTACTTCGGCCTCGATGACACGGCGGACAAGGTGGCGGCGGCGAAATACGAACTCGTCTCCATGGGACGTAACTTGCGCCGTGAGCTGAAGCTCGATCCGGCGAAGAAGCTGAAGTTCGTGCTGAAGCCCTCAGGCGATCTGCCTACGGCGGAGGTGGAAGTGCTCAAGCTGTTGCTCAATGCGGAAACCATTGAAATCAATACCAGCTACGTGCCGCCCAAGGGCACGCCGTCCGCTGGAAATGCCTTGGGAGAACTCTATCTGCCCACGGAAGGCTTGATCGATTTCGGGGCGGAACGCGAGCGGTTGACCAAGGAATTGGAAAAGGCGCGCGTGGAGATCACCAAGGTGCAGGACAAACTGGGCAACCCAAGCTTCGCGGAGAAAGTTCCGGCGAAGGTCTTGGAAGAGCACAAACAGCGGCTGGCGGACTGGCAGGCGAAGGAGAAACAGATTCTCGCTTCGCTGGAGAATCTGCCGGAGTAAGCGGAAGTATTTGAATCAAGCACAGGCCGGAATACCCATTCCGGCCTGTTTTTATTTAGAACGGGACAATCTTGCGGGACATTTGGATGCCGGTGGGTGTCCGGTTCCGGTTCACTGCGGCGAAAAACATCCGTATCTTCCCGCAGATTTATTTTGCTCTGCCCTTTTCCCTCCTTAAACTCCCCCGCGTGGAGCATCATAGTGTCTTAAACGACATGGCGATATGCATCGTGGCCGCATGGCTGCTGGGCATCGTCGGCCAGTTGCTGCGGCAGCCGCTGATACTTATGTATCTGCTGGCCGGCGTCATCGTCGGGCCCTTGTGCCTGCGGATGGTCAGCGCGCAGGAGTCCATCAAGACGATCTCGGACCTCGGCCTCATCCTGTTGCTCTTCATGATCGGTCTGGAGATCGACCTGAAGAAGATCCTCGGTGCGGGCAAGCTGATCACACTCACAGCGGTCTCACAGATCTTTGGCGGGTTTGCGTTCTCATTTATCTTTTTCTGGCTCTTGCGCACCTCGCTGGATAACTCGCTGAGCATCGCCTATCTCATCGTGGCCAGCGTGCTGAGCAGCACGGTCATCATCGTCAAGATCCTCTACGACAAACGGGAGCTGGATACCTTCGCCGGCCGGTTAACGCTGGGTATCCTGGTGTTGCAAGACTTGGTGGCCATTGTTTTGCTGTCCGTCCAGCCGAACTTGGACGATCCGCAGCTCAGCATCTTCGTCATCTCACTCTGCAAAGCGGCTTTCCTCATCCTTGTCGCCTTCGTCGTTAGCCGTTACCTCTTGCCGCCTCTCTTCCGGAGCATTGCGCGTCTGCCGGAGTTGGTGCTAGTTGGTGCCATCGGCTGGTGCTTCTGGGTCTCTTGGATGGCGAGCAATCTCGGTTTGTCCGCAGAAATGGGTGCGCTGGTCGCCGGTGTGGCACTTTCCACGTTCCCTTATACCTTGGACGTCACAGCGAAGGTCACCAGCCTCCGGGATTTCTTCGTCACACTATTTTTCGTCGCCTTGGGCATGACCATTCCGGCGCCCAACTGGGAGCTGTTGCGTGGCGCACTTATCTTTTGCTCCATCCTGGTGGTGGGCCGTTTCATCACGGTCTTCATCCCCATGCTGAAGATGCACTGTGGCCATCGCGCCAGTTTGCTGACGGCCATCAATCTGGCTCAGGTCAGCGAGTTCTCGCTTGTGATTGTGGCCTTGGGCATCCAGTACAAGCACATCACGGAAAAGACCGCTGGCATCGTCAGCTACGCGTTCGTCATCATGGCCATCCTCTCGACCTATGCGATCGCCAATGCCGAGAGCATCATCCGCCGTCTGAGCAACATGCTTAGCGACGTCAATATCGATGACCTCAATGAGGAAGGTTCCACGCTGAATATGCACGGAGGCCAGGCCAAGGTTTACCTGCTGGGCTTCTCCTGGGCGGCCAGTTCCTTGCTGGACGATATTCGTCGCAAACAGCCGGACCTGGTGCGTGATCTGGCGGTGGTGGATTTCAATCCGCAAGTGAATGAAGGTTTGGCCAAGCGCAACGTCCGCGTCATCTACGGAGACATCAGCCAGCGCGATACTTTGATTCACGCGGGCGTGGACCAGGCACAGATCATCGTCTGCACGCTGCCGAACAGCATCTTGAAAGGCAGCACGAACCAGAAGCTCGTGCGCATGTTGCGCGAGATCAATCCCACCGCGAAGATCATCATGCACGCGGAATACTTTGCGGACCTGCCCGCGCTTTACTCCTCAGGTGCCAGCTACGTAAGCGTGCCGCGCCTCACCGAGGCCGCGGAACTGCTGGAGATGATCGATGCCGCGAACAAGGACCTGCTGGATGAGAAACGCGCCGCCCAGGAAGTCTTCGTGCGCAAGCGCGATGAAGTCATCCCCTGATATTTCTGTCCTCTAAATATTTTCATGAAGCTTTCCGAATTGAAACGGGCCCTCGCCACCGCCGTCACTGCTGCCAAGGCTGCTGGAGCTTTGATGCGCAAAAACCTCGGCTCCAAAAAAGTCATCAACGAGGCCACGCAACATGACATCAAGCTGGAACTGGATGTGCGCTGCCAGAAGCTCATCGAGAAGACGCTGCGGAAAGCGTTTCCGACCATCGCGATCCTTGGCGAGGAAGGTGTCTTGGGCGATACGAGCGCGGAGTATCGTTGGGTGGTGGACCCGATCGATGGCACGGTGAACTTTACTTACGGCCTGCCGCATGCGTGCGTGTCCATCGCTTTGCAGAAGCGCGGGGAGACGGCCAAGGAGCGCAAGCAGAGCGGTTATCCAGATGGTTACACGACCATTGTCGGCGTGGTGTTCGATCCGTTTACGAATGATTTGTGGACGGCCATCAAGGGCCAGCAGGCGCAGTTGAACGGCAAAAAGATTTCGGTCAGCAAGCGGACGAAGTTGCAGGAGAGCATCGTGGCGATGGGCTTCGCGAAGTATGAAAGCACGCTGGCGAAGATGCTGCCGGTCTTCAACAAGCTGGTGCATAAGGTGCGCAAGATCCGCATCATGGGCGCGGCGGCGCTCTCGATGACTTATGTCTCCAATGGGCGTATGGATGCCTACAAGGAATATGGCGTGCGTCTGTGGGACATCGCAGCGGGCGGATTGATTGTCGAATGTGCTGGTGGTGAATTTTGGCGGCGGGCTGTGGATGACCAGCACGGTTACGAGATTGTGGTGAGCAATGGGAAGTTGCGGAAGCTTATCGAGGCGGACTGATCGTAGCCGCCGAGATGGGAAGGCGGAACTGCCTTCTGTTTAAGCGTTTAATTTGAGGGCCAAAGGCCCGGCCTCATACCAGCGTGGGGCAACGCCCCACGAAATGGTTGTCTGAAAGGCGAAGCGCTGTAAGCGCGATTCATGCACGCAACGGTGAGAATTCCACCGCATGAATCGAGAGATGAACCGGGCTTACAGCCCTTGATCCTATTGTCAAATCCTTACCTATGGCGTTGCCATAGGCTGGTATGAAGCGCGCCGTTGGCGCTGAAGACTGGGCGTGGGTTCGCTGACGCGAACCGGCTGGCGTTCACGCGCCCTTGGTTCCGAATCGCGCGCGAATTGTGGAAACGAAAACTCCATCTGCCCGTTCGGAAAAAATACCGATAGGCGAATAACCTCGCTTCCAGGCTAGGCGTAACGTGATGGCCAGACAGAGGATTGTGATCAGCATGTTGGGCCACGCATTCAAGGCCCATTGACCGGACCAGATCCATTCTGCGCGGTTCCAAGGATACCAATACAAAATCGGCCATGGTCCTTCCGGTCCGCGTGAGCCAAGGATGTCGCCCAAGATGTGTGAGTGAACGGAGAGGAAAACCAGCACGGCAGTCTGCCAGCGCATGCTGCGCGCGAAGGCATAGGCGAGGCCGCTGGCCAACACGGCGAAGAGGAGATTGTGGCCGAAGATGTGATGATACTCGCTCCACCAGAGCAGGGGATGAGCAGAGTTTTTGGTGAGCACTTCGGCGACGATTCCCAAGCCGTCCAGATCAGGAGCGGCAGCGGCCAGAGCGACCATGGTGCGCTCGCGCTTGCCCAATTGCGGCGCGGTCTCGGCAAGGCACCAGCCGATCAGCAAATGGGTTATCGGGCTCATCGGCTTCGGACGCTATGGGAAACCAAATGCAATGACCAGACGAACAAGTGCGTGCTGCAGCCTTACTGGCCGAGGCTGGGTGGTTTCGATGGATTGCCTACCACAGCCACTGCTCGAACCATGGCCTGATACATGCCTTGCTCGTCTTTTTTCACTCCGCCTAAGGGTTTCCAGCCTTCCCTTAGGAGTGCGTTCACTTTCGCTTCAAACGCTGGGATACAGTCGGCAGGTTTATAGTGGTGGTGATGCACTACCTTATATTCCAAATCTTCCATGACACCCTCTTTATATGTCGAATTGCTACCGGATCTTCTGATCCGGCAGATCCCCTTTGATGCCTTCGTCCAAGGGCATGCGGTCGGGGTTGGCGCCGGCATCGGAGATAAGGCGGTTCAGTTCGGCGCGTAGCTCGGCAGCTTTGCGTTTCAGGGCGGGTTCATGGATGAGGTTGACGGCTTCGTCCGGGTCGGTCTTTACGTTGTAGAGTTCCTCCATGTGCTTGTCGGCGCTGCCGTCGCCGTGCGGGTAGCGGATGTATTTCCAGTTATCCGTGCGGATGGCGCGGACGTTGGGCGTGTAGGGGAATTGTTTCTCGTAGTTGTATTCGTAATACCAGGCCGTGCGCCATTCCTTGGTCTTGCCCTGCACCAGCGGTTTCCAAGAACGACCATGTGCGCCGACAATTTGGCCTACGCCGCAGATGTCGAGGATGGACGGCGCGAAATCCAGCGTGAGCACCTGTTGCTCGATGACCTTCGGGGTTTTCGTGAGGCCCGGGTAACGGACGACCAGGGGCACGCGGATGCTGGGCTCGTGCGCGGTGCGCTTGTCCACCATGCCGTGCTCGCCGTTGAGCAGGCCATTATCGCCGGTGAAGATGAAGAGTGTGTTGTCCAGTTCGCCCATGTCCTTGAGCTGCTGATAGAGCTGGCCCACGCTGTCATCCACCGACAGGATCGTGCCCCAGTAGGCGCGGGTCATGTTTTCGAAAGCCACCACACCTTCCGGTGAGGTGTCCGGGAAATTCTTGCGCCACTCGAAGAGCGGCCCGTAGATGCCGTGCCAGGTGCTGAGGCGTAGCTGAACCCAAGTCGGCTTTTTATCGAGCTGAAATGCCGTCTCAGGATAGGGTATGCGGACGTGGTTGAAACTGTTCGAGTATTTGGCCTCAGGGAAATAGAAGCTGTGGGGCGCCTTGTGACCCAGCATGAGCAGGAAGGGCTGGCCGGGCTGGCGATCCTTCAACCAGTTCATCGCCAGATCGGTGACGACGTGGGTGTAGTAACCGGGCAGAACCTTGCGCGTGCCATCGACGTTGAATTCAGTGTCGAAATATTTGCCCTGTCCCTTGTGCGTGGCGAAGTAATCGAAGCCTGGACGCTTCTCATCATTGTCCTCGCCCATGTGCCATTTGCCGATGTATGCGGTCTTGTAGCCTGCGTCATGCAAGCGACGCGGGAAGCTCATCATGTCCGAGGGATACTCGGTGAAATTGTTCACCACACCGTGGGCGTGTGCGTAAACACCGCTCAGGATGGAGGCGCGGCTGGGTGAGCAAAGGGCGGTGGTGCAGAAGGCATTCTTGAAATACACGCCTTCCTGCCCGAGCCGGTCGATGTTCGGCGTCTTTAGGTGCGGACTCTTTCCGGAGATGCTGATGGTGTCCCAGCGCTGGTCATCGGTGAGGACGAAGACGACGTTGGGCTGTTTCTTAGTGGCGGCCACGGCCTTGCCAGAGAAGGCCAACGTCAAAACAACGAATACGGCCAAAGCCGCCCGGTGAACGCATGTGAACTTCATAGGTGGAATGGAAGTAGAGATAGCGGGGAATGGGGCGGGGTGCAAATGGGAATTAGATTGGTCTCAAAAACTCGCAGGTGATCAAACGGGTGGTACAACCGTTCTACCCTCGACTATTTAACGGAACGCCGATCCGGATATGCGCCTAACCCCTGTACCGCGGTTGCTTGAATATTGGTGTCTGCATTCAATTCACTGAGATATTTCTGCCAAACCTCGAGGGTACTCGATGTGGGGTCGGGAGAATTGTTAATCAGTGCCTGCATAAGGGGCGAACTCCAAACTCTACCTTTGCGAGTCTCACCTTCGACCAATGCGTTGCCGTACCAGCCGAAGACTTTTCCACCCACTTGGAACTTTGCATGAGGGGCTGCTGAAAATCTCATGAAGTCAACGTAGGTGGCTTCTTTATGCAACATGGAGACGAACTGTTTTCGAAGCTCCTCCGGGAGTTCGATTTCAAGGTCGTCAAAATCGAGCTTCAACTGTACCTTTGCATCATCAGGAATTTCCGATAAGCCCGACATTGGGTAGCTTGGAGGTGCGCTGTTGCGAGTCCTTGCTTCAATTTTTCGCTCGGCTAGAAACTGCGCAATGGCTGAAACCATGCTGATTGCCAAAAGACAGATGGCGAAAAATTTTAGAGGACGAGAACCGTTCAGAATGGGATATACAAAGAAAGCACCCGAGCAAACAAACCAACCCCAACAGTAACAGGCGAGCATGCTGCCCATGATGAGGCCGATGATGCCCAGTCCGAAGCTTAGGCGGGCGAGGTAGGGTTTTGTTAACTGGCTCATGCGAGCCTCATTTACTTCGCCTTATATCCTTCCCACAACCATTCGAGGGCACCGGCGAGGGTTTGGCGGGTGACGCGTCCATCCGTATGTCCTGCGGCTTCGGCGAAGACGTAGCGGTAGGGATAGCCTTTGGCTTTCAAGACGGCGGCCATGCGCTGGTTCGCCATCACCCAGTTGTGCAGGGAGGCTTCGTCGCGATTCCAGCCGTTGTCTTTTTCGCTGATCTCGAGCCAGATGCGGAGGGGTTTGCGTTCGCTGTTCGGGATGAGCGTGGCGTGATATTCCCAAGCACCACGGGGCGTCTCGGTGCTCTTCGGGGATTGCTGATCCACGTAGGTGCCGGAGTAGGTGAGCACGCGATGATAGAGGTCCGGGCGATACCAAGCCATGGAGAGCGCGGCGGAACCGCCGGAGCTGCCCCCCATGGTCGCGCGGCCTTCCGGATCTTTGGTGAACTTGAGATTATATTCCTTCTCGATGCGCGGCAGCACTTCCTTCTCCACGAACTCGGCGTAGAGGCCGGACATGGTGTCATATTCCAAGCCGCGTTGGCTGCCTTTGGAATCGCCTCCGCCGGAGTTGATCATGATGGCGATCATCACGGGCACGCGCTTTTCGTGGATGAGATTATCGAGCACCTTGGGCAATGTGCCCATGTAACCGAGGCCGTCCTGCGCCACAATGAAGGGCGCGGCGGTGCCAGGTTTGTATTGCTTGGGCACATAGACGGCGACTTTGCGTTTATAAGGCACCGGGGGCGGTTGGTTCTTGGCGATGCCGGGGTAGATCTTGCTCTCGGTGGAATCCATCGTGAACTGGTGGATGGTGCCTTGGGGCACGCCATCTTTCACGATCGTCTCGGGTGAAGGTGCGTAGTTCGGCCCGATGATGAACTCGACGTTATCCTTCGTGCGCGTGGGACTGGCGGGTAGGTTCGTGTTCGTCGTGGCCGGAGCGGGAGATTTGGCATCGGCGGCTGAGGCCGCAGGTAGACCTGCGGACAGGACGGTGAGCACGGCGCAGAGATGGGCGAGGAGTTTCATGTGGTTAGGGTAAGATGGCAGAGGGAAAGTGGAAGGCCAAGACGGGAATTGATGAACAAACGAGCGATGCTGAATGTCTTCAATTGAGCGGTTCTAAAAAGGCTTAAACTATCTTTGCTTAGGGACGTTGCTGTGCCCGAGACGGGCACGCTCCACAGACGGTTTACTGAGCTTTCTTTTTCTTTCCAGCTTTTGGAGCGGCCGGTTCATTTTCCAGGGCTGGGCCATTGTCGGTTGGCAGGGATTGATGCCAGGCGAGTGCGGATTTAGTGAGCCGTTTTACAACATCGTCATGTTGAGCGGCGAGGTTGGTGGTCTCGCTGCGGTCTTTGGCGAGGTCGTAGAGTTGCGGTTGGCTGCCGTCGTATTCGCAGAGGAGTTTCCAGTCGCCTTCGCGGACGGAGAGATCGGGCAGGGGTTCGGCTCCGGGAGGCATGGTTTTGCGATCGGGCGGGCGCCGCCAGTGGATGGGAGCAGAGCGGGAGGCGGTGCTTTTGCCGAGCAAGACAGGGAGGACATTCTCGCCATCGAAGGTGACATCCGCAGCTTTCGGCACACCGGCGAGGTTGAGCAAGGAAGGCGCGAGATCAAAGGCGGCGAAGACGGAGGTCTGGTTTTCCGTGCCCGCTTTTTCTTTCGCCTGCAAGCCTGGTCCCCAGACGATGAGCGGGGAGCGGGTGCCGCCTTCATACAAGGTTCCCTTGGTGCCGCGGAAGGGACCGGCAGTACCAGCGCCGGGTTCGGGACCGTTATCCGAGCAGATGAGGATGAGGGTGTTATCCCGCAAGGCGGGAGTGTTGCGGACATGATCGAGGAGCTTGCCCAATTGGCGGTCCATCTCCTGCAGAACGGAGAGATACAGTTCGCGTTTGGTCTGGCCCCATTTCTCGACGGGTGGCCAGAAGGGGCTGTGGACGTCATCGGGCCAGAGATTCACGTAGAAGGGTTTACCCGCACTGACGGCGCGGTTCATGAAGGGGATGGCGGCATCCACGAAACCGCCGGTGATCTGCGAGCGTGGCATCCAGACGACGGGACCGCCGAGGCGCTCGGCATCGCCCCAGATGCGGCCGGCCTGTTTGTCACCGGGCTTGAGGGTG
Organism: Chitinophaga pinensis; assembly: GCA_943367715.1. Classification (GTDB taxonomy): domain Bacteria; phylum Verrucomicrobiota; class Verrucomicrobiia; order Limisphaerales; family JAEYXS01; genus JAEYXS01. Next base: position 38,431 of record CALRJY020000041.1, on the reverse strand, counting down.
AGAGGCAGGAGCTTCGCGCCCATGCCTTCGAAGTTGGTGAGGGATTCATCGTAGCCGTAAGCAGAGATGGGCGGGGCTTCATCGACATCGCGCTGGCCGCCGAGATGCCACTTGCCGAAATGGCCGGTGGCGTAACCAGCCGATTGCAACTGGCGCGCAAGCGTGGGTGCTTTGGGGTCGAGCCAGTTGGCGACACCACGGCGCGCATTGTCCGCGCGGTTGTTCAGGAAGGAGGTGATGCGCCAGCGTTGCGGATATTGGCCGGTGGTGAGGGCGCAACGCGAGGGCGAGCAGATGGGCGAGTTCACATAGAACTGCGAGAAGCGGATGCCTTCGCGGGCGAGTTGATCGATGTTCGGTGTCTGGGCTTCCTTGTTCCCAAAGCAGGAGAAATCTCCCCAGCCCATGTCATCGATGAGGATGACGATGATGTTTGGTTTCGCGGTGGCGGCGTTTACTCGGGTGAGGCCGCCAGCCAGCACGCCCAGCAGGAGGAGCAAGAAAGTCGATTTTTTCATCATCAGTCCTAGAGATGCTTCCGATCAAACGGAAGGCTAAGGGCCGGAGTCATCGTTGTGATGCTGTGGAGTATGGCGAAAGGCCGTCGATTTCGCCATCAAAACAACCCACCAAGACCTGTGCCAGAAGCACCGGGTAGGCAATGGTATTTTTCCGGCACTGCCGTAGATAGACATTGATGCGAAGGGGTAATTTCATGGATAGTGCCTGCAAAGGGCATGGGGCGCGACTAGGGCTGTACGGGGGCTGAGCCTGGGGTGCAAGAGGGTGAGTGAGGGGTACAGTCGCGGAAACGGTGTCCTGATTTTGAAGATGTTTTAACTAGGCATGACGAAATTTCTATCCATCCGCGCCGCAATCTGCCTGCTTTGGCTGGTGCTGGTCGGCGTGGGGTTTGCGTGGGTGCTGACCTACGAGAATACGCCGGGCGGAGCGGGAAAGGCTTCCGTGGTTTGGCCCCAAGGAACCGCTCTTCAACTGGAGACGAACCGGGCTACGTTGATTCTTTTCGCGCATCCCCAATGCCCTTGCACCCGTGCGACCATTGAGGAATTGAACCGGTTGCTGGCGCAGCAAAAGGAAGGAAAAGTCAGCGCCCAAGTGTGGTTTTTCCAGCCGGAAGATCAGCCGGGTGATTGGAGCCAGTCTGATCTGTGGCGCAGTGTGGAAGCGATCCCGGGCGTGCGGGTGCAGGCGGACGTGGGGGGGAAAGAAGCCCAGCGGTTTGGTGCGGAAACGTCCGGCTCCGCTTTACTCTATAGCCCACAGGGGCAGTTGCTGTTCAAAGGTGGTATCACGAGCGGGCGAGGCCATGTGGGGGACAATGCGGGGGAAATCGCCATCGCGACGTTGCTGGGAGGTAAACCGGCGCAATCACAACAGACGCCGGTTTACGGGTGCTCGTTGCTCGGTTGCGAGAAGGCCGAAGCGCGATGAGCAATTCTCCTCTTCAATCTGACTCATTGGCGAAGGCGGTTTCCAAACGCGCCGAGCAACTGTTTCACGAGCATCAGCAAAGCATCATCCAGCATACGGACCTGATCTTTGCGCGGCTGATGATCTGCCAATGGTTCTTTGCCCTGGGGCTGGTGATGTGGGTCTCGCCACGGAGCTGGTCCGGCACGGATAGTGTGATGCATCCGCATGTGTGGGCCGCCCTGGTCTTGGGTGGTCTGGTCACGGTGCTCCCCGTTTCTTTGGCGATGATGCAACCGGGGAAAACTATGACCCGGCACATGATCGCCACGGGGCAGATGCTTATGTCCGCGTTGCTGATCCATTTCAGTGGCGGGCGCATCGAAACGCATTTCCATGTCTTTGGTTCGCTGGCGATCCTGGCGTTTTACCGGGATTGGCGCGTGATGGTGTCAGCCTCAGTGGTAGTTTACGCGGACCATCTCTTGCGCGGAATCTTCTGGCCGCAGTCTGTTTACGGTGTGATGACCGCGCCGATCTGGAGATCTTTGGAGCATGGCGGATGGGTCGTGTTTGAAGTCACGTTTTTGCTCATTTCCATCCGCAAGAGTTTGAGTGAGATGCGGCTGGTGGCGGAACGTCAGGCGAGGATCGAATTCTCCAAGGAAGAGATCGAGCAGACGGTGGCGGCGCGTACGGCGGATCTGACTCGGGAGATCGCGGAGCGTCGTCAGGCAGAGGAGCAGATGCGCAAGAGCCAGGCGCAACTGGCGCATGCGCAACAGATCGCCCGTTTGGGAAGTTGGGAGTGGGATATTCTCAAAGAACAGGTTTCTTGGTCGGAGGAAACGAAACGGTTGTACGGGCACCCGGCTGATGTGAACGTCGCTTCCATGGAAGTTTGCATGGAAAAGGTGCATCCGGAAGACCTTCAGCGCGTCAATCTGATCATGTCCGAATCGCTCCGCACGGGGCAGCCGTTCGTGTGCGATCATCGGGTGATCTTGCCGGATGGCACGGAGCGAATCATCCAGGGTCGGGCGCAGACGTTGCTCGATGAAACGGGCAAGGCCGTGAAGATGTTCGGCACGGTGCAAGACGTCACGGAATCCAAACGGGCAGCGGAAGCGTTGCTGCGGAGTGAAGAGCAGTTGCGGCAGTCCCAAAAAATGGAAGCCATCGGACGGCTGGCGGGCGGGGTGGCGCATGACTTCAATAATCTGCTCACGGTCATGGGCGGCTACTGCGCGCTGACCCTGCCCAAACTCGAAGGCAGTGGTACGCTCCAGAGGAACATCGGTGAGATTCAAAAGGCCTGTGACCGGGCCGGTGCATTGACGAACCAGTTACTGACCTTCAGCCGCAAACAGGTACAGCAGCCGCGGATTCTGAATCTTAACGAGGTGGTTCTGGGCATGGAGAAGATGCTCCGGCGCTTGATCGGTGAAGATATTGATCTCTCCATCACGGGCGATCGTTCGCTCGGAAATGTGAAGGCGGATCGCGGGCAGATCGAGCAGGTCGTCATGAATCTGGTGGTCAACGCGCGGGATGCGATGCCGCGCGGGGGCAAGCTGACCATCAGCACGACGAACGTGTCGATGGATCAAAAAACCAGTTCCCGCAACCGCACGCTGGAGGTCGGAGAATACGTGATGCTATCCGTCTGCGACAACGGCATGGGGATGACGGACGAGGTGAAGGCGCATCTGTTTGAACCGTTCTTCACCACCAAAGGGGTGGGCAAGGGGACGGGTCTGGGATTGGCCACGTGTTACGGCATCGTTTCCCAGAGTGGTGGTGATATCCGTGTTTATAGTGAATCGGGTTCCGGCACGGCCTTCAAAGTCTATCTGCCGCGCACGGATGCGTTGGCGGATTCTTTGGGCGACAATCAGCAGGACCGCCTGCCCACGGGCAAAGAATCGATTTTGGTGGTGGAAGATGATGTTTCCGTCCGGGCGTTGGCGGTGCTGATCTTGCGTGAGTGCGGCTACGATGTTCAGGAATCGAGCAATGCGATCGCGGCCTTGGAATTACTCAACGACAGCCCGCCTTTCGACCTGGTGCTCAGCGATGTGATCATGCCGCAGATGAGCGGCAAACAATTGCACGATCAAATCAAGCGGAAGATGCCTGATACCAAGGTGCTGCTCATGTCTGGCTATACAGATGATGCTCTGGCCCACCATGGTGTGCTGGAGGAGGGGTTGAGCTTCTTGGAGAAACCGTTTTCGCCGACGCAATTGACGAGGAAAGTCCGCGAAGTTCTGGATGCTCCTCGGATCAGGCCTCTCTTGAAATAGTCCCGGCGAGGCTGCGGATTCGACGTTTTAAGGGGAAAGTACCGATACCTTCAGTCTGGGTTTCTGCTAAAGTTCTTCTCCCGAAGGCGCAACTGGTGGAAATCTGAATAACGCCGGGACAAAGAGCGTCCTTTGAACTTCGCTGGATAAGTTTCGTCTAATGAAGTGGATGTGCATGGAATCGAATGTGGATAAAGTGACCTTGGCAAGCCGCCCGTATGCGGTACGGCGCAGGCTTGTACCGATGACCCTTATGGCTTTGGCGGGGATATTGAGTTTTGCGGAGATCAGCGTTGGGCATGGGGCGGAGGCGAAGGCCAAGGGGGCGGACTGGAAGAGCATCCAGCCTGCGCTGGAGAAGTATTGCTACGATTGTCACGGTGGGGCGAAGACGAAGGGGGATGTGGATCTGAAGCGGCTTTCTGGCGATCCCACCGTTTCCAAGGAGTTTGATCTGTGGAACCGGGTGGGTATCGCAATCGAAAAAGGCGAGATGCCGCCGGAGAAAAAGCCGCAGTTCAAGACGGCGGAGAAAAAGAAGGTGCAGCAATGGCTGGTGGCTTCGCTGGATGAGGCCGTGCGCGCTAATGCGGGGGACCCGGGACCAGTGACGCTGCGGCGTCTGACGAATGCGGAGTATGATTACACCATCCGTGATCTGACAGGCATCTCTTACAATCTGAGCAAGGATTTCCTGCCGGATGGCGGCGGGGGCGAAGGGTTTTCCAACATCGGTGATGTGCTGTTCACCAGTCCGCAACAGCTCAACAAGTATCTGACGGCGGCGCATCACTTGGCGGACTACGCCACGATCCTGCCCGGCTCGGGCATTGTGTTTCAAAACACGCGTGTGGGTTTGCGCGGGCCGGATCAGTTGCGGGCGCAGGGTGAGCAGGCGTTGTATGTCTGGTATCAGAAGATGGCGGCACCGCATCTGCCGAAGGATGAGGAGAATCTCCGGGAGGCGGATTACATGCTGGCCTGCTGGAAGTACAAGTATCGCGATCTGACGGGTGCGACGTCCCTCGAGCAACTGGCGAAGGAGAACAATCTGTATCCGGCGTTCTTGGAAAACTGGTGGACGACGCTGAACGGCAAAGAACCGCAATCTCGTTACCTCGATTTGACTCGTGTGCCGTGGCAGCAATTGGCCGGGCCGGATGCGAAGAATCCGAAGGTGGTGCCGGAATCGGTGAAGATGGCACTGGCGGAAATCGATGAGCAGCGGAAGGCTTGGTACGATCCGAAGCGCAGTTGGGCGAGCATCCAGCGGGTGCAACAGGACTCGGATGGTATCCAGGCATGGCCGTTGCTGGCGGAGACTAAGGGCAGCAATCAGGTTCACATCGTCATTGGGGATGTGGCGGATGGCAATGCAGGTGACTACGTGACCATCACAGATCTGAACATCGAGTGGTCGCGAAAGAAGCAGCAGAACTATTTCGCGTGGTTGCAGGAACGGTTGAAGGCGGATCGCGATGCGTTGGCGGCCATTCAAGCCGGCAAGCCGCAAACGACTAACACGTTGTCGGCGGAGACGCTTAAGTCGCGGATCGCCGAAGGTGAGAAGGTGGCGGGATATTTCGGCAAGGATCCGCAAGGCAAGAAGGTCGAGCCCAATGTGCTCAGTGTTAAAGCGCCGATGGTGATGACGCTGCCGTTCCCGGCGGATGCGGCTCGCATCCGCGGTAGCGGGAGATTGGATATCTATTCGCCGGAAGCAGACGCTGCGTCTGTGCAGTGGATGGCCACCGTAGGAGTGCCACCCAGTCCTACTACTGTATTACCGGGTGTATTGACAGTGTGGAAACGTTCTACTCCAACGCATCATAAGCTCATGGGTGAGTTTGAGCGGATGAGGACGGTCTTTCCGGACATCTACGACCGTCGTTTGGAGGAAGTGGCGCGTAATTTTCATCGTGGTGGCAAGGGGCCGGGCGTCTACTATTTCAGCGATGCGCAGTTGTCCGCGCTATTGCCGGAGGCCGAGAAGAAGCACATGCGGGATATGCTGGAGGACTGGCGGTTCGTGCGGGATAAGAATCCGCAGCCGAAGCAACGGGCCGAGTGGGATGCCAAGCTGCTGGCTGCGCTGGAACAGTTCACGGCGCAAGCATGGCGGCGTCCATTGACTGCGGAGGATAAGCAGCAGGTTGCTTCCATCTACAGCGAGGCGCGTAAGAAGGAGATGGATCAGGAGTCTGCTGCGCGCGAGGTGTTGGTGCGGGTAATGGTGTCGCCGAAGTTTCTTTTCAAGCTCGAGGAATCGACTAATCCGACGGAGATCCATCCGGTCTCGCCGTGGGAGTTGGCCACGCGGCTCAGTTATTTCCTGTGGTCATCCATGCCGGATGACACACTGCGTGCGGCGGCGGCAGATGGCAGCCTCAACAAGCCTGAGGTGCTGGACCGGGAAGTGAAGCGCATGCTGAAAGACCCGAAGGCCGTGGCGCTGGCGCGGGAGTTCGGGGGGCAATGGCTGGAGTTCCATGGATTCGATGAACACAAGGCCGTGGATCAAGCCAAGTTTCCGGAATTCACGGCGGACATCCGGAAAGATATGCAGGAAGAAGCTGTGCGGTTCTTCAGCTACATTGTGCAGGAAGACCGGCCGGTGCGGGAAATTCTGCTGGGTGATTACACGTTTCTGAACGAACGGCTCGCCACCTACTATGGGGTTCCTAATGTGAAGGGAGCGGAGTTCCAGAAGATCTCTGTGTCTGCCTATCAGCGGGGCGGGTTGCTCGGCATGGGAAGTGTGTTGACGAAGACGTCGTATCCGCAACGGACCAGTCCGGTGGTGCGGGGTAACTGGCTCTTGAAGTCCGTGTTGGGCACGCCGGTGCCGCCGCCGCCGAATGATGTGCCGAAGCTGGACGAGGACACGTCGAAGCCGAAGAGCTTGCGCGAACGGCTGGAGCGGCATCGCGCGGACAAGGCTTGCTCGTCCTGCCATGACAAGATCGATCCGCTGGGTTTCTCGTTGCAGGGTTTCGATGCGGTGGGGCGGCGGCGCACGCTGGATGAGATGGGCATCGCGGTGGATGCCTCGGCGCAGTTCAAGGATGGTTCGAAGTTCGAGGACTTTGAAGGCTTGAAGCAGTATCTCGTGGCCAAGCAGCCGGAGTTCACGGCGTTGATGAGCCGGAAGCTGGTGGGGTTTGCGCTGGGCCGTCCGGTGTTGCCGACGGACAAGCTGCTGATCGAGGACATGCAGAAGAATCTGAAGGCGAATGATGATAAGTTCTCAGCGGCGGTGCTGACGGTGGTGCAGAGCAAGCAGTTCCAGAATCGCCGCAACGAGTAACACTGCAAGGCGAGGAACGGGTGAAAAGTGATGATGCGGTGAATGGGTGTGAATGTAGTGCGTCTGCGCGACATCTAATAATGTGTGATTTTGAACGGTGAAGATGGGACGATGTGAGGCGGCGGGCGTCGCGGACTGCCGGCTGGAAACCGGCAGCACGGGTCGCGTGCTACGTCGGCCCAGTTAGAGAAAATTAACCGATTGCGGCCTTGAAAGGGTTGCGGGTCAAAATGAAAAATAAAGACATGAAAGCCAACCAAGTTTCACGCCGCTTCTTTTTGCGCGGCATGGGTGTCGCGCTGGCCCTGCCTTGGATGGAGTCATTCAACGTGTGGGGCGCGGAGGCGGGCAAGCCCGTTGCCGCTGGCTCGGGTGTGGCTGCTGCGCCGCGTCGCACGGCGGTGATGTTCATGGGCAATGGCGTGAACCCGCATCATTGGGGCGCGAAGACGGGTGCGAATGGCATGGAGTTTCTGCAGACCTTGAGCCCGCTCGAACCGGTCAAGGACAAGGTGCTGGTCTTCAAGGGGCTTTGGAACCCGACAACGGTCATGGGGCCGGGCGGGCATTATCCGAAGATGAACGTGCTGTCCGGATTGAAGGTGAAGCAGACGACCACGGATGTGGAAGTGGGCATCACGATGGACCAGATCATCGCGCGTTCGGTGGGACGGGCTACGCCGGTGCAAAGCCTGGTCCTTGGTACTGAAGGCCCGAGCTACAGCACGGATAGCGGATATACTTCGATCTACTCGGGCTATGTTTCATGGAGCAGCCCGACGACGCCGGCACCGAAAGAAATTTATCCGCAACAGGCGTTCGACCAGTTGTTCGATGACGGCAGCCAGCGCCTGCGGGATAAGAGCGTGCTGGACCTGGTGTTGAACGACGCCAACAGCCTGCGCACGAAGCTTAGCCGACGGGATGCGCACAAGCTCGATGAGTATCTGACGTCCGTGCGGGAGCTGGAGCAGAACATCGCGCGCGCCAGTGAGTTCAGCAAGAAGGAGAACAACGGTCTGGGCTGGCAGCCTTCCGTGAAGGCACCGACTTTTGCGCGGCCCAATGCGGGCATCCCGGCGCGGGCGGATGAGCATCTGAAGATCATGCTCGATATTTTGGTGCTGGCCTTCCAGATGGATCGCACGCGCGTGGCGACGTTGATGCTGAACAATGATCTTTCCTCGATGAACCTGAGTTTCCTCGGGGGCATCACTGGCGGTTTGCATGAGCTGTCGCATCACTCGAATGATGCGGGCCGGCTGGCGATGTATCAGAAGGCGAACCAGTATCACATACAGCTTTGGTCCGAGGCGTTGCAAAAGATGCAGCAGACTAACGAAGGCGAACGCACGTTGCTGGACAACAGCATGGTGATGTTCTGCTCCAGCCTGTTCGACGGAAATGCGCATGACTCAAATCAATTGCCGATCGTGCTGGCGGGTGGTGGTGGCGGGACGATCAAGGGCGGGCGTCTGCTGGATTACAGCGGGCAGGAGAATCGCAAGCTCTGCCGCCTGTATATGGCGATGATGGACCGCATGGGGGTGAACATGGATCGCTTTGGGGATGCGGAGACGGCGTTGACGGATTTGGGGTGAGGGGTTGAGTGGTGGGAAAATTTCAGAAAGGGACCGTTTATGGACGGTCTTTTTTTGTTAACCAAGGCCAGTTACTTTGAGTGGGGAGCTCTCATACGGCAGGACTGCGGGTTTCATTCGTCGGTTATGATGTGTTGAGTTACGCCATCAACGAGGAGATTCCATTCTTTATTCAAACGATTGATTACCTCTGCTTTGGTCAGTTTGCCTTCAATATATTGCTGCATCACACTGTTGCCTTTATCAGTCAAATTTACCTCAAGTAGAGGATGGGACAAAATTATGGAAAGATGGTTGCCCAAAGAGTCAAAAAGATTACTAAGTTCCACCCATTTTTCCTCGGGCACCTTGGACTGGAGAGGTGAATACTCGGCGTGTAGCCAATCACCAAGCCTTCCGTGTATCCTCGTTAGGAGATCTATGTCGGGACGAAGTTGTGAGCTGATACTGTCATTGAAATAAGCGCACATGTCGGCAAATTCCAATTTGGCAAGGAATAATGGATCAGTAGCTAGAATAGCCTGCCGCAAATCTTGTGGCCGGTAGAGCTTCTGTTTGTTTTTGCTGAGATTGCCCTGATTGAGTGCGTGAAGATAATAAAAGAGGAGAGCCTCAATCGTGTAACGCAACTCCAAGGCTGCATACAACAAGTAGCTCTTATCTTGCTCCTGATTGTGCCGATTAATGTTTCGGATGAAGCGTTCGTAGTAGGCAATCGGTGTAATCGGGTATGGGCTGGATTTTGTTTCTGCCATAATTTTAGGCGGCATGCCAGTTTCCGGATGATCAGACACTTTTCTCGGTCCAAATGGTTTCTGAAAACTCATTACGCATCTCATTGAGGCTCAGTCTAAGACCCAATTTGCGGCCGATCTTTTGAGCGAAGTGCCATAACCCATGTTTGTGATAGGGTGCGTTATCCATAAATTCGACAAATGAACACGTTTTTATCGCACTCATTGAAGGATCGTCTGCAACTCCAGAAGAAATTCCATAAGTCCAAATTGGTGGGGTAAGCGTGGAAAGGTCACAGCTTGCAAATACGGGATGGCTATCAAGCTGTTCAACCAGCGGAAGTGCTACGGCTATATCGTATATTTTCCCTCCAATTTCCACCCATGAATGATCGAAGCAAATTTTGCCTTTTCCTAATTCGCCGCAAACCGGAATGTTTTCAATGCCTTTTTCATGCAGGAGAACATGCAGTAACGCGGCTGTTGCATGACAGGCTCCCCGGAATTGTTCGGCGTAAACGAATTCAAGAACAGAAGAATATGTGATGGGTATCTCAGGCGCTAAAGAATTTGATATAGTGATCGAATTGATGCTGGTTTTATACTCTGCGTTCATTTTGTCACATTCTGCAGGGCCTATGGTTTTGTGTGGAGCCTTTTGCCTGGAGTTTCGCTCGCTTGGGGAGGGGGCCCTCTCCAGGCTATCTCAGGTCGTTTGCCTTTAAGAAGGTTGATTGGAAAACACGATGTTTTGGCCTGATACCTTTACAGATGGATGAGTACCGTAAGGTTTCATATCTGGCATCTTATACAGTCGTGTGCCTGACACTTCGGGGAGAAGGTCTCTGTGCCTTCCCCAATTGAAAACTTGCAAATCTCTGAACTCAGGCGCAGATGCTATCGAGTCTTTTTGACGGTTGTACAGTGGATAGTGCGCGTGTATTAAAAGCCCCTCCGCTAAAGTGATGTGCCTCTCCCAAACTGCGTTCTCGGGAGTCTCAGTGCCCAATAAACGTCCAATGTATATTGAAGCCTGACTTGAATCCCGTGTGCAGTTGATCCAATCATTATGACTGGGAACTCTCACTGAAAATGTCTGCTTGGATGCAAGGCCTATGTACAACAAGTCAACCCTGCCATGAGTCGGGTTTGGGCCGTAGACCTGGTAGACTCCATAATCATGCGGCTTGTTTAGTGATGGCAGTTCTTTCAAAGCGAATGGTCCCTCCCAGTCAATGTGAATAACGTTCATAACCTTTTGTGTTACTAGGCCCGATTTTGATTTTGTCTGGTGCGGCTCGGTTTGGGGTGGCGAGTGGCATCCTTTCGATGATCTTGATTAAGATGGGAGCGGGAAGGTTTGGCAAGTGCGGTTTGTGGGGAGGAGGGTAACCGCGAAATACAGGAACTACGCGAAAAGGGGGTTTGAACAGGAGGTAACGGAGAGAACAGAGGGGTCTGGAAAACATCGGCATGGAAATCATGCTCGTCTTTTTCCCGATCTCTTGCTGAGGGTGACACCGAGAAGGAGGAGTCCTGCAATCAAGGAAAGCAGTCCGTATCCGTGTATATCGCCACTGGTTTCCCGTTCCGTCGAGGCAGCGAAATGTGGCGCTACACCACCGAGAATCAAGGAAACGGAAAACAAGATGCCAGGTATAAAATCACCGCGCGGACGATGGGGCGAAAACCAGCCGAAAGAAACGTACACGGCTGCGGCTACAAGGCATCCGAGAGCCAACCAGGAGCAAATAACAGCGCCGAGATTCATTCGTTGCCGTGAAGCGGGCTAACCGAGTCCAGCGACCCGGCCCACAATGACGTTTGGGTTGCCATGCTCGGCATGGGGTCACCAGCGAGCAGGACTGGAGCAAGCTGTTCTTGAAGCTCAAGGAAGATGTCACTCATGGTTTGTTATGCTGCAGGAGAAATAACAATGCCAAACCTGTAAAAATAAGTGTGATCGTGGCAGCAACCACGGAATGGTCATCGGTATTTCTATGGCACCAAAACCAATCCGAATATCGGTTCGGCGAGGGCGATACTGGTTGCCACTCATCTGAACCAAGCCGAACTCTGCGCTACCTAGCCAGTATTTACCGTGTGAAATGTCGTCGAGGACTACGGTAGTTCCAATGCTTGGTGGTGTGGGGACGATGTGGGCGTGTGCGCGCTTGATGCCGATGTTCGCAACGACGATACTCGCCGCGAGGGCGACACATCCGAGGAGCCACCAAGGAAAACGTCGTATTGCATGCATAGCTCGTGATGCGTTCTACGTGTCTTTCCTGCGGACCAGGATGCGACACATACTGGGCAGCCTTTATTTTTCGCGGATGAGGACAACGGGTGTCGGCTGGGCACCTTTTGCCCCAAATGCGTTGGTTATCGAATAAGTTGTTGCGAGATAGACACCAGGGGGCAATGACAGGTGTTGCGCATCTGGGGGGTGCATGGTGAGTCGCCACACTTTCAGCCCAGCGCAAAACTGCTCGACACGGACGACTTGCAAATGCGCTGTTATCCAAGACAAAACAAGCACGGTAACGCCGATGGTTAGTGCCAGGACGGGCAGGCGCATCAGCGCTGAGTCTGGATTGCCGGAATTTTTAGACACCTTGGGCACGAAAGAAGTAAGCCAGCATAGGGCGTATCCGTCAACGGGAAGTGAGGAAGCTAGAGCGGTTTAAAAAATACTGTAACCGAGTGTCCGGACAGCTTGTGAGCGGTCTTTTTGGGTTCTGGCTTCGTTTCGGCTCAGTCACAGGGTCCTTGGAACCTGCTCCTTCGCCAAAGCCTCGCCAGCACCCAAAAATCCTCGCTCCACCCGGCTACATTATTTTTTAAAGCGCTCTAAACCGCAAAAGACACGAAAAGGGAACAGGGGGAGGCCGGCTGCGGAAGGCGGCGTTCTTGGGTTAGTTAGTCCGCAGTGCCGCCAACTCGCAATCCCATGTGAGAAGTCTGCCCGCACTTCTTACAAACCATGTGGGGCGTACCGTAATAGAGGTTCCGAAACCCAATCTCTCCGTCGCAGCAAGGACAGCGCAGCTTACGGAGGCGGACACGGAAACCGCTGTAGATGGCCCAAGCAAAAGATGCGGCAGCAAACAATCCGTAGGCGATACTCTGCCAGCGCGAAGAATCCTCCCAGAGGGAAACGGCCATGGGCCCCAGGAACAAAGCGAAGACCAGGTAGGCCCACGCAAGGTGCCGCCGGAAAATCAACCGGCCAACGCGCAGGGCTTGTTCCTCAAATCGTTTAGTTGCCATAAGGTGGGCGGCATCCTTTTGATGATCTTGATTAAGCTGGGGGAGGGAAGGTTTGGCAAGGGCGGTTTGTGGAAGGGAGGAGGTGACCGCGAAATACACGAACTACGCGAAAAAGGGGTTTGAACAGGAGGGAACGGAGAGAACAGAGAATTGGATTTAACAGAAGGGCGCGAAGGAAGCGAAGGGGGTTGCTGGCGCGAGAAAGCACAACAGGCGCGAAAAGCAGCTGTATGCGCTGCGAGGAGTGGTGGGCGTCATGGCGGGCCGTGGTTATTTGGATGAACGGGTGCTTCGGCGCGGCCCGCTGAGGACAGGCGGGCTCTACCAGTTTAGGCGTGCGTGTGTCCTGGTGAAATGTGAACGAATGGTATTTGGACGTTGCTGTGGGCGAGGCGCCCACGCTCCACCAGAAAAAATCTTCGTTTGTAATTTATTGGGGTGCAATTTGTTCCGTTTGGGAGCCGGTTTTGCGGTGATTTTTTGTTTGGAAATTGACGAGTATTTGGTAGTGTTTTCTGTGCTGACAACTCGTTGTCGGTAAAGGACGGGTGAGATGGAAGTTGGGCTCGATCAGAGCGACAGGCAGCTTCCGGAAAATCCCAGAGTCATCAAGCATAGCGATACGCTTTGTCGTGTGGTTGTGTGCCTGCGTTGGCGGGGAGGTGACGGTCCTTATGGAGCCATTAAGGGGACAGGCAACCCCGACTAAAATCGGGGCAGGCGGCGGAGCGGCAGCTCCGCCCTACCATGTCTCAGGATATGTGAGTGTGTCGGGCGTATGGATCGGGGCTCGTAAGCCGGAGGGTGAAAGGGACGTCGACCAAGAATGAGGTCGGGGAATCTCTAGTAGCCACTGCGGAACCGGCCGGGTCAGGGACATATGCTCAATCTGAAATCCCAATCGTAGGGAGGGAGGAAACGATACGGCACAGGGGTCGGATGGTTTCATTGTTCTTTGAAATAATTCCCTAAAGGGAATGCAGAAGCTGAAGTTCGGCTGCTGAGAAGTGAGGGGAAACCCCCTCACCCCGGCCTTCTCCCCCAAGGGGTAGAGGGAGATGGTAGCGTCGTGTTTCGGCGGTAGTGGGTCGTGGTTATCGCGTTGCCTTGGCGAAAAAGGTCAGGGCATCGCGGCAGCGATGCCCCACCATGATAGATTTTCTGCGTTTCTTTGCGAGGTGGCTGGCGAGAGTTTGGTCCGGGAGGCAAAGGCCGGGTGATAGAGTGCCGCAACACAGGAGTTCACCGGCGGAGTCATGCTGATCGGATCGGGCGGGAAGGACACTTCGGGGAACGCGAAATGGTTGAGAGTTGAGGGAGGGGAATAGGTCTTATGGGTCAGATAGGACTTATAGGACATATGGGAACATCGAACGCCCAGCATCCAACATCGAAAGAGGGGAAGGTTAGCGCCGTCTAACGACGGCGGCTACGGATCAGGGGAAATCGAGGACGACGATTACGTGTTGGGAAAAATGGAGCGGGTGAAGGGAATCGAACCCTCGTGGCCAGTTTGGAAAACTGGAGCTCTACCATTGAGCTACACCCGCTGCCTGTCTGAGTGCGCGGGCATGGTAGCCACCGCGCTTGCGTTGTCAATTCACGTCCGTGTAATGTGACGCACCAGATGAATGCGTTGCTTTTGACCGGTGGCCGGGTGATCGACCCCGCCAACAAGATTGACCAGACCGCTGATGTGCTGCTCGTGGATGGCAAAGTCGCCGCTGTGGGTGGCGATGCTGCTGCGAAAGCGCCGGCGAATGTGGAGCGTATCGATGTTTCCGGCAAAGTGGTTTGCCCGGGCTTGATCGATATGCATGTGCATCTGCGCGAGCCGGGTCAATCGGCGAAGGAGACGATCGAGACGGGTTCCAGGGCGGCGGCGGCAGGCGGATTCACTTCCGTGTTGTGCATGCCGAATACGAATCCTTCCATCGATACCGCAGGGACGGTGGCGCTCATCCAGGATAAATCGGAGAAGGCGGGATTGATCAATGTGTTCGTGACGGGGGCGATCACGAAGGGAATCGCGGGGGAAGAGCTGGCACCGATCGGGGCTTTGAAGGCGGCGGGCGTGGTGGCGATCACGGATGACGGGCATTGCATCCAGAACAATGAGGTGATGCGGCGCGCGCTGGAGTACTGCAAGATGTTCGATCTGCCGTTGCTGGATCATTGCCAGGATTACTCAATCGTGACGGATGGTGTGATGAACGAGGGGTATTGGAGCACGGCACTGGGATTGCGTGGCTGGCCGGCGGCGGGTGAGGAACTCATCGTGGCGCGGAATATCGTGCTGGCGGAAATGACGGGGACGCCGATCCATTGCCAGCACATGAGCTCAGCGGAGAGCATCCGGTTGATCCGCGAGGCGAAGAAGCGCGGGGTGCCGATCATCGGCGAGGCTTGCCCGCATCATTTCATCCTGACGGATGCATCCATCGCGGGTAGTGAGGTGTTCTGGAAGGATGATGGGAAGAGTCTCTACACGGCGAAGCAGGGCGTGATGCCAAGCTGGCCGGTGTTCGATACGCATTTCAAGATGAACCCGCCCTTGCGCACGGCGAAGGATCGCGAGGCCATCTTGGAAGGTATCTCGGACGGAACCATCGAAATCCTTGGCAGCGATCATGCGCCGCATACGGATTACGAGAAGGAGACGGAGTTTGATTACGCGCCGTTTGGTATCACGGGTCTGGAAAATGAACTAGGCTTGTGCTTGACGGAGCTTTATCACGCCAAGCGGTTGTCCATCAATGACTTGATCGTGAAATACACGACGGCTCCGGCGAAGCTGTTGCGCATCAAGAAGGGAACGCTGTCAGTGGGCGCGGATGCGGATGTGACGGTGATCGATCTGGATAAGGAATGGATGTTCACGAAGGAGATGACGCAGAGCAAATCGGTGAACAACCCGTTCTATGGCTGGGCGATGAAGGGCAAGCAGGCGATGACGATCGTGGGTGGGAAGATCGTTTGGCGGGAATAAAAGTGCGGTGGGGAACGTCTATCTTGGTGAACACGCGACGGGTGACCGTTGGCGGCTGGGAAAAATTGAGACAAATTACGTTATTATGAAGAAACTTTCTTTCGCATTGGCAGCGGTGGTTTTGGTGCTGGGTTTGGGGCAGGTCATCGCAGCCGATGGCAAGGATGCCTGGCTGACGGATTACGCGAAGGCGCAGGCGCTGGCCAAGGAGCAGAAGAAGGCCATTTTGATGGACTTCACGGGATCCGACTGGTGCCCGCCGTGCATGCAGTTGAAGAAAACGGTGCTGAGCAATGCGGAGTTCACGAAGTTCGCGGCGGAAAAGTTGGTGCTGGTGGAGGTGGATTTTCCCGAGAACAAGAAGCAGACGGAAGAATTGAAGAAAGCCAACGCGGAGCTGGAGAAGAAGTTCAAGATCGATGGTTACCCGACGATCATCGTGGTGGATGCGGACGGCAAAGAGCTTTTCCGGGATTCGGGATACGATGGGAGCTCGGCGAAGGATTACGTTGCCAAGCTGAGCAAGGCGCTGGCTAAGAAGTAACAGCTCCCCAGAGCAAGCAGGTTTTTTCGGACGAAGTTCGTCTTCCCTCCAGCGCTGCTTCGGCCGCGCTTTTTTCTTGGGTAAAATCTTGACCCTTCCCGCTCGCGACCTAGCATCTCGCAACATTTGTAGTTGCGTCAATGAAAGCGATTCTCGCCTTAGAAGATGGTAGCGTGTTTGAGGGGCAGGGCTTTGGAGCCCGGGCGACCTCATGCGGTGAGGTGTGCTTCAACACCTCGATGACCGGTTATCAGGAGATTCTGACCGATCCTTCCTACAAAGGACAGATCGTGACGATGACCTATCCGCTCATCGGCAATTACGGGGTGAACACGCAGGATGTGGAGTCTTGGAAGCCGCATGTGGCGGGCTTCGTCATCCGTGAGCTGTCACCTATCGTGAGCAACTGGCGCGCGGATTCTTCCTTGAGCGAATACTTGGAGAAGAACGGCATTCCGGGCATCCAAGGCGTGGATACGCGGGCCTTGACCAAGAAGTTGCGCGTGCGTGGAGCTTTGAATGGCGTGATCTCGACGGAAGGTTTGACGCCGGAGGAAGCGATCTCCAAGGCGAAGAACTGGCCGGGTCTCGTGGGTGTGGATTACGTGAAGGAAGTCACGCACAAGGAACCGTTCCTGTGGGACAAGGACGATCAGGATAGCGCGGAATTCCGCATCCTGCGCGGCATCGAGACGGGCAACCCCCGCACGATGCGCAATCCCTTGCCGACGGCGGACATACCGATCGTGGCTTATGATTTCGGCATGAAGTACAACATCCTGCGCCAGCTCCGCCAGAGCGGGTTCAAGGTGCAGGTGGTTCCGGCGACGACGACAGCGGCGGAGGCCTTGAAATATAAGCCCGCAGGTATTTTCCTCTCGAACGGCCCGGGTGATCCGTCGGCGTTGGGTTATGCCGTGCAGGCGGCTTCGGACTTGGTGAAATCGGGTTTGCCCGTATTTGGCATTTGTTTGGGGCACCAAATCTTGGGCCAAGCTTTTGGCGGCAAGACGTTTAAGCTGAAATTTGGTCATCGTGGCGGCAACCAGCCGGTGAAAGATTTGGAGACCGGCAAAGTGGAGATCACGTCGCAAAACCATGGGTTTGCGGTAGATCCGAAGTCCATGCCGAGCGATATCTCCATCAATCGTCTCAATCTGAATGACCAGACGGTGGAAGGTATGCGGCACAAGACGAAACCGGTCTTTTGCGTGCAATATCATCCGGAGGCCTCGCCGGGACCGCACGATTCCGCGCCACTTTTTAACGAATTCCGGCAACTTGTCCTGTCCCGCGGTTAATAAGCAATAGGCTACGCTTAAGTACGTATTTTGAAAAAAATCACGCAACTTAGTGGGCCTGACCGAGATACAGCAACTTAGTGGGCCTGACCGAGATACATGTGGTAAAACGGTTTGACTTGAGCGGCTCAATGTCAATAATGCAGGCACAACGTTCCACTTATGCCCAGACTTGTCGTTCTTAGCGAAGGTTACACAGGCCGGACATACGAGCTGACCGTGGAGAAAACCACGATCGGCCGGGTGGACGATAATTCCTTTTCCATCCCCGACGGTTCGATGTCCAGCCATCACTGCGAGATATTGCTCAAGGGCAATGACGTGATGGTGCACGACCTGAATTCCACCAACGGCACTTTCGTGGGCGGGGAACAAGTCACGGACACGGCTCCCTTGAAGGCTGGCCAGATTCTGCGCCTCGGTCAGATCGAGATGCGCCTGGAAGACGGTGCCACCCAGCCGCCGCAAAAAGCTGCGGACCGGACCCAAGTGATCCGGCAGGGCCTCAAAGCGGGCGATTTGGAGAAGAAGGGCGCGGAGTTCAAGGCGGATACGTCCGCTCACTTCAAGAAGAAGTCGAACAAGGTCGCCAAGGTTTTCATCGTCATCGGGATCATCCTGTTCCTGGTGATCATCGGAGCCTTGGCTGCGGCCTTCTTCGGCGGTGGTGGCGGCAGTCCGAAGCGCTAGTCCTTAGCGTTCCGTTTTCAGCCACTTGGCCACATCCCGTGCGGCGTAAGTGATGATGATATCCGCCCCGGCGCGTTTCATGCCCAGCAAGGTTTCCAGCGTCACGGCTTTTTCATCGATCCAGCCATTCGCAGCCGCCGCTTTGATCATCGAGTATTCCGCGCTCACGTTGTAAGCGGCAGTGGGATAGCCAAACGTGGTCTTTACGCGATGGATGATGTCCAAGTAGGCGAGGGCGGGTTTCACCATCACAATGTCCGCGCCTTCGGCGATGTCCAAGGCCACTTCGCGCAAGGCTTCATCACCATTCGCGGCATCCATCTGGTAACTGCGACGATCACCGAATTTGGGCGCTGACTCGGCAGCTTCGCGGAAAGGTCCGTAGTAAGCAGAAGAAAACTTCGCGGCGTAGGACATGATAGGCGTGTCCGTGAATCCATCCTTATCTAATGCCGACCTGATGGCGGCCACGCGGCCATCCATCATATCGCTGGGGGCGATGATGTCCGCGCCCGCTTCCGCATGGCTGGCCGCAGTGCGGGCGATGAGTTTGAGCGAAGGATCGTTCAGGATGGTTGCGCCATGCTCATGCTGATGCACGATGCCGCAGTGGCCGTGGCTCATGTATTCGCAGAGGCACACATCCGTCACCACGAGCAGATCAGGCAGCTCTTTCTTCAACGCGCGCACAGCTTGTTGCACGATGCCGTTCTTCGCATAAGCACCGGAGGCTTTCGTATCCTTCGTTTCGGGGATGCCGAAGAGCAGCACAGCGGGTACGCCATCGGCGTAAGCAGCAGCGGCTTCCTTCACCAGTTCATCCACGGAGAGCTGGAACACCCCGGGCATGGAACTGATGGGCTGGCGCACCTTTTTGCCGGAGCGGGCGAAGAGCGGCAGGATCAACTGGTCCGCGCTCAGGCGTGTCTCCCGGACGAGACGGCGCAGGGCCGGGGACTGGCGCAGGCGGCGCGGGCGCAAGGCGGGAAAAGCAGGTGCAGGGACGTTGTGCATGGGAGCAAAATTATTCGGTCCAGAAATCGATCACGAACACGTCATCCACGATCTCTTTCACGATGGTGACGAACTTCTGATGCTCGGGATGGGGCAGATAAGCTTCGCGATCTTTCTCGGTCTTGAAGGTGACGATGTAGCAGTGCGTGAAACCTTTATTCAGGCCTTCCGGACTGTTATTCACGCCGGCTTCATAGCCAGCGATGCCGGGAATCTTGTCCTTCAACGCGGCGAATTCCTTGTTCAGTTTTTCGATCTGCGCCTTGGTGGCCGCTTCCTTGAACTTGAAGCAGACGATGTGCTGGAGCTTCTTGGCGGCCTTCGGCTTATCGGCGGCAAACGTGGGCGTGGCCAAGATCAGGCCGAGCATCAGCGTAAGGGCAAGAGCGAACGTTTTCATGGGCAGTATCTTCCATGGAATGAGGGGAACTGCAAGCTAGGAGGAAGAGGCTGGAATTTTCGATTTTGGAATTACGATTTACGAGGTTGAGGCTTGGTTGGATACGAATTGAAGGGCTTGGCAGGGCTTAAAACGACCCAAATTAACCCGCCAGCGGGCTTGACGGGTACCGGTTAGGCACCTATTTTGCTCCCCCTTATGGCTTGAGCGACCGGTCATGTTGGCCGGGCGTATCGCCTTGTTTACCGACGGAAAGGACATTGTTGTGAATGTAACGGTTGAGACTCTGGCACCTTGCAAGAAACTGCTGCGCGTAGAAGTGGACGTGCAGACGGTGGACGCCGCTTTTGAAAATACCACCAAAGAATTTCAGCGCTTTGCGCAGCTCCCTGGCTTCCGCCCGGGCAAGGCCCCGCGTGACCTCGTGTTGAAGAGCTATGCCGGTCGTATCGAGGAGGAAGTGAAGAAGAAGCTCATCCCTGATTCGTACCGCAAGGCGCTCGAGCAGGAGAAGCTCAAGCCGGTCGTTTATCCCGACATCGAGGAGATCCAGTTCGGCAAGGGCCAGTCCCTCCAGTTCGCCGCGACGATCGAGACGGAGCCGGAGTTCGAATTGCCGGACTACAAGGGGCTCGAGATCAAGCGCGAGAAGGCCGTGGTGACGGATGCCGATGTGGAACGCGCCCTCAACACGTTGCGTGACCAGCGCGCCACGTACACGGATGTGGAACGTGAAGTGAAGACGGGCGACTACGTCGTCGTGAACTACACGGGCACAAGCGAAGGCAAGCCGCTGACGGACATCGCGCCGACGGCGAAGGGCCTGACGAAGCAGGAAAATTTCTGGATGAACATCGAGAAGGACCAGTTCATCCCCGGCTTCACCGAGCAATTGGTGGGCGCCAAGAAGGGCGAGACCGTCAAGGTCACCGTGGATTTCCCGGCGGACTTCGTGTCCCAGCCGCTCGCGGGCAAGAAGGGTAACTACGAAGTCACCCTCGTGCAGGTGAAGGAAAAAGGCCTGCCGGAAGTGAACGAAGAGTTCGCCAAGTCCTGGGGTGCTGAAGACCTCGACAAGCTCAAGGAAGGCGTGAAGAACGACCTGCAGAACGAGCTGAACAAGAAGCAGAGCGAATCATTGAGCCGCCAGGTCTTGCAGGCGCTGTTCGCGAAGGTTTCCTATGAACTGCCGGAGACGGTGGTGAACAGCGAGACGCGCAACCTGATCTACAACGTCGTTAACGAGAACCAACGCCGGGGCGTGGATCGTGACACGATCGAGACACATAAGGACCAGATCTTCGCCTCGGCGAACACGACGGCCAAGGAACGCGTGAAGGCGATGTTCCTCTTCCACCGCATCGCGGAGAAGGAAGGCATCAAGGTAGAGCAGCAGGAAGTGGCGCAGCAGGTGATGGCCATGGCCGAGCAATACCAGATGAAGCCGGAGAAGCTGGTGAAGGAACTGGAGAAGAACAACGGCTTCCAAGAGATCCATGAGCGCATCCTGAGCGCGAAGGTGATGGATTTCCTCCAGCTCAACGCAAAGATCGAAGAAGTGGCTGCTGCTTCCTAAGCTTAAGCGGACATAAAATATCGAAAGGCCCCGGACATCATGTCCGGGGCTTTTTTGTTGGAGCGTGGGCGCCTCGCCCACAGCAATGTTCATGGGCAAAAGTAGTGGGAGATTGTTTGGAAGCCGGATGTCAACATGAGGGCCAAAGGCCCGGCCTCATATCAGCATGGGGCAACGCCCCATGAAATGGTTGCCTAATGAGAAAGCGCTGTAAGCGCGATTCATGCACCAAACGGCTCGACTAGGCATTGTTGCATGAAACGGGCTTTCAGCCCTTTGTCGTCTTGATGACTGATACCTAGGCCGTTGGCCTAGGCTGGTATGACGCCGCGCCGTTGGCGCTTCTGATGGTTCCGTTTCTGATCTCCATTTGTAATATACAAAGGCGTCGTTTTGGCGAAAGGTGGAGGCCGCGAAGAAGAGAGAGGAACTATGAATATCAAAGATTTCACCGAAACGCAGAAGCAGGCGTTGCTCGATCTCACCATGCTGGCGATGTATGCGGATGGGCATCTGGCTTCAGCGGAGGATGCGCGGGTGCACCGGTTGCTGGATGGCTTGGGCTATACCACGGAGTATGATCGCAACACGCAGTATGATGCGGCGATCTCGCGGGTGAGCAGGCAGGCGTTAACAGCGTCGGGTGCGAAGGAGCATGCGGTGAAATTGGCGGAGGCGTTCACCACACCAGAGCAACGGTTGAAGGTGCATGAGTTACTCGGCGAGCTGGTGACGAGTGACAGCAAGGTGTCGTTGCAGGAGGGGGAGTTTTTGTCCGTGGTGAGGGATGCGTTGCGGGCGTGACGCCGTCGACTTTGGACCGCGGCTGTGTTCCTCCGAGGAACCAGCCGCAGCGCCTGAACAAGCACGGGCGATGGCAAAATATTTTGAAACTCCTTTAACGATTCACCCGCTGCGACTGGCGCTGTGCACACAGTCGCGGTCCACCGAATAAATTATGCCTGCAAAGACGCCAGCACTTCGGGATCGCGCACGTCCACCCAGCGGCCAGCGATCTGCAAGCCCGCGAGTTTTTGTTTCGCGGTGAGCATGGCGGTGAGGGCGTCGGTGAGTTCGTATTCACCGCGCGGAGATTTCTCCAGCTTGGCAGTGAAGTCGAAGAGGGCGGGTTCGAAGATGTAGATGCCGGCGTTATACCACGCGGTGTCGCCCTCCTTCAGGAAACCTTGCTGGCGCAGTTCGGTGAGCTGGGCTTGCGTGGGTTTTTCCACGAGGTGATTCAGGCAGAAGGCGTCGTCGAAGAAGAAGAGGCCGCCTTTGGTCACGTCTTCGCTGCCGGTGACGGTGACGAGGCCGGAAAATTTACCGCTGTTAAAGCGCTTGAGCATGTCGGCATACGTCTCAGGCTTCACGAGGATGTCGCCGTAGGTGAGCAGGAAGGTTTCGCTGCCGACGAATTCCTTGGCCAGTTCCGGCGCCTTGCCGGTGCCGTCTTGGACGACCTGGCGGGCGTAGGAAATCTTCGCACCCCATTTGGAGCCATCGCCAAAGTAGCCTTCGACGACTTCGGCATGCCAGCCGGTGATGATGCAGAACTCGCGCACGCCCACGCTGAGCAGGCCATCGATGATGTGTTCGAGGATGGGCTTGCCCTGGACCTTGAGCATGGGTTTCGGGATCTCAGCGGTGAGATCCTTCATGCGAGTGCCTTTACCGGCGGCGAGAATGACGGCTTTCATTTAATTCGTGACGAATTATGGCGGGCTTGGGGTGCTGGATGCAACCCTTTCAGAGGCGGTGGATTCCCGCCGAAAATCACAGGTGATAGGTAAATCCGGCCCTGACTGGCATTGCGTTTAGCTCACCTGATTAGTTTGTGACAAAAATGCGAAAAGCGGCACGTGCGGCTTGAAATCGCGTAAACGAGTGCGAGGTTAGCATGGCAACCAACCGCAAATGGAGACTTACACAAAATGGCCAGCAGCGAGCCGTTAGAAAATAAAAATGATGAGCGGGAGTTCATCTATTGGATAGACGCCAGCAATCAGGTCGTAAAGGTCAACGAGGCCTGGCGTGATTTTGCGCGGGAGAATCAAGCGGGACATCTGAAGGAGGAGGCAGTCAAGCCCGCGCCGCTTTGGAGTTTTATCCAGGGTCGCGAGATGAAGTACATGTTCGAGGTGATGCTGGATAAAGTGAGGCGCGGTGAAGGTCCGTTAGTGGTGCCATTCCGCTGCGATGCCCCGGACCGCCGCCGCTTCATGGAGCAGACGATCAAGCGGACCGAGGATGGCCTGGTGGAGGTGCGTTGCCGGATGCTGAAAGAAGAGGTGCGCGAGCCGATGGCCTTGCTGACGGGAGCAGGAGAACGAACCGATCAATTGATCTACTGTTGCGGCTGGTGCAAAAAATTTGAAGTGGCCACCGGGAAATGGGTGGAAGTGGAAGTGGTGGTGAAAGAACTGTCCCTGTTTTCCGAAGTGAATTTGCCACGGATCAGCCATGGCGCCTGCCCCGAGTGCGTGCATCAGATCACGGGGCTGATCGAGTGAGAGATAGGCGTGGAAAGCAGGTGTGGGCGAACGATGGGCAGTTCAGGAAATGTTGGATAGAGCGAGGACGTTTGGCTTTCTCACCCCTCACCCCGGCCCTCTCCCCATTGAGGGGAGAGGGTGGTGGAAGTCGTAGACGTTTTCACAGCAATGGTGAAGACGTGGGCTTTACTGGTCAGTGACCGGCTAGCCTATAACGACAGTCAATTAAGCGCCGAACTTATCGAACATCTTGGCGTTCGCCTGCATGTAGCGCATGAGGAATTTGGCCTCGAACACGCCGAGGGAGCCCATGTTCGCGCCGGTTTCGCTGAAGCGTTCGAGCTTGTCGGAGCCACTGCACTCGGAGTGCAGGAGGACCGGCTGCGGATGCCAGGAGTGGGACTTCATGGAGCACGGCGTGGAGTGGTCACCGGTGATGACGAGCACGTCCGGCTTCTTCTCCATGAGGATCGGCAGGGCGGCATCGAAGTCTTCGATGGCCTTCTTCTTGGCTTCGAAATTGCCATCTTCGCCGGCCTTGTCGGTGTACTTGTAGTGGATGAAGAAGAAGTCGTAGTTGTCGTATTCCTTCTTATAGGTCTCGAACTGCTCGGTGATCGTTTGCGCACCTTCGAGCTTCGTCATGCCGACGAGCTGGGCGAGGCCCTTGTACATCGGGTAAACGGCGATGCAGACGGGCTTCAACTTGTAGCGCTCTTCGAACAGCGGGATGGCCGGTTGATGGGCGATGCCGCGCATGAGGAAACCATTCGCGGGTTTCTTCTTGGCGATGACCGGCAGAGCGGCTTTGTAGAATTCAGCAATGAGCTTCGCGGCTTTCTTCTGCTTGGCAGATTTCGCATCGCGCGGCTTGGCGGTCGGGATGGGCAGACCTTCGCGGTTCGGATCGGCATCCGTCAACGGGCCTTCGAGGCCCTTGCCGCGGAATATGACGACAAAGCGGTGTTCCTTGCCGGCCTTGATGATGACTTCCGTGTCGCCGATCTTCTTCACCTTCTTGGAGAGCATGGCGCAGAGTTCTTCGCACGTTTCCGTGGGGATACGGCCAGCGCGACGATCGGTGACAATGCCCTTGGCATCCAGCGTGCAGAAGTTGGCGCGGGCGCATACATCACCGGCCTTCAATTCCACACCGAGGCCGAGGGCTTCGATGACGCCACGGCCGACTTGGAATTCGATCGGATCATAACCGAACAAAGCGAGGTGACCGGGGCCAGAGCCGGGGGTGATGCCGGGGGCGACAGGGGTCATGCGGCCTTGAGCGACACCCGCGGCGACGAGGGCGTCGAGGTTCGGGGTCTTGGCGGCTTCGAGAGGGGTGAGTTCCCCTTGAGGCATGGTGGCGATGTCACCCAAGCCATCCAACACGATGAGGGCGAGCTTGGTTTTCGTCTTGATGGTGAGTTCCGAATAAAGAGCGTCGAGGTTCATGAGGTCCTAGTTCAAATTCAGCAGTTTAAAATGTGTCCGGTGCTCTTCAGCAGCCATTGACGGGCCGACGAGCGCAGGTGATATTGCGGGCGGGGGGAGGGACGGTCAACGGCGAATCATATAGCAAATCGCACGATGGCTCTATCCATGTTTGAGACAGGGGTGTCTTATTTTACATAAAAAACAAAAAATGAGAAGTCATCCAGATGTTGCATACCATTCCTTTACAATTGGTTATAGCAAATCGTGCAGGATGGGAGGGGATGGCAAGAGAGTTGCCTCATAAGAACGGGAATATCAAATATGATAAGTAGTTAAACGTAGAAAGATTGTGGACAGTCAACTGCACATCTTGTTAGTCGAGGATGACCCGGACGATGTGGCCTTGGTGGAACTGCACCTGCGCCGCAGCGGCATGAATCATCTGCTGCACCATGTGAAACGGCGCGAGGAGTTCATCCGGGCGCTGCAGACGCTCCGCTACGATGTCATCCTGTGCGATTTCACGCTGCCGGGGCTGAACGGTCTGGATGCCTTGGAAACGGCCCGGCAACTGGCGCCGGGAACACCCTGTCTGATTGTGACCGGATCCATCAACGAAGAGACGGCGGTGGAGTGTATGAAGGCGGGTGCATCCGATTATGTGTTGAAGAACCACATCGGGCGGCTACCACAGGCGATTCTGACGACCTTGCAACGGTGCCGGGCCGAGCTGGAACGGGAAAAGGCAGTGGAAGCGGTGCGGGAGAGTGAGAAACGGTTCCGTATTCTGGCAGATTCAGCGCCGACCTTGATCTGGATGGCGGGGAGTGTGGGCGAGTTCATCTATTTCAACCAACCGTGGCTGGATTTTACGGGCAAGACTTTGGAGAGCCAGTTGGGTGATGGTTGGTTGTCCTGCATCCATCCGCAGGATGCCCAGGGCAGCATGCGCCGTTATCTGGAGGCATTTAATGCGCAGCGGCCGTTCGATCTGGAGTACCGGCTGAAGCGCAAGGACGGCGTGTATCGCTGGTTCCTGAACCGGGGGCAGCCGCGGTTGGCGGGGGAAAACAAATTCGTGGGCTACATCGGCTCCTGCATCGACATCACGGAACGCAAGCAGGTGGAGCAGCGGTTGAGCGATTCGCTGAATGAGAAGGAAGTGCTGTTGCAGGAGGTGCATCATCGCGTGAAGAACAACATGCAGGTGATCAGCAGCCTCTTCAGCCTGGCCGCTTCCCAACAGACGAACCCGGTGATGGCGGCGATGCTGAAGGAAAACCAGAACCGCGTGCAATCGATGGCGCTGGTGCATGAGAAGTTTTACCGCAAGACGGACCTGGCCCGCGTGGATTTCCAAGATTACCTGCATGACCTGGTCACGCATCTCTTCCGCTCCTTCGGCGCGGTGGGACGCGTGCAGTACGTGCTGGAGACGGAGCCGGTGAATCTCACCGTGGATAGCGCGATCCCGTGCGGATTGATCGCGAATGAACTCTTGAGCAATGCCTTGAAGCACGCCTTTCCCAATGGGCGGCAAGGCACAGTGACGGTGCAGCTCAAGCAGGACAAAGCAGGGGTGGCCCAGATGTCCATCAGCGATGATGGCATGGGCTTGCCCTCAGAATTTGACACCAGGCGCGGGAACACGCTCGGCCTGCAACTGGTGCGGACTTTGACCGAGCAATTGGGCGGGCAGATCGAAGTGCTGCGCCAGCCGAAAACCAGTTTCAACATAACCTTCCCGCCACCGGCGGGACACAGGAACCGTATCGTATGAAAGAATCACCCTCCATCATGGTCGTCGAAGACGAAGGCATCGTGGCCCGCGACCTCAGCCAGCGGCTGACCCATCTGGGTTACCGCGTGCCGGCCATTTCCATGACCGGCGAAGATGCCTTGAAACAGGCGGAAGCCATCCATCCAGACCTCGTGCTGATGGACATCAATCTGCGCGGCGGCATCGATGGTGTGGAAACGGCCTCACGACTGCGACAGAAGCATAACGTGCCGGTGATCTACCTGACGGCGTATTCGGATTCCTCCACGCTTGATCGTGCGAAGCAGACGGAGCCATACGGCTATCTGCTGAAGCCCTTTGTGGAACCGGAGCTGCACGCGGCCATCGAGGTGGCGCTCTTCAAGCACCAGCGGGAGATGGAGAGCGAGAGCCGCTCGCCGCGCAGCACGGTGACGATCGATGCCGCGCCGGATGCCGTGCTGTTGCTGGACCTGGACGGCAACATCTGCGAGGCGAACCCGGCGGCAGAGCAAATGCTGGGTTTCTCCGCCAAGGAGATGAACGGCAAGAGTTTCATGGACCGGGTGGTGTCCTTCGAGTGGCACGGCTGGTTCGGCCAGGAGCTGGAGGAATTCCGGGTGGGACGCAAGACGCAAGGTGATCTGTGGATGGAGATCCATGCGCTGCGCAATGACGGGACGACCTTCCCGGCCGAGACGACGATGAGCGCGGTGGAGGCCAAGGGTCAGCGCTGGATGGTGGTCTTCATGCGGGACATCTCGCGCCGGCGCCGCTTCGAGCAGGAGGTGGACAAGCTGATCCGCGGCTTGCAGAACTCGCTGGCGAACATGAAGACGTTGCGGGGGATGATCACGATCTGCACGACGTGCAAGAAGATCCGCGATGACCGGGGCGACTGGAGCAACATCGAGCGTTACCTGATGTCGCGCACGCCGACCACCTTCTCGCATAGCTACTGCCCGGATTGTCTGACGCAGGTGCGGCGGAGTCTGGGGCTATGAAGGCGTTGAATCGTTAAAGACGTTAAATGGTGAATGGTTAAAACGTGAAGGAATTCATGCGGTTGCGATTCAACGTTTTAACCGATCACCTTTTGCCCGTTTTTCGCCATCCTTGACAAAAGGGAGAGTTCTGCGAACTTTCCGCCGTTGATGCGTTCTAACTCTGCCAATTCTATTATGATCGCCGGGATCATGATTATTGCCTCCTCCTCGGGGCAAGGGTAGAGACGCGCATCCATAGATTTCCACCCTAAGCCCTGAGAGAATCCTCTCAGGGCTTTTTTGTTTTCCGAAATCCCATGAAAACCACAAAAGCCCAAAACATATCACTCACTGACGTCATAGCCGCCCAAGCCCGGATCGGCGGGGCGATTGTGCGGACGCCTTGTGAGCTGTCCATGGGCTTGTCCGAGCTGACGGGGAGCACGGTGTGGTGCAAGCGGGAGTATCTGCAACGCACGGGGAGCTTCAAGGAACGTGGGGCGAGGAGTGCGTTGAGCCTGTTGCCGCGTGATGAAGCGAGACGGGGGGTGATCGCAGCGTCAGCGGGCAATCACGCGCTGGGGCTGGCGTGGCATGGGCGGCAACTGGGCATACCGGTGACGGTGGTGGTGCCGCGCAATGCGACGCAAGTGAAGGTGACGAAGTGTCGACAGCTCGGGGCGCATGTGGTGTTGCATGGGGAATCTTTTGATGAGACGCGGGCGTATGCGCTGGAGCTGTCGGAGGAATGGGGGCTGGCGTATCTGCCGCCGTTTGATGATGTGCGTGTCATAGCGGGGCAGGGGACGCTGGCGCTGGAGTTACTGGAGCAGGTGCCGGAATTTGATGCGGTGATCGTGCCGGTGGGTGGTGGAGGATTGCTGGCGGGGGTGTTGACGGTGTTGCGATCTCTAAGGCCGGAGGTGCAGGTGATCGGCGTGGAGCCGGAGAATGCGGCGTGTTTCACGAAAGCGTTGCAGCATGGCGGGCCGGTGAAGGTGAAGACATCGGCGACGTTGGCAGATGGATTGGCAGTAGCGGAGGCGGGGCGGTTGACGTATGCGAACGCGGCGCCGTGGGTGGATGATGTGGTGACGGTGAGTGAGGAGGAACTGGGCGAGGCGATCGCGGTGCTGGCGCGGGAAGAGGGAGCGGTGGTGGAGGGCGCGGGAGCGGCTGGGCTGGCGGCGTTGTTAAGCGGGAAGGTGCCGTCGCTGAGCGGGAAACGGGTGGTGCTGCCGTTGACGGGCGGGAATGTGGACCCGCAGGTGCATGCACGGGTGCTCTCCGAGAATCGGGAAAGGGAAAGGGTGGCAGCGTGAACGGATTGTAACCGAGGCCCAGACAAATTCTGGCTAGACTGGCTAGAATTTTAGTGGCACCTTAGATGAGATGAAAACGTGGCAGATTCAGCAGGCCAGAAACAATCTGTGCAGTATCGTAAAGGCGGCCCAGCGAGGACAGCCTCAGGAGTTGACGCGACATGGTGAGGGGGTGGCTGTGGTAATTTCGCTGGAGGACTATCAATCGCTGGCGGGAAAAAAGAAGACGATGGCGAATCTGGTCAAGAGGTCCAAGGGACTGAATGTGGAGTTGGATGTGCGTCGCTCGAAACAGACTGCTCGCACGATTGACCTATGACGGGATACTTGCTGGATACGCAGGTGATCAGTGAGCTGGTGCGGCTACAGCCTTCGGCCAAGGTAATCACGTGGTTGGAAGCGCAAGAGGCTGAAACTTTGTTTCTTTCGGTGCTGAGTGTGGGCGAGATCGAGAAGGGGATCGCGCGGGTGGCGGATGCGCGGCGGAGGGCCAAGTTGCGGGTGTGGTTGGATAAAGAGGTGAAAGTCACTTTTGCGGGGCAGGTGCTGGCCATCGATGAAGAAGTGGCGACGACATGGGGCAAGGTGTTAGCTGAGGTGGGTCGGCCTTTGCCAGCGGTGGATTCATTGATCGCGGCCACGGCTTTGCATCATGGGCTGACCATGGTGACGCGCAATGGGCAGGATATGGAACTGCCACGGTTGACGGTGTTCAATCCGTGGTAAGGGAGTTAGCCAGGCGGAGCATTTGCGTGAGGGCTCCGTCAAACGGGATATGAAAGGCATGGTTTCATGGATCGCAGTGATTGTTTTGCTCGCGGGATCGCCGGTGCGGTCGTGGGGTGCGGACGAGCTGAAACTGATGGAAGCCAAGCAGACGATGGGGGCTTATTGCTATGTGGGGAGTCGCGTGGATGAGCAGGCTACGGGTGGGTTTGGGCCTTCGAATAATATGCCGAAGAAGATCGATGAGAAAGCAGGAGGCCGGAAGGGGAAGGTGTCACTGGTGGCGCTGCCGTCGGAGACTGTGCCGTTCAAGCAGCAGTATCGCGGGTTCCGTCTGTTGCTGGTGAATCGGACGAAGGCGGAGGCGGCATTTAGGGCGGCGGATTCGCAATTGTCCATCGTGCAAGAGGCGAAGGATGCTCAGGGGAAATGGCGGCCGATCGAGGTTCTGCCATCCCGATTGTGCGGGAACAGTTATCATCGGGTGTTCTTGCCAGCGGGGCAGTACTGGGAGTTCGCGTCGCCGGTGCATTCCGGGAGCATGAAGACGAAGCTGCGGTTTGTGTTGCTGGAGAAGACGCCGATCTATTCGAATGAATTTGCAGGGAGCATTGATCCGGGGCAGTTCGCCACGAAGTAGCGGGTCGAGCGATCTCAGCGCCGAGGGTTCAGCTTTTTTCGCGCGGCGTGGCGTGGCTGCTTGACCTTTTTCTCCGGGATCGAGGGCTTGTTGCTGGACAGGAGAATGGAGCGGATTCTTTCAATGTGGACTTGTGATTCTTGGGCCCGCTCCTTGGCGGACCGGTTGGAAAGTCCACCGGGCGCCTGGGCCATCGTGCGGAGCAAATTCTTCCGTTCTTCAAACATACGGAGGGCCACCCAAAGGGTTTCTTCAAGGTGCTTGGTCTGCTCGGCCAACAGAACGTTAGCGGTGAAGGCGTGACCTGTGTGGCAGCGATATCTGAGCATGTCGCCCTGCTTCATCTTCCAGAGTACGCCGTTGCAGTTCGGACAGTTGAAGGGCACTTGATCGCCCAGATGCTCGACGGCGGTGACGTCACTGACGACGCGTTCGGCAATGAGGGCTTCCGAGGCGATGTCCGCCGGCACGGGTGGAGATTTGGGAGCGGGCTGGAGGACCAGGCGGGTCAATAATTCGCCGATGGCATTGACGGGGAGGCAGTGATCGGGCGTCAAATTGTTGAGCGCGTGCTGGGGCATGTCCGGATAGGTCGCATCTGCCGGATCTTGCACCACGCAGGTGCCGCCGCAGCGTTGGATGGCGAGCAGGCCGGAGCTGCCGTCGTCCAGATAACCGGTGAGGAGCACACCGATCACGCGTGCACCGTAGGCGACGGCGGCGGAGCGGAACAGCGGATCGATGGCGGGACGGGAACGGTTTTCCCGGGCGCCTTTGGAGATGATGATTTTGCCCTGGGCGATGAGCATGTGGTGGTCGGGCGGAGCCACATAGATGTGGCCCGGCTGGAACTTTTCACCATCCACCGGCTGTTTGCATTCCAGCCGCCCGCGCTTGCTTAGGGTTTCGACGAGCACTTTTCCGCTGGTATCCGCGGCGAGGTGTTGGACGACAAAGATGGGGGCTGGAAAATCTTTCGGTAAGGGGGCAATCAAGCGGGTGAGGGCATCCAATCCGCCGGCGGAGGTGCCGACCAGGATCAATCGGTTCAGTTTCATTTTTTAGAAAGCGACGCTGGCCCGGCAACCATGGCGGGGCTGTTCGAAGGGCAGGCGAGTGCGCTTAGATACTTATTCACTACATATCCCGCTATGCCAAGTGCCTGGCGTGGCGTAACAAGGGCAGATCGGGATCAAACGGCGGAGACATGGGCGCGAATCCAAAAGCCGGCTTGCTCGGAGCAGGGCAGAAAGAGAAGGCAACGCCGAGTGACATTACCTTGGCGAAGCAATTGCTCGGCACAGCCCTGACGCAATCCTTGTTCGCCCATATAACGCTCGCCGATATAGCGGAGGGAGGCACGGAAGCTGGCGAGGGAAGGGGAGATGCCAGCTTCGAACTCGCGGGAGATGATGCCCGATGCCTGGGGATGGATGCGCCAGCTCACGGGCGAGTCAGGCGAACCATCGGCGGCATACTCGGCGTAGAGAAAGGCGGGATCGAAGCGCAGAAAGGTGGTCAGCACCATATCCGCAAACTCCGCGGGATTTTCCACGCCACCGGAAAGCTCGGGCAATTGGGTGACCTCGGGGATGTCGATGATGGTCATGCTTGGTTTGGTGCGGGCAGCGATGATTTGGTGAGTCGTATCCTTGGTTTTATTTATGCGCTTTCGAGAAGGATAGGCAAGGGGATGTTTTTAGCTATGGGCCCGGCCAGCAGGACGGGGGCGGGGTTTACCAAGTGGAGGTGTCATCATAAGATTTACCGGATGAGTCAGGCGCGGCAGCGCGGGTCCAAAGAAAAAGCCAGAGGCCGGCGAAGCCGCCGAACAGCAATCCGAAGCCGGCAGTTATCACTGGAAAAAGCCAGACGCTCGTGAACGAGTCGATCTTGGAGTCTTTGGGGTTGGCCGGATCGTAAAGGACGGTCACGCCTTCGCCCTCCTCGAAGTCACGATTTGACGAGGTGATGCCGGAGCGCTGGGTATGAACGGTGCCGGCAAGGTCGGTGAACGTGTAGGTCGGACGATACATCGTTCCATCGGAATCGGTCTCAACCTCCACGGCGGTGATCTGGCCGGGAGCTTTGGCCGCGCGTTTCACGAAGGACATTGTTTGAAAAAGCCAGACCAGTCCAGCCAGCGTGATGAGGCAGCCGACGGCGAGGAACGCCAGACCGAAATGGCGTCCGTTGGTCTTGGTGTTGGCTTCGCTGGTCATTAGTCCCAGAAATTAAATACCACTTCGCCGAGGCATTGTGGTTCCCAGTAACGCAGTTCGTGCAGCTCGTTTTTACCCAACAGGGCGATCGATTCAGGGGTGATGTCGGCCAAGGATTCCTGCCGGGTGAGGATGGAAAATTCGGGGCGAAGGGCTGCGGCGAGTTCGGGGCAGTCTATGAATTCGAGATGCACATCGCCTTCATAGGCGGCAGGGGTGGCGAAGGCAATGAGCGGGTGTTGGGCGTTACACAAGATGCGGATCATCTGTGACTGGTCACGCAGCGTGATGAGGGCGGTGTGAAAGCTCGACGGTTCCTTTTCGCCCGCTGGGAGCACTTGATGCACGCGCCCGTTGAGGAGTCGCGCGGCGTGATGGCAGGCGGTGGTGAAATGTTTTACCGTCACGCCTTCGGCGGGCGCATCGAAGCCGGTGATGCCTTTTGGTAGCGGTAGCATGATTGTCAGATGGTCCATCCGGGAGGCATCCATTGATGGGCGCCAATGGATTCGCGCAGGGTGAAGTTGTTACGGAAGCGGCGGAGTTTTTCCGATTCCCAATAGAAGGCGGCGGTCACTTGGCCATCGCGGTAAATTTTGATGCACTCGAAGGCTTTATCGACTTCCGCACGGCTGCGGCCCCAATACCAGTCTTGATGGTCGTAGTAGAACTGGCCCCACTGGCCGCCCGGCTTGCGGTAGTAGCAATTGGTGGTGAAGAATTCGAGATTCCAGTTGCAGGTCTGCACGACGCAGAATTCGGTGCCATCCGGGGCGGTGGCCCGGGCGATGACGCGGGGGCCATCGAGGTGGAGGAGGAAAAGGATGGCGGCGATGATCAGGGCGAGGAGGATGGTGATGGTTTTCTTGCGCGACCACGGCTTAGGCGGAGGGGGCGAGGGGTGTTCGGTGGAGAAGATGTTCATGAGGTGAGGTGTCACTCGCGAATGGTAAAGATGCCGGTGGCGGTGTTCCGATGGAAGACGACGCGCTGGAAGCCTTGGGCGCGAAAGAGTGCTTCCAGTTCATCTACTTTATCGCGCAATTTTTTATCTGAAATCGTGTACCCCCATGGTCCGATGATGTCCACAACTACGAGATCTCTCTTGAAAGTCATGTTCACGACGGAAGCCAGCATCGTCTTTTCCGTGACGGTGACCAATTTCTTATCACCGGGTTTCCGGATGTGGACGCCGCTGTGACCGCCGTAAGTGATCATAACGTCGGCCTGGTTTGCCAGTTCGAGGCAACGTGCGGTTTCCTCCATCATCCTTTCAAATGCGTTCTCATTTTGGGCGATGAACTCGGGGGAGAGGGTATTGGTGGTGATGGGATTGGTTGAGCGCGTGAAGAGCCGTCGTGTAGGGGATGAATTCAGAGGTGGCACGATGGTTTTATCGATGGAGACTTCCTTCGTAGCGGGGTTGAATTTCAGGGCGGTGATGGTTTGTTCGGTCTGGGCACGGTGAGCTTTGCTGTGACTGAAGTCTGCTTTGGTCCAATAGGTCATGCCGGTGATGACTTTATCTTGGGCGAACAGGCCGAGGACGGCGTCGTAGTCTTGGAATCGCCAGTAGCGAGCGGTCAGGGGAGATTTGCGGTCCAAGGGCATCAGGGCGAGGCCGGAGGTGATGTCGGTGCCGCTGTGTTTTTTGATGAGCGATATGGTTTTGTCGTAGTCCATGCCGACGGTGATGGTGTTGCTGTTGTTGGTCTCGCTGGATTTGCTCATGGGGGTCGCCTTCCCCCTCACCCCGGCCCTCTCCCTGGGGGAGAGGGAGGCAACATTTCCAGTGCCGATGTCAGTTTGCACGCTGTTGGGTTGGCGCAGGGAGTGGTGGGTACTGACCAAGTTTGTCTGGGTGTTTGCGGAGGGAGCGTTGGTGGCGTTGAGTGGGGTGGGTGTTACGTCGCGATGGGCGCAGCCGGTGGCGGCGAGGCAGAGCAGGAGGAGTGCGAGGAGCAATATGTGAAAGGCAGATTTCATAATTGCTCGCGAGATAGCTGGTCAGGCTGGGGTTTGTTGAGTCCATGATTCCAGAAAAAATAGATGGCGGCAATGTCGGCGAGCAACATGGTGAGGAGTAAAATCTGACCGTTGCGATTGTTGCGTTTTACGTCCTGATGGATTTGCGCAAAGATTACGGATTCTGTTGCCTCCGAGGGGTTCTTCGCATGGGCCTCGATGGCTTTGATGGTTTCCGGGCTTCGCGGCAAGTGTCCGTGGCGAGGCGCGAAGGCCCAGAGTATCTGCACGATGATCGCGGATCGGATGAGGGGGCGGTTCATGGCGAGGAGATGGAAAACTATCCCGCCCTTTCAGGGCTTGTGGTTTTCTGGGGCGTGTGACCCAGGGCTACGCCCGCTGGGTGCGGGCTGCACCCTGGGCTGTAATAGGGCGGGCCGTTGGCCCTGAGGGCAGAGTGGTGGTGAATACTTGGGCGGCGTCTTCATTTGGTTTCGAGCAGTTTGTCCCAGGCCATCTGCACAGCTTGGCGCTGGGTGTCGCGATTGGTGGAGGTGATGCCGGTGAAGTAGGCGGTGAGGGTGTTGGTGTCGGCTTGTTCGGCGAACTGGCGGAGTTTGTCCGGGGGAATATCACAGACCGGGTGGCGCGGGCCGCAGGCGAACAAGGTGGTGTTACCAAAGATGGAAAAGCCGCGAGTGCAGGTGAGGCGTCCCCATTCGTGTTGATGGGCGGGACGATGGGCCTGATGCCAGGTGGTGAACTCGGTATCGCGCTGGTTCTGCCAGGCATAGCCAAGGAAGGTGCGTTCGGTGCGCTCAGCGCGGCAGAGGGTGCATGTCTTGATCGCGCGGGTGCTGACGGTGACGGCCATGAGTGCGCCCGCAGTGATGATGGCGGCGACAATTCCGCAGGCAAGCTTGAGGGCGCGGGGTTTGTTCATTGGGGTGGCGAGTGGCATGGTCAAGAAATCCAAATGTAGTAACGTCCGAGCAGAACCCAGTCTTTTTCATTTTTCACAAACACAAACCAGAGGCCACCCGATGCTTTTGGGCCGGAATGCCAGGTGGCTTCAACCATATACTCGCGGTTGGAGATTTTCTTTATGCTACCTATCTTCGGATTGTGATTGGGCAAATGCTTCGAGATGATCGTACGGATCGCCGCTACATCGTCCTTGGCAAGCCTGGCCGTTTTGCCCTGCTTCCAGCGATCGAAGAGCAGTTTATACCCTTCATCTCGATTCGATGGAGCCAGATCGCCCTTGCTGTCATTTAGCGGCCATTTGAGGGTGGGGCCGAGGATCCATTCTCCTTCGGTTTTTGGCTCGTAGTTCTGAAGCGGAGGAACAGGTGCTGTGAAGACGAGAGAGGGTTCTGAATCTTCCGGAGGGCGCGAAGCGCAGCCGCCGAGAAGGGCGGCGAAAATAATGAGTAAGAGTGTGCGCATGGCGTGCTAGTCTGGTGTGTCCTTGGTTTTATCCTCGCTCGTTTGGTGGGGATGGGCAAGGGGATGTTAGACGGGATTTATAAGGGTGTGGGAGAGTGTTGTGTTTCGGCGGGCGTCGCGGACTGCCGGCAAGATGCCGGCAGCACGGGCAGCGTGTTTCGTCGGTTCCTTAGGGGCAAGGGACAGAGAATGGAGGGATTCATTTGGTGGCTGGATAGGTGGTTTTGTGTTCGAAGCCGTTGCGGTCGTACCAGAGGTAATCGAAGCCGTTGGTGCGGGCGACGATGCGGAAGTTGCCGGGGGAATCTTCCTGTTGGTAGGGTTGGCCGGTGAGGGGATTTAGGCGGTCTTTCAGACCGTTCTTCTTCAGGGAGGACTCCATGTTTTCGGAGAGCCATGAGCTGATGTTCAACGATTGATTCGTTTCGGCGATTTCATTGAGTTCCATGGCTAGGCCAAGTTGCTGATAGTCATGAAACCGGGCGATGCTTTGCGGGCGGGTCTTGCTCAAACGCACCGCCACTTGCGGCAGTATCATGGAAATAAGCAGAGTGCTTACGGCGGTGGTTCCTAACAGGCCAAGGCGAACCTTCTTCAAACGGGCGGGGCCAGCCCAGGTCTGAAAGCGGACGAAGTCTTGCACGAATAGCCCGAGCACTATGATAGGTATGATGCAGTTCAGAGCGGTGATCCACGCGCCTCTCTGACTGTAGACCACGGCTTGGTGGGCTTGAAAGGGTTCCCAGTCCAGCCACACATCTTGTTTCATCTGTGAGGGAGTCAGCGTGGCTTCCAGTTTGGTGGCGACGGCGGCTTTTTCCACAATGTTCGAGAGGCCGGGGTGACCGACGTAGAGGAGTTCAACGGTGTCGGAGTAATAGTTGTTCGTGGCGGGATAGGTGGCTTGGGCGCAGCGGCTGACGGTGAAGTTTTGTGCTTTGGCGCGTTGGTCGCCGAAGACGTAGAGGTCCACTTTCAAGTTGCCGTTGCCTACGCCGGTGAGGCGCATGGGATAGACGGGCTTTTGCGTGGGGAAGGTGAACATGAGCGGGTGGATGGCGGAGGCACCTTTCGATTCGGTGCGGGTGAGTCGCGCGGCGGCGAATACCCAGCCGTCTTTAATATAGTCGGCGATGACGGGAGTGATTTCTGGTGGGGTGGCGAAGCCGTTGGACTTGAGCCAGTCCAGAAGTTCATC
The DNA here is from genome assembly GCA_943367715.1 of Chitinophaga pinensis. Classification (GTDB taxonomy): domain Bacteria; phylum Verrucomicrobiota; class Verrucomicrobiia; order Limisphaerales; family JAEYXS01; genus JAEYXS01. The sequence continues at coordinate 1,066 of CALRJY020000041.1, read as the reverse complement.
GGCTTTCTGGGCGGAGACGACGACGGTTTCGTAGCTGCCGACGGTGTGGCGATTGTGGACGGTAACGGAGTTGGCGGAGGTGATGCTGACACCGGCGGTGCTGAGGGCGGGGAGAAGCATGCCGCCCAAGATGAAGATGATGAGCGCCATGGCGGCGATCGCGAGAGGGCCTTCCCTACCTTGGCGCACGCGATCGGCAGCGAACAGGGTGGCAAGGGTCAGGAATATCATGGTGAAGGGGGAATCGAGCATGAGTCCCAAGCCGCAACCAAAGGCGATACAGGAGAGCCAGTCTACAACGGTGAGGGAACCGCCAGCGCGGGTTTTCCAGAGCAGGCGGATGAGGGCATACAGGGCGAGGAGGCCGCCGAACCACGCGGGCTCGTCATGTCTCACCTCGGGGCGGAATTGGAATTGCAGGGTGGGGAAGAGGCCGGTGGTGGCAGGTTCGATCTTCGGCACGGCGGGCAGGGGGACGATCCAGGCGAAGTTGGTGCCGGAGCCGGTGAAGGTGGTTTGGATGACGAGTTTCTCGACGCCGTTCGCGTAGTGGATGAGGGCTTGTTGCTCGGGAATGTCGGGAACGGGGTAGGCGGTGGGTGGGAAGACTTTGCCATCGGCAAAAACTCCAAGCGTGCTGCACCAGAAAAGTAAGAACCCCAATACCCATCCCTTGGTCATGGAGATAATTTACATGAGGGTGGGATTATTGCATCTGGAAAAATGGAGAGAGTTTTTAACGGCGTGAGAGATGGCTTTTTTAAGTTAAGAACGGAGGAGTTATTTGGAGGTTTTTGGCGGTGTATACGGCACGCAGATTGCCAATCTGCGACACAGCAGGCTGCCAGCCTGCGCTACTTCGGGAAAAAATCTTCGGTTGTAATTTATTGGGGTGCAATTTGTTCCGTTGAAGAGCTGTTTTGCGGTGATTTTTTGTTTGGAAATTGACGATGATTTGGTAGTCTTTTCTGTGCTGACAACTCGTTGTTGGTAAAGGAGAGGAGTGAGCGGTGGTTGGCTCTTTCAAGAGAACAAGCAGCCCCGGTCGAGAATCCTCAAAGTCATC
>CALRJY020000040.1:0-52799 GCA_943367715.1 Chitinophaga pinensis | reverse complement strand
TTGCCGCTGCTCAACAGCGACTCCACGGCCGACCGTTTGAACGTCTCATCGTAATGCTTGCGCTTGGCTTTCTCAGTGGTGCTCATTTGACTCTGCTCTTTCTCTTACCACTTACCCCCTCCTTGTCCACTTCTTCGGGGGAACCTCAGCTTGGCGCGCTCAACCCTCACCCCAGCCCTCTCCCTAGCCGAAGTTCGGCTTCCCAAAGGGAGAGGGAGGAGAGGCGTCGTGCTTCGGCGGTGGTGGGGCGTGGTTATCGTGGTGCCTTGAAGGAAAAGGTCAGGGCTCGACCCCGACCAAAACGTCGGGGCTAGCTCGTCTCGCCCTACCGGGCTGCGTTTCTTTGTGAAGTGGCTGGCGAGGGTTTGGTCCGGTGAGGGTGGACTGGTTGCTAAAGTACCGCAGGACAGGAGGCAATCGCGTAGGAAACATAAAACGGATCAGACGGGAAGGCGCGCTTCAAGGGGATTTACGATTTACGAAGGACGGTTTACGAGTCGATGGGTTGGTGGAAAGGAATAGGTCTTATAGGTCCGATGGGACTTATAAAGGAAACGTTCAACTTCCAACGCTCAACGTTCAGAGAGGGGGAGGTCAGTTCCGCCTCCTTATCTCGGCGGCTACGGATTAGGTGGTGGCAAAAAAGGGTTATAAAATCAGCGTTTCATTTGTCACAGGGGTGTGACATGCTTCCTTTATGAACTCCCTCAATCCGTTTTCAGGTGATCCGGATGGTCCTGTCTATGAAGTGGAGGCGGTGGAAAATGCGCCGCGGGCGACGGTGATGGAATTGTTGCAGCGGCGGGGAGTGGCGGTATCGCATCCGGATGAGCTGACGGAGCATTCGCTCACGGCGAAGCTGTGGGAGGTGCTCTATGCGCTGGCGGCGAGCCGGATCTTTTTCCACAACAGCGATCATCTGAGTGACCGGGAGTTTTACGGGTTGTTGCTGGAGAAAATCTTGCCGGGTGAGACGGTGGATCTGACGCAGCATTACAGCACGAATTGCCGGTTCGATCTGCTGGAGTTCGCGGGTGAGGAGCAGGACGCGATCTATCTGAAGTATTACGCGGAGGAGGCGGACAAGCAGTTGTGGTCCGCGGAAGGGGGAAATCGACGGATGCCGGCGCATGAGGATCTGCCCTACGCGCGGGATCGATTCCTGCCGCGGCCGTGTCCGCCGAATCCTCACTCAGGGCGCGTGAAGACGAGCTTCGATTTTTCGGAGGAGAAGATCGTGTTGCTGGGTGAAACGGAGGAGGAGGATCCGCTGGGGCTGGAGGGTGTGGATCATGAGATACGCATCCACCGGCTGGAGCGGGAGATCGAGGATATCACGGGGCAGCAGTTCACGAGTCTGAAGTCGCCGAATTGTCCGCCGGACCTCGAAGTGGCGTTTCTGGAGAATGTGAAGCGCGTGGAGTCGGAGGGGTGGATCAAGCCGTTCGATAAATTGATCGCGAAAGGGTTCGCGTTGCCGGAATCGGAGATGATGGATGATGCGGCGCTCTCGGCGAAGCTGGCGGAGTTGATCCAGACCTTGGGCAAGCGCGGATTCTTCCTGCATAACACGAATCATCTGAGCGATCGGGAGCTTTACGCGTATCTCTGGAATGATGGATTGCGCGAGGAGATCATCCCGGGCGGTGCGTGGCATCTGGACTTGATCGGCAGTGGAAGCGCAGAAGCCGTGCAGGCGTGGCTGCGGTATTACGCGAGCGAGGAGGAGCGCAGCAAGTGGGCGCTGGAATGGCCGAAGGATACGATTCCGCCGCATGAAGCGACGAAGTATGATCGGGATGGGAAGTTGCCGAAGGCGGGCAATTAACTGAGAAGCGTTTTCAGAAAAGAAAACAGCGGCTCAGGGTTACCCCGAGCCGCTGTTTCGTTTGAGAGATCGTAAGACGTGCGCTTACATGTGGGCGATGATGTTGTCGCCGAAGGCCGTGCCGGCCGGGCCTATATGATCACATGTGCGAGATAATATTATCGCCGAATTCGGAGCACTTGATCTGCGTGCCGCCTTCCATCTGGCGCGCGAAGTCATAGGTCACGCGCTTGCTGCCGATGGCGCCGTTCAGGCCTTTGAGGATGAGGTCGGCCGCTTCGGTCCAGCCGAGGTAGCGGAGCATCATCTCACCGGAGAGGACGACGGAACCGGGGTTCACCATGTCTTTTCCGGCATACTTCGGCGCGGTGCCGTGGGTGGCTTCGAAGATGGCGTGGCCGCTGACGTAGTTGATGTTGCCGCCCGGAGCGATGCCGATGCCGCCGACTTGTGCGGCGAGAGCGTCGGAGAGGTAGTCACCGTTCAAGTTCAGCGTGGCGATGACGTCGAAGTCTTCCGGGCGCGTGAGCACTTGTTGCAGGGCGATGTCCGCGATGGCGTCCTTGATGAGGACGGCCCCACCGGCGAGCGCGGCCTTCTGCTCGGCGTTCGCGGCTTCTTCGCCCTTGTCCTTCTTGGTGACTTCCCACTGGGCCCAGGTGTAGACCTTGTCGCCGAAGATGCGTTTGGAGGCGCTGTAAGCCCAATCGCGGAAGGCGCCTTCCGTGAACTTCATGATGTTGCCCTTATGGACAATCGTGACGCTCTTGCGCTTGTTCTTGATGGCGTATTCCACGGCGGACTTCATCAGGCGGATGGTGCCGACGGCGGACACCGGCTTGATGCCGAGACCGACTTCGACCGGCGGAGCGCCGTGACCACCGGAGGCTTGGGCCATGTATTCCGCGATCTTCTCCTGCGTGCCGAAGCGGATCTTCGCGAAATCTTTCGGGAATTCCTTGGCGAGGAAATCGAGCACCTTCGCCGCTTCGGGCGTGCCGCCCTTGAATTCGATGCCGGCGTAGATGTCTTCCGTATTCTCGCGGAAGATAACCATCTCGACCTTTTCCGGGGCCTTCACCGGCGAGGGTACGCCAGTGAAATATTGCACGGGGCGCAGGCAGACGTAGAGGTCCAGCATCTGGCGCAAGGCGACGTTCAGCGAGCGGATACCACCACCGACGGGCGTGGTGAGCGGTCCCTTGATGCCCACGAGGAATTCCTTGAAGGCTTCCACGGTGTCATCCGGCAACCAGTTGTTGTATTGCTTGAACGAGGCTTCACCGGCGGAGACTTCCATCCAAGAGATCTTCTTCTGGCCGCCGTAGGCTTTTTCCACCGCGGCATCGAAGACGCGGACGCTGGAAGCCCAGATGTCCGGGCCCGTGCCGTCACCGCGGATGAACGGGATGATGGGGTTGTTAGGGACTTGGAGGACACCCTTGCTGATGGAGATCTTCTCGCCAGCGGGAACAGTGCAGGTTGTGTAAGCCATGTGCGTAATTCTTTAGCGTTAAAAAAGCCCTGACGGTTTAACGCGTCCGGGCAATTGCCGCAAGCGGATTGCGTGGCAGCCTGGGGCAGTCCAGTGAATTGACTCAGTAATCCCAGTTCCAGTCTTCCCACACGACGAGGTTCTCTACCTTCCCGTCAGCCGTGAAACCGGCGCGCAGCAGCTCTGTTTTGAAACCCGTCAGATAGCCCGATTTGACGAAAACCCATTCGTAACTCAGTTGCTTGTCGAAATGGAGGATGCTGGAGGTGGGCTCGCCGAACCAGGTTTTCATTTCTGCCAAAGTGGTTTCGCCTTCTTTGATGCTCCGGGTGTCCAAGGTGTGAGCGATGTTGCCACCGGCCGCATCGCCATACGAGCGGCTGTTCCACACCACGTTACCCCGGGAATGATGGATCTTGTCCACCTTGCGGTCCGCGGTGTAAAGCACGGTCAGACTGTCTATCACCGTTGGTCCGGCATAACCGGAATCGGCGGGCAGATAGCGGTAATCTTTTTCCTGCGCCACGAAGCGGTCGATGGCGAGTTCCTTGAAACCGCGCGCGGATAAATCTGGCTTGCCGAGGAGCTTGATCACTTCGTCCCGGGTCATGCCCTCGTGCACTTCGCCTTTCGCCGAGGCCTCCAGTTTCTTTCCGGAAGTCTGGCAGCCGCTCAGGAGGGACACCAGGGTCAAGAGGCAGCCCAGCTTGGCCAGCCATTCAAATGTGCATTTCTTCATGTGGATAATACTTTTTCGCAATCGGACTTCACTTAGATCAAACGCCTCCTCAGAGGAATCGAACGGCGGCATTTTCTGGCAAAACCAAGGTTGAAGGCAAGCTGAAGCTGTGGTTTTTGGAGACTGCACCAATATCCAATCAGATTGATTTAGCTTGTTAAAACCAGACCCATCCGCCCGCATAGCGTACGGATGCGCACACGAGGCAAAGCTGGGAGGACGGCAGTCATAGTGGCTGGCCTGCTGTGCTTGATCTGGCTGGTCAAATCAAGGGGGCCGGTGGCGGAAGTGCAGCCCGGGCATAACTACTACAGCGCGCAAGGAGTTTTGGCCGGGGATGTTGCGGAGATGAATCTACAGGAGCTGACCAATCTGGAGACGTGGTGGTTGCATGCGGGATCGGAAAAACCGGCGAAGTCCACCACCACCTTCGACACGGAACTTCAAAGCTGGCTGATGGAGATAGAGCATCCAGCGGAGGGACCCAAAGGGATTTACGGACGATTCTCGGAAGAAGGAGAACGGCTGCAAGCCCGATGGGAAAACGGGGCGACGGCGGATTTCAGGAAGATCGCCTCCGCCCAAAAGCTGACAATCAAGCGCGGTTACCGAAAAGCCGGTTACGGGGAGAGCCTGACCATGACGGCGGACTATCCGCAATTTACCGGTTCCTCCGAACTGGCGCGGCAGATCAACCCGCTGATCCAGCAAGCCGCCCGGGCCAAACTACAGGCTATTGAGGATTATGCGTGGCGTAACAGGGGAGGGGTAAAAGCCTATCTTCATAAGGATTGGGGTGGTGCGTGGAGTGCCGAGGACAAATGGCGGGTCATCAGTTTTAACACCAACTGCGCCAGCCTGCTCGTCGAAAGTTACCAATATACCGGCGTTGTCTCGGCCAATGTTTACTCCGTGCTTAACTTCAGGCTGGAGGCCGGAACTTGGAAGATGATCACGTTGGCGGAACTTTTCAAATCAGCCGCTTGGGAAAAGGAGTTTTCCGCATTATGTGCGAACAAGATTCGCGTGCTGGAAGAGGCAAATCCGTCGCACTGGGTCAATGAGCCTGATGCCGCAACCTCATTCACGCTGGCTCCCGATGGCATCCGGATATTCTGCACCTCCTACAATGAGAAGCAGTTGGATGCGGTCATCTTCCTGCGCTGGGAGGAGATGAAGACGCTGCTGGATTGGGATATGGTCCAACGCCTGTTTCCCGAAGTGCAGCAAAAACAGATGCCTTCCCCCTAGCTTTCTTGTTTATTCCCGGCGCGATAACGGGTAAAATTCTCCGTATGACCACCCGTTTATCACTTTTGCGATGAACAGCTCCTTGCCCGAGTCATTATTGGCGGCCCAAAAGAGCGGCGTTGAATACTTTCAAGGGGAGGACGCCGAATGGAGGCTGGAATTTAAAGAACCCGTCAAATCTATCGAGGAACTGGCTGGTGGTCCGGTCTGCATATTCGCCAACAATGGCTATGGGGATTATCTGTTCCTAAAACGACAACCGGACGGAAGCCAGTGGGCGGACGAGGTTTTTACCTTCTATCATGAGGGACCGGAGATCACACGAGTCCCTGAAAATCTGGAAACCTTGCTCGGCTTGAAAGAGCGTCCTCCTGCACATGATGACTATCCCCAAGCCATTTACGAAACCGGTGAAGCCGTTCAGTTAGGCGACCGGGTCCAGATCAAGGTTTGGGCGGAGTTCTGGAAAGGCTGGCAGGATGGCGTAGTGAAGTATGTGCCAGGCATCTCGAAGAAGAAACCAGCGTATGAACACGGCGGTTTGAAAGAGGTGGGTATCTCCATTCAGCATGGCGAGATCTGCCCCTTAGTGGACCCGAAAACCGGCAAGCTGAGAAAGGTCAAATTCATTGCCCGGAATCCAGAGTAACTCCTCACAGCTTTCTTGTTTATTCCCGGCGCGATAACGGGTAGAAACTTCCGCATGACCACCCGTTTATCGCGTTTGCTTTTTGTCGGCGTGTTATCCGTCTCGTCTTTGATCGCCCAGGCTGCGCAGTTAGTGCTCGTCGCTGGCGGCACGAATGATGCGGTGAACATTCCGGCCATTGAGGCGAAGCTCAAAGAACCTTTCGGCACGGAGTTCGATTCAGCGGGGATCATGTATATCGTGGAGATGGCCTCGGGCAATCGCCTGCTGCGTGTGGATGGCAAGGGCGTCCTGACGCATGTGGCCGGGAAGTCACAAGCGGGTGATTCCGGCGATGGCGGTTGGGCGCTCAACGCGAAATTCAACGGACCGCACAATCTGGCGATCCTGCCGGATGGCAACGTGCTCATCGGCGATACGTGGAACGGCCGCGTGCGTAAAGTGGATGTGAAGGCAAGCAAGGTCTCCAGCATCGAGGGCTTCAATGTGCCGAACCAGAAGGCAAAAAGTCTCGGGCCCTATTGCATCAGCCTGGATTTCAACGGCACCCAACTTTACATCGCCGACTTGCGCCAGGTGCACGTGGTGGATTTGAAGACGGGCATGAGCAAGGTCGTCGCGGGCAATGGGCAAAAAGGAATTCCCACAGATGGCGCGGTCGCTACCGAAGCGCCACTAGTAGACCCGCGCGCCGTAGCCGCTGATCGCTTGGGAAATATCTACATCCTCGAGCGCGGCGGCAATGCTCTGCGCGTGGTGGACAAGGAGGGAAAGATCAAAACCGTGGTGAACGCCAGTGGCAAGAAAGGTGGCGAGGGCGATGGTGGACCTGCGCTGGCAGCCACGATGAACGGACCGAAGTTCATCTGCGTGGACAAGGACAACAGCGTCATCATCGCAGATGCGGAGAGCCATCTGGTGCGCCGGTATCAGCCCAAGGATGGGAAGATCACGCGCATCGCGGGTACAGGTGTGAAAGGCACGGAAGGGCTTGGGGGCGATCCGACGAAAGCGCAACTGGCGCGCCCGCACGGCGTAACGGTGCATCCGAAGACGGGGGAGCTTTATATCACGGATAGTTACAATGACCGGGTGTTGAAGATTGTGCCGTAAAAAGCATAGCCGACATTTCTAAACCCAGTGAAACAGAAGATTTTATTTTTCCTGATCCCCCTCCTATCCCTGCTAACTGTCGGCTGCGCAAAAAACTCTTGTGCAGAACTGGCAAAGGCTTTTGATGCGGCCAGCAAACAACCTCCTGCTCAAGGTTTGCAAACAGTAGAGAACGCCATCAGGCTGCACAGCAATGTTCCAACCGACTGTTTGCTGGCGGAGATTCGACTGATAGGCAAACTGTCGCTTTCGAAAGACTTGGAAGACAAGAAAATGGCATTTTTGAGAAGGGCTCTGCTTTATGCGGCGGTAAATACGCTTTCTGGCGATACAAAAGCATTTCAGCATAGCTTGATAGAGGAGTTCAAGCAGGGGAAAAACGCTGGTGATGAAGCGTGGATTTTGATGAAACTTGATACTGCTAATAACGTGGTGTTATTTGACGCGCTGAACGGCTCAAATGCGGGGATGCGTCTGGCCGCTGTAGTTGCACTGGAGAACAGCATGGAGAAGCTGAATCCCAATCAAAAGCAATTGGAGCAGTTGGCTGCCGCGCTAGATGACGAGTCGCAATCAGTCAGAATGTTTTCCGCAATGGCTTTGCAAAAGACCCGCATGCCCGCAGAGCGCCATTTAGAATTGTTTCTAGTCAGGTTAGAAAAAGAGAAAGATTCAGTGGTGCGACAAATGTTGATAAGGGCGGTTGCCAGCGTGCCAATGGAACGGGCTAAATTGAAGGAACGACTGGAGAAGGCCTCTGCGGAAAACCGGGGTGAGAGCTTTGACAAAGCGTTGCAAGAAATTATCAAAAGCATCATGGAGTAAGGCTAAAACGAGTTGCAAACGCATATCACCATGTCCAGTCGAGGCACAACTTTGAGATTGTGCATAATTCAGCGCTTTCTTACGTCGGCTGCTACTAGATTAGAATAATGACCAGCACCCATGACAAAGCCGAGACAGTGCTCGGGGCCGCACGCGAGTTCGCCACCACACGCTGGAGTGTGGTGATGGCGGCGGGTGCGCCGGAGTCATCGTCGCGTTCAGAGGAGGCGCTGGCGCAGCTTTGCCGCGCGTATTGGTATCCGCTCTATGCGTATGTGCGGCGGCAAGGGCACAGCGCACATGATGCCCAGGATCTCACGCAGGAGTTCTTCGCGCGGTTGTTGCAGAAGAATTATCTCGCGGCCGTCAGCCGGGACAAGGGCCGCTTCCGCTCCTTCCTGCTCGCCGCGCTCAAGCACTTCCTCGCGAACGAATGGGACAAGGCGCGCGCGCTGAAACGCGGTGGCGGCCAGGAGATCATCCACTTGGACGCGCATGATGCCGAGACACGTTACAGCCTGGAGCCACGCGAAGTCGTCTCCGCTGACAAGATTTACGAACGCCGCTGGGCCATGACATTGCTGGATCGGGTGCTAAACCGTTTGCGCGAGGAACAGGTGGCCAGCGGTAAGGGCGCGCAGTTCGATCTGCTGAAAGTCTGCCTGATGGGCGACCGCTCCTCGGTGCCTTACACAGAACTCGCAACGCAATTGGGCATGACGGAAGGCAATGTGAAAGTGACGGTGCATCGCCTGCGCCAGCGGTATCGGGAACTGCTGCGTGCGGAGATCGCCGAGACGGTGGCGTCACCGGCGGATGTGGAAGAGGAGTTGCGACAGTTGTTTGCGGCGTTGAGCTAAAAGAGAGGCCCGCATGGACCTTAAGTAGTTGAAATCGTGGGCCAAAGGGCCGGCCATTATACCATGATGGCATGGGTGTCGGCCGGTGAGCCAAACAGAGAAGACCCAAAACATCAACACCTAGGCCCTCTCCTAAGAAGCGCGCCGCTGGCGCTGATGACACAGAAATCTACCCTGCTAACAATCCACCAAAGTTCAAGACAGGCTATAGACGCTGGTCGCTTCGAGTTTGTTTCAAAAATTTACGGGATGGTGAATTCTGCTTTCGCGCCTGTTCAAGATTGGGTTCAATGGCGGCATGCTTCCAGTTCGTCTTAATCGTCGGGTGCTCTTGAGCGTTTTGCTCGTCGCTTCCCTTTCCACCAGTTTTGCTGCGGATGCCAAGAAGGCGGCCCCGCAACCAGCGGCCAAGGCGAAGGCCAAACAGGAACTGCCTGCGAACCCCAAGAAGCTCTCGCCGCCACCGGGTTTTCCAGTATCAGCCGAGGCGAAGGCAGAGATCATGAAAGGGGTGGCAGTCCTGGACGGCGAAATTCTGGCCTTGCAAACATCTTTGAAGGGGCAGCCGAAGTTGCTGGAGCTGTTGCCCGATGTGCAGATCTATCGGAACGCGGCGGCGTATGCGGTGGAGGATGATATTTTCTACGCCACGAATCAGACGAAGTCCGCGCTGGCGATGGTGAAGCAAGGGATGGATCGCGCGGCGCAGTTGAAGGCCGGGCAAGCTTCGTGGACGACGGCGACGGGTCTCGTGGTGCGCGGGTTTGTGTCGAAGCTGGATGGCTCGGTTCAGCCTTACGGTTTAGTCGTGCCGCCATCCTTCAAGACGGGTAATCCGCCGATGCGGCTGGATTTCTGGCTGCATGGGCGCGGCGATACGTTGAACGAGATTTCATTCATTGAAGGACGGCAGAAGTCCGTGGGCGAGTTCGCACCGGAGAACACCTTCGTGCTGCATCCTTATGGACGGTTCATGAATGCCTTCAAATTCGCGGGTGAAGTGGATGTGTTCGAGGGTTTGGCGCACGCGATGAAGCATTATCCTATCGATGCCAAGCGCGTTTCCATGCGCGGTTTTTCGATGGGTGGCGCGGGCACGTGGCACTTGGGCGTGCATCATGCGGATCAATGGGCGGCGATCAATCCGGGTGCAGGGTTCGTGGATGTGAAGAATTACCAGAAGCTCGACGGTGATAAGCTGGCCAAGGTCCCATGGTATGAGCAGAAGCTCTGGGCCATGTATGACCCGCTGGTCGCGCCGGTCAATCTGAACAACAGCACGTTGGTGGCTTACAGCGGCGAGGACGACGCGCAAAAGGCAGCAGCAGACCTGATGGAGGCTGCGCTGGCGAAGGAAGGCACGAAGATGACGCATCTCATCGGGCCCAAGACCGGTCACAAGTATGAGCCGGAGACGAAGAAGAAAGTGGCTGCACTGGTGGATGCCGCGGCAGCCAAGGGCGTGACGGTGCCAAAGAAGGTGACACTGGTGACGCAGACCTTGAAGTGGAACAAGATGCATTGGGTGACAGTGAATGCACTGGAAAGGCATTGGGAAGAGGCGCGGATTGAGGCGGATGCGAGCGGAAGTGGAATTAGCGTGAAAGTGAAGAATGTAGAGGCGTTTACGATCGCTCCTTCACAGGCCAAGGGCAATGTGGTGATTGATGGACAGAACGTTGGCCGTTGGGAAGTTCTGGGCGCAATAGGAGGCTTCGGTAGCTTTCGGAAGGTTAATGGAAAATGGGGTGCAGATACCACGGGTCTCGTTAGCACAGGCTATAAGCCAACCAAACAACCCAACCTCCAAGGCCCCATCGACGACGCCTTCATGAACTCCTTCATCATGGTGAAGCCGACGGGCCAGCCCTTGAATGCGCAATCCGGCCAATGGGCGCAGGCGGAGATGAAAGAGGCGCTCTTCCAATGGCGTCGCCAATTCCGTGGGCCAGCACAGGTGAAGGATGATGGCGCTATCTCCGATGAGGACATCGAGAATAACAACCTCATCCTCTGGGGCGATCCGGCGAGCAACAAGGTGCTGGCGAAGATCGCGGACAAGCTGCCCATCAAGTGGACGGCCAAGGGTGTGCAAGTGGGTGACAAGACGTATGATGCGACGAAGAACGCGCCCGTGTTCATCTATCCGAATCCCTTGAATCCGTCCAAGTATGTGGTGATCAATTGTGGGTTCACGTTCCCGCAATATAGCTCGGGCACGAATTCCCAGCAGACGCCCAAGTTGCCCGACTGGGCCGTGGTGGACATGAGCGTTCCTTCAGGTGGGCGGGTAGAAGGCAAGGGTATCATAGATGCCGCGTTCTTCGGCGAGCAGTGGGAACTGACGGCCGCGCGGAAGTAAGCGGGGCGCGGGTTGTCTCAACCCGCAGCAACGTGAAATTCCTGATGGTTTACAGAATGCGGTTGGCCAACAGCGAAGAAATGCTCTTGGGTGATTTTGAAGTAGCTTGATACGCCTGTGCTTAGGGGTATTGCTGCGGGTTGAGACAACCCGCGCCACAGAATTTACCGAATATTTAGTGTGTTCCAGCGTCTGAATTGATGGCTGGTCGTGCCGTCACCGGCAGAAGCGAAGCTTGACGCATCCGGTGACGGGTCTAAAACAGCCTTTTACGAGAACCCATTGACTATGAATCAGCCTCCTGACTCCCAACTCAATCGTCGTACGTTCCTCAAGACTTCTTCCGGCGCGGTCCTCACCGCCAGCGCCCTGGCTTCGGCCGTGACATTCCCGAATGTCTCCCTCGGCCAGGCTAAGGATGACCGGCTCAAGATCGGCTGGGTCGGTTGCGGCGGTCGCGGCAGCGGCGCGGCCTTTCAGGCATTGATGGCGGACAGCAACGCCGAACTCTTCGCCGCCGGCGATGCGTTCAAGGAAAACATGGACCGCAGCATAAACGGCCTTAAAGCCTACCTGAAGGACAAGGCCGACCGTGTCAACATCCCGCAGGAACGCCAGTTTGTGGGCATCGATGCGTTTCAAAAAGTCATCGATAGCGGTGTGGATCTCGTGATCCTCACGGCCCCTCCCGGATTCCGTCCGCAACACATCGAGGCCGCCGTGAAAGCGGGCAAACATATTTTCACCGAGAAACCGATGGCCGTGGACGGCACCGGCCTGCGCTCCGTGATGGCGAGCGCGGAGCTGGCCAAGCAAAAGAAGCTGGCGATGGTGGATGGCTTCGTCTGGCGCTGGACGCTGGCGAATCGCGAAGCTTATAAGCGAATCCATGACGGCGCGATCGGGGATGTCCTCGCCGTTTATTCCACTTACAACTCCGGTGGCACCGACCGTTATCCGAACGTCACGCGCGAGAATACGCCGACCGAGGTGGAGTATCAGATGCGCCGGTGGCACTACTTCCAGTGGCTCTCGGGCGACGGCATCGTGGAGCAGGCGATCCATAGCATCGACAAGATGCTCTGGACGATGAAAGACGAGGCTCCGGTCAAGGCGGTGGCCCACGGTGGCCGGCAGGTGCGCACGGATAAGAAGTTCGGCAATGTGTTCGACCATTTCGCCGTGGAATACCGCTGGGAAAACGGCGTGCCGGGCTATCACTACAGCCGCCAGATCGACAACACTTGGGGTTCCGTGGCCGACCGCGTGTTCGGGACCAAGGGTGTCTATGACGGCGAGAGCGCGAGCAAGGTGCACACCATCCGCGGCGAGAACCGCTGGCGCTATCGTGCGGAAGAAGGCACCAAGGATGATGGCTATCAGACCGAGCATAACGAACTGTTCGCCTCCATTCGCTCCGGCAATCCGCTCAACACCTCGGAGCGCTTCATCAAGGCCACCGCCATGGGCATCATGGGCCGTATGGCCGCCTACACGGGCAAGGAAGTGACCTGGGAACAGGTGATCAATTCCAAGGAAGATTCCTTCCCGAAGAACCTCACTTGGGATAGCAAATTGCCCGAAGTGCCGGTGGCGCTGCCCGGCATCACGCCGCTGGTTTAAAACGTGTATTTTCGTCAAAGCCCCGTATCTCTACGGATACGGGGCTTTTTATTTTCTTTTTGAAGGATTTCCGCTTAACTGGCGTCTGGCTTTGGTGCGGCTGCATGGCCGCTTGACGTAGCTACTGATAAAGACCTAATTTTCCTTCCAATCCTTATGGAACCGACACCTACTTCACGGCGCAATTTTTTAAAGACCTCTTCCACGGTCGCCTTAGGCGGTGCCTTGGCCTTCCCCTCCATCACGAAGGCGGCCGGTGCGGGAGACAAGCTGCGCATCGGTTTCATCGGGTGCGGTGGTCGCGGTTCCGGCGCGGCGGCCCAGGCGTTGAAGGCGGACAGCAATGTGGAGCTGTACGCGGTGGGTGATGTCTTCCAGAGCCAGATCGATAAAAGCCTGAAGGCCGTGCAAGCGGACGTGGCCAAACCGGAGAAGTTCAATGTGCCGGCCGAGCGCCAGTTCGTGGGCATCGATTCTTATCAGAAGGTCATCAACAGCGGCGTGGACCTGGTCATCCTCACCACGCCTCCGGGTTTTCGTCCGCAGCACCTGCGCGCGGCTGTTGAAGCCGGCAAACATGTTTTCCTCGAAAAACCCATGGCCACGGATGCGCCGGGCATCCGCTCCGTGATTGAATCGGTGAAGATCGCCAAGGAGAAGAAACTCGCGATGGTGGCGGGTTTTTGCTGGCGCTATGACGCTTCGTTGCGCGAGCTTTTCAAACGCATCCATGACGGCCAGATCGGTGAGATCCGCGCCGTCTATGCCAATTACCTGACGGGTCCCGTCAAACCGATGCCGCCTGCCGATACCCGCCCTGCTGGCATCACGGACATGGAGTGGATGATCCGCAACTGGTATAATTTCAACTGGCTCTCCGGCGATGGTCTCGTGGAGCAGGCCGTTCATGCCGTGGATTGGGTGGGCTGGGTGATGAAGGACCAGGCGCCGCTTCGCTGCACCGCCGTCGGTGGCCGTCAGATCCCGGCTGAAGGCGGCAACATCTACGATCACATCGAAGTGAATTTCGAGTGGGAAGGTGGCGTGCGTGGCTTCCTCGCCCAGCGCCAGATCACCGGCTGTTACGGTGAAAACAATCTGTATGCGATCGGCAGCAAAGGCGTCGCCAGCATCGGCCGCCAGCGCAGTGTGCGGATCACGGGTGACAATCCCTGGCGCTTTGAAGGTGAAAAACCTCAGGACATGTATCAAGTGGAGCATGACGAACTTTTCGCGTCCATCCGCGCAGGCAACCCCATCAATGATGGTGACCGCATGGTGACCAGCACCTTGATGGCCATCATGGGCCGCACGGCCGGTTATACGGGACTCGAGATCACTTGGGATATGATGCTGAACTCCAAGCAGGTGCTGGTGCCGGACATCAAAGATTGGAACACACCCATCGAAGTGCCGCCGCTGGCGATGCCGGGTCGCACGAAGTTCATCTAATCAACGACACGCTTATGAATCGCCGCTCATTCCTGCAAACCACCACGGCCGCTTTGGCGGCTGCCGCGCTCATGCCCTCGGCTGCCTTTGCGGCCAAACGCAAGCTGCGCAAGGCCATCATGCACTCCACTATCGGCGTTAAGGGCACGGTGCTGGAGAAATACAAAGCCATGAAGGAAGCGGGCTTTGAAGGTGTAGAACCCATGGGCGGTATGGATCAGGCCGAGGTTGTCGCGGCGTTGAAGGAATCCGGATTGGAAGCCGCGAGTGTTTGCTGCCACACGCACTGGGCGAAACCGCTGAGCGCACCGGATGAGGGCACGCGGAAAATCGGTCACGATGGTCTCGTGCAATCTTTGAAGGATGCCAAGGCGTATGGAGCTACTTCTGTACTCTTGGTGCCAGGTGTGGCCAAGAACGGGGTGAGCTATGAAGATTGCTTCAAGCGTTCGGTGGAAGAGGTCAAGAAGGTGGCACCGGTGGCGAAAGACTTGGGTGTGAAAATCGCCATCGAAAACGTGTGGAATGATTTCATCATCAAGCCGCAACAAGCGGTGGATTATCTGGATGCCATCAACAGCGCGTGGGTGGGCTGGCATTTCGACATCGGCAATGTAGGCCGTTACAGCCCGGCGGAGACGTGGATTCCCGTCATCGGCAAACGCATCGTGCGTCTGCATATCAAGGAATTCAACACGAAGGCGATGACGGCAGAAAAGCCGGGAGCGGGCTTTGGTTTCAAGCTGATGGAGGGCGACAATAACTGGCCCGCCATCATGGCGGCGCTGGACAAGATCGGCTACACGGGTTGGGGCATCTCTGAGCAAAACGGCGGTGAAGCCGTGACGGTGGAGGCAGCGAAAGATCTGGCCGGTCGGATGGACAAGATTTTTGCGATCTAGGAACCGTGAAAAGAAACGCCCGTTGAAATTATTTGGCAGCGGGAACGGCTTTTAGCATCAACGCCGCTTTAGAGGGCGGCTTGTCACAATCTTTAAGAACATTCGTCGCCGTCTGGCTGGCGGCGATTTTTTCTTGGGCGTTGAGATAGTTTTTGAGCACTACTGCACGGCTGCCCTGACTGTGGCAATCGCCCCCCGCCTTGTTCGTCGCAGTTTGGCAGAGGACATCTTTGGCGGGTTGAGCAGAAGGTTGGTCTGCCGCTTGGGCCGAAAGCACTATCAAAGACACCACACCCGCACAAACGGCGATGGGCAGATAGTGGGCGCGGTTCATAGGTAAAATTAACTACTTTTTCGACCGGGCAGCAAGTGGCTTGAAGAGAACGGGAACTTAAGCCACCGCGCCAGTCGTGCCTTGGCCATCCACCCAGCGGACGGCGAAGTGGATCAGCTCGGAAGCGGTCTTGAGGTCGAGCTTCTCCTTGATGTTCACGCGGTGGACTTCCACGGTCTTGATGCTGATGTGGAGTTCCGCGGCGATCTCACGGGTGCTGCGCCCCTGGCCGATGAGCTGGAACACTTCGAATTCGCGATCGCTCAATTTTTCCACCGGTGACGTACCGGCACGACGGCCGGAGAACAGCTCCAAGATCTGAGCGGAGATGTTCTGGCTGACGAAAATACCGCCGGAAAGGACCTGGTGGATGGCCGTCATGAGTTTCTGGCCGCCTTCCCCCTTCATCACATAACCACGACCGCCCGCGCGCAGCACTCGCTCGGCATAGATGGCTTCATCATGCATGGAGACGACGAGGACGGGCAATCCCGGCTGGAGCGCGTGCAGGTCTTTGATGAGTTCCAAACCATTGCGACCGGGCAGGGAGATGTCAGCGATGACGAGGTCTGGCTTCAGACGCATGGTGGCTTCCACGGCCTTGGAGGCGCTGTCCGCCTCGCCGCAGACTTCGAGAGTCGAATCGGTCCGGATGAGCAAGGCAAGCCCCTGCCGCATGATCGGATGATCATCCACGATCAAAATCTTTTTCTTCGCCTTTTCAGCGGCTGCCTTCTTGGCCTTTTTCATGAGGCTTTCCGTTGATACCTCGATTTTTGCCATCCTCACCAAACGAACACGACAGTCATGCCAATGCTTAAGCTGCGCTTTGCACGATCTTTACACTTGGCTGAGCAAGCTTTTCACACTTGCCAGTCCGGGACAATGGAAATGACAGCTGTGCCAAAAAAGTTCTAACGGATTTCAACAGGGATGGCAAGGCGATGAAGACCGGGCGAAGAGGGAAAATAAAAGCATCGCCAAAGCCTGGAGAACAGGCGGATGGCGAAACTTTAGACCGGGCGGCTTTCTGGCCGCAGGAAATCAGATGGTCGGCAGATGCTCGCGGTATTGCGTGGGCGACTGGCCGACGATGCGCTTGAACACGCGGTTGAAGTGCGTCAACGACTGGAAGCCGACCTCATACGCGATCTCGCTCACCCGCAGATTCGGGTTCAGCAAGAGGTTCTTGGCCTTCTCGATGCGGATCCGGGAGACATAATCCGTGAAATTCAACCCCGTGAACTTCTTGAAGATCTTGCAGAAATAGAACGTGCTCGTGTTCACCGATTTCGCCACCTGGCCGAGCGTGATGTCCTCGCCCTGATGTTCATGGATGAATTCCTTGGCCTTGCGGATGACGGGCGGCTCGGAGTTCGCCTGCTGGAGGGCGATCTGGTTGCACACCAGGGAGAGGTGCTCGGCGAAGATGCGCAACAGGCCCAGCACGGCCTCATACTGCTTGGGCGGAACCACCTTGCTGGCGAAGTAAGCCTCGCGCAATTCACCCTGGTCAAAGGTCAGGTTCCAGTTCTTGATCTGGTCGGAAGCGCGATCGAACTGGGCCTCAGTGGGCTTGCGCTGCATGATCTGACCGGTCTGGAGGAAACCGATGATCTGATCACCAAGCTTCACGGGGACGGCGCTGTCGCTCAGGCCCAAGGCGCAGGTCACCGTGGCCGCACCCTCGCAGGCTTTGTCGGTCAATTCCTGCTGGGTAGTGAGACAGGCGGCGCAAGAACGGCTTTTGCCGGCCATCAAGGAGCAAAAACCATTTTCATTGCGATGGCGGTAAAGCGGCAGTTGCCACGAATTCACGGGTTGCAACGTCATCGCCAAACCGGTGGCGTCGGAGAAAGCGCGCTCGTAGTCCAGATATATCTGAGACTGTTGCAGCGCTTCGATCAGCACCTTGTGCTGCGACTCGCTCAGGGGGACATTGCTCAGGGGAGCTGCGGCAACACGTCCGCCCAGCAGGGCAAGATTTGTTGCAGATTCGCGCGAACCGGTAAGATCAGTTGTTGCCATCACGAGAGCAAAGATAGGAACAGGCGGCGTTTTCCACAATTGGGTCACATCCTGAGTTGCTCTATGGCATCCCCCCTATGCCACTAAGGGAAACGCCTAGTGGACAAGATACGGTGAACGGCTGGGTGGGTGGAGCTTTTCAGCGGGCAAGCCAAATGAATGAAAGCCCCATAAAACTGGATATCCTGAGCAAATAGTGAAAATCTGAGGATTGGATCGCCAGAATAAGAGGGCTGTCCGTGGCCAATTAATGTGTGTACGTATCTTGCACATAAACGGGATCATGCAGCAGACCGGCTTAATGCGTTTTTTTAAGGGCCAACAATTCCTGTCGGGTCTGCTGCAAACGGTGGATGACAATTTCGGAGACGCGTTTCATCAGTTCATAGCCGAGTGCGGGATCCTCTTCGCAACGTTCGCGGAGCCGGGTGCCATAGAAAAAGATGGCCGTCACGGGGGTTCGCGCCTCCGCCGAAAAATGCCAGTAATAGGGCGGGAACAGCCAGGACCAGCCGAGCACATCACCGGCTTGGAGCGTTTGCACGCCGACATGCTCATGCGGCGCGGTCTCGGCGGAGAGAAGAACTTCGCCGGATTCGATCAGATAGAAGCGGTTGGCCACATCACCCTCGGCAAAAAGCGTCTCCCCAGCCGAAAAAGAAGTGACCATGGCGCAATCTGCGAATGTTGCCAAGTGGCTGTCGCTCAAACCCTTGAAGAAAGGGTGGGCGCAGAGGTGATCCATCAGGTCTTTGGTTACCGTGCTCATAATAGGCTCCCATGATTAACTTTGTCTTACGAGCAAGCTGCTGCACGCGGGAGCGGTCTGCTACCCCGCAATTGAGCAAGACCGCTCCTTAATTGCGCCAGGATTCCCTCCTTTGAATGAAGCTCGCGTCCCAGCTTGGAACCCGCACGTAACTTGCTGGGAGCAAGCCAGTTGTGATTTTGTCCTAAGACGCGGGATCCAGTCGGCCAGCCACTTTTCTTTTGACATTTGCCCCATTTTCCTGTCTTAGTGGCGGCGTTGATATGAACCGGATCGCCGTAAAACAACAGAGCCAGTGCTTGAACCATGGGACAATGTCCCAGTGGTCGCGCCATATGGCCGTTCTCGGCAACCCGGGAGTGAGAATCTAAGATAACTTAACTTAAAATTTTCAAAACCCACGGTTGCCCGAACAAAGGCACCGTGGGTTTTTTATTTTCCCGCCCTTCAACCGGCGGGAGTCAGAGACAGACAGTAGAAGAAAGAAAAGTAGTATGAAAAATAGAAGTAACATCAAACGGCTGGAGCCGAGGTTCGGACCTGACATCAGGTTCGCCTTGGAGCCCCGGCTGGACCCGGAAGTCCGGGAAAAGGAAAACGCCGAGTTCACCCGGTTGCGGGAGCGGTTGCTGACCAGCTTGCTGGCCCAGACACCTGATACCTACCGGCGTGATTACATCGAGAACGCGATCGGTGAGGCTGAGGCACTCGCCTGGGCCACCGCGCATCCGTTGCTCGTGTTCCCGGCCTTGGCCGAGGAAAAAGCCATCGAAGCCACCCAACGGGCCGAGCGGCAGGACGTCATTCGCCGGAAAAGCGAAGGCCTCCTCCGCCGGGCCGCCTGAGGGAAAGCACGCCCATGTCGCAAAATGACCAATCCGTCCAGCGGGTAACATTCGCATCGCGAATGCGTTCCGTCTGCGTTTCCGGTTTGACCGGACGCCCCGCTGCCCGTAGCTAATCCGTTTATGGAAGCGCACGCTGTCATCCATCCTAATCCGCTGATGATGCTGCCGTTCGCTATTTTGCTCGGCACCATCGCGCTTGGCCCGCTGTTTTTCTCCGCCTGGTGGGGGAAGCATTATCCGAAGGTCGCGTATGCGCTCGGGACCGTGACCGTGCTCTATTATTTTTTCGGCCTGCAAGCGGGACCGCGCGTGCTGCATGTCGCCTTGGAATACGTCAGCTTTATCGCGCTCATCGGTTCTCTCTACGTCGTCTCGGGTGGCATCCATATCTCGGTGAAGGGTGAGGCCACTCCGTTTGCGAACGTCATTTTCCTCCTCGTCGGCGCGATCATCGCGAATGTGCTGGGAACCACCGGTGCCTCCATGCTGCTCATCCGTCCGTGGATCCGCATGAACAAATACCGGATCACGGCGCACCACATCGTTTTCTTCATCTTCATCGTCTCGAATGTCGGCGGGTGCCTCACGCCCATCGGTGATCCGCCGCTCTTCCTCGGTTACTTGAAGGGCGTTCCTTTCATGTGGGTGATGGAGCATTGCTGGCCCATGTGGCTCACCGGCATCGGTGTGCTGCTCACGATGTTTTTCGTGGTCGACCAACGGAGTTATCTGAAAGCGCCCAAGCCCATCCGCGAACTGCATGCGGAGCCCAAGGACACTTGGGGATTTGAAGGGGCGTCCAATATCTTCTTTCTCGCGGTGATCCTTGGTTCCGTGTTCATCAACAATCCGCCGTTCCTGCGTGAGATCCTGATGATCGCCGCGGCCGCCGGTTCCTATTACACCACGAAGAAACACATCCATGCGGCGAACGACTTCAATTTCCATCCGGTGAAAGAAGTCGCCATCCTCTTCATCGGCATCTTCGCCACCATGATGCCCGCGCTCGACTGGCTGGGGGCCAATACGAACGCCGAAGAAGTCGGCAAGCTCGGCCTGACCCTGAACCCCACGTTCTTTTACTTCGGCTCCGGCATCCTCTCCAGCGTGCTGGATAATGCGCCGACGTACCTCGCCTTTCTCAGCGCCATCTTCGGTGCCTTCGTGAGTCCGGATGTCGTGCAGCAGGTTCAGGCGTTCGTGCAAGCCGGCGGGGATCTGAGTACTCTGAGCGGGCCGCACGCTGATCACATCCGCAATACCATCGCGGCCTTGCAGATGTATCATCCGGAACTGCTTGCCGCCAAATCCGTGAGTGTGGAGCAGGTGGAGATCGCCTACCTCCTCGGCAATGTGGAGCTGAACAAATACATCGTGGCCATCAGCATCGGCTCCGTCTTCTTCGGGGCGAACACCTACATCGGCAACGGTCCCAACTTCATGGTGAAAGCCATCGCGGACCAGCAGAACGTCCACACCCCCAGTTTCCTCGGCTACGTGTTCAAATACACCCTGCCCATCATGCTGCCGATGCTGATCATCGTATGGTTCTTATTCTTCCGCAATTGATCCCGTAGTCCTCGGCGTCTTCCTTGAAGTCCCATTACAATTCTAACTCTTATCGCCCCCTTCAAGCCCCATCTGTGTTTGAACTTCTTCTAAAGAGAGTTTACCCCAGTCATCGGGCAGTGGGTCATTCGTCCATACCAGAACGGCAGGGCTGTGATAGAATTCTGGAGAATCGACTCTGATGCCAAGTGCGTGACAGTAGTTTTTTAACATTTCAGGTGTAAACCGGTCTGCGACACGACGCTTTTTGTACGCGGCGGTATCTTCAAAACTTTGCACTGTTCCAATGGCATCAAACCGCCACTTTCCCCCATCGTTTGCCGCGCTCACGGTACGTTCGTAGTTTAGAAAGTCTGTCTTGTGTGGGGCAAACAATTCAAATTGAACTGCACCATACAATCCCCGCTTGGTCCCTGTTGCCTCAGTGAGAGTGTTTGGAACGCATGTTGCAATCACCCCTCGGCAGGCAAGTTGGTCCGCGAGATAACAAACAAAAGAAACCGGATCCGGCCCTCGGGCCCCGTTGTCAAAATACGCTACCCACTCGCTGTTTGTCGGCACCAGAAGCCACCGTCTGGGAATGGCAGTGAATGGTTGCAAATCCTCCAGCGCCTGCTCAATTGAAAGCGGGACTTCCTTGTATTCAATGGATTTATAATTCTGCCTGCTCCAACGGATGAATGCCTCTTGAACCTTCCCAAGTGAACAATTCAAGAAACCTATGCTGAATGTCAAAGGAGCCAATCGTTCGTAAAGCAAACTCATAATCTATTTTTTAAAAATTACGCCAATTGCCCTTCATGCGAAATGCTCCGTTTTAGCACAGCCCCATTCGTCCATTGCAAACGCAGGCACATGACCCTTGCAGCTCCGGTCCACCGCCCACTCGATCATATCGGGCTGTTGCGCGGCGAGTGTGTTCAGATACTTGGGATGCGGCCTGATGCCTACCCGCATCAGGTCCAGCCGGTCAGCGTCCCAACACGTTTGCACGGTGATATCGGGGTGCTCCCGACCAACGGTGTGAAGCGTGCAGGCGGTTAGCAGGGTGAAGAGATCCTCATCGCTCAACGTGAAGAACTGGCCGCGAAAGCTGGTGGCCAAGGCCGCCCCTCGCAGTCCATGCCGGGGATCGTAATCCTCGTTCAAACGGCAAGCGTCGTGAAATACGGCGAACAGCGCGACTACCTGACGATTTGCTCCGGTGATTTCTGCCAGCCGCCGGCCATTCTCCAAAACGCGAGCCCAGTGGATCGCTCCGTGCAGCCCGGACCAAGACAACCGGTATTGTTGGCGGATGGCTTGGATGAGTTCTCGCCGCGGTAGTTCAAACCCGGCCTGTCCCTTCAGGTCTCCTTCATTCATGCTCAAAATTGACTGCTTCAATCTGCCCCAAAGCGTTGCCAAGTGCAATCAGGACCCGCCCGCCATGGCCTGAAAATTCCTCAAAACCACCCGTTGGCAATCTCCCTCCGTACGGTTAGTGTTACCGCCGACATGTCCCAGACGCCGCAAATCTTGTATTGCCACTGCAACTACGCGCAGGTCGTGCCCAAGGAAGTAAAAGAGGCCGTGCTGCGCAAGCTCTGCGAATCCGGCGTGCCCTTCGAGGCGGTGGCCGATCTGTGTGAGATGTCCGCGCGACGCGACCCAGCTTTGCAACGCCTGACGCAAGGCAATGCCATCAAAATCGCGGCCTGTTACCCACGCGCGGTGAAATGGCTCTTCGCCGCCGCCAATGCACCTTTGCCCCTCGATAAAACGGAAGTGGTGAACATGCGGGCTGAAACCGCAGACAATGCGGCCGCCAGTCTTTTGAGTCTGGAACTGAAACCGAATGTGCCCACCGGCAAGGTAACAGCCTCGGACGCACCCGCTGCGGAAACCGCCCAAGCTTAACGCATTATCCCATGGCTCTAGCTGATCAATCTACTTTGCGCATCGTCCTCTATGAAGGCACGGGTGCGGCGGCGCTCGCTTCTGAGGAGCGGTTCTCGGTGCTAAGCACTCTTTTGGGCCAAGGTTACGCTGTGACCCGGGCCGGCAATGAGCGCGCCGTAGCGCCAGCAGACAAGAGTTCCGTGCTGGTGCTTGGCCGTTTTGGTGCCGAAAAGCCCGAGACCACCACCGATTCTTCCGGCCAAGTCTCTGTGCGATTCGAGAACCTGGAAGACACAACGCCGGAACAGGTCGTGGCGAAGGTCGATGGTGTGCGCGCAACGGCAGGGGCGGTGAAGCAAGGTGACTGGAAGCCATGGTTCCCGGTCATCGATTATGATCGCTGTACGAACTGCATGCAGTGCCTGAGCTTTTGCCTGTTCGGCGTTTATGGCGTGGATGGCGGTCAGCGCATCCAGGTGCAGAACAACGATAACTGCAAGACGAACTGCCCGGCCTGCTCCCGCGTCTGCCCGGAGGCGGCCATCATGTTCCCGAAGTACAAGGCCGGTCCCATCAATGGCGACATCGTCAGCGACAGCGATTTGAACCGCGAGAAGATGAAGATCGATATCTCGGCCCTGCTGGGTGGTGATGTCTATCACATGCTCCGCGAACGCAGTGAGAAGGCCCAATCCCGCTTCTCCAAGGAACGCGATGCCGACAAGGCGCTCTCCGAACGCCAGAAGTGCCTCGTGAAGCTGGCGCAGTCAGGTGACATTCCGGCTGAAGTGCTCATGTCCCTGCCATCCCCGGATGAGATCGCCCGCCGTGCGGAAGAAGCGAAGGCCAAGGCGAATGCGGCTTTGGCGGCTCAACCACCAAAGGTGTAAATCCAGGGTAAGGCCTGCACTCCGTAAGGTCTGTTGATGCTTTGAACAGACTCATATGCACCCTTTGGCAAGCAATAAAGGCTCGACCCTCCATTTTTACCCTTCAATAATGGCAGAAAGCCTAAAACCTGTTCGAACCGGCGGTGTTGATTGAATTAGAAGAACAGGTCTGAGCGTCTGAACAACGTCGAGCGAAGTAACTGACGAACATGCAAACCGCGCCTCTCATCATACCGCGTCCGGTGCCGCCGCAGCGGATTCGTCCGCCGAAGAAGAACATCCCGCAGACGAAGATTCAGCGCGACCATGTGCAAAAGGCCGTCCGGCAATACGTGGCCGAGACGCAGTTCGTGCCGCCGGTGCCGATGGAGGATCTTAAAGTTCATGCGGATACGCTGATCGCCCGGTTGAAGCTGGACCCTATCTATCGCGATTACATCGGTGTGCTGCTGAACAACGAGGTCTGGCGCGAGACCCTCGCTACCATCCCCTACGAACGCCGCTTGCTGCTCCTGCCCAAGTGCCTGCGCGTGGAGAGCAAGTGCCCCGCGCCCTTCGATGAATTTGGTCTGCTCTGCAAACAATGCGGTCTCTGCACGATTCAGGATCTGCAATCGGAAGCCGAGCGCCTCGGTTACGCCGTGCTGGTGGCGGAAGGTTCCGCCATCGTCATGTCGCTCATCCAGACGGGCAAGATCGACGCTATCGTGGGTGTCAGTTGCCTGAGCGTGTTGGAACGCGCCTTCCCTTACATGGAAGCGGCTGCCGTTCCTGGCATCGCCATTCCTTTGCTGCAAGATGACTGCATCGATACCACCGTGGATGTCGACTGGGTGTGGGACGTCATCCATCTGACGAGCGACGATAAGACGCGCCGTCTCGATCTCACCGCCCTGCGCAACGATGTCGATGCCTGGTTCTCGCCGGATTCGCTCATGTCCATCATGGGACCGGCGGAAGGCGAGACGGAAGCCATCGCCCGCGAATGGCTTGGTCGCGCTGGCAAACGCTGGCGCCCCTTCCTCGCCGTTTCCGCCTATCAAGCTTTGCGGGAAGAAACGACTGCGCCCTTGCCAGAAGACCTGAAGAAGATCGCCGTCGCCGTGGAATGCTTTCACAAAGCCTCCCTCATCCATGATGACATCGAGGACAACGATGCGTTGCGTTACGGCGAGAAGACGTTGCACGAGGAACATGGAACCGCCATCGCATTGAATGTCGGTGACCTTTTGATCGGTGAAGGCTATCGCCTCATCGGTGCATGCAGTGCCAGTGCCGCGCAAAAGGTGGAGATGCTCATGGTCGCCTCCGAAGGCCAGCGTCAGCTTTGCCAGGGTCAAGGCGCCGAACTCTGCTGGACGCGCAATCCCGGCCCGCTGAAGTCCGCGGAAGTGCTGGATATTTTCCGTCGCAAGACCGCGCCGGCTTTTGAAGTCGCGTTGCGTCTCGGCGCGGTTTACGCGAACAATCACGAACCCTTCCGTGATGCCATCGGCAAATACAGCGAGGCCCTCGGCATCGCCTATCAGATCCGCGATGACTTGAATGATTTGGGTGCTGCGGGTGAGACGAATGATATCGAAGGCATCCGCCCGAGCCTCTTGCTGGCCATCGCCTCCGAACGCGCGAAAGGCGAAGCTGCTGCACAACTGGAATCCTGGTGGAAACGCCAGCCATCGGAGGGTGTCACCGCTCAACACATCGAGGCGCTCTATCGCGAATTGAAAGCGGATGACCGCGCGAACACTTTGCTGGAAACTTATCAGGAAGAAGCCATCCGCGCGCTGCGTGATGTGGAGAATGCGAACCTGAAAGGCCTGCTCCGCCGTGTCATCGGCAAGATCTTTAACGAAGCGGAAGTGCAAGGCTGGTGCAGCGAATTCGAGGACAAGAACCTCGCACGATTGAACCTTTCCCTCCCTCTCATCGCCGCCAGGGCGTAAGAAGATTTTACGGGGTCACGGCAGGGCGAGCCTCTGTCACCCTTTCGTATCCCGATGTGTCGGCTGCGGCTTGCCGGGACGGAATGATTCCATGTGTTCCTGCTTGGCCGTCAGGCCGGGAAAACCGGCCAACGTTTCTGAAACCGCTTCCGCCAGCACCTTCTTTAATGTTTCCGGTGCCGCTTCTGCGCGCATATTGATGGTCAGATGCGCATCCGTAAACGGGTCTTCCAGTTCCATCGAAAGTTCGGAGATGAAATCGTTTCGCACGAGGTTTAAGGCCGCCAGTTCTCCCAGGCCATGCTCGGGTTCCAACGTCATCTTAAAATGCGCTACTTCACTACCGCCAGCGGTTAGTTTTCGGCGCACCGACTCAGCCAGTTGGCGCAGAAGCTCGTTGGCATCCGTCTCCGTGCCGGTGTGCAGCGTGTAAGCGGCATTCAACCAGCCCAGCAAAGCCTCTCCATCCGCATACACCTCATAGTCCACTTCCATCACCGCGCGCGGTGTCTGCGTAGTTTCGGTCAGTTCCTTGAACCACTCTTCCAGTCCTTCACCCGTCCGGGCAGAAACGGTCATGATTTTCGCCAATGGATAATTTTTGATGAGCGCCGTCTTCAACTCATCCAGTTTCTCCAGGGAGAGCATGTCACTCTTGTTGATGACGATGAGGTCCGCTTCTTCCAGTTGTTTGCGGTAGATGTATTCTACCTTTTCTGAAAAGCGGCTGCCCTGTTCCAGTCCCAGCACTCGTGCAGCGCGGATCGGAT
This sequence comes from Chitinophaga pinensis, assembly GCA_943367715.1. Classification (GTDB taxonomy): domain Bacteria; phylum Verrucomicrobiota; class Verrucomicrobiia; order Limisphaerales; family JAEYXS01; genus JAEYXS01. Next base: position 26,668 of record CALRJY020000040.1, on the reverse strand, counting down.
CCACCAGCACGCTGAGCGGGGCGATGGTGTAATCGTCTCCATACATCCGGCGCAGTGGATAAGTGACCGTGGCTACGAGGTCCGTGCAACTGCCCACCGGCTCGGCGATGAACACTTCAGGCATCGTCCGCTGGTTCAACCGCTCCGCCGCTTCCACCAAGGAATTGAAACGGCAGCAGAAACAGCCGCCGGAGATTTCTTCCACCTCATAATCGTGGGAGGACATCAACGCCGTGTCCACGAGCTGGCTGCCTTGGTCATTATCGATGAGCCCCACACGCAGGCCCAGGCTGTCATCCAGCCAATGGGCCAGCTTGATGACGGAAGTAGTCTTACCAGCTCCCAGAAAGCCGCCGATCATGATGTAACGGGCCGGGGTCGTTTCCATATTAAAACTATTTAGGCAAAATTCGCTGCGAATGAGACGGACTGGGCCCGAGAGTAATTCACATTCCAGTGAGATTCAACAAAGCTTGCGGAGAAAACCCGATTGCCCGCGCCAAGCTAATTGCCTCCCGCCAAAGAATCGTTTACGCTCCGCCTGTGGGTAAGGAAAAAACAACCAGCCCGACGGAATGTGTGCCCTGGCTCAAAGCGCTCGCGGATGAAACGCGTTTCGCCATCATCCAGCAGTTGATCAACCGTCCCTTGAGCGTGGGTGAAGTGGCCAAGGCGCTGGGCTTGACCCATTATAACGCTTCCAAACACCTGCGTATCCTGCGTGAAGCCGGATTGGTCGAGCAAAGCATCCAAGGCCGGGTGCACGAATACACTATCGCTGCCGATTTCCGCCGTCGCATGTCTACGGACAAAGCCTGCCTTGACCTCGGCTGCTGCTCCTTCCAGTTCGAGCAGAAGAAATGCTAGGAACGCGCCTCGTCACTCCTTCTGCGGTGAGATCAGGCCATTGAGCAAACCGCCGTGGTTGCCGCCGCTCCACGAGCCCGCGTAGCTATTTCCATAGACCATCACCCGTGCGGAATACACGCCACCTCCCGGCACCGGAACGTTGTCCACGATGATGACCGCCGTATCGCCCGCCCACTTCACTTTGATGGGGATCGGGGCGTCGAAATCGCGTTTGTTATATTGGATGCGGGAGACGATGACCCATTCATCGCCCTTCAACTTGGTGACGCTTTGGATCGTGTATTTATCCTCCTTCTCCTCTCCCATCACGCCGTCTTTCAGGGAGCACCAGCGGCCGGACATGATGGCCTTGGTCAGCGTCGTTTTGAACTTTGCTTCCAGCTCTTCCTGTGTGGCCGTGGTCTTGGCCTTCTCTGCTGGTTTCTCCGCCGGAGCGGCCGGCTTGGTTTCTTGAGCGGTTAGGGAGTGGCTGAAACATAAACCGGTCACGAGGGCGGTGAGGATTAAACTGGTTTTCATGGGTGTATGACAGGTTGAGGCTTTGTTTCGTTTAAGCAATCGCATTCCGCCCGATGCTGGTTGGCACAGGCGGTCGCGGCCACCCAGCAGACCCCGCGCAGAAAACCCTCCGAGCGATGGCGGGCTTAATGGTCGCTGGTCAAGATGGTATTCATGCACCGTCAGTTTTTAGAAGCGGAGCTTGGCGGTCAAACCAAACGTGACCGGCGCCCCATTTTCACCGATATACCCGGATGGCGCACCGAGGTTGCCGTATTGCAGGGCGACGGGGACGTAGTCCGTATCAAATGCGTTGCGTACCCAGCCTTCGATAGACCAGTTTTTGCCGCCGACGCCAGCGCGGAAATTCGCGATGCTGTAGGCGCTTTGGGAAGCACCGTTGACGGCGTCATAAGCGAACTGCCCGTAAGCCGTCACATCCGCCCGGAAAAATACGTTCACCGTATCGCATACCGGGACAATGGCCTGGGTACCGCCATAAACCGTGTAATCGGGCGAGTAGGCCAGCTTGTTGCCACCGACATGTTGCATGGCGCCAACGGGGAACACGTTCGAATTGTTATCATAGGAGCCGTTCAGGAAACGCGCTTCCGTGTAACCCGCCCCGGCAAACACATCCCAGCCCGGCATCACACGAGCTTTCACATCGAGCTCCAGGCCTTTGCTATGCGCAGAGCCCACGTTGTCGATGTAGAAGGAACCGGTTCCCGTGGGCGCGTTCAACTGCACATCATCCCAGTGTGTGTAGAACGCCGCGATGTTCACGTGTACACGGTCTTCAAACCAGGAGGTCTTGAAGCCGGTTTCGTAGTTCCAACTGCTTTCTTCCTCATACTCCTGGCTGCCCGCCGGGGCGATCGAGTTGAAGCCACCCGCTTTGTAGCCGCGGGTGAGCGTGCCGTAAACCAGGTGTTTATCCGTGAAGCGATATGCAACGCCGAAATGCGGACTGACAGAGGTGTAGCTGTTGCCAAGGCTCGAAACGATCGGTGCCGCAAACAACGGCTGGTTGTAAAGCTCGGCGTCCTTATCCTCGTAGTCACCGCGCACACCCGCCGTGAAGTCCAGTTTCTCAAAGGCCGTCAAGGTCATCTGGCCGTAGATTCCCGCACCGAAATCATCCAGTTCCGAGACTTCCTGGCTGGCGGAGAAGAAAGCCGGGATATTGTTGATGGCGGTCTGTTCGTAGTTCTGCGTAAAGAGGAGGACGCCAGTCTGCCACTTCAAGCTCAGCGCGTCACCCAGTTCGAGCGGAGCGTCGGCGGGAGAAGAGATGCGAAACTCCTGCGAGAACTGACCGGCTTTCTCCGTGTTAGAACGCAAAATCACCGGACTCACGGGAGTCAGTGCATAAGCGATGTCTGTCGTATCGACCGTCTCCCAGCCCACGACGCCCGTGATGGAATCGAAATCCACGCTGCCGCCGCGATAGTTGGCCAGCAGGGAGGTGGAAAAAATATCGCGCGTGGCGGAGCCGGGCGCATTGCGATTTACCTGGTGCGGATTGGCGCGGATGGCGTTCAGATCGCCCAAGGCATAATCACCGTCATCGGCGGTTTCACCGGCGACGATCAGGCGCACTTCCCAGTTCTCATTCGGGGAAAAGAGCAACTGACCTTTGCCGAACACCGCTTCGCGATTGTCGATATCGGCACCGGTCGCGACGTTCTGCGTATAACCATCACGGCCGGAATAGCCGCCCGAGAGGCTCAGGCCCACTTTATCCGTGGAGATCGGACCGCCGAAATCGATACGGACGTCTTTGTATTCGTAATTGCCATACGTGGCCTGAATGCCGCCATCCCACTCCGTGAGCGAGGGTTTCAAGCTGCGGATGTCGATGAGGCCGCCCACCGTATTGCGGCCATAGAGCGCACCTTGGGGGCCGCGCACGAAATCCACCTGATCGATGCCAATCAGCTCCTGGCTGGCAATATTGCCGTGCAATTGCGGCACACCATCGATGTAAGTGGTGATGCCCTGATTGTTCGGGCTGCCGCCGATGCCGCGGAAACGCGGGTTGCTGAGTTTGCGGGCGGTGAACTCGGTGATGAAGGTGTTTGGGGCCAGCGGGGCCACGTCATTCACATAGCGGGCTCCAGTCATCTCCAGCGCGTCTTTCGGCACGGCGGTGACACTGACGGTGGAGCTTTGCACGGTCTCCATCTTTTTCTGCGCGGTGATGATCACTGGCGGCAGTTCCGTGGGCGAATTAGTGCTGGTGGTGGCCGCAGTCTGGGCATTAGCAGCCGAGGCACATCCGGCCAAAATCAGCCCCAATGCGGGACGACGGAAGCGAGGCAAGAGACGGGCGATAGATGACATATGCGTGTTTATGCAAATAACAAAAACTGCGTGCAAACCTTTTTTATCTGAAAATAGGACTAATCGCCGTCAAAGGCAGGTGAATCTGTCGGAGGTTTTGCTCAAACGGACGTGATCGCGACTCCGGTCCGTTTGAGTTGCTTCAAGAGCTTCTCATGGCCGGGATGTTTGTCGGTGAAGAGGTGGTCCACCTCGCTCATGGGGCAGAGCGTGCACATGGCTTGTTTGCCGAATTTGGTGTGATCGGCGAGGAGGACGACTTGCGACGCCTGCTCGATCATCACGCGTTCGCTGCCGAGAACGGTTTCCTCATAGTTCGTGGCGGCTTCAGCATCGATGCCCGCCGCGGAGAGGAAGGCCCACTTGGCGCGGTATTGGCGGAGAAAGGCTTCAGCTTGCGGTCCACCCACGAGACCGGCTTCGGGCTGAAGCAGGCCGCCGCAGAGATAGACTTCGGCACCGCGCTGCGACCCCTTCAAGCGATCAATGGCTTGAGCGATGACCAGGGAATTCGTGATGACGCGGATGCGTTTGAGGGCGATGAATTCGGCGAGCTGAAAGGTGGTGGTTCCGCCATCGATCATCACGACGTCTCCGTCTTGCAAGAGGGCGGAAGCGGCGCGGGCGATGGCTTTTTTGGCGTCGGCATTGTCACCAAGACGTTTGGCGAAGGCAGGCGGGCCCATCTGCAAGGTGCCGCCACCGGCGAGCCGGATGCCACCCCAGGTGCGCTCGACCTGGCCGGTCTGTTCGAGCTCCACAAACGCGCGGCGGATGGTCGCCGAGGATGCGCCCAAACGCTCGCACGCATCCGTGAGCGAGAGCTCCGGATCGCTCTGCAGCAGCGCGAGGATCTGTTTGAGGCGTTGTTTGCGTTTCATCTTAATCGTAGCTGCCGAGGTCAGGAGGCAGAGCTTGCTAGAATCCTAGAATCTTACGGAAGAACCCTTTTGCTTTAGGTGGTGTCTTAAAAGTCAGTGTATGAAAGACAAGCGGGGTTTCTGGCGATACATCATGCTTATAGCCGGTGATGCTCTGTGCGAGTTCGAGCGGGATATCGAATATGTAATCGACATCCGCATCCTTACCGCCCGCTTTCTTTTGTTGCTCAATCAGGCGTTGGGAAATCTCCGTGAATTGCGGCGGCAGTTTCCCTTTCGTTTCTAAATCCATCAAGCCTTGATCCGCTGCATGCATCACTGACCAGACAAAGCTGCCATCACGCCAGCATTCGGTATCAGAGCACATAACGTGCTCTTCAACAAAGCAGGCGATGCATTCGGAACCAGTGGAGGCAGTCTTTAGTAAATCCTTACTCCCGGAGAAAATCAGGTCGGAACTGTTCGAGACGATCAGAAGCCATCCGTTCGGAAGAGATGCAGCGGTGATATCCGACTCGGGTTCTTCTTCCGTCTGCCCGGTATTAACCAACCCAAGCAAACCACACACTTCAGACAGATTTTTCTGTCTGACGGCGAGCCATGAGAGTGAGTAACCCATAATTATCGCTTGTGGTCAGTTCCGCCTCGTTACCTCGGCGGCTACGTTTTCTGTATTGACTACCTGCAACAGTTAGTCATAAATCAATCATAATTCAATCACTTTCTGATTGGGCTGTTATTTTATTTGAAACAAATGAAGACCTATAAATTCGTCAATGACCTGTGGAAGGATGAGGAAGCCGCCAAGCTCAAGGGCATGGATCGCCTCGTGTATCGCTCGAACAAGCTGGGTGCGGATCAGCGCATCACGAACACGGGTGGCGGCAACACCTCCTCCAAGATCATGGAGAAGGATCCGCTCACAGGTGAAGATGTCGAAGTGCTGTGGGTGAAGGGCTCCGGCGGTGATCTGCGCACAAGCTTGCGTGAGAATTTTTCCTCGCTCTACCAGAGCAAGCTCATCGGCTTGCAGAAATCCTATGGTGCCCGTGCGGACAAGGGGCTGAAATCGCAGGCGGAGGATGACATGGTGGGGGCTTATAACCACACCACGTTCAACCTGAACCCGCGCGCGTCGTCCATCGACACACCGTTGCATAGCTTCATCCCGGCGAAGTTCGTGGATCACATGCATCCGAACGCGATCATCTCCATCGCGGCGTCCAGCCGTTGTCAGGAGCTGACGAAAGAGATTTTCAGCGGCGAGATGGATTACGTGCCGTGGATGCGCCCGGGCTTCGAGCTGGGCCTGGCCATGCAGGAGATCGTGAAGAAGAATCCGAAGGCGAAGGCCATCATGATGGGCCAGCACGGGTTCATCTCCTGGGCGAATGACGACAAGGAATGCTATCACGTCACGCTGGATTACATCGAGCGCGCTTCCGCTTACATCGAGGAGAAGTATCAGGCCAAGGGTGGCGATGCCGCTGCTTTCGGTGGCGCGAAGTATCAGACGTTGCCGCAGGAGAAGCGCAATGAAGTGTTCGCGGGGATCTTGCCGTGGTTGCGCGGCCAGGTGAGCCAGCAGAAGCGGTTCATCGGCACGGTGCAGGATGACGACAAGATTCTCCGTTATGTGAATTCCAAGGATGCGCCGCGTCTCTCGGAACTGGGCACGAGCTGCCCGGACCATTTCCTGCGCACGAAGATCAAGCCGCTCTATGTGGACTGGAATCCGCAGACGGAAGATCTCGCCGCACTAAAGACGAAGCTCAAGGCGGGCATCGAGCAGTATCGCAAGGATTACGCGGCGTATTACGCGAAGTGCAAGCACGCGAACTCCCCCGCGATGCGTGATGCGAATCCGACGGTCATCCTCATCCCCGGCCTCGGCATGATCGCGTGGGGCAAGGACAAGAGCGAGAGCCGCGTGACGGCCGAATTCTACAACTGCGCCGTGGAAGTGATGCGCGGGGCGGAAGCCATCGACAAATACATCGCGCTGCCGCAGCAGGAGGCGTTCGACATCGAATACTGGCTGCTCGAGGAAGCGAAGCTGAAGCGCATGCCGGCGGAGAAGGAACTCGCCCGCCAGGTCATCGTCGTGATCGGTGCAGGTTCGGGCATCGGCAAGGAAACGGCGCATCGTCTGGTGAAGGAAGGCGCGCACATCGTCTGCGTGGACTTGAACGCGGATGCCGCGAACGGCACGGCGAAGGAGATCACGGACAAGCTCGGCCAGGGCATCGGCGTGGCGGGCACGGGCCTGAGCGGTTGCGGACCGGCCATCGGCTTGAAGGCGAACATCACGGATCGCGCGAGCATCCGCCAGATGTTGAACGAAGTGGCGCTGGCTTACGGCGGGTTTGATTCCATCTGCGTGACGGCGGGCATCTTCGTGCCGAGCGACACGACGGGCCATATCCCGGATGAGAAGTGGGCGCTGACCTTCGGCATCAACGTCACGGGCAGCTATCTCGTGGGTGATGAAGCGGCAAAGACATGGAAGGAACAGGGCTTGAAGGGCAACCTTGTGCTGACGACCAGCGCGAACGCGGTGGTGGCGAAGAAGGGCAGCGTGGCTTACGACTGCTCGAAGGCGGCCGCGAACCATCTGGTGCGCGAACTGGCGATCGAACTCTCCCCGCTCGTGCGCGTGAATGGCGTGGCTCCGGCCACCGTCGTGCAAGGTTCGGCGATGTTCCCGCGCGACCGCGTCATCGGCTCGCTGGCGAAATACAACATCCCCTACACGGAAGATGAGGCGACGGATTCGCTGGTGACGAAGCTGGCGCAGTTCTACGCCGACCGCACGCTGACGAAATCCCCGATCACCCCGGCGGACCAGGCAGAAGCCTACTTCCTGCTGGTGACGAATCGCCTGAGCAAGACGACCGGTCAGGTCATCACGGTGGATGGCGGGTTGTTTGAGGCGTTCTTGCGCTAATTAAAACCGAAGATTGTGAAGCTTGCGTTATCCATCGATGGCAAGCCGGTCATGGCCGAGTGCGATTTCGCCCGCTCTTCTGAGCTGGGCGAAATCGCCGCTTGGCGGCGGCTCCGTTCGATCCCGGCAATCGGAGATGCAGCGGATGCGGTTGAATTCGCAGAACTGGCCGGGAAAAGATGGCGGACTTATCGGCGACTGCACCGGACGGTGAGCAGTTTGGATGAGCTGCAACAATCATTGCAGTCCCGACCAATGGAAGAATTCGTCTTTTTAACGGTCATTCGTTGTAAGCATGCGCGGCTACCTGGAATCCTGGGCTTTTGCTTATTTCGGCGGACATGGTGCAATAACCTTACGCTCGATTTCATTGCTTCCCATCCCACGCTGCTGACTGCCTCTTCGAAACAGGTCAAAGGCGCGGGCATCGGGTGATGGCGTTTGTGGCGCAATTGGCGGTTCAGTTGGACAGCCCGGCGATTTGGTGTGAGACGACCGAGAGTTCAGCCAGAAGGTATGCCCAATGGTTTAATTTGAGCGGGGCCGATGATATCCTCAGAGTGGACCGCACATCCTATCGGGCATTTTTAAGCGAAGCTCAAGCTAGATGGAAAAAGACTGGTTTACCCATCCAAAGTGAAGTATCCTCTTAAAAGTTATGGTAAGTGGAAACCGAGATTTGTTTGAGTTAGACGACAGCCGCCTGCTGGTTGGCTACCGTTTCCGGTTGCTGCCCAAACGTTCGGTGGCGAAATTGGCTAAAACCAGCAACGCCAAGACCAAGGTAAAGCAGACTACACGTAACAAACGTCGGCTTCAGGCAGCCTGAGCAGACTCTGCCAACCGATTTCATTTTGACCGCCGCGTGGAGAAATCTGCGCGGCGGTTTTCGTTTCACCCGGGCTTCTGAACTGGTACGGCTCACTTGCCATCTGCGTCGGAGAACGCTAGGTTTCAATCACGCCGTGGAACAAACAATCCGAACATCAGCCAAGAGCACCTTCGCTCAAATTCGATGGGTATCCTACGGCTGTTTAGTGGGCTTCGCGTGCGAGCGGTTTGCGTATCACGTATTTGACTTTGGCACGACTTATCACAAATCACCGATGACGTGGATATGGCTTATAGTGCTGCCATTGGTCGGATACTCGTTTACCCTTTTCCGCTTACCGCTGCTTACTTCTCGTCGTCGTTCTGTGCGGGTCATCGCGTTGGGCTTCACCGCCATCCTGCTCACCGTCATCTTCTTATACTTAAGCATGGGGTTCTTCGCTTTTGTCCTCTTTTCCCGGGTTCAGTGGTGGTGAACGTGAAAAATCAGTTTGAGGTGGCCGCTACGAACGGGGGGTAAATTTGCTCAGGGGTGTGGCTGCGGGTTGGAACAACCCACGCTCCACTAATCAAGGTCACGGTCGGCGAGGTCGTCTTCGTCGAGGCCGAGGAAGTGGCCGAGTTCGTGGAGGAAGGTGGTCTGGACTTCTTCACGATAGATATCCTCATCGTCTTCGGCGAGGGCGCGGAGATTCTCCACGTAGAGGATGATCTGGGCGGGCATCACATCCGAGCTGGAGATGGCATCGGGGTAAGGCTGGCCGACGAAGAGGCCCAGCGTGTCGGGTTCGATGCCGTCCGCGATGATATCCTCGGAGGGCATAAGCTCATAGATCACCGGGAGCTTTACCACATGCTGGCGCAGATGCGCGGGAAGCTCCTGGATGGTCGACTCGACGGTCTGGCGCGCCAGTTCCAGCCAGCGGACCCATTCTTCACCCTCACCGTCACTGGACGGGTTCATGTGGTGGAGGATGATTTGGCCGCCGGAGCTTTGCCATTGCCATTGCGAGTCTGGTGGAAGCGCTTGAGGGTGGCGGGGTTCTTTTCCAAAAAGCTGGTGAGGTCGCCGAGACAATCGAGGGTGACCTGGCTCAGGTGATGTTCGATGCCTTCGATATCGCGCTTTTGCGTCTCTTCATCGAGTTCCAGCAGGGAGAAGAACTTGGAGAGGGTGGCGTGGCGGCTGCGGATGAAGCGGGCGACTTCACGGCCCTTATCCGTGAGGACGAGGCCGCGGTATTTCACGTAGTCGAGATAGCCCTGCTCGCCGAGTTTCTGGACCATGCCGGTGACGGAGGCCTGACGCACCTTGAGGGAGGAGGCGATGTCCACCACACGGGCGTAACCTTTTTCCTCGATCAATTCATCGATGCGCTCCAAGTAATCTTCGGCGCTTTGACTGGGACCGGCTGGCATGTTGCGGTCAATAAAGCACCGGGGAAGGGGGTGTGGCAAGCGGGAGTATTGGCGGAAAACCTTAAATCCGAAGGTCTGAGTGCCTGAATTGCCTTCGCTAAAGATGCACAAAGTGACCGTTGCTAGCGTCATTGGGCCAAGCTATGCTAACTTCTATAAGCCAAGGAGCCGCATGGCCACCATCATAACCAGAACTTTGCTTTGCCTTGTGTTTGGCTTGGCCTTTGTCGGCTGCCAACCGCAATCACAAATGCGTGTGACGGAATGGCCTTATGTCAAAACGAACCAAGTAATCGCTTTTCAGAAAATCACGCGGACGACTCCTTCAGGGCATGTTCAAACAGGCATCAGCCTCTCGGCCAAAGAACGCCTGAACTACGCCATCGCTTATGGCAATCATTCCCCAAGACGCAACCAGGTCCAACCTGGCACGAATACGATTGTATGGTTGGATGAAAAGGGAGAATACGCATTTCTTACCAGGGGCGAGATGATGCAAGGCGCTTCTATGGGGTTGGGTAATATCGGCCACAAGCAGGTTATGATCCATATCGAGCAGATGGATGGTGAGTTTTTCCGATCGACCTATACGTTCAATCTTCAAAAGAAAATTGCGGAGGAGAAAGCAGATCAAGCTGCCTTGAATAAGCTGGATAAAGCCGAGATCGAAAAATTGGTTCTCGAATTACGCTCCTCGAATCTGGACCCAGCCCCATTCGGCTGGGGGACTGGGATTCCTATAAACTACGACTTGGAGGCGCAGATGCGCGTATGGCGGGCGCAACGAAACATTCGCGCCCTGGGCATCACAGCATTCCCAGCTTTGGTTGCTCATCTTGAGGACAAAGAATACTCAGATACGGAAGAGTATTCAGAGTTGGTTTCATTCTCTGTCGGCCATGTCTGCCACAGATTGATAGCAGCACAAGTGAATATCGCCGGAGCCGTCCACAGGTTTAAGGACCGCAAGTCGCAAAAGACCATGTATGGTGGAACCTTTTTCAATACGGCACTGAACGACAAGCATGAGGGAAATGTAGTCAAATGGTGGGAGGCCAACAAACAACGCAACTTGGAGGATATCCAATTGGAGTCCATCGAATGGTTAATTACAAAAGAAAAAGAACTGGGCTTCCTCAGCCCCGAACAGGAGAAAAAGGTGCTGGAGCCATTGGAGGAAATCCGCCAGCGCCTGCTAAAGAAAATTGCCTATAATGCCAAGCGTTAAGACCCGCTCCAGCGTCCGCAGTCTTACTTCCCAAAAAACTGCTTCACCACTTCCGCCACGCGATCCACCTGCGCATCCGTCAGTTCCGGGAACACCGGCAGGCTGAGGCACGTTTTCGCCGCGGCTTCGGACATCGGGAAATCACCCATCTTGTAACCCAGCGACTTGTAGCACTCCTGCAAGTGCAACGGCAGCGGATAATGGATGGCGCTGCCAACACCGTTCGTCTCCAGAAACGCTTTCAATTCATCACGGCGTGCATGACGCACGGTAAAGAGATGCCACGCGCTATCGTAGCCCGCGTTCTCCACCGGCAACGTCAGCGGTGTATCCTTCAGCAATCCCTGATAGCGATGTGCGATGGCCTGGCGGCGCTTCGTCCACGCGTCCACGTGCTTGAGCTTCACGCGCAGCACCGCGCCTTGGATGCCTTCCATGCGGTAATTGAACCCTACCTCGTCATGATGATAGCGCACCTTGGAACCATGCTCACGGAGGGCCTTTGCGCGGACCGCCGCCGCATCATCATTCGTCACCAACGCACCGGCTTCCCCGATGGCTCCGAGATTCTTCGCCGGATAAAAACTGAAACAGGCGGAAGCACCGAAGCCACCCACGCGCTTGCCGTTAAACGTCGCCGCCACTGCTTGCGCGGCATCTTCCACGATGGGCAGGTTGTGTTTCTTGCTGATGGCCGAGAGCGCTTCGATATCGAACGGATGACCGTAAAGATGCACTGGCAGAATCGCCTTCGTGCGCGGCGTGATGGCCTTCTCCACCAATGCCGGATTCAGATTGAACGTCACTGGATCGATGTCCACATACACCGGCTTCGCTCCCACGTAGGAAATGGCCCAGCTCGTCGCGGCAAAAGTATAGGGCGTGGTGATGACTTCATCGCCGGGGCCGACGTTCAACAGCATGAGCGCGATGTGCAGCGCGGACGTGCCGCTGTTCATGGCGATGCAATGCTTCACGCCGCAGAACTCGGCGAACTCCTTCTCAAACGCCGCCACGTCCGGCCCGAGGCAGAACGTGTTGTTATCCAGGGCACGTGCCAGAGCGGCATCCACTTCAGCGCGCAAGGGACGCAATTGGGCCGAAAGATCCAGGTAAGGAACGCGATCTACAGTCATTGTGCAGTCAGTTTGCGGACGTTTGCGGAGGTTGAAAATGCAAAAATCAGCCTTGGCCGAGTTTGCGGGATTTATCGGCGGCGGCGCGCACGGCATTGATCAAGCCGGCACGAACACCCGCCTTCTCCAATTCATGCAGGCCCTCGATAGTCGTGCCGCCGGGACTGGTCACCATGTCTTTCAAGGCACCCGGATGCATACCCGTCTCCAGCACCATACGAGCAGCACCAAGCAGAGTCTGCGCCGCCAGCCGGGTGGAGACATCGCGCGGCAAACCAGCCGCCACGCCGCCATCGCTCAGCGCTTCGATCATCAGATAACCATACGCTGGACCGCTGCCGCTCAGGCCGGTGACGGCATCCAGCAGCGATTCCTTCACCTGCAAAGCGAGGCCGACCGTAGCGAAGAGTTGTTGCGCCAGCTTGGCATCATCTGCATTCGCACCAGAGCCCAAGGCAAAAGCAGAAGCGGACGCGCCGACCAGTGCCGGCGTATTCGGCATCACGCGGATGACGCGGCTGCCCGGAGGCAAAGGCTTCTCCAATTTAGCCAACGGCACACCGGCGGCGATGGAGATGACGATGTGATTCGGCGTGAGCACGGAAGCGATCTCGCCCAACACATCCGCGACCTGGTCGGGCTTCACGGCGACGATCAGGACATTGGCGGCCTTGGCCACTTCCGTATTGGAGGCGGCACTGCGGGCACCCGTGTCCTTGGCGAAAGCCAGACGCGCCGCCTCATACACATCGCTGGCGATGAGCTGTTCCGGCGCGGTTAATTTCGCCTGAACAAAACCCTTTGCCAGCGCCGTGGCCATCTTGCCTGCGCCGAGAAAACCGATCGTGAGTTGTGCCGACATGCCGGAGCTTCTAACAGTCCCTGAGACGGGACGAAAGGCAAAAGGAAGCGTGGATGGAGGAGCTACTTGCGCCCCTGCCCCAACCAAAGCATCAGGATGGGCAGGAGAACGCCTAGCACAATGGAGATCCACACCGGCCATTGGTTCTTCAGCGTCTTGAAGGCCAGCACCACACCGAGCACGATGGTGATCGTGGCCGCGATGCACATGATGACCGTCAATGCCTTGAAAGCCTTGGGTGACGAAGGCACATCCAGTTCGTCCTGACCCGGATACACCTGGTCCACGTGCATCGTGCGGACCTTCTGGATGAACGTCTCCGCGTCCGCCGGAGATTTGAGCCGGTCGGGGTTCACCACCTGCATCCACCCAGTCAGGATATAGAAGAGGAGCATCGGGGTGAAGAAGCACCCCAAGTATAGGTGGATCCGGCGCAGGTTTTTCATGTCGCGAGTTTTCTATCCATGAGAGAAACCGCGCCTGAAATTACTCCTGGTTCGGATCAGGGATGAAAATCTTCTGCCCGATGGACATCTTGCTCGGGTTCAAGCCCGGATTGGCCTTCAGCACCATGTCCTGCGTGATCTTCTTGGTCACACCTTTTTCCTTCAAAGCTTCATTGTACGCCTTGATGATCGTGGTGAGATATTCGTTTTTCTGGACCACATGCTCAAAACCCTTCGTCGGCACACCGGCACTGGAAGTATCGACCGGGGGTTTGTCCACATTAGGGCGGGGGACGCTGGGTGCCGGAGCGGGCAGTGAAGCGCTGGCCCCGGCGATCTTCTGCACCAGCTTGCGCATTTCCTCCACGATCTTCTTGTCATCCTCCACGCGCTTCTTGTCGAGGTCATTGACGGCATCCACCAGTTTCTTGAGCTGGTCCTGCGTCACGTAGCGGCCGTTGCCATCATCCGCCTTGCGTTCCACCTTGCTCACTTCGGCGAGCAATTCCGCGCGCGTCTTGCGCAGCTCTTGTTCCAGCACACCGAGCCGACGTTGCAGATCACCATTCGCGACCTGCAGATCATCCACCAGGGTGCTCAAGCGGTTGTAACGTTCCGTGGCGTCCTGCTGGTCGGCGATCGCACGGGCGCGGGCGGCATCTTGCGCGGGCAGACTCGTGGCTGCGACCAGCGCAAACAGAGGCAAAAGTCGGAGCAAATTCTTCATGGTCCGCACCATAATTCTCTCCTCCATTTGGCGCAAGCGCGTTCCGGCTTCACCGTCGATAAAATGTTTCATCTTCGTCAAAAACCTCAAGGCAGCTTCCGCACCTTGATCTCCTTGAAATAAAACACGCTCCCGGGGTCATGCGCCTGCAGGGCGATCGCTCCGCCCAGCGGGTCCAGCAGACGCTCCTTCCGTTCCGGCGTGCGTTCCGGCTTCTCCGGCTCCGTGTAGTCCACCGTCACCTTGTCATTGATCTTCACGAGGATTCGCTTGCCCTCCACGCGCACATACACGTCGAACCATTTGCTCTCATCCACCGGGGATTTGTCCAGGTCCATGATGGCATACAGGCTGCCCGTCTTGCGCTTCTCTTTCTCGCTGCTGTTCAACTGCACCTCATACCCCTTCGCCAGATGATTCTTCACATCGCGCACCGAGGTATCTGTGTGGAAGAAGATGCCTGAATTCGCATTCGGCTCGCCACGCACCATCGCCTTCAGTTCAAAATTCTTGAACCTTGCCGCCTTTCCGTCCTTTTCCTCCCCCATATAGAACAAATGCACCCGGTCCTTCGTGGATTGTGCGCGGATGGCCCCATCCACCACCTTGAAAGAATCCGGCAGCAGGTTCGCCTTCCAGCCCGTGAGGTCCTTGCCGTTGAACAAAGAAATCCACGGCGCCTCTGCCGCAAAGGACACCTGCCCCATCAGGCAACTCAACACAATCGCCATGAAACCGCCAAAGTTTCGCGCCTTTTCATACTTCATAATTCATACCTCATAATATTTGGTTCCCTCACTTCTTCTTCCCCTTCGGCTTCGTCGCCCCCTCCGCTCGTGCTACTTCCGGCGGTTCTGGGAAACGTCCCTGATCGTCCGACTCCGTGATCCATTGGTTCAAAGTTTCCTGCAGCCGTTTCAACACCGCCTGATGCTCCGGTTTCGTGGAGGTCACCAGATTGTTCATCGACCACGGGTCCGTCTCCATGTCGTAAAGTTCCTCGGGCGGCATCGTGGGCGACAGGTAGAAATTCTTCTGCCATTCGGTCAGTTTGCCTTCCTTGCCCATTTCCTGGATGAGATTCCACGCCGGATACTGCCGCTCCTTGTAATCGTTTTGCTGAAAGAATGGCCGTTCCGGCATGAAGTTCTTGATGTAGCGATACCGCGCATCGCGCACCGTGCGGAAGCGGAACGTGGTCTCATCGCAGCGATCCCGTGCACCGAAGGAATATTCGCGCGCCGGTTCGGATTTATCACCGAGGAAAACTTGCCCCTGCATCTTCGCCGGTTTCGCGATGCCTGCGAGCGAGAGGCTCGTCGCCGTGAGATCGATCGCCGTCACGATCTGGTCCGACACCTTGCCCGCCTGATAATTCTTCGGCGCGGCCATTCCCTTCGGCCACCGGATGATGAGCGGGATGCGCAAGCCATCGTCATAGCAGAATTGTTTTCCGCGCACATGCGCCTGCCCGTGGTCGCCCATGAAGACCACCATCGTATTCTCCGCCAGCCCGTCCTTCTCCAATTGCGCCAGGATCTTGCCGATCTTCACATCCAGGGCCGTGGCCGCATCCAGGTATCCCGCCCAATCCTCGCGCAGCTTCGGATGATCTGGATAGATTGGAGGCAGTTCCACCTTCGCCGGATCCGCCCGCTTCGGTGAATTCCACGGCCCATTCCCTTTCGCCCCGCCCACGCGATGCGTCTCCGAGAAATTGATCTGTGCGTAGAAGGGCTGCTTGGCTTTCAGGTCGCTCCAGTCCGCCGAATCAAATGGCTTGCCCGTGTAAGTGAAATTCCAATCCGTCTTCGCCGTCCCCTTGAAGCCCAGTTCATTTGGCAGTTCCCGGATGTTCGCCGTGAAGTAACCACCGCCACGCAGCCAATCCGTGATGACCTTCACACCATCCGGCAACATGTACCCATCATCGCGATGCGAGCGGTGATTGTGCGCCCCGATGGTCGTCTGATACATCCCCGTGATGAACCCCGAGCGGCTCGCCGAACACACTGGCGCCGTGGTGAAGGCCTTCGTGAACCGCATCCCTTCCTTCGCCAGCTTGTCGATATTGGGCGTGTAAACCTCCTTCGTCCCATAGCAACCCAGATGCGGACTGAAATCTTCGCCGATGAGCCACAGGATGTTCGGTTTCTTCGCCTCCGCCGCCTGTCCGTGATTCACCTGGCCAAAAGACAGACAGGCCACCAGCAGAATAAGAATGCGCTTCATGTTCATAGGGACGGCTTTCGGCCCGCAAAAGTAACAGGCCAACCCGGTCGATTCGACACAAAGTTTACCCCTGCCCATTCTGTCAGCCTTCACTTGTCCAGCAGCTCTGTGTCTATCCTTACCAACACCTGCTTTTCGCCTGCCTCAAATAGATCGCAGATTTCGATATGTTTTCCGGAAACTTGGCAAATAAGTTTGCCCTTCCAGTTCCGCAGCCGGCAATAGGTCACTCGGCTCCAACCTTCACGCGTCATGCTGAAGATGCTGATGTGACTTCTTATCTTCCCAGTACCAGTATTAGTGATTGCCGACAGATAAATCCGGTCCTCAACTCGCAATTCTTTGAACCGAATCAGAACTCCATTGGCCTGCGCCTCTTTTTCCAACTCTTGCACGGTCCCCTTCAGGACGGACTTGTCGAAGTAATCTTCGAGTCCTCCATGAAGCTGAGTTGCGAGACAGAATGATCCCATCAATAGGATGAAAAGGATTTTGGACATGCTCTGCAGTCTAAAAGCCTGTCCAAATAAGGCAAGGTGGCGGAGACGCCTTGGCAGTCACCAAAAACCCGCAGCTTATTGTCCGTTGCTGCGTGCTACTTGAGGGCCCCATACTTCTCAAACCACCCTTTGATCAGTCCATTCACCTCATCCGCCTTCACCACGTGCAGATTGTGCGCCACGCCTTCGAACACCTTGCGCTCATTCGGCACCTTGGCCGCATCGAGCGCCTTTTTGAGCGCTTCAGACTGCTCCGGGCGCACCGTCGTATCCGTGCTCCCATGCAAAATGAGCATCGGCACCTTCACCCTGGCCGCCACTTCTTCGGACGGCGCGGGATAACCCGTCGTCAAGGCCAGTCCGCCCGCCGTGATCGCGCATGCCTTCAACGTATCCGCCGCATCGGCTCCCAACCGGATGGTGAGGAATGCACCCATGCTGTTCCCATAAGCGACGATTCGCTGAGCGTCCACCTCCGGTAACGTCTTGAGGATGGCGAGGCAGGCTTTGGCGCGGCGCACATTCTCATCGCTCGAACCGAACGTGCTTCGGTCGCCGCTCGCTTGCGAGTGGGTGTAATCCGTGGCGATGCACACAAATCCCAGCTTCGCGAAATCCCGCGCCTTCGGCAGCGCGAACTGACGGGCATTCCCGCCCAACCCATGACTGATGAGCATGGCCGGGAATGGTCCTTTGCCGTCCGGTTTCACCAAAATGCCTTGCATCGCCTGCCCATCCGCCTCGCACGTCCATTGCTGCCCATCCAGTTTGAAATCCTTAAGACCACTCACCTTGGGACCATCAGCCGGTGCGGCCTTTTTCTCGGAACTCGGGGCGGCTTCCTTGCCTTTCGCCGGTGCATTCGATTGTCCCAGACGTTGTTGCAGTATCTCGTGCTCTTCCTTGTTCAGAAAACCATCCTCATTCCGGTCCAGTCGCTGAAAGATGGCCGGTGGACCACGAAACTCCTCTTTCGAAAGCTTGCCATCCTTGTTTGCATCATCCCGCGCGAGCACTTGCTCGAAGTTCGGCCGGTTACCTTGGGCGCCTCCTTTTGCCGCTGGTGCAACTGGGGCCGCCGGTGCCTGCTTCGTCTCCGTCGTAGTGCTCTCCGATGTGGTGGCTTGCGGCTTGGCAATATCTTTGCCCGCACCCTTCAGGAATTTCTCGAAGAACGCCTCCACCTGCGTCGTCACCTCCGGTACATTAAAGCCCGCGCCACCATGTCCCGCTCCGCGGATGGTATGGAAATGCACCTGCCGCTCCGCTTTCTTCAAAGCGGCAAAGAGCAGTTCGCTTTGGTTGAGCGGCACGGTGCCATCCTTGTCTCCGTGCACGATGAGGAAGGGTGGATCATCCGCGCTTACATACGTGATGGGATTGAGCTTCGCCGCCTTGTCCTTGTTCTCCAGCACCGCACCGCCGATGAGCTTGGCCTCTGGCGCCGTCGCCGTCGCATGGCTCTCATATTTCGACGTGCTGACGAAGACCACAAAGTCAGTCGGTCCAAAGTAATCACAGACCGCCTGCACGCGGCTCGACTGGTCCAAATTTTCTCCTTTATCAAATTCCTTCACGTCGCCACTGGTGCCGAGCAACGCCACCAGATGCCCGCCCGCGGAACCACCCCAGACACCGATGCGTTTCGGGTCCAGGTTGTATTGCTTGGCATTGGCCCGCAGCCAGCGGATGGCCGCCTTGCAATCCTCGATCTGCGCCGGAAATGTCGCATGCCCGCTCAGACGATAATTGATGCTGGCCACCGCATACCCGCGCGCCGTGTATCCGTCACGCAACGGCGGGCAACCGTCCTTCGAGCCATTCTGCCAGCCACCGCCATGCACCCAGATGATGAGCGGTAAAGGGCCGTCGGATTTTTCAGGTATGTAAAGGTCCAGCTTGTGGCGTTCATGGGCATCGGCCGTCACGTAGGCCAGATCGCGATGCGCCTTCATGCCTTCGGGAACGCGGGGGGCGGCCGGGGTGCCTTGTTTGGGAACCGGTTGCGCTCCGGCCGTAAAGGCAATCGCAACGCAAATACAAAGATTGATCAGCCGTATGTGCATAATTCTAATGGTGTCCAAGTTCCCATCCATACAACCACGCCGAGAAATAGACCGCTGCCTTGACCGATAGCACGCCCAAAGGCAAGGCCGCTAACAAGATAACCGCCCGCCTCCATTGCTTCATACAGAGCAATATGATCGAGCCAATCATTACGGCCCCCATCCCGGCCAGCATCAACAGCCCGCCTAGCACGGCAACCCCCATGAAGGAAGCACCCGGTTCAGCGACTGCGAAAGTCCAGAGGTTCAGCATCCAGACCATAAGAATGCAAAGACTCCATATCACCCAGACGACCTTTTCCGCATAACGCGTCAGGTTGTTGCTCGGCATCGATTGATTGCCTAAACTTTCAATCATGGGCTGTTCCTTATTTCAAATCGTGTTGCCAAGCCGGTATGCTCCGTTACTCCTAGCCCCACGGGACGCTCTTTATAATACGTTTGGCGTGCGATTTTAGTTCACTTCTCTTCAATCCTCCTCTTCTTTTTCTTTTCGCACAATGGGATTTCATCGTCTCATTATCTCTTGCCAGTGACTTCGTTTCCGTTCATTCATTTTCACAGCAAGCCAACTTGGTCATGTCCCCAAATTGATGAGGAGGCCGATCCCTTGAAATGGCCCTTGGCACCGGTGTTTTTGTGCCTCGCAGCGGGCATCGTCGCAGGCGATGTCCTCGGTCTCCATTGGGCGGCGGTAGCGGCGCTGGGGGCCGGTCTCACCTTCGCTTGTGTCTGGAAAAAGCATACCCGCTTCATCGCCTTGGGCACGCTCCTGTTCCTTGGTGGCTGGGCCGATCTGCTGGGGCACAAGGAAGTCTTCTCTGCACAGGATCTGCGTGCGGTGCTAACGCCTGAGTCTCATCTGGCAACCATCGAAGGCACCTTGGCCGAAGCTCCGCGCGAGCGGTTTGTGGAAACCAAGCGCGGCACCGAAAGCCGGTTCAGCAGTCTCATCGATGTCCAACGTATCCAGCTCAATGGCGAATGGCATCGTGCCGAGGGCAGGGTCTTCGTGCAGACTCCAGCGGCTCCACCGCCGGAATTGCATCGAGGCCGTCAAGTCCAGGTAAAGGGCAATCTCGGGATACCCGAACCGCCCTCTACGCCGGACACCTTGGACTTCCGCGAATATCTTGCTCATCAAAGCATTCACTTCCAGATGCACACGCGCGGCATGGAAGACTGGCATCTGCCCGAAACCCGGAAAGCCCCACCATTATCTGACCGATTCCGTGATTGGGCCATGGTGGAATTCCAAGGCAATCTGCCGCCCGGTGATGAGAACGTGATGTTGCTGCAAGCCATGGGACTCGCCTGGAAAGCTGGTCTCATGGATGACGTGGCCAAGCCATTCATGCAGTCAGGGACCTTGCATATTTTCGCCATCTCCGGTTTGCACGTCGCTTTGATCGCGGTGATGCTGGTGGAGCTCTTGCGTGGTGTGGGTGTGCCGAGACGCGTTTGCGGTGGCTTGCTCATACCGTTGCTCTGGTTCTACACGGCGGCGACCGGTTGGCAGGCTTCTGCCGTGCGCTCGGCCATCATGATGAGCGTCATCGGCGCAGGCTGGATGCTGGAACGGCCGAGCAACATGTTGAACTCATTGGCCGCTGCGGCCGCGATCATTCTGATCTGGGATCCGCAACAATTGTTCCAGCCCGGCTTCCAGCTTTCCTTCATGGTGGTGCTCAGCATGGGCCTGCTGATACCGTCGGTGGAGGAGTGGCGGCAGCGCATCTTCCGTCCCGATCCCCTGTTGCCCGAGGAACTGCGACCGCGCTGGCAACGCTGGCTCGATGAACCCGTGCGCTGGCTCACGATGAACGCCGTCACCTCCTTCGCCGCGTGGCTCGGTTCACTGCCCCTCATCGCGTACTACTTCAACATGGTCACGCCGGTTTCCTTACTGGCGAATCTGGCGTTGGTCCCCTTGAGCAGCCTGGCGTTGATGAGTTCGTTTGGCTCCCTCCTGTTCGCTTGGTGTTCACCCGTCGCCGAATTGTTCAACCTCGCCGCCTGGCTGCTCATGAAATGGATGGTGGGTTGCAGCATCTGGTTCGCCGACCTGCCCGCCGCGTGGGGGCCGGTGATGAAACCCGGACCGGGCATCTTCCTGAGCTTCTACACGCTGGTGCTCAGCCTGTTCGCCGTGCAGTGGAAATCGCCGTGGCGTTGGCGGCTGGCCGCCGTATCCGGAGTGACGTTGATCAGCCTTCTTGGCGCGGGCTGGCAGGCGCAGCGTGACAGCGTCCGCCTTGCAGTCCTCGATGTGAATGGTGGCGATGCCCATGTCTTCGAGGGTGGGCGGCATTTTCCTTCTTTGATCATCGATGCCGGAAGTGACGCTGGCTATGAACACGCGCTGAACACCTATCTGCAAAGCCGCGCACGACGCAGCATGCCCCAGCTTCTCATCACTCATGGTGATGTGCGCCATGTGGGTGGTGCTCCGATGCTAATCCAGGACTATGGCGTGAACGAACTCATCACGAGCCCGGTGTCTTCCCGCTCGCCCGGTTACCGCGATCTGGTGAGGGAATGGAGCACAAACGGTAACGACCATCTCATCATCACGAACGGCAGCCGCCTCGGCCCATGGCAGGTCTTGCACCCTGCCGCCACAGACAAGTTCCCTTCCGGCGATGACAATGCCGTGGTCTTGCGCGGAGAGATTCACGGGGTGCGTGTCCTGTTGCTCTCGGACCTCGGTCGCCCGGGCCAGCGCGTTTTGCTGGAGCGCCATCAGGATTTGCGGGCCGATATCGTCGTGACTGGCATTCCCGCGAAGGAAGAACCGTTGATGGATGATTTGCTCGCGGCCATCGCCCCGCAAGTCGTCATCGTGACGTGCGCGCTGCAACCGGCCACGGAACAGGCGCGTCCGGAATTACGCGAACGGTTGAAGCAGGGGCCATGGATAACATATTACTTAAGTGACCACGGCAGTGTGACGATGGATTTCAAACAGACCGGGTGCGAAGTGAAAGCGATGCGGCAAACGCGGACCTCGCTGATCCGCAGCCAAGCTCATGGGTCTGGGCGAGAGAAATAGCATCGGTGCTGTTTGCCTGTTGGAAAAAACTGGTCAGGAACGGGACAACGATCACGGCCTGAGCAAAAAAAGTTCAGAGGGTGCAAGGTTTGCTTTGCCATCTGGACTAGGTTAAGCTATCAATAGCGCGACAAGGCAGTCCCCATACATTCGCAGGCAAGCACTTAAGCATGGGGTATCGGTCGCCGCGCAATCGCTCTCCGGGCGGTTGACGCCAGTCGGTATGGCTGGTGATGTCATCTGCCGGGTTGTCTTATCGAAGACACATCAAATTTAAACAGGCCATGGTTTCAATCATTCTAGCCGAAGACCACGTCATTGTGCGGAAGGGCATCAAGCTGATGCTCGAACGCGAGGCGGACTTCAAGTTGTTGGGTGAAGCCAGCGATGGCTTGGAAGCCGTGCAACTGGCCGACAAGGTCAAACCGGATGTCCTCCTGCTCGACCTCATGCTTCCACGCCTGCACGGTCTGGAAGTCATCCGCCAGGTCCGCCGCGATTCCCCCAAGACGAAGGTCATCATCCTGAGCATGCACTCGGATGAACCTTACGTCATGGAAGCGCTCCGCTATGGCGCCTCGGGTTATCTCCTCAAAGACTGCACCCCGGACGAACTGGTGAAGGCCATCCGCGAAGTGCTCGCGGGCCGTCGTTACCTGAGCCCGGTGCTCGCCGAACGCGCTTTGGCCGGTTATGTGACTCATCCTGGCGAGACGGAAGAGGACGTTTACACCACGTTGACCAAACGCGAGCGGCTCGTGCTACAGCTTGCCGCTGAGGGTCTTACCACTGCGGAGATCGCCAAGAAGCTCTTCATCAGCCCGCGCACGGTGGAAACCCATCGCGCCAATCTCATGCGCAAGCTGAACCTTCATACCCAGACCGATCTGGTGAAGTTCGCCATCCGCAAGAACATCATCTCCGCCTAAACCGGGTCAGTTTTTTCTCAGTTCCACACCTCAGGGAAATTACGGCTTCCTACGTATAGGCAATTCAGGCCCATACGATTAGATTGACAGCAGTTAATCAATTGCCGTAACCATGAGCGCATTCTCAATGGCCAAGAAAGCCACAGTCCAAAAGCTCGCCTCGTTGTGGAATACGATGGCGGGCAGTGATCACGCCCTTGCGGTTGATTTCCGTCCCCTCAAAGCACCGGTCGCTGTTCGGGTAGAGCACCCCGGCGAAATGGAGTTCGCCCGTCAACGCGCCAAAGCCCGCGTTATCCGCGTGGATTGCTACCTCGGCTGATCCATTCCTGATTTCTTAAGGCCACCTTCATCGGTGGCCTTTTTTATTGTCCGCATCCCGTTCGTCACCTCGTTGGATTGAATCAATCGCATCCTCGCTTCGTCCTATTGTTCAAGATTGACCCCGCAGGTGATTGGAGTAACGTCGCTTGCACCCGATCAATCCCCGAAAAAACATAGGCTTTATGTCGCAATCAACGAACAACCCCTCGTCCGGCGATAACCGCCGGAGTTTCATCAAGAAAGCTGCCCTCGTCACCGCGGCGGTGGCGGCGAATCCCTTCAAGACCCCGGTTTACGGCCAGAACCAGGCGCCCTCGCCCGGTCGTGTCATCGGCGCGAATGACCGCATCATCGTCGGCTACGTCGGCGTCGGTGGTCAGGGCTTCAACGCCCACGTCCGCCAGATGAAGGAAAAGGCCGGTGACCATAACATCGCCCAGGCCGCCGTCTGCGATGTCTCCAAGTATCGCCAGAACTTCGCCAAGGATTTCATCCTCAAAGACAACACCGGCGCCAAGGTGGATACCTACGAAGATCACCGCAAATTGATGGAGCGGAATGATATCGATGCCATCGTCTGCGCCACCGTGGATCATTGGCACACCCGTGTTTCGCTGGATGCCTTGAACAGCGGCAAGCATGTCTATGTGGAGAAGCCGATGACCCGTTACCTCGGCGAAGCGTTCCAGATCTATGATGCCGTGAAGAAGACCGGCAAGGTGCTCCAAGTCGGCTCCCAAGGCTGCTCCGATCTGAAGTGGCACAAGGCTGCCGAATGGATCAAGGCCGGCAAGATCGGCCCCATCGTCATGAGCCAGGGCTCCTACATGCGTAACAGCCCCTACGGCGAATGGAACTACACCATCGCTCCTTGGCTCACCAAGGAAGACATCAACTGGAACGCCTGGATCAACGGTGTGAAGAAAACCACCGACTTCAATCCGGACCACTACTTCCGCTGGCGCAAATACTACCCTTACTGCTCCGGCCTCCTCGGCGATCTCTTCCCCCACAAGCTGCATCCCTACATGCTCGCCACCGGCAATCCGGAATTCCCCGTGCGCGTCGCCGCACTCGGCACCAAGAAATTCAAGACCGACCTTCGCAAGGATGGTCGTCCGGCGGACAAGGAAACCAAGTACGAACGCGATGTGGAAGAGATCATCCAGCTCATCGCTGAATTCCCGAGCGGCTACGTGATGCACATCACCAGCAGCACCGTGAATGAACAGGGCACGCAAGAGATGATCCGCGGCCACCACGCCACTCTCACCATGGCGGGTAACAAGGTGGAACTGAAACCCGAACGTCCCTTCGCCGACGAGATCGACCCCGTCACCAGCGAAGGCTTCCCGGGCGAGAGCGTTCCTGCCCATCACAAGAACTGGTTCGCCGCCATCCGTGGCCTTGAGAAACCGAACGCCGGCATCGAACTTGCCGTCCGCGTGCAGACCGTTATCTCCCTCGCGGAGATGAGCGATCGCCTCGGCATGATGTGCTACTTCAACGAGAAGACCCGCAAGGTCACCGACGGCACCGGTCGCGATATCAAGCCGCTCGATTACGACATGGAAATGCAGATGCAGAAGGCCTAACCGCCCGCGTCAAAACGATTCCTGCCCCGCAAGGAAACTTGCGGGGCTTTTTCGTTTCACACCGCTTTCCAGTTAATCTCCGCCGCCTCCACCACCACAATCACCACCACCGCCCCCGCCGCAATCTCCGCCACCACCACTGCTGCCACTGTCCGATCCACCGCTATCATAACTGCTGCTGCTCGAATCCTGATGATGATGCGAAGCATTGCTGTCCGAACTGGAAGAACCGTCGAACATCCAGAAAGGCATCCCGCTATCAGCGTGAATCCCCGTCGAATGGGAAGAACCACCCCGTCCGCCTCCACGCCTGGCCAAGATGAAGATCATGGCGATCAGGCCCAATACGATGATGACTCCCATACGTCACCTTGATATCACTCTGGCCTCTCCGTGGGTATTACAAAAGGCCACCTCACTTGGAGCGCATCGTCAATCCGGCCGCCACACCGTCACCACTCCATCCTCTAGCATCAGCCGCCCGTGCGGAAACCGCCAGATCTCGAAGCCCCCGGCCTTATCCTGCCCGCGCATCACCATCTCGGCCTCGCCCCAGCTCGCCCGCACATCCGCCCGCTTCATCCCCATCGCCACCTCACCGCGCAAGACCGCCTCCCGGATATTCTCCGCCAGCTCTGGATGACTGTGCACATACCGCTCCTGGATCTGGTCCCGCGTCGTCACCTCCGGCAGGTTATAAGATTTCTTGCGCAAGTCCGGCAGCCGCCGCTCCAGCCCTTCCAGCAACGCCGCGAACATCCAGTCCGGCACCGGAAACTCGAACGTCCCCCGCGAACTCCGCAGTGTGAAATACCTGCCCGCCACCGCCGATTCCTCCACGAACTCCCGGTTGAAACTCACCTCCAGATAACTCCGGTTCTTGCCCAGCAACAATGGCGCCGCCACCTGTCCCGGTGGATTCAACTCCCCCAGGCCATTCACCAGCACCGCCGTCTCCTCATCCCCATGCCGCGCCGACATCGCGATGCTCAAGCCGTAAGTGATCGGCGCGCCATCGTGATATTGGGCGAAGAGATGATAAACATCATGCGGCCCCGTGCCCATGCTGTTCTCCGGCAGCTCCAGCCGCACCGCCCCATCCTTGATCCGCGGCCGGTAATCCACCTCCGCGAGCTTCAGCGCCTGCGTCTTGGACGACACCACCGGCGGTGTGCTGCTGCACCCGCACCCCAGCGCCGCCACCACCACTAAGAGCCAGAAACCTTTCATGCTAGTTTCCACCTTTCGCTCCATTCGACGCTCCCGCCACCACCCCTATTCAAGCCACCGATACCCGGCCTCTCTCGATGTTGGGCGTTCGATGTTGGATGTTTCCCATAAGCCTATTCGTCCCATCGGTCCCATAAGCCCCATTCCCCAATGGCCCGCCAGTTCACCCCGCGCCCCAGAGGTCGGGGTGCCACCGGCTTTGAGCTTTGAGTTTTGAACTTTGAGCTTAATTAATAAGCCCGTGATGCAATCACTCCCCCGAAGTCGCCTTCCCGTCTGATCCGTTTTATGTTTCCTGCGCGATTGCCTCCTGTCCTGCGGTACTTTAGCAACCAGTCCACCCTCACCAGACCAAACCCTCGCCAGCCACTTCGCAAAGAAACGCAGAAATCAAAAATCCGGTAGGGCATTGCTGCCGCGATGCCCTGACCCTTTTCGTCAAAGCACCACGATAACCACGACCCACCTCCGTCGAAGCACACGACCTCTTCTCCCTCTCCTCTCAATGAGGAGAGATACAGTGTTGTAAGTCAAGCGGAGGAATGGAGG
>CALRJY020000039.1:0-59731 GCA_943367715.1 Chitinophaga pinensis | reverse complement strand
GGCTTTTTGGTGCCGGTTGCTTTACGCCGGTTTCTGGGTGGAGGAAGCATCGCTAAAAATGAGCCTGTGGGCTTTCAGGTTGGAACCGTGGTTTTTTATATCGGAGTTATCTTGGGCATCTTGTTCATCGGCATGTTGCCGTTCCGCTTCAGCCGGGATTCGGCCTATCTTTTGGCGGTCGGAGTAATGGTGGTGATCTCGTTGTTCACGGGCGTGATGATGGGGCGGGTATGGCGTTGGGCGTGGTCCAGTCAGGATTGGAAAAGCGTGGAGATTTACAAGGGGCGTTTCAAGGCGTTGTCTGTGGTGGCTTGGATACTGGCGGTCCCGGTAGTGGGGTTTGCGATCTTCTTTTTCCTGGCGATGCTTTCGGAAAGAGGCGGGTGGAATCCGGCGACTTCGGAGGCGGTGCTGGTGCCGTTGACGTGGCTTGGAGCGGTCTTGCTGCCCTGGGCCGGCATTGGGTTGTGGCGGGCGGCGCGGGATGGTGGAAACACGCTCTCCGATCCATCGCCAGCGGCGGCTCGTCCCGCTTCTGCCTGGCCCGCGGTTCTGTTGCTTTCCGCCGCCGTGGCGATGCCGTTGATCGGTTTGAATGTCCACGGTCGTCTGGTGCGTGCCGAAACCGAGAGATACATCGCGCACGTGAGGGAGCTCCAGTCCAAGTTGACGAACGTGAGCCAACGCATGGGTGAGGCGGATGCCGTGGCAGGGCGCGCGGCTTCACGGGCGGGCAATTCCGCGGAACGCGAAGAGACACGTGCGCAGGCGCGGGAGGAGCAGCAAGAGTATGCACGGCGCGCGACTTCCCTCCGGCAGGAGCTTGGGCAAGTGAATGCAGACTTGGCCGGTATCCAAGCGCGACCAGTGGATGGAAAACTCTGGGTGACGTTCATCATCCTGCTGGCCAGTGTTTCGCTGGGCCTGGCGGGCTTGCTGATGCTGTCGAGGACAGCCAGCCTTTCTGGGGGCAATTCATTCGCAGTCGGCTGGGGCCTCGCTATCCCCATGGGCTTGCTGGTGCTTTTACTGATGTGGATGTTTTGGCGGTCCAGCGTGAGCAATAGGGTAGAGGCTCAAGCCGCTCAGCAGCAAGCCGTGCAGGCGGAGACAAGCCGTCAATTACAGGTGGTTCACGCGATGGCCAAACCGGTGGCGAAAGGCTCTTTTGAGTTTAACCTGACGTGGAAGGATGTGGATACCAACGGGTTTGTGTTCTTGGATATGGAGCGCAATGTGAAACTGCATCCGCCCATGCCGGTGCATTTCACGGAACTCGGTGGGCTAGTGCAGACACCCTCAGTCGCCACGTGGTTGCGGACCAATGGCATAGATTTGCTGGTGCAGTTCGTTCACAAGACAGCGGCTAGGGATCCGTTTCCTGCGGTCTTTATACGAGGAGTGAATTTCCAAGGTGTCGCGGTGAAGGAAGCTTCTATTGTGCAACAGATGGAAAAGAAGCCTCTCAGCAAGCATTGGCAGGATCTAAACCCGGGTGATGACTATTCATACAGCAGCTGGCTAGGCGGAGCGTCTGGACCCTACAGCGCGCTGGTGCGGACGCGAGAGGGCACGGCCGCCACATTGTTCATTTCGAGTTCTAACGCTGACGGAGGACAGGTGTCGGTCTGGTACACGCTTTGGTCCGGTATTGGCGTAGGCAAATCTGATGTAGTCGCCACTTCGGCACCTCCACCCCTTGATTCCCAGAATGGAGCGATGTCTGCGCCAGTGGTACAATTAACCACGACGCTGCCGACGCGGTCCGCAATTGCTTTCGTGCCCATCCTTGGAGCAGTGGTTTTGCTTGGTCTGGTCATTGGCGGAATCGTTCTGATCGCTTGGCTGGCTCGCAAGCAAGGCACGAAAGGATGTCTGCTGGCGGCGGCGATTGTGGCGTTGATCCTGCTGATTCCGTTGATCGTGGCAGCGATGTATTTCTGGTCCCACCGGGCGATCGTGAGCAAGGTGGCGATGGAACCGATCAAGGAACTGGAGATCGCGGGGATCAATACCCAACCCCAAGCTTATCCATCGGCAGCAACACAGGCCACGAGCGTGCAGATAGAACACGGTTTGTACGTGCGGGTGCCGGAGCGACAACTGGTCACCCTGGAGTTTTTCATCCGGCAAGGCGATGGCGGGCTGGAAAAGGTGCCTTCCTTAACCAGCTTGGTGGCAACAGGGCCGGGCGGATCGTTTGATGGGGAGGTGGTGTGGACTGTTCGTCGTGAAAATTTAGCGCACGGCACCAACCAACTCTGGTCATGGGCAGTGAATGGGAGTTTGCTGGGAGCAGTGCCGCAGCCCAACCGGCCGGATTACGGGACTAATTTCACGTATCACGTGCCTAACGGAGAGGTGTTGAACTGGTGGATCTTGGCTCTGCCCGGTCCGACGAAACTGCAACCAGGAGGGACGCTGGATATCCCCATGTTCCGGACCTTCGGCACGGCTTCGATCCACCCTGAGCAACCGAAGGAGGCGATAGTGCGGGTGAAGTGCGCGGCATTGCCGGCAGAGTTCAAAGTGACGGGATCTCATCAGCATTTGTTGGGATTGGAGGCGTACGAGAAAGCGGAGACATTGAATCGCGAGGCGGGTATCGGGGTGAAGCGGACATTGGAAACAGGAAGTAAATCTACGGTTGAGAATCCAGTGCCAACTCCGCTGGTGTCGGCAGAATTGGTCGAGTTGGCGCGCAAAGATTTTGAAAGAGCCAAGTTGCTGCTGGAAGCGGGACGAATCACGGCGGGTGAGATGATAGACGCAGAGGTGCATCTCAAGTGGTCGGAAGCGATGCATAAAGGAGATGTGCGCGCAGCCTTGAGGCCAAACGCGATGGCGCGGCGAAGAAGTACGAGGGGATGCAACCACTAGCCCAAGTAGGCCGGGCATCCCAATCTGAGCTGGCCAAGCTGGCACGTGAACTAGCGGAAGCGGAGGCGGCGTTAAAGCAACTTGAGGTTAAGAAATGAATTCAAGACTGTCGGATCTTGTGTGGAGCAAGCCGTAGCCAGTGTTTAGGGGCGCAGGTTGTGGGCGGAGCAGGAGGCGGCCGAGGAGTCCGCCTCTTTTCTTTTCCCGTGTGCGTGGGTTTTGAGGCCGAGCGTCGTATTACGTGTGGAAGACGGCAGTGAACCAGCTGGTCTTATCCGATATATGAAGAAACATCTTTTGATTCTCCTGGTGGCCTTGAGTGTGGTCATGACTGCGACGGCCCAAGTCGCGACGAATTCGACCCCTTCACCTTGGCGCGTAACAAAGCGCGACCTGACGCTCCAACCGGGTACCTTGACTAACGTGGTAGAGCAGTTGGAAGCCTTTTATAAACCGGCGAAAATAGACGAATATAATGGTCCTCAGAGTTATTCCGGGCTGAACTTGATCTGGTCGCCCGGAACGGCGGAATTGCCAGTTCCGACGGTATTGCGGCTGACCAAAGTCATGCCTATTGATGCGTTGTCCTTGGCTGCGGCCGCGGCGGGTTGCAGTCTGGAAACAATCGATACCACCCAATCGCACTACGCGGGGCAATCGGTCATCGGTTACAAAATCGTGCGGAAGGAATCGGGGGTGGGCCGGATGAGTACGGCTACGCCAATCATGGCCGGCATTCCGGGTATGCCGGGGGGCGCAGCGGTGACATCCGCGGGCAATCTCAGGGAGTTGGAGGAGGAACTGGCGCGCCAACAGCAGAGGTTGGGGGCGCAGCATCCGCAGCTTTTGGAATTACAACGGGAATTGGCAGCGGCAAAGAAGTTTGCCATGGAGCGACCCATGACGCGAGTGTACGCGATGGGAGGAATCGTCATTGGCAACAACGAGGAGCAAGCTCTGAAACTGAACCGCATCAAGGACTCCATCTCCGAGACATTGGTCGGTGAGGAGATTGACTTGAAGAGCGTAAAGATTAACTACCATGAAGGCACGAAAGTACTGGTAGTAAGAGCCCCGGAGGCAGCGCAGGAACTGGTGGGGCAATTGATTGAGGCATTGCGGGAGAATGCGAGGACTGATACCTCTACTCCCAAACCCCGCCGATGATGATGAACTGACGTGGCCGCCAACCCGACAACTGCGCTCAAAGCAACGGTTTGCCAGGTCGCCATGGAACCAGCGAAACCAACCTCCCTGCCGGTGGTTCCGACCAGCGGGAGCTTTGCCTTTGCTGAAACATCTTATCTCACGGCACGGTTGAAGGCGGGGGATGAGGAGGCGTTCGCGTGGTTGCATCGCGAATGGTGCGGGCGGTTGAACCGGTATTGTTTCGCGCTCGCGGCGGGGGATGAGGCGTTCGCGCATGAGATCGCCCAGGCAGTGTGGTTGCGCTTGGTACGGCATGTCCGGCGGATGGAGAACGAGCAGGCCTTGTGGAACTGGCTGGCGTGTGCGGCCCGGCATGCAGCAGTGGATCACCGGCGGACAGGCGGAAGATATCGGCTGGCGCTGGATCGCTTTCTGGATTGGTGGGGGCAACGAAATGAGGAGGGTAATGAGTTGGATGCTGAGGCCACTTTGTTAATGACGTTGGAAGGGGCCTTGGAAAAGTTAAGTGCCGAGGAACGCGGACTGATCGAGGGAAGATATTTTAACGGGGAATCGCTGATGCAGATCGGGAGCCGGTGCGGCTTGAGTGAACGGGCGGTGGAAGGGCGGCTCGCACGGCTACGTCAACGGTTGCGAGAGATGATTGCGGAAGAATTGAAGAACCCATGAAGACGAAGAATGAACAACTGCGTCCGCTGCTGGACGAGGTTCTGCCAGATATGGAAGGCCAGGGCGGACCGAACTGCGCCGAGGTGATCGGGATGGTGCGCGCAGAGCGGGCCAAACGTGGTCAACGGAGGGCGATGGCGGCAGCAGTGGTGGTTGTGTTGGGGGTGGTGGCGTTTTCGTTTGTGCAACAGGAGCAGGAATCGTCGAAGGTTGTGGAAGTGGCCGTCGTATCACCGGTGAAGGTGAAGCCGGAGGTTGCGGCTCCGTCATTGCCACCGGTGAAGCGGATCAATGATGAGGAATTGCTGGAGTTGCTGGCGGATACACCCTCGGCGTTGCTGGAGTGGCCGAATGGAGAGCGGACATTGTTGATCGTGGAGCATCGCTGAAAACAAAACAGGCGGCCCGAAGGCCGCCTGCTGCTAAATCGATCACAAGCCCAAGACCTGTGCCTGGATAATCACTTTTTATTCGCCGCACCCCAGCCGCGGACGAAGCCGATGCATTGGGCGATGTCGGGCACGGAGTTGTCCCAGTTATATTCGTATTCGATGGCGATGTTGCCGTCGAACTTCTGGCGGCGGAGTTCAGCGAGGATGGCGCCGATATCCGTGATGCCAGTACCGAAGATCATGTCGTGGTTGTTCGGTCCGAGGGCGCCGCGGTCTTTCATGTGCAGGCTGACGATGCGGCCTTCAAGCGCTTTCAAACCGTCCATGGCCTTGATGCCGGAGGTCTGCCAATGGCCGATATCCGCGCAAGCACCGATACGGGAGTCGCGACCTTTTAAGATGCTGGCGAGGTAGTTCGGGTCCCAGATTTTGTAGTTGGTATCTTCCACCTGTTTGCCGTCGGCATCTTTCTTGAACTTCTTGGCATGTTCATGGAAGCCGACCTTGATGTCGTATTCCTTCACCATCTTCTCGATCATGTCGAGGGAGCCTTCGGATTCGGTGGTGATGGCATAGAGGCCCATCTTTTTGGCAAACTCAAACACCTTGCGCGCCCCGGCCTCGTCCTTGGGGATGCCGACGACGCCGTAGTTCACGACCTTGATGCCGTGCTTCTTCAGCTTTTCCTTCGCGAGTTCGAGGATCTCATCCGGGGCGTCATGGTTGCAGAAGGCGTCCGGGCGTTCCTTGCTGAGTTTGTGATTGGGGTAAAGTTCGATGACTTTGCCACCAGTCTGTTCGGTCTTCTCGATGGCCTCGAAGAAGGTGAAGCGGTTGAAGCTGTAAGCTTGCACGCCCGCGGCAAATCCGCCGACATGATATTCAGCGGGGATGGGATTGGCGGCGAAGGTGAGGCTGGCGGGAATGACGGCCACTGCGGCCACGAGGGACAGCAGGGCGCGTTTGGTGAACGGGGATTTCATGGGGGAATGAGATAGCCGGAGGAAGCCCGTTGGGCAATGACGAAACGACCCTCTCCCCGAACGAGGAGAGGATGATGAGACTGCAGAGAGCGGCACACTAGGGAGCGGATGAGCCTTCTTGAATCACTTGTGGGCGCAGCTTGTGCACATTTTCCAAGGCGGTATCGCGCAAAGGGCCTTCAGGGAATTGCGATACCCAGGCGAGCGTCGCTTCGGGCTCCTGTTGCACCCAGCGTTGGACGATGCCGATGAGGGCGTCGTCTTGGGTTCGATTGGGAGTAATGGATTGGATGGCGAGGCTGGCGGCAGACAGGGGATCGTGATTGCTCCAAGACGTGGCGATGGCGGCGAGCGTGCGCTGGCGCAGGCCGTCATTGGTGATCTGTTTGGCCCAAGCGGCGGCAGCATCGGGTGAGATTAGCGCCCATTCGCTGCAGGCGTGGGTGATCAGTTCATCGCGTGCGCCGTTGGGGGGAAGTTCACGGGCCAGAGCGAGCGCGTCTTGGGGCATGATGCGGATGGCTTCATAGGCAGCCATTAGCAGCGCGGAATGACGGTCGCTCTCGCTGGCGAGTTCACGTGCCCATTGCGCGGCTTTTGCCAGATCGCGATGAGCCCATTCAGTGACGACACCGTTGATGGCTTCCTGACGGGTATCGCCAGTGGGCATAAGTGCGATCCATTGCGCGGCTTGTGTGGGGTCGTTGCTGGCCCAACGACGGAGCAGGCGCAGTTGCAAATCTCGTCCCGCATTCGAGGGATCTTGCTCTAGGAGTGTTTGAACTGTGGCTGGCAGATCGGCATTGGCGATGTCGTCGACCAGCGTCTGTAAGAGTTCCTCGCGTTGTAACGGGTCTAGTTCTGCCTGAACGCGAGCGATGCCCGCCTTGAGGCGAGTAGTATTCGTATCGGGCGCATGTGCTTCTCGGGCGGCCATGAACCGCGTCAAACGAGGGACGGAACGCTGAGTAGGAACGGGAGGTAAACCGGCCGCAGGTTTCCCTGCGGCCGGTTTATCAACGCGGTCAACCAACAGGACACTGGTAATAACCAGGCCCAAGCTGATGGCACCGATGGCAATGTGTTGCTGTTTCATATTCAGATTCCGTCGGTAAGGACGGACGTCTTTTTATGATGCGGTGTGTTCAGGGTGTCGGGGTCACATTGTCGAAGGTCACGGTGGAGAGGACGCCATTGGTATGGCTGCTGACGGGCAGGCCGATGTAGACGCTGCTGGTCATGGTGATGTTGGTAGAACCAATCGTCGTCCAGGTGGAACCGTTGGTGGAGCGCGACGCGGTGAACGTGTTGCCGGTGCGTTGCACGCGCAGCCAATGCGGTGCGGTGAGGCCATTCGTTGCAACCGAACCCGAGGCCGTGCCGACGCCGGCGCGCCATTGGAAGGCCACGCCACTGCCCGGCGTCACATAGCACGAGGCATGGGTGGAATTGGCATTGAGCGTCTCGCGGATCATCACGCCCGTCTTGGCCCAGACATCGGTGTTTTGCTGGGTGGCGACTCGGGCTTGGATGGTGCAATCACCGCTTGCAGTTTGATACACGTAGCGGAAGGCATCGGCTGTGCCCCAGATATCTGCACCTGCTCCGGCCACAGTGAACGTGCCGGTGTTGTAACCCGCGCTGCCCGTGGCGCCGACGGAACCGATGTCCCCGGTTTGCCATGGCGAAGGCAGCAGCGGTATCACGATGGAGTTGGTGAGCGTGTTGTTCGTCTCGTTGCTTTCCGTGATGCGGTTTACGTCATCCACGTATGCGCGGACGGCATGTGTGCCCGTGATCGCGGTCCAGGTGGTGGAACCGCCGGGACCGCCATTGACGGTCAGGGTGCGGGAGGCACCCGGCGCGAGAGAAGTCGTGCTGGTGTCCGACCAGCTTACTTGCGTGCCATCCACCCAGAAGCTGACGCCATGGATCACGCTGCCGGGAGTGGCACCGGTGCCGGTGTTTTGGATAGTGGCACTGAAAGTCACGGCCTCACCATTGACTGGCGAGGTGGGGGACCAAGAAATTCCGGTCACGATGAGATCGGGCACCGGAGCGACGGGAGTGGCGCTGGCTTGAGAGGAGTTCGCGCTCTCGCCGCCGGCGTTCACGCCCGATACCACATAGTAGTAAGTGGTGCCGTTGGCCAAGCCGGTATTCGTGAAGCCATTTGAGGAAGGACTGCCGACGGTGGAGTAAGGTCCGCCGCTGACGGTGGCACGTTTCACGTTGTAACTCGTCGCACCCGAAGCCGTGCCCCAACTAAGGACGACTTGAGCATTGCCAGCCGTGGCAGACAATCCGGTGGGCGTGGCAGGCGGCGGGATGTTGATGGTCAAAGAGTCGGTGAATTCATTGTTGGTCTCGTTGCTTTCAGCGATGCGGTTGACGTCATCGACGATGGCGAGGACCGAATGGCTGCCGGTAGTAGCGGTCCAAGTCGCGACACCTGTAGGGCCGCTGTTGGCAGTCACCGTGCGAGACGCGCCGGCGGCGAGGGACGTGGTGCTGGTGTCTGACCAGTTCACCTGCGTGCCATCCACATGGAAACTCACACCGTGAATCACTCCAGCGGCGGTAGGGCCAGTGCCTTGGTTCTTGATGGTGGCGCTGAAGGTCACGGCCTGGCCGGTCACGGGAGTGGTAGGCGACCAGGTGATATCGGTGACGATCAGGTCGATCGAGCCGGTGGGGACACCGGAGGTTTGAGCGGAGGTGGCACCTTCACCGCCCGCGTTCACAGCGGAGACGACATAATAGTAAGTGGTGCCGCCGGTGAGACCGGTGTTGATGTAGCTATTGGAAGTCGGGCTCGCGACGGTGGTGTAAGGGCCGCCGCTGGTGGTGGCGCGTTTGACGCGGTAGCTGGTGGCACCGGAGGTGGCAGTCCAGTTCAAGGTGATCTGACCGCTGCCGGGAGTGGCCGTGAGTCCGGCCGGAGTGCCGGGAGGCAGAGTTGGGTTGCGCGGCCAATAGGCTTGGGCGACTTCCGTGACCGGCGGGCGCAGGCTGCTGCCGCCATGATACATGAGGTCCTGGTATTGGATGGTGTTGTTGATTGGGAACCGGCTTTGCACGGAGGTCACCACTTGGGAATTACGGATGAGGCGGAAGATCGGTTGGCCTTGTTGCAGCGGCACCTTGACGACAGCGCGTGGGGCGGTCACGGCGTGCTGCGTGGTCACGCCATTGATCTCGATCTCGAGCGTGGCATTGGCGGTCAGGAAGACGTAGGCCTCGATCTCATTGCGCGGGGTCTGGCCGCCTTGCACGTTGATGAGTCCACCGGTTTGGAGGGTAGGCGTGGCGGTGGTGCTGTGCTGGCGATGCGAATAGTAGATGCAATCCCGGACGATCGTTGGTGCGGAGCCATTCTTGAACCAGGTGAGGTAGAAGGCGGAGAGGTCGTAGAACAGATGCTGCGTGCCAGTGGAAGGGGCGATCTCGGCCTGTTCGCTGTAATCATTCCAAGTGATCAACTGAACCCAGTCGGCTTTGCCGATGGCGCCGAGTTCCCAAGTATTGCGGAAGTTGCCGGTGTTTTGTGCCTCCCAATAAACGTGACCGCGCGGCCGGACATCTTGCGGGGCGACGGGATGCATCCAGACCTGCCCGTAGGCATGGGCATCAGCAGCGGCATTCAACCAATTCGCACTCGATTGGTTGACGGCGGCACTGCGGTCGCCCCAATCGGAAAAACCGTAACTGATCGGATCAAAGGAGGCGGCGTAGGCGCGCCAGTTCTGGAAAAGCGGCATGAAGGCGACATTGACGCCCTGGCCTTGCATCGCGGTCATCCAGGTTTGCCACCAACTGGCGGTCTGGTTCTGGGCGTTGAAAGGCGAGACGACGAGCCGTCCGTCGCCGAGGCGATAGCAGGCGGGGAAGGTGGACCAGTTCTTGATGATAGTGACGAGCGCGCTGGAACTGGTGATAGATTCCATGTCCGGCATCAGCACGATCTTGAAGCCTGGGTCCACGGCGTTGGCGGCGTTGAGCAAGCGACGCACGCGATTGGAGTGCGTGGCTCCAGACAGCAAATCCACAGTGAAGCCGTCCAAGCCAATGGCGATGGCGCGTTGCACCTCGGTTTGCATGTCGGTATCTTCCCAACTGCCGCTCAGGACGGCGCGGGGCAAGGGGCGCTGGCGCAGGAACCCACCGTAAGCGGCGTGGATGCCGCTTTCACCGGAAGGAGCGAGGTAGTTCCGGGTGTAGTAATCGTTGGTGGAGTTCTGGTTGTCGATGGAGATGGGGTAAGGCGTGAAATAGTGGGAGAACACTTTCTTGGGTGAGGCCCGCAAGGTGGCG
Organism: Chitinophaga pinensis; assembly: GCA_943367715.1. Taxonomy (GTDB): domain Bacteria; phylum Verrucomicrobiota; class Verrucomicrobiia; order Limisphaerales; family JAEYXS01; genus JAEYXS01. The sequence continues at coordinate 49,323 of CALRJY020000039.1, read as the reverse complement.
GTGGAGGGCATGTCGAAGGGCAGATACTGGTTGATCTGCGCGTGGGCGGCCAGGCTGCCTAGCAGAACGGCCAAGGCGGCGAAGATCTGGAGCAAACGAGGGAGAGGTGGGGTGGGCGTGAGGTGCATAGTTAGTCAGTTGGTTTAGGGGACGAGAAGGGGCTCTCACAGCAGCACGCCTTCACGACGCGGATTTCATTGGGTTGTGCGCAAGGTAGTGCAGGCTTGTCGAAACGCCAGAAGCTGCTTACGTTACACGTAACGTGAACCCCCTGCAGAAATCCACCTTGCGGGATATTGCCAAGACGGCCGGCGTTTCTGTGATGAGTGTTTCCCGGGCGTTGCGCAACCAGCCCGGACTGTCGGAATCCACGCGGGAAAAGATTCTCAAGGCGGCCGATCGACATGGGTACAAACCCAATCCGTTCGTCAGCACCTTGATGGCGCACGTGCGGCTGCAAAAGCCGGTCTCGTATCATGCAAATATTGCTTACGTGGTGCCTTCGCAGGAGGAGTTTCAGGCGGCTTTTGGTTATCAGAAATATTTTGCCGGACTGACCAAGCGCGCGGCGGGGTTAGGTTACCGGGCGGAGCTGTTCGGGTTTGCGGAGGCGGGGGATTGTCCGCGCCGGATGTCGGACATCCTGCATGCGCGCGGGATACGCGGGGTGTTGCTGGGAGCGTTCCCTACTTTTTCCGCACCGGCCTTTCGGATGGATTGGGAACGCTTTTGCTCGGCCACGATCGGTTATGGTTCGTTGAGCCCGGCGTTGCACCGGGCGAGCAGCGATCATTTTCAGGCGATGCAGCTCGCGTTCGAGAAGCTGAGGACGGCGGGTTACCGGCGGATCGGGTTCTACACCTTGCAGGTGGTGGATGACTGGACGCATCACCGGTGGAGTTCGGCGTTTCTCTATTCCCAGCACCAGCAGCCGGTTCAAGAAAGGGTGCCGATGCTGCTTACAGAGTCACGTGAGCAACAGGAATTTGCCCGGTGGTTTTTGGAGCATAAGCCGGATGCGGTGCTCACCAAACACATCGAAGTGCTGGACTGGATCAAGGCTTTAGGCGCACGGCCGCCGGAGGTGGGATTTATGCATCTTGATTGGATCCCGGAGTTCGGCGATGTTGCGGGCATCAATCAGAATTCCGAGCTCGTCGCTGCGGCTGCCGTTGACCTGGTCGTAGAACAGTTTCACTGGAACGAAAGCGGCGTGCCTTCACATCCCAAAGCCGTACTCGTGCAAAGCGAATGGATACCGGGAGCAACCGTGCGGACGCCGCACTAGACGGGGCAACCAAGCCGACCAGTGATGACCGGATGCAGGTCACTTACCGGCTGGAATGCTGGCGGGCGATTTCTTCCGGCCTGCTGGAATCGGCGGCGGGCACCTTCCTGCTGCTCATCGCCATCCGGCAATTTGATGCGGGGGCAACCGCCAAGGCGCTGGTGGCGGGTGGTGGCGGAGTGGGCTTTCTGCTGGCGCCATGGGTGGTAAGCTTGGTGGCGCGGAAGGGGATTCCCACGGCAAAGGCGGCTTCACTGATGGCGGCGGTCGGGGCAGGGATACTATTATTGATGGCAGCGATTCCCTGGCTGCCTCTCTATGTGGTCGGTTCGGTGCTGGCCATCACGGCGTATACTGCCGCCTTTCCCCTGCTCACCCAGATCTACGAGGAGAATTACCCGGCCGAACGGCGAGGGCGCATCTATGGCACGACCTTAATCATCCGGCTGACGACGACGGTGATCGCCTGTGAATTGGGGGGACGGTTGCTGGGTGGAGGCATTGAGCGGTCATGGGCGTTGCTGTTGGTGTTTGCCGCGGCGTTTGGGGCGGCCAGTTGCTGGTTGGCGCGGTATCCATCCCGGCCGTTGTCTTGCACTGATAGCCAGCGGCCAGGGCAAATCCTGTATCTGGTGCTCAAAGACCGGTTGTTTCGGCAGACCATGTTGAGCTGGTTCCTGATGGGGTTCGCCAACCTGTTGGTGCTGCCGCTCAGGATAGACCACCTCTCCAGCCCAACCCATGCGACACCGTATAGCACAGCGGAGATCGCTTTTATCGTGGGGGTGGTGCCTACGGCTGGCCGGTTGTTGACCATGCCGATGTGGGGCTTTCTGTTTGATCGGGTCAACTTCCTGAAGCTACGGGTCATCCTGAATCTCGGTCTGGCAGTAGGTATCTATGTATTCTTTGTGGGGGACAGTTACCTTGGGCTCATCTTGGGCTCGCTCATCCATGGGGTTGCCAGCGGGGGCGGGGATGTTTCCTGGGGGTTATGGGTCACCAAGTTTGCGCCATCCCGGCGGGTGGCGGATTACATGTCGGTGCATACGTTCTTTTCAGGGATTCGCGGTTTGATCGCACCGTTGTTGGGGTTTCATCTGCTGGCGATGTTCACTCCCGAGAATGTGGCGGCGGCCTGTGCCCTGGCTATTGTGCTGTCGAATGCCCCGCTGGTCTGGGAACAGAGGACTTTGAAGGCGAATATTGCTCCCGCGTGACTGGGTATCAGTGGTGAGAGGGTTTTTGAGCGGTTTCCCGCCCTTGTTGGTCTCTTCTGGCACCGCTTACGTTTCCACCTCACTGGGCTTGCGGTCCCGGGTCCGCAAGGCGAAATTGAGGCGCTCCCATGGGAGAGCATCGGGCCAATTGATGGCCTGATGGGGTGGACAGCAGGAAGTATTTGAAATGACGAGACATGCAGGATTGACGGCGGCGGACCCGGCGTATGCGAAGAAACGTTCCACTTGGGATGTGTTACGGCGGGTCGCAGTGTATCTGAAGCCGTATCGCGCCTTGTCGCTGGCGACGGTGGCGTGTGCTTTGCTGACGGTATTGTGCTCCTTTGCGTATCCGAAGCTGACGGAATACATCATTGATGATGTGATCAAGGCGAAACGGGGGGATTTGCTGGTGCCTTCCATCCTCGCGCTGCTGGGGGCATTCGTGTTCCGGGACGTGTTCGATAGCATCCGCATCCGGATCAACAACATCCTGGAGCAGAACGTGGTGTATGACATGCGGCGGGATGTGTATGCGCGGTTGCAACGGTTGCCGGTGGGTTACTATGACCAGCGGGCTTCAGGCGATCTGATGACACGGGTGATTGAGGATGTGAACTCGGTGGAACGGGTGCTGATTGATGGCACGGAGCAAGGGGCGGTGGCGATTTTGAGCATTTTTGGTGTGCTCGGCATCCTTTTCTATACGAATCCCACGCTGACTTGGCTGGCGTTGGTGCCGATCCCCATCCTCTCGGCGGGAGCGCTATGGTACACGCTTACGGCGCATAAGCGATATCGGGTGCAGCGGGAGGCTTCGAGCGCCATGAATGCCTTGCTCATGGATAACTTGCAGGGCATCCGGCAGATCAAGGCCTTTGGGCGGCAGGAGCATGAGGATGTGCGGTTCGCTGACCGGGCGGAGCAATTACGGCAGGGGACGCTGCTGATCATGAGGGCTTGGGCGAACTACTCGCCGGCGATGAAGTTCGTCGCGTCCATGGGATATGTGTTGGTGCTCGGATATGGAGGGAAGTTGATTTTGGAGGGCCAGATGACCGAAGGGCAGTTGTTCGGCTTTCTTCTGTTCCTCGGGCTGTTCTATGAGCCGGTGAACCGATTGCATGGGTTGAACCAGATGATGCAGGCCGCACGCGCGGCGGGTGAACGGGTTTTTGACATCATGGATGCTACGCCGGAGCGTTCGAGTTCAGAGCGGCATGGGAAGTTGAAAGAGCCAGTGCGCGGTGAGGTGATCTATGAAGGAGTGACCTTCGGTTATGGACCGGAGAAGCAGGTCTTGAAGGGCATTTCCCTGCATGCGAAACTGGGTGAGATGATCGCCTTGGTGGGGCCAACGGGGGCGGGGAAGTCTACGGTGGTGAATCTGTTGCCGAGCTTCTACGAAGCGACGGGTGGGCGGATCACGATCGATGGGCAGGATGTGAGCACGATCGCGCTGGAATCGTTGCGCGAGCATATCAGCGTGGTGAGTCAGGAGGCGTTTCTCTTCAATGGGACCATCCGGGAGAACATCATGTATGGGAAACTGAACGCGACCGAGGCGGAATTGATCGCGGCGGCGCAGGCGGCGAACTGCTATGAATTTATCAGCCGGTTGCCGGAGGGATTCGATTCCAAGGTGGGTGAGCGCGGGGTGAAGTTGAGCGTGGGTGAGAAGCAGCGGGTGAGCATCGCAAGGGCGCTGCTGAAGAACTCGCCGATCATCATTTTGGATGAGGCGACGGCCTCGGTGGATACGGCGACGGAGAAGCTGATCCAGGAGGCGTTCGAGCATCTGATGGCGGGGCGGACGAGCTTCGTGATCGCGCACCGGTTGAGCACGATTCGGAATGCGGATCAGATCCTGGTGCTGAAGCACGGGGAGATCATCGAGCGCGGGAATCATGAGGAGCTTTTGGATGCCAATGGGCTGTATGCGAAGCTGGCGCGGATCCAGGATACGAGGTCGATCGAAGAAGGATTTGAGAAGCTGGAGTCGGTTGCACCGACGGGCCAATGAAGAGGAAAATATCGAACATCGAACGCCCGACACCCAACATCGAAGGAGGAAAACTGGAACGGTGAAAAGTAGATTGAGCGAAGTGATAGATGACAGACAGTGAGGGGTCAGAAAGACGGTTAAGGAGGTTGATTTTTGCGCGGTTGAGAATTTGGAGACGAGAAATCGGGCTGGAGTTTTGCAATTGTGAGAACCGGAGATAAGAAACGCTAAATTGTTGCAAGATGCCGCTTTAGCCGTTGCCAGTGTCTCATAGCTAGGCTAATTAGTCCGCCGCATGAGCACTTTTTTGGGGAAAAATTTCACGGCGGTCGCACTCGGATTGACGTTGTCGGCCGGTACTTTCTCAACCAACTCCTTCGGCGCAGCGCCGGAAGTCGAAAAGATCATGGCCTCGGCGGCCAAGGGCGACGCCAAGGCGCAAACCCAGCTCGGCATCCTCTATTATCAAGGTCAGGGAGTGCTCCAACATTTCGGTGACGCGGCCACGTGGTTCAAGAAAGCGGCCGAACAAGGCGAAGTAGTGGCGCAGCGTATTTTGGGCATCATGTATTTCCGCGGCCAAGGTGTGGCGGTGGATACGGCGCAAGGTTTGAAGTGGCTGACGCTCGCGGCGGAAGGTGGCGACGCGACGGCGCAAACGGAAGCGGCGTTCTACTATGTGAACGGCGGCGCGGGTGTGGAAAAAGATTACACGAAGGCTGCCAAGTTTTACCTGAAGGCGGCTGAGCAAGGTGTGGTGCTCGCGCAACGCAACCTCGGCGTGATGTATCTCAAGGGTTGGGGCGTGAAGCTCGATTACGCGGAAGCGGCCAAGTGGTTAGGCAAGGCGGCGGAGAAGGGTGACGTCCAGGCGCAGAACGAACTTGGCTGGTTGATGTCCTCCGGACTCGCGGGCAAGCAAGACCAAGGTGAGGCAGTGAAGTGGTTCCGCCAGGCGGCCGACAAAGGTGAAGCCACCGCGCAAAAAAATCTCGGCATCCTCTACTTCTTCGGCAATGGCGTGGAGAAGAGCGACACGGAAGCGAAAGCTTGGTTCACGAAAGCAGCGGAAGGAAAAAATCCGCAGGCGTATTACTACCTCGGTCTGATGAATGCGCGCGGTCGTGCGGGGGCGACAAACATGGTGGCGGCCGTGGAGAATTACAAGAAGGCGGCAGACTTGGGTGACATCACCGCGCAGAACGAACTGGGCTGGATGTATGACACCGGTACCGGAGTCAAGGAAGACGACAAGCAGGCCTTCACTTGGTACTCGAAGGCGGCTGAAGGTGGTCTCGCGATCGCGCAGCATAACCTCGGCGTGATGTACGCCAACGGCAAGGGCGTGGCGAAGAATGAAGCGGAGGCTTACAAGTGGTACGTGAAGGCGGCGGAACAAGGGTTGGTCCGTTCCCAAAATGAAGTGGGCTGGATGCTGGACCAGGGCAAGGGTGTGACGGCCGATCAGAATGCGGCGTTGGTGTGGTTCCAGAAGGCGGCGAACTCCGGTCTGGATCTGGCGCAGTATAACTTGGGGGTGTTCCTGGCCAACGGCAAGGGCACGCAAAAGGATCTGGTGGAAGCCTACAAGTGGTTCAACCTGGCGGCAGCCCAAGGCAACACGAACGCGGTGAACAACCGGCAGTTCGTGCTGCAACAATTGAAGCCGGAAGATGTGACTGAAGCACAGAAACGGGCGTCGGCTTTCCAAGCGGAATTGGACAAGCGGAACAAGAAATAGACAGCCCTACACAGGGGTACGGAATTTGTCATGGGGTAAAAGATGTAGAAGTTGCATTGAGTAAACCCCAGCCTTTAGGTAGCCAAAAATTGCCATTTTATTCCTAACTTGACGTTTTACAACGGGTTGGGTAGAAATTAGTCGCTAAGTGAGAGAGTAGCACAAATAGTCCCATGAAAAACAAGCTGATTAGAGGGCTGGTTTTGTCGTCGATGGCCTTGGGCCTGGCGGTGAATCAAGGCCGCGCCAATCCCCTAGGCGGAAGCGTTGTGTCAGGTGGCGCGACGATTTCCGGTGAGGGCACGCCGGTCACCACGATTCTCCAGACCACGGACCGCGCCATTATTAACTGGCAGGATTTTTCGATCGGTCTCGGGGAGCTCACCCGCTTCATCCAACCTGGTAGCGACGCCGCAGTGCTGAACCGTGTACTCTCCGGTTCACCCTCTCAACTGCTCGGCACACTGCAAGGTAATGGGCAGGTGTTCCTCATCAACCCGAACGGTATTTTGGTCGGGGCAAATTCGCAGATCAATGTAGCGACGTTCGTGGGTTCCACTTTGGATGTGGCAGATGGCGCCTTTCTCTCGGGCGGCAACATGCAGTTCCTCGGTACCTCCACGGCGGGCATCGAAAACCTCGGCACGATCAACGCCCTCGGTGGCGACATTTTCCTTTTCGGTCACACGGTCAAAAATTCCGGTACGCTCAAGGCTGACGGTACGATCGGTCTCGCGGCGGGCATGAGCATCGAACTTCGTCAGGCGGGTAACGAACGCATCGGTGTGTTGTTGGGTAACACGGCGGCACCGGTGGAAACCGGTGTGGACAACCAGGGTCTGGTGCAAGCGACCTCGGTGGAGATCAACGCGGCGGGTGGTAACATCTATGCCGTGGCGATCAACAACGGCGGTACGGTACGCGCGCAGCCAACGTTGGTGATGGAAGGTGGCAAGCTGGTGTTGAAGTCTGAAGGTGGTCTGGTGGTGAACTCGGGTACGCTCGACGCTTCGAATGCGGGTGGCAAGGGTGGCAACATCACGGTGGTGGGTGAGAAGATCGCGCTCACGGGTGCAGCGAAGCTGGACGCGAGCGGCAAGACCGGGGGCGGTAACATTTTGGTGGGTGGTGATTATCAAGGCAACAATCCTTCGGTGCCGAACGCGCTGATCACGTATGCTGGTCCGCAAACGAGCCTGAAGGCGGATGCGCTGGAAAGCGGCAACGGCGGCAAAGTGATTTTGTGGAGCGATGAGGCGACGGGTTTTGAAGGCACGATTTCCGCTCGCGGCGGAGTGAATGGTGGCAACGGCGGTTTCGCCGAAGTCTCCAGTTCGGGTTTCTTGGGCTTTAGCGGTTCGGCTGATCTGCGGGCGCCGCAGGGTGTCACGGGCAAGCTTTTGCTGGATCCGACGGATATCACCATCAGCACGGCGGCAAGTTCCTCCATCACTTTTGCGGGTAACCAGTTCAGTGGTACCGCGGGAACGGCCAACTTGAACACCACCGTCTTGGCGAATCAGTTGAACATCAGTTCGGTGGAAGTGACCACGGCTTCGGCATTCGGTGGCAATGGTGACATCACGGTGGCCAACGGGTTTAACTGGAACAGTGCTTTTGGGCTTACCTTGAACGCGACGCGGGACATCACCGTGAACGCGGCGGTCGCCATCAACAACAATGGCAGCGGCGGGGTTACTTTCATAGCCGGTCGCAATGTCACCTTGAGCGGTGCGATCGCTCTTAACGGCGGTGCGTTCACGGCGGGTGTCCCGGGCGGAACGGCTTTGGGCGGTAATTTCGTCAGCACGGCTTCGGGCGTTATCGCCACGTCTGGCGGTGCGGTGAACATCAATGCGGCTAACGTTACCATTGGTGGCGTGATCACGACGGCCGGTGCGATCGACATCCAGGGCAACACCAGCCTCACGCTGGCGGCCGGTATTGACTCGGCCAATTCCAACATCCGGTTCCGTAACGATGTGACGGTCGGTGCGAACATCTCCATCAACTCGGGCTCTGGTGCAGGCAACATCCTCTTCAATGGTAACATCAACGATGATGCCAACAACCGGACGCTAAACATTGATGCTGGCACGGGCACGGTGACCTTCCAGAACATCGGTAACAGTGATGCCTTGGGAACGCTGGCGGTGAACAGCAGCTCCGGGATCACTTTCGCCGGGACGACCTACACCACCCCGACGCAGTCTTATACTGCGGGCGGTGGCACCTTCGCCCTGACGGCCGGTGCGACGACGACTTTCTCGGCTACGAGCCTGACCCTGGCGAACGGCGGCATGACCCTGAGCGATGGTTCGCACCTGGTCATCAGCTCGACCGGTGGCACCATCAGCATCAGCAGCATCCAAGGCACCTCGGATGAGGACGTGAACATCAATGCCGGCACCGGCACGGTTTCGCTGGGAGCGGTGGGTAACGGCACGGGCATCAACCAAGTTTCCGTCACGGCAAACATCATCACCTTGAATGGCGCGATCACTACCTCGAATGGTGACAACGCTGGCGATGTGACGATGACGGGCGCAGTCACCTTGGGTGGGGCGGCCAGCATCAACACGGCGGATGGTAACGGTACGATTCTGTTCACGAGCACGGTGGATGATGATGCGGCGGGCGGTTCCAATAACTCCCTCTCGGTGAACTCGGGTACCGCTAACGTTACTTTCACGGGTCAAGTGGGCAGCATCCTGGCTCCGGGTTCGTTGACGGTGGCCAATGCTAACAACGTGAACTTCAACAATACCGTGGTGGTGGCGGGTGCGCTTACCCAGACCACGGGCACGGGCACGACGACGTTCAACAACACGGTTAGCGCCGGCAGTGTGAACATCACCACGACGACGGACATCAATGTGCTGAACACGTTGACGGCGACCGGCGGCGGAAACATCCGGTTCGCGGCGGATTCCATCGACCTCTTCAACACGGTTTCCGGCACGGGCACGATCACTTTCACGGACTTCAATAATGATGCCTCGATCGGCGTGGATGGCGGCGCGGGGGCCTTGCAGATCACCAATGGTGAACTGAACTTCCTGGCGGACGGCTTCAGCCGGATCATCTTCGGTTCAGCTACCTTGAATGCGGCCATCGACACGGGTGGGGCTTACAACTGGTTGGACAGTGTCGAGTTCAACGCCGGTGGCGCAGCCGGTACGGTCTTGGTCTTGAACACGATTGATACCTCCACGACGGCGGGTAACAGCGTGACGATAAACAGCGGCAGCGCTACCCGGTTGGGAGCGAACATCACGACCTCAGGCGGGGCGATCACGATCAGCGGCCGGTTGAACATCGACGGTGCCCGGACGTTGGATACTACAGATGCTAATACAGTGACGGCGGCGGCGGTCAGCATCAACAGCAACATCGAGTCCTTCAATAACGCGAACACGGACACTTTGTTCATCGATGCCGACCTGGGCGCGGCGAACGGTGGGGCTGATGATGCGGCGGTGACTTTGGGCGGATCCTACGGAGCTACGACCACGCTCGGTACTTTGCAGATCGAAGGTGACACGGTCACCCTCAACAATGTGCGGGTGGATAATAACCCGATCAGCATCACGGCCAGCACAGTCATCAATTTGGCCGGAACCTCTTATACGACCACTACAGCCGGAGCGATCAACTTCAATGGTGCAGTCGAGCTTACGGCTGCGGCCGGGACGATCGGCGTAGCGACGGCCGGTGGTTCCAGTATCACCTTCAGCAGCGTCATCGAAGATACGGCATCGAACAACACCCTGTCCCTGACCGCAGGAGCTGGTAACGTGAATTTGTCGGGTAATGCCGGTTCCACCCGTAACTTGGGCGGATTGACGGTTGTTTCGGCCAACGTGGTTAATCTCGAAGACGTGACGACGACAGGCAACATCGCAGTGACGGGCACCACGATCAGCCTGAATGACAACATCTATACCAGCACCACGGGATCCATCACCTTCACGGGACCGGTGATGTTGAATGCCGGCGCGCAAGTCATCAACATCACTTTGAACGGCGGGGAAGACGCGGATGACCTGTTGTTCACCTCCACGATCAATGATGCCACGCTCAACAATGGACTACTGATCAATGTGGCGGGCAGCGGTGATGCCACCTTCCAGGCGGCGATCGGCGGGACCGCCGAACTGGCTCAGTTCATCGTGAATGACGCGGACGTGGTAGATCTGGACAGCACGGTGGAGACCATTGACGGCGGAACGATCCGTATCGGTGTGAACGGCACCCCGGTGACGCAGTTGGATCTCAGCGGCAATCTCTTCAGTCATAACTCGAGTGGTGCTGGTGCTGGTGGCACGATCAGCCTCTTCGCGACGACCATCAATCTGATCAACTCGATCACCTTGGACTCCAGCGATGCCACGGGCGGTACGGTCACCATCACAGGTACGATCAACAGTAGCCCGACGGCATGGGTGAACGGTCTGACGATTGAGGCTGGAAACGCTGCTGCGAATCTTGCGGGAGCCACGATTGGCAATCTGGACCACTTGGATATCACGGCTGCCTCGGCCACTTTGGGCGCCTTGACTTTGGGTGACGGTGCGAACAATGGCGGCGACGCCTTGGACATCAACACGACCGGCAACCTGACCCTGTCCGGTGACATCTCGACCACGGGCGAAGCGAACGCGGGTGCGGTCGCCTTGGATGGTGTGGCGGGCAGCATCCTGCTGACTGCGGACGGCAACAGCATCATAACGATCTCCACGGATGCCACGGGTACGGATGCGGCGATCACCATCGGCAATGTGGAAGACAATACGGATAATGTCGGTCTCCAGCTCCTGGCGGGCAGTTCGACGGTGACCATCAGTGGCGCAATCGGTGCGGCTGACACCATCGGTGCATTCAGCATCTCGGCGAGCACGGCCACCTTCAATGCGGCAGTCACGGCGACGACGGTCGATGTCCAGGCGGATACGATCAATCTGAACGCCCAGGCGATCACGGGCGGCACCTCGGTGACCTTGCGTCAGTTGACCAACGGCCGGACCATCGGCTTGGAGGACAACACCCAGCAGATGAATTTCACGCTGACGGATCTGAACGCGATCACGACACCTTCACTGATCATCGGTAACAGCAACACCGGCTCAATCACGGTGGCGGATGATGCCAATGTCGCTTTGGATGGCGGCATCGGTGCCCTGACCTTGGTGAGCGGCAGCACGGTGACCTTCAACCCCAATGGTGCGACCCGTACCTTCTCGCTTACCACGGGTAACCTGACGGTGACTGCCAACGGGGCCATCACGGATGGAGCCGATACGACGATCACGGTGCCAGGCACCGCCAGCTTCAACGCGGGTGCGGCGAACAGCATTACCTTGGGTGATAATGCTGGTGATGTAATCAACTTCGGTCAACTGACGGTGAACGGTGTGAACGCGACGATCACGGAAGACAGCGGGACGGACTTCACGGGCAGCAGCACCCTGAGCGGTGCCTTGACGCTGACCTCGGCGGGCAACATCACGGATGACGCGAATGCGGACATCGCGGTGACGGGAGCGGCGAGTTTCACGGCGACGGCGAGCAACATCACGTTGGGCGACCAGGCCGGCAACGACGTCAACTTCGGCAGCCTGACGGTGAACGGTGTGAACGCGACGGTGACGGAAGACAGCGGCACGGTGTTCACGGGAGCGAGCGTGCTGACGGGCTTCCTGACGCTGACCTCTGCGGGCGACATCACGGATGACGCTACGGCGGACATCGCGGTGACGGGAGCGGCGAGTTTCACGGCGACGGCGAGCAGCATCACGTTGGGTGACCAGGCCGGTAACGACATCAACTTCGGCCAACTGACGGTGAACGGTGTGAACGCGACGGTGACAGAAGACAGCGGGACGGACTTCACGGGCTTGAGCACGTTGACCGGTTTCCTGACGTTGACCTCTGCGGGCAACATCACGGATGACGCGACGGCCGACTTGTCGGTGACAGGTATCGCGAGCTTCACGGCGACAGCGAGCAACATCACGTTGGGCGACCAGGCGGGCAATGACATCAACTTCGGCCAGCTGACGGTGAACGGCGCGAGCGCGACGATCACGGAAGACAGTGGCACGGACTTCACGGGCGCGAGTGTGTTGAGCGGAACGCTGACGCTGACCTCGGCGGGCAACATCACGGATGACGCGAATGCGGACATCGCGGTGACGGGAGCGGCGAGCTTCACGGCGACGGCGAGCAGCATCACGTTGGGCGACCAGGCCGGTAACGTGATCAACTTCGGCCAGCTGACGGTGAATGGTGTGAACGCGACGATCACGGAAGACAGTGGCACGGACTTCACGGGAGCGAGCGTATTGACGGGCTTCCTGACGCTGACCTCTGCAGGCGACATCACGGATGACGCGAACGCGGACATCGCGGTGACGGGTGTGGCGACGTTCTCGACCACGGGCAGCATCACCTTGGGTGACCAGGCTGGCAACGTGATCAACTTCGGCCAGCTGACGGTGAGCGGCGTGAACGCAATCGTGACGGAAGACAGCGGGACTGACTTCACGGGCTTGAGCACGCTGACGGGCTTCCTGACCTTGGTCAGCACGGGCGACATCACGGATGATGCGACGGCGGACCTGGCGATCACGGGCAACGCGAGCCTGAACTCGGGTGCGAACAACATCCTGCTGGGCGACCAGGCGGGCAATGATGTGAACTTCGGGACGCTGACGGTGGTGGGCAACAACGTGACCATCACGGAAGACAGCGCGATGAACTTTGCGGGCACGAGCACGGTGGGTGGAAACCTGACGGTGACGACGACGGCCGACAATATCGACCAGAATGCGGTGAGCAGCATCACGGTGACGGGCATCGCGAGCTTCAATGCAGCGGTGAACATCAACATCGGCACGGCGGCCACGACGACGGCGAACTTTGGTTCGCTGACGGTCAATGGTGCGAGTGCGGCGGTCACGGAAGACAGCTCGATGCAGTTCACGGGAGCGAGTGTGCTGACCGGGAATTTGGTGGCGACGACGGTGACGGGCGACATCACGGATGACGCGACGGCGGACATCACGGTGACGGGAGCGGCGAGCTTCACGGCCACGGGAAGCAGCATCACGTTGGGTGACCAGGCCGGTAACGACATCAACTTCGGCCAGCTGACGGTGAACGGCGTGAACGCGACGGTGACGGAAGACAGCGGCACGGACTTCACGGGAGCGAGCGTGCTGACGGGCTTCCTGACGCTGACCAGCGCGGGGAACATCACGGATGATGCGACGGCCGACCTGTCGGTGACGGGCAATGCGAATTTCAATGCCGGTGCCAATAATATCACGCTGGGTGATCAGGCAGGCAACGATGTGAACTTCGGCAGCCTGACGTTGAACGGTGCAACCATCGCGGTCACGGAAGATTCCGCAATGACTGTAGCCGGTGCTACCGCTGCGACATCGTTGACCTTGTCCGCGAATGGACATGTGACGCAAACGGCCATCATCACCAGCCCGATCCTGAGTGTCACGGTGACACCGGCCACGGTGGATTTGACGGACATCATCTTGAGCCTGGACAATAACGTCTCGGGCTCGGTGACCTTCGCGGAAGCGAACGCGGATGCCTTGCGCGATGTGGTCTGGCGCAACGTGAGCGCTACGGCCCAGTGGCCGACGCTGCCGGCCACGGCGACCATCAATGACTTGACGGTCCAGCACACGATGACGGGCATCAACATCACGGCAGACCTGACCTTAAAGGATTTGGCGGGCGACAGCGGTGACTTGAACCTGCTCGCGGGTGGCGGCGCCATCACTCAAAATGCCGGAGTTGAACTGCTGATTCCTGGTGATACGACACTCAGTGCCAGTGGTAACATTGTGCTGACCCAAGCCAACGACTTCGACCAGACCGTTAACGGCACCACCAGTTTGGTGGCAGGCGATGGTATCGTGACCATCCTTGACGGCCTCAGCGTCAGCATCACTGACATCAACGACATCATCATCGATGCCAGCGACGCAACCACGGCGACGGGAGCTTCGGCTGCTACCCTGACAGATCTTACGATCAACGCGGGTGGCACGATCTTCGTTGAGGACAACAACCAGTCCACGTCCACACCGGTTACCATCACCACCACAAGCTTCCAGGCTTACAATGGCAATGTGGTGCTGGAGCAGGACACGATCATGAACAGCACGGGTGCTGGCACGATCAGCTTCTCGGGCACGATCAACAGTGACGCAGTGGGCACACCGCGCTCGCTGGAAGTCAATACGGCCGGGTTGACTCAGTTCAATGGCGCGAACGTGGGTAATGTGGCTCCGCTGAGCAGCCTGACGACGGACAGTGTCGCCTCGGGCATCTTGGGTGGTAACACGGAACTGACGGGCACGTTTGTGACCACGACCTTCCAGTTGCACCGGGATACGGTCATCCTGAAGTCGGATGTGACGGTCAATACGACGGCAGCGACCTTTGACCAGACGGTGAATGGCGATGGCAACAACAATGGTGAATTCGGTCTGACCATCAACAACACGGCGGGGGCTGGCTCAGCCACTTCTGCAACCTTTAATGGTGCGGTGGGTACGGGCTCGGCCACCTCGGCTCTGGAGTTCCTGACGGTCAACGCCACGACGATCAATCTGAACGGCGGCGCAGTGACGACCAGCGCAGACGATGGCGGCACGGGCAGCCAGATGTATAACGGTGCGGTCTTGATCAACGCGACGGCGAACAGCACCACGCTCATCGGTGTGAATATCACCTTCCAAGGCACCGTTCGCAGTGTGACGGATGGCCAGGAAGCGCTGACGGTCAGCGGCACGGGTATCACGACCTTCAACGGTGCGGTGGGTGACAACAGCCAGCGGCTGAACACCCTCACGGTGAATAACGGCGGAACGGCCGTGGTGAACGGCGGCAGTGTGAACAGCACCTCGACGCAGCTTTACAATGACGCAGTGATCATCGGCTCGGGTGCCGGTGCGACCACCACTTTCACCAGCGGTTCCGGCGCCGGTGTGTTGGGTGTGCATTTCGCCAATACCTTGGACGGCAATGCCACGATGGATACCGATGCCAATGTGGTGATCAACACCCAAGGCATCACCCGGTTTGACGGTATCGTGGGTAACGGCATCGCCGGCGGTGCGACGATCACCTCGCTGACCACCGATGCTGGTGGTGAAACGCATATCAACTCCTCGCAGAACTTCACAGTCACCCCGATCCCGGGAACCGTGAACCTGAACACGCCGAATGTCTGGACGTTGAACAACCAGACCTACGGTGATGACGTGAAGCTCTCCGTCGATATGGGCGCGGGCGATGTGTTGGTGCGTGCGGAATCAGTCGGTGCCAACATCACCTTCAGCCAGCGCATCGATGGTGCTACGCCTTACACGCAGGGTCTGAAGATCCATTCGGATACGGCCAGCGTGAATCAAACATTGATCGGCATCCTGGTGCCGCTCGAATTCTTCGATTCGTCCACGGGACCGAATGTGGCGTTCCAGAATATCACGTTGACGCAGAACACGGAGATCATCGCCGGCAATGTGGTGTTCGGCTTTGTCACGGCGGGTGCGTTTGAACTGACGGTCACGGCGAACGACATCACGTTTGCTGCCGGTCCTGACTCGGTCACGGGCAGCAGTGACCTGACACTGCGTCCGATTGACCCGAACAGCACCATCGGTATCGGTGGTGGTGCGGGCACGTTCAATCTGGACGACGCGGACATCGCCGCTCTGGCGAATGGCTTCCGCAGCATCACGATCGGCCGCTTTGACAGCGCCGGGCTGGTGACGGTAGGCACGGTGAACTTCCGTGACCCGATCCGTATCCAGTCGCCTAACGGTGACATCTTGGTCGAAGGGCTCATCAATAGCACGGCTTCGCCGGCGGAAGCGCTGGCGGCTGGAGCAATCTTCGCGACGGATATCAATGCCGCTGGTGTTCGGGTGAACAGCGAGACGATCAATGGTCGCGGCCAGAATGCTTATGGTCTCACGGGCGGGGCCTCAGCTCCGAACGGTTCAGGTGTCTTGATCTTCGGTGACAGCAGCTCGACGACGTTGATGGCGAACATCCAGACTACGGGCACGGCGATCTTCATCAATGATGATGTGATTCTGGCCACCTCGGTGGATTTGATCACGACGGATGGCGGTTTCACAGTCGGCAATGACATCACGATTACCGGCACCATTAACGCCAATGCGGCAGGCAGCACACGCAGCCTGGAATTGCATGCGGGTACGGCTGGTAACATCGATATCCAAGCGGCGATTGGTGATACGCAACCGATCAGCAGTGTTGAGATCCAGAGTGCGAACAACGTGGAGTTCGACAGCACGGTAGTGGTTACCGGTGCCATCACGATCACCACGGCGAACAATGTTCTCTTCCGCAACACGGTGAACGCCGGCAGTGTGGTGCAAGCCGCAGGCCTGGGCGCGACCACCTTCACGGCGAATGTGACGACCACCAGCGGCGCGGGTGTGAACCTCACGACGGCGAGCATCGTGCTCGACGGTCTGAACATCGACAGCACGACCGGTAACGGCACAGTCCGCTTCAACGGCCCGGTGACCTTGAGTGCGGCGGATGTCAACATCGCTTCCGGCAGCGGTGCGGTGACCTTCGAAGGCACCCTGAACGGAGCGCAGAATCTGGACGTCAATTCGACGGGTAACATCACGTTCAACGGACCGGTCGGCGGCACTACGCCGCTCAGCACGTTGGATATCATCAACGGGGATGCGAACCTTGCGACAGGCACGACTGCGGTCAATGGTGGTGGAGTCATCACGACCGGCTCCCAGAACTACGGCAATAATGTGACGGTAGGTGTGGTTAATGCCGCCTTCACCAGCACAGGTGATGCGCCGATCACGTTCTCGGGAACGTTGAACGGTGGCCAGGCAGTGGTGGTAAACACCGGTGGTGCGACCACGTTTACCGGCGCCGTCGGCGGTGTGACTCCGTTGGCCAGCCTGACGACGGACGATGACGCGAGTGTCTCATCGGCAGACGAGTTCACGGCCATCAACGGTGGCGCAGTGACCACTTCCGGCACACAAACCTACAATGATCCGGTCTCGCTGGGTGCGAACACCACCCTCACGGGTTCCACGGTGACCTTTAACGGCAATGTCGCGGGTGCGGCGAACACGCTGACGATCACGGGCAATGCGGTCTTCGGCAATGCGCCAGCCGATACCATTGTCTCCGGCACCTTGCTGGTGACGGGCACGACGACGATGAACGGTGCATCGGTAACGACGGCCGGTGCGACGCAGACCTACAATGGTGACGTGACGCTCACGACCGATGTGAACCTCACGGGCACGACGATCCAGTTCGACGAGGACGTGACCGGCGGAGCGAACAATCTCACAATCACGGGTAATGCGGTCTTCGGCAACGCCGCTAACGACGCAGTCAGCACGGGCACGATCCTCGTGACGGGCACGACGACGGTCAATGGCGGCACGGTGACGACCACGGGTGAGACCCAGACCTACAATGGTAACGTCACGGTAACCACCCCGGTTAACTTCACCGGCACAACGGTGCAGTTCGACGAGGACATCATTGCTGGTGCTAATGCGGTCACCATCACGGGCAATGCCGTTATCGGCAGTGCGGCTGATGATGTGGTGAACGCCGGTGCTCTGACAGTAACCGGCACCACGATCATTAACGCTGGTGCTATCACGACTGCGCTGGGCCAGACCTACACGGGTGCAGTCACCTTGGGTGCGGGCACGACGCTGACAGCGGGTGGCAACCTGTTGCTCTCGAGCACGCTGAACGGCGCGTTTGACCTGGTCTTGAATGTCACGGGCAGCAGCACCTTCACGGGAGCGGTGGGCGGGACGACGCCGATCGGTGACGGGACGGGTGCGGCGATCACGATCAACTCGACGGGTGCGACGGAGTTCCAGAGCACGGTGGCGACAGCCTCGGGCATCATCCAGTCGGCCGCGGCCGGCACGGTGACGTTCCGGGACAACGTGGGCATTGCTGCGGGTAACACGGGCAGCACGTTCAACAACAGCGTGGTGCTGGACGGACTGACGTTCACGAGCGGTGGCGCGGTGATCCTCGGTAGCGATGCCACAGACGTGGTGACGCTGTCTGGTGGACCGGTGACGCTGGTGGTGACGGGCACGACGACGGTGAA
Source organism: Chitinophaga pinensis (assembly GCA_943367715.1). Lineage (GTDB taxonomy): Bacteria > Verrucomicrobiota > Verrucomicrobiia > Limisphaerales > JAEYXS01 > JAEYXS01. Next base: position 30,882 of record CALRJY020000039.1, on the reverse strand, counting down.
CGCGATCGTGAACGGCAACCAGGACCTGACGATCAACTCGACGGGTGCGACGACCTTCAACGCGGCCGTGGGCGGCACGGTGGCGGCGACCGAGATCGGTGACGGCACGGGTGCCTCAATCACGTTCGGTGCGGGTGCTGGTGCGGTGATCTTCAACGGCACGGTGCGGACGCAGACGGGTATCGTGCAGAACAACACGGCTGGTCTGGTGACCTTCCGTGAAAACGTGACGATCTCCAACGGCGACACGGCGAGCACGTTCGACGGTAACGTGGTGTTGGATGGTCTGACGTTTGACTCGGCTCGCGGAGTGACCTTCGGCAATGCGGCTACCGACACGGTGACCTTGTCCGCCGGACCGGTGACGCTGGTGGTTGACGAAGCCACGGTGTTCAACTCTCTGGTTGATGGCGCTCAGGATCTGACGATCAACTCGCTGGGTACGACGGTGTTCAACGCCGCAGTAGGCGCAACGACGGCCATCGGTGACGGCACGGGCGCCTCGCTGACGATCGGTGCGGGTGCCGGAGCGGTGACGTTCAACAGCACGCTGCGCACAGCGACGGGTATCACGCAGGACGGCACGGCCGGATTGCTGACCTTCGACGGCAACGTGAACATCTTGGGTGCTGGCACGGCCACGACCTTGAACGGCAACGTGGTGTTTGACGGCCTGACCTTCACCTCGGCTGGTGCGGTGACCATCGGCGATGCCGCTGGTGACACGCTGACGCTGAGCGAAGGCGATGTGACGCTGGCCGTCACGGGCACGACCATCGTCAATGCGACGGTGAACGGCGGGGTTGATCTGATCATCAACTCGACGGGCACGACGACCTTTAACAGCACGGTAGGTGCCACGACGGCCATCGGTGATGGCACGGGTGCCTCGCTGGCGATCGGTGCGGGAGCTGGTGCAGTGACGTTCAACAGCACGTTGCGCACGGCGACGGGTATCACGCAGGACAATGCTGCGGGCACGGTGACGTTCGACGGTGATGTGACGATCCTGGCTGCGGCTACGGCCACGGTGCTGAACGGCAACGTGATCATGGACGGTCTGACGTTCACCTCGGCTGGTGCGATCACGATCGGCAATGCCGCGGCGGACACGCTGACCTTGAGCGAAGGCACGGTGACCATCGCCAGCTCGGGCGCGGGTGCCACGGGCAACATTACCTTCAACTCGACGATCACTGGAGCGCAGGCGCTGGTGGTGAATACGGCGGGTATCACGGCCTTCAACGGACCGGTGGGAACGCCGACCGCGTTGCTTAGTGTCACGACCGACGCACCGGGCACCACCACCATTGCTGGTGGTTCGGTGAATACCTCCGGTGCTCAGACATACGCTGATCCGGTCACCTTGGGTGCGGGCACGACGTTGACGGCTGGTGGCAACCTGTTGCTGTCGAGCACGCTGAACGGCGCGTTTGACCTGATCTTGAATGTCACGGGCAGCAGCACCTTCACGGGTGCGGTGGGCGGGACGACGCCGATCGGTGACGGGACGGGTGCGGCGATCACGATCAACTCGACGGGTGCGACGGAGTTCCAGAGCACGGTGGCGACAGCCTCGGGCATCATCCAGTCGGCCGCGGCCGGCACGGTGACATTCCGTGACAACGTGACGATCGCGGGCACGGGCGACACGGACAGCAACTTCGCGAACAGCGTGGTGCTGGACGGCCTGACGTTCACGAGCGGTGACGGGGTGGTCTTCGGCAGCAGCGCGGCGGATGTGGTGACGCTGTCGGGCGGACCGGTGACGCTGGTGGTGACGGGCACGACGACGGTGAACGCGATCGTGAACGGCAACCAGGACCTGACGATCAACTCGACGGGTGCGACGACCTTCAATGCTGCGGTGGGCGGCACAGTGGCGGCGACCGAGATCGGTGACGGCTTCGGAGCTTCCATCACGTTCGGTGCGGGCGCCGGTGCAGTGACCTTCGAGAGCACGGTCCGGACACAATCTGGATTCTTCCAGAATGGCACGGCCGGTCTGGTGACCTTCCGCGATAACGTGACCGTGGCCAATGGCGACACGGCCAGCATCTTCAACGGCAATGTGACGTTGGATGGCATGACGTTCGATTCCGCTCGCGGAGCGACCTTCGGTGACACAGCCGCTGACACGGTGTTGCTGAGCAGCAGCGCAGTGACGCTGGCGATCGATGAAGCGACCGTGTTCAACGCGATCGTGAACGGCAACCAGGACCTGATCATCAACTCGGTGGGCACCACGGTGTTCAACGCGGCGGTGGGCGGAGTGGCGGCGGGCACGCAGATCGGTGACGGCACGGGTGCCTCGCTGACGATCGGTGCGGGCGCCGGTGCGGTGACGTTCAACAGCACGTTGCGCACGGCGACGGGTATCACGCAGGACGGCACGGCCGGATTGCTGACCTTCGATGGCGATGTGCTGGTGGCGGCTGCGGGCACGGCGACCACGCTGAATGGCAATGTGGTGTTCGACGGCCTGACCTTCACCTCGGCTGGTGCAGTGACCATCGGTGATGGCGCACTCGACACGCTGACCCTGAGCGAAGGCAATGTGACCTTGGTGATTGCCGGGTTGACCACGGTGAACGCGATCGTCAACGGCGGTGTGGACCTGATCATCAACTCGACAGGGGCCTCGATCTTCAACAACACGGTGGGTGCGACGACGGCCATCGGTGACGGCACGGGTGCCTCGCTGACGATCGGTGCGGGTGCCGGAGCGGTGACGTTCAACAGCACGCTGCGCACGACGACGGGTATCACGCAGAACGGCACGGCCGGATTGCTGACCTTCGACGGGAACGTGAACATCTTGGGTGCGGCTACGGCCACGACCCTGAACGGCAACGTGGTGTTCGACGGCATGACGTTCACCTCGGCTGGCGCGGTGACCATCGGTGACGCCGCTGGTGATGCGCTGACGCTGAGCGAAGGTGATGTCACGCTGGCAGTCACGGGCACAACCATCGTCAACTCGACGGTGAACGGCGGGGTTGATTTGATCATCAACTCCACGGGCACGACGACGTTCAACTCGACGGTCGGTGCGACCACCGCCATCGGTGATGGCTTGGGCGCCTCGCTCAACATCGGCGCTGGTGCCGGAGCAGTGACGTTCATCAGCACGCTGCGGACGACCACCGGATTGAACCAGGACGGCACGGCCGGATTGGTGACCTTCGACGGTGACGTGAATATTCTGACCGCGGCCACGGCCACGACGCTGAATGGCAACGTGACGTTCGATGGTATGACCTTCACCTCGGCTGGGGCAGTCACGATCGGTGACGCTGCGGCTGACGCGCTGACCTTGAGCGAGGGCAATGTGACGCTGGTGATCACCGGCACGACGGTTGTGAATGCCACGGTGAACGGTGGGGTTGATTTGATCATCAACTCCACGGGCACGACGACCTTCAATTCGACGGTCGGTGCGGCGACTCCGATCGGTGACGGCACGGGCGCTTCCATCAGCATCGGTGCTGGTGCCGGTGCAGTGACGTTCGGCAGCACGCTGCAGACGAGCACGGGTATCACGCAGAACAATACAGCTGGCACGGTGACCTTCGATGGTAACGTGAACATCCTGACGGCGGCAGCGCCGACGGTCTTGGATGGTAACGTGGTGCTGGATGGTCTGACCTTCACCTCGGCCGGTGCGGTGACCTTCGGCAATGCCGGAACGGACACGGTCATCCTGAGCGAGAATGATGTGGTTCTCGCCATCACGGGTGCCACGATCTTCAACTCCACGGTGGATGGTGGCCAGGACTTGGTCATCAACTCGACCGGCACGACAGACTTCAACGCCGCAGTCGGTGCGACGGATGCCATCGGTGATGGCACGGGCGCCTCGATCAATATCGGTCGCGATACCGCCGCAGGTGCGGTGACCTTCGCGAGCACGGTGCGGACCTCCACTGGTATCACCCAGAGCGGCGCGTCCGGTCTGGTGACCTTCCGCGACAACGTGACGGTGCTGGGTGTCAACACCCCGACCACGTTCAACGCGAACGTCACGCTGGATGGCCTGGTCTTCAACTCCGCTGGTGTCATCACGTTCGGTGACTCCGGACTGGATCTGGTGACCTTGAGCAGCAGCGCGGTCACGGTGATCAGCACGGGCTCGGGTGTGACGGGTAACATCACCTTCAACTCCGCTGTAACGGGCAATCAGGACCTGACGGTGACCACCGCAGGAACGACCTTCTTCAACGCTGGTGTGGGTGCCGGGTTCGGTGGCGCGGTGCCGCTGGCCAACGTGTTGGTCAACGGTGGCGGGGTAGCCGAAGTGAATGGTGGATTTGTGGCCACCACGGGCACGCAAACCTACGATGACGCCGTGACTATCGGTATCGGTGCCGCGGGAGCGACGCTCTTCAGCAGCACGGGTGTCGGAGCTGCCGGGGATATCACGTTCAACAGCACGTTGAGCGATGACAGCATCGGTGGCACTGGCTCGGCCGTGACGATCACGACCGCGGGAACGACCACGTTCAACGGTGCAGTCGGTGGCGCGGTTCCGGGCGGACCGCTGGCGCTGACCAGCCTGACCGTCGATGGCGGCGGGAACGCAATCGTCAACGGTGGATTCGTCACCACGACGACGACGCAAGCCTACACTGATGCAGTGTTCATCGGTGCGGGGGTCGCTGGAAACACGGTCTTCACGAGCACGGGTGCGGGTGCCGCTGGCAACATCACCTTCGCGAACACCTTGGATGACGATGCTGTGGCCGGTGCGGCTAACGTGATCGTCAACACGGCGGGTGCAACGACCTTCGGCGGTCCGGTGGGCGGCATCGCTGCGCTGACCAGCCTGACGACGGATGGCCCGGGCAATGTCGCCATCAATGGTGGTCTGGTGAACACAATCAATAATCAGACCTATAACGACGTCGCTACACTGGGTGCGGATACTACGCTGAACAGCTTTGCGGCTGGAAACATCACCTTTGTCCAGACGCTGGACGATGATCTTACCATCCCGGCGAATACCTCGAACCTGATTGTGAATACGTCGGGTGTGACGACCTTCGGTGGTGTGGTAGGCGGCATCTCGCCGTTGAGCAGCATCACGACGGATCCGGCCTTCGGTGTGGTGGTTGCTGGTGACATCACCGCGATCAATGGCGGCCTGGTCATCACGACCGGCTCCCAGACCTACAATGACAATGTGACGGTGAATCAGGACACGACCCTGACAAGCCAGGTCGCAGGTAACATCACCATCGGCCAGCCGAATCCGCCGGTGCCGTGGGGCCTGACCACGATGACGGGCACGGTGCCCGGCATCGACATGATCATCAACGCCTTAGGCGGCAATGTGCAGATCAACGCGGCGATCTCCGGAATCGATACCTTCAACGGGTTCGCGACCGGAACCTACATCGCGGTTAACCCGGGTAACACGGGCATCAACCTGCACCTGTCACTGCCGACCTCGCCGTTGGTTGACATCTACTCGCAGCCCTTGTCCGGCTATAACCTGAACAATTCGGTGTTCGCCACGCAGGACATCATGGGTCGCGATGTAGCGAACCTGTTCAAGTATCCGGGCGATGCCCAGGATGTCATCTCGGACATCTCGGTGTTGCTCAGCACGAACCAAGTTGAAAAACTGATCGGTGCCATGCCTACGGACAAGATCCTTACGAGCTACGATCTGGCGGCGCTGGAAGAAGCCCGTAAGAACCGTTCTGAATAGCCTATGTATCCCCAATCACTGAAGACGCTTCTGGGAATCGGTCTGGCCGTGCTTTGCACTACGCCAGCCATGGCGCAATCCGAGCGATTGCAGCCCAAAAAGCCCGATCCAGCCGCACCAGTACCCGCTCCCAAGGTGGACTCGGCGACGATCGGACTCACTGGCTCACCGCAAGATCCGGGGCCTGCCCTGAAGGGCGTAGCTGTCCTGAGCTCCCGGGAAGAAGTGAAGGCCAAAGGAGACGTGGTGGCCGACGGTGTGATGGTGGGACCCGGCAGTGAACTTGACCTCCTGCGAACGCTGGAGTTCAAGGCTGTGATCCAGCCTTTGATGGGGCAGCCTATCAATACCTATAATCTGGGCCGTCTCCAGCGGGAGATAGTTCTCTTCTACCGCAAGCATCATCGCCCGTTGGTGGATGTGGTGTTTCCGGAGCAGGAATCCGTCGGCAACGGCGTGGTTCAGGTGTTCGTCTTGGAAGGCAAGCTGGGCAAAGTGGAAGTGGAAGGAAACAAACACTTCAAAACCGAGCTCTTCACCAAGAATCTCAGCCTGCGCCAAGGCGATGTCATCGACTCCCAGGAATTGCTTTCGGACATCGACTGGATGAACCGTAACCCGGGACGTCATGTGGATGCTTCCTTCCGTCGCGGCGAACGGTTGGGTGAATCGGATGTGGTGCTGCGCGTGAAAGACCGGTTCCCGTTGCGCGGCTATGTAGGGTATGAAAACAACGGCCCCATCAATGTGGGTGAGGATCGTCTGTTCGCCGGTTTCAACTGGTTCAACGCTTTCGGTGTCGATCATCGCCTGAGCTACCAGTTCACGACGGACGTCGAGTTCGACCTGTTGCAGGCGCACTCCATGAGCTACGAGATTCCGTTGCCGTGGCGTCACACGCTCTCTTTCTATGGTGGTTATGCGAAGTCCGAGAGTGATTTCAATACGGCGGGGTTCACTCAGGAAGGCGAGAGCTACCAGATCAGTGGCCGGTATGAGATCGGCTTGGGCCGCGTTGGCAACTACAGCCATTTGGTCAATTTCGGTCTGGATTTCAAACGCTTGGACAACACGTTGGAATTTGGCGGTTTCCCGGTTTTCGGTGGCGAGCTCGACATCTTCCAGGTTGCGTTGCAATACCGCGGCGAATGCGTCGATAAATGGGGTGGCACGGCGCTGAAGGCGGAAACCTTCTGGAGCCCGGGTGACATCACGGCGAGCAACGATGACGCAGCGTTCCGTGCTTATCGTGGCCCCCAAGCCGATGCCAGCTACATCTACGGGCGTTTGACTTTGGAGCGCCTTACGAAGCTGCCGGAGAATTTCTCCTGGGTGCTGCGTGCGGTCGGCCAGATCTCTTCGCAGAACATTCCCACGAGCGAACAGTTGGGCATCGGTGGTTCCATGGGGCCCCGTGGTTATGACGAACGCGAGGCCAACGGTGACAACGGTTACCTGATTGTTAACGAACTTCAATCGCCGCCGTTGCCGCTCTTCAGCATGATCAACAAAAAAGCGGGTGATCAATTGAAGCTGATCGCTTTCTTCGACATGGGTGAGACGCAGAACATTGATCTGGCCCCGAACGAAGACCCTCATATCCAGTTGATGTCTGCGGGTGTCGGCCTCCGCTATCAATTCCGCACCAATCTTTCCGTGCGCTTTGATTACGGCTGGCAGTTGATCGATTCCGGTCCGCCGGCGAACAACCCGCACAGCCCGGAGAACTCCCGCGGTCACATCGCGGCCATCCTGAGCTTCTAAGCGAGCTAGGTTACTTTACGCGCCCGATCCATTCTTGAATGGTTCGGGCGCTTTTCGTGGGGGCGGAGAAGAGGACGTTGTGATCGGCTCTCAGGATAAGACGGGAATCGCGATAGCCGGGGCAATGACGCTTCAACCAAGGCGTGACAAGATACCACGGGACCAAGGCATCCCAAACACCGCTCAGGCTGAATACGGGAACACGGGTGCGTTTGATGATCTCAGCCGGAGCGTGGTCTTGGATCAACCGGAGCCGATGGACTGCGGCAGCTCCGTCCCCAATGGTTCTCCGATGGATGAATGCTTCGACTGAACTCTCCCTCTCCGGTGTCAGCTCGTAGAAGCGCCGAACATAGCTGGCGTAATTTCTCATGGCTTGCTGAACCCGCTGCTCCTTCGCCATGAAACGCTGAAAGCCTTTGCCCGCGATCTGCACGCCCCAAGGAAAGGGATGCCGTCCGAAGCCGCCCGCCAGTATGATGGCTTGGCACTGGAAGTCCGCCTGCGAATCGTCAGCCAGCAGCCATGCGATCTGTGAGCCGAACGATTCACCGAGAAGCCAACCTTGACTGATACCGTTGGCCTTCAGGGTTTGCCGGATGCTTTGTGCATAGTCGGCCAAGGTCCAGGTGGTCGTCTGCGGGTAGGTGAGCTCCACGAAGCAGAATGACGGCAGCAGTTGGTTCCTCAAGCCCGCAATGATGCTCCAATCGCCATGCGTGCCGGGCAGGTAGATGAGTGTGGGCAGAGTCGGCGAACCGTGGATCCGGATCTCCAATGCTTCATCAACACTGGCACTTGCCTCAGGCACGCTTCAGCGCCTCCCAATCCCGCGGCTTGTCATCGACCTTCTGGAGGATCACCACGCCCACGATCATCATCGCCAGCAGGAAGAGCATGCTGATGCCCTGGCCGACCAGGGGATCCATGTGCATTTTTTGAATGAAGAACCAGGTGGATGCCGCCCAGATACCGGGACCCGTGATGGCGGAGAAGCGCCCCACCATGCCGTAGAGGCCGTAGAACTCGCCCACGCGGTCCGGTGGAGTCAGCCGCAGCATGTAGGGGCGATCAGCGGACCAGACGCCGCCCAGCGCAAATCCGGCCACGCCCGCGAGCACGTACATCCCGGCCATGGGCAGCTTGAACACGCCGATGCAGAAGCCGAGGATGAAGTTACCGATCCACAGGGAGAGCACGATATTCAGCGTCTTCTTTGGCCCGATCTTGTCCGTCAGCCAGCCCCAGAAAAGTCCACCCACGATGGCAAAGGTGATGGCGAACATCAGGATGAGCTGGGCCTTCTTTTCACCCGCGTCCTTATCGAGACCGGAGGCGATGGCGACGTTCACTGTAAAGAGTGACATCACTGTGAGCACCGTGTTGATCGGGTCCGTATAGAAGACGCGGCCGATGAGAAAGCGGCCAAGGCCGGGGAAACGGCTGCCGTCTTTAAGCGCCCGGATGGTTTCACCCGTAGATTTGCGGACCATGTCCAAGTCGATAGGCCGGGGATTCGGATTGCCGCGCTCTTTCACAAATATCAAGCAAGGCAACGAGAAGAGCAGAAACAGCAAGGCCGTGAGGACGAATAGAAACGGCTTATCTCCGGTGCCGAAATAGAGCGAAGCGCCTACGGCGATGTAGGAACCCAAATAACCGATGCCCACGCCATACCCACCGATGCGGCCGCGATTGGTTTCATTGCTTACCTCCGGCAGCAAGGCATCGTAGAACTGCGTGCCGGCCTGATACGCGATATTCGCAAGGATGTAGCAGATGGCTGAGAGCATGAACCCGAAACGCCCCAGTGTGGTGGTGAGCAAGATGCAGATGAGCGTGCTCGCAAAAAGAAAAGGCATGCGTCGTGGCGCACGATCGGTCATCGCTCCAAGGATGGGCGAGGCGATGAAGATCAGGCCCATCGAGATGGCGGTAATGATGGTGAAGACCGTGTCCGCCTTTTCCGCCCCGTAGAGATCGCGCACGTAGAACGGGAAAAAGAGCGACGTCACGCCCATGGCGAAGATGGTATTCGCCAGATCATACATGACCCAGCCCACCACGGCGCTTTTTTTAACGATGTGGGGCGGTGGCGTGGTCGTTGCGGGAACGCCAGCAGATTCTGGATTCATAGATTACTTCGCCGGCGTTTCTTCGCTGATGAGTTTCTGTAATTCGCGATGATTCACTTTACCCGTGCCCAGCTTCGGAATCTCACGGACGGACTTGATGTCTCGCGGCACGCTCAAGTTGCTAAGACCTTTTTCCTTGGCCACCTTGCGCAAGTCATCGAGCGTAAGCTTGGGTTCATTGCTGATGGCGATGAGCTTCTCGCCCTTTTCTTCATCAGGCACGGCTACGACCGCTAGCTGGCAGCGTAACCCAAATTGTGGAAAGGCTCCAGCAAACGCGTCTTCCACTGCGGTGAGGCTGACCATTTCACCGCTGATCTTGGCGAAGCGTTTCAGGCGGCCGCGTACAGAGAGGAAACCATCGCTATCTACCGCCACGATGTCGCCAGTATCATACCAGCCGCCGCCTTCCTTGAACTTCGCGTTCGCATCGGCGTTGAGGTAACCTTTCATCACGTTAGGACCGCGCACATGCAAGCGGCCGCCGTCTTCCACGCCTTCAACCGGCTCCAGCTTGTATTCCATGCCGGGCATGAGACGTCCCACGGTGCCATTGCGCGGTTGCAGCGGTGTATTCACGCTCACGCAGGGGCTGCATTCCGTAGCGCCGTAACCTTCCAAGATACGCACGCCGAATTTCTCCGACCAAGTCTTCGCCGTGGTTTCTTGCAACTTCTCAGCTGCCGCGAAGAGATAACGCATGCTGCGAAAGTCGTAGGGATGAGCCTTGCGCCCATAACCGTTCAGGAAAGTGTTTGTGCTGAGGAAGACCGTGCAATCGCGATCATACAAGGCCGTGGGCACCACGCGGTAATGCAACGGCGAAGGATACACGAAGGAGTAAAGCCCGCGCATGAGCGGCAGCAAGGTGCCGACCGTCAGGCCGAAGCTGTGAAACATGGGCAAGCAGTTGAACACGCGATCGTTGTCTTCCAGATCCGTGATCGCGAGCATTTGGCGGATATTCGCCAGGATGTTTTTGTGCGAGAGCTCTACGCCTTTCGGCACACCTTCCGAGCCGCTGGTGAAGAGGATGACGGCGGTGTCCTCGTAGCTCTTGGTGCAGGGCAGGGCCGTGCGTGGCCAGAGCAGATGTTTCACCAAGGTGCTGAACTTCTGTCCGCCCGTGACTTCCTTGCGCAAGTCCTCGAGGTAGATGAATTCAATGCCCGCTTTGGTCATCGGCTCGACGTCTAACCGAGCCTTCAGTAGGAAAGCTTTCGACGTCACAATCTGTTTCATGCCCGCCAATTGCGCGCAGGCGATCATGATGGGAATACCCGTGCTGAAATTCAGCAAAGCGGGGACATGGCCTAATGACCACAAGGCCACACACGTTACTGGAGTGGCGCTGATGTTCGGCAGCAACACGCCAATGTGAGCAGATTGCGCGGGCAGACGGCTGCGCAGTTGCTGACCGATCACATCTGCGCCCACAAGGAATTTGCGGAACGTGAGTGGTGTGCGGTTCACATCTTCCAAGGCGATCTGGTTCGGGACATCGGCGGCCGTTTCCGCAATGGCGTGTACCAGATTCTTTTCGCCGAAAGCCATTTCCGTCTCGAACTGCAAATGCACCAGTTTGTCGCGCAGCCAGTCAGTGACGATGCGCCGGGCCTCTGCTGTGCTCAGATGTTCGAGCTTAGGCGGAGTGTGGGTGCCGCTGAAATGGGCGGTCACTTCCGGAAACCATTCCTTCCAGCCTGAATGCGGTGAGAGCGGCAGGCGATGGGCTTTGCGCAAATAACAGGTGATGACCTTCGCCTGGGTTTTGTAGATGAGGAAGCCGGTGCCATCGAACAGCTTCATGAGATTGCCGGTACGCGAGAGGCGACCTTCAGGGAAGAGCACCAGCCGTCCGCCTTTCTCCAGATACTCGGCCATTTGTTTGACGGCGTAAGGCGAGTTCGGATCGATGGGAAAGGTGCGTTTGTTCACCATCACCTTGCGATGCAGCCAAGAGGTCTTGGCGGTATTCGCTGACGTGACAAAGCGCCAGTCGTCATCCAGGCATACGCCCAGGAAAAGCCAGTCCAGCCACGAGATGTGATTCGGCAGGAGCAACACCGGCCCCGGTGTCTTGAGCACTTCGACATCATACGCGCGGAAGCGGTAGAGTAACCGGACGAGGAATAGGAAAAAGGTTTTCATGTTGAAAACGTCAATCTAAGAGCAGGTTTTGAACTTTAAGACGAGCACGTTTCACGGGTTTTCACCGCTTCAGTGGATTTTCTTTTCCGCAGGGTCAAAGCCAGCAGGCCGATCAAAGGCGTGGCGGCACTGGCGGCCGGGGCGAATTGCCGGTCAAAGGGCAGGGAGCCTTGCGCGACCACGGTCATGCGGCCACTGAGGATTTCACCCTCACCGGGAATGGAGGCGGCAGCGAGCACGCGGCCTTTGCTATCGACCAATTGCGAGGTGCCGGAACTGGCCACGCGAAAGATGGGCACGCCATGCTCCATCGCACGGACGGGCGCAACGCGGGCGTGGAGCTGATGCTGATACTCGCCCCAGGACATCACATCCATAGTGGGAACGAGAATACCTTGGGCACCTTGGCGGACGAGTTCATCCACCACACGGGAGAAGCTGAGGTCGTAGCAGATGCAAATGCCCAAGCGGCCCCAAGGCGATTCCCAGAGCGCTTGTTTCTCGGCGGGCAGACCATCCGCAAAGAATTGGATGGGCACTTGCTTGGCTTGTTGGAAAACCGTTTCGCCCGTGGGACCGATGACGAAGGCGGTATTGTAATAATCGCCGTTCGCGGTCGGGGCTTTGCCGCCCGCGACGAGATATTTCTGCTTCGCCTTGCACCAGGCGCGGACTTTTTCCGGTGCTTCACCGGAGAAGGTGTATTCGCTCAGCATGATGAGCTGGGCGTCCGGTTGCTTTTTCAGCACTTCATCGAGACTGCGCATCACTTCGCCTTCGGTGGGGAATTCCAGTTGCACACCAGCGACGGCAAAGGAGCGGACCGGCACGCGCTTGCCGAGCTTGGAGGGCAGGGACCAATCGCGCGTGGAAGCGGTGAAGGCGAGCATGGCCAAAGCGGTCACAACGAGCATGGCTTCGCGTCGCAGTAGCGAGAGCAAGCAGGCGAGTAACATGAGCATCATGCCGAGGCCATATACGCCGAACATTTGCAGCAACCCGCCGGGCAAGTGCAGGCCCATGGTGAAACCGGCGTTCAGCCAAGAAAAGCGCAGGTAGTAGAGCTCGCTGCGGAAGTATTCGAGCCCAAGCCACACGATGGGCAGCGTCAGCACGAATGCCCAAGCGGAGAACTGCCGACGCATATGGCAACCGAGCCAGAGGAACAGGCCGAACCAGAACGAGAGCACGATCCACAAGGGCACCGCGGCCCAACTGAAGATGTTGAAGAAGAAGCTCAGTTGCGGCGCGACGAGGGAGAAACCGAAGAGGCAGCCGATGAGGAAGCTGGTGCGACCGGGTTCCAGGCGGGTGAGCTGCACTAGTGTAAGATACGTCAGCAAGAGCCAGCCGCCGGCAGCAGGTGTCACGTACGCGGCATGAAAGGTGGCCATGCCGGCGAGCAGCCAGAGGAAGGCTTCGGACTTGTTCAATGCCGCCGAGCCCAGGAAGTGCAGGCTCTGGAGTCGCGTGTTGAACCATTGCGGGATCAACAGGGCGAGTTGCGGGATGTTCCAGGTACGGTTCTGCATAACGACCTCCTTCCTTTTGGTTTACGACGGTTTATTTCTGTCCGTATTTTTGGGCAATCACTTCCGCCTGCGTCTTGATTGCATCGAGTTCAGCGACCAGTTCCTTGGCGCGCTTGGCCGACATGGGGCTCCAGACTTCCTCAGCGGCCTGATAGTAAACGGGCAAAATCTCCTGCAACAGTTTGCGCCCGCCATCCGTGAGGGCGACGCGATAAGCGCGGCGATCCCCGGGGACGTTATGCCGCTCCAGCAAGCCGCGCTCTTCGAGGCGATCCACCAGGCCGGTGACGTTGGAGCGATGGGTGAGCAGGGCTTCGCTCAGTTCCGTTTGAGAGAGGCCGCTGGCGTGGTCGCGTAAAAGGTTAAGGACGTTGAACTGGCTGGGGCTGAGCTCCCAGCGGGAGAAAAAGATGCGGCTGGAGTTCCACAGCGTCTCAGCCGTGCGCAAGAGCTGAAGCATGGCCTCGTAGTGCGGTCCGGGTTGCAGCGGTTTCGTGCTCACGGAGATATGTCTATAGATAGATTGTTTATATGTCAACAATATGTTTTGATCATGCTTTTTTAAAAGAGGTGGAATAGGCGTGCCGTTAGGCACGAAGGATTCATAGCGGCGGCTTTCAAGCCGCCGTGTAATGCAAATGGGACACCGTCACGTAGTGACGGAAGATCATCGGGAAGTCTTGCGTCGCTACGCGACGCTGGGACCGGGAGGGGCTAACCACGGGTTGAAAACCCGTGGCTATGAATCTTACCTCGCTAACGCGAGGAAGGAAACGGAGCACCGAGCTCCGGCTCGGCGCTCCTTTCAATAATCGTAGAGGCCGCTGTCTTGCGTGTAGGCGCCGCCGCCTTTGCCGCCGGGGCCACCCATCCAATCGCCGAGGACATCGCCCATGTCGGCTTCGATCTTTTCCGGGTCTTCGCCTTGTTCGAGGCGTTTGATGGCCACATCGAGTTCCTTGGGCACGGAGCCGGCGGGCATGATGTCCTTCATCTTCTTCATCATGTGCGCGATGTGTTTGGGGTTGTTCTCATCCATGGAGCCCATGTCGCGCTCCATGTCGTTCATCACCTTTTGCACGCGGGGATCGTCGAAGTTCGGCATCGCCATGTCCTCGCCTAATCCGCCAGCGGCTGGTTCGGCCGCGCCTTTGATCATCGCGAAACGGCTGAGTTCCTTGACCATCTTTTTGTTGCCGCACTTGGGGCAGACCGGCAGACGGTCTGGCTTGATGCGCTTGGACAGGAAGTTGAAAATCTTCCGGCACTTGGGACACGCATATTCGTAAATGGGCATAGTTACGTGCTGGGGAGTATAGCCACAAAGAGGCGCAGAAGGTACAAAAATACTTCAACCGAGGGTCGAGACTCCGGCGACCCCTTTCTCACAAACCACCCCTCAATATGCCCTCCCATACTCGGCCAAAATTTCCGATGGTGAATCTCTTCTGAGCAGAATACTATCAAGCCAAGAGTGAATTCGGTACCCACAACCGCAACCAGGCTTGGCCAAACCACAGTTTGGCCGAGCATCGCTGAGGTTCCCTAGCGTAATAACCCTATGAGCAAACGTCCTCCATGTCCCACCCAAACTCAGCTTGATGAGGCATTAGCCTTACCTGACACCCCGGAGAACAGTGTAAAGCGGCGAGAAGTCTTCTGGGCATTCGAGGAGTATGATCCGGATGTTAGTCAGATTCCTTTCATACGGAAGGCTCTTAAAGACTCTAACAACGGAGTGGTTCAGGTGGCAGCGATTGCCGCAGGGCGTTTGGGAACGAAGGCGAAAGAACTCCAAATGGAATTATTTACTTCCGCGAGCTACGCACCAAGAGGCTTTTGCCCGGGGGCGTATTCTCAATGTCTGAACGCGCTTGTATCTATAGAGGCTGACGAGGAATGCATTCTGGAATTGGTGCAGGGACATTTCGGAATCACAGACTGGCTATCTTTCAAAGATTCACTGCATGCATTAAAGCGCTTGGGAACGAAGGAAGCTCTCGATCTTCTGCTTCGGATAATAATTTTCGCAAAACCTGATTTTACTAAATCCCAAGAGAAATATATCAAAAAGCACTTCCCTGAGGGTTATGCCAGCAAAGACAACTAACCATGCGCTGCAGCGAACCCGGCTATCGCGCTTCGGTTGTGATGAAACCCGTTCGTGGGCCAAGGCGCTGAACTTTATACGGTGGACGTAACGATGAAGCCACGCACTAAGCGAATCTTGAATGGGTGCGTGGCAGTGCTGCTTTTGGGATTCGTCGCCTTGCTAGGCTTTGGTTATTTCTTAGGTTCCCTCATTGAGGAATCTCTGAAGGGCGAGACTGACGTGTCGCGCTACTCGGAAATCAAGGCAACTTGGCCGACGAATCTGGTTGGTCATTTTCCTGATAAGGCTCAGCATCCTGCCGCATTCTATTACCAGCCGGGATTTCTCCAAGGTGGTTCCTCGTTGCAGCTTAAGATCGCAATGTCACCAGCCGACATTACTGCGGAACTGAGCAAGATATCTCCCCGTGCCCTTGTCACTTATCATGGTGGTGACAGAAGTGACCACCGGAACTCGACGAACGGGATTCCTTCCACCTTCTTCTTTACCAGCGGGACAACTAACACGCTAAAGTTTCCCGACGATTATGTGATCATGGTCATCGAGGCAAATGATCATAATGGAGGTTTTCCTTGGAATAAAGGCAGCACGGCCGGTATTGCAATCAGCACACAAAGGAATATAGCAGTATACTGGGCAGAGGCATGGTAGCCCTCTCAAACGTGGTGTTATCGATTTGAAGCTAACAAAAAAAGCCCCGACCTTGCAGTCGGGGCTTTTGAATCATTTCCAGACCGTTGAATTACTTCATGCGGTCGAAGTTCTTTTGCAGGATCTGCCAGTCCTTCGCGTCTTTCACCTTCTCACGGTGCGCGGCGATGAGCTTGGCTTCGTTCTGGTTCTTCGTCGGGCGGCTGGCCTTGTAGAAGATGCCGAACTGGCCGGGGAACGGATCGTCCGCGAGCTTGTAGGCGGCGTATTCGTCCGTGATGTCGTGGCCTTCCGGGATGAGGTCGAACTTGCCACCCTTGCGCGGGTTGGCGGAGTCGAACGCGCCGGGGAAGAACTCGATGCACTCGCTCAAGCACTGGATGAAGCTGAAGCCATCATGGTCCATGGCGGCTTCCATCATCTGCAGCACGTGATTCGGATTCGTGGAGGTCGTGCGGGCCACGAACGTCGCGCCCATGGACACCGCCTGCTTGACCGGGTTGATCGGACGGTCGGAGGAGCCCCAGATATCCGTCTTGGACTTGAAGCCCATCGGCGACGTCGGGGACGTCTGCTTCTTGGTCAAGCCGTAGACCTGGTTGTCCATGACCACGTAGGTCATCTTGATGTTCTTACGCGCGGTGTGCGTGAAATGATTGCCACCGATGGAGAAGGCGTCGCCGTCACCACCGAAGACGAACACGTGCAGGTCCGGCCGGCTCAGGGAGATGCCGCTGGCGAAAGGCAGTGCGCGACCATGGATGAAGTGCGCACCATGCGCCTGTACGAAGTAGGGGAAACGGCTGGAGCAGCCGATACCCGCCACCGTCGTGATCTTCTCATGCCACATCTTGCGCTTTTCAATCAGTTTGAAATAGAGCGCGAGAACGGAGAAGTCACCACAACCGGGGCACCACGTAGGATGATCGGCAGCGACTTCTTTTTTGGTCAGGCCCTTACGATCGGCATCCGCGACAGGCGGTACCGGGGCAGTGTTCAGGTTGCCCGTGCGGGACAACGGCTGGAACGGAAATGCGAAAGTTTCCATAATGCTTGCTTAGATAAAATTGAGGTTACTTGGCCAGCTTGTGTGCGTAGTCGAGGATTTCCTTCACCTTCCAGGTGAGGCCGTCGACCTTGGTGATGCCCCGGATGTTCGGGTTGCAGTAACGCGCGCGCAGGATGGCGCAGAGCTGGCCGTAGCCGTAGAGGCCCTCGTCGTTCAGTTCCACGACGAAGATGTGTTTGAAACCGCTGAAGATCTTGTCCAGATCGTTCGGCAACGGATTGAGATACTTGATGTGCAGGCCGGAGATGGCCTCGCCAGCAGCGCGGGCGCGGTCCACAGCCTCGCGGATCGGCCCCTGGCTGGAACCCCAGCTCACCAACAGGATCTGGCCTTCATCAGGTCCATAAACTTTCGGCACCGGCAGTTCCGCGCCGAGCTTCTTGATTTTGTTACGGCGCTTGGCACCCATCTGGACATGCAGCTTCGGCGAACCGGTCGGGTGACCGAGCTCGTCGTGCTCCAGACCGGTGACCACGGGATACTTGCCGCTGGCCACCCGGGTGCCCGGGGCGAGATGGCGCGTGATGCCGTCGTTCGCGGCCAGATCGTAAGGCTTGTGATCGGTGACCGGCGTGAGGTCCGGGCTAATGTCCTGGCAAAGCTTTTCCAAGTCCGGCTCGGGCATCGCTTCGATGCGCGTGGCGATACCTTGGTCCGTCAGGAAGATGACGGGCACGCTGTATTTGCGCGCGATGTTCACGGCCTCGATGGCCATGTAGAAGCAGTCTTCCACGTTCGCCGGGGCGATGACCACGCGGGGGGAGTCACCGTGACCGCCGAAGCAGGCGATGTTCAAATCCGATTGCTCGACGTTCGTCGGCATGCCCGTGGAGGGCCCGCCGCGTTGCACATCGATGACGATCAAGGGCATTTCCGCCATGACGGCCCAGCCGATGGCTTCCGTCTTCAGCGAGATGCCAGGACCGGAGGAACCGGTGACCGCCACGCGACCCGCGTAACCGGCGCCGATGGCCATGGAGACAGCGGAGATCTCGTCTTCGCACTGTACAAAGGTGCCGCCGTATTTCGGCAGTTCCTTGCGGAGCAATTCCATGATGTCGGACCACGGCGTGATCGGGTAACCGGCACCGAAACGCACGCCGGCGGCGAGGAGGCCGTAGGCGATGGCTTCGTTACCGTTCATCACCACCTGGTTGACGCCCTTGTTGATGCCTTCGTTAAATTGATAGATCTCAACGGCCTTCTCGAGCGAGTGGCTGTAACCGGCGTTGAAGCAGGTGACGGCGTTCTGGACAATCGTCGGGTCTTTGCCGCCGAAACGTTCTTCGATGAGCTTCATCAGCTTCGGCACGTTCAGGTCGAACATCTTGGCCAGGAGGCCCATGGAGTAGATGTTCTTGCCCTTGTCGCGGCCGGTGCCGCCGATGGCTTCCACCGTGAGGCTGGAGATATTGATGCCGATATGGTGATACGTTTCCTGCCACTCGGGCTTCGGCGTGACGTGATCAGCGTCATAGAGGACGATGCCGCCCTTTTTCAGGGAGTTGATGTGGCCTTCGTAGGAGTGCTGGTAAAAAGCCAACAGCAGATCGGCCTCATCACCAGCGCTCAGCACTTCGCCAGAGCCGATGCGGACTTGGAAAATGGAGGGACCGCCAGAAATGGTGGCGGGAATGGTCATGAACGTCATGACCTCCTGCTCGCTGCGGCCGGCGAGGCGCGCGAGGAAACCACCGATTGCCTGAATACCGTCCTGTGAATTTCCCGCGATACGTATGACCGCTTCAGAAATGCGGGACACTTTGGGGGAAGCACCGCCCGAAGTGGGGGCGGCTGTTGTAGACTCGCTCATATTTGCCTGTTGCCAAAAATCGCTTAAAGGGCCGACGTGGGCTGTCTTTGGTTTAGATGTTTAGACAGCTATTCCGTAAGTAACGTCGGAACTTGCGTTTCAACTTCACACTATCATGGGGGCAGGCTTAGTCAAATGATTAGTGAATCTTTATCTGGTTGTATATCAGGTGTTTACGTGAAAAATGCCCGTTTTCGAGGGGATGTTTTCGAGGGGAATGGGGTGATGCAGGAACTTGAATTAGAATGGCTACTACTTGATTATAAGTTTAACCCCGGCGGTCCATGTAGTATTCTAGGCCGCGAGCGACCCCTTCTCCACACATGTGCTGGCTGAGATAACCGCCTTCACGTTCCACCTGTGCTTTCACCACGGGAATGGCGTTCGCGGGACAAATCAGGCCATGGGCGAATTGCTTTTTCAGCATCGGCAAATCATTCAGATGATCGCCCGCAGCCACGGTGAATTCTGGTGAAATGCCCAATAAACGGCCGATTTCAGCGAGCGCGGAGCCTTTATTGTAAGCACCATGGCTGAAGCGCGCGTAGATGTCGTTACGCACCAGTGTGAGATTCGGAATCGTGGCGCAATACACTTCCAGATAGGCTTGGATTGCATCGGCATCGGCGTTGCTTTCCGCAATCAGGCAGAAGGGAGACCACGGATCTTCGTAAAGCGTGGCTTTGAATTTCGCATTTACCCAGGCGAGCAGTTCCGGCAAGTCTTTGCGCACGGTTTCAAAGAGTGCGTTTTGATCCGCCGTGCAGCGTCCATTCCACGGCTCCACGCTGACGAATTTGAAATGACCGTCCTCGCCCGTGCGTTGATGGATCTCGCGTTCTACCACCACCACGTAGTCCGGCTTGATACGCACATGGCCGCGACCCAGCGTTTCCATGAGGCTATTCATGTCGCGCCCAGTGTTGATGACCCATTTCGCGCCTTGGGATTGCAAGTGCGCGATGATGGATTGCAGGACTTCCGGCACGGGAGGGCTGGTGAACTCCGAGAACAGGGTTCCATCGAAGTCCGTCGAGATAAGCTGGATGGGCAAAGTCATTATAATCAGGCTCCGCTTGCGCCCGTAGAGAATCGTAAGCTACGTTCCCCTGTCAACGCTTATGGGTAATCTCCAGGAACAATACGACGACGCGATGTATGATTTCAGTTGTGGCGAGTATGACTCGGCCATCGCGAAGTTCCGCGCCATTTTGGCTGAGGAGCCGGAAAATTTTGACGCCCAGCTCTCGCTCGGCATGGCGTATTACCGGAAGGAAGATTACGCCACGGCCATCGCGGAAGGGCATAAGGCGGAGCAGCTTCGGCCCAAGGAGCAGCTCGTGCACACGAATCTCTCGCTGTTCTACATGAAGTCCGGCGACAAGAAGACGGCGGAACATCATGGCTTGCAGGCGCGCATCGCCTCGTGGCGGGAGAATATGGGTGCACCGGGAGCGGCACCAGCTGAGGAAGGCGATCCGGAACTGCAACTGGCGAAGCCGAAGGTGGAAGCGTTTAAGACGCCGGAGAAATTTCCGGACATGCCGTGGAAGAAGAAGCCGGTGGCCGGCGGCCCATCGACCAAAGAAGAGCCGAAGAAGCTGGAATGAGCGAGTTCCTTCCAGCGGCGCCGCTGGCGCAAGTACCTGCGGGACGGGGTTTGACCGTTCATCTGGCCGGGCGGGAGATCGCTTTATTGCGCGAGGGGGATACGGTCTATGCGCTGGATAACAAGTGTCCGCACAAAGGTGCGCCGTTGAGTTTCGGCTGGGTGGAGAATGGGAAGGTGGCGTGCCCCATGCACGGCTGGGAATTTGAGTGCCAGACGGGTGCCTGCACCGACCGACCGAATGTGGTTGTGAACCATTACGAGGTGAAAGTGGAGGCGGGGATGGTGTTGGTGAAGGTGGGTTGAGATGGTGGACCGCGGCTGTGTCGATAGACCAGCCGCAGCAGGGAAAACTTGCAGACTAAGCTGCAAAATATTTCAAACCTTCCTTTAACTGTCCACCCGCTGCGACTGGTGCTTAACGCACACAGTCGCGGTCCAAAGACTTTCGCCGAAATCGCCGCCTGGATTATCGCATGCTGCTTATCTTTCATCGCTTTTTACGCTAGGCCATGGTAAGTAGATTCTAGCGTGAAGCAGCGGAACACGATTTAACCATTCACGGATCACGATTTTAACTTTCCCTATGAAAAGCTCTTACGAACTGGCGATGGAACGCCTGGCCAAATCCTCGCCCACCGTCAAGTTGACGGCGGCGCAAAAAGCGGAGCTCGCCGAACTGGAATCCGTTTACGCGTCGAAGATCGCGGAGCGCGAACTCTCCACTAAGGACGAGATCAAGAAGGCGGAGTCGGAG
Organism: Chitinophaga pinensis; assembly: GCA_943367715.1. Taxonomy (GTDB): domain Bacteria; phylum Verrucomicrobiota; class Verrucomicrobiia; order Limisphaerales; family JAEYXS01; genus JAEYXS01. The sequence continues at coordinate 9,575 of CALRJY020000039.1, read as the reverse complement.
GGGGATTTTGAGAAAATGGGCGAGCTGGAAAAGGAGCTGCCTTTCATCCGGAAGAATCTGCAAGCGGACTTGGAAGCCAAGAAGGAAGCGGTGCGGCAGCGGAAGAAGTGAGGGTGCTGTATGAAAACCATCGTCCTTAAGCTGTGGTCAAAACGGGGCAAGCTAGTGCTCCTGACGATCGCGTGCGTGCTGCTGGTGGTGACGCTGAACCGGTGGGTGGTTAACAGTGTGGACAGCCGGGTTTTCGCGGGGATAAATGCTTTGCCTGAAAATGAAGTGGGACTGGTGCTGGGGTGCAGCAAGCATCTGTCATCGGGCCGGATCAATCCGCATTTCAAGGCGCGTATTGAAGCGGCGGCGGCATTGTATCACGCGGGCAAGGTGAAGTATTTGCTGTTGAGTGGAGATAATCATCGCGTGGGTTACGATGAGCCGACGGATATGAAGGAATCGCTGATGGCGCTGGATGTGCCGGCTGATGTGATCACTTTGGATTACGCGGGTTTTCGCACGCTGGATTCGGTGGTGAGGGCGCGGGAGGTATTTGGCCGTTCGAGGCTTACTTTGATCACTGATGATTTCCATGCGCATCGCGCGGTATTTCTGGCGCAGCACAAGGGGATCGAGGCGGTGGCGTTTAGCGCGCAGAAGGTGGCGGTGAACCGGTCGGCCCGCTCGCGAGTGCGTGAGGTGGTCGCACGGGTGAAAGCGGTGGCGGACCTCTATGTGTTTCGCACGAAGCCCAAGTTTCTTGGGGATAAGATCGAGATACAGATTAGTAACCGCTCACAGCAGCCGGTGACTGCCATCGGCTGACGTTTTCACTGCCTCACCAGACGGTAATAGCGGCGTTGTTTGCCGCTGGCGGCGGGATCTACGAACTGCTTGGTGGTGCTGTTGCTGACGAAGGTGGTGAGCGTCTGCCAGGTCACCAGATCGGTGGAGTACTCGATCCGGTAGATTTTGCTGTTCTCCAATTGCAGGTCCAAGGAGAAGCCGCTGCTTTGGATGTTCGCGGCGGTGACGTTCTGCGGTTTGGCGAATACTCCGGTGGAGACCGTTACCTTGGCAACGACACTGGTGGCATTGCCGCCGGCGTTGAGGGCTTTCGCAAAATAATCTCCCCCTTGAGTCGCGGTCGCGGCGTTGATGGTCATGATCGGGCCGCTTTGTCCCGGGACCAGGGTGTTGTTGCGATACCATTCGTAGGTGGGAGTGGGTGTGCCCGAGGCGCCCACGCTCAAGGTCAGAGTGCGGCCGATGACAATGTTCGTGCCGAGGGGATGCGCAGTGATGCTGGGAGGGGTGTTGACGGTAAGGATCGCGGTCTGGCTGGTCTTGCTTTTACCGTTGCTGGTGACGATGACAAAATAGTTGCCCGCCTGGTCTGCCAGGACACTGTTGAATGTCAGCGTGCTGCTGGTTTTTCCCGTCAAAGGCTGGTCATTGAAATACCATTGATAGGTGATGGGATAAGGGGAAAGTGCGGTGACGCTGAGGTTGGTTTTGACTCCTTGGTTGACGGTCTTGCTTTGCGGGTGAATGTGAATGGTGGCCCCGGTGAAGACGTTGGTGTCAGCCAGGTCCGGTACGCCGTCTCCATCCACGTCATTGAGGTCATGGATGACGATGTGAAAATCTTTGTAATCGTCCCAATACGTGGCCTCCAGGCCATCTTCAAAGGAGCCTTTGGCGGTATAGCGTGTGCCGGAGCGGGTCAGGGTGAACGAGTTGACCCAAATGTAAGCATTGTTGGCAGCGGTGTAGGGGAAGGAGTCCACTTTGATCGAGGTGGGGCTGAGAATCTCGTAGGTGGTAAAACCTGTTCCGCCACTGCCCAGGGAGAAGGCATCGCCGTAGAACCGGATGGTTTTGTAGGTCGTGTCATAGGTGAAGTAGCCGTTGCCGCCGGTCAGATAGAAGGTGCCGCTGACGGAGTAGCCGCTGCTGCTGTTGATCGCGTAGGTACCGGTGTTGGAACCGCTGGCGCGAGTGAAGGTGCCGGAGAGCGAGTAGGACTTCATGCCGGTGGCGGGCAGGTATTCTGAGGCGGTGCCGCTGGCGGTGAAATTGCCGGATTTTTTGATGTCCAAGATATCAGCCAAGCCGTCTGAATCGGTATCGGTGAGGGGGAGGGTGAAGGAGGCGGAGCCATAACCGTATTTGCTGCCGCCGCTGAGGACATCATAGTCCGTGCGGTAGGTGGAGGAGGTGGGAGAGCTGGGTTTCACTTCCCCGCTGTAACCGTAGTTGACATTGTAAAGGGCCCAGGAGGTTGAAGGGTCGTAGGTGCTGAACTGGAGTGTATAACCGGCGGTAGAATAGCCGGGGCCGAGCTTAAAACTGAGGCTGGTCACGGTGTTGGTGGCGGTCAGGACATCGGCGCGGAGTGCCGTGGTGAACAGGCACATCAACAACAGCTTCAATACGATGTTTGCTCGGGCGGTGATCATGGTCAGCTAGCCTCGCTTAATTTGGAGCTTTTCAGCCGGTCATCGGACGTGTCAGCCGATTTGACGTGAAAAGCTAGGCAGGATTTGGCCTTATTGGGCGGCGGTTGTCAACCGCCTGAGTATGCTGGCCAAAGGTTATCTTACGACGACACTGACGTCCCGGCTGGACGATTCAGAGCAGCCTTTTGCCCTTTGGGTGCCGAAGACCTATTCGCGGCGGAAGGCATATACGCTCATGGTGGTGCTGCATGGGTCGGATGCGGATCACCGGATGATCCCGGAGAATTGTTTTGAGATCCATCAAGGGGGATTTCGCGAGGACATGATTTTGCTCAGCCCGTTTGGTCGCGGGGATATCGATTACGCCGGGCCGGGTGAGGCGGATATCTGGGAGGCGATGAATTGGGTGAAGGAGCGGTATCACATCGATGCACGGCGACAATATCTGACGGGTTTATCACTCGGTGGTTATGCAGCGTGGCAACTGGCTTGTGAGTATCCAGAGCAGTGGGCGGCGATCGCGCCAGTCTGCGGAGGTGGTGAGGTGAAGGCGGTGGCGGCGATGAAATCCGTGCCGGTGTGGTGTGTGCATGGAGAGAAGGATGAGGTGGTACCTGTGGAGAACGCGCGGCGGATGGTGGATGCACTGAAGCTGGCGGGTGGCAAGGTGCGCTATGATGAGTTGCGCGGCTGGGGGCATAATTCGTGGGACTGGATTTACGACGCTGAGCGCAAAAAGGATTCATTGGCGGAATGGTTTCTGAAGCAGCGCAAGAGCAAGGCGGCGGAGTCGGTGGTGATACCGAAGCGGCGCGGCACGTTTATGGATCTCTTCAACGAACGCGTGATCATTTCTTATCCCGCACGTTCGCCGGTGCCGAAGGAAGTGGAATTGTTGCGGCAGCAAGCGGAGAAGCTGGCGCGGTTTTCGTGGGGTGAGAACGCGATGCGAACGGGACGGTTGATCGTGAAGAGTGATGCGGAGCTGACGGCGGATGATGTGTCCACAGCCAACGTGATCGCGCTGGGGCGCAGTGATAATCATGCGTGGCTGCAAAAGATGGAGCGCAAGCTGGCAGCGCGGCACGCGAAGGGACAACTGCAAGTAGGCCGCCAACCTTACCTCGGCAAATCGTTGCTCGCGCTGACGATGCAGCCGAGTCCGTGGAACAAGGAGAAGTTGCTGGGGGTGATCACGTATCAGCAGTTCCGGCAGATGAAGGACATCGCGGACTTTGTGCTGCACCGGTTGAGCACGTTGGGCGCGGTGAATATTTACGATACGGCGGAGAAGAAGTTTCTCAAGACGGCTGAATAGCGTGAAAGACCGCTAGTCTGGTCGCTGATTGTAACCTGCCTGGGGTGAGAGGCGTCTCATTCAGTAGCATGATGATGAAAATCTCCACGTTCATCCTTGGCCTCACTTTTTTCGGGCTGCATGTGTCTGCGGCTGAGCTGAAGACAAATGCGATTCCAGACGCGAATGTCTTCAAAGCCAAGCTGCAATCCACAGTGGCCAAGCATCTGGATCTGTTGCTCAAAAAGGACGGCACAGTAGCGACGCTTAAAGGCAAAGGCGCCAATGGGGAGGAGGCGCTGGCGTTTTACCGCCTGTATGAGATCACCGGTGAAAAGAAGTATCAGGCCGCATCGTTACAACTCGTGGACCGGGTGCTGAAAGATATGCGGGCGACGAAATTCGGAGTGCTGCCGATCAAGGAAAAGGAAAAAGGAGACGGTGAAAAGTTTATCGGAGGCGGTCCGCCGGCGTTCGGTTTTTACACGGCCAATCTTGGTTATATTCTGCACAAAGAAGGAGGGCGGACCAATGACCTGGTGTATCTCGGCAAGGTCGTGGATGACTATGCCTGGAGCGAGAACGGATGGTGGGCGCAAGATGTCGATGTAGAAACTGGCGAACCCAAGGTGCCGCTGAGCAAACCTTCCATCATCAACAAGAGTGCGGCCATGGCGATGTCGGCCGGCATGTTGAGCGGGGCATTACGGGAGATCGCACCGGAATTGGCCAAGAAGCTGAAGGACAAGGCGGACAAATTCATTTACAGCCAGCTTATCCCCGCACAAACCAAGGATGGATTCTGGCATTACAACCTGAACGGCAACAATCCCAAGGATAAAGACATCCTCGGTTACTTCATGCTGACGGTGCAGGAGTTGATGGAGTTGCAGCACTACAATCCGGCCTTTCGCGAACCCAAACTGGACGCGGCCATCCACAAGGCGCAGGAGTTTGCGGCGAAACATATCGCGCCGATGACGGAGCCCAATACAGGGCAGGCGAGTTCGCCTTACATGACTTCATCCACGCCCAAACACTATGACTTGTCCGAGGAGCCGAAGCGTGGATTCCAGCTTGGCATCTCGTTATTCGGAGGCGGCTATCAGGAAGAGGGCAGCAAGATCATGGAGGCTGCGCTCAAGCATTTCCCCGTGGGAGATGGCGGGATGGATGGTGCCCATGCGGCAGGGCCATCCGCAGCGATCCTTGTCCGGTTGAAGGCCAAGGAAAAGATTAAGTGAGGCTCGCCAAACGGCGTCACTTGGCTTGGGCTCTCTGCCAAAGGTCGAAGTGGTAAAGGGCCACCACGACGAGGGAGTGCTGGATCTTTCCAGAACGGACAAGTTCCGGGAGTTCGCTCACCGGGATGAGCCGGGTGATGATGTCTTCACCCGTATCGAAACGCGTTTCGGAAGTGAAATGACAATTGCGAACCAACACGGTGTAACAGGTGTTGTTCATGATGGCGGGATTCGCGGCGACCTGACCCAGCAAGATGGCATCGCCCCCTTCAAAGCCGGTTTCTTCCAATAATTCACGCACGCCAGCCTCTACTGGTGAAGTGTCATTGCCATCGATGATGCCGCCGGGGATTTCCAACTCGATCGTGTTCGTGCCATGACGATATTGCTCGATCATCACGATCTCGTTCTTCGCAGTGAGCGCGATGATGTTCACCCAATGCCGGGATTCGATGACGTAGAATTCCATCTCCCGGTGGGTGCGGGGAGAGGTCTTGCGGTCGGCGCGCGTGGTGAAGATGCGGTAGTTGTTCAGCGCCCGCGATTCGACTAGCGGCCATGGCTTGATCTTGTCACTCATGAGTTCTCCTGGTGAATCATAGTCCCCGTTCTTTGGCCGCCCAGCCCTGCCGCATCAGCGTCAGGAGGTGGGTGAGCGCTTCTTCGTACGTTTTCCCCTTGGTTTCCGCGAGCTGGTGGGCCCGCTTATCGAGCTGTCCTGCCATCTCCAGAGATTTTTCTTTGGGACAACCCATGGCCACGAGCACCTGCGCTAGCTGTTCGTGGTCCATGGGCAAATCGGTTAAGCCGTGGCGGGAGTGATGCGGATGCTCTCCACCGCGATGCGTTCCTTGGGCTTGCTGCGTTCGCCACCGTTGGCCATACCGGTCGGCGTATCGCCAATGAGGCCCAAGACATCATCGCCCGTGATGACTTTGCCGAAAGCGGTGTATTGACGGTCAAGGAACTTGGCATCCCCCAAGCAGATGAAGAACTGGCTGCCGGCGGAATTCGGGTCCTGAGAGCGGGCCATGGAGAGGACACCGCGCACATGCGGGCGCTCATTGAACTCGGCCTTGATCTTCCAGCCGGGATTGCCCGTGCCCCAGCGGTGTTCTTCTTCCGGGTCTTTGGTCAGCGGATCGCCGCCCTGGATCATGAAGCCTTTGACGATGCGATGGAAGCAGGTGCCATCGTAAAAGCCTGAGCTGGCGAGCTTTTTGAAGTTTTCCACGGTCTTGGGCGCAACGTCTGGCCAGAATTCCACGACCATTTCGCCCTTGTTCGTCTTGATGACGGCCTGTTCTTTATTTGCTTGCATGATAAGGTTGTCCGTTGCCTTTCAGCCGGAACGTGGGCTAACTTCCGCCTCTGCCGCGGGTTTGTCACGCCATTTTGCGATGAACCGGCGGACCAGTTTGGGCGTCCAATAAGTTGAAAGTTCCAAAACCGAGACTAACTATATGAAGCAATCAGTGATCCGTTCCCTGCTACTGGGAGGCCTGCTCATGGCCACCACGACACCTTTTTCAACCATGGCACAAGACAATCAGCAAGACGGGCTCTACGCGGAGATTGACACCACGAAGGGCAAAATCCTCATCCAGCTCGAATTCGAGAAGACGCCGCTCACGGTGGCGAACTTCGTGGGCTTGGCGGAAGGCACCAAGGACTCCAACAAGCCCAAGGGCACGAAATTCTATGACGGCGTGGTTTTTCACCGCGTCATCCCGGGTTTCATGGTCCAAACGGGCGATCCTGAAGGCACTGGCCGTGGCGGTCCGGGTTATCGCTTTCCTGATGAGTTCGATCCAGCTTTGAAGCACACCGGCGCAGGCATCCTCTCCATGGCCAATGCCGGTCCGGGCAGCAATGGCAGCCAGTTTTTCATCACGTTGGGAGCCACGCCGCATTTGGACGGCAAGCACAGCGTCTTCGGCAAGGTCATCAAGGGCCAGGACGTCGTGAAAGCCATCGGTGATGTGCCCAAGGGCGCAGCCGACCGCCCGAATGACGAAGTGAAGATGAATACGGTGAAAATCATCCGTCAGGGCGACAAGGCCAAGGCGTTCAAGGCCGATCAGGCCGCGTTCGACGCGCTGTTGAAGGGGGCTGGTGCCCGCGAGGCGGAATCCCGCAAGAAATCAGCGGAAGCCGCGAAAAAAGCGGCGGAATCGGTGGTCACCGAGCTCAAAGCCCGGTTCCCCAAATCGGAACTGGTGACCACGAAGTCGGGTCTTAACTATCTCACGGTGACGGATGGAACGGGCGATGCGGTCAAAGCCGACGGCAAAGCCAATGTGCACATCGTGGCCAAGCTGGCGACGGGTGAACTGCTGGATGACACGACCAAGCGCGGCCAGGCGGTGCCGCTGGACCTCGGACGCACGATGCCTGGTTTGGCGGAGGGCGTCACGGGCATGAAAAAAGGCGGCAAGCGCATTTTGATCGTTCCGCCGTCGCTGGCCTTTGGCGAGCAGGGTGGCAATGGCATCCCGCCGAATGCGACGATCATCTTTGAAGTCGAGCTGGTGAGCCTCTGATCGCCCAAAACGCTTAAGCTATGAGTCGCGAACAAGAACAACTGGACAACGCCATCGCCAGCCTGAAGGTGAAGCATCCCCAAGCCACGTTGGTCGCCAGCCCGACTGGGTTGCAATACTTGGTGACGGCCGAAGGCAAGGGCGACAAGCCCAGGGCCGGCACGGACATCAAGGCGCATTACACGGGCAAGCTCGTGAATGGCATGGTGTTCGACAGCTCGGTGGAGCGCGGCGAACCGCTGGAATTCACGGTAGGCGTCGGCCAGGTCATCGCCGGTTGGGATGAAGCGCTGGTGGATATGAAGAAGGGCGAGAAACGCGTCCTGATCATCCCGCCGCAGCTTGGTTACGGGGCCTCCGGTGCGGGTGGTGTCATTCCGCCCAATGCCACGCTCATCTTCGAGGTGGAGATGGTGGGATTCTAAGCAAACTCCCAAGAAATCTGTATAAAACCGCCGTCAGCCAGGGTGCTGAGGGCGGTTTTTTCATTATTCTGACAGGCGCCGCGGCCGTGACGGTTTGCGGGTTGAAGATGGAAACTGGCTGAAATCAGGGGGTATGAAAGGAATTACTGATTCAGCGGATTAGTAGACGAGAATTCGTCCTTTTTGTTCAAAAAAATCGCTTGTGAAAAATTTCACGATGGGTCACTCTGCCGGACCGTTTCGGATGTAACGAAGTACGAATGCGTCCTTTTATAAGGGTTCGCAGACGTGTTTAGGGTAAATTTTAATGCGCACGCTGAAATCCATTTTGGCGGCAGTGGCCTTGTTGGCCCTGCCACTGTTCGGTCTGGCTGCTGAAGCTGCAGCGCCAGCCGTGCAGGACACTTTGCATGCGGCCACCAATGCGGTTGGTGAGGCGGCTGGTCACGCTGGGGATGCGGCTCATCCTGAGGGCGGGGAACACAAGGTGGCTCATACGTTGCCTTTGGCGGCTCCCGTTCTTAAATCCATCCAGATCACGGATGGGTTTGCGTTCAAGATCACGAACTCGATGCTGGTGATGGCGTTGGTGGCTGTGGGGTTGATCATTTTCGCGCAGCTCGCCACGAAGAACGTGCAATTGGTTCCAAAGGGGCTGCAAAACTTCGCTGAATGGGTGGTTGAATCTCTCTCTGATTTCTTGGCCGGTATCTTGGGGCCGAAACTGACGAAGCAGACGTTCTGGTTCTTTGCGACGGTCTTCCTGTTCATCCTTTCCGCTAACTGGTTTGGTCTGCTGCCGGGTGTGGGCACGTTTGGCTGGGGTGAAACTGATGCAGCGGGGCACATGCATATCACGCATCCGGTGCTCCGTGGTGCCAATGCGGACATGAACATGACGCTGGCCTTGGCGCTGGGCTTTTTCATGATGTGGATCATCTGGTCCATCCAGCACAATGGCGTGGGCGGGGTTTTCTCGCACATCTTTGTTTATCACGGTGAGGCGCAGGGCGGCATGCGCATGATGCTGTTCGTCATGTTCTTCCTGGTGGGCTTTTTGGAAGTCATCTCCATCATGATCCGTCCGGTGACCTTGAATTTCCGTCTGTTCGGTAATGTTTACGCGGGTGAAACACTGCTGGAGACGATGTTGCACAAGGGTGGTTTTCTGGCGGCATTGCCGTTCTATTTCTTGGAATTGATGGTCGGTGCCATCCAGGCGCTGGTCTTTACGCTTTTGACCGCCGTGTTCACGGCGTTGATGTGCCGGCATGATGATGCGCATGAGGCGGCGGGTGAAAAAGAGGCACATCACTAAAAACAATTTCGACAACCGGACCGTGGCAATGTTCTGCGGGGGTTGTTGAGCAACACCAAACAAAGTAAAATAATGACAGGTAATATCGCCATCGCTGGTGCCGCTCTGGGTGGTACCATTGCCCTCGGTCTGATCGGTTACAAGGCTTGCGAAGCCGTTGGCCGTAATCCGGGTGCGTCAGGCAAAATCCTCGTGCAAGCGCTCTTGAGTGCCGCGCTCGCGGAAGGTGCTCTGATCATCACGATCCTGATGGGCGTCAAGTAATTGAGCATAAGCGGAGCCGCTTCGGCGGCTC
>CALRJY020000038.1:0-63708 GCA_943367715.1 Chitinophaga pinensis | reverse complement strand
ATTCTGATTCTGCAGATCGAGCTGGTCGGAAACCACAGAAACCAGATTCGTGGGTGTGCCAGAAGCGCTGCTGACCGCCTCAATCACCACCACTTGGGAAGCACCGACCGCCAAGTTACCCAGGTTGAAAATCAACTCGCTACCCGCCGAGGATGAGACCGCAGGTATGCTGTTCACCAAGGTTACCCCATTGGCCAGCACACTGGTCAGCCGCAGATTGCTCGCCGCTGCCGGCCCCCCGTTCGTAACGGTGATCGTATAGAAAAAGTTTTGCCCCACGAAGACCGGGTTTGGCGTACTGGAGCCGCTGACCGCCAATTCAGCCACTGGATCCGCCGGAATCGTCGTTTCGATACTCAGGCTCCAGCTCGTGATATTGCCGCCGTCGCCAGCACCATCATCCACGATGTACAATTGCCAGTCACCGTTGGGCACGATGCCGATGAACGATTCCAATTGCGTGCCATAAGGTCCGGAGGGTGCGCCCGCAAAGGTGTCACCGCCGCCATGGTTCGTGGGTTTGTACTGGCCTGAGTTGATCTTGGCCGTGTCTGGCAAGCTTAACGTGGCACTGTCCGCAAAGGTTAGATTCACTCCGACCAGATCAATGCCAGCTCCAGCATCCGACATCAGGATCACGCCTTTGCCATTCGGCGCGACCAGCAGGATATCCAAGTCATCCGGGAATCCATGAGTGATGCCATTGATCTGCACCGTGACCTTCGCCACCCGCCCTTGCAGCCCGGAGATGTTGGCCGTCGCAGGATAAACTGCCGCCGAACCAACCGCCGGGATCGTGATGGGCGAACCGGAAGTGACCGTGCTGCTTTCCGCCAATTGGAAGTCAAAGGTGATGCTGCCCAGTGAATTGGAGCCGATCGCCGTCAGGTCATACAGATCCAGCACCGGGGACACCGTGGAACCGCCCGCACCTTGCACTGAGAACACAAAGTCCCGGGCCACCCCGGTACCGCCAGCCGCCACTGAACCATATACCTTGGCCGGTTCGCTGGTGGAGACGCCGTTTTCATTGCGCAGAATCGCCACCAGATTGGTCGTCGCGATTTTGCCGGTGTTCTTGAGTGCGAACGACATCGTCACCGTTTCACCGGAATCCAATCCGCGATTGGCAGGCAGCAAGTTTTCCGAAACCAACAGGCTGCCTTCCTTGACGACAAACACCACCGGTTCCAGCAATTCCTGATCTACACTTGCTTCATTGTCCGCCAGAACATCGTCGAATTGATCGGAACTCACCGTCGCCCCGAAGGTCGTCACCGCTGCTCCACTGCCGACAACTTGCAGAGAAAGCTCTGCCGATGAGCCGTTGGCCAGCACTGGGATCACTCCCCGCACCGTACCGTCAACTTGGCCAACCGTCCCCGTGACTGAGCCAAAGGCGCCGGAGAGCAGCTGGAAGCCTGCGGGCAGAACGTGCTCGATGACTGCGTTCGTTGCTCCATAAGTCCCTTGGTTTGTCATCTTCAGCACCAGGGTAAACGGATGGCCGACATAGATGTTCGTGACCGGCAGAGTGATGCCAATGCCCAAATTGGCCGCAGTATCATCATCCACAATCACGCCTTGAGCATCGCTCACGGCAATGGTGCCGCGATTGATATTCTTCAGCCGCACCGTGAAAGTCTCGTTCGTTTCCGAAAGTGCATCACCATTGACAACCACCGTGATGGGCAGGCTGATCGTCCCATCCGGGAAGGTGAGCAAACCAGCGCCCGTCACATAGTCCACTCCGGCAGCAGCCGAACCGGCGATGACTTCATACTCCACCGTCACCGTAGAGGCATCCGGCTTCACTAGGTTCACTGTGAAAACGGCATCCGTGGTGGTGCCAACCGCGCCTTCTTGCACCCGCACGCCAACGATGGACAGATGCGGACCATCGTCATTCGCGATCGTGCCAATAGCCTGCATGTCGCCCGCCGCTGCTCCATTCGGATTGCTCAAGTCGAGAATCACCGTCTCATTAGGCTCTTCCACCAGATCGCCATTCACCACCACCGTCACCGTGGCTTGAGCCTGGCCCGGAGGAATGGTAAGCGTTCCGCTCGAACTGAGGTAATCGCCATCAGCCAGCGTGGCTGTGCCATCAATCGCGGCATAATCAACGGTCACCGAGGATGACGTCGGATTGGAAAGCTTAACCGTGAATACCATACTGGCCGCACCCGAATCACCTTCTGTCACCGAAACATCAGCCACGGACAATGTCGGCACAGCATCATTATCGGTGATCGTAGCCTGGCCTTGATTATCATCGATCGTCGCAAACGCGGATGACGAAAGGTTTAAGAAGAAAGTTTCATCTCCTTCATGGATCAAATCGCCCACTACCTTGACCACGAATGTCTTGTCGGTTTCTCCCGGTTCGAAAGCCAGCGTTCCTGATTGCGGCAAATAATCCAATCCCACCGCAGCAGTTCCGGGAGCCGTACCGTAATTGGCCGTCACCACATGGCCGCTGGGTTCCGAAAGCCGGATGTGGAACGTCAGATCGGTGGTGCCCGAATTGCCTTCTGTGACTACGGCGTCCGAAATGGATATCTTGGCCGCCTGGGCATCATCATCCACAATAGTGGTGAATGCCTGAGCACGGCCCACAAACGCATTGGAAGGAGAGAAAATAACCACCGTGAAACCCTCTTCAGGCTCATCAATAAGATCGCCGATGATGGGCACCGAAATCACCTGGTTGGTGACATTGGGCGGGAAGATTATCCGGCCCGAAGTTCCGATGTAGTCTTCACCACGTTTCGCTCTGCCATTAGCAACCAGATAGGCGACTGACACTTGTTGCGTGGAAACCAGTGATAGTTGGACGGGGAAATTGACGATATTGGTGACCCCGCTGCCTTCTATCACAGCCGGAGCGTCCAGAATATTCGCCACCGGAATTGGCGGCGGCTGCACGGCGGCCAGTGATGATACAAAGACCGTGGTGTCGAGAATGTCATCCGTGGTATCCGCCACGATGAAAGTCAGGACGTTATTGGTCGAATTGGGTGCCACCAAAGCCGAGAAGGTAAGCACCGCCCGTCCCGCAGGTGCCATCACGCCGTTCAACTCCGTACCAATCAAAGCCGAAAAAGAAGGATGATTGATATTGATCGGCAAGCCGCTTTCAAAGGCGATATTCGTACCGTTCAGGAAGATGCCGAATCCGTCTACGAACGGAGACCCCACGAAGTCCGGATACTCTTCCGAGCCGAATACCACTTGGAAAGTGACATTGTTCGATCCTGGCACCACGTCGAAATAGATATCCAACTGGGTCACATCATTGTGATCCCAGATACCGCCAGTGATGGTATCCAATAACGCTTCCTGACCGGCATCCGCAGCCACGCCGAAGGCGGTTGTGTTGCCAGGCTGCAAATCCGGACCGGTTTCATAGTCGTCTACATGACCGGAGGAAATCACCAAACCGGGCAACGTCAGTCCATAGGTATGCGGCGAAGGTCCCACCAATTGAAAGGTGCCAGAACTTGTGAAACCGCCGCCGTTATGTGCCTTTAACTGCGCCCCACGAACAATAAATCCGGTGTTCGTAGCAATCACCGAACTGACCAACTGGAGAACATTCGTCGTCGGTGTGATCACCAGATCTGGAAAGGCACCCAAATCGTCATCCAAAATCGATCCCAAAGCAGCGCCGTCCGTGATGAGCACACCCGGAGTGGAACTGTTGATTGTGACCCTGAACTGCTCATTCTGCTCGATGGCTTGATCCCCGTTCACGGCCACGGTGATCGTTTGATTGGTAGTGCCTGCCGCAAAAGTCAGGATGCCATTAGTGGCCACGAAATCTGATCCGGCTGTGGCGGTCAGACTGACCGTCGTGTAAGCGACGGTCACCGGGACAGCAGCCGGAGGGTACATATTTACTGAAAAGACGGCGTTGGTCACGCCCGTGTTGCCTTCCAGCACCGTAACGTCACCGATGGAAAGACCAGGCGTGGAAGGAAACACATCCGTACCGAAAACCTGCAATCGTGCGGAAGCCAACGTTCCCACGTCATTGCCCGCCCGATCCGATACCCGCAGTGTCCAAGTGCCGGCGGCGCGTTCACCCCAATGCCGCACCGTCATGAAGCGGAAATTATTGTAGCTGCCCGGATCAAATCCACGGCGTTCCACCATCCGGCTCTGCGTACCCGTCGGAGACGTCAGCACGATCTCCAGATCTGCGCGGAAGGTATGCGGAATGTCCACGTTCAACGTCACATGCTCAGCCCGCAAAGCAGTATCGCTGATGTTAAACTGGACCGTGACCCCTGCGATGTTGTTATCCGGAATGGGCAACGCCAGGCCGGTGAGAGTCGATATCGACGAAACTTGCGCGGGCAAATTGGTCCAGCCCAAAGCCATATTGACACCGGCTTGGACATTCACCATGCCGGCACCGTAGTCATGGTGAAAATTATAACCGGCCGAATTCACCGTCCAACCCGGGTCTAGCGGGTTGATCTTCCGGGCGCTGCGGATCAAGATTTCTTGCACGTCACGCCAGCCCAGATTGGGATTGGCTTCCAGCAGCAGGGCCACCACACCGGTCACCACCGGGGCCGCAGATGAGGTACCATTGAACAGCTGAGTATAATCAGCGTCAGCCAGGTCGCCCGGCCCGGGACTATATCCCGAGTTGCCCGTGATATCAGTAGTGGTTGAACCTTGCGGACGGGTTGAATCCCGTCCCGAAGGGGCGGACACCACGAGATTGGCGCCTTGCTCGCTGTAGGAAGCGCGTACGCCTTGATCGTTCAGAGCCCCCACGGCAATCGTGTAAATCGAGTTGGCGTAACCATCGAGATTGGAGTTGTCGCCCAAACCGCCATTACCACCTGCCCATACATAGATCACACCGCGACCGCCACGACCAGTCGTGGTGCCATTCACGAAGGCGGCTTCCGTAAGACTGGGCAAGGGGTAAACCGAACCATCATCCGAGGGACCCCAACTGTTGTTGCTTACTTGGAACACCATGTTGCTATAGCTCAACGCTTGGGCTTCCTCGTCCAGTGTCACCGTCCCGGGACCGATCAAGCGAACCCCGCTAATCCGGCTCTCGAAGGCTACGCCTGACACACCGAGTCCGTTATTGCCCCGCGCTGCCGCAATGCCAGCCACCGAGACGCCGTGAGCATCGCTGGGATCTGTGGGACTGGGATCAGAATCATTATCGCGAAAATCATAGCCAAACGTGGCATCCACATTGGCAGCCAAGTCCGGGTGGTTCATCTGCAAACCATCATCAACGATAAGTATCCGTGTGCCATTGCCCCGGTAGGTATTCCACACATTGGTCACATTGATATCGATGGTGGCCACCGCGCCCAATTGTCCCGAGTTAAAGAGATGCCACTGCTGGGGAAACAACGTGTCATTCGGAGAGAGGCGCTTAACCATGTCCCGGCTGACTTGCGGTTCTGCGCTGATCACGCCTGGCTGACCTTTCAAAGCTGCGCTGACCACCAATGCGCCGTGAGGCAGGGGGGATTCAAAGAAACAATATTGAGGCGCATAGCTAATGCGCCCCTTGGAGGAGGCACCCACCTTGGCCGCCAAGGCTTTGTCATCCACACCTTCAGCCAGTTGCACCAGAACTTTGCGGGAGAGCGTCCGCACCCTCGTCGGGTCAACGGCCTTCCCCGTTTCTTCCACCATCAGCATCACCTGGGTGTCATTGTTCTTTTTATGCGCACCCATCTTAGCGATCACGTCAGCGAGAGTTCCCTGCTGGCCGATCTGCGTCACGACGCCGTCCTCGCCCTTAGTCTTTACGTACAGACGATCCATGGCGACGGCAAAAGACTGGGTATTGTCACCATCTTTCACGGTGAACTGCCTGACCTCTGGAATTGCCTCGGCTGCACGCACGTCAGAAACCGTTCCCGGAGAAACGGCCAGCAGCCCGGCAAGTGACAGAAGGCAAATGCGCTTAAATCCCGTCCAGCCAAATTGCTTCAGGCCAAGGGTGGAATGAGCGGATTTCATGTGCACAAAAAATGATTAAACGTGGTTGACGTAGTTGTGGTAACGACAAAAAACATATAACACCCCTGCCCCAGTCCAAGCAGAATCTGCGCTCATCTCCCAACAAAAAAGCCGCCGTGGTTTGGCCACGGCGGCTTTGGATCAAGGGCTATTGCTGACGCGCCCGGTAGAACCTGAGCGCGTTGCTGGTTCCCGCCGGATCGTTGATGGTAATGATACCATCCGGACTGGACTGCGTACTGATCACAACCCAGTTAACCAAATCCGTGGAAGCTTCCACGATGTAAGTGACATTTGGCTGACCAACCAGCGTCAGGGAAATGTTACCGGGCGTCACCGTGACCGAGTCACCCGATAGGGCTACACCAGTCACCGTAGATACCGTGGTGACACTGTTGTTCGAAGCGTTCAGCTCGATATCCGTATGCGTCACGGTGGCCACATTGGTGATGCTGCCCGGCAGGTCCGGCACCATCACGATAACGGCTTGATATTGGCCATTGGCGGCCAGCGCTCCAATGTTCCAGATCACTGAACCGGCACCATTGGTGATGATTGTGCCTTGGGTCGTGGCGAGGGAAATTACCCGCGCATCAACTGGCAATGCATTGCTGACGACTACTCCCGAGACCCCATTGGGACCGCTGTTGGTCACCGTGAGGGTATAGGTCAGATTGGAACGAACGGTGACCGGCGCTGGCGTAGCCGACACTGTCAGCACGACATCGGCCGACGGGGCCAACGTGGCCACGGTCACGATGCTCAAACTCCAGCCACCGACACTGCCGATATTGCCCGTCTGGTCATCCACCACATACAGGCTCCATTGGCCATTAGGATTCGTGCCCACCAATTCAGCCAAGGTGGCCGCATAAGGACCAGCCGGAGCCGGAGCCGCGAACGGATCTACCGTAGAGTCTGGATCAACCAGTGAGTTGACATAATTGGACGGTTTATACACACCGTCGGTGATCGTCCCGGATTGGGGCAGCGACGACGAGGCATTGTCATCCAAGGTGATGTTCACGCCGCTGATGGCGAAACCACCACCCACATCGGATACCAGCAACACTTTCTTGCCCGTCGGACTGACCAACAGGATGTCGAAGTCACCCGGGAACGTATGCGTCACGTTGCTCAAGGTCACCGTAGCCTTCAGCACGGTGCCCGGGACTCCACTAACCGTGACCAGGGACGGATAAGTCAAAGCCGGACCAACATCCACGCCAGCTATCAGCGTGGAGGAACCAACTCGTTCCGATTCGCCCAATTGGAAGGTGAACGTTACCGTGCCCAGATTGACCGCTCCATCTTGGAGCTGCAGGGTGACGCTCAGCGTATCACCCAAGTTGCCATTGGCCCTGAAGGTGAAGTTCTGCGCTGCAGATGCACCCGAGGCAATTGCCCCGTAGGTCTTGATCTGCGGGCCGCTGTTGGTCGCCACACCACCCGTCGGCAGCAAGGTGGCAACCAGATTAGCCGTGCCCAAAGCACCTTTGTTCACCAGCTCCAGATTTACGGTAACCGTCTCGCCCGGGTCAATCGCGCCATTGACCGGAGTCATGCTCTCCGCGAGCAACGTAGCGGCTCCCAGGTCGATATCAGCCGAAGGATTCTGCACAGCGATCGCCACCGTGGCGGAATTGTTGCCCGCCACCGGATCAAACGTGCCGCTCGCCGACACCAGAGCCGTGCTATTCACCGCACCAGCCGCACCGGTCGTGACGACCACTTGCATCGTCACATTCGTGCCGGTCGGTATGGAACCCAAGCTGAACACCACCGCACCAGACACATTGGCGGCCGAGCCTTGCGGTGTCGTGAAGGACACCAGCGTCACCGATCCTGGAACCGGGTTAGTCACCACCACGCCAGAAGCTGTGGAAGGACCACGGTTCGTTACCGAGATCGCGTAAGTGATATTACCGCCCACGGTCACTGGATTAGGAGTGCCAACCAATGAGATCTGCAAGTCTGCGGAATCGGTCACCGCAGTCGTAGTGCTTACGGCAACATTGTTGGCCGTGTTGGCGTCAGCCACCGGAGAGGCTGCCGTGACGGTGTTCGTCAGACTTCCTGCAGCGGTAGGAGTTACCACGATGGTCATTTGCACCGTCCCGTTCACACCGACACTGCCCAACGTAGCCGTAACCAAACTGCCGGAGCGAGAAACCACACCTTGTGACGCGGTGCCAGAGACGTAGTTCACGCCGGTTGGCAGGACATTGGTGATGACTACGCCCGTGGCCGTAGACGGACCGAGGTTCGTCAGGCTGATGGTATAGGTCAGATTGTTGCCCAAGGCCACCGTACCCACCGGACTGGTGACCACACCCACAGCGAGATCGGCATTGGCACCGATGGTCTGCGAGAAGATCAACGTGTTGTCGCCCAAGAACGGATCTGTTTCCGTGCTGGCAATGCCCACCGTCGCGATATTGGTGAACGATCCCGAAGTGGTCGGACGCACCGTGATCACGTTGGTGATCACCGAACCATTAGTCATGGTTCCCAGTGCCAGCACCACCCGGCCGCTCGGCAGGGTTATGGCACCGTTCACCGAGTTGCTGGCCGCGATGAGCGTGAAGTTGCCACTGAAGAGGTTCGTGACATAGACACTGTTCACCGTAGCCGGCCCACGGTTGGTCACGAGCAAGGTGTAGGTCTGGTCAGCGCCAACCAGCAGCGGTCCCGCTGTCTGGGTGCCAGCAATCACCAAGCTCGCCGTCGGGTTAGCCGGGAACACCGTGGTGATGTTCAACGACCAGCCATTGGAAATCGCGCCGAAGTCACCCGTTGTGTCATCCCGGACGAACAGGCGCCAGACGCCGTTCGGATCAATGCCGCGGAAGGAGGACAAGGTCGGGAAGTAAGGACCGACCGGAGCGGCGACACCGAAGTCATCCGAATCCCCGTTCACATCGTAGTCTGCCGGACGATAGGATAGACCATTGGTGAGACGGGCACTCTGCGGCAGGATCAACGTGGCCTGATCGCTGATGGTGAACGTGACGTTCGTCACTTGGAATCCTTGCCCCACGTCGGACATGACCACTACACCCTGGCCGTTAGGAGCCACGAGCAGCATATCGATATCCGCCGGGAAGCTGTGAGAAAGATTACTGATCGTCAGCGACACCTTATCCAAGATGCCGACCAAGCCTGAGACAACCGTCTGGTCAGGATACGGCGTAGCGTCACCCATCGCGTTGATAGTGATCTGATTTGTTGAACCAGCCTGGGTAGAACCACCCAAACGGTAGCGAAGCACACCCGGATCATAAGTGATGGCACCCGTATCCGTCAGCGCGAAGGTCAGCGTGAGAGTGCCACCGTTCGTGCCCGTGGTGGTGAAGTTGAAGCTACGCGTGGCCGTGGCATTAGGTGCCAGTGCTCCCAACGTGGCATTCTGCGGGCCAGCATGCAATACCACCCCGCCAGTTGCACCCAAGGATGCGGCAGCGGCAACGGTAGGCTGATCACCCAGATTGCGGAATGTCACAATCACGTTGGCCTGCTCATTGATATCAAAGGCACCATTGGCCGGGCCAGGCGTCTCCGAGGCGATGCTCAAAGATTCAATGGCCAGGTAAGGTCCAGGTCCGCGCAGGGTGGTCACGTTGGTCGTGACATTATTGGCCAGGTTCAAATCATTGGTCGAAGCTGGCAACCCGATATAAGCCACGTTGGTGACGGAACGGATGATACCATTGGTATCCAACGCATCGATCTGCACGATATAACCGGTCGCCTTGGCCAGCACCGGCAAATCGAAGATGAGCGCATTGCCGTTGGTGGTCACGTTCGTCACGCTGATAGAACTCAGTTGCAACGAAGCAGGCAGGATGTTGGTCAACGTCACGCCGCTGATGTCGCTCGGACCATAATTGGTGACCAAGAGGGTATAACGAACCGTCGTATTCGTTTTGACAGGATTATTGACCGTTATCAGGACTTCGAGATCTGTCGCCAGATCGTTGTCATCGATATTGATCGTGGTCTGTGTGAAGCCGAGCAGGCTCAGATTCGTGCCGCTCAGATTGACACGGAAGCTTTCCGCTCCTTCAATGATGAAGTCATCCTTGACCTGCACCGCCACCACTTTGCTGAACTCGTTGGGACCGAAGACAACCACACCATTGGTCTGCACATAATCCAGACCGGCCTGGGCGGAAATATTGGCCGTAGCGTAGTCCACTATGAACGTGCGGGTATCTAGTCCGGAGCGAGTCACCGTCAGGAACAGGGTGGTATCACTTTCCGCCACGTTCAGCGATGCTGCCGTGAAGCCGATGGTCACGTCATTATCATCAATCGTGACCGTGGCATCCGACAGGCCGAGGACTGCCCCACCGCTGGCATTGCCCAAGTGGATGAAGAAGTTTTCTCCGTCATCCTGCAAAGCATCGTCCTTGGTGTTGATCTCCACCACCTTGCGGCTTTCACCGTTGGCGAAAGTCACCAGAATGTTGGTGCTCAGATAATCCGAGCCAGCCAAAGCGGTTCCGTTATTGACCGTCAGCAGGGCAGAAACAATTCCCGAGCTGCCATTGGTGCGTACCACGGCGATCTGCGCGGTCTGACCTTCAATGGCGTTGTAGGTCGCCGACTCGAAGGCAATGATGCCCGAACTGAAGTCATTATCCAAGATGCTCAGCACGGCATTGGTGATACCGGGCAAAACCGGACCGGCGTATCCGACGATCTGCAGACCGACGGTTTCAATCCCTTCCACCAGCGAGTCTTCCACAACCGGAACCAGGATGGTCTTCGGCGACATGTCGTTCGCCAGCCAGAGCAGGTCGTTGGTCACGGAGAGATAGTCCAAGATCTCAGAAGCCGTGCCAATCGTGGTTTCAAAACGGACGGTGACCGGATCATTGCTGCCACCCGTACGGTTGAGCACGATGAGGGCGTTCAAGCCGTTCTCAGCAACCACAAAGCTGGTCGTCTGGAAGCCGATAACGGTTTCGTTGTCGATGATGCTGATAGTAGCAGAATCCCGGCTGGAGATGATATCCGTCACCGCATGAGTCACATGATTCGTGGCATTGACCAGACGGGCAGTGAACTGACGGACCGGGTTCACCACGGCACCATCCGGATCATCCGGAATGTTGACGACCAAAGTCTTGACCGCTTCACCTTCGGCGAAATCCAATACGCGAGAGGTCGGGAGGATATAGTTCACACCTTGCACCGCTGAGCCATCGATGAACGCAACTTCTACCGAGAGCGGATTCTCCGTGCCCAAGATGCGCTTGACGGTAAGTGTCACTGAACCGCCATTCTCGTAAACCGGGAAGTCCGTCACCGAGAATTGCAGCACACCCGATCCAGTATTCGTGCCATTGTTCAACCGGGCGATGTAAGGACGCACTTGGGAATCGAAGTGCTGGAACCCACCGCCGACTACCACCTTATTGTCGGGTTGGATAACGATACTGCTGATGAAGCTGTCGGCACCGCTGCCAAAGTTCATCGTGGTATCACGTGCACCAGTACTGGTCAGACGGATGATGCGATTCTGTGGCACCCCTTGGAAGCTGGTGTAATTACCGCCCACCAGAATCTTGCGATCACTCTGCAAGGCGATGGCGAACACGGAATCGTTGAAGCCGATTCCAAGGCCGGTAAACCCAGTCAAGTCCATGGAGCCATTGCTGTTCAGGCGGGTCAATCGGGGAGCAGCATTGGTATCGAATTGAGTAAATGCGCCACCCACCAGCACACGGTCATCCGACTGAACTGCCAGGGCGAATACTGCGTTGTTGAAACCAGCCCCGATGGCGGTTGAGAACGCTGTATCCAACGAACCACCAGTCAGCAAGCGGGCCAGCTTAGGACTCGGCGTGCCGTTGAACTGGGAGAAATCGCCGCCGACCAAGATTCGACCGTCACTTTGCAAAGCCAAGGCACTGATCGGACCATTCGCACCGGCGAGCGGATCGAACGTCGGATCAACGGAACCATCGCTTTGAATACGGGCGACGAAATTACGATCGGAGATGTTATACCGGTTGAAGTCACCAGCAATCAGTATCCGGCCATCGGCTTGCACCACCAAGGCATTGATCGGCGCGTTCGCTCCAAGTCCCGGGTCAAACGTAGTATCCAATGAACCGTCATTGTTCAAACGAGCGATATTGTTGCGTGAAGTTCCATTGATGGAATCAAATCGGCCGGCGATGAGCACTTTGCCCACATTATTACCATTCGTGTAAACCGACACGACCCGCACAACCGCCCCCGTGCCACCCAAGGTGATGCGACCGGCGTCAAAGCCCGTGTAAGCAGTACCATCTATGGAGATCTGGGCCACATTCGTGCGTGTAAGCGCATCCACAATCGTGAAGTCGCCGCCCAAGGTGATATCACCCAAGCTGGCTCCCGGCCGGATGCTCAAGCTCAACACCGGACCGTTGGCCGATGCCGTGAACACTGGATCAATCGAGCCGGACTTCAATTCATCATCGAGGATCACCGCCAAGGCGGTCGTGACATCCGAGAGGATCGCATTGACAGGATTGCTCAAGGTCACCATGAAACCCTCATCGGCTTCTACCACGGAGTCATTGATCAACGTGACACTGACAATCTTGTTGCTGATATCCCCATCCGCCCAGGTGACGATCACTGGGCCGTTGTTCGTGAAATCGAGGCCGCTCGGTGAACCGCTCACGTAGCCTTTTGCCTGCAGATCGGCGAAACTGACATCCACAGCGATCGGACCCGTGTAACCGTTGGTACGAGCGAGAATGATTTGCAGCTCGCCGGCGCCCTCGTCAGCCACATACTGCGCCTGGGTGAAAACCACGGTACCAGCCAGCATATTCGTGCTGACGATGGTGATGTTGGTAAACAAGGTGCCAATCGAGGGTCCGCCAGAGGGCAGCGGATTGCTCAATACGATTTGGAACACCTCGTTTGACTCCACCAAATTATCGTTTGAAATCGTGATCAGGAACCCATTGCTGCTCACACCGTTCACGAACTGCAATTGGCCGTTGGTTGACACGAAGTCATTGGTCCCGGCCGTGCCCGGCAGAGTGCTATAATCAACCGACACTGTCGAATTCGTGATGCGATTGTCCAAGAAGACGGAAACCAGCAGCGCAGGATCGTCTTCGTTGATCGTATTGCTGACCTGCAGGCGGAACGTTCCAAACACCGCTGAGTTATTGTTGACGATGGAAACAGTAGCCGGATTCGGGAAGCCAAGGGAAGCTCCACCAGTAGCTGCGGATAGCACCACCTGGAAGATTTCATTGGTTTCGAGTGTATTGCTATCGGGCAACACCGGCACGCGGATAGTCTTGACCGTTTCTCCATCTGCAAAGGCCACCGAGCCATTGGTGTGCAGGAAGTCATTCGGAGGATTGACGCTTGAACCACCCACGGCGTCGTTCACATCGGCGGTATTGTAGTTCACCGTCACCAAGCCCGAACTGCCATTGGTGCGGACCAAGGTCAACAGGGCAAAGCCGGCATTCTCATCCACAGTGAATAACGCGCTGGAGAACTGGACGGTTCCCGGGAAGAAGTCATCATCGATGATGGTAACTTGCGTCTCGAACGCCGTGGTGGAAATCCGGCCATCCGGATCCAAGGGATTCTTTTCCAAGCGCAGATAGAAGATCTCATTTCCCTCTTCAATCAAGTCTGACAAAATGTTCACCGCGATATTCTTGATTGTTTCACCAGGCTGGAAGGTCACCAACTGGTTGATTCCGACAAAGTCAGAACCCGCCGTAGCTGTGAAGTTACTCGAGACCAAACGGATAGTCACCGTGCCGTCCAAGGCAAAGGTACGAATGATTGGCACGAGCAACTGGCCTGTCGCTTCACTTTCCGAGACACTCATCTGCAACTGGCCAAAAGCGATCTCACTATCATTATCCAATACGCTCAGGACAGTCTCCGGTTGGTTGCCCAACGGAACATAGAAGGGATCCAGCGGATCCAGCGGCGACAGAACCAGATCCAAGGTCTCAATACCTTCGGGCAAGCTGTCGGGAATCAACACGACGGAAATTTGCTGTTCGGTCTCACCGGCCGCAAATTCCACCACGTTAGTGATGGTGAGCGGTAGGTAATCGATGTCTTCCTCCGCCGTGCCGGCGCGGCTGTAGTAATTCATCCGAACCGTGCCTTCCGTCCCACCAATACGGCGGACGGTGACCAGCACGTTCGTCTGACCTTCGGACACAGTGATTTCTGGCAGGGTGAACTCCAACGCTCCACGACCGCCCAACACACCACCATACACACGCGCCAAATAGTTCTTGGGCTCGGAATCGAATTGTGTGAAACCGCCGCCGACCACAATCCGCCCATCGGAAGGCTGTACCAGCATGGCAGTGATGAAGTTGTTGGCTCCGCCACCAAAGTTGATGTTCACATCCTTCGTGCCATCGGGATTCAAACGGGTCAGCCGGCGGCGTGTGACTCCAGAAAACTCCTGGAAGTCGCCACCCACCAAAATCTTGCCATCCAACTGCAAGGCCAAGGCCAACACCGGGGTATCTCCACCGCCTTGTGGATCGAAACTCGTGTCAGTCGTGCCGTTGCCATTGAGGCGGGTGATGAACTGGTTGGTTCCACCAGAGAGATTGGTCACCGTGAAATAACCGCCCAGAACGACTTTACCGTCACCTTGGAGCGCAATGGCGCGCACCGAGGCATTAAGATGCACATTGGTTGTGAAACTGTTATCCAGCGAACCGTCTGTGTTCAACCGCGCCAGATAAGGAGCGGGTTGCAGATTGATCGTGGTAAAATCACCACCGATAATTACCTTGCCGTCAGGTTGCACTGCCAAGGCGTACACCGTTCCATTCGGGCCGCTGCCACTGCTGAAGGTCTGGTCCACCACACCGTTCGTCTCCAAACGGGCGATGTATGGACGGGCGAAACCACCCATGGTGGAGAAGCTGCCACCGACAAAAACCCTGCCCTTCAACGTGCCGGAGGGGACCAATCCCAAAGCATACACTGGGTTGTTGGCGCCGGAACCAGGATCAAACGAGGTATCGATGCTGCCATCAATATTGATCCGTGCGACGTGGCTGCGGGTAAACCCATCATAGCTGGTGAAAAGACCGCTGATCAGCATCCGGCCATCATCCTGCAAGAGAATCGCCCGCACGGAATCGTTAGCACCAGTGCCGACATCGAAACCCGAATCCAGATTCCCATCTGTATTGAGACGGGCCAAGCGCCCGCTGGGCAGACCATTCACCGAGGTAAAATTACCACCGACGACCAAGCGCTCATCGCTCAACAAAGCCAAGGCATAGACGAAACCATCCGGCCCTGCGGTCGAGTTGTAGGTGGTATCCACCGAACCTGCGGGCTCGTTGATGTTTTCATCATCCACAATCCGCAAAGTCGCCGCATCCAGACCACCAGCATCGCCAGAATCTGCCAAGATCAGACCTACGGTACGATTAAAGGTACCGTTCACCACTGGGTTTTGATACAGGTTGTCAACCAGTTCGACTGTGAAGTTTGTGCTGGTGACTGCCGGATCCAAAGTCAGGAAACCTGTGGCGTGGACATAATAGTGATCCGTTGCATGAATCACCGCATAAGCCCGCCCTGACAGCGAAGCCACATTGGAGTCCGTAATGGCAATCGGAGCTCCATTAGGAGTGAGCGCAACTTGGAAACTGTCGGAATCACGTCCGACCACATAATAAGTCTGACCAGGATTCAATCCCCCAGGGATGGCCCCCACGGTGCTGCTGAACTCCACTTGATCGCCGTTCTGGTAAGGATGTCCCGGATACCGGATCTCAGAAGCGGTCACGACCGCCGGATCGTTAGCATCAAAGGCAAAGTAAGCGTTCAACTGGCAGTCATCGCTGGTTCCAGTTATAGAAATGATCAAGATGGCTCCATTTGCGACATCATACAATTGGAAATCATGAGTTGTGCTGTTGGCCACCAGATAATCTCTATCCAGCAAGGCACCCACGGGCGGCGTGCCAGCCGTGAATCGCACGAGCGTACCATTCGCCAAACCGTGATTTCTAATCAGCATCCGGTCAGCCGGGTCACTCACGAAAGCGGTCGAGGAAGCATCACCGCGATACACCGGCCGAGCGGTGCCCGTGGGTTGAGTCGCGTATTCCGCCACCAACTGGCCAGAGACACCATTGCTTCGGACCACTGTGATCAATGCACGACCACCACCTTCACTGACGCTGAATTGGCTGAGCACGAATCCTACCTGACCAAAACGGTCATTCTCCTGGATCACCACGGGAATCGGATTCACGCCAGCTATTTGCGGAGGCAATCCTGTGCCTGAGAGACGTCGGGCATTGGAGAGCTGCACGGTGAAATTCTTGTCCACCGGTACAGGGGCCGCGTCTGAATCGTCCAAGATCGTAATGGTTACGGTTTTCGGAGTCGTATCCAGGCTGTTCCAGGTGAGCGTGGTATTGACCGCTTGATAATCGACACCGGCCAGCGCCGTGCCAGCGAAAGTCTTGACGTCCACAGCTACCTGTCCAACGTTGCCGCCCGTGCGCTCTACTGTCACCACTACGGTACCGCCATTTTCGTTGGCCGTATATTTGGTCGTGGTGCTGAACCGGAACGCGCCCGCGGAGAAGTCGTTGTCGTAAATATCCAAACGGGCCAAGTTTTGGATTGTTTCAATCGTCACTTGCCCCACCGCACTCGAGGTGATGTTCTCCGCAGTTCCGCCCGGACTGGTCGAAACTTGGAAGGTGTCACGGCTCTTCACGATCACGTAATAGTCCACACCAGCAGTCAACCCGCCCGGCAGTGCGCCACCAACGGTGCTAAACCGCACCTGTGAATCATTATACAATCCATGCGCGATGGCAGTGATCACTTCTGTGCTGGTATCGACACTGGTCAAGGACTGCGTCGTCGTGGCGAAAGTGCTGCTCTGGCTGATATTAAGCAGATAGAGATTGATGCTTTCATCACTTTCGGCGGTGACATCGTTGAAGATCGGCACCGTAAAGGTAGCCGAGGTCTGGCCAGGGCCGAAGGTCAAACGTCCCGATACACCGGTAAAGTCCAATCCAGCGGAAGCCGCCTGTTCCAACTCCACGTAAGGCGGAGGCGAGCCTGCACCTAAATGCTCAGTGGCAAGGTAATCCACGGACACTGAACGTGCCGTGCTACCAGTCCTGATCACTTCAATCACCGCTTGAGTGCCATTCTCAGTGACGCTGTATTTGGCTTTCTTGAAGGAAACGAACGTCGGTTCGAAATCATCATCCAAAACATCAACTAAAGCGGTTGTGCGGCCCAACGCCACACCCACGGGAATCACTTCGCCTTCCAGCGTACTTGCTGGTGACCAGTAAGCAGGTGAGCGGCCACCGGGGGCGCCACCCAGCAACAGGTCAGGTTTAGGATTCGTCAAACGGACTTCGAAAGATTCGTCGCCCTCGATCAAATCATCATCCACGATACCCACATAAACACGGGTCTGATTCAACACGGTATTATTGGCCGCCGTCTCGGCTTCGGATACCATGCGGAATTGCACACTGCCCGGCCAAGTGTTCTGCCATCTTGGCAGACTGTTCGTCGTCCCGTAATCACTACCACCTACGGCAGCCCCAGGTCCCAGAGCCAAATCAAAGGTGCTGAAGGAGACAAAGCCTTCACTCAACGCCCGCGGTGTCGCGGTATTGTCACGGGAAAGCGTGATAAAGAATTGTCCGCCCTTTTCATCTACGGAGTAGTTGGATTGCGTGAAACCGATGTTACCAGGTCCAGGGGTGTTGCCGCCCATGATACGTGCGAAGTTGTAGCGGTTACGGATATCATCACGGTTGTTCCAAGGCGGCGTCAGGATCGGCAAATCAAAGCCGTTACGCCACGGGGTGAGCAATGAAGGCGTGGGACTTTGCACTTCGGCCACAGTATTGCGGTTACCACCACCCACACGTTGGAAAGAGCCACCAATCATGATGTTGCCATCAGCCTGCAAAGCCATGCTGCGGATAAAAGGCTTCGCTTCGGCATAAGGACTGAAGCGCATGTGGAGACCTGCATAATGATTGTACGAGATCTCCATGAACTCCGTATCCAGATAGCCATTCGGCAAGAGGCGGGCCAAACCTGCCCGGCGAACTTGATTGAATGACCGGAAAAGACCGCCCAGAAGAATTCTACCAGACGTCGGCTCGACCAACACACTGTAAACTGTGTCATCGGCACCACCCCCGATGTCAAAGTTCTGGTCCACAGATCCCGTCGGTCCCAAGCGGGCCACGCGCGACCGGTTGCGCAAATCGACGACACCGAAACTGCCGCCGATGATTACGCCACCATCAGCGGCATAGTCTAGGGCATAGACGATACCGTCAGCACCGCTCCCCGGATTGAAATTAACATCAACAGAACCGTTGGAATTCAACCTCACAATACCCCGGCGCGGCAGACCACCGAACGTTGTGAAATCGCCACCCACAAGAATCTTGCCTTCAAATGCCGCACCAATTCCGGTAATAATTTTTACTGCATAGATCGGACCGTTGGCACCGCCGTTGGGATTGAAGGAACCTGTATCCAGTGTTCCGTCAGCATTTAACCGGGCGATGCGGTTCAATTCTATGCCGTTGAACTGAGTGAAGTCACCGGCCACGATCACTTTGCCGCTCTCAACATTTGTGCTCGTAGGATAAACGTCCAGCGCCCGGATAGGTGTGGTAAACGGGTCGTTGACCGCAGCCTGCGGATTGAAGGACGGGTCGATGGCGCCGGAAGGCAGCAACTTGGCCACACCTTTGCGTTGCGTTGAATTATAAGAGGTGAATTTACCGGCGATAAACACGTTCGTGCCGCTCGTTTTCACAGCCAAGACAGAGGAATTGGGGCCGGTACCGACATTGAAGGTGGAATCCACGGCACCACCAGTCGTCATGCGCACCAAGCGCGGGAAGGTGCTGTCAGAATTGACCGCTGTAAAGTCACCGCCCATCACCGCGCGTTGATTGCTATCCACGGACACCGCATGCACCATGTCATTGGCACCCGGGGTTGGGTTAAATGGCGGCGTAGTCAGGTTGAAGTAATCCCGGTTATAGCTCGGGTCCACGGCGCCCGCAGTCTGCTCGGACGTAACACTATCGTCCGTGACGATCGAGACATAGCAGTGACCGCTCTGGCCGTAGCTCCGAGGTTCGCCAGCAGCCAAATCATTCCAAAGATCAATCCTGAAATCTTCGTTGAATTCGGCCACCGTATCGTTATTCAACGGCACATTGATATCAAACTGGGCGATTCCGTTCCAATTGATAACTCCTGTGACCGGCGTGACATCGATGTCCACGCTTGAGGGCTTGGCGTAGTCAGAACCCGCCGCTAACGGAAAAGCGTTGTTGTTTGGCGTGGTGGCATTATTCGGACTATTACGGTAAACCCGTCGGCTACCGTTGAGTTCATAGTGAGTCACTTGCCCCTGGGGGTTAGTGCGGCGGAAAGCACGAACAATGGCCGTACCGGCTGACTCACTCACTTGTTCGCGGATTTTCTCGAAACTCACCAGCGTGTCGTCGTCATAGATCTCGAGCCGGGAAGTATTGCGGAAGACATCCACCGCTGGAGGGATAATAATGGCGGACTCGCCGGGCACTGGTGTCACGCTGACGATGGCAAATCCCACCGTCGGATCTATCCCCTGATTGAAATCGATTCCGCTGGTGCTGCCGTTGTTAACTGGAACTACGAGAAAACTCGCGCTCGTTTGCCAGTCGTCGAAAATCACTGAGTTGGTGTAAGTATTGAAAGCGAATCCGCCAGCGGCATCAAACGTAGTGCCGCTACCAGCCGGAAAGCCATAATGCACATTGTTCGTGGCTGTCGCCGTATCCAAAACGCGGTATACCACCCGCATCCGGCCGCTATAACCATCACGTCGGGTGATTGTGATACGCGCACCTGGAATGTTGTGCGGACGCATGTTCGCGTTAGCAGGTGCTACTCCTTCACTTTCATTGGCCTCATAAACACTTTGGGTGAAACCAAATGTGCCAGCATAACCGCCCAAGCTGTAATTCAAGCGGAAGAATCCTGTGGAACTGGTGGTACGACCGCCCACAACCACGTAATAGACCTGACCAGCGACGGCTTCAAATTCCACGAAACTCTGCGGACTTTGCTGTGCTGCAAAATCATTGTTTGAAACTACTACTCTCAAACTGTTGACGGAAGTCCCTTGATAGACTGCCAAGACTGTGTCGAACGTGGTTTCCGCGTTGGGCGTGAATGTCGAGAAGACAGCCTTGCCGGTGCTAGGGGCCAGCCAGCGGTACCAAACAGTCGTCGCGGCGGCGAGGCCCGCATGGGCTGTTTCTCCCGTTTCCACCGTGGCATTGAAGTTATTGCTTAACCGCGTACCACCCGAGCCGGTCAGCAATTGGGAATTGCCGAAGTTATCATTGCTTGGTCCGGCCACCCCACCTTGCGACCAATACATAGCAAAATTGCCGGTGGCATTATTCGCACCATCCACCGCGATGCGGTAGGTGGTGCCCGCCGTAGCGTTGAAATTGATGATACTGCTCTGGTTAAGCCCCGTATTATCATCCTGATCCTGAGGCACCAGACTGGCGAAATCATTACCTACGAAGGCCGCCAGCGTGGTGTTGAACGTGGTCAAGAAGGCACCGGCATCGGTGGAGAACGTTACCGGTCCATTGGCGGGTGCGGTCCAGTTGTACCAGACGGAATGCCGTGGTGTAGTCGGATTTGCGATAACTGGCTCACCGGATTCAAAAGAATACAACGTATTGTCACCTTGGACGAACCCGGTGCCGGCACTTCCTAAATTCTGGGCCGTGGCGAAATCGTCATTGGTCGGCGTGGGACCCCAGACCAAGCGGAAATTTCGCGGAGCACTGGCATCCGCGACATTGATATCCACTGCGATATAATAAGTGACTCCCCGGGTAGCGGTGAATCTGACCAAGCTGCCAGGAGCGGGTCCGGCAGGCACCACATCATCATTACTAGCAATTATCGCGGTGAAGGTGGGTTGGGGGGGCGCTTGAAAAAACGGCGTAGGAGCAGGGAAAACACTGTGCGTGTAAACCGCGATCACTGAGTTGAAACTTGTTCCTGCCTGATGCGTGCTGAATGTGGCACTTCCGTTGAAAGGAGCATTCCAGTAATACCAGACTGATTTCCGTCCGCTAGCACTCGCATGGTTAGGTTCGATTGGCGCCGCAGGACCACCTTCAGAACTATCTCCCGTTTGGATAGATCCAGAGATATTTCCGAAATTGCCTTCGAGTTCGATCGCATTGGCAATGTTATTGTTGGCGCTGGTTTGAGCCTGGGCGGTGGACACCTGTAGCGCACCCGTTAAGAGGGCCAGAAGCAGCAGCCATCTTTGCCATCCCGCAGCAAAAGATTTGGACTGACGACTAGGTTGCGACATAAACTTATTGAACAACATGGTTACTTTCGCGACTGCTCGAAGCAGCCTTTAGCTATCTAAATTCTGGTTTTGGCAATGTCATCCCCTAAGGTGCCGTAAACCTTACCCGATAGAACCGCTGCCCTCCCGCCGGTGGCAGATCCACTGCCGTCAGCGCCTTGCTCTCCGATGCCGTCATGGAATAGAGAGCCTGCCAGTTACCCACTCCCAAACCATTCCGGTATTCAATCGTATACGTGACCCCTGCGACGGCCTGCCATTTGATGAAGGCAGTCAAAGGAGGCACGTTGACCAAAGTTACTTCTGAGACGGTGAACCCGCTCATGGGTGATTCATCACGGTCATTCGTCACCCCGTCCCCGTCAAAGTCAGCACCAGGTGCCAGCATGGTCTGAAACTCACGCGTGGTCAGTTGGGCATATTGACCGCCCACCAAAGGCACTGCAACCATCGGTCCCACCGTGATCGCCGGGTCTACCCAGACGAGACGGCCCGGAAATGCGTTGGTGAGCTTGTCCTCAGGCACATTGGAATCCGCGAAGTAAATCGTAAGATTCGGATTCACAATCAGTGTGCTGGTGACATGCAGACCGTTGGTGTTCGTCGTGCCACCCAAGAACTCAAGGTAGTTCACATACATCGCATCATTGGCACCCACACCTTGGAAACGGAACTGGCTGTTCGTTCCACCATCCAAAACCAAATGCTGGATGGCCGTATTGTTAGCATACCCGCTCGGCGTGGCACCGCGATTCTCACCCGCCCAGACATGCGAGCGGCTTTGGAAGGCTGGCACCGTCGAGATGATGCGGCTGGCCATCAAGTCACCTTTGTTAGGATGCTTGAGCAAACGGAAGCCATTCCCCACAATGAAATCATTGGTAACACCATTGTCACCCAAGAAATTCGTGAAGGTGAAGTTCAACTGGCCGGCCGTTTGGATAGTGGCACCAGTTGAAGTCAGGTGGTTACCCGCCAGACTCATAGTCGCCGTGGCAGCCAGAACGCCACCATTCAGATAATTGGTGGTTCCGGTGATAAGGAGAGCACCCGCATTGGCGAACATGAACCCGCTGTTCGTGAAATTCTCGCTCCGGATCAAGATCGAACCAGAAGTGAACAGACCGCTATTAAATACGTTCGTATAAGGCAGAACCCGGTCTGTTCCCAGATTAATCAATAGTGGAACCGTAAATGTGCCCTCATTGATCAAGCATTTCAGATTCGGTGCGTCCGCTCCGTTGAAGTCAGGATTGCTGGCTCCCAGCGCGATCGATCCAGTGGGCAGAATGTGGAGGCAATTGCCACCGATGAACAAATTAGTACCACCGAAGACCAAGTCATCATCGACCACCAGTTCGTTCGCCTGAACGCTGAAGTTCTGCAAAGTGAATGGTATATTCGTCGTCAATGTGTTATCGATGATCAAGACCTGATAGGCGTGCTCAATCGTACCAGTGAAGCCAGGCAGGAATGTCGCATTCGTTACTCTTTGATCCACCCGCCATACGCCCGTCCAAGCAGCTACCTGCCCGTGCATCCGGTTAAGTGTGGTCGGAAAGATATTGGACAGGGTCAAATTATTCGTACCAGGCACGTTCAGATTGATGTTGGGAGCATCCAACAGAGCGTTTTCTAGGTTAACGGTGTTGGTCACGGTGAGGGAAATCATGTTGTCGGCCTTGATGCGCGCGAACCGAAGGTTCAAATCATTTGCGGTGATTTCCACTCGACCAGGCGAGTTAGTAGGATCGGACAGAGTTGGATTGATGCCCAAATCCCCACCATAAGTACGCGGACTGACGGTAAAACCCCAAGCCGCATAATCATGGTCCACCTGGTTAGTAACGAAACGTTCGTTAAAATTACCAGAACCGGGGAAGATGATATTCGTGTATGCCACTGCAGGCGTTGAGAAACCAAAGAAGAACGGGAAGTCACTGCGAATCAAAGAATAGTTCACCGGGCGGAAATAACCCGGACGATCTGAATTGGCAGCCAGCAGGGCAGTGCCATTCAATCCAGCTGTATTCACGCGCGACCGGAACATACTCTCGTCAAAAAAGGTTAGATAGCGGCTGAAAATCTGACCGGTCAATTGATCCAATTCGGTAGTTGAGAACTCCACTGCAATGTCATGGACTTGGAAATTTGCACTGTTGGTGCTGGGCAAGAAGGATACAGCTATGTTCGGACTGGTTTCATTGGTGCGTATGAACACCAGAAAACTGGTGTTACGGACGGTATCAGCATCGATGAAAACCATGTTATTCGTGAATGGGAAGTACAGATAACCATTCGTGGAAAACACATTGGTCGGAAAGAACCCCGAACCAAAGGAGTTGGCATTGACATCCAAAGATTGCGAACCCAAAAGGTTAAAATGATCCCGAATTCTATGGCTAGGAGTAACACCGCCAACGGACATAAACGGGAGACTGATTTGGCCACCGTTCGTAGTACCCCAATATTCATCCCGAATATTACTTGGATTTAGATAGAAAAAGTTGCCGTTGTTGTCTCGGGTAGCACCAAATGAACCTTCCGAAGGATTGCCAAAAGCACCCGACCCATCAGCCGCGATAACTTGACCACCTTCCAAATCAATAGTTGAACCCTTGATTTGCACCAAACCGCTACGGCTAGTGCCCAGCAGAGAATTGTTATTGTTCTGCATCGTTGCCGCCTGGATCAGCAATCTCGTCGAAGACAGGATGGTCGATTCGTTGACAAAACTCGTTAACGGATTACGGATATCAACTGAAGGATCGAAATTGTTGAATTCAATCCCGGGCGAAGCCGTGATAGGCCCACGATTTATGAAATTGAGCAGGTTTTGAAAATCGAACAGGACGTCGAAAGGGTTAAAAATCTGCACATTGCCTACATTCTCCACCGTCACCGCATTGATTGGTGCCGGATTAACCAATGATCCGGAGATGAGGTAATATGGTTGGGCAGTCTGCGCCTGCCCGGAAGAGGCAGCCACACCCAGCAGTAACAGCAAAGTCAGATAAAACTGTTTCATACGACGCAGAGGATAAATTGCCAGTGTCGATTTCATCACGGTCCGGTCAAGATTTGATTCTCCAGAACATCCAATCCTGTGCCCACAGGATAGAGGAACGGCTCCGCTCCTGACCCATCGTAGCTACCCCAGTTGAAATGGATGATTAATGGAGACGATCCATCCAAGAATACCGGAGTCTGATGCGAGACGGACGGTCCCACATTATTATAGGTAATGAAGATAGTTCCTGGAATAACCCCGGGACCTGCCAATTGGGACACACCATTTATGTTGTCATTGTTTATCCAATTACCAGTGTCTATCCGCCGGAAAAGTGGCGTGAATATAGTACCATCAGCCGCAACGGTCGTCCCCAAATCTTCCGCTTCAAAAATGAAATCCGGTGTAGTTACCGCTCGAATCTCAATCTGATTGTAGTTTGTACCGCTGACCGTATAGCCAGCCGTCGTATAAACATTAGTGATTCCATCCAGCCCAAGGGTCAGGATGTTGGTGCCATTGGTTACACTTAAACTGCTCACGAAGTAATTGGTCACAGGCCGGATGGTCCGGGCGAGCACAGAATCCCAAGGCAGGCGTCGAAACTGGATGCGATCGGTGCCGCGGCGAGCGTGAGGCCCCATGTTGACTGAATTGAGCAATTGCAAGGCACGTGCCCGATAATTGACATTCACCACTTGGCGAACGAGTTCTTGCCGGATTCCAATGGCAGAAATGATGATATTGGTCGGATTTTGCAACAGTATCGGTTCGGCCAAAAGCACTGAATTGGTTCGATAACGAATCTGCTGAATGATATTGCTCAGGGTCACACCAAGGCTGTTAAAACCGCTGGCCACCAAAGTATTGGTGATGGCAATGGGACTCTCAAACATGGTCCCAACGATATTATACCCCACCAAGTTAGTGGGTATGATGTAGAATGTACCATTCGTGTGTGAACGGAAACTGGTTGTCGACGTGATATTCGTCGTCACATTAGTGGCGCCAAACGCAGGACTATAGGGCGTACCGTTATTGAAACCGACGTTGATCGTCCGGTCCGTCAGGAAACCATTCGTATAATACTGGTTGGTCACCACATTACCGAAGGTGTAGCGGAAGCCGGCAATGACGTTGGTCACAATGTTGGTCCCCGTCACAATTCGCCCTAAGACGAAAGCCGGATCATACGGGAAATTGGTGAGATAGGAGAAATATGTTTCCTGCACCACGTTAGTCAGGAAAATATTTGTGCTGGTGATCAGAATACCAGGATACCGCGCGAGGACGTTTGCGGGAGAGTTCGTAGTGGTAAACTGAATCAACTCATACAGGTCATTGGTCGCTTCGACCAACACCCGGGCGCTGGGTGAAGTATTGGTGAAGAAGGCGGTAGTATTGATGTTGGTTATGAAAATGGTCCGCGTTTCATTGGTCACCAGATTGAGCTGTTCCAGAATTTCATAAGCAAAATTTCCGTTGGTGATGACGTAGTAGGTGCCCGCCACTTCATTCGTCAGGAAGGTGACTTGGCTGAGAATGTTGGTGGACAAACCAAACTGGTTCGAGGTCACCTCAATCGTCTGGATGCTGGCCGTCGTCTGGTTGGTCACAAAGTTCGTGACGACATTGCCATAAATGTAGCTATAGATATTGGTGACTGTCGGCGTGATGACAATGTTGCCACTGACAATGCTGGTGAGATTCACGAGGCCCACATTTGTGATGACCGAGGCGAATTGCACGCCCGGAAAAAGAACCTGCATTTGTGGTGGAGTCAGAAGCGTGTTAGTGGACTGACGCGTGAGCAAGCCCAAGTCTCCGGTAGTCAAAAGGAACTGGGTACTGTTTGTCACGACTATCTGGGTATCCGGCAAAAGTCGTTCTGCAGCAATATTGTTGGTGCCATACAGATAGCGCAGCCCCCCCACATCATCCCGTGTCAAGCCAGTAAAAAAATGACCGATGGGAGGAGCGCTGAAAGAAACGGAAGTATTCACGAACGCAGTAGGATCAGCGGGGCGCTCCACGGCATCAGAGGTGCCGTTGAACAGGTATGGGTCCTCGATTTGATAGGTATATAGAGTTCCATTAACGAAGGCACTGGGCTGGTGGAAAATCGTATCGAAATTACGCTGGATAACCAAGTAATTGGTCCGAGTTACGCCCCCAAGAGTAGTAACATTTCGCGATCTCAATACGAAAATATACCGCTCCGCCTCTGTCAATCCCAACTCTTCAACGACAGCTCGCAACGTGGTGGACTTCAAGTCCAAGAGACCCAGAGCTTGCGCCCGCAAATTGACACGCGTCGTTCGCAATGGAAATTCACTGAGATTGCTGCTCATCAGTGAATAGTTAGTTAGCCTGTTAAAGGTGTTGAGCGCCAACTCCACTTCATTAATGCCGCGATTTCCGAAATACTCGATAAAGGAATCATCAAAGGCGACGTATAATTGGGGTACATTCCAGCGGTAACCTTCCCCTCGTTGCATCACGCCACCAATGTCACCTGGCAAATCGAAACCAAGAGCTGGCGTCTGCCAGTTCAGTGTCGGGTTGCCCGCGATCGGCCCGAGCAGAGAAAAGGCTTGGGCCTGATTCTGCATCACCAGAAAACTGGCCAGCGCCACCAAATACAGTGTAAAACGTTTCAACATAGCTACCTCTAACGGACCAAGATGATACGATAAAACCCGATGCCTGCGGATTGCTCCACAAACACACTGTCCTCACTAGACCCTGCCATGCGTTGTGCGCCCACATTCGTCCAAGTTTGAAAGTCAGACGAGAATTGAATCTGATAGACTTTGCCCGGGACGGCATTCCATTTGAAGTACAACGCTCCTTGGATAGTCTGCACTTCAGTTTTAAGAGAGCTATTGGCGTCACGTGGATCCGTTCCAGCCAGAAACTCCTGATGATTGCTCAGGCCATCTCCGTCACTATCATCATTGGGCGCACCCCACTTGGAAGACGTTGCCCCCCAGTTTGAAATCTGCCACTCATCCGGAATGCCGTCAGCATTGCCATCAATGCCCCAAGTCTTGCCAGTGGCAGCGGCTGAAAGAGGCGATACCCGTCCATCATTCAAGCGATAGGAAACTCGGCAGCTATATACCGCGCCAGGCTGCAATCCGGTGATAACTGTCATGGTCGCATTTCCAGCGACTTGCACAGCACCAACCCCCTCGACATGGACAAAGTAAACGTCAACCCCCAACCCAACCAGTTCAGACCAACTTACCACAATAGATGAACTGTCACGACCGGAAACCGTCGGCGTAGGCCCAGCAGGCAAGGGCTGGGTCGAGTCATACCGTTGCGCTCGTAGATCCCCCGCGCTGTCACCGCCGACAAACGTGGTCCAAACAACCAAGGCTTCGCCCGCACGGTTCATCGCCAGCGTGGGTTCATTTTGGATACTCAGATAGCTGGTATTGACTTGGAACTCAATTTCCCCACCAGCACTGTCCAAACCAACGAAACGCGCCTTCACATCATCCCAGTAACTGTCCGATTGAATGCTCGTCCACACCACAAAAAGCTGATTGCCGGAGGCCACGGCTTTTGGATGATACTGTTTTCCGGCTGCGTCTGTATTGACCTGAAAAGCAGCTCCCAGCGCTTGCCCGGCAGCATTGTAGCTGCGAGTAAAAATGTCCCAGTTGGCACCAAAGATATGCTGGTTCCAGACGAGACTGAAACCACCGTCAGCCCGAGCGCAGATATCAGGCGAGGATGAAACGGTATTACCTGCATCCACTTGAAATTCATTCCCGAGCGCAGCGCCTTGTGCGTTGTAACGACGGGCCAAGATCTCAATCCGGCCAATTGCCTGTTGAATCCACACACCTCCATCAATGGGAGTGAGTCCGGAATTTGGATCCGTCACAACTAGTGTCGGCTTCTCAGAGACCCAACTCACCACAAAGTCGCCACCGGCCAACGCCGCCACGGAAGCATTCCGCTGGTTGTTGGCCGTATACTGATTGATCTGGAACTCGGTTCCCATCTTCACGCCATTGGACGTGAAACGTTGCCCGTAAACTCCCTGATAGCTGCCGTCCTGGTCGAAGCTGGACCAGACCACTATCACACTTCCATCCGTCAGCACCGCCACATCGGCATCGATCTGCAGCAAGGCGGTGTAGGTGTTCACCCGGATCTCATCGGTTGAAAAGGTGCCCTCAGCAGAAATGAAGCGGATGAAGATATCCTTGTCCACCTCACTGCCACCCTGCCACACCACGACTGCGCCATCATCATTCAGCATCGCCACCTTCGGACGTTCCTGATTGCCAGCCTCGGTGCTATTGACGCGAAAACTGCCAAAGCTGCCGGAGAGCGACTGGTTGAGCCATTGCATCCCGATGCCCAGACCATCGGAGTCAACCTTGTTGTCATGCCAGACCAGAGCACCTTTGCTCGCACCCAAAGCGACTGCGGAGGATTCTTGAGCTCCACTCTTGGCCCCAACGATGGCGTACTCGGTTCCTAGTTTGGTAAAATTGGCCGCTCCTGCCCAAGCAACTTGCGTGAGCAACAACAAACCTGTCCACCAGCACACACCGGATTTTCTCGCCCTATTCATGGCGGCACCATCCGGCAGGCCGCTGCAGTCACGGTCCGGATTTAGCTTGGCAGTTAACATATTCATCGAGATGAAAAAACTTTGAGATGAAACTCGTCGCCTAGCGCATTTGTCTATTCTTTGTGCACGCAATGTGAATACAATGTATTTACACAGAACGGCGTTTCGATGTCAACTTATTCGCATCGGATTTCTTATCCGTCAAAACTTTCTCTAACAAAGCAACAGTTCCGCTGCCGCTGGTACCTGCTCTATCTCCCGCAGCATTGTCTTAAAACCCCATTTTCGGAACAACTCCGCCAGCACGCTCTTTTCGGGGACTTTGAACGGCAAAGCGGTTAAATCTTGCGCCGGGGCCGCTTCTGACCATAAACGGACCAATTCCCGGTTCCGAAATACGTCTGTTTGAGCTTCCGTCAGGGCCTTACGATGGCGTTCAGACGGTATCACGTTCAGGTTCGTATAGATCTGATCCAGTGTCCCGTATTTGTTTAGGAGGTCTGCGGCGGTCTTGGGTCCTATACCAGTGACACCAGGTATATTATCCACCGCATCACCTAACAAACTCAACCAATCCACGATTTGCTCGGGCCGCACGCCGGTTTTGGCAATCACCTCAGCGGAAGACCAAAGCCGTTCTTCCTTGTCATTCGGATTAATCAATCCCAAATTGGGACCAATCAACTGGAAGAAGTCTTTGTCCGCACTGGCAATCACCACCCGAAATCCTTGAGCCTGAGCGTCTTGCGCTAATCGAGCGATCCAATCATCTGCTTCCAAGCCATCTTGGCAAAGGGAGGCAATCCCGGCGGCATTCAGATAGGCCACCATTTCATCCAATTGCTGGGCCAAATCGACCGGCATTTCCGGTCGGTTGGCCTTGTAGTCCGGCAAGGCGGTTCGGCGACCTTCCGCCAGACCACCGTCCCAAACCACAGCCCCATGCGTTGCTCCACTCTGTTTGATGACCTTCTGCACCATCTTCACGAACCCATAGATGGCATTCGTGGGAGCACCCGTGGGTGAAGACAGCGAACGAATAGCAAAGAATGCCCGGTAGGCGTAGGCATGGCCATCGACCAGCAACAGCACCGGCTTTTCTGACGCATTCTTGTTCACGTTCAACTGCATGACGACCACCTTTAGATGGACGGCACTCTTGACTTAGTATTGGTAATTCCGATCACGGACGCTCCAAGCCGGTTGCGGCGGAACAGCACCTCTCGAGAAAGGCATCTCCTTGTCACTGTTCACCCGGTTGCCCGAAGGATCAATGATGGTCGGGGTTACGAAGATAATCAGGTTCTTCTTGGCCGTGGACTTGGATTCACTGCGGAACAGTTTGCCCAAGAACGGCAGGTCACCCAACACGGGCACCTTGTCTTTTACGTTGCGCACGTCCTCGGAGATCAATCCGCCGAGCACCATCGTCTGGCCATCCCATACGATCGTGGACGTCACCACGACGCGTTGACGCGTGCGGGGCAAAGGCAGCAAGGCCGTAAGCGGGATGCCGACGGTGGCACCACCTACCGACTGCGCCTGAGGAATAAACCCACCAGGACTGTCGTAACCGATGAACTCGGTGATCGTAGGAATCACCGTCATCTGGATGGTATAACCATCAGCAGAGACGTAAGGAATCACATCCAGCACAGGTCCCGTCGGGAACGGTGAGGTGCCGTAAGTGACCGTCGAACCGATGGCGCCACCGCCACCACCCAAGAGACCACCCTGTTGTTGGCCGGCATTTTGATTGATGTTCGCGGTCGTCACCAAAGTGACATTGTCCACCACAGCTATTTGCGCCTGACGGCCGCTGA
The DNA here is from genome assembly GCA_943367715.1 of Chitinophaga pinensis. Classification (GTDB taxonomy): domain Bacteria; phylum Verrucomicrobiota; class Verrucomicrobiia; order Limisphaerales; family JAEYXS01; genus JAEYXS01. The sequence continues at coordinate 32,830 of CALRJY020000038.1, read as the reverse complement.
CGGTGGTTACTCGCGGAGCTGCCAGCAAATCGACGCCATCACGCTGTTCCAATGCCCGGATCACCGCTTTAAATTGAGGGTCTGTCAAGATGCCAGTGAAGGAGGCCAAGGTAGGAATGGTCGCCTGCTGGCCACCGATACCGATTTGGTTCCGCAAACCACCCGTCAACAGACTGTCGGATGCCTGCGGTGCGGTGGCCGTTCCGAAGAATGGATTACCGGGGAAAGTTCCCGCTGGATTGGCAGCTGAAGGTGCGCCCGTCAGCGTCGGCTGGGTGCCAGGCTGCCCGACCACACGGCCACTGCCAATCAACGTCGGACCGATGAACCAGTCAAAGCCCAAACCACGAGTATCATTCTGGCTGACTTCCGCGAACTTGGCCTCCACTTGGACCTGCGGCGGAATGATGTTCAACACCTCGATGGCGGTTTGGATGATTTCCAAGTCCTGCAAAGCTGCACGCACCATCAGCACGCCTGTGCGGTCATTGAAGAAGATCTGGGTCGTGGCACCACCTGCGGCATTGGAAGCCAGATTGACGCCTGCGGCCGCAAAGAATTGCCGCGCGAGCGCTTGAATCTGCTCGGTCAGCACGATCGTGGTCACGCCAGAGATACCAGCGCCACCTTGCTGTCCACCAGCGCCGCCTTGACCGCCACCTTGGCCACCTTGACCGCCACCGCCTTGACCCCCGCCTTGGCCACCTTGGCCACCGGTAGCAACAGACACACGGGGAATGGCATTCGGATCAGCGCCGCCTTGACCGCCCTGACCGCCCTGACCACCTTGGCCACCACCGCCACGGCCACCACCACCACCGCCTTGGCCACCACCGCCTTGGCCACCACCACCAGAGCTGGTAAGGGTATCCACAGTCAAACCGGTGACACTTTCCAAACCTTGACGGAAGGTGTTGGGATCAATCTTGAAAATACGGGTGAACAATTGCGGCGGATCAACCACGCGCTGACGGAACACGACCGCATAATCTTCCACCATGAAGCTCAAACCACGACCAGCAATCGGCGTAGCCACCTTGGTGATGGCATCCAAAGCATCAATCATCCGCAGATTCTTCAGCGGAGGATTGATCTTGATCAGCATGGTTTCCAAATCAATTGCCTCGGCCGGTGCGGCCGGAGGAGGAGCGAGCGGAGCTCCCAAGGGGTCCAAACCAGGAGCGGCACCAAATTCACCACCCAAGCCAGCGGGTGCGCCCCGGCTGGAAGGTTGGTCGTCGAGATTGGAATTGATGATGAAATTCAGGCCCAGTTTCTCTGGGTCTTGCTTCACCGATTCTTCCTGCAAGAAACGCACTACTTCTGAGAGAGGCAGGCCGTCGAAGAACACTTCTTTGATCACGATCTGGTCCAGCTTGGCCAAAATGCGCTGGCGGCTCTTGGTCGTGGTCTGGGCCACGTTGGTCCGGAAATAAGGATTGGGCGTCGGCAGCGCATCACGGCTGGTCGGAATCTCCCACGCTTTTTCCACGTCCACGATACGAACGCGCTGTTCGTAGTCACGTTTGCGAGCCATGTCGCTGTAACGGGCTTCCTGAATCAGGTTCATGTAATAGAAGGCAGCATGGTTGGCTGGATCGCGCTTGATGGCTTCCTTCAGCTTGGCTTCCGCCTCTTCCAATCGGCGCAACTCAAAGAGGAGCTTCGCATCCTGAACGAGAATGGAGACATTGTCCTTCTCCGCCTTCACCAAGGGAACTTTGGCCAAAGTCTCTTTGCTGGGCATGAGCGGACGGGTCTCGGCGGCCACTTTGGCATTGTGCGCCTTGAACGCCTTGCCTTCTTTATTCTCCGGATCAAACTTCAGCAATTCATCGGCCTGCTTGTCAGCCTCCGGGAATTCGTTGTTCCGGAAGTGTATTTGGGCCAGCCCCAAGCGCGCGGTGGTCAAACCGGCGAGCGCCTGTTTCTTCTGCGCATCCACTCCGTTGCTACCCAGGCGGTGCACCAGTTTGAGGGATTCCTCATAAAGCGTGGCGGCTTCGGCAAGGTTGCCTTCTTTCTGCAAACTGGCGGCGCGGACCAAGGTCTCCTCCAGCAAAGTAAGGGTGGCTTGGCGTTTGGCCGCCTCCTCGGCAGCGACCCGGCCAGGATCGGTCTGCGCCTGCAAGGTTGCCACCGCCAAAAAGATACCTAGAAACGCCACACATGAGGCGACCATGCTAATCCGGTTTTTACTCAGTTTCATACCAATAAAGACAAAGAATCTGCGTTATGGTGTCGCGCGTAACGGGACAATCGTTCGTTTTTGGTTGCGTTCGGCGGACATTACTACCTGCGTCTCCGTGATAGCAATGATAATGTAATTTTCCCCAGCTATGGTGATAGAATCATTCGCCCGCTTACCTTTGAAATCCAAATTATCCGGCGGATAAGCCAGATCTACGATGTAATCAGTGACCTTCTCATTAGGCATCGCCTTGGAGACGAGCAATTCATCGTTCGTCTCATCTTCCACCCAGACGAGCACCAAGGTCGCCTCAGCCGGCACATCACCCCGCACTTCCTTGAGGAGGAAGTATTTATTCTTGTCATTCAACGAAGCGTATTGCGTCTTCTTGCCCTGGTCCGCTTTGGCGAGAGCCCCTTGCTTGACAATTCCCACGGCATAACGCGCCTTTTCACCCGTGCCGGAAGCGCTTTCCAAGGTGACGATACGCTTCAAGGGACGGACGGAAACGAGTTGGAGCGCTCCGATACCGATCTCTGCCCCGGTGGCCGCCTTGATGATGCTTCCGTCCGGCTTTTTGTACCAGCGCACGGTGTTGAAGAGGAGATGACGGTTCGTCATCGCGATGGCCGGCGGGTTGGTATGCACCGCCATGGAACTGTTGAACGCGGTCAGGTCCACCGGCTTCAACGGCACGCGCGGGTAACGCTCGATAGTTTCGCCGTCCTTGACGAGCCTGCGCTTCACCTCACTGACCTGAATGCTCAAAATGATGGCCGCCACCGCCAGCGCGAGCAAAACGATGCAGAGAATGATTTTCTCGTAATGTTTTTTCAGGAACTGCATGGTCTCAACGTGCGGCTTGGTTCAGGCGGACGACTTCTACGAACAGTTGTATCCGCAACGGTTGTTCAAACAGGTACAATTCACCTTTATCCGATCCTCCATCCGGAGCTTTGGCCTTGGTCTTGGCGGCAGCCGCTGCTCCAGGTGTCGTAGGAGGCGGAGTCGCTGGCGCAGCAGCGGCCGGAGCCGCCATCTTCTGCGTTTCCATATTCACGATCTTGACCGAAAAGTAGGTGGATGAACGTTGCAGCCGTTCCAATACGCCAGCCAGTTCGCTCGAAAACCCGGTGAACACAATCTCGTATGGCGTGACGGTGGCCAGATTATTGTAGGCGGCCGGATTCACCGCTTTATCCAAATACTGGGGCCCTTGCGCCGGGTCCAAAGTAGAGACACGCACCCGCTTCAGGGACTCCAAACGGTGTATCTGGCTCTGGAACAGGTTCGTGCACAATTCCCGCACTTCCATCAATTGCCGGGTCAACGGCTCGATGCTGGCGGCGTCAAAATTGACCTGCTGCACCAGCGGCTCGAAGGAAAAACCATACCGCGGACTGGGGAGTTGCACACCGGATTGCTCGGCCCCCTTCTGCAGATCAGCCACGGTATTCAGCAGAAATGAGGAGAATTCCTGGCTCGTCATCTTCGGCACCACCACGGGCTTGATGCTCGCCTGCACATTGGTCATGTACTGGATGAGCCGCTGGGTCTCCTGCTGGGCCAAGGTCAAATTGGCCTGATCAGGAAACGGCTGCGACTGCATCAAGGCGATCAACTCCTGTTGAGATGCCTTGACCGTCTTGGACGCTTTGACATTGGCTTGAATCCGGCTGACCAGGTAGACGATAGCCCCGGCCATCAGGCCCAAGGCCAGAATCATCCCTATCAGCAGCAAAATATTTCGCTTGATCCAACGCATAGATGTATCAATGGAGGCGGATGGGGCGCTTGAGTTGCAAGGTCATGGAGAACGAAAACGACTTCGCCAGCGGATCCACTTCATCCATTTTGTCATCCAGTTTGGTATAATCAGGCAGGAACATCACGTTTGTCTTCACGACCTCCTGCAGGCCGAAGGCAAACCGCCGGTTGGCATCCGGTGCCAGGCTGTTCAGATTTACCGCCCGAAAGGTCACCGAGTAATAACCGACTGTGGCCGGAGGAGTAGCAACCGGAAGAGGCGTCACTGTAGGTGCCGCTTGCCCGCCCGGAGCGGGTGGCGCGGCAGCTCCAAAACGACCGGCCCCAGCCGGAGCAGAAGCGGTTGCCGGGATCAAAGGAGTGAATTTCTCCATCCAGACTCCGGTATCTTTGCCAAAACTGTTGGATGACGATGTCTCGTAATCCAGCAACATCGCCTGCAGATTATTCAAAAGCAGCGTGTTGTAATAACGGTCATCCAGAACCGTGGCGTACTCATTGCCCGTCTGGTATTGGGAACGGAGGGAGCCGAACGCTCCGTCCAACTGCGCCTTCATCGCGCGCAACGGTCCGATGCGCTCCTGCAGCTTCTTGTTCTCGGCGTTCTTCAGACCAGCCTGCTGGTTGTAGAACAAGCCGTAGGAGAAGACGACGAGCACGAGACTGAACAGGGCGGCCATCAGCCAAGGCTTCTTCTGGTCGAAGGCCTTGCGCTTCTGATAGCTCTTGGGCATCAGGTTCAGCTCCACCGGGCACTGGGCCAGGTTGCGGATACCCAAACCGACCACTTCACCGAAAGTGTGCGCCACCGGGGCGAGTTCTTCCAAGGGGATCGACTCCGAAATCTCGATGTTCTGGAGCGGATTGAAGTAATCCACCGGGATATTCAGCTTCTCCGCGAAGAACTGGGCCGCATAGGGCATCATGGAGGCACCACCCGCCAGATACAAACGCAACGGGGCCGAGCCGCCCTGCTGGTTGCGGTAGAACTGGATGGTCTGGTTCATCTGGATGTGCAGACGGGTCATCACCTGCCGCGCGATCTTGGAGATCGCGGCCTGATGCTGATTGTCCGGCTCTTCGTAAGCACCACCCAAACTGACAAATCCCTGCTCAATCTTGATGCGATCCGCCTCATCGAACGGCAACCGGGCTTCGTTCGCAAAATCCTGCGTGATGGCGTTGGCACCGATGTTGATGCTGCGGGAGAAAACCTTGCCCTTCTCGAAGAAAAGCACGTTGCTCGTCTTGGCACCGATGTCGAGCAGCATCGTGCAGCCTTCCTGCTCGCCGTAGTTGAAACGGAAAGAATTGCACAGGGCGGCGGGCGATACATCAACCAAATTCATCGTGAGACCGGAGCTCTCGGCGATGTTGAAGAGGCCTTCCACCGTGTCGCTCTTGATGGCCACGAGCAGGACTTCCAGTTCACCCGTGCTGGTCGCGCCCAGAATCTGATAATCCCAGACCACTTCTTCCAACGGGAACGGCACGTTCTGCTGCGCCTCGTATTGGATGATCTGCGTGACCTTGGCCGCATCCACCGGCGGCAGCTTCACGAACTTGGAGAAAACATTGAAACCCGCAGCGCAGACATTGATCTGCCTTGAAGCAAATCCTTTTTCTTTCAGCAGGGTCTGGATTGCCGAAATGAGTACAGCCGCCCTCGTAGAGTCCTGCGAACCTTCCAAGCCCAGCGGTTTGACCGCGTAGCGTAGCAGGCGTAGTGTCCCCGATTCGTTTGGCTCAAACTCGGCAATCTTGAGCGTTCCCGCCCCAAAATCGCCGCACAAAAATGACTTCGTTTTCAGCATTTAGTTCGCACTGCTGTTTCCACCCACAAAGCGCCCGATACAAATGTATCCCTCTAGCTGCTGCGGGGTTGCGAAATTCGAGGGTGGTGGTAACCGGAAAGCGACAGGGGGGTCAAACAGAAAATCCGTTTCGCATGAATAATTTTGAACCTTTAGCCGTCCAAATACGTCTCACACTAGGTACCCATGACCATTAGCCCACCTGTCGCCTCTTATAAAAAACCTTAAAACCCCTTATTTTCCCGACATTTATCAGACACGCGGTTTGAAATATTCGATGGTCCGACGCATTCCTTCGGCAAAAGGCACCTTCGGTTCCCATTTGAGCAATCGCTTCGCCTTGGTGATGTCCGGTCGGCGCTGCTTGGGATCATCTTGCGGTAACGGCTTGAAAACAATGCGGCTTTTCGAGCCTGTGATCCGGATGATCTGCTCCGCAAATTCGAGCATCGTCATCTCATGCGGGTTGCCGATGTTCACCGGCAAGGGATAGTCACTCATCATCAGCCGGTAAATCCCTTCGATGAGGTCGGCACAATAGCAGAAGCTCCGCGTCTGCTTGCCTTCACCAAAGACCGTGACGGGCTTGTTCCCCAAGGCTTGGCTGATGAAGGCTGGCACCACCCGACCATCGCGCAGACGCATGCGAGGACCATAGGTATTGAAGATACGCACGATGCGCGTCTCCATCTTGTGCTGGCGGTGATAGGCCATCGTCATGGCCTCCGCAAAACGCTTCGCCTCATCGTAGCAACCCCTTGGTCCGATGGTATTTACGTTACCCCAGTACTCTTCCGGCTGGGGATGAACCAACGGGTCACCGTAAGTCTCTGAGGTCGAGGCGATGAGGAACCGGGCACCCTTCTCTTTCGCGAGACCAAGGGCCTTATGCGTGCCCAAGGAACCGACCTTGAGCGTTTGGATGGGCAGCTCCAAATAGTCCACCGGACTGGCGGGCGAGGCAAAGTGCCAGACGTAATCCACCGGACTATCGAGGAAGAGAAACTCGGTGACGTCCTGCTGGATGAAGCGGAAGTCAGCATTACCCGCCAAGTGCGCGATGTTATCCACGGAGCCGGTCACCAAGTTATCTATGGCAATGACCTTGTGGCCCTTGCTCAGTAGCAGATCGACCAGATGTGACCCCAGAAACCCGGCTCCACCGGTTACTACTGATACGGGAACTTTTGCACGGCGTACCGCTTTTTTAGCTTTTGCCATAAATGATTAAAACACTCGGGAAAACGGGGTAACGAAGGACTATCACTTCGCCCCGTTGCCCGATAACACGGCGGGAATGGTCAGGCAGACTATCTTGAAATCAAGCCATAATGACCAATTATCGATGTATTCGAGGTCCAGCTTCACCCAGTCACGAAAATCACTGATCTTGTTTCGGCCACTAATCTGCCAGAGGCAGGTAAGGCCGGGTTTCACACTCAAACGACGGCGATGAGCCAGATCATCGAACTTCCGCACTTCGTCCACGGGCAATGGCCGGGGTCCCACGATGCTCATTTCTCCCAGGAGGATGTTGAGGAATTGCGGCAGTTCATCCAGGCTCCACTTGCGCATCAAACGGCCGATGGGGGTCACCCGGGGATCGTTGGAAAGCTTGAAAACCGGACCGGACATCTCGTTTTGGGCCGATAAACTCTCTTTTTGGGCCTCCGCATCCATCACCATAGAGCGGAACTTGAGCATCATGAACGGTCGACCATTCAAACCGCAGCGTTTCTGACGGAAGAACACCGGTCCTCTGGACGTGAACTTGATGATCAAGGCCAAAGGCACAAAAAGCAAGGGCACCAGCACCATCAATCCCACCCCCGCCAGCACGAAATCCAGGATCTGCTTGGTCAGCATCTGCCAGGAAGTCTCCGGCACAGAGCGGAAGACCATCACGGGCCGGCCGAGAAAGTCATCCAAGGCCGTTTGCGAAATGGTCGTCTTGAAGAAATCCGCCAGCAACCACACTTCCACCCCTTCCAATTCGCATAGCTGGATGGCTTTCTCCACCTCACCGAAAGCTGTGTGCTTGGCGCTGAGAATGACGCCATTGGCCGAATGTTCATGCAGCAAAGCCGGCAACTCATCCACCGGCCGCTCATCCAGATAAAGTCGCGCCACGATCTCCACCCCGCCGCGCAACTGCTTCTCGCACTCCACCTCCAACGCCTCCGCATCTTCCCGACCACCTACGAGAATGACTCTTCGGGACGCTTGAGAACGACCATATTCGGACTGCGCCCACCAGCGCACTACCTCTTCCTTCAAGAAAACCAAAACGAAACTGGTGATACCGAACAAAATGATCACGGATCGCGCCAGTTGCAGCTTCAACAAGAACAGGATCATGATGAGGGCCACCACCGCGAAGACGCAGGCCTTCAACAGCTTCCACAACATCTGGCTGCGCCCGGTCAAGTCCGTGCGGTTATAGAAACCCTGCCCTTCCAAGAGAAATGCACCGACGATCGCCGTGAGGCAGAAGGTCGTGAAATAGTGCTCAAACGATTCGATGACCGCCGCGCCACCAAACACCTCGATGGGCACATGGGAGCGGATCAAATGCGCCAGCCAAAAACCGATGGCAAACAGACACGCGTCCAAGATCAGATGGACGGACGTCCGCATTTGGTGTTGGCGACGTAACATGGTTTTTCTACGGCGTCGGCGGGGCCGCACGCTCGGTCAGCATCGTTGAAGGCCGGTCTTCGCGCAAGCCGCTGGCCGTTTTCGTGCCCGCCCCCGCGGATATCTGGAACTCCGGGACGGAGGCAGCAATGAACTTTCGCAGACGTTCCAAGGCATCCTTTTCCTGGTCCGGCCGACAGGCGGTGGAGTAGGAAACATAGGCCCAGCGTTGTAATTTCCCGGTCCGCACCAGATCGCTGGCCATCCACCACATCCGCTGGCCTTGACCGGGGGTCTCCCGCCCTTCAGCGACAAACCAATACAGATACAATGCCCGGGCGGGATTCGATGTTCCATCCTTCGCTGCCAAATCCTTCCCCAGTAGCATCCTGTTGTAATCCAAGGTCTTACCCGTGCCCCCAGCAAGCTTCACTCCCTCTACACCGGAGGCAGCTTCATCGATTTTCCACCCTTGGCCAGTCAGGCAAAACTCCGGCCTATGGATACTGGTGCGGTCCGTGCCCATCATTACTACGCTGATGGTGATCACGAATCCATCTGGAGAAACATAGCGACGACGGCCATAAGTGGTATCCTTGGGCAGCATACCCAGTTCTTCCTGCAAGGGCCCCTGCTTCTCGCTGGTGTAGTCCAGAACTCGCTCGGGCAGCACCACTTCAAACCCGCTGTCCGTCTTGGCTTCCGCCACGAGCAAGCCCGGCGCCCCCAACTGTTGCTGGGAGTGCAAACGATGGATCAACCCGGCCGTGATCAGCATCAAGGTCAAGGCCGCCGTGCCCAGAATAACCCGCTGACGACTCATGCTGGCACCTCCGCTTTGGCTTTCTTGAAGACGATCCGTTCAAGGAGCCACGAAATGCCATAGAGCCCGACTAACGCCACCAGAAACGTCACAAAACCAAACTTCTGCTCGATCATCACACCCGCATCGTGACCGAATGCCTTCCCCACCAGAATGATGGTGGTCAGCCGGACCACGTTACCCACGATGGCCAGCGGCATGGCGGCAGCAATCATCACCGCGCGGGCCCACCCTTGTTTGAAAACCAGGAAGGCATACACCGTCGCCAGCAAGAACATCGCGACCAGACTGCGGATGCCGCTGCAGGCCGGGGCCACGTCATAATTGAACTTCCCCGCTTCATCCAAGATACGCGAGCCGTCCTGAACCACATCGACTCCCAGAAATTGAGCGATGGCCACCGCTATCTTCGTCACCACCATGCGCAAGGGAAACGTGATCATGCCGCTCAAAGACCCGATCGGCACACTGAACATGAAGAGGAAATATGGAAAGAAAATCGCGCGTAAGAACGCCGGCCCCCAAGCCACTCCGATCAATCCATAGATACCCAGAAACAAGGCCGCCACGGAAAGGCGCGGCTGTTGCACGATGTAACCCAGCACGTGCAGAAGGCACCCTGCCCCGAGGATAAACAATCCCGGCCACCACAAACGTTTGGGCGCTTCCTGCAGTTCTTTCCGCTTCCACCAGCAGAGCCCGATCACCACCAGAGGGATGAATATCCCATGATCATCATCTTGAAATGGCGAATTGTAAGCTCCCTCCAGCCAGTAATACAGCGACGGCGAATTCACATACCCGAACGTGGAATTCCCCAAAAAATGGAACAATAGCAGCCACGGAATGACCAGACCGAAAAATAGGGCTTTCTCGGGCGCCTGCCGCCAGCACCCTCTCAGTTCCTCCAAAAATGACGGACCCGCAGCCGGTTTCGGCTGCTCAGGCTCCGTCGCTACATCAGCCGTGACCATACAGATGCGCCCAACATGCCTGATTCCTGTTCATTTCACAAGGCATCCATCACGCGTATGCGCACATCCGTTGAAATGTCACATAACGGATACATGCATCCCCCTCATGGTGAAGTCCAACACTTCGCAGATTAGCCGCGCGCCGCCAGCTCACCCTGCAATTGCCTGACTGACTTCCCCACCATCTCCACCGTCACCGAATCCCGGCAGATGTAGGACGGTTGCTGGCACTTTCCGAAGCACGGATGGAACTCGCAGACATTCCGCTGCACCGCGCGCGGGCGGCTGCCCCAAGGCGCGAACCAATCCGGATTGCTCGCCGAGAAGATCGCTACCACGGGCTTGCCCAGCGCGGCTCCGACATGCGCCACACCGGTATCGTTGGTCAGCAGAGCATCCGCTTGTGCCACCGTCGCAAACAGGCTCGGGATGTCCTTCGCCCGGCAACTCGGAAAAGTATGCTTCAGCGTCCCCGGCCATTCCACCTCTGGGGATTCCAGCAAGATGACTCGCGCGCCCACCGCTTGTAGCTCCTCGCGCAACACGCGATCAAAATTCTCCACGGGCCAGCGATGCGCCTCCAGCCGTGCACCGGCATAAGCCATCCAGATCGACTGACCCGCAGCCCGGGCGTCATCGATGGTCCGCTGCACTTCATCCGGAAACGTCGCCACAGGCGGCATGAGCCACGGGGCGGCATCGCGCCACGGCAACAACAACGCCTGCGCCACTTGCTGCCAGCAGACCACGTGATGCTGCTGCTCGCTACGCCGCTCCAGCGACATGTTCAGCAACGGCTTAAATGCCGCGATAGCTCCAGCAAACGATAAAACTTTCCCCAGCCGCAACTGCCGCTGCCTCCAGGGCAGATGGTTCGCATAATAATTCTGCTTCACCATCGGAAAACCCACGCGCTTCTTGGCACCGCTCATCGCCATGAGCCAATGCACCCGGGCATCGGCCCACACCGATACCGCCACCTGCGGCCTTACCGCTTTGATCTCTTGCAGATAGGCGTTCAGCCCGCTCTCAGCCCAGCGCTTGCGATCATACTTTCCTTCATCCGCCAGCCACGGAGGGGTCCACGGAATGATGCGGTCCCGCGGCAAGACCATCTCATACACCGGAACCGTCGCGGGAGTGCAGGTCACATAAACGTCATAGCCCTCCAGTGCTGCGCGTACAAATGGCAGGCTCATGATGGCATCTCCCATCATGCGCTGCTCGAATATCAGCAAGGCCGGTTTCATGCACTGTTAGACTGGATCTCTAAACTTTTCCTTTGCGAAATTTTAGTGACTTGTCGTCACTTCGCATCACTCCACTTCCGGAACAACGCCTCATACTCATCCGTGATCAGCTCCCACGTAAAGCGTTCCTTGATTCTTTCGGGTGCCATTCGTCGCAGCTCCGCCACATGAACAGGATCGGCTTCTGTGGCTTTGATCTTCTCCGCCAAACTGTCTGAGTTCTTTTCGTAGAGCACGCCATGCTTGCCACTCGCAAGCACTTCAGAGTTGAACGGCGTGTTCAGCGCAAAAATCAGATTCCCATAACCCAGCGCCTTCAACAGCGAGGGATTGATGCCGCCAAACTGATGTCCGTGAATGTATCCGTAGCAATTGCAGTGCAGCTCCTTCACGTGCCCAGCCTTGCCGATGTGCCCCAAGAACTTCACACGCCCATTCGAGAGCCCCTTCAGCTTGTCGAGGAAGGCACGCTCAATCGCATTGCCCTTGTAATCAGCACCACCCGCAATCGCCAGCCACTTGCGCGAACCGCTCTTCACGAACGCTTCTACGATAAGGTCTGCGTTGTTATCCGGGATGAGCCGGCTCGCGATAAGATAATAGTTCTGCGGTTCCAACCCGTATTCCTTCAACACTTCCGGCATCGAGGAGGCCTCAATGTTCGCGCCGTAAGCGATGTAGGTGGAATTGATCCCGAACTCTTGCGCGTAGAGCCGGTGCATCTCATCCGCGTCGGTCACGATCTCGTCGTAAAACCAGGTGCCCATCCGTGCGGAATTCTTGAAGACGAACTTGGCAACCGTGTTCCACTTGGGGCGTAACCACTCCATCCCATCCACGTTCAGGATGCAGGCTTTGCCCAATAATTGCGGGATGAAACCGAACATGCCATTCGCGGCGTTCACCACGAAGACCATGTCGTAGTTTCCCAAGCTAGCGTGCAACGTGGCAAAGGCGGTGTGTGAAAGCGTGCTAAGAAATTTGTGCTCGATGCTCGGGAGATAAACCATTTTCATCCCCTGATGCATCTTGGGCCGCTCCGTATATAGCGCACTGCGGCAATAGATGGTGATCTCATGCCCGCGCTGCGCGAGACGCGGAGCCAACTCCCCGATGAAGGTCTCGTAACCGCTGTAACTCGAAGGCAATCCGCGGATGCCCAAAATCGCTATTTTCATTCCCTCTTTAAAAATTACTTTTGCTGCGCCAATGCTTTCCATGAAGGCGGCAAGTTCTTCCACACTTCAATGCCCTCAAACGCCTTGCCCGAGCGGCTGCCGTGCTTCTTCACCCATTCCGTCATGCGTTGCACACCATCGGCCAAGGTGACGTTCTGGATGATGTCACCGAAATATTCCTTCGCCTTGTCGTGTGATGAGTAGGCGTGCACCACTTCATTGCGTGCGGCCAGATGTTTGATGTCTGCTTTCACGCCCATCGCCTTCGCCACTTCTTCCGCGAGTTCCTTCACTGTGTAAGGCGTATCCGCTCCCACGTTGAACACCTGGTTCCAGCACTTCTCGCGGTTCACGCTCTCGGCGATGATCGGGGCCACATCCGCGATGTAGCTGAACGCGCGCGTCTGCAAACCATCACCGAACACGGTCATCGGTTGCCCCTGCAAAATCTGGTTCATGAAGATGCCAATGACATTGCGGTAGCGATCCCCGATGTTCTGTTTCTCCCCGTAAACATTGTGCGGACGGAACACCACGTAGTTCAGCCCGAACATCTCGTGCGCCTCTTTCAAGTCCAGTTCCACCGCATACTTCGCGATGCCATACGGGTCTTCCGGCTGCGGCACGGCCTCTTCCGTCATGGGCACCTGATTGCGTCCATACACCGCGATGGACGACGTGAACACAAAGCACTTCACCGTGCCGGTGTTCACGGCGGCGTTGATGAGGTTCACGCTGCCGAGAAGATTGTTCGTGTAGTTGAAGCGCTTGATGAAATGGCTCAACCCCTCCGCCGCATACGCCGCGAGATGGAACACGTAATCGAACTTATGCTCCGCGAACAGCTTGTCGATGAGCGCAGTATCGTTGATGCAACCCTCCACGAAGGTCGCCCCTGCCGGAACATTATCAGTGAAGCCGCCGCTCAAGTCATCCAAGGCGATCACTTCATGACCGCGACGGAGCAATTCCTCCGCGACATGCGCTCCGATAAACCCGGCGGCACCCGTGACTAATGAACGGCTTTTCATGGTGCGCAGAGCGTGGCAAACCGGAGTAAGGCTGTCGAGGGCGTGATTTGGCACAGCAAAACGCCCGGAACCATTAGCGGTTCCGGGCGTTCTCGAAATCACTGTCTGACCGCTTACTTCGGCAGCAGCTCGGAAACCAAGGCCTTCTCTTCCTGCAATTCCTTCACCGTCGCATCGATCTTCGCGCGGCTAAAGTCATTGATGGGCACGCCTTGCACGATCTCCAGCGTCTGGCCGTTGGAACGCACCGGGAACGAGCAGATCAGCCCCTTCTCGATGCCATAGCTGCCGTCCGAGGCCAAGCACACGCTCGCCCAGTCGCCCGGCGCCGTCGGCGTGACGATCGATTTCACGCTGTCCACCACCGCGTTCGCGGCGCTGGCGGCGGAGGAAGCACCGCGCGCCTTGATGATCGCCGCGCCGCGCTGTTGCACCGTCGCGATGAAATCATTCTGCAACCACGCCGTGTCCGTGATGACCTCGGTCACTGGCTTGCCATTGATCTTGGCGTTGTAGAAGTCCGGATACTGCGTGGCCGAGTGATTGCCCCAGATGGCCATGTTCGTCACCGCCGTGGTATCCACTCCCGCCTTCTTGGCGAGCTGCGACTTGGCGCGATTTTCGTCCAGGCGCGTCATCGCGAAGAAACGGCTCTGCGGAATATCCGTCGCATTGTTCATCGCGATGAGGCTGTTCGTATTGCACGGATTGCCCACTACATGGATGCGCACATCGCTCGCCGCATTCTTCTGGATCGCCTGACCTTGGCCGATGAAGATCTTGCCGTTGATGCCCAGCAGATCCTTGCGTTCCATCCCCTGCTTGCGCGGCACGCTGCCCACGAGCAAGGCCCAGTTCACGCCCTTGAAGCCTTCATCCAAGCTGGCCGTCGGCACGATGCCCTTCAGCAACGGGAACGCGCAGTCTTCGAGCTCCATCACCACACCGTTCAAGGTGGGCAAGGCTGGCTCGATCTCGATCAGGTGAAGGATCACCGGCTGGTTCGGACCGAACATGGAACCGGAGGCGATGCGGAAGAGGAGGGAATAACCAATTTGACCGGCAGCACCGGTCACTGCAACTCGGATAGGCGTAGCGCTCATATTTCTAATTCAATGAAATTCGTGGGCGCCGAGTATAGAAGTGCCTTTTTCCGGGACGCAAGCGGGAACGTGGCAGGAAAAACCACCCAATCCCCCGGCTCATTTCGCGATTCGGGCTTCGTCATTGGTCATTGCACAACGCCCGTAACCTCCTCGTAACACTCTTGTAACCCTCGCGACATTGCTGCTCTAATCGTCACATGGTAACCAAGGAACGATTGAAACCTAAGATTTTAGTCGTCGATGATGAACCGGACGCCCTCGAGTTGATTGAGTTCAACTTGAAAGCCGCTGGCTATGAGGTGATCACGGCCGCCGACGGCGCCGAAGCCGTCAAGAAAGCCCGTGCTGCCGCTCCTGACCTCATCCTGCTCGATCTCATGCTCCCCGAGATCGATGGCCTGGAGGTCTGCAAGATCCTCCGGCGCGATGCGAACACCGCCGCCACCCCCATCATCATGCTCACCGCCAAGGCCGCCGAGATCGACCGCATCCTCGGCCTGGAGCTCGGGGCCGATGATTACGTCACCAAACCTTTCAGCCCGCGTGAACTCAACTTGCGCATCAAGAACCTCCTGCGCCGCAATCAGGCCGAGGAAGTCACCGGCGATCTTCTGCACATCGGTGAACTGTTCGTCGATGTCCCCCGCCATCTCGCCACCGTCGGCGGCAAGCGCGTGGACCTGACCGCCACGGAATTCAAGCTCCTCACCGTCCTCGCCCAACGCCGTGGCCGCGTCCAATCCCGCGAGAAACTCCTCGCCGACGTCTGGCAATACGACAACCTCATCGATACCCGCACCGTGGACACCCACATGCGCCGTCTCCGTGAGAAACTCGGCAAGGCCTCACGTTATCTCGACACCGTGCGCGGCGTCGGTTACCGGTTTGTGGAGGGTTGATCCGGTTTTTACCGCTTCACCTGATTTCGCATGTGGACCGCGCTTGCCATTCTCAGCCTCGCCAGCACCATTGCTATCTGGTTCTGGTCGCGCGGCCAGATCAAGTCCCTGGAAGGCACCCTTGACCGCCTCCGCGCCGAGAGCGCCAAACAACGCGAACTGCAACAACACGCTCTCTCCGAAGAACACGCCCAGCAGCAAGCCCTCTTCAACTCCATGGTGGAAGGCGTCCTCGTGCTCGATCGCGAAGGCAAAGTCCGCCTCGTGAACCACGCCGTCGAACGCCTCTTCACCCTCGAGCACGACATCCGCGGCCAGAGCATCATGGAAGCCTTCCGCATGCACGCCTTGCAGGAACTCGTGAACCGCGCCGCCATTGAAGGCCAGATGACCGGTGGCGAACTCGAACTCCCCGGCATCGATCTCCGTTGCCTCAGCGTGAATGTCGTCAGCCTCCTGAACCGTGATGGCCGCCACGCCGGCATGCTCCTCGTCTTCCACGATCTCACCCGCCTGCGTCAGCTTGAGAACACCCGGCGCGAATTCGTCGCCAACGTCAGCCACGAACTCCGCACCCCGCTCTCCCTTATCAAAGGCTACGTGGAAACCTTGATCGACGGCGCCAAAGACGATCCCGCCGTCGCCCTCCGTTTTCTCCAGACCATCGATAAACACGCCGACCGCCTCACCTTCCTCATCGAAGACCTCCTGACCATCTCGCGCCTCGAATCCGGCCAGATCGTCATGAACCTGCAACCCTTCGAACTCGCCCCGCTCGTCGATCACGTCCTCGAAGACCTCACCGCCCGCGCCGCCGAGAAGAACATCACCCTCCGCAACACCATCGCTCCTGCAACCAAAGTCCAGGCCGATGGCGACCGCCTCGAACAAGTCCTCTTCAACCTCATCGACAACGCCATCAAATACGGCAAACAAGATGGCGCCGTGGAAGTCTCCGCCCGAGTGCAAGACGACAAGTTCATTGAAGTCTCCGTGCGCGATGACGGCCCCGGCATTCCCGCCGATGCGAAAGACCGCGTCTTCGAACGCTTCTATCGCATCGACCGCGCCCGCTCCCGCGATGCCGGAGGAACGGGCCTCGGCCTCTCCATCGTGAAACACATCATCCAATCCCACGGCGGCGAAGTCTGGATCGAAAGCGAAGTCGGCCAAGGCAGCACCTTCTTCTTCACGTTGCCAAGAGAGTAACGCGCAGCATGACCGACCGTAGTGGGACAGGCGCCCCCGCCTGTCATCAGTCGTGCGGGCGCCCTCGCCCGCACATCTTCCTTCCCCCACTCCACCCTCAACACCCTCTCCTCTCAACTTATAGGCCCGTAATGCAATTACTTCCCTTGAAGCGCGCCTTCCCGTCTGATCCGTTTTATGTTTCCTACGCGATTGCATCCTGTCCTGCGGTACTTTAGCAACCAGTCCACCCTCACCGGATCAAACCCTCGCCAGCCACTCCACAAAAGAATGCAGCATGGTAGGGCGAGACTCCGTCGAGCCCTGACCCTTTTCGCCAAGGCACCACGATAACCACGCCCCACCATCGCCGAGGCACATGACCTCTCCTCCCTCTCCCTTCAATAGGGAGAGGGCTGGGGTGAGGGTTGAGCGCGCCAAGCGTGTTAAAAACGCCCAGCGACTTCTCCTCCCCACTCTGGGAGGCCGAACTTCGGCCCTGCATTCCCTTTAGGGAATTTATGTCAAAGAACAATGAAACCATCCGACCCCTGCGAAGTGTCGTTTCCTCCCTCCCTACGATTGGGAGTTCAGCTTGAGTATCCGTCCCTGACCAGGCTGGTTCCGCAGTGCGAGGAAGTCGACCATCGACCTCAAGGATTCCTCGGTGGGTCATAAAATCCTACGCCCACCGACGTCCACTTCGCCCTCCAGCTTACGGGCCCCGATCCAAACACCCGACACTCTCACAGATCCTGAGACATGGTGGGGCATCGCTGCCGCGATGCCCTGACTCTTTTCGCCAAGGCTCTCACGAACGCCGCCCCACCACCGCCGAAGTCCACGACTCCCATCCCCCTCTCCTCCAGCGATAGCTGGAGGAGAGGGCCGGGGAGAGGAGGCACTAAAACCTCTTTCCCCCATTAGGAAGCCGAACTTCGGCTGATTCCATAAGGACTGCCATCTCCCTGCCAACGCAGGACACAACAATGCATAACATCACATCGATATGTTTGATGACTTGGGATTTCCCAGTGGCTGTCTACCGCTCCGAAAGAGCACAACCACCGTTCTACCCGTCCTTTGCCAACAGCGAGCTGCCAGCAATGAAGACGTTACCAAACCACAGTCAATTTATCCATCGAAAAATCACCCGAAACCCGCTCCAAAACGGAACAAATTGAGACAGAAGAAATTACAAACGAAGATTTTTTGATTTTAGCGTCCTTTCGCCTGTTTAGCGGGCCAAAAACACCCCCCTCTGAAACCCAGTCCATTCCCGTTTGACGAAGCCCTTCACGCCCCCTAACTTTCCCCCCGTGAACGAGGCTCCCCCACCATTTCCTCTCGGCATATCCCGCTGCTTGACCTTGCTGCTTTTGGTCACCGCCCTCGTTGGCTGCCGCACCAGCACGCCAATCGATAATAGCATCACGACTTCCGCACCTCAGAAAAATCCCGCTTCCCTCCCAACTGATGTCCCTTCGTTCACTTGGGATGGCATCAGTTACAAGTCTTACGATAAAGCGGTAGTCGAAGCGATCCGCATGCGCTGGTATGAGGAGATTAAGAAATCTAGGTTACACGACGCCACAACCGGAACCGTGGTCGTAGGCTTTCGGCTTCACGGAAACGGCCAGATTTCTCAAATGCAGATCATTGAAAACAAAGCTGGCGAACTGGCCGGCAGCGTCTGCCTGCACGCCATCAACGAATCAGCTCCGTTCCCCGAATGGCCCGAAGCGATGCGTAAAGAAATTGGAACTGATTTCCGCGACGTCAAATTCACCTTCCAATATCGCTGATTTCGCCCCATGTCCTCACGCATCACCGATCTGATCGCCCAGATCAAATCCCGCGGCCATGAAGTCTGGGAAGCCGGTGCGGCCACACCCGAAGCTGTGCGAGATATCGAAGCCGCCATCGGCACCGCGCTCCCGCCCTCCTATGTTTCATTTTTACTATCGCACGGTGGACTCGCCATATACGGCACCATCGTCTCCGGCGTGAATGATGGCGACCGCATCAGCAAATGTATCGCTTTACCAGTTCAAAGGAACCAGACTATGCGCTGTCGTTCAATGGGTGAACATTTAATGCAAACTTATTCAGTCGTAACTGCATAGTTATGAAACCATGGGTATCGAAATGGGGTGAAGGAGAACGTCTAGACGGAGGAGGACAAGGAGATACGTTCTTCGTCCCCGATCGAGGTGCACCCCGGGGAGTCTTAAAACTTCTTAAAGACACGCGCACGCTTGATGCAAAATCTAGACGTCGCATGTTCCAGGAAGTATCAAACCTGAAGATACTCCACAGTGCTGGAGCGCGAGTTCCGCAAGTGTTGGATGACAACACAAGTGAGTACGAAAACCTCGAGACACCGCTCTTCTTTGTCATGGACTATGTAAGTGGGCAAACGCTTGCACAACTTGTTTCCCAAGAAAATCGCCTGAACCTCGCTAAAGCCGTCGAGCTTACACTTCAGCTTTGCAAGACGTTTGGTATCGCTTTCCGAGAACGGATTAGCCATCGCGATATCAAACCGGAGAACTTGATGGTCACATATGGCGAGGCATCTGAAATCGTGGTTGTGGATTTCGGTTTATCTTTTAACGAAGACTCCGCTCAAACCTTAACGGATGTGGATGAGGCTTTTGACAACAAATTCATTTCACTCCCAGAGCGGCGTGGTCCAGGTGAAAACAAAAGAGATCCTCGTTCAGACATTACGGGGCTGTGCGCTGTTTTGTTCTTTTGCTTAACAGGATGCGCTCCAAGAAACCTACGTGACTCCAAGAATCGGCCGCCACATCGGTGGGATAATTTCCTAATGACCAGCATCGGTTTGCCAGCCAAGCAAGCCGAAGCGCTAAACGCATTATTCGACAGAGGGTTTCAACACGAACTCCAAAGTAGATTCCAAACCCTAGCTGAATTCGAAAGCCGTGTTCTGGAGCTTTTATCCGAGATATCTACTCCCCTTTTGGAAGATTTGAGCATCATCGCGCAACGTGAATCCGCCGTATTAAGAGGAACAGATCGCCGCACCTTGCTTGCAGGGCTGCGCAACTCATCAACTCCACTGTCAGCTGCTTTGAGGAAAAAGCTAACAGAAATAAAGGTCAAATTAGATGGCACCTTGTTCAAGATCACCGCAGCAACAAGCTTCCGCCCCTTTCCAAAAGAGGAAGGGGACGAAGTATTCCTTACTACGTACGATGTGGGCGTCAACAACCATCAAACACGAATCGGAATTCAGTTCATTGTGGCATGCAAAAATAGCGAATGCGTGCTACTGCGCCGATCCTATGATTGGATTGGCACTAAAACCGATAACCCACAAACAAATATGTTGATGAGGTATGATGCGAGGCTAGGAAATCCTGATATATCTCTCATGACTGCTGATTTCGAAGCTGCTGTCGCTGCCGCCATTCAACGATTGCGAACCTTAATTCAAGAGCCGCCCAAGTAGAAATCGAGCGCCATGAGTCTTTAACCCAGCACTGATACGGCGTCCCCTGAAAAAACTCTAAGATTTCCCCATCTCCCGTGTCATATTAGATACCGACACCATGAAAACACGACTCGCCCACCTCGCCTGCCTCCTTATGGCGCTTGGCCTCGCCACCAACGCCTTCGCCCTCGCCGGCGAACTCAAAGACCCCGGCCTCGCCTTCGCCCAGAGCTTCCCCGAATCCGCCCGCACCAACATCACCGCCGCCCTCACCCGCCCTGACTGCACCTTCGTGAACGGTCGCTTCATCAATTGGCACACCTCCCTGAACTACCGCGGCGAAACCCTCGCCCTCAACCTGTTCCTCGAAGGCCTCGTCAAATGCCCCGGCACCACCCTCTCCATCCGCTTCCAAACCGAAAGCATCCCCGCTGACAGTGACTGGATGGTAGCCCACTCCGGCGACGAACCCGGCAAGTTCACCGTCCACATAAACCTGAAATCCCCCCGCATAAACTTGGAGAAACTCGTCATCCCTGAATCCAAAGGCCCACCTCTCGTACCTACCGAAGTAAAGCGGACGATCCCGCAAGCCCCGTAGCGCAAGCGTCCCGCTTGCCGTACCGCAGTCCGTCCCGGCTGCGTCCCCCCGTAGCGCAGGTTGGCAACCTGCCGTGTCGCCGACTGGCAGTCGGCAGACCCTTGGTTATTTTACCGCATGTGGATGTCAATTCACGCCATCCTCCGTGGGCCAATTCATCCCGACTTTAGTCGGGAAGGCCCGGCCTCAAACCAGCCTAGGCCTACGGCCTAGGTAACATCCCCGAGTAAACACAAGGGCTGAAAGCCCGCCTCATGCTCCCGTCCTCCCCGTGCCCCAATCGGGGCACCGTCCCAAAGCCCAACGTTGTCCCGCGCCTTGGCGGGACTACGTTGGGTCATCTGCCTTATCTCTACCAATCACAACGTGGTTGCGTTCCATCACCCTCACCCCATTTACATCATTCCCCATCCTGACTACTATTCCTCACACCATGGGCTCAGGCATCAACTGCTGGATCGAATACGACGAACACGACCATCCGTCATTCTCCCAACAGCCCGAGGTGCTCCCCCTCACGGATTGGCGCGACCTCGATACGGCGAAAGATTATTCGGTCTATGGCGCACTTTCAGGTGTTCGGAATTCTACCGGCATCCCGCACCTGTTTCCTCTGCGCGGCCTGCCCGCCAATCCAAACTGGCAGGTGACCGAGTATATTGGTAGCGACGCATCCTTGGTCGGATGGCTGCATCCCTCCGAAGTGAAACTGGCCCTCGCCCATCACCGCGTAGCAGCAGATCTCATCTCGTTGGAAATGAAGTGCGTGCTTCGGATGCTAGACTATTTCGCCGCCACGATCGGAGATGACCGGGTGAGATTCATTTTCGAGATCCAATGACCAAGAGCCCCAAATGAAAACGCGCTTCCTATTTTGGGCTCTCGCCGCACCTTTCTTGTGTATCAGCGGATTGGAGCTGTTGCTGTTCTTCGATTGTATCACCAGCACTTCCGAAAGAGCGGTGGACTGCCAAAAGCAAAAGGTGGCTCTCTTCAAGCGCGCAACCGTCGTTGAAGACTTCTTGCACGCAAACGGCCAGTTTCCCTCTCACGAGGATCTAAACAACCCCACTCTTGCTGGTAATGGCGACCAATACACTTATACACTGTTCACGTTGGGCCCTCCTGTAGAACTCGGATTCAAGTTTCCCAAATGGCCGGATGGAAAACAAAATTTTGCGCTCGGCTGCTGGCGCGGAGAGTGGTTTGAATTCTACGATTCACATTCCCGCACCTCTACCTTGGATGAACAGACAGAAAAACTCTTTTGGATGAAGGACGCCATGAAACCTTTGGCAGCTTCAGCGATACTTGCCCTGCCACCACTGCTTCTGCTCTGGCTCTGGAAGAAAATTCAGTTTAAAAAATCACCAATCCCAGCATGAAACACATCCTTACCCTTATCCTCTTCACCCTGTGTTTCCAACTCACTGCCATCGCCGACGTCAAAGTCCGCACCGACTTCGAAGGCGGCTCCGCCCTCATCGAGAGCATCGATCAAACGAATAAGACCATCCGCTTCACACCCGGCGGCGATCCCGCACGCGGCTGGGCCTGCTGGTGGTACCTGCGTGTGGAGGGCATCGCCAAAGGCGACACCTGGACTCTCGATCTCGCCGCCAGCAGCAAACCCACGCGCAACGACGGCAAGCTCCAACCCAATCCCCTCGCCGCCTCCTGGGCCATGCCCGACCGCGCCACCTTCTCCACCGACGAAAAGACCTGGTCCCACACTGCTCCCGGCAAACGCGTGGACAAACGCATCCACTACACCGTCACCGGCAACGGTGGCCCGCTCTGGATCGCCTGGGGCCCGCCCTTCACCCCGCGCGACACCGATAAACTCCTCGCCGAAACCAAAGCAAAACTGCCCGGTGCCGCCATCTTCGAACTCGCCACCACTCGCGAGAAACGTGTCGTGAAAGGCCTTCGTATCCACGAATCGAAAATCCTCAACCCGCCTGTCATCTGGGTTCACGCCCGCCAGCACGCGTGGGAATCCGGTGCCAGTTGGGTCGCCCGCGGCTTCACCGAATGGCTCGTGAGTGAAGATGCAGACGCCCTCTGGCTGCGCGCCAATGCCGAGATTTTCCTCGTACCCATCATGGACGTGGACAACGTCGCCACCGGCAACGGCGGCAAAGAAGCCGATCCACGCGACCACAACCGCGACTGGGCGGAGCAACCCGTTTATCCCGAAGTCGCCGCCGCTCAAAAACGTCTGCTCGCCCTCGCAAAAGAAGGTCGCCTCGGCCTCTTCCTCGACCTCCACAACCCCGCTCCCGGCGATCGCCAGCCCTTCTTCTTCGTCGGCCCGGAAGAAAACCTCACCCCGCAAGCCAAAGAAAACCGCGCCAAATTCCTCGCCGAAACCGTGACGTACATCAACGGCCCGCTCGCCGTGGAAAAGAAAGTCCGCACCACCGGCGCCAGCTACCATCCCCTCGTCAAACAGATCAGCGGCATGTGGGTGACCGCGAATGGTAACCCCGACACCGTCGCCGCCTGCCTCGAAACCTCCTGGAACACCCCGCACAGCACCACCGCTGGTTACCTCATCGTCGGCAAACAACTCGGCCAGGCTGTGACCGCTTACCTCCGGCAACAGAAGAAATAGTAACAGCTGGCATAGTCATTTATAGTTTAGAAAAGCGCATCCCATATGAAAGACGCCGGAACTAAAAAAGAGCTGTCGCCCAAGCAACGCGAAGAACTGCTCAGCACCTTGAAAACCCGTTTCGAGAAAAACCCGAAACGCCACAAGGGCCTCGACTGGGCCAAAGTGCAAGCGCGCTTGGAAGCCAACCCCGAAAAACTCTGGTCCCTCAACGAAATGGAAAAGACCGGCGGCGAACCCGACGTCGTCGCTCACGATAAAAAGACCGGCGAATACACCTTCTTCGATTGCTCCGCCGAAACCCCAAAAGGCCGCGTCAGCGTCTGTTACGACCGCGAAGGTCTGGAATCACGCAAAGAACACCGGCCTAAGAATACCGCCATCGATATGGCCACCGCAATGGGCGTCGAGCTGTTGACGGAAGAGGAATATTTCGACCTGCAAAAACTCGGCAACTTCGACACCAAGACCTCCAGCTGGATAAAAACCCCCGCTGAAATCAGAGACCTCGATGGCGCGCTCTACTGTGATCGCCGCTACGGCCGCGTCTTCGTCGGCCACAACGGCGCGCAATCCTACTACGCCGCCCGCGGCTTCCGCGCCTCGCTTAAGGTTTGATGTCGCTGACCTTGGAGCTTTGTATTTGGCGTTTTCCCCCTTACCTTCCCTCCGTGCAACCGCGTCGCCTCGACCAGATTTTTTCACGCTACGGCTACGGCAGTCGTAGCGAGGCGAAGCATTGGCTTCGCCAAGGCCGCATCACCGTGAAAGGCCAGGTGGCGAAGGACGCCGATGACAAGGCCGATCCGCTCGACATCCTCATCGATGGCCAACCCATCGAGGCCCCCGACGGCCTGCTCGTCCTCTTTCACAAACCCGCCGGCTACGTCTGCTCCCATGACACCCGCGAAGGTGCGAACATCTACGATCTCCTGCCACCGCAATGGCTCCAGCGCAACCCGCCCGTGACCTCCATCGGCCGTCTGGACAAGGACACCACCGGCGTCCTCCTGCTCACCGACATCGGCGAGATCGTCCAACGCTGGACCTCCCCCAAACACAAAGTCTCCAAGGTCTATGACGTGACCGTGGAAGGCGCGTTAAAGCCCGAACTCATAAACCTCTTCGCCGCCGGCACGCTACAACTGGAAGACGAAGACAAACCCTGCCTCCCCGCGAAACTCGAAATCCTTTCCCCCAACACCGCGCGCTTGGCATTGATCGAAGGTAAGTATCACCAGGTGAAACGCATGTTCGCCAGCCAAGGCAATCCCGTCACCAAACTCCACCGCAGCCGCTTCGGCGAGTACACCGTGGACGATTTGGCGATAGGCCAGTGGCGCACGGTAGCGCAGCCAACCCTATAGTGGGGCAGGCGCCTCGCCTGCCATCAGTCGGACAGGCGCCCTCGCCTGTCGCTTCCTTTCGTTCTCACGCCAACACCCGCCCCCGCCACTCCGCCCTCGGCAACTCGCACGCCTCATCCTTCGCCCAGAACCGGTGCCGATTCCTCGCCACCACTTCATACCCTGCATCCCGCAGCTTCACCGGCAACACTCGCAGAACCGAGAGCACCCGCCAGCCGCCACCCAGCATCGCCAGTGATACCAGCACTGCTTCTGATCGCAGATAAACCCGCTCACCTTCACCTCCCACATCTGTCACCAACACCATGCTCCGCAGCGGCGCTTCAGCGAATCCATGGCGCCCCAGTATCGGAGCCGCCGTCGCCCCTTGTAACGGCGCGAACGAAAACGCTTTCGCCCGATCCTCCCCCAATAGGAAGCGCACACTGCGCTGGCACAGGCCGCACTCACCATCGAACAGCACCAAATTCTTTCCACTCACAGCAGCCTTCGCGGGAATCCATTTCGGATCAAACGTAAACAAGTGGATCATCAACATGCCCCACGTGAGATCCGCGAAATCCACCACCAAGATGATGCCCAGATGCATGCTCAGCATCCACAGCCAGGCAATGAGTCGCCCTTTGCGCGTGAGGCTTAGCGGCAGCGCCAGCAACTCGCCCACCAGCGCCGTCCACGTCGCGATCTGCAGCAATAAGATCGGCCACGTCGTCATCCACTCACGCAACAGATTCGGTCGCGCGAGCGGATTGTGGATCACGCTCTCCAGCGCCGAACCATCCTGCCAGCTCGGGCTCAACAGCTTGAACCATCCGCTGTATGAATACCCCGCCACCAGCAGCAGCCACGCCACCCAATAGATCGCCGCGGGCATCTTCCATTCCGCATCCGCTTTCTTCTGTCCGAAACATAATGGCTCACCACCCGGCACCAGAGCGCTCAGCAAAAGCAGCAAACCCACGTATGGCATCCCGGGGTTGCAGATGAGATTGTTGCGGTTGAACAGGCACGCCCAACCGAACCAGATCAGCACCGCCACCAGGGGCCGCAAGACACCTAGTGCAAACAATGCCGACAACCCCGCCAGCAATGTCAAAAAGCCCACGGCAAAGGTAGGCGTATTGATGTTCTCCAAGGGATTCGGCAGCACACCGAAAGTGAAGTTCACCGCCGGATTCGCCATCGCACCCGCGTTGCTAAACAGCTCTGCGGCGTAGGGGATCAGCTCCACGAAATGCCAGAACAGATACGTGCCGAACGCGATGCGGAAGAACGTGAACTGCCACGGCGAGATGTCTTTGGTCGTCTTCATGAAACCTCCAGTGTCCACGTGCGTGGATTGTTCTTCGTGCGCGAGCGGATGATCACGCGGATGTTCTCCGCATCATTGGGCAGCCCGAGTTCCCTGCGCAGCGGTCCATCCGGCGCGAAAGCATGTTGCGCAACTTCCAGCACCATGTTTTCCGGCAAGAACGGCGCACCCGCCAGCGCCGCCCCATAGACATTGCGGCGGTTATAAGGACCGGTCAGCTTGCCATAAAGTTCCGGCGTCAGCGGCCATTCCTCGGCCTTGCCTGCACTTTCGAACTGCACCCAGAAATCCGCCGCGAACCCTTCCACGCCTTCTGTCTCGCAAAAAACTTTCGGGAATGGCGCCGCCATGGAGACGGCCCCCAGCCCTTTCAACCACCGCTGTTGTGTGATATCTCCCACCATTGCGGACAGCCCGAAAATACCGAGCGCGATGGCGGTTTTGTTACGCCAGCCGATGGAGTTCAATTTGGATTTCATAGGCAGATCAGGTTGTTTTGTTGTCTGATGAGCAGGCGGATTCCTGGCCCGCCTCACGTGCCGCCGTGCACGCCCATCGTTTACGGCAGCCGAAACACGTGGGCTGCAAACCGTGCACCGGCTTGACCGTTTCAGCTTCAACTCCATGCACATCGCGGAACAGCAGCATGTCCTTCACCTGGGATTCGCGTTCCGGATCGAAGCCGCAGCGGGCCACGCGCTTCTTGGGATTCATCAGCGTGCCGAAGAACCAGTCGATCACCGGCAGGTCCGCGTAATTGCTCGTGTGCCGTGCGCGTTGATGATGCACGCGATGCGATTCTGGCCGCTGGATGATCCAGCCCAGCCAGTGCGGTGTGCGGATGTTCCAGTGATAGAAATACTCCGCGATCGCGATGATCACGGTGTAGAGCGCCGCCGCCTTCACCGAGCAACCGCATAGCGCGTAAACGATGAGGCTGCTCAGCACCGAGTTGATCGTGATCTCCACCGGATGTTTGTAGAAGCTGGTGAGCAGCTCGATCCGGCGTGGCGAATGATGAAGCTGATGGCACACGCGCCAGAAAAACTCCGACTCATGCCGCACGCGATGCCACCAATAATAGACGATGCAGGAAACCAGATACGCCGTGAGCGCAGCCGCCACATCACCCCACTGCTCACTCAATTGAAAAAGGGAGAACGGTTTCAACCAGCGGTCCCACGTCAATCCCGCCAACACCACGATGCCCGCCTGCACCAGGTTCACGAGCACAATGCGCCCCCACCAGCCCTTCACCTGGGGCAGCGAACCGGCGGGCCAAAGTCTCTCGATCACAAAGAACCCAACCGCCACCAACACCAGCAGCACAATCGTGTTCATGGCTGGCACCCTAGTGCGTCAACGCGCAGAACCGTTAATTGATTAAATTGCCGCCAACATTGAGAGAAACGATGCTGGCCACTTCTCCATTGCAGAAATCCCCGCCCGCCTCACAATCCGCCGCGTTGTGTCAATGACGACGGATGCCAACCCTGCCGCCCCTTCCGCGGAGATCACCCGCCTTACGTTCCGTAGCGAACGTTGGCGGGCATTCAGTTCTGGTATCCTCGAAACGGCCGCCACCACCTTCCTCCTGATCATCGCCGTCAAGGAACTGAACGCGGGCGCGACGGCAAAAGCCCTCATCGCCGCCGGTGGCAGCGTGGGCTTGTTGCTAGGTCCGCTGACGGTCTCTATCGTCCAAGCCCGTGGCTGGAAACCATCGGACGCCGCCGCGCGCATGGCCCTGTTAGGTGCCGCCGCCTTTGCCATTATGGCGTTGTTGCCGTTTCTGCCGGTGTATGTCATCGGCAGCATCGTGGCGCTCACCGCCTCCACCGCCGTGATCCCGCTCATCACGCAGGTCTATCAGGAGAATTATCCGGATAAGGAACGCGGGCGGATGCTCTCCAAGTCCTTCGTCATCCGCATCGCCACAGCTGCCATCTTCAATGAGGTCGCAGGACGCGCCTTGACGAATCACCTCGAAAAATATCAATGGCTGCTGCTCGTCTTCTCCGCCGCCTATGTCCTCGCCGCGTATTGGCTCGCGAAGATTCCTTCCACCCCCTTGCACGCCAGCGGCGGCACGCATCCGTTCAAAGCGTTGCGCTACGTGAAAGAAGATCCGCTCTTCCGCCAGACGCTCGTGGCCTGGATGCTCATGGGCTTCGCCAATCTGATGATGATCCCCCTGCGCGTGGAGTATCTCGCGAATCCGCGCTACGGCTACGCTCTGACCGCCGGTGAGATCGCGATGCTTGTGGGTGTGGTGCCGAACCTCGCGCGCCTGGTGCTCAGTCCGTTCTGGGGCTGGGCGTTCGATCACATGAATTTCTTCATGCTGCGCGTGGCGTTGAACATCGGCTTCGCCCTCGGCATCCTCTCATTCTTCACCGGTGAGACGATGACCGGCATGCTCATCGGCGCCATCATCTTCGGCGCGTCCAATGCCGGAGGTGACGTCGCTTGGAGCTTATGGGTAACGAAGTTCACCGCTCCCGAGCGCGTGGCGGATTACATGTCCGTGCATACCTTCTTCACCGGCTTGCGCGGTCTGTTCGCTCCTCTGGTGGCCTTCCATCTTGCCGCTCATTTCGAACTCGCCACTCTTGGCTGGTTTGCCGCCACTTTGATCGGCCTTTCCTGCGCCGTGCTGATTCCCGAGATCCCTTGGGGCAAGAAAGCGAAGAAGTCCGCAGCTCCGTTAACTGAAGAAGTTCAGGACTGATCTGTGGAGCGCCGATCTCCGATCCGGCGCGAATTGCATCTCTACAAGCGTGTCGATTGCTGTACGCGACAAAGCGCGATTGAAAAACTTCACCGGGAAAGAAAACTCCTAAACCTTCACGCCGACTTGTGGAGTCGGCGCTCCAAAAACTCACGCTGCCCAGAGTTGCTGATCGGCCATCATCGGCACCACCCGCTCGCGCGCCGTGGCATAACGCAACGCCATCTGATGGCTACGTTCGATGGACCGCTCCAACGCCGCGCGAAAGCTCTCACGCGCCAGCAATTCGTCCCAGACTTCCGGTCCGACTACCCCTGCCAGCCATTCTTTTTGTGCTTCTGTTGGTTTCATACCGTCTGCACTTTCTGTTGCTATAAAGTCTGACGGCGCACCTCCGAGGTTTATTGAATTCTTTTCAAAATATTTTCGCACTCTGGGTACAAGAAAACGGGTCGGCAGAGCATCTTCCGCTCCACCGACCCTTACTTCACTCACTGACAAACACTTACATCTCTTCTCAACTCACCTGTATCTTGCGTGGCTTGACCTTCTCTGCCTTCGGTAACTCCAAAGTCAGCAACCCTTGATCAATCCGGGCGACGATGCGCTCGGTATCCACCACCGGGTCCAAGGTGAAGACGCGTCGGTAGTTCCGCGCCGTGCTTTCACGATAAAGCGGTGTTCCGGGCACTTCTTCCGTCTTGCGATGACCGAGGATGGTGAGTTCGTCATCCTCCAAGAGGATTTCAATACCCTCTTTCGTCACGCCGGGCATCTCCGCGTGGAGCACATAACCATCCTTCACCTCATGGATGTTCACCCGCGGCGATAGATAGTTCTTCGCTTGCTCCGGGCGGGGCGTTTCGGTCGTTCCGTTCGTCGGTTTTGTCGCTGTATTCGTCATAGTTTTATCTCAAATCATTATGTCCAGCCGACTCCAGTCGGCGGACGGTTTTTCGTTTTATTTGTTCAGGAACCGGTCACTTGGATTTGCCGTGGCTTGGCCGTTTCGGCTTTGGGCAACGTCACCGTCAACACGCCATCTTCGTAGGCAGCCTTGATCTGGTCGCCATTCACCTGCTTCGGCAGGGCGATAGTTCGATGGAAACGCCCATAAAAGCGCTCCAAACGGTGCGTGGCCGATTCATCCTCCTTCTGCTCAAACTTCCGTTCGCCACTCACATGCAGTGCGCCGTCTTCCAGCCACACGTCGATCTCTTCCTTCTTCAGCCCGGGCAGTTCCACCCGGGCGACCAAGCTGTCCTTGGTCTCATACAGGTCCAGATGTGGCGTCCATCCGCTGAAAAAATCTGCCTGCCGTTCCAGCAACCCAAAGGGCTCCTCAAATAGTCGGCTGATCTCATCGCGCAGATGGGAGAGCTGCGGTGTGTTATTCCAGTTCCACAGACTCGGATTTTGAATTCTCATCAGTTTCATAATCATTTGTCCTTTCCGTTAAAGTCGTTACTACCATCACCTAATATAGCCTAAGGGATGCCAATTAATCGAATTTATCTTAAATGCCTTTAAATCAATCACTTAAGAAATTTAACATTCGTTGATTAAGCTTAAAAGTGAGACATTTTGACCCACATTGTGTGACTTTTATCCACTTTCAAAGTGAGACAAAATGTCTCACCTCAAATCCTTCGCTTGGGAATTTCCACACTCTTGTTTAGACTGCGCTTCAAGCCGTGAATTACTGGACCCACATCTGCGCCTTTCTATGGATTGCCAGCCTTGGCATTGGCCGGGCCGAGCCCTCCTTGGACCTGAAAACGGCTTACTACCATGTCAGTGGTGAATCCGTGCGGGAGCTTCGTCATTCCATAAACACGGAGCGCCCCAAGCATCAGGCGCATGACGCCTATACCGCGTGGCATGTTTCCTGGATCTACTCCTGGCGTTCGGTGGATGGCGGTGTGATCATCGAAAAACCAAAAGTGAGTGTCAGCGTTGCCACCACGCTTCCCCGCTGGACGCCGCCGAAAGATGCTGACAAACATCTCCTCGACCGCTGGCATACTTATATGAAGGCCCTCATGCTGCATGAGAATGGCCATGCTCTCCTAGCCACGCAGGCGGGACGGGAGATCGAGAAAAAGCTCACCGCCCTGCCCAAACAGTCATCCGTCGACGCGCTCAAACAGATCATCGAGACGACGGCCCAACAAACCCTCACCGCCGCGCGTGAGCGGGAAAAGAAATTCGACGAACAGACAGAGCACGGCATGAAACAAGGCGCCCAGTTTCCTTAATTGGAGCGCGGGTTGTCTCAACCCGCAGCAACATCCATAAGCAAACCCGGCTGTCCATCGCTTGCAGCACGACGAAGCCCAACGCCCGTGCTGCCGGATTCCAGCCGGCAGTAAGAAGAGGTCCGACGAATCTCATCCGCAAACCTAGACATCCTCCTCCATTTTTCTTCATACTCATCCCGACCCATTGCCGTATGAAGCCCAGCATATCCAAACTCCTCGCCGTCCTCTTCACCATTTGCATCAGCGCAACGGATAACTTCGCCGCCACAAACAAACCTGCCTGGGAAATCGCCCTACCAACCAAGCCCGTCCCCGGCGCACCGAAGTACAGTGACGTGAGCGCCCGCAGCCTGATGCTTCGCCCGGCGAACGCCAAAGACCCACACGACACCTTCCGCATGGCCCAGGAGTTTCATCTCACTCGATTGGACTGGTGCTACGGCGTGGACAGTAAGTATGCCAAACGCGCCAAAGACCTGAAGCTCAACATCGGCAGCGCCCTCAGTGCCAACCTGCCGGACGCCAAAGGCAAACAGGTCACGGGCCGCGTGACGGATAAAGAAGGCAAACTGCGCACCTATTCCTGGATGGCGGATGGCGTCTGGGCCGGTTGCCCCACTGCCCCAGAGTTCCGCGCTGCTTGGCTCTATCACGCCACCAACGCCGTGTTGGCCGGTGTGGATTTCATCCAGCAAGACGATCCGCACATGAGCACGCGCACGACGTCCCTGTGCTACTGCAAATATTGCACCGCCGCCTTCACCCAGTATCAGGCTCAACACGGCACGACTACGAACTACGCAAAATTCCAGCAAGACGCCGTGCTCGCCTTTCATCGCGAGATGCATCAGCAGCTCGACAAGATGGCCGGCCGCCACATCCCTTTCTCCCATAACAGCATCATCGGTTTCACTGGCAAGCTGGACTGGACCGCACCTGCCTTTGATTTCGTGAATGCGGAAATCGAGGGTAAACATGTGCATCCCGTGGAGCTCTCCAAGATCGCCGCCGTGCGCCGCAGTTCGGGCGTGCCCATGCTCTTCCAGTATCGCGAAACTTCCGTGGCCGCCAACCGTCGCGCGCTCGCCGCCATCTACGCCAACGGTATGACCATGATGCTCCCGTGGGATGTCTATATGCCGGATAATGCGCCGCGTTACTTTATCGCCAAAGAAGACATCGCCGATCTCTCCGGCTTCATCCGCGCCAACGCGAACTATCTCGATGGCTACGAACACGCACTCGCCGCCGGCCCCGGACTGACCGCCAATAGTAACGCTCTAAAGACCGAAGGCGGCAGCACGAATGCTTTTGCCTTCGTCCGCGCGCAACCTGGCAAAGCGAACGCACCCGTAGTGATCCACCTCGTCGAATGGTCCGAAACCGGAAAACCTTTAAAACTGCTCCTGCACAAGAGCGCTCTCGGGAACGATCGGAAAGTCACCGCTCACTTACGCGTTCCCCGCCCCTACGATGCGGCCCAGCACACCACCGCCCAAGGCAGCGGCAACTTCTCCCTCTTGGCTCAGGAAACCAACCTCACCGTCACGACCGCAGGCGACTGGCTCACACTCGAAGTCCCCGCCCTCAAGCCGTGGGGGATAGTCGTGCTGCAACCAGAAT
>CALRJY020000037.1:0-63815 GCA_943367715.1 Chitinophaga pinensis | reverse complement strand
GTATCTGGACTTTTTCGGAGCGTGTTACCGGATTCCCAGCGGCAAGCGGGAGAAGACGGTGAGTGACGTGCTGGAACTGGTGGGGTTGAGCGAGAAAAAAGGAGCGTTGATCGGGGCGCTGAGCCGGGGCATGCAGCAACGGTTGGGCCTGGCGCGGGTGCTCATCCATGATCCGAAGTTGCTGCTGCTGGATGAGCCGGCGAGCGGGCTGGATCCACGGGCGCGCATCGAGATGATGGCGATCCTCGAAGAGCTGCAACGGATGGGGAAAACGATCATCATTTCATCCCATATTTTGAGCGAGCTGCAGACCTTGTGCGACCGCGTGGCGATCATTGAGAAGGGCAAGCTGATCTATAGTGGTCCGGTGCAAGGTGTACGTGACCAGATGAGCGGCCGAATCTTCTGGGTAAAGGTGACAGAGCGCATGGAGCGCGCCCGGGAATTGTTGAAGGCGAGCACCGAGGTGACGGAGATCGAAACGGTAGAGGACCAGCTCAAGGTGACGTTGAAGGATCATGAGACGGATGCGTCGTTCATCGCGACGATGCTGATCCAAGATGGACTGAAGCTGGTGGGATTGCGGGAGGATGAACTGGGGCTGGAAGAAGTCTTCATGCGCGTGACGCGCGGGGAGACGCAGTAACAAAGGAGTTTTTGATGGCTGCACACCGGTCAGGAATCGGGGTGGGGTGGCTGCCGATAGTGGAGCGGGAACTGAGGGTTTCGGCGCGGCAGCCGGTGACCTATTGGAGCCGGATGGGGGTGGCGTTCATGGCGGTGATCGTCCTGTGGGGAATGATGTTCGCTACGCAACGTCTTCCGGCCAATCAGCAGGGCCCGGCAGTATTTGGCGGACTGACGGTATTGTTGCTGGGCTTGAGCCTTTTCTCCGGTCTGACGGTGCTTGACTGTTTGAGCAAAGAGAGAAGGGAAGGGACATTGGGCTTGCTGTTCCTGACCAATCTGAGCGGCGGCGAAGTGGTGGGAGGGAAGATGTTTGCTGGCACTTTGAAGGTGGCCTACCGGATGTGTGTGCTGCTGCCGGTAGCGGCGGTAGCGTTTCTTCTGGGAGGAGTGGATAAATCCGAGATGCTCTTCATGGTGATGGTGTGCATCAACAGCACTGCGTTTTCATTAGGAACGGCGGCCTTTTGTTCTTCGTTGTTCAAGTCTTATTGGGTCGCGTTGGGAGTGTGGTTCAGCTTTATGTTCATCATCACTGCGGGCATTCCGTTTGTGACTATATTGATGAGTCAGGCCCGTGGTGGTGGTGTGATTGAGTATTTTTTCCCCTTTGCAGAGTTTCTGGCGGTGTTGAGTCCGCCGATGCAGATGTTTGTTTTTGGCAATCGCTCTCCAGCCGGGATGGGAACTCATTCTTTTGAGTCGGTGGTGGTGATAGGTTCGTGTCTGAACCTGTTGCTAGGAGTGTTATTTTTATTTTTGGCCGGGATCGTCACAAGCAGTTCATGGAAGGACAACGCCAAGCGTCGTGTCTCCAAGGCGCCAGTGAAACAAGAGACAGCGACCGTAGACAACTGGAAGAGCAAACTGTCGCCATTTCGCCAGTTGAAGCTGGGAGACAGGGCTCCTATGGCATGGTTGATAGGGCGGTATCGTTCGACGCGGATCGTTTTCCTGACTTTGATACTGGGTGGATTGACGGGTGTGGCGCTCTACTGGATGGGAAATGACAGTGGCACGAGCAGTCCCATATTCGGCGCACTCTGGATCGCGCTGGGACATCTGGCGGTGTTGACGTGGATGTGCGCGGAATCTGCCGCATGGGTCAACCGTTTGATGCGAAGCGGAGAGCTGGAGTTGATTTTGACGACGCCGCTGAAGACATATGAATTTTGGGAGGGATACCGGTCAGCGCTGATGCGCAAGAGCTTTATCCCGATGGTGGCGATGATGTTCGCCTATTGGTGTTTTGCCACTTCCGTCAGCGGTCATTTCAGGTCAGTCGAAGAGTGGCTATTGCGGCTGGCGGGCATCACCGCGATGGCGGTGCTTTTGCCTTTGAATCTGCTGGCGGCCACATGGTCCGGGGCGTGGCTGGGAATGAAAGCGAAGAGCGAGTTTCACGGCGCAGTGAAAGCGTTCTGCATGGTGGCACTGCCTGCGTGGTTCATCACCATACTGGTCTTTCTGCCGATGCATTTTCATTACGACATGTTTGAGTGGTTTTACTATTATCGCTATGGTCGTTTTGGAGCGGGAGAGGGCATTTTGTTTGCCGTCTGGTGGACTGCATCGATGGCTACCAGCCTGTTCTTGATAAATCGGCTGCCGCGCAGATGCGAACGGCTGAGGAGCCAGCAAGCGGAGAGCGAAGACAAGACGTCAAAGACCTGGCTGGGACGGGCATCGGTATTTTTTACTGGAGCTTCACCTATAAAGGAGGGCATTGAATGACGTTGACCTTAAAACGATTTCTTCCGGTGGTCAGCCGCGAGTTGCGTGAGGCCGCCCGGCAGAAGGCGACGTACTGGAATCGCGTAGTGGCGGTGGTCGTGGCGTTGTTGATCTTCTATCTGTTCTGGCTGGCGATGCGACGTGAGCCGGCGCACGAATTAGGCAAGGCACTTTTCTATTCGCTTTCCGGCCTGGCTGGGATGATCTGCCTGCTGGCGGGGAGTGGAGTGGCAGATTCGATCAGCCGCGAAAAACGGGAAGGTACACTCGGGTTGCTCTTTCTTACCAATCTTAGCGGCTATGATGTGGTGGCGGGAAAGATTTCTGCCGGTTCATTGGGCGCGGCGTATCGGGTCATCGCTATCTTGCCGATCATGGCCATCGGATTCCTGTTTGGCGGGGTGGAGTTCGACATGTATGTGCGCGTGATCCTGGCGTGTGCGAACAGCATGCTGCTCTCGCTGGCGCTGGCAGCTTACTGGTCATCCCGGTTGACGACTTCGTGGGCCTCGATGCTGGCATGGCTGGCGACGATGGCCTTCCTGACGGTGGGATTGCCGATGTTCGTCGTGATGGGATTGAAATCCATCCCGTATTTTCACATCACCCAGACGACGCTGCCATACTACCTGGGAGTCTTTGTCGTATCGCCGGGGTTTACAGCAGTGCTCGCCGTAGGTCCGAAGACATACTTCGGCCAGTTCCATTATATGTTCTGGATCTCGCTGGCCGTACAGCACCTCATCGCCTGGCGGGCCTTTCACCTGGCCAGCAAGCGGACTCAGGGCATCTGGCGCGAGCAGGAGATACAGACAGTCAGACGTGAAAGCGGTCGTAAACTGAAAGACTTGGTGAAGCGGCTCTTTCACTGGTTGCGCTGGCGGCATCGTCCGGTGCTGAACGAAGAGCCGGTTTCCTGGCTGGTGCAGCGCAGCCGTCTGGGAACCAACGTGACGTTGCTGATATTTGGAGCCAGCACGCTTTTGTTTGTGCTGGGCTGGCAGTTTGACCCGGACGATTGGCGGGATTCAGATAATTATTCGTTCATCATGACCCTGGCGCACCTTTGGCTGTTGGGCTGGATGTCAGGTGAAGCGGCGACCTGGATATTCCGGGACCGGCAATCCGGCGCCATGGAATTGATCTTGGCCACGCCCTTGCACGTGAAAGATATTCTGCGCACGCACTTCGCCGGGATTCACCGGAAGATGCTGTGGCCGATCCTCTGGATCGTGACGATGGATCTGTTCTTCATGATGAACGACCGGACCTACTATCACGGTGTCCGGCTCCATTATTTCAGGTATCTGGTCTGGTTCTCGCTGATCGGCATGTTGTTGTTCAACCTGTATGTCCTGCGCTGGACGGCGACGTGGATGGGATTGATCTCGCGGAATGAATTCAACGCCGCCGTAGGCAGCCTGATTTGGTTGAGCCTGCCGACGTGGGGCATCATCACCGCGGGAGCATTCTTAACATTTATCCTCTCCGAGGTGTTCAAATGGCCGGAAGCAAAAAGTTTTGCCAACCAGTTTGAGGAGGGACATTTCCTGCTGCTCTGGCTTTCTTTGGGGACAATCAATAATATGGTGCTGCTCTGGATCAGTCGGCGGGAGTGCCTGCGGATGCGCGAGTATGCCTCGCAACGGGCCGAAACCGGTTTTTGGGCGCAGATGAAGTATGTGATGAACCTGTTCCGCCGCCGGGCGGTGAACGGGTGAATGGAGTTTAAAGCATGAAGTTTTTTCCAGTGGTCGAGCGGGAGTTGCGGGCGGCATCGCGGCGGCGGAGCACTTATTGGGTGCGCTTCATCGCGGCGGCGGTGGCGATGATCATCGCCGCGTGGATACTGCTGCTCACCAACGAGGCGAGGCGCGCGCATGAGATAAGCCAGAGCATCTTTGTATCGCTCTCCATCTTTGCTTTCATTTATTGCCTGTTCGCCGGGGTGCGAAACACGGCGGATTGCATCAGCGAAGAGCGACGGGAAGGCACGTTGGGGTTGCTCTTCCTCACGGATCTCAAAGCTTTTGAAGTGTTGTTTGGGAAGTTGGCCGCCACATCATTGAACTCGCTCTATGGTCTGGTGGCGTTGTTTCCCGTGCTGGCGCTGCCTTTGCTGCTGGGTGGGATGACCATCGAGCAGTATGGTGTGATGCTGCTGGTTTTGCTTAACACGTTGTTCCTGTCGCTTGCGGCGGGGATTTGCATCTCCACGTTTTTCCAGGGAGAACGCGCCGTGATGTTGATGACGGTATTGTTGGTGTTTTTCTTCTGCGCCGGTTGGTGGCTGATAGGCTATCTCGTGGTAGGATACATGCTGGGCTTGGACACGGCGGTAGAGGGCTGGTGGATGGAGGCGCTTTTTAATTGGGTTTCCCCCGCCTACACCTTTGGAACCCTGCTGGATTCTTTGGATCAACCCAAGATCGATGAAAAAGTCTGGGTATCGCTGCTGGTGGGGCATCTGGCCGGATGGCTGCTGATTTTTGTCGCCCAATGGAAATTGCCACGCATCTGGCAGGACAAGGCGGAGACGGTTCGTGGCCTGCACTGGAAACAGCGTTGGAAGATTTGGTCGCACGGCACCTCCAGCCAGCGGTTCACTTATCGCAGCCGGTTGCTGGATGAATCCCCGACATTTTGGTTGGGCTCACGAAACCGTTTGAAGCCGGCCATTGTCTGGGCGGTATTCGGGGTCTTGGGATTATTTTGGCTTTGGGGACTGGTGGAGAACCCGAACGATTGGCTGGACGAGGGGTCGCATCTGGTTACCGGGGTGATCCTGACCACGTTGTTAAAGATCTGGGTAGCGATCGAGGCAGCCCACCGTTTTAGTCACGACCGGCAGAGCGGGGCGCTGGAGTTATTACTGTCCACACCGCTCGAAGTCTCCGAGATCATCCGCGGACAGTTCCAGGCATTGAAGCGGCAGTTTCTATGGCCGACTATGGTAGTGCTCGCGATCCATTTTCTTTTCATCCTGTCAGAGAAGGCGAGCGGAGGGATTGTCACCTGGTGGCTGGGAGCGATGGCGATGCTAGTGGCGGATTTGTTTGCCATATCCTATATCGGCATGTGGCTGGGGCTGAATCATCGCTATGCCACCCGGGCGAGCGGGGCGACACTCGCGCGAATACTGCTCCTGCCGTGGTTGATGATCATCGGATTTTTCACCTTTGTCGCTGTGGTGGGACGGTTCGCCAGTTGGGGAAGATTTGAGAACTTTTTCATCACGGTCTGGCTGATGGCCGGGCTGGGCGTGAACTTGTTCTTTGGTTTACGCGCGTGGCATGGCTTGCAGGACAAGCTGCGCGATCTGGCGGCTTCGCGCTTTGACTCAGGCACCGGAGGGCCGAAAGGATGAGGGCGTGACGTTTCTGCCCATGGTGCAACGTGAGCTGCGGGTGCTGGCCCGCAAACCGGCCACCTATCGCCTCCGCCTGATCATCGGTGGTCTCGCCTTCGGCCTGGCCATGCTGCTCATCATGGCCATGGGCCTGGCCGGCACACCGCGAGGATGGGGTTCAGCCTTGTTCAGCACCTTGACCGTTTACGCCACGACGGTGTGTTTCATGGTGGGCCTGTTTGGAACTGCGGACATCATCAGTGAGGAGCGACGTGAGGGAACGTTGGGATTGCTATTCCTGACGGATCTTAAAGGTTACGATGTGGTCTTGGGAAAGTTCAGTGCGGTCGCGCTGAACGCCTTCTATTGGTTGCTCGCCATTATTCCAGTACTCTCGCTGCCGCTTCTCATTGGTGGCGTTACTTTTGGAGAGTTCGTGCGCGTAGCCTTCGCTCTCATCAACCTCCTTTTCGTGTCGATGGCGATAGGCACTTGGGCCTCAGCCGGACAGACAGAAGTCATTCGCAGCCTGGGTGCTTCTGTGCTCATGCTGCTCGTCACTTGCGCCATTGCACCGGCTCTTTTCGTGGCCATCAATTGGGCTCCTGGTCAAGAACACTGGGCTCTGTTCACCTTCAGCCCATTGCTTCCGTTGTTTGGGATGAGCAGCGTCAAGTATGGCGCCTTGCCACAGTTATACTGGTATCCGCTGATCGCTTCCCAATTATTAGGCTGGGCTTTACTGGGGCTAACCGCCTGGCGGTTGCCTGTCGTCTGGCAGAACCCAATAAAAGAAACCCGCGGCTGGATCCCCTCAAAGCTAGCTGCATCACGCCGTGCGGGGACATTTGCTGAACGGGCCAAGTGGCTGGATCGCAATCCGGCGATGTTTCTGATGAAGCCGGAAAGGGGGATTCGCACGTTTACCATTGCCTTGGTCACGATGGGATGCGGCCTGTTTGTGCTGGACCTGATATTTGTGGATGGACAGAGCCTGTATTACGCGCCCTTTTTAGGCGCTCTCTTGAAATGGTTAACGTTGCTGCCGTTCAAGATTTTATTGGCGGTTCACGCCTGCCGTTTCTTTTCCACTGCCCGTCAATCCGGTGTTTTTGAGCTGCTGCTGAGCACTCCTTTGACGACGAAGGAGATAGTGTCCGCCCACTGGACGGTGATTCACCGGACCTTTCTCTGGCCGTTTGTAGTCCTGTGTTTCTTTGTGATATTTGGCGCCATCAAGGTTGCGTTTTTGCGATCATCACAGAGCATGGGGTTAGGCGTGTTTGAATTCCTGTTCCTCGGTTCGGGAATGGTGAGTCACGTGTTTGACTACTTCCTCATCGGCTGGATGGGCGCGTGGATGGGCTTGAAACTGAAGCGTCCCGGCTGGGCCCCGTTCTTCACGATTCTGTTCGCGCTGGTATTGCCCTCCTTCCTGTGCGGTCTCGGTTTTATGATCAAACCGGTTCTCATCGCCGTCGCGCGACACTACGTGGTGTATGAATTGCCGCGACTCGTTCGCAAGCAATTTGACGGGACGGTTGAAATTCAAGCGGCAGCACAAACCAGCATGCCACCACCTCTGCGTTGAGTGCTATTTCGCCGTCACTTTCGGGGGATGGGCGAAATCCTGCCAAAGCCGGTCCAGTTGCGCTTTATCGGGCGCACCATCGGCGACAATGAACCGGTAGCGCAACGTCAACGGTTTGCCGGGCTCGATGCTCCAGTCGCCCAGTTGTGAAGGGGCAAAACAGGTCTGCGGGTTCTTGGGGTTCACCCGGATCGGCTGGGGCGAACCGAAGTTATCAGGGTGATCCATGATGGCGATGCCCGCCAGTTCTCCATCCGTCTTGCCGCTGACGTGTATCCAGTTGATGCGTTGCTCGTTCATCTTGACGCGGTCCGTTTCGCCACTGGAGATCATGAAGAAAGCGTTATCCTTTTCCTCCCATTGGGGATTGGCGCGATAACCCAGTCCGCCGTAGTAATACTTGGGCAGCTTCAGCGGCTTGTCCGTGGCGCAGCTCTGAACAGCAACGAGGTCGATCACGTGCAGCTTGCTGGTGGAGGGCAGGGCGTAGGTGCGAACTTCCCAAGTCTCATTCAGGACTGGATTCCCCGAATCGAGAAACTTGTGGTGGCTTTTGAAACCGGCATGGACAGGCCCGCTCCAAGTGTGCTCCAGTTTTTCAAAATCAATGCGCGCCGTCAGCTTGTCCCCTTTGCTCTGGTTCCAGAAATCAGGTTTGCTGTCGCCAAATTCAGTATGCGTCCACGCCAGCCAGATACCCCGGTGCCACAAATGGTCTGGTGGATAGTCCCCGGTCACCTTTTTGCCGGAAGGCGTGAGGATGGGATGCAGATAGGAATTGTGCCGATAGACCGGTTTGATTTCAGGGCGCGGCACTTCGGTATCGGCCGTCTGGTAGTGAAGGACGGTTTTGCCCTGGCTTTGCAGTTCAATTGCGGTGCCTTCCTTGCGAGCCGTGGCCTCCGGTTTGGGTTCGCTCTTGGCCTTCATGACCATGAGGTTCAGAGATTTCCCACCGGCCAATGCATCCAAGACAAACGAAGCCGTGCCATTGCCGTCGTTCTGCAATGCCAGGGAGCGGCCGTCGGGCGTTCTTAAAGTGTATTGGGCCGTGTCACCCTTTTCCCAAGGCATGCTGACGATGCAGTTCTGCCGGGAATGGTCGCCTGCTTCAACGATCAATGATTTGGGAGCCGCATGGATGGTCTGAAAAGCTGACAGGCATCCAGCGATGGACAGGACTGCGGCATAGCGCAGAAGTGCTCGTGGGAACATGGCGCAAGATGTGCGCCTTCATCGCCATTCCGTCAAGCCCAATACCAGCCTGCGCACTCTTAACGAGTGAACGTCAGATACCGTCGATCAGGTCTTAAACCGCCGCGTCGGCTGCTTGATCCGCTCCGGCCTTCCTTTGCGCTTGGATCGCGTAGGCGGCACATAGCGTTTCTTGACCTTGCCGTCTTTGTCGCGTTCGCGTTCGCTCGGGCGTTTGCGTGCTTCAATCTTCTCCGCATGCGACTTGATCTTGAACTTGCGCACGGGATCGATCGTTTTCGGACGAGCTTTGGGAACCAAGATGATCGGGCAGCCTTCAAAGCCGAAGGACTTCCGCATCTCGTGGGTGAGATATTTATAATACGCGTCAGAGAACAGTTCGTCACGATTCACGAACAACAGGAACGTAGGCGGAGCCTGACGGACTTGCGTAGCGTAGTAGAAGGTAAGACGAGTACCTTTGGCGCTCACGGGTTGCTTGCGCTCAATCGAGTCCTGCAAAGTGCGGTTCAAGATGGAGGTAGGCACCTTCTGCTTGAGCTGGGCGGCCACGTAGCGGACAGCTTCCAGCAAGCGATCCAGATGGAAACCTGACTTCGCTGAGGTGAAGATCACCGGCGCGTAATCCAGGAAGAAGAGCTGGGCTTGCACCCATTCGGAAAATTCGCCGAACGTGGTCATCATGCGACCGCCGCGATCATAGTTCTCTTTCTCACGGCGTTTCTTGGCTGATTCTTCACGAGCCTTTGCCACCTCTTCGGATACCAAGTCCCATTTGTTGATCACCACAATGCAGGCCTTGCGCGCCTGGATGATCTTGTCGGCGATCTTCTTGTCCTGTTCAGTGATGCTGACCTCGGCATCGATCACCAAAACGACGATGTCGCTGCGGTCGATCGCTTCCTCGGTGCGCTTCACGCTGAAGAATTCGATGCTGTCATCCACGCGACGGGCCTTGCGCAGACCAGCGGTGTCGATGAGCAGGTATTGCTGCTTTACCCCTTCCGTCACCACCTCGAAGGGCACATCCACGGCATCACGAGTCGTGCCGGGGATCTCGCTGACGATCACGCGTTCGGACTGCGTGATGGAATTGATGATGGAAGACTTGCCGACATTCGGGCGTCCGACGATGGCGAGCTTCAGCACTTCCGCAGCCGCGCCTTCTTCATCCGATTTCGCAGTCGGTACATAAGGCGGCAAATAAGAGCCGGCAGCGTTCACTAGCGCGTCAATACCCACACCATGGATGGCTGTGACCGGAAACACTCTTTCAAAACCTAAGCGGGTGAACTCATCCGCCTGCGCCTCGCTGGCGTAGTTATCCACTTTGTTCACCGCGAGCAATACGGGCTTGCCGCTGCCGCGCAAACGCTTGGCGACTTCATGGTCCAGCGGCACGACGCCTTCCTGCACGTTGACCACCAGAATGATGACGCTGGCAGACTCGATCGCTATATCCACCTGCTCCACGGCGGCTTTGATGATGACATCCTGAGACTTTTCACCGCGCAGCAAACCGATACCACCCGTATCGATCAAAGTATAAGGGCGGCCTCTCCATTCCGCCTCAGCGGTTACGCGATCACGCGTCACACCGGGCTGATCATGTACAATAGCAAGCCGCCGACCAATAATGCGGTTAAACAGGGCGGACTTTCCAACATTCGGGCGTCCGACTATGGCGATTATTCCAGACATCGCGCCTAGCATGGGGGTGGAAAGGCTTCCGGCAAAGGGAAAAAAGTAAGTTGTTTATGGCGGGTTTGGATGTTTTCCACTTTTTAATCTGCCAAAGTGGAACTACTTTGCCCGCGTGTCACGGCTGCCTTTTGAGCTCATGCTCGCGTTGCGCTACCTGCGTCCCAAACGGACGTATGTGTCGGTGATCACGCTGCTTTCCACTATTGGCATCACCTTGGGCGTAGCCATTCTCATCATCGTCATCAGTGTGATGAGCGGTTTCGACAAAGAGTGGCACGAGAAGATCATCGGCTTCTCCGCCCATCTGAAAGTAGCCCGGGCAGATGATACGATGGAGGACTGGGCGCTGGTGCGCAGCAAGGTGGAGAAGAACTCTCAAGTGTCCGGCGTCGCCCCCTTTGTGGTGGGCAAGGTGATGATCCG
Organism: Chitinophaga pinensis; assembly: GCA_943367715.1. Taxonomy (GTDB): domain Bacteria; phylum Verrucomicrobiota; class Verrucomicrobiia; order Limisphaerales; family JAEYXS01; genus JAEYXS01. The sequence continues at coordinate 53,112 of CALRJY020000037.1, read as the reverse complement.
GACCGAGCACCAGAGCGGCAAACAGCAGATCGATGCGCCCTTCTTGCGGGGTATTGAACCGCAGATGGAGACGACTATCAGCGTGCTCTCGAATAGCATCATACGCGGGAACTATGATGTCAGCGGTTACGGGCTGGTGATCGGTGTCGAACTGGCACGCAGTCTGGACTTGGACGTGGGCGACCGGTTGTCCGTTTATTCTCCGGTGGTTTTGCAGGATGCGTTTGAAAAAAAGAAAGAGGGCGAGGAACTGCCCTTGCCCGAGGATTACGAGATCAAAGGCATCTTTGACGTGGGATTCGCGGATTTCAACATGCAGTACATCGTTTCCTCGTTGGAAAACGCCCAGGATCTCTATGCTTTGAAGGACAGCGTGCATGGTCTGATGATCAAACTGCATGACCCGTTGAAAGCTGCCCAGGTGCAGGATGAACTGATGGCCGAACTCGGACCTGACTTTCGGGTGGTCACCTGGATGCAGGAAAATGAGCACCTTTTCTCCGCCTTGGTGGTGGAAAAGAACATGATCCGCTTTCTCCTGTTCTTCATCGTGATCGTGGCTTCATTTTGCATCACCTGTTCGCTGATCACCTTTGTAGTCCAGAAGACCCATGAGATCGGGATATTGAAGGCGCTGGGGGCATCCAGCACGCAGATCATGAGCCTGTTCCTGATCCAGAGCACCTTTGTGGGCGCGCTCGGCGTTGGTGCGGGGTTTGCGATGGGCTTCACCGCCTTGCATTGGCGGAACGAATTCTTGAGTCTCATGAACCGGGTCACCGGTTCGGATTTGCTGAATGCCGGCATCTATCAGCTTTACAATCTGCCTGTGCTAATCATTCCGAGTGACTTGCTGATCATCGGCTTGGGTTCGTTGCTGATATCTCTGGGGGCAGGGGTCATTCCGGCTCTGATCGCGGCACGGATGAAACCGGTGGAGGCCTTGCGCCATGAGTAACGCGACCTCACAACAACTCCTTTCCGCCGCCAACGTGCGGAAAAACTATCAGATCGGCAAACGCCAGATCGAGGTGTTGAAGGGCGTTTCCTTGACCGTTCAGCGTGGTGAATTCGTGGCTCTGCAAGGTGCCTCTGGGGCGGGCAAGAGCACCTTGTTGCATCTGCTTGGGGGCCTAGATCAGGCGGATACCGGGAACATTCATTTCGAGAATTTTGAACTGACGAAGATGTCCAGCGGCTCTTTGTCCTATTTGCGAGGCAAGCGCATGGGCTTCATTTTTCAGTCGTACCATCTGCTGCCCGAGTTGGATGCTCTAGAGAATGTCTGTGTCCCGGGACGGCTCATGCGCATGTCAGCGGATGAGGCAGAGAAGCGTGGCCGGGCTATGCTGGGACGAGTGGGCTTAGGCCATCGCCTCGATCACCGACCGACCGAGCTTTCGGGTGGTGAGCAGCAGCGCGTGGCCATCGCACGCGCTTTGATGAATCAGCCCACGCTGTTACTGGCGGATGAGCCCACTGGCAACTTGGATTCCAAGACCGGCGGTGAAATCATGGATTTGCTCCGGGAACTGCAAAAAGAGCAGGGGACCACCATGGTCATCGCCACTCATGACAGCCGTGTAGCGGAGCGCGCCGAGCGGGTAGTCCGCCTCGTAGACGGTCAAATCGTTGTCCAGTAAGGGGCTGGCGACGGAAGGATGGCCCTTTCTTTCCTTCCAATTCCTGTTGCGCATCCCTGAAAATTTCCCTTAACGTCACCTCGTTTTTGCATGAAAATCTATATCGACGGCAAGTACTACAGTGAGAAGAACGCGACGGTTTCCGTGTTTGACCACGGTCTGTTGTATGGCGATGGCATTTTCGAAGGCATCCGCGCCTACAATGGCCGCGTATTCAAGCTGAAGGAGCACATCGACCGCCTTTACTATTCAGCCAAGGCCATCTTGCTCGAGATCCCCATCTCGCACGAAGAGATGATGAAGGCCGTCGTGGATACCTGTCGTGCGAACAAACTGCGCGAGTGCTACATTCGCCTCGTGGTCACCCGTGGTCCAGGCGGCCTGGGCCTGAACCCGAAGCGCTGCAAGAAGCCCGTGATCATCATCATCGCGGACAAGATCCAGCTTTACCCGCCGGAATATTACCAGAAGGGTCTGGAGATCATCACGGTGCCGACGGTGCGTAACCTGCACAGCGCAGTGAACCCGGCGATCAAGTCCCTGAACTACCTGAACAACATTTTGGCCAAGATCGAAGCCAACAATGGCGGCGTGGAAGAAGCCATCATGTTGAATGCTGAGGGATATGTGGCAGAGTGTACTGGTGACAACATCTTCCTCGTGAAGGGGAACACCTTGCTGACGCCGCCGTTGTCAGCCGGCGCGCTCTACGGCATCACCCGTGGTGTGGTGATGGAACTGGCGAAGGAATTGGGCCTGACAGTGGCGGAACCGAACCTGACACGCTATGATGTGTTCAATGCGGACGAGTGCTTCCTGACGGGCACTGGCGCAGAACTCATCCCGGTGGTGAAGGTGGATGGCCGCGTGATCGGTGCGGGCACGCCGGGTTCTTTCACGAAGCAATTGGTGGAACGCTACCATGCTTTGACGAAAGTCTCGGGTGAGCCCATATTTAAGAAGTAGCCGGATATGCTGTGTAACATCTGCAAACAAAATGAAGCGACCGTGCATCTGACCCAGATCGTGGGGGACAAGATGCAGAAGGTGGATCTGTGCGAAGCCTGCTCGAAAGAGAAAGGCGTCAGTGATCCCAGCACCTTCTCGCTCGCCGACCTCTTGCTCGGTCTGGGCAGTGCCCAGGAACTGGAGCAGGCCGGTGGCGGTGCGGAGATCAAGTGCCCGCAATGCGGCTTCACGCAGGCTGACTTCAAGAAGAACGGTCGTTTTGGTTGCGCTGAATGTTATCACGCTTTCGCCGAAGGCTTGGACAGCATGCTCAAGTCCATGCACAAAGGCGTAGTCCACAAGGGCAAGGTGCCCAAGGCCATCGCTCAGACACGTGACGTCGCGGAGAAATTGAAGAAGATGCAGAAGGACCTCGACAAGGCCATCGCCGAAGAAGACTTCGAGCGAGCGGCTCTGCTGCGGGATGAGATCAAAGAGACGAAGAAACGGCTGGAACAATTGGAAACAGTATGAGTTCAGACAGCATCCATCAGTTTCTGATCCCGCTTTCCGAAGCGAGCCTCCGTAAAGGGCCGAATGACAAGATCGTCATGTCGAGCCGTGTACGCCTGGCGCGTAATGTCCGCGGTCTCGCCTTTCCTGGTTGGGCCAAGAAGAACGAGCGCGTGAAGGCGTTGGAGACCATCCAGCCCGCCGTGGAGAGCCTGCCGCAGATGAAGAAGAGCTATGCGGCCTCCATGGATCAGCTCAGTGCATTGGATAAGCAGATTCTGATGGAGCGGCATCTCATCAGCCGTGAGCATGCGGCGAAGAACGCGGGCAGCGGCATTGTGGTGAACAAGGAAGAGTCCGTCTGCGTGATGATCAACGAAGAAGATCATCTGCGCATGCAGGCCTTGCGGCCCGGCTTCCAGATCAAGGAAGCGTGGGAAGATATCGACCGCCTGGATTCGACGCTGGAAACCAAGCTCGAATACGCTTTTTCACCCAAGCTCGGCTATCTCACCGCTTGCCCGACGAATCTCGGTACCGGCATTCGGGTTAGTGCCATGTTGCATTTGCCCGGCTTGGTGCTGGCAGATCAGATCAACCAGATCATCCAGGCCGTCAGCAAGCTTGGTCTGGCTGTGCGTGGTCTGCATGGTGAGGGCACTAGTGCTGATGGTAACGTCTTCCAAGTCTCCAACCAGATGACATTGGGTCAATCGGAGCCAGAGATCGTGGAGCGTCTGACCAAGGTGCTTTTCCAGATCATCGAGCATGAGGAAAACGCCCGCACGAAGCTGATGGAAGACAAGCCTAAGGTGGTGCTGAACCAGATCGGTCGTGCTTACGGCGTGATGGCGAATGCGCATAGCATCTCCTCGAAAGAGACGATGAACCTGCTTTCGCTGATGCATCTTGGCGTGGATCTGCAGCTCTTTCCAAATCTGCAACGCCCGCTGGTGGATGAACTTTTCATCATGACACAGCCTGGTCATTTACAGAGCACGGTCACTGAGAAGTTAGGCACTGAAGAACGGGACGTTTTACGCGCAGATATCCTGCGGGAACGCCTTTCCAAAGTGGAACGTCCGATCACTCCGCCTACTCCTCCCAGCTCGGGTGAGAAGGTTGATTAAGCGGCCTGCGCTTCTTCTTTTACGATCACGTCGCAACCGGCCTCGTCTGGACAATCCAGCACGAGGTCGTCGCGTTTCATTGGATTGAGTTTTTGGAACAACCACACATCGCCCAAGCATCCTGACAGTGAGAAGGCAGTTAGGAGTGCCGTCCAACCCGCCGGATGGAAGAAGAGAACTCCAATGAAGATAGGTACAGTGATAATCAAAGGCATCAAAGCGCCTAAGCGATAAACGCGCACGGTAATCGGCTCTTTGCAATGGCAGTAAGGCATGAAGCCGCGCCAGATGATGCCGAACTTAAACGCCTTCAGCGGCAGCTTGCCGTAAAGCATCCAAGCCAATGCATGCACGCCTTCATGAAAAGCGATCAGGAGCGGCAGGCCGATGAGGAAGAGCAGAATATCGACTGCTTGGAATGGCGCGTAATTAGGAAAGTGACGCGCCATTTCCCAAAAGAGCAGGCTGCAAATGAGCAAGGTGCTGATGCTGGCCACATTGGCGGAGACAGGATCAAGGCGGATGGTGATGATCCTGGGTTTTGGCATCGCGCTTATCTGTAGAGATAGAACTGCGCTGCATTGCCGCCGAAGATTTTCGCTTTGGTAGCTTCATCCTGAGAGGCGAAGTAACGCTGTGTCAGGCTGTGAACTTGCGGATAAGACCCCGCCAGCAGGCAGACCGGCCAATCCGAGCCATACATCAGTCGATTGGCTCCAAAAGCTTCTGCAACCACATCCAGATACGCCACGAAGTTATCATAGCGCCAGCCTTGCCACTTGGCTTCGGTGACCATGCCGGAGACTTTGCACATCATGTTGGGAGCCTTGGCCAACTCCTGTATCTGTTCGCGCCAAGGTAACAGCGCGCCGTCTTTGATCGACGGCTTGGCGATATGATCGAGCACGAACAGCTGCTCAGGAAATTGCTGCACCAACTTGATGGCGGCGGGCAGTTGCTTGGGATAGATCAGGATGTCGTAACCTAGCTTGAACTGCTTCAACTTGCTGATGCCACGTAGAAACTCAGGCCGAATCATGAAATCGTCATCTGGCTCATCCTGTACGACATGGCGAACGCCGACGAACTTCGGATGCGATGCGAACTGCGTGAGCTGTTCTTCCACTTTCTCGGAGCGCAAATCCACCCAGCCGACGACACCCTGTACAATGGGTGATTGGTCTGCCAGTTCCAGTAACCAGCGCGATTCCTCCAGTGTTTGCCGCGCTTGTACCGCGATGCAGCCATCGAGCCCGGCTTGGGCGAGCAGTGGTGCCAGGTCGGATGGCAAGAAAGTCCGTTTAATCGGCCATGAATTCTGAATCCACGGATACTGTTCCGCGCTGTAGTTCCAAAAGTGCTGATGGCTATCAAGACGCATGGCCGTAGTGCTTAGACTTCAACGATGGCCTTGATGACACCGGTCTCCGGTTTCACCCAGCTTGGGAATGCCTCGATCATGCTCTGGAAGGTGGCGTGATGTGTGATCCAGTTGTCCGTATTGATCTCGCCATTCTCGATGTGCTTGATGATGCGGGTGAAGTCACCCGGCAAGGCATTGCGACTGGCAAGGATGGTCAGTTCACGACGATGCAGGGCAGGGGCGTGCAGGAAAGAGATTTCTTGCTGCGTGATGCCTACATAAACGAGGCGACCAAGGAAGGCGCAGAAGTTCAGGGCATTCGCCATGGATTTATTGCTGCCAGTCGCATCCACCACCACATCGGCGAGTTGTCCGTTGGTCAATTCAGTGAGGCGCTTGAGTTCCTCGCCATCGTTCTTAGTCAGAATAGTATCGGGCACGCCCATCTTTTCCCGCACGAAGGCCAGCCGCTGCTCGTTCATGTCCATGACAATGGTCTTGGCGCCGGAGAGCCGGGCGAATTCGATGGCGCTCAAGCCAATGGGGCCAGCTCCAATTATGAGCACATGCTCGCCAGGCTTAGGATTGCCGCGGTTCACGGCGTGACAGCCGATGGCTAGGGTCTCAACCAATGCAAGCTGCTCAAAGGTCAGTTTGCTAGATACATGCAGCTTGCGCGCCGGAAGGATCATGCGCTCCGTCAGCCCGCCATCGCACATCACGCCTAAGGTCTTGTTGCTCTCGCAGCAATTTGTATGACCACGGCGGCAGGAATAGCATTTGCCGCAATTGATGTAGGGCTCGACGGAACAACGGTCGCCCACCTTCAAATTCGTGACACCTTCACCCACGGCGATGACTTCCACGCCGAGTTCATGGCCGGGAATACGCGGGTAGCTGAAGAAAGGCATTTTGCCGAGATAACCGGAGAGGTCCGTGCCGCAGATGCCAACGCGATGGATCCGCACCATTACCTCACCAGCAGCAGGAGGCGGAGCTTCGGGGGTTTCGATATGACGGAACGAGAGGGGCTTTTCGAGTTGAATGGCTTTCATGGATGCTAATTCAAAGTGGCTAAAGATTCGGACTGCTCAAACCAATGCAAACCGTAGGGTAAAGGTCGGCAGGCGTATTCAATATGAATAACCCGGCGATGCGAGGGCGATTGGGCTGGGGACGAAGCGTGCAAAATCAACGGACGCATCGCGAGGACGTCTCCGGCAATAGTGCAACATGTCGCTTCCGTGGTCTGCTTGCGAAATGCCTCTATCTGCTCGCTATTCAAGATGCCTTTGGTGTGGCTTTCCGGGATAACGCGCAGCGGCCCATTATCCGCACCGCAGTCATCGAGATGCATTCGTAGGGAAACCATTTCACCCAAGATGCTGGCCGGTGGATGCACATGAGGCACGGCATCTTTCTCCGACCAACCGCTAAAGCCGGGGATTTCTAGGCGTTCACGCACTGCAATGGCAGTGTCCTGATGCCATGGCACCTTCCAATTTGCTTCTGCCACCTTGTCGAAAAGCAGAGCGCGCACGGGAAAAGCTTCAGCACTCAATGCCTCATCAGCAATCTGTTTAAGGCTATGCTGACGCGTCAACGTGTTGATCATGGAAGACTGCGAGAGCAAGTTTCTTACCCCGCCGCGAAGGGGGCTGGTTAGTCCGGAAACTTCCTTGCGCAAAGCATCAAGCTCATCAGCGGAAAGGACTCCCGTGATAAGACTGAAGCCATGCTGTGATAGCGTGTAGTTCACCAGTTGCTATTTCTTCAACTCTTCCGCCGTCCAGGGTGTCTCTCGGCTGGCCGTCGCAGAACGCACGGCTTTCACCTCGGCAGCAGTGACAACTTGAGGGCTTTGCGCGAACTCGCCACGGATATACGTAAGTACTTCGGCGATCTGCTGGTCTTCGAGCCCGGCCATGGAAGGCATTGGGATCGGGTTCTGCATCACGAATTGCTGGCCATTCACGACGATGGGCCCTTCGAGGCCGTGCAACACCACTTTGATCAGACGCGCGGTATCACCTTTCACCCAATCGCTGCCGACGAGTGAGGGATAAACGCCAACCAATCCCTTGCCGTCTGGTTGGTGGCAGGGCAGGCAAGCCATCTCATAAGTAACGCGACCTGGAGAAAGCGGAGCTACGGCGGTGGAAAGTTTGAGCAGATACTCCTTATGTGGTGCATCCAACTTGAGTTCATTGGCGGCCAGAGCAGGCTCCCATAGCGGCTTCAAAGAGCGCGCGCTTTGTGCCAAGGCGTAATCGAGGAAGCGGTCGCGAGGAGCGTCGAGCGCCTTCGTGATGATTTCCGCCGCTTGCGCATTGGTCACGTAGCTCGCAGCGACGACAGCTTCCAAACGTACTCGTGGGTTTTCATCACGAATACTTTTGGTGAGCAAGGTGGTTGCGCTCGGCAGTTTACTGGCCCAATTGCCGATGACACGGGTGCCATATGCGCGAACACGCGGGTCTTTGGCGGCCAACAGTTTGGCGAGGAGATCGGTTTGCGTGACCTCATGCGCTTCATAAATCCCGATGGCTTCCAAGAGCAAGCGCTCGTAATCCGGGGCGTCCGGATTCAGCTTGCCCACCCAATTATCGACTGCACGTAGGGTTTCCGACGACGGAGTGTAGAAAAGCAAACGCTTCGCCTGATAGCGCGTCCAGCGTTCGGGTGAAGATAGTTGAGCGACAAGTTCCGGCGGTTTCATGGCCGCCAGATTCGGCTGCTTCACGAGTGGACGACCCTTGGCAGTTATACGCCAGATACGGCCATGCGTCTTGTCGCGCCGAGGATCGGCGTAGCTGGCTTGGTAATGGCCGATGACGGGGTTGAACCAATCGGCCAGATACATCGCACCATCTGGCCCCACGCTGACATCCACCGGGCGGAATGAGGTGTCGGAAGATTTAAGCAGCTTGGGCAGTTGCGTAGTTTTGAAGCCGGAAGCGTTATCCTCGAAGCGGTGCAGTTCCACGACGCTGCCGAAGTATCCGCCGATGAGCGCGCAGCCTTGGATGTCGTCCGGCAAAGCGCGCGTGCCGATGATGTCCAGCGAGGTCGTCTTGGGTGAAGTATCGAACAGCGGACCGACCGCGTGATATTCATCGGGCGTTCTGATCTTGGTCATGCCAGGCACACTCCAATAGCCCACGGGACGATCGCCGGATTTATGAAAGACTTGGTTGTAATCATCAAAGGCGACACCCCAGCAATTGTGGCCAGCCTTACCGCCATTGAAGAAACCTTGCAGTTGCAGCCGTTTCGGATGGAAGCGCCAGACGCCGGATTTATCCAATCGGGCCAAGCCCCAAGGAGTCTCCACCCGTGAGAAAGCGTGCAGGCCTTGAGTGAACCACAGCGTGCCATCAGGGCCATGGCTGATAGAGTTCACGAGCTGATGGGTGTCACCAATGCCGAAGCCCGAGAACAAGACTTTGCGTTCATCGGCTTTGCCATCACCATTAGTATCACGCAGGAAAAGGATTTGATCAAAATCGCAGACGTAAACGCCGCCCGCGCCCGGTTCGAGGCCTTGGATCATCGTCAGGCCTTCGGCGAATCGCCATGATTTGTCCGCCTTCCCGTCGCCGTTCGTGTCTTCCAGCACCACGATGTAGTCTGCTGGTTTCGCAGCGGCATAGGTTTGCGGATAGGTCGGCGAGCAGGCGACGTAAAGGCGGCCACGCTCATCCCAGGCGAATTGCGTGGGCTTGGCGATGCCTTCGATCTCGGAGGCGAAGAGATTGATCTCGTATCCGTCAGCAATGGTGAAGGTGGCTTTCTGCGCCTCAGCGGAAAGCACTGGGATTTCAGAAGGAGGGGGAGCGATTACCGGAACAGGTGGAGCAACCTTCTCGCCACGAGCAAGCGCATGGATGCGGGCATCAATATCGCTGATGAGTGGCTTGTAGCGCTCGAAGGTTTCACGCAGAGAGGGGGAATTGCCGCTGGCTTTGCCGAACATCTGGGAAACGCGATCACCATAGACGAAGGACCAGTTGGCCGGACGCCACACGTCGAACCACAGTTGATTCTTCTCCACGATGGTTTCACGCAAGCTAGCGGGAACGCTGGGACGGCCAGTAAGCGAACCCAGTTCGGCAGCCATTACTTGAGCAACAATTCGCAAACCCGCTGGCGTGGGGTGAATGCCGTCTTCGGTGAGGCGGTCGGCTTTGTTCGGGCGCTTGGATAAAGGCGTGAACATATCGACGAAGACTGCCCCACGTTGCTTGGCGATATCGCGTACCGCATTCACGTAGAGCTGCACATCGGAATTGCGCAGTGAGAGGTCAGGCGCGTGTGAGGCAAGAGGTTTCTCAAACGGCATGGGCGAAACAAGAACGAGGCGCTTGGTACGGGCACTGAACTGGTCGAGGAGACGATGATAGGCGGTGGTGAATTCGGTCAGGCGGGCTTTGCCATCGAGCGCTTCCATCTGGCCGTATTGAACGATGACGATGGTGGCTCCGGCGGCATCGAGTTGAGCGGACCATGAGCCAAAATTCAAATCGCGCCATTGTTCATAGACGGTATCACCCTCCCACGACATGAAACGGAAACGAGGTTGCTTGGCCGCATAACCGGCAGCGAGGAGGGATTCAAGTTCACCCGCTTTTTGCTCGCGCACGAAGTTTTCCTGACCGATGAAGACGGCGACTTCATTGGTGCCGAGTTCAAATTTGCCGTTCCTCCACGGTGGCAGCGCTGCGCCAGGTTGGCCTTCGCCGAAACGACCGAGGATCTCCGGTTCGGATGGAACAAGAGCATCAGGCAGGGCTTCGATGCTGATATTGCGATAAGAGATTTCGGCTTTGCAATTGCCGTGGATTTGCAGGGCGATGACACCGTCTTGTTCGATACCGGAATCGCGTTCGGTGTAATCAACCGTCTGCTTGCCATTCAATAGAATGCGGATGCGTTGGCCTTCGGCGCGGACTTCGTAGGTGTTCCAGTCATTCGTCTTCTCGGTGCTCAGAATCAGCTCTTTGTCGGCGGTCAGCAGCATCTTCTTGCGACGGGATTCGTCGTAAAGCGAGCCAGAATAAGTCGCGCCGATGTCAGCCTGATAGCCGGACATCTCATTGGGTGGAGCAGGGATGCGTTTGCTGCGGAACTGGACGCCACCATTCACGAAGCCTTCGGTGCCGACGAGTTTGTATTCCAGCTTCAGGTAGAAGTTGCGATAGCTCTTGGTGGTGGCGAGGAATTCGTTCTGGGGATTACCCGCCAACGAACCACCAACGATAGCTCCATTCTGAACGCGCCAGACCTTGTTCGTCTCGCCCTCCCAGCCTTGGAGAGTCTTGCCGTCGAACAAGGAGACAGAGGCGGCATGGCCAGGCAGGCTACACAAAAAAGCAAAGCCTAGAGCAATAAGAAGACGCAGTTGCATAACGGAGATTTTGCGGTGGCTAGTTGTTTTTCAGCAAGCCTTCTGTATGGCCAATATTTTTTACGGGAGCGAAGATGGCGAGGACTTCAGCCAACAGTTCCTGATCGATGGGTTCAGCGGCCCATTTGGCCCAATTGCGGATGTTGTTGGGGTTCGCACTGCCTGCGACGGTGGTGGTGATGTCCGGATTCGCGAGGGAGAATTGAAGGGCAAGCTTGGCGATGTCCGAGCCTTTCTTGGCGCAAACCTCAGCAGCCTTGCGAGCGGCTGCTTTTACAGATTCAGGCTCTTTCAGCCATGCAGGCAAAGGGGCATTCGTGAGCAGGCGCGCGCTGAAAGGACCAGCATTCATCACACCTACGCCTTTGGCCTTGAGGTAAGGAACGCTCTCGTCGGCGAAGCGGGTGTTTTGGAGCGTGTATTGGTTGTAGCTCAGGGCGCAATCGACATCGGTTTGGTCGCAGATGAATTTAAAAATCTTCTGCGGATAGCCGCTGAAGCCGATGAACTTCACTTTGCCTTGCTGCTGGATCTTGCGCAGGGCAGGGATCGTCTCATCCACGATCTGCTGCATCTCCACGAATTCAATGTCGTGGCAGAGGATGATATCCAGATGATCGGTGCCGAGACGGTGCAGGGACACATCGACACTTTCAGCCACGCGCTTGGCGCTGAAATCAAAGTGTTGCAGGTCGTAACGGCCCAGTTTGGTGCAGAGCTTGTAACTGTCACGCGGCACATCGCGCAGAGCGATGCCTAACATTACCTCGCTCATGCCGCGACCGTAGAAAGGAGAGGTATCGATGAAATTTAAACCGCAATCCAGAGCGACGCGCACGGACTTGAGCGCTTCATCCATGGAGACGCTGCGAAACTCCTGGCCGAGCGAGGAAGCACCGAAGCTGAGGATGGGCAATTGCAGGCCAGTTTTACCGAGGGGACGTGTTTGCATGTTGTGAGATAATCTAAGCAGTTCGCTGCTCAAAAAGGCGATAAAAAATCAAACATTAGCAGAATTGTCCGGACAAAGAAAAAGGCGGACCACTAGGTCCGCCTTTTATGGACTAAGATGAATTACTTGGCAGAAGCGACTTTGCTGCCGAGGTCAAGACAGACACCTTCTTTGGTGCTGCGGAGATAGAGTTTGCCATCAGCGAGAGCAGGGGTGCTCCAGCATTTACCGGTGATGACTTTCGCATTGGCGATTTCGGTGTAGCCCTTGGTGGTCGCCTCGACGAGCACGAGCTGGCCGGCATCACCCAGAACGATGATGTGATTATCTGCGAGAAGGACGTTGCCGGGGCCGAAGCCGGACTTGCTCCACATCTCCTTGCCCGTGGCCAGTTCCACACACTTCAGGGGGCCGGTGCCGTATTCCTTGAACTGGAACATGCCGTAGAGGTAGCCATCCTTCACCACGGGAGTGCTCCAGTGGTTGGGCAGTTCGTTGTTCTTGCGCCAGAGTTCCGTGGCGGTGAAGCCAGCGTCGGATTTGGCGACTTTGCAAGCGCCAGCGCCCACGCCGTAACCGGCGGAAACGTAAACGATGTCGCCAGAGACAACGGGCGAGATGGCGGTGGAGACATTGAATTTATAGTCCCAGCGCCAGAGGACGGCGCCGCTCTTTACATCGCAGGAGACGAGGCCGCGTTGGGTGAAGAAGATCACCTGACGGACGCCGTGGATGTCACGCACGACCGGAGTCGAATGCGTCATTTTGTCGTCCTGCGTCTTCCAGACGGTTTTGCCCGTGGTCTTGTCGAGGGCGAGCAAGGCCTGTCCAGGACCGCCGCCCGCCATGAAGATCAAGTTGCCATCGATGACCGGAGAAGCGGCGTTCTTCCAGGTGATGTTCGCACCTCCGTGTTCCTTCATGATGTCGCGCGACCACTTCTTGGTGCCTTTGGCGGCGTCTAGGCATACCAAAACGAGATCAGAGGAGATGGCATAGACATTGCCGCCCTCAATGGTCGGGGTGGTGCGGGGGCCGTCACCGCCTTTGTTGTCCGCCGTGCCGGCGTTGCCGCCATCATGGCCATACTTGGCGATACCAATGGGGGTAGCCCAGAGAGCCTGGCTGTTATCCGCATTTAAGGCGGCCACCACTTCTTGAACCACGCCGCCGACATTTTGACCGACAATAGTGTAAGCCTTGCCACCGGAAACGGCAAAGGAGCTGAAGCCGTCCGTCATAGGACGCCGCCAGAGCACTTTGGGGCCAGCGGCGGGCCAGGCTTTGCCGATCAACTTCTCGGGCGAGGTGCCGTCCGCGTTAGGGCCACGGTATTGAGGCCAATCAGCGGCCTGGGTGAGGGTGCCGCAGACCAGCAACGAGGCCAGAGCGAGCGTCCATGGTTTAAGGGAGGTGGTTTGCTTCATGGTTTGGCTATTGATTCAGTGAAATTTGACGGACTATAGATGAAGAATATTCGGTCAGCCAACTGGAATTGTCAGATACCCAGCCGTTTGGCGACTTCCTCAGACAGGACCTCGTAGGCGGCGGCACCGGCACTGTACTTATCATAGTGGATGATGGGCTTGCCAAAGCTGGGTGCCTCAGCCAACCGGGTGGCACGGGGAATGACGGTATCGAAAACCTTGTCGCCAAAATGCTGACGGACTTCGGTGACGACCTGGTTGGAAAGATTCGTGCGCCCATCGAACATGGTCATGACGACGCCGAGCAGTTCCAGCGAAGGGTTGATGCCGCCATCACGCAACTGATTGTGCAGGCGCGTGATCATGGAAATGCCTTCCAAGGCGTAATATTCGCATTGGAGCGGCACGAGCAGATAATCGGCGGCCGTGAAGGCGTTCAGGGTCATGATGCCCAAGGACGGGGGGCAATCCAAAATGATGGCCTGATAGCGATCGCTGTTACGTATGCCCTCACAAATGCTTTTCAACCGGACCAAGTGGCCATCCATGCGGGCGAGTTCGATATCGACACCGCAGAGGTCCACTTCACTGGGGATAAGATCGAGGTTGGGAAAAGCCGTTTGCTGGATCTTTTCTTCTAAGGTGCCTTCACCCAAGACGGGGCGGTAGAGGCTGGCCCCTTCAATTTTCTCGAAGCCGACGCCGCTGGTCGCATTGGCTTGGGGATCGATATCCACCAGCAAAACACGCTTACCGTTGGCGGCAAGGCAGGCCGAAAGATTGACGGACGTCGTCGTCTTGCCGACTCCGCCCTTCTGATTGGCCACAGCTATGATTTTGGCAGGCACGCGAATGATTAAAAGGGGGGCGGCGCTGGAGTGCAAGCACTTCACAGCTTTTTGACGGGCCATGACTTGCGGAAGGGGCGGACGCCAGCTACCTTCCGCGCAACCGAAGGTATTTCCATGAGTGAAGTTTTGGTGATAGGGCATCGCAATCCGGATACGGACGCCATCTGTTCAGCGATCGGATACGCCGAGTTCAAGCGCCGTACTGGCATGCGCAATGTGGTGGCGGCACGGTGTGGGGATTTGAACGATCGCATCAATTTCGTGCTGAAGTCCTTTGGCATGCCCGCGCCCAAATTCGTGGCGGATGTGTCGCCAAAGATCCGGGACGTCATGCAGTCGAACGTCATCAGCGTATCCGCCCGGACGACGGTGGCGGAGGCTCTGGGCATGATGGATGACCGGAATATCCGCGTGCTGCCCATCCTGAACGAAGACCGGAGCTGCAAAGGGCTGGTCTCCGTTTTCAAGATGAGCAAGTTCTTCTTCCCGGCACCCAACCGGGTGTTTGATTCGCGGCGCGTACTGGCTTCCCTGCGCAATCTGGCGCGGACGGTGAACGGACGGATGCTGCATGTGGAGGACGCGGACAAAGAGGAGGATCTGGTGCTGATGATCGGCGCGATGAGCCTCGACGCTTTTGCGCAGCGGCTGCCCAATTACAAGCCGGAGCGCATCCTGGTGGTGGTCGGCGACCGGCACGACATCCAAGATCTGGCCATTCGCGAGAAAGTAAAGGTGATGATTGTCACGGGTGGTCTGCCGGTGGCTCCTGAGATGCTGGCGAAGGCGAAGGCGAACGGAGTAGGCATCATTGTGTCGCCACATGATTCGGCGACGACGGCGATGCTGTGCCGGGCGGCGATCAATGTGACCCACATGTCGCACGAGCATTTCCTCACGTTTCGCGAAGATGAACCGCTGGAGGGCATCCAAAAGCTGGCGGCGGAATCGAGCTTTCAGGCATTTCCGGTGGTGAATGACGAGAATGAAGTAGTGGGCATATTGTCCAAGTCGGACTTTTTGAAGAAGGTGGAACGCCAATTGATCCTGGTGGATCATAACGAGCTTTCACAAGCGGTGATGGGCGCAGACCGGGTGGATATCATCGAAGTAGTGGATCACCACCGCATCGGCACCTTTACCACGCAACAGCCGATCCTGTTTCGCAATGAACCGGTAGGCTCTACCAGCACCATCGTGGCCGATTGCTTTTTCCGATATCAGGTGGAAATGCCGACGCAGATAGCGGGTTTACTGCTGGCGGGATTGGTTTCGGATACGTTGAACCTGACTTCGCCCACCACCACGGAGCGCGATGCGCAGATACTTTCCGAACTGGAAAATATTGCCGGGGTAAATGCTGCTGAGTTCACCGAGAAGCTCTTTGCCTCAGGTTCGGTGCTGATATCCAAGCCGCCCGCCCAAGCGATCACGGCTGACTGCAAGGAGTACGTGGAGAACGGCTTGAAGTTCTCCGTGGCGCAGATTGAAGAAATCGGGTTTGACCAGTTCTGGAAGCGTATGAACGAGGTCGTGTCTGCCTTGACCGATTATCGCCAACGGAATGGCTATACATTCTGCGCGTTGCTGGTCACGGATGTAGTTTGCCAGACATCATTGCTGATGGTGGCCGGGGACAAGGCGTTTCTCGACACGATCGATTACCCGGAGACGCAACCGGGCATTTACGAGCTTAAGGACGTCGTTTCGCGCAAGAAGCAGTTGCTGCCTTATCTCACGGGCTGTCTGTCTCGTATGCGCAGTTGATGGCCGTTACTTGACTGGAACAACCGGGGCTTCCGGTTGGTTATTGGCCAGTGAGGTGCGGGCGGTGATGAGCTTCATCAGGTCGATGAGGATATGCTCCGCTTCGATCAAGGGAACATCGATCGGTTCGAAGCCATCATCTTCTTCAATCTTCTCGTCGTCCAAGGTGGCGCGCTTTGGTTTTTCTTCCTTGGCCTTGGCGGGGTCGAACGGTTCAGGCAAGCCGGGCAGGGCGGCCTGTTTGAGTGAGATCTTATAGGTGGTGAACGGCGGAGCCTTGCGGTTTTTGATCTCCAGTTTGCGGGCTTCCTCGATTTTCTTCAGATCAGCCTTTTCTTTTAAACGCTGTTCTTCATTCAGGGAAACCGTTTTGTCCGCCCGCATCTTGTCGAAGCGCTCGATGTCTTCCTTCACGTAGGCGTAGTCTTTGCTGGACGTCACGCGCTGGTTGGATTTCTGTTTCAGCTCTTCGAGATAAGGAGCGATGCGGTTCACCGGACGAAAATCAGCAGCCTCAATGGTGTCCCATGCTAGCGCGTTTTCCAACGAACCTTCACCCACTTCAGCATGGTTGTTCACGGAGGGCAGGACGATATCTGGAACTACACCGCGCAATTGGGTGGAAGCACCGCTCGGACGATAGAACTTGCGGATGGTCACCTTGACGGCACCGGGATTGAATTCCGGATTGCGCAGATACTTGGACAGTTCGATCAAGGTCTGCACGGTACCTTTGCCATGGGTGGAGGAGTCACCGACGATCAAGGCGCGTCCATAGTCCTGCAAGGCACCGGCCAAAATCTCAGAGGCCGAAGCGCTGAAACGGCTGGTAAGCACGATCATGGGGCCATCAAACTCGACTTTAGGATCGGTGTCTTTGTCCACGGTGACTTCACCGGAAGGATCTTTCACCTGCACCACGGGACCTTGACGGATGAACAGACCGGTAAGCTTGATGGACTCTTCCAGGGAACCACCACCATTGCGACGCAAATCAAGGATGAGGCTGGTGACGCCTTCGGCCTTCAGCTTGGTGAGGAGTTTGGTGACGTCCCGAGTGGTGCTCTTGCGTTCACCTTCGGGCTTCTTGTCGTCCAAATTGAAGTCAGCGTAGAACGAGGGCAGGTCGATATAGCCCAAGCGCGTCGATTTGCCGTTCTCGCCGGGGATATCGATGATCTGGGCCTTGGCTTCCTGATCCTCAAGTTTGATCTCTTCGCGAATGAGGCTGACGATATTACGCACAGAGGAATCAGCCGCATCTGCGGGAATAATGGTCAGGCGTACTTCAGTGCCTTTGGTGCCACGAATCTTTTCCACAATCTTGTTCAGGGGCATCTCGATGACATCCATGGCTTCTTCCGCGCCTTGGGCGACAGCCACGATGCGATCGTTCGGCTTCAGCTTCTTGCTGCGGGCAGCAGGGCCACCGGGAACGAGTTCCATGATTTTGCAATAACCATCATCGGAGGTGAGTTGGGCTCCGATGCCGACCAGGGAAAGCCGCATGCCGATGGAGAAGTTATCAAGTTCCGACTTGGTCATGTAGTCCGAGTGCGGATCGTAGATGGTGCCGAGAATGGTGAGGTATTCGCCGAGCACCTGCTCTGAATCGAACGCTTCCATGGCCTTGAAGATGCGTTCATAACGTTTCTTGATGGTTTTGACGATCTCGTCCGGTTTCTTCTTATTCAGCTTCTCCGTGAGGTATTCAAAACGCACGCGGTCGCGCCAGAGCTGCTTGGCTTCCTTCAGATCTTTGGGGCGCGGCGTCTCCTTGCGATTAATCTGGACACGTTCATCGGCGGTGAATTCGAAGGTTTCCGTTTCCAGCAAGCCCAGAACATAGGTCTGTTGCAGGCGCAGGCGTTCGATGAAGCGGTTGAAAATGATGTAGGCAGGGCTGGTATCGCCTGAGTTGACGGTCATCTCATCCAACTTAGTGCGCCATTTCTCGAATTCTTCCAAATCGGTCTGGAGAAAGAAGATGTGCTGGGGATCAAGGCGATCAAGGTAGTGGTCCAGAAACTTGCTGGACACTTCATCGTTGAAGGCCATCTGGGAATAGTGCGCGCGCTCCAGCATGCGGGCGGTCAGGATGGCGGTGGTGGAATCATTGGCACCCGGCTCCAATGGTTTCCACTCCAACGCCAGCGCACGTAGGGGGAGCAAGGCGACGGCCAACAAGGCCATCACAGCGGAAAGTTTGCGAAACTTCATGTTAATAAAGGCTGGGGCTGACAACGCTATTACCGTATCATAAACACCTGCTTTTGCACGGAGAACTTTTGGCGCGTTGCTTATGGTCATTATCAATCTGACTGTTGGCAGAGGTTTTCGTTAGAAAATATTACAGGGCATCCTGATAAGCCAGCCAAAGACCCCGAAAATACCGCATAACCCGTAGGGCATCCGGGCTTTCCGGGATTTCTGCAAGGCAGAACCCGGCGTATTCCATGTCATTCAGCCGCTGGAAGAGGCGTCGAAAAGGGTAGGTCTCCAGATACAAATCCCTGAGGTGGACGAGCTTGATGCGGTCTTTGACCAGATCGAAGTTCTTTTCGAAGCCATCGCCATCCAGATCGGTATCGTTGGAGTTCCAGCAGACGCCTACCTGCTGGTGATTGGCGAAGTCCATCATTTTGCGGATGTTGGGCAGCAAGGAGGTGTCCTTGCCGTGGACTTCCACCCGGATCTCGATGCCGTAGCCCATGGAGAATTCGCCCAGTTCACGGAGGGATTTGCCGATCTGTTCCAGCGTTTTTTCAGCAGGGACTTCCTTGGGCAGGGCGTTGGGGCGGACTTTAACGCCCTTGGCACCGACATCGTGGGCCAGAATGATGTATTGCTTGGTCGCCTCGATGTCCTGGCGGAGCTTGGCCTGGTCGGGCGTGTGATAGTCGAAAGCGCTGCCGAGGCTGTGGAGTTCCACGGGGGAATCCTGAAAGCGCTGCATCACTTCGTTGCGTTCGGCTTTGCTGAGGGAGACTTCCACGCCGTGTTTATGGGTGGTGCGGAGTTCGACGCCTTGGAATTTGGCATCCGTGCAGTTCTTGATGATCGTGGGGACATCCCAGTCCTTACCCAGGTTATAGGTGACCATGCCGAGGCGCATGGAACGCAAGGGCGGTAACTTTTGTTTGGGATCGGGCTTCGCTTCCGCAGCGGTGAGTTGGCCGGTGGCAAGCCCGACGGAGGCAAGGGCGGTGGTCTTGAGGAAATCCCGGGTGTTCATACGTCTTGTTCGCGAGCCTTGAGGCGTTTGGCGCGCTGGCCGAGGGCATCATAGGTCGCGTACTTATACATCTCGGAGAGAGTGGGGTAATTAAAGCAGGTCTGGATGAAGAGGTCGGCGCCGGATTTGGTCTGCAAAGCCATCAGGCCGATATGGATCAGCTCGCTGGCTTGTTCACCGATGACATGGACGCCGAGCAGCTTCATATCCTCTTCGGAGAAGATGAGTTTTAGGAATCCCTCCTTGTCGCCAATGATCTGGCCGCGGGCATTGTGACCGTAGCGGGTGCGGCCGACCACGTAGGGCACGCTTTTCTGGGTAAGCGATTCTTCCGTTTCACCGGCCATGGAGCATTCGGGAATGGTGTAGATGCCGTAGGGCAGGATATGGGCGACACCGGATTTATACTTCAGATCGAAGGCATGGACCATGGCGACGCGGGCTTGCTCCATAGAGGTGGAGGCAAGGGCAGGGAAGCCGATGACATCGCCCACCGCGTAGATGTGGGGCTGGGCGGTCTGGTAGTTGGCATTAACTTCCAAGGTGCCGCGTTTGTTCGGTTGCACGCCGACGCCTTCGAGGTTCATGCCCTCGGTGTTGCCGGTGCGGCCCGTGGCGGCAAGGATGTTCTGGACGGCGAGACGTTTGCTGGATTTGAGAGTGACGATGATGTCGTCCTCGGCAGTCACTGTTTCAATCGAGTCGGGCATGTGCAAATCGACGCCCATGCTGGTCATGCTGGCGGCGAAGGCGTGGGATATCTCGGCATCCAAGAAGCCCAAGAGACGGTCGCGGCCTTCCACGAGGGAGACTTTTACCCCCAAGGCGGAGAAGAGGCAGGCGTATTCGCAACCGATCACGCCACCACCAGCGATGAGCATTGAGGCGGGGATCTCGCGCAAAGTCAGAATGGTGTCCGAATCATACACGCGCGCATCATGGAAGGGGAACTGCGGCGGATGATGCGGGTGTGATCCGGTGGCGATGAGGATGATGTCGCCGCGGATGTGCGCAGCGGGTGAATGGGCCGGTTTGACGGAAATCGTATGGGCGTCTTCAAAGGCGGCGAAACCTTTGTAGAGTTCTACTTTATGGCGCTTCAGGTTTTCGGCGATGCGGGCGCGTTCGGTCTGGACGACTTGTTGCTCTCGATAGAGGAAGTCACGAGCGGTGACTTTGTCTTTCAGCGAGAAATTGATGCCGTAGAGGCCGCGTTGGTGGAAGCCGGAGAGGTAGAGAGCGGTTTCGCGTAAGGTCTTGGAGGGAAGGGTGCCGGTGTTGGCGGCGGCTCCACCCAAGACGTGCTCCTTCTCAATCAGGGCGACGCGTTTACCGAAGTAGGCCGCTTGCGCAGCACCTTTTTCACCAGCCGGACCGGAGCCGATGACCACGAGGTCATAATGTTTGGTCTCCATGCGTAACGCTTTATGCCGAACGGGGTTTAGGCCGACAATATCGGCAAAGGCGGGAGGGGAAAAGGAAAAAGGGAGGGGATTCAGCCCGTTCGATTCAAACCTGGCCTACGGGTGCTCAAGGAAGGATTTCCGAGCTGGTAGACATTCCTTGCGTATCGCTTTGCGTTGTAAAAATTCCTTTGCCTAACTTTTGATTGAGGAGTTCCCTAAAAAAGAAGTTCTCCCCGTAGTTTACCTGTAAACGCCAAACCGAATTGGTGGGCAGTCCCGGTGGCCAGCTTACAGCGTACAGGCATCCTGAGTGAGGGCTCCAGAGATGTCCATTCACCCCGGACCAATTGATTGCCAGAGTGCTGGGTATGGTTCGCCATCCTCCAGGAGTCTTCAGTTCGGCATGGGCTCCCTGAAACCAAAGATACTCATTTGCCGTTACGTTGGAGACCAGGAGCAAGGCGCACAGGCCGCTGGCACCAGCTGGTACGGAGACACGGACCGGACTGAATTGGCTGACCGGGTTATTGGTCAGGCCTACAAAAACGACTACAAGTTTCTCTTTTGAGGGTTTGGAGTTAGAGCTGGTCCAGACGAACAGAGCTGTCAGTAAAAAGATGCTTAAGGCCAAACCGATTTTACGCGAGCGAGTCATGCTGACAGGAGTTTGAAGCTATTCCATTGGTCTCGGCGAATCAATAAGCCTTGGTTTTTCGTCGAAATCTTTGAACTTCCACGGTGATTCAAGCGAGAAGAGGTCTGGAATTCAAATCTTTGTTCCAGTTGCAGAAGGATGGCAGGGACAAAAAACTGCCTGGTTAAGGAAAAATTCGTTGACCCCTCGCGAATAAATCCCTTTGGTTGTGCGTCTGCCTGCCATTCTCGTCTTTTGTCACGGACGAATTGTGCCGGTGTCTTATTTTGTTTATGTCCAAGAAAGTTGATTCACAAACAGGCAAATGGATGGCGCTCATCGCGGCCATCCTAGGCTGGCTTTTCGATGGGTTTGAAATGGGGTTGTTCCCGCTCATCGGCAAACCAGCGCTGGCGGAATTGGTCGGCAAGACGGGTGATCCGGCGGATGCAACGAAATGGTTCGCCGTCATTATCGCGGTGTTCTTGGTTGGCGCGGCCACGGGTGGGGTGCTGTTCGGTTGGTTGGGTGATCGCATCGGGCGGGTGCGCGCGATGTCCTTGAGCATTTTCACGTATGCGATCTTCACGGGCTTATGCGGTTTTGCGACGGAGGCCTGGCATATCGCAGTGCTGCGGTTCATCGCTTCGCTGGGCATGGGCGGTGAGTGGTCGTTGGGGGTGGCCTTGGTGAATGAGATCTGGCCGGGCAAATCGCGGGCACTGGTGGCGGGCTTGATCGGGGCGGCGGCGAATGTCGGCTTCCTGATGGTAGCGTTTCTGAGCATGGGCATGATCGGGATGATCGAGCATATCCAGAGCGGCATGCTGGCGGTGGGGCTTTCGCAAAAGACGGTGGAATATCTTTTGCACAATTCCGCGTGGCGCTTCCTGATGATCTCGGGTGCGTTCCCGGCGGCGTTAATCTTTTTGATACGATTATTTGTGCCGGAATCCAGCAAGTGGGAGGAGGAAAAGGAAAAGGGCGGGACATCACATTGGGCGACACAGGATCTGATCGGTGTGCTGATCGGTTGTTTGGGAGCGCTAGTGATCGTTTATATGTGGTCGCCGGCAGGGCCGGGTGGTTGGGCGGCAGGGGCGGTAACGATTCTGGGATTGGCGGTGGCGTTGGTGGGTTATCTCTATCCGGTAAAGCGGTATATGGAGCGCTCCATGGCAGCGGGTTCAATGACGGCGGCGGGCAAAACGCAGATCACGAAGATGATGGTGTTCGGTGCTGCCTTGGCGGGGGTGGCACTGCTGGGGACGTGGGGCGCGCTACAATGGGCACCGAGCTGGGCCATCAAGATGGCGCCGGACATCAAGTACGCGAAGGAATGGACGCAGGTGTGGAGTTCCGTCGGGGCGATCATCGGCACCATTCTGGCGGCGTTGCTGTGCGATTATTTTGGGCGGCGTCCGGTGTATGCATTTCTTTGTGCGGCTTCACTCGGAGCGGCATATTTCCTTTATCGTGATTCAATGGTTTACGGGAGCGAGTTCCTCTTCGCGGTGTTTTTGGCGGGCAGTGTCTCGGCCGCATTCTACGGCTGGCTGCCGCTTTATCTGCCTGAATTGTTTCCCACAAGTGTGCGAGCAACGGGGCAGGGTTTTGCCTTCAATTTCGGGCGTATCATCGCAGCGGTTGGCGGTTTGCAGATGGCGGCGTTGATGAAACATTTCAACGACAGTTTCCCGGCAGCATGCCGGACGATGGCTTTGATTTATGTTATCGGTATAATCGTGATCTGGTTTGGGCCGGAGACGAAGGGTAAGAGTTTGCCGGAGTGAGTTAAGAGGAGAGGCGCGAGGGACGATGGTTGCTTCTGGGCGGGCCGGTGGTAGGTTGCGCCCGTATGGTTGGCCAAACAGCATCTGACAAAGGAGTTGGGCACAACTTCATCCTATGATTTCCATCCAGAAACTGACCAAGCATTTTGGCAAGCAGGTAGCGGTCGATAACTTATCATTGGAGATTTCTGGCGGACAGATCGTCGGGTTTCTGGGGCCTAATGGTGCGGGGAAGAGCACGACTTTGCGGATGCTCACGGGGATGATCGAGCCGACGAGCGGTACGGCGACGATCTGCGGGATCGATCTGGCGAGTGATCCATTGGAGGTGAAAAAGAAGGTCGGTTTTGTGCCGGATTCAGGGGCAGTGTTTGAATCACTCACGGGGCTGGAATATCTGGAGATGGTGGCGGCTTTGTATGGGATTCCTGAGGCGGAGGCGCAGGCGCGGATCCGGCAGTTCATCGCGTTCTTTGATCTGGGCTGGGAGACGTTGACGGATAAATTGCTCGGCGCTTATTCCAAGGGCATGCGGCGTAAGGTGGTGATCACTGCGGCGTTGCTACACAATCCACCGGTGGTTTTCTTTGATGAACCGCTGGATGGGTTGGATGCGAATGCGGCGGTGGGTTTCAAGGCTTTGATCCAGACATTGGCGAGAGAGGGAAAGACGATCGTGTATAGCTCGCACATTCTGGATGTGGTGGAGCGGGTTTGTGATCGCGTGGTGATCATCGATAAGGGGAAGTTGCTGTTGGATGGGCGGCCGGATGAATTGGTGGCTGCGCATCAATCGGGCACGCTGGAGAAGCTCTTCACGCAATTGACGGGTGGAGGTGAGATCGAGCGGCGGGCGGAGGATTTTGCGAAGACTTTTCGGCCATGAGCGCGATGACGCCACCGGCATTGCCTGAGCCCCAGGCGCCAGCATCGCAGACAAAGGTTCTGCGAAAGCTGTTCCTAACGCTCTTCCTGCGCGGACGTTCGGCCAGAGGATTGCAGAAGGACAAGGCGCCAGGGTCCATCGGGTCCAAGCTGGGGCTGACGCTGCTTTTTTATGGAGCGTTCGGCCTGATCGCCTTGCAGTTCGGGAAGCTGCCGCTGTTTGCGCTGTCGCTTTATCTGCATGGGATGACAACGGTTTTTCTGGGGATGTATGTGGCGTCGTCCGCGGGTGAGGTTTTGTTCAATAACGAGGAGTCGGACATCTTGATGCATCGGCCGGTGACGGCCAAGGCACTGCTGTATGCGAAGATCACGGTGCTGGTGCAAATCTCCCTCTGGCTGGCGGGGGCATTCAATGTGGTGGGGTTTCTGGTGGGCATGAAATCACCGCACGGAGGCGGGCTGTTCGTGGTGGTGCATGCGATCTCAATCATGCTGGAAGCGTTGTTTTGCACCAGCAGTGTGGTGCTGGTCTATCAACTTTGCCTTCGTTTCTTTGGCCGGGAGCGGTTGGAGAATCTGATGACGATGGTGCAGGTATTGGCGGCGATCGCCATGGTGTTGGGCGGGCAAATCATACCGCAATTGTTCCGCTTCATGGAGCCGGGTGCCAGCTTCAACACGACGGCGTGGTGGATCTACCTGCTGCCGCCGGCGTGGTTTGCGGGGTTTGATGACGCCCTCATGGGCACGGGGGCGATGAGTTCCTGGGCGTTGGGCGGATGCGGAGTGCTGGCCACCACGGTGGCGTGCTGGCTGGCTTTTGATAAACTGTCCGGAGATTACCAGTCGGGGCTGCAAAGTCTCAATGAGTCGGCGCCCACCCAGAAACGCAGTGAAGGGAAGCGGTGGCTTGTGACGCTGGTGAAGATGCCGCCGTTCTCATGGTGGTTGCGCGATTCGGTTTCACGCGCCTCATTCATGTTGACGGCGGCCTATCTGCTGCGGGACCGGGAAATGAAGCTGCGTATCTACCCGAGCCTTGCTCCCATGCTGGTGATGCCGGTGATCTTTTTGTTGCAGGGCATGAGCAGCAAAGGTGGGGCCATGTCCGGCAGTTTCGGAATCGCGTTTGCCGGAAGTTATCTTGGGTTCATTCCTTTGCAAGGACTGGCCTTGCTACAGTTCTCACAGCAATGGCAGGCAGCAGATCTGTTCCGCCTGGCACCGTTGCGGGGGCCGGGGCAGTTGTGTCACGGGGCAAGAAAGGCAATCCTATTACTGTTAACTCTGCCGATGCTGTTGTTTTTTATGGTGATTGGTTGGTTCATCTCTCCGTCCGTTTCCAATCTGCTCTTGATGCTTCCGGGGCTGATTGTGCTGCCGGTGTATGCGTTGTTGCCAAATCTGGGTGGTGCAGCGATCCCGCTTTCGCAACCCGTCGAGGGGGCGCAAGCGGCGAACCGCTGGGTTTTGTCCATGGGGGCGATGATCTTCTCGATGATCCTAGCGGGGCTGGCGATCTGGTCGAGGCACGGAGGATGGTTCTGGTGGTTTATTGCCGTGGAGAGTGTTTTGGTGGTGGTGGTTTATATGATACTGAGGCTGAACATCTCGAAGGCGGGCTGGCCGAAGGGGGAGTGAGGAGGTGCGATTTAATGCGGCATACGTTGACTCTTGGTGCTTAGTGGCATACCAAGCGCGATGAACTTTCCGCTACCTTCGAGATTTACTGGAAAGAAGCGGGTTGGGAAACCCTCTTGCGTGGCGTGATCTTTCGCGACACGCATCGCCACAAGGGGTGAAATTGAGGAGTGAGGACATGATCCCCGTAAATTGACTGCCTTTGAAAAATCCAATGAAATTAACCAAAAGTGTCCGTTGCTGTTTAGCTGTGCTGGCCGGTTTGATCATGGCCATCTCGTGGTCCGCTCAGGGCGCAGGCGCCATCGTTTCCCGCAAGTATTTCATGTATGCGGCGGTCTTCGAGAAAACGGGCGGGCCGTGCCCGAAAGTGCGCGTGGTGGAGAACAAGACAGCACTGGACGACAGATCACCCGGCGTGGTCCGGTCGGAATTCAGCAGTGCAATCCGGAGGAATTACAAGGACACCGTCAGTTTCGACACTTACGCCATCCTCTGTGTTCCCACCACAGTGCATGCGATCGTGTATGCCTACACCATCAAGCGACCGGCCTTCAACTGCGAGTTCGAGGCGATAGGGGTGGCAGAAGGGACAACGCCGGAGTCGGCGGAAAGGGCCATGCAAAGCCAATTGAAGCTGGCTGGCGGCATCAATCCCCGAGTGGTGAAAACGTGGCCGTCGGGAGCTGATCTGCAATAGGCAGGACTTGAGCAACCTTGAAGAACTGGGCTCACGCGTGTTTGTTTCTGGCCGCAAATCGGAAACAGACTCAGCTTTTGGCCCGTTTCTTCCGCTTGGTCGCGGCTGGGGGCTTTCGTTTCGGAGCACGGGTGGTCTGGTAGCGGCGGGGAAGAACGATCCGGAAGGTGGTACCCGTTTCAGCAGAGCTGGCCATTTCCAGGCTGGCATCCAACAACTCGCAGAGGCGCTTGACGATAGAGAGGCCGATGCCTTCTCCGGGCTTGTGCCGGGTAGTGTCCGGATACTCAGCTTCGGCGGTATCCGGCGCAGGGGTCAATACGTGAGAGGTTTCACCAGCGGTGGCGGCGGTCTTCTCATCTGATTCCCGGGCGCTGGCGGTAGCTTCCTTAAGCCCGGTCGCCAACGATTCTCCGGCGGAGGAGGGCAGGCCGGGCCCGGTATCCTCGATCATCAACCACCAATTCTCCTTCTCCGCGCCCCAGCTGACGGTGACGCCCCCTTGCCGGGTGTATTTAAGGGCATTGAGCAGCAGGTTCTGCAACAGGCGACGGACTTTCCCGCTGTCACCGGCGACGGAAAGTTTGGTCGGGCCAGTCAGATTCAGAAACAGGCCGCGTTCCGCGGCGACAGCCCCGTTGACGGTGAGCAGTTCGGTGACGAGGGCGGCGGCGTCAAAAGCGGTGATTTCCCGGCGTTCCAGGCCGGACTCCAGGCGCGCCAGTTCCATGAGATCATTGAGCATGGAGGTGACGCTGTGCAGGGCGTGGTTGAGATTCGAAGCGAATTCAACGCGACCAGAATCAGCCACGGTGATGCCGCCCAGCAAATTGGCCGCCATGCTGACGCCCAAAACATTATTGTGCAGATCATGGACGGCTTGGTGGATCAGGGTGGCGCGGCGGCGCTCAATCTCGTTGATTTTCCCCAAAGCACCGGTGAGGTCGCCCATACGGCCGGCGGCCTCGGCCTGTTGCATGCGTTCGAACTGGACGGCGCTTTCGCTGATGGCTTCGTTGACCAGCATGATCAACTGGCGGTTAGCCTCCTCGATCGTCTCGCGTTCACATTCAAGATGTCCGGCAGCGAAAACGACCAGTTCTTCAAACAGGCAGAGTTGCAGGTGGCCCCATTCGCGCATGAGTTCCTGCAAGCGGTAGCCCTGCTGCCAGCGGTGCAGGCCGTGCTTCACTTCCTCCTCTTTCTGCTCCAGATCCGCGGCGAGGGCATCCGCACCGCCGGGCCGGGAGCGGAGCTGCCATTCAAACGCATCTAGCACTTCCGGGATATGATCGTTGAATTGCCCGCGAGTGAGGGTGTGGGCGGTGGTCTGAGCGGGATCGGCGTCGGTGGACTTCCGCCAAGCCCGGAGAATCGCCTTGCGGCGGGAGGCCAGATGATCGCTGATCGCGTTTAACTGGCTACGCCGGTTTAGAGTCATGCGGGTGGACTATGGGTGGGGGTGGCGGAATAGCAAGCTCCCCGGAAAAGACGCGGAACCCTCCGGGCTGCCCGGGTAAGGCTCAGCCACTCCCTACTTATGAAACCACTTCTAGGCTTCCGTAACGGCGGAGGAGAATCTAGAGTTGCGGTCACCAACCATGAAAATATCACTCATGCGCGTCTTGGCGGTTGCGGTCCTTTCTTTTCTGTTCGCTACTACCATGTGGGCTGATGAGCGTGGCAAGCTGATCTTTTCTGATGACTTTGACCGGAACGAAAAACAGGAGAAAACAGACGAGCCCGGTAACGGTTGGGGCACGAACAGCAAGAGCCGGGCAAAGGGGAACAAACAGGTGGATCTGAAGGATGGGGCGATGCGCATCTATATGCACGCGGAGGCGGATCATGCAGTTTCGGTGACGCATGCGGCGGAGTTCATGGATGGGACGGTGGAGTTGAAGTTCATGCTGGAGGACAAGGCGGATTCGTTGGGTTTGAACTTTGCGGATCTGCAGTTGAAGGAGGTCCATGCAGGGCATC
Source organism: Chitinophaga pinensis (assembly GCA_943367715.1). Taxonomy (GTDB): domain Bacteria; phylum Verrucomicrobiota; class Verrucomicrobiia; order Limisphaerales; family JAEYXS01; genus JAEYXS01. The sequence goes on along the minus strand of CALRJY020000037.1, from coordinate 24,831 downwards.
TCTTCAAGGTCACAGCGAGTGCGGACAAGGTGGTGATCGAGGACTTGAAGACGGGGAATATGAATCTGAAATATTACGAGGCGCGCAAGGAGAAGAAATTGACGAAGGAGGACAATGCGTTCATCGCGTCGCTACGGAAGACATTTCCGGTGAAGTTGGAGACGGGAAAATGGTATGGTATCCGAGTGAGCATCACCGGGGACAAGCTGGCGGTGGCGCTGGATGGGGAAGCCGTCGGAGAGTTCAGCTCCAAGGGATTTGCGCACCCGACGAAGCGGATGCTGCGGCTGGCGGTGCCGAAGAAGGCGGTGGTGGATGAGCTGAGGATTTATCGAAAAGGACCGGAAGGTGATTACGAGTACGCGAGATATGAGGAGAAACACATCAAGGTCGAAGTGTTCCATCAGCATGTTGACGGCAAGGACGTGGTCTTCATAAGCCACTCTTTGGAAGAGGGAACTCATGGTGTTGGGATAGGCTGGAGCAAACTGAGTTTTGATTTGAGCACCGATGATTTGCCCGAAGTGAAAGGCGAAGGCATCGTCATGTGTCACAAAGGGCAAGTGAATCGGGACGAGTTGCCGGCGACGATAGATTTTGGCGTGAGGCTCAAAAAGGGACCGCAGATCAATTACAGACTGGAGCTGTTCTTTGAAGGCAAGAAGCTGGGCAGCAGATTCTATTTGAAAAAAGATTAAAACGAAAAGGATTGTTTCCGTGATCCATATTAAGTGGGTGCTGCAAGCGGGCGAAGAGGTGAGATGGCGATGAGACGAAGCTATGCCAATCATAGAAAACGAATTAACGCAGGCCGTCAGGGAAGGGGATGACGCTACAATTGAACGCCTGATCAAAGGTGGAGAGAAATTGCCGCGGCGGCAATTGTATGGAGCTTTAAGTAACAAGCGGATTGGGACTGCCCGTCTGCTTTGGAGGTTGGCGCATAAGCAGATCGCAGCATGGGAATACAATGCGTCAGTATTTCCTTTGGTTCAGATGAGTTCGCTCGATGGATTGAAGTTTGTGTTTGAGCTTGGAGCACCGGTTGACGCGCGGCATGAACTTACTCAAGGAACGGCGCTGATGCTTGCGGCGGAAATGGGTTCGTGCGATATGGTCGACTTGTTGAGCAAGGCCGGTGCAGATGTAAATCTGCAAGATGTGTCCATGGTGTCCAGTATGCGTGGGCGTGCCGAAGGGGAGAGTGCCTTGATGAAGGCGGTGGCGAAGGGGCATCTGGAAGTGGTGAAAAGGCTGCTTAAGGCTGGGGCCAGAGTGAATGATGTGGGTGAAAGCGGAAAGAGGGCGTTGGACTTTGCCGTGAAGTCAGCAAATGGCGAAGCCATCCGCAAAGTGTTAATCCGAGCTGGTGCCAAGAGCCGAAAAGATCAAAACAACACAACCAAGAAATCCGCTACTGTAAAAGGAAAGAGCAATGTGGGAAATGGTGAGGCTCCAGTCACTACTCTTGCCGAAGCTCGCCGCCTTTTGGAAAGCCGGTGTGGAAGCAAAGCGCGAGCCTATCCCGGTATCAAAGGTGTTTGGTTTTGCCATTTCCAACCAGGTGGCGCGAAGAAGCAACTGGCGGGCAAAGCCTACGTAAAAGCGCTGGAGAAGTTACGTGCTGAACTGGCATCTCAGGGGTCACAGGCGAAATATCAGATGGTGAGGAGTTACGAGCCGTCGATAGGGGTTGGCTTATGTGTGCTGGAAGCCAATGACAAGTTTGAGGTGGTGAAAAAGTTTGGGTTTTCCGGCCGGAAGTGGGGTGTGAGCAATCAGGCGGCAATCAAGTTCCTGAAGGCGCTGGACGAAAAGGCTCCATTTGAATTGGTGCAATGCGGGAGTGACATCATGAGCGGGCGGTTTGTGAAAGGGGTGAAGAAGGCATCGAGTCTGGCCAAGGAACTCCAAGGGTTTTGCCCGTTCGTAGCCATGGACTTCGATGATGATCTGAAGAAGTTGGCGGCTCATCTTGAGAAGGGTGGGGAGTTTACCCTGTGGTGGGATTGAAGCTTTTCATCCAAAGCTTGTTCTGGTGATGCGTGTTTCATGGGGCGTTGCCCCATGCTGATATAAGGCCGGGCCTTTGGCCCTCGAATTCAGTCGCATGAAGGGTGTAAGCCGAAGAGTTTTTTTTGAGGAATTTTCACCCAGAAAGCCGTTTTTACTGTAAGTATCTGATTTTAAACAGGTTGAGTCATTTAAAATATTTTTAAGAAAAGGGGGTGTAGGACAGCGGATGTCCTAGGGACTGGTTTAGGGTGGAGGCATGATAAATGAAGTTAGAGTGAGAAATGGAGAGGGAGGTGAGGGAAAAAAGGGAAACATCGAACACCGAACATCCAACTCCCAACATCGAAAGGGGAAAGGGCTTATGGCGCTTAGAAGAGGGGTTGATAGACATGGAAAAATTGGCAGGTTGATATTTGACCTGACCAAGGGGGATGCCTACATTCCGCTCTCTGTTTTATGAAGATTTTGATTTGTGATCCAATTTCGCCGAAGGGTATCGCGCTGTTTAAACAGCGCCCGGAATTCAATGTCGTGGTGTTGGACAAGAAGCTGCCGGAAGCTGAACTGCTGCCTCTGGTCGCAGACGTGGAGGCGATTGTAGTGCGCTCGGAAACGAAGATCACCAAGAACGTGCTGGATGCGGCCAAGAAATTGAAGGTGGTGGGTCGTGCGGGTGTGGGCGTGGATAATGTGGATGTGGAGTATGCCACGACGAAGGGTGTGATCGTGATGAACACGCCGGGCGGCAATACGGTGACGACGGCGGAACTGACCTTCTCGATGATCCTGAACCTGGCGCGCAAGGTGCCGCAGGCGCATGGCACGATGGTGGCGGGCAAGTGGGATCGCAAGGCGTTCCAAGGGGTGGAATTGCTGAACAAGACTCTGGGCGTGCTGGGCATGGGTCGCATCGGCAGTGAAGTGGCCAAGCGCGCACTGGCCTTTGGCATGAAGGTGCTGGCGTATGATCCATTCCTGACGGAAGCGCGGGCGAAGGCGATGGGCGTTACCTTGAGCGGTGACTTGGACGAGATTTATAGCGCCTCGGATTTTATCACGGTGCATATGCCGGTGACGGAGCAGACGCGCGGGATGTTGAACGCCTCGGCGTTTTCCAAGATGAAGCCGAATGTGCGGATCGTGAATTGCGCACGCGGTGAGATCATCGTGGAGGCGGATTTGTTGGCGGCCTTGGAATCGGGCAAGATCGCTGGAGCGGGTTTGGATGTGTTCGCGGAGGAGCCGTTGGCGGCAGATCATCCGTTTCGCAAACATCCGGGACTCATCCTCACACCGCACCTTGGTGCGAGCACGAATGAGGCGCAGGAGAAGTGCGGTATCGAGGTGGCGGAGGTCATCGCGGGTTACCTGCTCACAGGTGAGGTGCGGAATGCGGTGAACATGCCGTTCATCGATGCAAAGACTTACGAGGAAGTGAAGCCGTATCTGCTGCTGGGCGAGAAGTTGGGCAAGCTCATCGCGCAACTGGCGCCGGTGCAGGTGGATCGCATCCACATCACATACGGTGGCAAGGCGCAGGAGTTGCCGAACATCGATCCAGTGACGCGGGCAGTCATCCAGGGTTTTCTGACGCGGTCGTCGGTGAAGGATTTGAACAATATCAACGTGCGGAGTGTCGCTTCTACATTGGGATTGACGGTGGAAGAGAAGCGCTCGAGCGAGCCGGTGACGTTCAACGAGTGGTTGCACGTGCAGGCGTTCCAGGGTGAAACGAAGCTGGTGTCGGCGGGTGGCACGTTCTTCGGTTCGCCGAACAATCCGCGTATCGTGCGGCTTTTCAGCCTGCCGGTGGAGATCGTGCCGAGCGGCGTGTTGCTGTTGCTGAACAATAACGACCGACCGGGCATCGTGGGCCATATCGGCACGTTGCTGGGCAAGCATAAGGTTAATATTGCCAATATGAGCCTGAGCCGTGATACCATCGGCGGTCAGGCATTGACGGTGCTGGGCTTGGACAGCCTGCCGCCGCAAGAGTTGCTGAATGAGCTGGAGAAAGATCCGGCGATCTCGAATGTGAAAGTGGTGAATCTGTGAAAGTGAACATGAAACGTTTTAGTACATTGCTGGGAGCCCTCGCCGGGTTCGCCATTTGCGCCCAAACTGCCACCGCGGCGGACAGTCTCTTTGCTGACAAGGTGATCGCCAAAGGCAAGGGTGTGGAAATCAAACAGAGCGAGGTGGATGAAGCGGTCATCGCTTTGCGCGCGTCGCTGGCCGCTCAAGGGCAGGCTTTTCCGGAAGCGGACCGGGCCCGTATCCAGACGAATCTGGTGGAGCGGATGGTGATGGCGAAACTCGTCACGGCCAAGGCAACGGCGGATGAGAAAATTGAGGCGAAGAAATTCGCGGAGAAGTTCACGGAAGAGACGAAGAAGCGGATGCCCTCGGAAGAGGCCTTCAAGCGCCGGCTGGAGGCGAACGGAATGAAGCTGGAGACGTTCATTTCACGAGCGGAAGAGGAAGCACTGATCCGCAAGGTGGTGGATCGCGAACTGACGTCCAAAGTCGCGATCAGCGACGAAGCGGTGAAGAAATTTTATGACGAGAACGAGAAGCAGTTCGACCAACCGGAGATGGTGAAGGCCGCCCACATCTTACTGGTGACCAATGACTCGGCCACGCGTGCGGAGCTGCCGGAGGAAAAGAAGAAGGAGAAGCGGGCGAAGATCGACCAGTTGCTGGTGCGCGCCAAGGCAGGTGAAGATTTCGGCGCCCTAGCCAAGGAGTTCTCCGAGGACATCGGCTCCAAGGCAAACGGGGGTGAGTATGTTTTCCCACGCGGGAAGATGGTGCCGCAGTTCGAGTCGGTGGCCTTCACGCTTTTGCCGGGGCAGATCAGCGATGTGGTGGTGACCCAGTTTGGTTTTCACATCATCAAGGTGTTGGAGAAGTTGCCGCCGAAGAAGCTGGCGCTGGCGGAGGTATCCACCCGAATCAAGGATGCCTTGCAGGCCCAAGAGGTGCAGAAACAACTGCCGGATTTTTACAAGAAATTGAAGACTGAGGCGGGCGTGGAATTCTTCTACGAAGAAAAGAAGTGAGCAACGTGAGGCGACTGCTGACAATCTGGATGGTGGCGGTGGTGGCGATGACGCACGCCGCCACCAGCGAGGATTCGGTGATCAAGGGGCTTGCGGCCAAGGACATCGATGGGAAGGAGCGGTCGCTGGAAGGGTATAAGGGCAAGGTGCTGCTGGTGGTGAATGTGGCGTCTGAGTGCGGGTTGACGGGGCAGTATGCGGGATTAGAAGACTTGCAAAAGAAGTATAAGGATAAGGGGTTCACGGTGCTGGGTTTTCCGTGCAACGACTTCGGCCAGCAGGAACCCGGGACGGAAAAGGAGATCAAGGAGTTCTGCCGGTCGCGGTATCAAGTGAGCTTTCCGATGTTCGCCAAGGTCAAGGTGGCCGGACCGGAAAAGCACGTATTATATGAGCGATTGACAGGGAAGGGGGCGGCATTCCCGGGAGAGGTCACTTGGAATTTTACAAAATTTCTGTTGGACAAGAATGGAAAGGTGATGAAGCGTTTCGCACCAGACGTGGAACCGGATGCGGAAGAAATTGTGAAGGCAGTGGAAACGGCGTTGGCGGGGAAGTGACGGACGAAGCGAAAACTTTTTGTGCTCAAAGCTTTACCTCTGCCGCATTAGTCCGCAAACTGCGTCCAGCAAATCAGCAGGATATATGTCAAAGGTTAAGCACATTGCTTTGTTCAAGTTGAAGCCGGAAGTGACCGAAGATAAGGCCGCCGACATCTTCGATCAGATTCTTAATGCCACGGAAGAGATTCCGGGCATCGAAGACTACGTTTCCGGCCCCAATAACAGTCCGGAGAGCCTGAATCAGGGGTATACCCACGGCTTCATCATGACTTTTGTGGACGCCGCCTCGCGCGACGGCTACCTCACGCACCCGGAACACGAGAAGATCAAGCAGTTGCTGCTGGCCAATGTGGATTCCGTGCTGGCGTTCGATTTCGAGCTGTAAGCTCAGCTTTTCACCGCTTTGAACATCGCGAGGCACTTCTCGCGTTGTTCACTGTGGTCCACGATACGTTTCACGTATCCGGTTTGGGCAAAGAGGGGATATTCCCAGGGTTGGTGAATCACCGCACTGGGAAGTGTTTTCAGTTCCGGTATCCATTGGCGGACAAAATCCCCGTTTACGTCGAACTTTTCTCCCTGCGAAACCGGATTGAAGATGCGGAAGTAGGGTGCTGCATCTGTTCCAGTTCCCGCGCTCCATTGCCAGCCACCGTTGTTCGCTGCCTTATCTCCGTCCACAAGCTGCTGCATGAAGTAACGCTCCCCGCGCTGCCAGTTGATCAGCAGGTCCTTCGTCAGGAACATCGCGGTTATCATGCGCAGGCGGTTGTGCATGTTGCCGGTGGAATTCAGGCACCGCATCGCCGCATCCACGATAGGGAAACCAGTCATGCCTGCGCACCATGCTTGATAATGAGTTTCGTTATCGCTCCATTTCAACCGGTCATATTCCGGGCGGAAGGCACCTTTGCTCACATGCGGAAAGTTGGCGAGAATCTGGGTGTAGAATTCACGCCAGATGAGTTCGCTTAAAAAGATATCGCAGTTCTTCGCCTCCGCTGCATTTGCTCCGGCTTTGCGTTTTTCGAGCTCTGCGAGAATGGTGCGGATGCCGATGGTGCCGCAGCGAAGGTGTGGTGAAAGCTGAGAGGTGCCATCAATGGAGGGATAGTTGCGTTGCTCGCCATATTGATAAACGTGGTGTTGCAGAAAATGCTTCAGACGCTCCATTGCGGCACGTTCACCGGTAGCGCCGAGAGTTTGCTTCAGGGGCAAGCCGAGCGCTTGTGGGTCCAAGGGCAGGGCATCGCTGGCTATTCTTGGGTAACTTTGTTTTGTGGCTTTCAGTTTTAGCTTTGGTGACGGGATAGGCAGTGCTTTCCAGGCTTTTGCATAAGGCGTGAACACGGTGTAGGGACTGCCCGCCTTGGTCAGAATCTCCTTTCGTTCCCAAATCACGGCATCTTTGAAGATGCGCAACGGAACTCCGATCGACTCGAGCTGGGCTGCAATCTTCTGATCGCGAGCCTCTGCGTATGGTTCGTAGCGAGCATTGCAAAAGACCGCCTCGGCCTTTAGCTCGCGCGCGAGGTGAGGGATGAGATCAACCGATTTCCCCAGACGGATGACGAGCGGGTAGCCGAGGTGTTCCAGATTCTTTCTCAATGAATCGACCGAATGGAGGAGAAATGCGGCTCGGGCAGCACCGACGTCAGGTCCGGTCTTGAATGCGTCCTCCAAGATAAAGACGGGAATCACCATCTCCGCCGACCTTGCCGCTTCGTGCAAGGCGGTGTTGTCGGACACGCGCAAATCGCGGCGAAACCAATGGATGACCCTTTTCACGGCGGTGAGGCTAACACAGGTTGTCCGGCTGACAAATATTTGGTCGCTCGCTTGCTCCAAAGCGCAGGGCGGTGTAGCGTCAACGCATCAGGATTTCTCGCATGAAAGCAGCCTTTATCCAGGAAACCGGTCCCGCTAATAAGATCATCTACGGCGATCTCCCCGCTCCCACACCTGCTGGTTCGCAGGTGCGGATCAAAGTTGGTGCAGTTGCCGTCAATCCCATCGATACCTACATCCGCTCCGGAATGGTCGCGGCGGCTCTACCGAAACCCTACATCATCGGTTGTGATGTGGCTGGCGTAGTGGAAGCGGTTGGAGCTGAGGTCAAGAATTTGAAAACGGGCGATCGGGTGTGGGGCACCAATCAAGGCTTACAAGGTCGCCAGGGAACTTTCGCGGAGCAGATCGTTGTGAACGAAGGCTGGCTCTATCCGACACCTGCGGGCGTGAGCGATGAAACTGCTGCCGCTGTGTCATTGGTCGGCATCACCGCTCATTTGGGTTTGTTCCGTGATGCAAAGTTGAAGGCGGGCGAAACTATTTTCATTCGGGGTGGTACAGGCGGAGTTGGGGCGATGGTGGTGCAGATGGCGAAAGCAATTGGCGCCCGCGTCATCACAACAGCGGGAAGTGCGGACAAGGCAGCTTTGGCCAAGGAACTCAGCGCAGATCATGTCATCGAGTATCGCACGCAAAAGTTAGATGATGAGCTGAAGAAAATAGCGCCCGCAGGTGTGCAAGTCTGGTGGGAGACGTTGAACGAACCGGATTTCGACCTGGCCGTGAGCCAGCTTGCTTCTCGTGGTCGCCTCATCGTCATGGCTGGCCGTCAGGCGCGTCCGATATTTCCGGTGGGACCTTTCTATGTGAAGGGCTGTTCCATGCACGGGTTCGCCATGTTCAATGCCACGCCGGATGAGCAACGCAAATGCTCTGTGGATATCAATCGATGGCTGAATGAAGGCAAACTAAAGGCACGGATTGATCGGGTTTTGCCGCTTGCGCAAGCCGCCGAAGCTCATCGCCTACAGGAAGAAAGCACTTCGCAAAAGTCTGGTGCGCTTAGTGGAAAAATCGTGCTGAAACCGTAGAACTACATGCTCAGCATGGGAGCGGGCACCAGAAAAGCATGCTGCTCGAAGAGGCTGAACACACCATTCCACGAGAGATACTGCGTCAGGTAAACGATGAACACGTAGAAAAAGGCGACGGGCAACGCGGCCAATCGCGCCATCCACCGGAAAATGAAATGACGCGGCTGCTCGCGTTTTAGAGCCCGCCCCAGCGCCCAACCAGTCAGCAGGCGGGCAGGGAAGATGAACACCATGAAAAGCAGACTGGGCAACCACGCGATCTCTTTTGGTGGAAACTCGATCTTCAGGAGATAAAGCGGGATCGCAAAGAGCAAGGTGATGAGCAGGGCGGTCCAAAAGGCGATCGGGGCCTGACGAAACAATTGCCTGACGCGGCCCAGTTCAAACATCGCGGCAAAGCGGTTTTCAGTAGCATAGTATGCCTGCACGAAGGGGAGATACATGGCCACCAGCAACAGCAATCCTCCGCCCACCAGGCTGATCAAGAAGGCCAAACCGGGTGGTGTGAAACTGGCAAAGATCAAGATGCTTACGGGTACCAAAAGCCAGATAATGGCGCCCAGAAAACCAAAGGCGCCAAGTTTGAAATAGTAGCCCAGCCGGAGATTGACGAGATAATCCATCACCGCTTGTTGGACACCGCCGAATTTATCGTCCTGTTTCAGCCACCGGTATAAACGCATGGGTGCCGGCCAGAAAAAGTGGCGCAACTTACCTCCACGCAAACAGGCCCAAATAATGTGGCCGACGGTAAGGATTGTGATGAGGTAAAGGGCGATGCGCCAACCAATCGCGACCTTGCTGCCGCTGGCGATGAGTTCAGCGTCCTGCCACATGCCTGAGACGAACCGGGCCGGCCACATCATCAGCCAGGCTCCAAACACGATCTGGCCGAAAATAGCCGCTTTTCTCACGCCCACAAAACCATCCCGCAAACGTTTCGTCCGGGCCACCCGGCCGCTCACCTCCAGCAGGTAACCTAAGCTGAGAAAATTTAAGAAAGGCACCACTGAGAACACGGCGAGAGTGGCGAGAAGCGTGATCGCACCAAAGATCCATTCAATCGCGGAACTGATCCAGCGAACGACACGTCCTATTAAGTTGCGCAGCCGGGTGGAAAAGCTCAGCGGCGGATTAACTGGGGGCAACGGAGGCGGATCGGCTTTTGGAGCCTCTTGCAGCACAGGCAGTTCGATTGTGTCGTTCATCAACTAGTTATGGATATGACGTCACAGGAACCGGTCGGTTACGGCTTAATTGACTCCAGCTATAATGGCTTCCGCCAAGGATGTCGCTGAAAAAAGGATTCTGGTGGTAACCAGAGAGCCGGGACGACGTCATAGAGGGTAATGGGAATGATCTATCACCGCGAATCTGAAGAGGAACTGACGGCAAAAGTTCTATTGTCAGAATCCATCGGCAAGCGGATAGTGGATGCCATAAGTATCACCCGGGCACGCGCATGAACGACGCCACCCCAGCAACTTCGATAACGCCATCTCCAGGCCGCTTCGGCAACTGGCGGACGATTGTTTTTGTCGCCCTCTGCCTGCTCCTTGCGGGGAATGTGCTGGTGCCCCTCTGGAGGAGCAAACCGGTTCCTGGCCCCAAGAGCTTCGATGCCGGGGTGCAGAAGGATAAAGGGTTTGCCGACGTGGTGGGGCAGATTGATGCCGCCTTTGAAAAAGAATGGCAGGCGGCGAATGTGCGACCAACTCCTGCCGCTCCGCCGCTTACGGTAGCCAGACGCCTGTCGTTGGGTTTGACTGGTACTTTGCCCTCGCTGGAGGAGATCCGCATTTTGGAGCAACAACCTCCGGAGCAAATCACTCAATGGTGGTTGACCAAGCTTTTTGAGGATCGTCGTTATAGCGACTATCTGGCCGAGCGGTTTGCCCGGGTGTACGTGGGCGTGGAGAACGGGCCATTCTTGATCTATCGCCGTCATCGCATGGTCGACTGGTTGAGCACGGAGATCCAAAAGAACCGCCCTTACAGCGAAGTAGCCCGTGAGCTGATCACAGCCAACGGTATTTGGACTACCCAACCGGAAGTGAACTTCATCACGGTGACGGTAGATCAGAACGACAAGAAAAAAGGTCCGGACGAAGTGAAGCTGGCGGGCCGCATCTGCCGGGCTTTCTTGGGTGTCCGCCTGGACTGCGTGCAGTGTCACGATGATTTCATGGGCGGTTCCTGGCAACAGAAGGATTTCCACCAACTGGCGGCGTTCTTTGCCCCGGCGGAAATGTCCCTGACCGGAGTGCAGGATAGCAAGAAACTCAAGTATGAGTTCCGCTATCACGGCAAGATGGAGGATCAAGTGGTTTTCCCCAAGGTGCCGTTCAAGCAAGAGTTGCTGCCCACAGAAGGGGCCTTGCGCGAGCGGTTGGCGAAATGGGTGACGCATCCGGAGAATCTGGCCTTTGCCCGCACGACGGTGAACCGCATCTGGGCGCTGATGTTTAACCGTCCGCTGGTGGAGCCCATCGATGACATTCCTCTGGAGGGCAAGTATCCGCCCGGTATGGAAATTCTCGCGCAAGATTTGGTGGCGCATAATTACGACTTGCAGCGACTCATCCGCCTGATCGCCGCCACCCGCGCTTTCCAGATCGACAGCACCACGCGAGATGCTGAGCACCATGTGACCGACGGTCACGAAAAACTTTATGCTTCATTCCCGGTCACGCGGTTGCGTCCGGAACAGGTGGCGGGTGGAGTTATCCAGGCTTCCTCACTGCGGACCTTGGATGCTGAGGCGCACATTTTCTGGAAACTGAACCGTTTCTTTCAGCAAGGTGATTTCGTGAAGCGCTATGGCGATATCGGCGAAGATGAGTTCAATCAGCGTAGCGGCACAATCCCGCAACGGTTGCTCCTGATGAATGGTAAGCTGGTGGACGAACGTTCAGGTGAGAATATCGTGATGAATGCCTCCACGCGAATCGCCTCGCTCGCACCGGATGATGCCTCGGCGGTGGAAACGGCTTATCTGTGCGCGCTCACACGTCGGCCCACGGCTGAGGAGCAAAGTTACTTTGTGGAGTTGTTGAAAGGCATCAAGGGCAAGGCCCGTTTCAAGGTGATGGAAGATATGTATTGGTCCTTGCTGAACGCCACAGAGTTTTCCTGGAACCACTGAGAAAGTCTGACGCTATGAATTTGCCAGAAATGAATCCGGGTTGCGGGACGGCTGACCACTTTACGCGCCGCACCTTGCTAAAGGCGGCAGGCATGGCGGGCCTTACGTGGCTTACCCCGCTGGGGCAGATATTGGCATTGGATGCCGAGAAAAAGAAAGATACCCGGGCACAATCCGTCATCGTGTTATGGCTGCAAGGCGCTCCCAGCCAGTTGGAGACGTTCGATCCCCATCCAGGTTCGCCTATCGCTTATGGCACGCGGGCGATCAAGACTTCGTTGAAAGATGTGCAACTGGCGGCCGGCATGGTGCAGACTGCCGGTGTATTGGCCGATATGGCCTTGGTGCGTTCCGTGGTGAGCAAAGAAGGAGATCACGAACGTGCCACGTATAACATGAAGACGGGCTATCGCCCGAACCCGACCATTTTGCATCCAGCCATTGGGGCAATCATCGCCCATGAATTGCCGAACCAGAAAATTGAGATTCCCACGCACATCTCCATTCTGCCGGGACAATGGCCTGCTCGCGGTGGGCATTTCGGCGCGGCTTATGATGCGTTCAAGACCAATGACCCCTCCAGCCCGTTGCCTGATTTGAAAGTAAAGGCGGATGCCAAGCGCCAAGAGCAGAGGAAACAGAGCGTCAGTGTCGTGGAGCGTGCCTTCTCGCAAGGACGTCAACCGGATTTCGACGCCGCCAAGACGATGCATCAGCAAACGATGCAGAAGGCCGCGAACATGATGACCTCCGATCAGGTGAAAGCCTTCGATGTGTCTGAGGTCCCGGTGGCTGAGCGCATGGCTTATGGAGATACGGCCTTCGGTCGTGGCTGTCTGGCGGCGGTGCGGCTGGTAGAGCGTGGCGTGCGTTGCGTGGAGGTGACTTTGAACGGCTGGGATACGCACACTAATAATCACGAAGGGCAAGGCAAACTAGTAAACGTGCTTGATCCGGCGTTGGCGGCGCTCATGGCGGATTTGAAGCGGCGTGATCTGCTGGATCGCACGATTGTGCTTTGCGGGGGTGAGTTCGGTCGCACGCCCAAGCTCAATCCTTTGGAAGGTCGCGATCACTGGCCGCATGGCTTCTCCATTGCGATAGCTGGTGGTGGTATCCAGAGCGGGCGCGTGGTGGGTTCCACCGATCCGAAAGGTGAAAAGAAAGAGCCGCAGAATCCTGTGCTGGTGGAGGATATCCACGCCACCATCTTGCACGCCCTCGGTATCAATCACGAGAAAGAGATCATCACGCCCATTGGGCGTCCAATCGCCTTGAGCGAAGGCAGCGTGATCAAGCAATTGCTCGTCTAGGCTTTGGGTGCAGTGTCTTTGAAGGGATTGCGCACGGGAGGTTCTCCGTGAGGTATGGCTCCCAGCATGCTACGGATGGCGACATTCAATACGGGCGTGCGATGCCGCAACCAGATCTTCATCGGCAAGGGTTTGGCTCCTAATCCTGCTTTAGGCTCCAAGGCGGTGCGACCAAGCGAGAGTTGTTTGCAGCCGAGGGAGATCGCGTTGGCGACTGAGGCGTGAAGCAGTCGCAAGTAGATGGGCATAGCCTCAGCTGCGGCCCGGTCAAAGCCTACGTAATAAGCGATGGCCGAGTCTCCATTTTTCACTGTGGTGATGAAACCAAGCAGGTCATCATCCTTGCGAACCACGGTGCAGCGAAAGTCTTCGCCCAGTGCGCTCGCCACGCGGGGGATGTAATCTTGGTGCAGACTGATGGGGCGAATGGACGCTTTTTGCTGCACGGAGGTGTAGAGTTGATGAAGCCTCTGGCCGTGAGGTTGCAAATCCACCAAGCTCTCTACGACGCAGCCGGCATTGGTGATTTCCTTGGCGATCTGTTTGGCAGAACGGCGATACTTGCCTTCAAGCCCGCCTAGATAATCTTCATACGAGCGCCACTCTGGCCGCAGCGCCAGCACCATGTCCGGGTCCGTCTCTACGGAGCGATAGCTGAAGCGTTCCAACGATTCCGCATGGGCAAATTCGTGTTCGCTGAGGTCTTTGATCAGGGCGAAATCCGTTTGACCGGACAGTTTCTCCGCACGACGGATGCGGTAGATGACTTCAGCTATCGCGGGCCAAAGCGCAGCGGGATCTTCATCGGGAGCGAAAGCGACGCCATGATTGCCCCAGGCCAGAAGATTACCGCATACCAAGGCGCGTTCTTTGAGTCCGGCTCCGAATGATTTGACCATGCGCCCAAGCAGCTTGGGTTTCTTATCTGGCTTCTCGTTCATCAACGTAGAACCGGCGATGGTGACGATCTGCAGGGCAACGGCAGCGACTGGCTTATCACCACGAAATACCAAGGCGTAGCGTGGGCTCAGGTTTTCCGGTGCCGTTTGTTCCAAGGCGCGCAGATAACGTGCTTGCAGGAAAACGGAGCCGGCGGCTGCCAGGCTGTGCCAATGGCCCGGGTGCATGAAGTCGATCCGGTCGCCGATGGCGAATTGAAAGCCGGTGGGACGATGGCGTTCCTGATGCCGTGCTTGTGCGGTTTGCAGTTTGGCGAACAGCCTCTTTTTATCGCTTCCTACTTTCACAGATGACTCCTTGGACAAGCTAGTCGGTGATCCGTTCAATCCGGATGCTTCATCTCGAACCGTTCGCGGGTGCTGCAGTACCAATGCGGTGAAGCCATGCGCCCGATGATATGGAGTTCTTCACTCTTGATACGCAGCTTGGCTGTATCCACCAAGGTATCCCGGACATGAGCGCGTTTGATCACTCCGATCACCATGCGGTTGTTGCCGATCTGCAAGGTGCCCCATTCCACGCATTCAAAACTGGCGGGAGATTCGGCGATACGTGGCGGCTTCACGGTGATGGACGGCGCGGCGGTTAACCCGGCAAAGGCCAGTTCATTCTCGCCGTAGGGCAGGGACGTGGCGCATTTGTTCATGGCCTCTGCGATGGGCTCATCCACCAGATTGACCACGAACTCGTGGGTCGCCCGGATGTTAAGAGCGGTGTCCTTGGGCGTGCCATCGTCACGGTCTGCTGGGGCAAATGCCACGATGGGCGGATCATCACCTAATATATTGAAGAAGCTGAACGGAGCCGCGTTAACTTTTCCGTCTGTGCTGAGTGTGGTCACCAAGGCAATGGGGCGCGGGGTGATCAGGCTGGCAAGAATGGCGTAAGCCCGTTCCTTATGGACTCCTTCAAAGTCGAAAAGCATGCGGGGACTATGCCGTGGACTTGCCAACTACACAAGATTGCCAGTGCTTAGGAAGATTCTGTATACTGTCGGGATGCGTTTCCTCCTTGGATTGTTTTTGGCCCTGACGCTCTCCGTGCAGGCTGCGGAAAACGTTTCCGTCTTGGTATATGGCAGCACGCCCGCGGGCGTGGCCGCAGCGATTGCCGCAGCCAAAGATGGAGAATCCGTACTATTGGTGGAGCCAACTCCGCGGATTGGCGGCATGTTGACCCATGGTTTATCCCACACCGATTACCACGTGTATGAGGGCATCACCGGGACGTATTTGGATTTCTGCAAGCGCGTTGAGGATTATTACCGCAAGACTTATGGTGAGAATTCTCAGCAGGTGAAGGATTCGTTCCGGGGCGCGCATGGTGAACCGAAAGTGAACTTGATGATCATCGAGCAGATGGTGAGCGAGCAGTCGCGCATCACGGTGAAGAAAGAATGGGTGCTGGCATCAGTGAAGATGGCGGGCCCAGCCGGTGAGCATACAATACAGATGGCGACCTTCAAGGACGCCCAAGGAAAGCAGCATGAGTATCAAGCCAAAGTGTTCATTGATGCCACCTACGAGGGCGACCTGATGGCGGCGGCGAAGGTGAAATATCATATCGGGCGCGAGGGCAAAGATGTCTACGGTGAAGAACTGGCGCCGGAGAAGGGGGATGGGCAGTTGCAGGGTTATAATTTTCGTTTCTGCATGACCCAGGTTCCGACCAACCGGGTGCTGCCCAAGATGCCTAAAGGCTACACGCGCGAACAGTTCGCTGGAGTGTTGGAACTGTTTGCTTCGGGTAAGTTGAAGAAGGTGTTCGGATATAATGAGGCAAACATCTTCAAGGCGCATATCCCGCCGTTGCCGAACGGCAAACACGACATCAATGATCAATCGCGGGGTTTGGTGCGCCTTTCCTTACCTGGTGATCAAATCGGCTGGCCGGAGGGGAACGCCAAGACGCGTCAGGAAATTTACGACCATCATCTGCTCTGGAACCTGGGGATTTTGTACTTTTTCCAGAACGATCCGACGGTGCCCAAGCATCTGCGTGAGGAGGCGCGCTCATGGGGCTTGTGCAAGGATGAGTTCGAGGAGACGGATAATATTCCCGGCCAGATCTATGTGCGCGAGGCGCGGCGTATGATCGGTGTGCGCGTGTATACGCAGAATGACACTCAGCACGCGCCCGGAGATGCGCGTGGTGTTCTGCACACGAACTCGATCGCCTTGGGTGAATACACGCACAACTGTCACGGCACCTCACACGAAGGCTCGGATTTCGGCGGCACGCATACGGGTGAATTCTATCAGGCCACGCCGCCGTATCAGATCCCTTATGGCGTGCTGTTGCCGAAGGATGTGAAGAACTTGCTCGTGCCGGGAGCGGTAAGTTCATCGCATGTTGGGTTCTGCGCGCTGCGCTTGGAGCCTATCTGGACCTCGCTCGGACAGGCATCGGGGCATGCGGCGGCGATGGCGGTGAAGGCGAAGTCCGATGTGCAGAGCGTGAATGTGACGAAGCTGCAGCGGCGATTGCATGAAGCGGGCTCGGGCACGATCTACACGACCGATGTGCTGCCGGGGAATCCGGATTTTGCGATGGTGCAATGGTGGGGCACAGCCGGCGGTCTGCATGGTCTGGCGCCTATGCCGGATAAACCGGGTGCTCGCGGTAAGAAAATCATCAGTCAGTATCACGAGAACTATCCTGGGCATGACGTCGAGTTGGGCAAGGTGCTGGATGCTGACTTGGCGGCACGCTGGACGAAGCTGGCGATGCGCTTGGGAATCAAAGTGGATGTGATCAAAGCAGACGGCAAGGTGACGCGTGGGGAATGGTTGCGCATGGCCTACAAGAATGCTTCCAAGCCGTAATTCTTTCCGGTCACGGTTGCTATATTATTAATCTCTGGTAAATTGTGTTCGTGATAGTTTCCACGCCACATATTTTGTGCGTACTGACGACCGGCTTTATGCCGGTGAGTCAGTATTGTGGCGTGTCCTTGCATCGCCTCACGGCCTTCCGCCCGATGGGGAGCTAACATGACGGGGTTCACCTGTCTGGCTTAGCTCCCGCTTCAATCCGGTTTCTGTCCTTTGAATCGCAACGACCTGAATGTTCAGGCCGTTGCCTAATCCTTTATAAAAAACTGTTATCATGAATCTGTCTGTAATCATCTCGGAGCGGGATGCGCGGCGGCTCAAGCTGCTGATCCAAGCCCGCAAGTCTGTTAGAAGTGGAATGTCGCTGGAAAATCTGCGCCGTCTGGAGCGGGAATTGGAACGTGCTCGCATCGTGCCGGACGCGGAATTGCCGGAGGATGTCATTGCCATGGATTCCATTGTGGAACTGGAGGACATGGAAAATGGCGAATTGATGACCTACACGCTGGTTTATCCGGAGAGTGCGGATATCACGCGTGGTCATGTCTCCATCCTGGCTCCGCTAGGCACGGCGATGTTGGGTTATCGCGTGGGCGATGAATTCGACTGGCCCGTGCCGGGCGGCACGTTGTGTTTGCGCGTGCGTAAACTGTTGGGGCGGCTGGCATCAGCGCCTCATCGACCGGTCATCGGCATGCCGGAAGTATTAATCCTCAACCATTGAAGGAGGCGTCATGCAATACGTACCGGATATGATCGATCACGTGGCGTGGGTGCGCCGCGGTAACAGCCGCTGGATCGTGCATCATGGACTGGGCAAGAATGCGCAGGCCTACATGGAGCATCTGGAAAATGAGGATGCGGAACGGCTGGCTCTATCTTGTCGCAACGCGTACCTCATGGTGCAACGAAGTGAGCCAATGGAGGACCCGAAGCCGTGGTTTTACGCCGGATTATTCAGTCTGGTGAAACCGGAGGAGGCGAAGGTCTATCTGACGAGCCACTGGCTGATCGCCATGTGCGTGGGGCTGGCGGAGACGCCGGAGAAATCATTGATCAAGCTGGATGCGGTGAGTGAACTCACCGTGGAAAAGATCCGGCGGATACGGGAGGCGGTAGATCTGTTGCCGGTGGGTGAATGAGGGTTCAGAGCGTGAGTTGCAGCGATGCGGCTCACGCTTTTTTGCTTAAGGATGTCGCTTTCCCCCTCATCCCGGCCTTCTCCCCGAGGTGAAGGAGTCAACGTATCTGTCACCTACGCGGAGTAGGTTTTGCCTTGCAGGGTGTTTGGTGGATGAGGTGGGCGGGGGAGGACATTGAGATTGATTGCTGGTAACACGCCTCTAGCGAATCCGAGCACCTCGGGCGATTGGACGTTGAAGCGGCTTAAAAGCCGCGCTCCTGCCGGATGGGTTTATGGCCGCATCCGGCAGGGTTGCTGTATTCTTACGCCTTGGCGGCAGGGGCCGCTTCGTGAACCGGATTGGCGCGGCGTTCTTGAATTGCCAGCAGGATATTTGCGATGGCTTCGCTGGTGGGCTTGGTGCCGACGTTGCCTTTGCCGTGGAGGCGGATGGCGACGCTGTCGTTTTCGAGCTCGCGCGTGCCCAGCACCAGCATGGTGTGGACCTTGCTTTGCTCGGCGTTCTGGATCTTGGCCTTGATGGGCTCGGAACCGTAATCGGCGTCGGCACGGACCATCTTGCCGCGGAGTTCGTTCACGATGGCTTTGGCGTGGCCGACGAGTTTTTCATCGTCACCGATGGTGATGACGCGGACCTGGTCCGGCGCGAGCCAGAGCGGGAAGTTGCCGGCGTAATGCTCGATGAGGAAGCCGATGAAGCGTTCATGCGTGCCCAGCGGGGCGCGATGGATGCACAGCGGCGTCTTGTTCGTGTTGTCGCGGTCCTTGTAGGTGAGGCCGAATTTGGCAGGCACGGCGAAGTCCACCTGGTTCGTGGCGATGGTGAATTCACGGCCGATGGCGCTCCAGACCTGCACGTCGATCTTCGGGCCGTAGAACGCAGCTTCATTCGCCACTTCCACGAAGTTAATGCCGGATTCGATGAGCACCTTGCGCACCATGTCTTCGGTCTTCTTCCACAGCTCGGGTTCGTTGACGAACTTCTCGCCGAGGCGCTTGGGGTCGTGCGTGCTGAAGCGCATCTGATACTTCTCCAGACCGAAGATCTTGAAGTATTTCAGATACATCTCGTTCACGGCGCGGAACTCTTCGGCGAACTGTTCCTCGGTGCAATAGATGTGCGCATCGTTCATGTTCAGCGAACGCACGCGCATGAGGCCGAACAATTCACCGGACTGCTCGAAGCGATAGCAGGTGCCGTATTCCGCGAGCCGGAGAGGGAGGTCGCGATAGCTCTTGGGCTCTGCCGCAAACACGCGATGGTGATGCGGGCAGTTCATCGCTTTGAGGTAGTAGCGAGTGCCTAAGAGATTTATGGCAAACTCCAACTTGTCTTTTTCACCCCGAAGATTCCCAAGCTTTTCAATTGTTTCGACGTTTCTTTGCGAGTCTGGACTGCCTTGGAGGAAATCAATCTCAGCCAGAGTTAGGCGCAACTTCTCGTTCAGATTGGCTTCATTCTTTTTTTCCTCTTCTTCCATGAAACGCATCGGCGGGAACATCGACTCCGCATAATACGGCAAATGCCCGGAGGTCTTGTACATTTTCTCTCTCGCTAAGTGCGGCGTCTTCACGCGCACGTAGCCGGCGGCGAATTCCGTTTCCTTCGCGAGCTTTTCCAGTTCTTCCACGATGGCGGTGCCTTTCGGCAGCCAGAGGGGTAGGCCGGGGCCGGTGAAGTCCGGGTCCATGGAGAAGAGGCCCATCTCCTGGCCGATCTTGCGATGGTCGCGCTTCTTGGCCTCTTCAATCATGTTGAAGTAAGCTTCCATCTCCGTCTTGTTCTTGAAGGCGGTACCGTAGATGCGCTGGAGCTGCGGGTTTTTCTCGTCGCCCTTGTAGTAAGCGCTGGCCACGTTCGTGAGCTTGAACGCACCGATGTTGCCCGTGCGCATGACGTGGGGCCCGGCGCAGAGGTCGATGAAATCACCGTTCTGATAATAGGAGATGGCTTCGCCTTCCGGGATGCTGTTCAGCAGGTCCAGCTTGAAGGTGCTGACGGTGCCACGTTCGGAGAGTGCACCGAGACGGCCGCTCTGGGCGTCCTTGATGGCTTGTTCGCGGGTGACCGTGTGCTTCTGGAAGACGTTGTTCGCCTTCGTCTCTTTCTTCATCTCCGCTTCGATGGCGGGAAAGTCCTCCGGCGTGATGCGGTGGGTGAGGAGGACATCGTAGTAGAAGCCGTTCTCGACAGGCGGGCCGTAGGCGAACTGGGCATCCGGCCACAGGCGCAGGATGGCGGTGGCGAGTACATGGGCGCAGGAGTGCCGGAGGCGCTCCAGATCGGACATCTTGTTGCGTTCGTCGAGAGTCTTACGTTCGTCTTGCATATAAAAATTCTAAAACTTAATGGCCTGATCGGATCAGTCGCGTTTGCTTTCTTGATGGCAAA
The DNA here is from genome assembly GCA_943367715.1 of Chitinophaga pinensis. GTDB lineage: Bacteria > Verrucomicrobiota > Verrucomicrobiia > Limisphaerales > JAEYXS01 > JAEYXS01. Next base: position 4,517 of record CALRJY020000037.1, on the reverse strand, counting down.
CCATGTCGATCACGATGGCGCTGGCCAAAATCAAAATATCGTTTTCTCCGGCCTTGATGTCCACACCATAGGTGTCGCTCCAGGAGAACCAGCGTTTGCTGATGCTGGCGACATCCTGGCCGTGGCGCTCAAAGGTGTATTCATGGTCCATGAAATCACCGGCAGCTTCCAAATCATCCGGACCTGGGACATCCACCACAAAGCGGCATCGAAGGAAGGTGAACAGCTCTTTCTTCACCACGGCCAGCGTCCGGCCATTCTGCTCGATCTCATAGGTCGGCCCCCAAGAGAGCAGCTTCTGGCGGATGAAGGCCAGTTCGTTGCCCGCCATGTCTTGAAACGACAGTTTGTCACCCCAGCTAAAGGCGTGGCCATCGACAGAAAACACGTCCTCGCCTTGGGCGTTTTTGATCGTGAAATCATCGCCAAAGGACCAAAACTTCTGTTTCAACAGGTAGCGCATAGCAGTCCGTTCTCGTTGCCCTCGCAAATAAAAACGCCTCGACCGGGCAGGGTTGAGGCGTTGGCGTTAGGGATATTTGTCCTAAACGCCTTAAATTGTCGTTGTCGTAGTCAGGCTACTAATCATTGTCTAGAATTTAGAAGGGAGGGCCGAAAAGTTCAAGGGGCAAAGCTAAACCTTGATTTAACGGGCTAAAGGGTAACTTTAGACGATGCGGGAGCGTCTCAGGTAGGAGGTGTGACTGGAATTGCGGCTTGAATGGGGCGCGATTTGGTTTTAGCTGGATGGGTCCACGAATTTATATCATGACGAAGAATGTTTTTTATTGGGTCGCGCTGGCGGGCATCAGCCTGCTCACCGGTTGCGGAGATGCGGCCAAGAAGCCGGAAGCGGTGACCAACTCTGCCCCGAAACCGGCGGATATGTCCTGGACCAACGGCATGGTGTGGATTCCGTCCGGCACGTTCACGATGGGATCGGAGAACGGCCAGACCGATGAGAAGCCGGTGCGCCAGATCAGCGTGGACGGTTTTTGGATAGACAAGACGGAGGTGACGAATGAGGAGTTTGAACGGTTTGTGAAAGCGACGGGTTATGTGACGGTCGCCGAGCGGAAGCCGGATCCAAAGGATTTTCCAGGTGCCGATCCGGCCATGCTGGTGGCGGGATCGATCGTGTTTCAACCGCCGCCGGGCGAGGTGCCTTTAAACAATTATTATGCGTGGTGGACTTACATTCCGGGGGCAAACTGGAGACATCCGGAAGGTCCGGGTTCCAACCTGCAAGGGCGGGAGAAGCATCCGGTGGTGCAAGTGAGCTTTTTTGATGCGGAGGCCTACTGCAAGTGGGCGGGCAAGCGCCTGCCGACGGAGGCAGAGTGGGAGTTCGCGGCGCGTGGCGGTCTGAGCGGCAAGATGTATGGCTGGGGCGACGAGCAAACACCAGCAGGGAAATGGGTGGCGAACATCTGGCAGGGAAAGTTCCCCAACGAAAATTCTCTTGATGACGGTTTCCGCACGACGGCGCCAGTGGGCAGTTATCCGGCGAACGGATATGGGCTGGTGGATATGTCGGGGAATGTATGGGAATGGTGCGCGGATTGGTATGGCGCGAATGTTTACGCAAATATGCCGGCGAAGAATCCGCAAGGGGTGAGCATAGCGGAGAGCAATGACGAGAATGAACCGGGCGTGCCCAAGCGAGTGCAGCGCGGTGGTTCTTATCTGTGTGCGGACACTTATTGCACCGGCTATCGACCGAGTGCCCGGATGAAGAATACGCCGGACAGCGCGACGTCGCATACGGGGTTCCGGTGTGTCAGGACGAAGTAGGGGAAAGTTAGAGCTTCCTTACCTCGGCGGCTACCAATGGGGGTTTGTTACGGGTCAGCCCAGCACCATGGTCGGCGCTGGCGTGTCCTGATTGGTCACCGCTATCTGCACGTGCTGGCCGCTGATTTTTTCCAAACGGTTGGTTATGGTACGGTGAACGATCTCAGGGCGATTGCAGTCGCGGCTGAGGTGGCCGAGGTAAAGCTGCTTGAGGTCAGCATGGGTGATCTGCTCCAGGACATCAGCCGCGGCGTCATTGGAGAGATGGCCGTGGCGACTGAGGATGCGCTGTTTCAAACTCCACGGACGGCGCGTATCTTCCTGCAAGAGCTTCAGATCGTGGTTCGCTTCTAACACCACGACATTGGCGCGACGGATACGTTCGACGACGAGCTTCGTCGCGTGACCCAAATCCGTCAGGAAGCCGATCGAGCCTGCTGAGGTGTTCAGCACAAACCCGACGGGATCTTGAGCGTCATGCGGGACGGAGAAGGTATCGATACCGACTTCACCCAGTTCGAAAGATGAGCCGGTGATGAACATGCGGCAATCAAACTTGGTCTCTAACTGGCGCTCAATGGCTTCGCGGGTGTCACGATTGCAATAGATGGGAATGTTCAGCTTGGCGGCGATAGTCGTGAGGCCTTGGATATGGTCGTGATGCTCGTGGGTGAGCAAGATGCCCGTGAGTCCCTCAGGAGCGCGACCAATGGTGGCTAAACGCTGCCGGATTTGCCGACCGCTGAAGCCAGCATCGATAAGCAGGCGCGTTTCACCAGCCTCCAGATAGGCGCAATTGCCACTGGAACCGCTGCCTAAAATTGTGAACTGGACCGGCACACCTGCAAACTAGCAATCAAGCCCCATAGGACAATGATTTTTCCGTAAACGTACGCGAAAACGTGGGGTAATCACCTGATTGACAAGGCTTTAAAAAGTTATTCACAAATGGCACGCTTCTTGAAAAAGCACGGCGCGTGCCACTTATGGCTTGAGAGTTTCGATTTTGGGTATAGAGTCTAGGCCGATGTCGCAAGGGATGCACTTATCGCAGCGGATGGCACTATCGCAAGTGTTGGCTCCGCAGTTGCAGCAATCGTTGGCGCTGTTACAGGCGCCGACGCTGGAATTGCGTGCGCTGGTCGAGCAGGAGCTGGAGCAGAATCCGATGCTGGAAGAGGTGATCGAGGTGGACGCGGAGGCCAAAGAAAGCCGCTTGCGCGATGATGAAAGCGCGGCCAATTCGGCCGATCCCTGCGAACCGCCGGAAGATACGAAAGTGGATCCTACCAGGGAGGCGGATGGGCCTGATCCGGCAGATACTTTTCGCGAAGAGTTCGAGAAACTGGTGCAACTCGACCAGGAATGGCGTGATCATTTTTCCCAGACGAACAGCCCTAACCGCCATTCGGCCGAGGATGAAGAGAAGCGGGAGTTCCTGCTGAATTCCATCGTGGCCAACACCTCGCTGCAGGAGCACCTGATGGATCAGCTCCGCATGTCGGACAGCCCGAAAGAGCTGCGTCAGATCACGGAACTGGTGATCGGCAATATCGATGACCGCGGTTACCTGCCCGAGCGGAAAGAGGACAAACGATTTGAAGACGGCCGGCGGTTCGACGCGCTGGATGATTTGGCCTTCTCGACGGGTATTCCCAAGAGCAAGATCGAGGAGGCTTTGAAGCTGGTGCAAAGCTTTGACCCTCCGGGCGTCGGCGCGAGAGATCTGCGCGAGTGCCTGATGATGCAGTTGGAGCGGGATCATCGGCAGAACTCGGACGAGTACGAGATCATCAAGGATTACATGGAGGCGCTGAGCAAACGGCGCATTCCCGAGATCGCCCGTGGTCTCGGCATCTCCAATGAAGAGGCGCAGGATGCGGTGAACAACATCGCGCTGCTGGAGCCAAATCCGGGTCGGGCATTCCAGACGGATAATCATCAGTACATCGTGCCTGAGGTCTTCGTGCAGGCGGTGGGGGATGAGTATGTCGTCAGCACGAACAATGATCAGGTGCCGCATTTGCGTATCAGCAACGCGTATAAAGATTTGATGGCGCAACCGGAGAGCGGCGCGGAAGTGCGCGAGTATATCCGCGAGAAAATCCGGGCGGGCAAGTTCCTCATCAAGAGCTTGCACCAACGTCAGCAGACGATCCTCAACATCGCTAATGAGATCGTGAAACGGCAGCGGGAGTTTTTGGATAAGGGCATCGCTTTTCTCAAGCCGATGACGATGGTGCAGGTGGCGGAAACGGTGGGCGTGCATGAGACGACGGTAAGCCGAGCGGTATCCGGCAAGTATATCGAGACGCCGCAAGGGGTCTTCGAGATGAAGTATTTCTTCACTTCCGGCATCATGACGGCGGACGGAGTGGGCATGTCGAACACGAGCGTGAAGGACATGATCGCGGACATGGTGAAGGATGAGCCGGGTGGTGCGCCGTTCTCCGATGATCAGATCGTGAAGATGCTCAAGGAGAAGAACGTAGTGATTGCCCGCCGGACGGTGGCGAAGTATCGGGCGGAGTTGAATATCCTGCCGTCGAATCTGCGGCGGAAGTATTGAGGTGGGGGGTTAACCGCGGATGGACATAGATTTACACAGGTAGGGAGGAGAGCGGAAAGCAGGGTTGGATGGACTTTGATAGGCTTCATTTTCCCTTTGAAAAGGTGGGGGTTTCCCTTCAGTATCCGCGCTCCTAGTTACAAAAGGTTACAAT
>CALRJY020000036.1:0-67737 GCA_943367715.1 Chitinophaga pinensis | reverse complement strand
CCGGGGCAGACGGCGGAGCTGGTGGTGGAGTATCGGGTGGGTGCGGGCGGGAGTGTGCCGGTGGCGGCGGTGTTCGAGGTGGACGTGGTGGGGGTGCAGGCGACGCCGAGCCTGAGCGGGGCGACGCAGCTGGTGACGGGGGTGCAGGTACAACGGCTGTCCAGCGGGGACTACCTGCTGCACATCGCGACACTGGCCGGCCGGACTTACTATGTGCAGTATAGCGACGACGGGTTCAACTGGACGACCTCGCTGGACCCGGTGAGCGGGACCGGCCAGGCGGTGGGCTGGCTCGACCAGGGCCCGCCCAACTCCTTCCCCGAACCCGGCAACATCGCCCAACGCAGCTACCGTGTCTTCGTCGCCCCGTGAGGAATTTGGACGGTTCCGCCTGAAATCTTATCGCGGAAAGAAACAGCCGTTATCGGTGTAAAACCGGGGATTTAGAAGAGGAGCGAACGTTTTTGCCGCCCCTCAAACCGCAAGGTGCTGGTATAGCCGACACTGCGGGCGAGTTCGATGGCAGCATCAAAATCAGCACCGACCTCTTCAGGTTTGTGAGCATCGGCACCAAACGTGATCGGAACACCGGCAGCGAAAGCGACCTCCAAGAATTGCCGGCTGGGATAGATCTCATGGCAATCTTTACGCAGACCTGCAGTGTTCAACTCAAAGGCGGTCCCAGTTTTAAGCGCTCCAGCCAGAAAGCGTTCGAATAAAGGAGTGCAATCTTGCTGCGGGCGGTGGCCGAATTTCTTAGGCAGATCAGGATGACCGATGATCTCGAAAAGACCTGATTCCGCAGCCATGGTCAGACGTTCAAAATAGACGCTCCACACTTCAAAGGGATCACGATTCTTCCATTGGGAAAGTTTGTAAGGATTATCCACATCCCAATTGTCAGAGACGTAATGCACTGAGCCGATGAGGTAATCCCAAGGATGGCGGGCGGTCAGATCGCGGATCCAATCCTCATGGCCGGGGAGATAATCCACTTCCAATGAGAGACGGATGGTGAGCTGCGGATAGTCACGCTGTGCCTTGCGAACTTTCTCCACATATTCATCCAATTGATCGATCCGCATGCGCCAATCATCGAAATCATCACGAGCCATCGGGGAATGATCAGAGAAACCAATCTCATCCAGACCAACAGCCACTGCCCGGGCAGCATAGTCAACGGGTTCGCCTACTGCGTGGCGGCACAGCGGCGTGTGCATGTGGTAATCGGCCGGTTTCGACATCGTCATCCTAAGAGACAGGAAACCAGTTCCTTTGTAAAAAGCAAAAAACTGACCGGTTGCATCATCTGATGCCGTCATTCCAAACGCTACGGCTTGCCCGGTGGAAAATCTCTGATATTATTCTCTCATGCCCCAGAAGACCGTCGCCTGCCAGGACTGCGACTCATTGAGCCGCCGTGATTTCCTCAAAACCTCCGCCTTGGGCGTAGCTGCCTTGGCGTCCGCGCCGGAGTTGCTGGCCAAGGACAAGCCTTTGCCCAAGTCCGAGGCACTGGTGGTGGACCTATATGGCACGCTCAGTGAGGAACAGCGCAAGGCGGTCTGTTTCCCGTTTGGTCATGAGCTCCAGGCGAAGGTGGACAACAACTGGCATATCACCAAACCGACGCTGACCAGCTCTTTCACGAAAGACCAGCAAGAGATGGTGAAACAGATTTTCCTGGGGCTGCACAGCGAGGAGTATGCACAGACGGTGATCGGACAGGTGGCGCATGATAGCGGGCAGGCCGGATTCGGAGCGAGTTCCCTCGCCGTCTTCGGCGAGCCGGGCAAGGGCAAGTTCCAGTTCGTGCTGACCGGACGGCATTGCACGCGGCGGTGTGATAATGATTCGGTTCCTGGCGTCGCGTTTGGCGGGCCGATTTTCTACGGACACGCGGCCAAGAGTTTCGATGAAAATCCGAATCACGAAGGCAATGTGTATTGGTATCAGGCCAAGCGGGCGAACGAGGTGTTCAAGGCGCTCGATGGCAAGCAACGGGAAGTCGCGTTACTGGGTGAAAGCCGGGGTGAGAAGGGAACCAAGACCGTGGCGCTCACGGGCAAGAAAACTGGACTGCCGGGCATTCGCGTGGCCGATATGAGCAAGGATCAACGGGAACTGGTCCATAAGGTGATGGCCGATCTGTTGATGCCCTTCCGCAAAGCAGACAGCGAAGAAGCGATGAAGTATGTAAAGAAGCAGGGATTTGAGAATCTGCACATGGCTTTCTATAAGGACGAGGACGTGGGCAAGGACGGGCTATGGGACGTGTGGCAGATCGAGGGGCCGTCCATGGTGTGGTATTTCCGCGGTGATCCGCACGTGCACACTTGGGTGCATGTGAAGGAGACGGCGTAACCGCAATTCATCATTTCATATTACGGGAAAAGGACGCACATTATAAATGCGCAGGGGTTGTCATGAAACGTGTTGAAGTTGCCGATATTGATTATCTGATCCAGCGGGCTGAAAAATTCGGGCGATTCTCGCTGCCTTACGAGAATCTCTATCCCAAAAACGATGAGGAGCGGAGATTTCGCGGCGCCGGATCAGTGGTTGAGGAGTGTTATTCGTGGATATGGTATCAATGCTTGTTAGAGACGCCCCCTTCGACCATTCATGCCGTAGTGCGCGAGGTGGTGGCGAAAAGCATCCGTTTGCAGGCTGAAGAGGCGGATCTATATTGGCGGGCCGAACATGACCTCGCCTGTGCACACTTAGCAGTGAACGGGGCACCTCAGGAGATGGTCGGGCAGTTGGCTGAAAGCATGGTGCATGCGTCCGAGGAGAAATCCCGAGACTTATGCCAGCAGGGATGGTCTGGTTTCATGAAATTCAGTCTGTTAGGTGATAATAAGCGGGCGCTGGAGCAGGCTGAGATAATGTTCGGCGCGACGAAGCCTATCAATCTGAGGTTGCCCTCGAAGACATTGATGATGGCGTGGCTGAATGAAGATTGGAAGGGGTTCAATCGTGCGCTGAAGGAGTCATTCAAGAGAAGGTGGGCCGGTTTGGATAAATATGTGAAATATGCAGAAATTTCTAAGAAAGAGCCGGTTTTGACCGAAAGCGAAGGTTCGATAAAAGTCGTGCTCAAGAAGTTGAATCAAAGAGTGGATGGGAACTGGCAGGAGAATGCACTGGCCATACTTGCGGTGAGCAAGGGAGTCGAAGTGCCAACCGATCCGCTATGGTTTCCGGCTGTAGCATTAGAGGGAATGTCTTTCTCGAAAGCGGTTTCTTCCGGCAAATCCTAATTCAAAGTTTGAATTCTTGCCCTGTTTTTCCTAGAGTTGCCTCATCAGCCAATTGAGTTTGAATAATCTGCTTGGAGAATGGCTCCAAGTGGATGACGTTTTTTGATTTTATGAAGCGAATCGGATTTGGATTAGCAGCCGGTGCCTTGTTGCTGGCGGGTGTGCCCAATGCCAGTGCCAAGGTGGATTTCGTCAAGGACATCCAGCCTATCTTGGTGAAGACGTGCGTGGAGTGCCATAGCGCGGAAAAGACCAAGGGTGATCTGCGCCTGGATAACAAGGAGGGTGCCATGCACTCCTTGAAAGCGGGCAAGGGAGCGGACAGCGAGCTCTATAAGCGTGTCATTTTGCCGAAAGACCATGACGATGCCATGCCGCCCAAGGGTGAGCGGTTGAGCAAGGAGCAGACGGATTTACTCAAGGCGTGGATCGATGAGGGCGCGGTTTGGCCGGATGGCCTGACCTTGAAGGGCAGTGGCGAAGGCGCTACCAAAGCGGAAGATGTGCTCCCAGATATCAAGGCGAGCGCAAATGAGTTGAAAGCCTACGCCAAACTGGAAGAGCAGGGCTTGGCTGTGCGGCAGATCGCGATGAACTCTCAATGGCGATCGGCTAGCTGGCATCTCAACAAAGACAAGGTGAATGACCAAACGCTGGCTTTGCTGAAGGACGCAACAGTCATTCTCGACTTGAATCTGGCCGGGACGAAAGTCACGGACGCCGGTCTGGCCAACCTCAAAGGGTTGGCAGGATTACGGAAGCTGCATCTGGAAAATACCGCGATCACCGATGCGGGGCTGGCGAATCTGAAAGGATTGAGCAATCTGCGTTACCTGAACCTCTACAATACGGCGGTGACGGACAAGGGGTTGGAGAATCTCAAGGGTTTGAAGAATCTGAAGAACCTGTATGTGTTCCAAACGAAGGTGACGGAAGCAGGTGTGAAATCGCTCAAGGCGGCCTTGCCGGGGATGGATATCAATACCGGGGCAGAGCTTCAGGTGCTCGCGAAGGTCGCTGAGGAACAGAAAGCCAAGGCTGAGGCTGAAAAGAAAGAAGCAGACAAGAAAGCCGCCGAGAAGAAAGCGGCAGACGATGCCAAGAAGGCCGCTGATACCAAGGCCAAAGAGAAGAAAAAGGATTAAAGGACTTTTCCACCGACGCCCCGGGCATAGCTTCGGGGCGTTTTTGTTTTGGCAATCGATTGAAAGGTATGAATCCAGCTTCTTTGGCGATGATGCGTATGAGGGTGTCTTTTTATGGGCAGGTGTGGCGGTGCCTTTTGGTCGTAGGGCTGTTGTTGGCGGCGGTTAGTCCGTCGCAAACACACGCTGCGTTGATTGATGTGGAGCTGGCCGAGTTGCCGGTGACGGATGCTTTAAATCTTGTGGCCCGTCAGGCCGGGTTGACCATTCAGGTGGATGAGGCACTGGAAACGGCCAAAGTGAGGCCTGATCATCTGCCTTGGGGACCGCCCAATCTCAAGCTGCAGCTCAAGCAGGTGGCGGCTGATCAGGTGCTGGAAAGCATGGCCGGAGCCTATGGATTGATCTTGGACAAGAGTCAGGGGCTGGATTTGATCAAATTACGGTTCGCTAGGAGCGATGAAATGGTGTTCAAGCGGGCGGCAAAACTTCTTCCGGATCCCCTGAAAGAACAGCGTAAAGTTCCGTTGCTGTTTTTCGATGAAGCACCGGTGATGCAGGTGGTCCAGACCCTGGCGTTGCAAAGCCGCTTGAACCTGGTGCCCAGTCATGAATTGGTGACCGGCACCAATGCGCAGGGAGTGGCATGGCAGGATGTTTTTATCACCGTTAAAATCAGGAATGTGACTTCACAGCAGGCTTTGGAAGCGGTGCTGGATGCCAGCGGGCTGGTGGTGGATTGGAGCGGGTTGGGGCAGGTCGGGGTTATTTATCCGATTAGCCGCTTCGCGCAAGGTCCGGGCAAGACATCGAGTCAACCGCCCGTGAAAGAAGATAAAACCGATTTCACCCTGGCCGATCTGGCTTTGGAAGATTTTGTGCAATTGGTCGCAGGGCAGTTGAGTGTCAACTGGGTCATTTCAGCGGGGGCGCGTCAGGCTACCACTGGAGCGGACAAGCAGGCGCTGATGCAAAGCAGTGTCTCCATTTCAAAGAAAGACATCACACCGCTGGCGGCCTTGCAGGAGGTTTTAAAAGGCAAGGGATTGGAATTCCGTTGGAACCCCAGATCTGAGGTGGGTGTGGTGGACTTGATTTCCAAGAAATAAAAAAGCCCGGATGTTTCCATCCGGGCTCTTTATGACAATCGAACAACCGTTGTTAGCCCTGCAATAGCTTCTTGCAGGCTTTGCGGAGTTTCTCCAACTGGGCGGTGGACTTGGCCTCGATGTAGCAGCGGATGAGCGGTTCCGTGCCGCTGGCGCGGAAGGCGACCCATTCGCGGTTCGGCAGGAGGAATTTGTAGCCGTCTGTGGTGATGAATTTCTCGACGGGTAAATTGCCGACGTTCTTCAAGCCACCCGCGAGCATCTTGAGAAGCGCTTCCTTCTTGTCCGGCGGGATGGCGACGTTGATACGGTCGGTGTGGAATTCGCCGGTCTGTTTCTCCAGCGATTTCATGATCTGGCCGAGCGACTTCTTCTCGTAAGCGACTAGTTCCGCCATGAGCAAGCAGGCGAGGATGCCGTCCTTCTCAGGCACATGGCCCTTAACGCTGAGGCCGCCGGATTCTTCACCGCCGACGATGATGGGCTCGCTTTCCATGAGGGCGCCGATGTATTTGAAACCAACGGGAGTTTCGTGAACCTTCACGCCCAGGACTTCCGCGATGCCATCGACCTGATGGCTGGTAGGAACGGTGCGCACAACGGCGCCGGTCCAGCCGCGATTCTTCTTCAAGTGATAGAGCGCGAGGGCGAGGACTTGGTTCGGCGTGATCCAGGTGCCGTCTTTGTCCACGATGCCGAAACGGTCAGCATCGCCGTCCAGGCCGAGGCCGATGGTGGCTTTGCCACTGCGAATGAAATCGCTGACGGCGTGCATGCCTTCCGCATTCGGTTCGGGATGATGACCGCCGAAGAGGGGATTCAATTCATCATGGAAGCGGGTGACTTTCACGCCGGCTTCCTCCAGCAATGTGTCGAGGTAGCCACGGCCCGTGCCATACATCAGCTCCACGGCGATCTTCATCTTGGCCTTCTCGATAGCCTTGAAGTCGATGAGCTTCTTGATCTGTTTGAAGTAAGAGGGCAGGGGATTGATGGTCTTGCACTTGAAAGTGCCGACCACAGCGGCCTTGAACGTCCACTTCTCCGATTCGAGTCGTGCGATAATGGCTTCGACTTGCTTGGTGACTTCGGGCGGAGCGGCGGCACCGTTGCTCGGGGAGAATTTCAGGCCCTGATACTCAGCCGGGTTATGGCTGGCGGTCATGTTGATGCCACCGATGGCTTTCAGATTGCGGATGGTGTGGGCGATGACGGGGGTTGGGGCATCGCGATCGCACATCACGGGCGAGAGACCATTGGCAGCCAAGACTTCAGCGGCTGCCAAGGTGAACTCGTGACCGAGGAAACGGGTGTCATGGCCAAGGATGACGACGGGCTTGCGGCCATAAGTGGCCGACTTGGGATCGGCCAGTTCGCTCTTCCAATATTCCGCGATGGCCTGGGTGGCGAGGCGGACTTGGTCGAAGGTGAAATCGCGTGCGATCAGACCGCGCCAGCCAGAGGTGCCGAATTTGATGGTAGCCATGAAATCAGGGGTCGTTGGTTTGATTTAAAGGATGGGGAATGGTTACAGGGCGCCACCGTGAGATTCAAGTCTGGCGAATTCTTTTCCGGCCAACATCACTTGGCGAACTCGACCACGCGTGTTTCCCGAACCACGGTCACACGGATCTGGCCGGGGTATTGCAATTCTTCCTCGATCTTGCGGGTGACGGATTTGGCCAGCGCATAGGCTTCTTCGTCGGTGACCTTTTCGGGTTGCACCAAGACGCGGAGTTCGCGTCCAGCTTGCACGGCATAGCACTTTTCCACTCCCGGGAAGGAAGCGCCAATGCGTTCGAGATCTTCCAGACGCTTGATGTAAGTGGTCATCGTCTCGGAACGGGCTCCGGGACGGGAAGCGCTGATGGCATCGGCAGCGCTGACCAGCACGCCGAGAGGATTCGTATGCGGCACTTCGCTGTGATGTGAGGCGACGCCGTTGACGATGTTCTCCGCTTCACCGTGGCGTTTGATGAAATCGGCACCGATGATGGCGTGTGAACCTTCCACTTCATGATCGATGGCCTTGCCGATGTCATGCAGCAGGCCGGCGCGTTTGGCGTCCTGGACATTGATGCCCATCTCGGAGGCCATGAGGCTCATCAAGTGAGCGACCTCGATGGAGTGATCTAGGACATTCTGGGAAAAGCTGTGACGGAAACGCAGGCGGCCGAGCAGCTTCACGATCTCCGGATGCAACGGTGGCAGGCCTACCTTGAAGACGGCCTCTTCACCGTTCTTCACGATGGTTTCATCCATCTCCTCGGTCACCTTTTGCACGACTTCCTCGATGCGGGTGGGATGGATGCGGCCATCGAGGATCAAACGTTGCATCGCTTCGCGGGCGATCTCGCGGCGGACGGGATCGAAGCCGGAGAGCACGACCGCGTTTGGCGTGTCGTCGATGAGGACGGTGATACCGGTGGCGGCTTCGAAGGCGCGGATGTTGCGGCCTTCACGGCCAATGATGCGGCCTTTGATCTCATCGCCGGGCAGGGCGATAGTGGCGGTCGTCGTTTCGAAAGTGTGATCACCGGCGTAGCGCTGGATGGCCACGCTAAGCACATAACGGGCTTTATCCTCGGCGGTGGTCTTGGCGTTCTCGAGGATGTGGCGGGTCAGGTTATTCGCATCCTTGAGCGCATCCGCCTCCACTTGCTTGAGCAATTGCGTGCGCGCGTCGAGTTCGGTGATGCCGGCGATAGCTTGGAGTTTTTCTTTCTCAAGCTGCATCAAGCGATGCAGTTCCACCCGTTGCGTTTCCAAATCTTCCAACTGTTTCTGAAGATTTTGATCCGTCTGCTTAAGACTCTTTTCCTGGGTGACGATGGTTTCTAACTGGCGGTTCAGCAGGCGTTCGCGTTCGGCCTGACGGTTCTCGAGATCGGAAAGTTCTTGGCGGCGTTGGGTGAAGGACTTCTCCGTCTGCTCACGGATCTTGAGGGCATCCTCATTGGCGGCGAGCTTGGCTTCACGGATGAGCGTCTCGGCTTCGCGCTTGGCATTGGCCAAGGTGAGGTCTTGTTGCTCCTTCAGTGATCGCTGCTGGGTTTTTTCCCGGTTGCGCTGGTAGAAATAGAAAGCAGCCGCCCCCGCACCAAACAGTGCGAGCCCCGAGAGATACTCCGTTATGTTGCCCAACAAAAGCATTTCAGCACCCACGCGGCTAGATGACTTTTAGCCAGCGTGTTGGTGTCAGGACGGCATCTAATTCGACATCATGCGGTTCTGCGGGGAGCGCGTCGCTCTCCTGCCAGTCGAAGGCCAGTCCTAACTTCATTCCTGTCGTCCCTGGCAGCAACCGGTCATAGAAGCCTTTGCCTCTCCCCAGTCGCCGTCCGCTTGGGTCAAAAGCTATGCCAGGTACGAGGGTCAAGTCCAGTTGGTTTAATGGCACAGCGGGACAATTTGGTGACGGCTCGCGCACCCCGAAGCGGCCGGGAACGAGGTCTTCGGTCAAATTGCGGATCAAGGCGGCTTCGTAAACCCCTAAGCTGGAATTATAACGGGGCAAGGCGATGGTCTTGCCTGCAGTCAAAGCCTTATCAAAAAGAGGCGCAATATCCGGCTCATCATTCAGCGGATAAAACATCAGGATCCGCTGAGACTCCATCCAGTAAGAGGAGCCGATGAGGTGCTTGCGCAGGTCTTCCGAGGCGGCGGCGTTCTGCTCGGGGGCAACGGAGCGGCACAGCACACGGTATTGTTGCCGGAGTGACGCTTTCTGTTCGGCCACGTTTGGGATCATGCTGGTTTCTTTCGGCTGGCATCCAGCTCCGCCCGCCAACGTTCCACGCGTTCCTTGATCTTCTTTTCCACGCCTTGCTCGGTCGGCTGGTAGTAGTGGCGGGTCTCGCCGAGGTAATCTTGGGCTACGAAGTTCTCCGGGTGATCGTGGGCGTATTTGTAGCCGACGCCATGGCCGAGTTGCTTGGCGCCTTTGTAATGGCCATCACGCAGATGCTCGGGGACGGGCAGGGTGCGACCGTTCTTCACATCTTCCAGAGCAGCATCGATGGAGGTGACTACGGTGTTGCTCTTATGCGCGGTGGCGATGTAGAGGGCAGCTTCGGCGATCGGGATACGTGCCTCAGGCCAGCCGATGAATTCAGCGGCGTGATGGGCGGAGACGGCAAGCACAAGGGCCATCGGGTCAGCGAGGCCGACGTCTTCGGCGGCGTGGATCACGATGCGGCGGGCGATGAAGCGCGGGTCTTCGCCGGCATGGATCATTTTCGCGAGCCAATAGAGCGTGGCATCCGGATCGCTGCCGCGCATGGATTTGATGAAGGCGGAGATGGTGTCGTAGTGGGCATCACCATCGCCGTCATACACGATGGCTTTCTTCTGGATGCTTTGTTCGGCGACGGAGAGCGTGATGTGGATGTGGCCATCGCTGCCTGGTTCCGTGGTGAGGACGGCGATCTCCAGAGAGTTCAGCGCTTTGCGAGCATCGCCATCGGAAGTTTTGGCGAGATGCTTCAAGGCATCCTCATCCGCACGAATCTTGAGATGGCCGAGGCCGCGATCTACATCGGTGAGGGCGCGCTGATAGAGGCCCAAGATATCTTCATCCGTGAGCGAACGCAGTTCGAAGATCTGCGAACGGGAGACGAGCGGGGAATTGACGAAGAAAAAGGGGTTATGCGTGGTCGCGCCAATCAGGCGAATGACGCCGCTTTCCACATCAGGCAGGAGCACGTCCTGCTGGGATTTGTTGAAGCGATGGATTTCGTCGATGAACAGGATGGTTGGCTGGCCGGTGTGATGCAGTCGATTCGTTGCGCCAGACAGGACGCGGCGCATATCGGCGACGTTCGATTCCACACCGCTCAGACGTTCGAAACGGTTCTTCGTATGCAGGGCGATGAGTTGGGCGAGGGAGGTTTTACCAGTTCCGGGAGGCCCGTAGAAGATCAGCGACTGGATACGATCAGCTTCAATGGCCCGACGCAGTAACATGCCGGGGGCGAGGATATGGCGCTGGCCGATGTATTCATCCAAGGTGCGGGGACGCATGCGAGCCGCCAGCGGGGCGGAACGGTTCTGTGCAAAGGCAGGAGCGGCCACCGCTGCCTCATTGGCAGGGATCACCGGGCCAGTTGCAAACAGATCGGACTGCGCCATGACGTCATTCTAGCCCAAGCCGGCGGGAAGAAAACCATGAATTGAGATTTCCTGAGGGAAGGCTATCGAGTAGGCTTGGGAGAGAAGATGATTATGGAAATCAAGGACGAGATCGCTTACTTGATAGGCAAGATCAACCAAAGGGTGCCGATGCATATCATTGAGAGATTGCATTTTCTGGCTGTTGAGAATGAGGTTTCTGTTGGTAAAGCGCAGTGGCTCTACGATTTGATGATGCCGGATCAGCGATCTGCGGTGGCCTCTGTGGCAGCGAAGCTACTGGTCGACATGCCAGAAAGGATGGAGTCCTATCAGATGTTTCACTCCACGACGACAACTCCGGGGCGGATGCTGGATTCAAGTGTGCCTGTGACGCGTGAATTTGTGAAGGAGGTAGCAGCTTGGAAGGTGTAGATAACTGTGAGGTGGCAACACTTGATATCCGATAAGCCATTGCATGAAAAAGAAAGTCACAAAAAGAATCGCTGAATGGATGGCTACATTAGATGACAGGACAGATGGGGAAAACATAGCCACGTTCTACGGCACCGCTTGTGAGAATGGAATTACCAGCAATGAGGCGAATTGGTTATTTGAACACATGGATGCGAAACAGAGAGCAACTACTGCGGCCATTGCGAAAAGTTTGCTTGCGTCCATGCCTAGCTATATTGAGTCATACCAAATGTATCATTCCGCCACTATGTACCCTAGCGAAGTGTTAAAGTTCGCACCAGTAGTGACGCGCGAATTCGTGATGGAATTGGCAGCGTGGAGTTGAAAGAGGGGGCGAGAAGTGAAACGGTCGGATAAGGGATGAAGCCCGAAATTATGGGTGCGAGTTTACGGTTGATGAGATATCAAGGCTGAGTGTCACACTTGGAAAAAGGAAAAGCTCGAATGCGGAAGAGGTCGGCCATCACTTTGGTCTGTGGCCTGTTTCACATCTTCGCCATTCGAGCTTCACCGAAAGCATACCCCACCTCTGCCGTGTGGAACGGTACCTATGAACTGCCCTGATATAGGTGGGACCGAATCTTAGGCTTCCGACGTCCAATTAAGGCCTGTCGTAAGCTTTGGAAGTTAAGGCCCCGCATTGATTAATTACGGTCCAAGGACTTTGTTGCGCAATCACGAACAGCGCAGGGTAAATCTAAGCCGGTCTAAAAATGCCGGGCTCTATCTTTTCTCTATCACTGACTTGTTTTCACTAACTCTGTCTCTATCTCTCTGCGGTTCCAATGTCTCCGGGTGCGTTGCTCTTCGGTGGCAGATCATTCGCGATGTGCCCCTCAGCAGAACTTTCCCTGACCTGTGGAACGGATGCAGTGCCCCAACGATTTTTAGACCGGCCCGTTATTCTTTCAAAGATCAGACGGTGAATGACTCACCGTGTTTCTAGGCGAAATATCGTCCTGCTTTGTGCGTGTCTCAAGTCCTTTTCAGGAAAATTTTTGCAATGACAGTTTCACGTTGGAAGTGACGCGGCAAAGGAGTATTCTACGCGGCGTTTCACTCTGGTTCCGGTCTGCGAAGTCATTCGCGCATGGGATTCCAGAGGGGTGAAAAGATACACACAATTTTCTATGCGCACATTGCTCATCGGCATCGACAGCGGAACGCAATCCACCAAGGCCCTCGTGGTGGATGCGAAGGATGGAAAAGTTTTAGGCGCGGCTTCGGAAGCTTACGGAATGATTCCCGATCTGCCCGCAGGCGCGAAGGAGCAGCATCCCCACCTGTGGATTGAGGCGACGTCGAAATCCATCCGCCAAGCACTCAAGCAAGCGAAGGCCAAGGCGGGTGAGGTGCAGGCCATCGGCGTGAGCGGGCAGCAGCATGGTTTTGTGCCGTTGGATAAGAATGGCAAAGTGATCCGCCCGGCGAAGCTCTGGTGTGACACCTCAACGGCGCCGGAGTGTGAAGAGATCACGGCGGCTTTGGGTGGGCAGAAAGCGGCCATCAAGGCCATCGGTAATGCCGTGCTGCCAGGGTTCACTGCGCCGAAGATTTTGTGGATGAAGAAGCATGAGCCGAAGAATTTCGCGCGGCTGCATACAGTTATGCTGCCGCATGATTACATCAATTACTGGCTCACGGGCGAAGCGGTGATGGAATACGGCGATGCGAGCGGCACGGCCTTGCTGGATGTGCGCAAGCGCAAGTGGAGTGCGGATGTGCTCAAGGCCATCGATGGCGATCTGGCGAGCAAGCTGCCGCCGCTGATCTCCAGCGAGCAACCGGTTGGTTATCTGCAGCCTTCCACGGCGAAGGAACTGGGACTGTCTCCCGACGTGATCGTGAGCGCGGGTGGGGGCGATAAGATGATGGGGGCGATCGGCACGGGCAACACGCGGGCGGGTTTCATCACGGCGAGCTTTGGGACGAGCGGGACGATCTATGCCTGTGCGAACAAGCCGGTGGTCGATCCGCAAGGTGAGATCGCAGCCTTTTGCGATTCCACGAATCATTGGCTGCCGCTGCTTTGCACGATGAATGTGACGGTGGCCACGGAGATGGTGCGCAAGAATCTGGGGTGGACACATGAGAAGTTTGCCGCAGAAGCCGCGAAGGTGAAGCCGGGCAGTGATGGGCTTATCCTGCTACCGTATCTGGAAGGCGAACGCACGCCGAATGTGCCGGATGGCACGGGGGTGTTCTTTGGGGTGACGCAGAAGACGTCCAATCCCGCGCATTATGCTCGGGCGGCGATGGAAGGAGTCACGCTCGGGATGAATTATGGGCTGCGTCGCTTGGCCCAGCTGGGTGTGAAGCCGACGCAGATCCGGGCGACGGGTGGTGGCGCGAAGTCCAAGGTTTGGCGTCAGCTTATGGCGGATGTTTTTAACGCGGAGGTGGTCACGCTGCAAGTGAGCGAGGGGGCGGCGTATGGTGCGGCCTTGCAGGCACTCTGGTGTTCACTGGTGGAAGTGGGTGAAAAGGTGGGCATCGATGAGATCACGGATCAATTCGTGCGGGTGAACGCGAAGGAAACTGCGGAACCTAACGCGAAGGCTGTCGCGACGTATGCGGAAGTGCAAGCACTGCAGGATGATCTTTCGAAGAGTTTGCGTGGGGTGTTCAGCCATCACCGGCAGTTTGTGTTGCGAGGGGAATAAGGGATTCGGCGACCGTCTCCTGCGCCCCGAATGGAGCGTGTGCGAGTAGCCGCGGGTGACCGAAGGGAACCCGTGGTTAATCATTGCGCTCCGAAAGGAGCGCGTGAGGGAATGGCCAGTCGGTGAGGAGTTCATCCGCCCCTCCGGGGCGGTGTGTTTTATATCTGTATTCCACGGGTTCCCGTTGGTCACCCGTGGCTACCGGCATTTGCCCCTTTCGGGGCAACGGGACGAGTTAGCTTTTCAGCTTACCGACTACTTCTGCTGCACTCACTCGCTCTTCCTGCCGGGTCTGCAGATTCTTCACGATAGCGAGAGTGCCCGTTTCGTTTTTTTCGAGACGCACGGTGAATTTGCTGCCTAGTTCCTGGGCGCGTTTGAATTGTTTGTCGCCTTTGGCGGGCGTCAGCGAGTAGTCCACCATGAGGCTGGCTTCGCGCAGTTCTTGGATGAGCTTGAGCGATTCTGGACGTAGCGTCTCGTCCTCGATCATCACGTAGGCGTTCAGGTTCGCGTTGAACTTGGGCAGCTTGCCTCGGGATTTCAGAAGTTCGAGCAGGACGACATCGCCCATGCCGAAGCCGAGCGCGGGCAGGTCCACCTTGCCGTTGCTGACGAGCTTGATGAGGTTGTTGTAACGACCACCGCCTGCGATGGCGCGGAACTCGCCTTTGCGATCAAATGCTTCAAACACGACACCGGTATAGTAGGCGAGACCGCGGATGACACCGTAATCCGTCTTCACGAAATCGCTGAGGCCACGGGCGGCGAGGTTGTCGAGCAAGGCTTGCAACTCAGGAGTGGGTTCACTCTTTTGGATAAAAGTGGTGACATCCTCGTAGTTGATGCCGAGGGCCTTGAGTTTTTCTTGTGAGACTTCCGGCTTTTCACGGTCGATCTTATCCACAATCTGGAAGAACTCGTATTCCTTCTCCTTGGAACCATTGCGATCCAGAAAGAACTTTTCCCAGACCTGACGGTTACTCAAGCGCAGCACAAAGTCTTCGGCGGTTAGGCCTAACGCACGGCACACATCGATGAGCAGGGCGATGATCTCGGCATCGGCGGCGCCATCGTTCTCACCAAAGATGTCGCAGTTCAGTTGGAAGTGCTCGCGCAGGCGGCCTTTGCCGGGCTTCTCGTAACGGAACAGTTGAGGGATGGCGAACCACTTGATGGGCTTCTTATAGGCCCG
The DNA here is from genome assembly GCA_943367715.1 of Chitinophaga pinensis. Lineage (GTDB taxonomy): Bacteria > Verrucomicrobiota > Verrucomicrobiia > Limisphaerales > JAEYXS01 > JAEYXS01. The sequence continues at coordinate 52,776 of CALRJY020000036.1, read as the reverse complement.
TTCAGCACTGGCCACCATGCGGGCGACGGTGGGGGTCAGCTCGGGCCGCATGGATACGGCGCGTTCACCTTTATCGACGAAGTTGAAGAGCTGGCCAACGATTTCGGCACCGGATTTGTTCGTGTATAACTCCAACGGCTCAAGCGGTGGGCCATCGTATTCGCGGAAGCCATAGCGGCGGGCGACGGAGCGCCAAGTATCGAAGATGTATTGGCGTGCGTCACAGCTCCACGGCTCATTACCGGGGAGCGGTTCAGGATAAAAATCACGGAATCCGGGCAAACGTTCCATAAATAGAGCGGGGACAGTAACGAAGCTGTTAGCGAGGGTAAATGCGAAAGAAGATTTAACCGCAGCCCCGACTCCAAGCCGGGGTGAAATGGACGCAGAGATTCGCAGATGAGGGGAAAAGACAAACGCCTCAAGCAGGTGCTTGAGGCGTTTTACAGTAAAGTTACGTTGAGGCTGAGGCGCTTACATCTCTGGACCGGCAGCAGGAGGCGGCGGATTATTCTGGGCGGCGGCGATGGCGTCCGCAATCTGCTGGGGGGTAAGCTTTAAGACGGCTTCGCGCATCTCCTTGCCGGGCTTGAACTTCACGACGGCACGGGGAGGGATGGGCACGTCGGTAGCGGGTGCATTCGGATTACGACCAATGCGGGCTTTGCGTACTTTGACTTCGAACACGCCAAAGTTGCGCAGCTCCACATTCTTGCCCTCAGCCACGGCTTGGGAAATGTAGTCCAAAGTCTTCTGGACGACTTCCAAGATCTGTTGCTGAACAAGTCCTGTTTCGCTGGCAATCCGCACTACCAAGTCTCTTTTTGTCATAGCCTCTCCTGGTTGGTCTTTACCCATTTCTTTTAGCTTGGAGTATTCATAACTCCTTTATGTGCAAAGGTCAAGAAAAAGAATCCCCGCCTGTTATGGGGCGGGGATTTCGGAGAAGGTGATTAGACTGGCTAAGTTTAGCTTTCTACGACGCTAATTTCGACTGGTTCCACGCTGATACCGAGGCTGACGAGCCACTTGATGGTGGCTTTTACCTCGGGGCGCAGACCGGATAATTCGAGGCAAACGATTCCAATCTCGCCAGTTACGCTGGCCTGACGGACGTTCGTGACCACCTTAAATTTCTGGGAAATCTGCCAGATGATGGGCTCGGTGATCTTCTTGGGCGGATACATGAGCCACAAGCGCGTATTCTGGTGCTTGGGAGCGGCAACAGGCTTGGCAGCTTTGGCTGATTTCGCGGCTTTTTTAGTTTTGGTGGGCATGGCAGCTCCTTTAACCCCCGGCGATGGCGGGGATGATGCTGACTTCGTCGCCGTCTTTGAGCGGCGTTTCCTTGTTCTGGAGGAAGCGGATATCTTCCTCATTCACATAGACATTCACGAAGCGGCGCACGCCACCGTTCTCATCCAGCAAACGTTCCTGGATGCCGGGATAGCGGGACTGCAATTCGTTGATGGCCCCGCCAATGGTGTTGGCGGTGACCTCCACAACCTCTTCGTTGTTCGTGAGCTTGCGGAGCGGAGTTGGGATACGGATATTCACTGGCATAATAAAGTTAAGCTTTGCACGCGGCATCTTCGGTTTCCAGCAAGCCCTCGAATTCACGGAGGCTGGGGCGGATCTCACGGGTCTGGCCGACACTGTTGACGACGGCGTCAAGGGTCTTAAGACCGTTACCGGTGATGCAGAGGACAGCGGAATCTTCCGCCGGGATCTTGCCTGAGGCAATGAGTTTCTTGGCCACGCCGACGGTCACGCCGCCAGCAGTCTCGGCGAAAATGCCTTCGCATTCGGCGAGAAGCTTGATGCCTTCGCGGATCTCGTCATCGCTGACGTCATCGCTATGGCCGCCGGTTTCCTTCATCACGCGCAGGGAGTAGAAACCATCTGCGGGAGTGCCGATGGCGAGGGACTTCGCGATCGTGTTCGGCTTCACGGGCTTGAAGAAGTCCAAGCCTTGCTTCTGCGCGGCCGAGATCGGATTGCAACCGGTAGCCTGGGCGCCATGCATCTTCCACTTGGTGTTCGAGACGAGGCCGAGCTTGGAGAATTCCTGATAGCTCTTATGGATCTTGGTGAGCAAGGAGCCAGATGCCATCGGGATGACGGTGTGTTGCGGAATGCGCCAGCCCAATTGTTCCTGGATCTCGAAGCCCATGCTCTTGGAGCCTTCGGCGTAGTAGGGGCGCATGTTGACGTTCACGAACGCCCAGCCGTATTTGCCGGCGATCTCGGCGCAGAGGCGGTTCACTTCGTCGTAGTGGCCCTTGATGCCGATGACGTTGGCACCGTAGACGAGGGAGTTGATGACCTTGCCGTGCTCGAGATCAGCGGGGATGAAAACGTAAGCCTTCAAGCCAGCGGCAGCGGCATTGGCGGCCACGGAGTTGGCGAGGTTGCCGGTGGAAGCGCAGGCGACGGTGGTGAAGCCGAGTTCCACGGCGCGGCTGAGGGCGACGCTGACCACGCGGTCCTTGAAGGACAGGGTGGGGTAGTTCACGGCGTCGTTCTTGATCCACAGTTCGCGGATGCCGAGGCGTTTGGCGAGGCGGTCCGCCTTGATAAGCGGCGTGAAGCCGACCTGCGTGCCCACGGTGGGTTCGCCCGCGACGGGGAGCAGCTCGCGATAGCGCCACATGGTCTTCGCGCGGCTCTCGATGGAGGCGCGGGTGAGGGAGCCACGGATGGCCTCGTAATCATAGACGACTTCGAGCGGGCCGAAATCGAATTCGCAGACGTGGGTGGCGGCGAGGGGATATTCGTGGCCGCACTCGCGGCACTTCAACGCCTTCATGAAACTTTTCTCGTTTGCCATATCGCTTCTGTTCGGTGGGGAAGAGGCAAAACAAAAACCTCTTCCCGAGGTTGCGAGAAGAGGTGAAATCTAATTCTTGTGCTCTTCTCATTTTCCCCGAAACGCACTGCGTTCCGAGCTGGTTAGCACCTGGCGTTGAAGTTGCACTTCAACCGGTTGCCGTGATGTCGTAGGGCCAGTCCCTCAATCACTCTGAATGAGACCGTTGTATCAACGGATACGGATAGATTGATATAATCATCAAAAGAGTCAATAGCTTTTTTCGGTTAAGCACCAATTGAGAGATGCTGGGACGCTGTGCCGTTCGGTCGCGAGGGTGGTGGCGTTTCCTTGTTCGCGTGCAAGACGGCTTGCGCGAACGTTTCATTGTCGCAATCCAGAATCACCTTTGCCAATGGAGATGAACCGGAAAACCGCATTTTCTCTGTCTTAGCTGCATTGAGCCTGACCGGCATTTGGGCGCGTTCATAAAACCCGAAGAAGATAGCCAGAGCCGCGATAGAGAAAAACCAGAGAAGATGGATTGGACGATCCAGCAATCGGTATCCATACATCTGGGAAACATACATGTCCGCGATGCCGTATCCTACTGCTATCATGAGATAACAGCTAATCATGGCATAATTGCAGAGTTTCATCTTGAAGCGCGTCTGCTTGGAATGCAAAGCGCAGAACGGTATTGGGACCTCAGAGGAGGTGACATGCACTGCCGGACCGAGCGGAATGAACTGGCTGTGTCGGGCCTCGATGGAAGTTGTCGAGGGCTGCATGCAGACACAACACAGAGCGGGAATTGTAAATGGGGCAACGAGTTCGACGCGTTTGCTCATGCTTTTAATCCCAAGTTAATAAGAGCAGACCCTTGTTATTGGAGCCAATCTTGATTTTCCATCTACCATTTGTCAAAGAGTAACATCCACGTTTCTGGCTACTACTTCAGTCAATCAGGTGTTCACCCCAGTCTTGGCATGGGCAGTGCTAAAGACAGGTCAGACAGCCGGTCTGAAGAAGCAAAGGTGGGAATGCTGTCGAGACGTATAAGACTCTGAGTGGGAGCGGGATAGTGGATGGCGGTGGGGATACGCGTGAATGGGGATGGGAAGAAACAGAAAAGAACATCTGTCCTGAGATGGGACGGAAGATGTTCGAAATCAGAGACAGTAAGACAGTATAAACCAAATAAACCTATGAGCGCATACAAGCAACCAAACGGAATGACGCAACTGGTGCCAACGGGAGAACGCCTGCCGGGGCTGCTTTTAGTGGAGGATGATCCGCACCTCATGGAGATGAACCGCCACGTATTCCAGCAGGAAGGTTTCCGGGTGTTCGAGGCCACGTCGGAGCAATCGGCCTTGTGGCTCTGGCAGCGGCATCAGCGGGAGATCGATGTGGTGTTTACGGATGTGATGATCCCGGACCGGAGCACTGGTGTTGATCTGGTGAAGAAGTTGCGGCAGCAACGGCCGAATCTGCGGGCGATCTATACGAGCGGTTTCAGCCCGGAATTGGTCGGATTGGAAAAGACGGGGGAATCCTTCATCCAAAAGCCTTATTCCCTGCGGCAGTTGATCGATGGGGTGGTGGCAGCTTTGGAAGCACCGTTGCAGACGGCCTTGACGCGCGCGGAGCTGGCGCGGTCGCTGGCGTGAATTTGTGGGGAAGAACCCCGGTTGGTAAAATAAAAGCCCCGTCAGTTTAGGCTGACGGGGCTTTTTGCTTTTGCGAAAATGATTAGCCGATCTGGGCTTTGTAGGCGTCCGGCGTGAGGAGCTTGGCGAGGTCGCCGGGGTTGGCGAGTTTCACTTTGAAGAACCAGCCGTTGCCGAAGGCGGCCTGATTCACGAGCGCGGGATTGTCCGCGATGGCTTGATTCACTTCGGTGATCTCACCGGAGACGGGCGAATAGATATCGCTCGCGGTCTTCACGGATTCCACCACGGCGCAGGCTTCACCGGCGGCGAGCTTGCGACTGACTTGCGGCAGTTCCACGAAGACGATGTCGGTGAGCTCGGCCTGGGCGTGGTCAGTGATGCCGATGGTGGCGGTGTCACCGGAGACGCGCACCCATTCGTGCGAGGAGGCGTATTTCAGATCTGCTGGAACGTTCGACATATAAAATTTAAAGCTGGGTGATTGAAATCAGGGAACGCGTACAGGTCAAGTAGCCATCTTCAAACATTCGCTAATCATTTTGCCAGGTGCTGAAGTGCAGGTGGTCAATGTGCTGCCGGATTCCAGCCGGCAGTCCGGGCAAGTGACATACGATAAGGCAGCACTCGAGCAACAGGCTCGCAATCGAAAATCCGCCAGGCAGGGACGTTATTGCTACGTCGGACCTCACCTTACTGCCGGCTGGAATCCGGCAGCACGGGATTCGTGCTACGTCGTCCTTTCTCAAACAGCTTTTCGATAAATGGGTTTGCCGACGACTTGGGCGGCGAACTTCTTCCCGCGGATATCGATGTGGATGACGGTGTCTTTCTTGGCCAGTTCCGGCTGCACGTAGGCGAGGCCGATGCCGGCATTCAGGCTGGGGCTCAGCGTGCCGCTGACGACCTGGCCGACTTGCGTCTCACCATTCCACACGGTGTAACCGGGGCGGGGCGGGGCGCACTTGTCGGTCATCTTGAAGGCGACGCAGCGTTTTTGTGGGCCTTTGGTTTTCTGGGCGAGCAAGGCGTCGTGGCCGATGAAGGGGCCTTTCTCGAAGGAGACAAAGCTGCCGAGGCCGGCTTCGATGGGGCTGGTCTTTTCGTCGAGTTCGTGGCCGTAGAGGGGGTAGCAGACTTCCGTGCGCAAGGTATCGCGGGCACCGAGACCGGCGGGCTTGAGGCCGTGAGATTGACCGGCTTCCATGAGGGCGTCCCAGACTTCCAGCACTTTGGAGGCGGTGGTGACGATCTCGAAACCGTCTTCTCCCGTGTAACCAGTGCGGGCGACCCAGCAAAGCCAGCCGGTGCCTTTGAGATTGAAGGTCGCGATCTGATTTTTATGCAACTCAGTGACGCGATGGACGTGGGTGCCTGCGTGAGAGCCACCGGGGAAAACGTCGTTGATGAACTCGACGGCTTTCGGGCCTTGGATGGCGATGGCGCCGTATTTGTCCGAGCGATTCTCGAAAGTCAGCAGGTGTTGGCCGGGGAAACTGGAGAGTTGCAACTGCATCCAGGCGACGTCGGCCTCGATGCGGGAGGCGTTGATGATGAGCAGGTATTCTTTATCGGTCAGGCGGTAGAGGTAGAGATCATCCACGGTGCCGCCGTCTTCCTGGCACATCTGGGTGTATTGGCCCTGGCCCACGGCGAGCTTGCTCGCGTCGTTGGTGAGCAGGCGGTTCAGGAAAGTGAGGGCGCTGGCGCCGCTGATGAAGACTTCGCCCATGTGGCAGATGTCGAAGACGCCAGCGGCGTTTCGCACGGTCTGGTGTTCATCGATGATGCTGGTGTATTGCACGGGCATCTCCCAGCCGCCGAATTCGATGAGGCGACCACCGAGGGCTTGATGGGTGGCGTAGAGGGGCGTTTGTTTCAGGGACATATTAGCAGCGCGTAATGATGAGAGGACGCTACCTGAGAGTGGGAGCAGAAAGCAAGCGGGGTGGCGCAGGGAAAATCTACCGGATACTGTGAAAGGCAGATGGACTTTCCTTAGTTACGATTCCTTCCCCCTCATCCCGGCCTTCTCCCCAAGGAGAAGGAGGTAACATTTCCAGTGCCTATGCGAGTTTGGTCGCAATTTGGACTGAGTCAGACTTGTGGGTGAGAACATTTAGCAGCGCTTGGCGAATATCGGCACTTACTTAATCAGTTCGCGGAGCCAGCCCCATGTGGGTGTTGAGAGAATGGTCAAGGGAAGGAGGCAGACGAAGCCGATGCGAATCAGGCTTAGTTCGAATTTATTCGTGGTCTTGGGGCGACGCCAGAGGATGGGGAAGATGGCGATCCAATACCACGCGGCACTCATGCCGATGATTTGAAACGAGAGGCCGCTATCCAAGGCCGTGCTGGTCAGCAAAAGAAAAAAGCTCTGACCAAGGATGTTCTTGGTCAGAGCTGAGCTAATCTCCGGGGAGAAGCTGGTCCAGATCTCGATTCTCTTTTGGAGTATGGAGGTGCTGGCGCTCATGAGGTCTTAGCCCCACTTCTCCAGCTTCATCTGTTCCTTTGGCAGGGCCAGGTCATGGAGCACGAGGTATTCGACGGCTTCCACCATGGCGTTCGTCCCGCAGGCGTAGAACACGGTGTTCGCGGCGTCGCTCACGAAGCTGCGCACCCATTCCGGGGTGATACGGCCACGGCGGCCGGTCCAGTCGGAATCCGGGGCGAGGCGGGTGCAGGTGACGTGGAACTTGAAATGCGGGTTCCGCGCTTCGAGTTCGCGGAACTCTTTCTCGAAGATGATGTCCATCGGGGTGCGGACGGTGTAGAGGATGGTGATCTTCGTGCTCAGCTTGCGCTCGGTGGCTTCACGGACGAAACCGCGGAACGGCGTGACGCCCGAACCGCCGGCCACACAGATGAGGTGCTTGTTCGGCGGGTCGAAGACGGGGAGGAACTTGCCGACCGGGGGGATGACGAACATCTTGTCGCCGACTTCCGCCCAATCCACGACGCTGGTGCCCATCTTGCCATCGCGCTTGATGGAGACTTCATAGAAGCCCTTGTCCAAGGCGCAGGAGGAGAGGGAGTAAGCGCGTTTGTACTTGGGTTTGTGGGGCCAGTAAACGGTGATGAACTGGCCGGTCTTGAAGTCACCCGGGTCATAGCCTTCGGGCCACTTCAAGCGCACGGTCTTCACGTCAGGCAACTCCATGGTCACCTGTTCCACCAACATTTCAACAATCTGTTTCGCCATACGATTTCAATTTCAATTTTTCAAACGACACAATCAAAACCATCACTAAAAAAGGCGAACCAAGATAGAGGCAGGGAAAATGCTCTGTAAAGGACTTTGCTGGGTGCAGAATGAATGAAATCAGAGTTTTTTTAGCGAAAATAGCCTCAGGCTCGCTCACTCCTCACCCCGGCCCTCTCCTCATTGAGAGGAGAGGGAGAACATTTGTGCCCTTTAAGCGGGTCTCTCGATCTGGGCGGGTGGGAGCAGTTAAAAAGCAGGATAGTGCCAATTTTTGCAGTGATGGGCGGTTGACTTCTCGTGCTGTTTCGGCGGGAATGGGGATTAATGATCCACGTTATCGCTACAATTGAACTGCATCCGGGCAAGCGTCCGGCGTTTTTGCAGGAGTTCCATCAGATCGTTCCTTTGGTGCATGCGGAGGATGGATGCTACGAGTATGGACCGACGATCGATGTCCAGACGTCCATCCCGGCCCAAGGTCACGCGCGGGAAGATGTGGTGACGGTGGTGGAGAAGTGGACGGATATGGCGGCCTTGGAAGCGCATCTGCAAGCGCCCCACATGCTGGAGTATCGGGTGAAGGTGAAGGATTATGTGGCTTCGGTGAAGCTGCATGTGTTACAGCCGGCTTAGTTAAAGGTTGAGGGAAGAGAGGCGAAGCACGGTTGGGGTGGGGTGAAAATCTGCTGGGCAAAGGGCGTGGGGGTTTCTTACATTGGCGGTTCTATGTTCGAGACGGCAAAGCAGACGTTGGCCACGGCACAGGATAAAGCCTCCCAATTACGGAGGTTTCTTTGACGTGCCGGGAGCACATAAGCGCATCGCGGAGATAGACGCCGAGATGACGCGGGATAACTTCTGGGACGTTCGTGAGAAGGCCCAGAAATTCATCGACGAATCGAACTCGCTCAAGAAGAAGGTGGAGCCATTCATCGCGGCCGAGAAGCAGCTCGAAGATCTGGCGGTGATGATCGAACTGGGCGAGGCGGAGCCGCCGGAGGTCCAGATACCGATGGCGAAGGAAGTCGAACGCGACACCCTGAAGGTGCAAGCGGCACTGGATGCGTTGGAGTTGCGGATTTTCCTCAACGGGCCTTTTGATAAGCGGAATTGCATCTTCAGCATCAATGCAGGTGCGGGTGGCACGGAGTCGTGTGACTGGGCGAGCATGTTGATGCGGATGTATCAGCGGTGGTTTGAATCGCGTGGCTGGACGTTCGAGGTCACGGATTTGCTGCCGGGTGAAACAGCGGGGGTGAAGAGTGTGACGATGATGGTGAAGGGCGATATGGCGTATGGCTTTTGCAAAGCCGAACGTGGGGTGCATCGCCTGGTGCGCATCTCGCCGTTTGACTCGAATCAACGGCGGCACACGAGCTTCGCCAGCGTGGATGCGATGGCGGAGATCGAGGAGACGGATCCGAACATCACGATTCCGCCTGATGAGTTGCGTGTGGACACGTATCGTTCCGGCGGCAAGGGCGGTCAGAACGTGAACAAGGTGGAGACGGCGGTGCGTATCACGCACATCCCGACGGGCCTCGTGGCGGCCTCGCAGACGGAGCGGTCGCAGCATCAGAACCGGCACACAGCGATGACGTTGCTGGTCTCGAAGCTGTTCGCGCTGCGGCAGGATGAGCAGAAGAACGAGATGGAGCGCTTCTACGGAGACAAGGGCAGTGTGTCCTGGGGCAACCAGATCCGGAGTTATGTGTTCCAGCCGTATCGGATGGTGAAGGACTTGCGCACGGGTTGTGAGACGAGCGATGTGCAGGGGGTGATGGATGGTGAACTGGACGCGTATGTGAATGCGTGGTTGCGCGCGGGGTGTCCGACCAAGCGCATCCAAGGTGCCTCCATGGACGATGAATAAGCGAGCATGAGCAGAGCGAACATACTCGATACGATCGTGGCGCAGAAGCGGCTGGAGATAGCCGAACTGCCCGCGCGCATTCCGACGGAGGTAGAGATCCGGGCGGTGATGGCGAAGCGGGGTGAGCGGCGGGATTTCGTCGCGGCATTGCGTCAGCCACGTATGGGCAAGGTCGGCTTAATCGCGGAAGTGAAGAAGGCGTCGCCATCGGCGGGGATCATTCGGGCGGATTTCGATGCGGTGAAGATCGCGCTGGAGTATGAAGCGGCGGGCGCGTCGTGTCTCTCGGTGTTGACGGATGAGAAGTTCTTTCAAGGGTCGCCGGAATATCTGAAGGCCATCCGGCAGGTGGTGAAGCTGCCGCTCTTGCGGAAGGACTTCATCATCGATGAGCGTCAGATCATGCAAGCGGCGGAGTGGGGGGCGGATTGCATCCTGTTGATCGTGGCGATTCTAGATGATGACCAATTGAAGCGGTTCCGCGAACTGGCGGAAGGCGCGGGGCTGGCGGCGCTGGTGGAGGTGCACGATGAGGAAGAACTCAAGCGTGCATTGACGACGGGGGCGACATTCATCGGGGTGAACAATCGCGACTTGAAGGTGTTCAAGGTGGACTTGGGCACGACGGAACGGTTGGCGACGCTGATTCCGGGCTTGAAAAAAGAGCGCTTGCTAGTGGCGGAAAGCGGTATTCACAAGCGCGAGGACGTGGTGCGGCTGGAGGCATGCGGGGCGCAGGCGATTCTGGTAGGTGAATCCCTGATGCGGGAACAAGATATCCAGGCAAAGGCGGCAGAGCTATTGGGCGCTGGTCAAAACTAGCCAGGGGCGGTCGGATTTTAGCTTTGTGCGATGGGAAATAGCGGTTACTCTCTACTCAACACATGAGCGAGGCTCAAGCCAGCATCGAGCAGAAGCCCATTACCACAACGACGCGTAAACCGTTGCGGGTGTTGGTGGTGGAGGATTCGGAATTTGATGCGCGCATCCTGGTAAATGTGCTGCGACAGGGCGGTTACGAACCAAAATGGCAGCGCGTGGAAACCGCGCCGCAGATGCAGTCGGCCCTCAAGGAAAAGGAGTGGGAAGTGGTGCTGGCGGATTACAACCTGCCGGAGTTCAGCGCACCGGAAGCCCTCAAACTTCTTCAAGACAGCGGCATTGATCTGCCCTTCATCATCATCTCCGGCGGCATCGGTGAGGACATCGCGGTGGCGGCGATGAAGGCGGGAGCGCATGATTATTTCATGAAGGGCCAGCTCGCGCGGTTGGTCGCAGCGGTGGAGCGGGAGATGCGCGAGGTGTCCATCCGCACCGCACGGCGTATGGCGGAAGATTCGGTGCGCGAGAGCGAAGTGCGGTATCGTCTGCTGTGGGAGACGGCGACGGATGCGGTGTTGCTGATGGATACGAACAGTGTGATCCATTTCGCGAACCCGGCGGTGGAAGTGATTTTTGGTTATAAACCGGAAGAGATCGTGGGCAAGAACCTGACGATGTTGCTGCCGGAAAAGCCCTTGAGCACCACGGATGCCGAGCTGGTGAAATCATTGCACTCCGGGGTGGTGAACTCCCGGCGGCACATGCTGGAGACCGTGGGCCAGCGCAAGGACGGACGCGATACGCTGCTGGAAATCGTGTTCAACGACATGGAGCTGCAGGGGAAACGCTGGTTTGTGGCGTTCATCCGCGATATCACGGAGCGCAAAAAAGCGGAGAAGGAATTGCGCGAGAACCAGGAGCAGTTCCGCGTGGCGCGCGAGATCCAAGAACGACTTTTCCCGAAGGAATCACCGCGGCTGGCGGACTTTGACATCGCGGGGTCATCGCATCCGGCGGAGGCGGCGGGGGGCGATTATTTCGATTATCTGCCGATGTTGCACAGCCGCGTGGGTGTGGCGATCGGTGATGTGACCGGGCATGGCATCGGGCCGGCGCTCTTGATGGCGGAGACGCGGGCGTATCTGCGCATCCTGGCGCGAAACCGGGATGACGTGGGCGAGATTTTGACGCGGGCGAATCGCGTCCTGGCGGAGGACGTGGGCAGCGAACGGTTCGTGACGATGCTACTGGTGCAGATCGATCCGACGACGCGAAGCATCGTGTATGCAAGCGCGGGGCACTCGACGGGTTACGTGCTGAATTCGCAGGGGCAGGTGCGGTCGGAATTGAAACGCACGGGCAAGCCGCTGGGCATCAAGCCGGACACGGAATACAAATCGGCCTCGCCGCTCATTCTCACACCGGGAGAGATCGTGCTGTTGCTGACGGATGGCATCGAGGAAGCGATGAATGCGGATGATGAATTTTTCGGTGCTGATGAGATGTTGAGGGTGGTGCGGCAGAACCGGCATCGGTCATCGCGTGATATTGTTGAGGCGTTGTATGAGGCGGTGCAGGCGTTCAGCGGGGAAGGACAGCAGACGGATGACTTCACGGCGGTGGTGTTGAAGGTGAAGTGAGATGGTGACTGGCGCTTGAAAGAGGCGGACGGCTTCTAAAGATCTAAGAATCACCCGTTGGAAAAAGGCACTTGTTGCTTCGCCATAACGGGGCAATGTTGCGGGCATGCGTGAAGGCAAAATCACGGTCGAGGCAATTAAGGGCATGAAGGGGCGTCAGCGACTCGCCTCCCTCACGGCGTATGATTATCCCACGGCCCGTTTGCTGGATGAGGCGGGTATTCCACTTTTGCTGGTAGGTGATTCATTGGGCATGGTCGTGCTGGGCTATCCGGATACCACTCACGTCACGATGGCGGAGATCGAGCATCATGTGCGGGCGGTGGCGCGGGCGAATCCCAAGGCGATGGTCGCGGCGGACCTGCCGTTTCACAGTTACGTGACGCCGCAATGTGCGGTGGCGAATGCACAGCGGTTGGTCGATGCGGGGGCGGATGCGGTGAAGGCGGAGGGTGGTCGGGAGATTTTACCGCAGGTGAAGGCGATCATCGAGGCGGGCATCCCGTTCATCGGGCATCTGGGGATGTTGCCGCAGCATATCTTGGAAGAGGGCAAGTATCGCATCAAGGGCAAGGACGAGGAAGGGCGCGCGAAGTTGCTGGATGATGCGGCCGCGTTGCAGGAGGCTGGTGCGTTTGCGGTGGTGTTGGAACTGGTCACGCCGCCGGTGGCGAAGGAGCTGACGGAGAAGTTTCCGTTCGTGACCATCGGCATCGGATCGGGCACGGATTGCGATGGGCAAATTCTGGTCACGCCGGATCTGGTGGGAATGTTCCCGTGGTTCACGCCGCGCTTTGTGAAGCCGACGCGGCAATGTGGCGTGGAGATACGGTCGGCAGTAGAAACCTGGAAAGCGGAGGTGGAACGTGTCGGATAAATTGACTCATATCGATGACAAGGGGCGGGCGTCCATGGTGGATGTCTCGGCGAAGGCGATTCAATTGCGCGAGGCGGTGGCGCGTGGAGAGATTTTGTTACTGCCGAATACGCTGAAGCTCATCCGCGAGAATGCGGTGGCGAAGGGTGATGTGTTCTCGGTAGCACGAGTGGCGGGCATCATGGCGGCAAAGCGGACGGGGGAATTGATCCCCCTGTGTCATCCGTTGCCCATCACGCATTGCGAGGTGCAGTTTGAGATTCCGGATACGAATGACCGCGTGGTCATCACGGCCTCGGCGAAGATCGCGGCACAGACGGGCATCGAGATGGAGGCGCTCACGGCGGTGAGTGTGGCGGCGCTGACGATCTACGACATGTGCAAGGCGGTGGACAAGACGATGGTCATCACGGAGGTTCAACTGGTCTCGAAGACGAAGAAGGATATTGAGCCGTTAAAAAGTTAAAGCGGGTGTGATTAAAAGCGGGTGAGAGCCACGGGCGGTATCGAGTGCGCCCGGCCCAGCCCGGAGAGCGAAAGAAATGGAGCGCTGATTTCAGCGGTTGATTGGAGTATGGGTTCGTAGCGAAAGTTTCTTTCGTCCCTGCCGGGACTTGGGTGGTGAAGGACGCCGTACCCACCATAAAAATGGTGGGCTATTTTCGGGAAGTCCCTGCCGGGACTGCCGTAGGTTGGCCCGCCTCCCGAGAACACGTCTCGCATCACCCGGTGGATCGTTGAATGATAAAACGGTTTGACTGTGATTCTTGGCGCATCATAAATCCTCTTTGATTTTGGACGTTGAAGCGGCATAAATGCCGCGCTCCTGAAAAGGTGCTGGCGTCAGCCGCTGCAATTGACAGATTTACGGTTTAAATTTTTAACGATTCACGAATTCGACCCATGCAAATCCAAGTTGGTATCATTACTATCTCTGACCGGGCATCCAAGGGGCTTTATGACGATTTGGGCGGGCCGGCGCTCAAGAAGGCGGCGGAGGGTTATGGCTGGAAGGTGCTGACGGATGCGCTGGTGCCGGATGAGAAACGCGACATCCAGAGGGCCATCCGCGAGCAGATCAGCAAGGGGTGCCAGCTCATTCTGACGACGGGCGGCACGGGGGTGGCGCTGCGTGATGTGACGCCAGAGGCGGTGCGGGAGATTTCAGTGCGCGAACTGCCGGGCTTCGGGGAAGTGATGCGGGCGGAGTCCATGAAGATCACGAAGAATGCGATTCTTTCACGCAATCTGGCGGCGGTGGTGGATCATGCGCTGGTCATCTGTCTGCCAGGCAAGCCCAGCGGGGCGGTGGAGTCCTTGAGCTTTGTGGTGGGTGCGATTCCGCATTGCGTGGAGGTGTTGCAGGAAGTGCCGACTAGTTGCTGAGGCAGTAGGAATGACGAATGACCAAGTCTGAGGGCGCGGAGTAGATGCCAGGCCCCTGGTGCATGAATCGCGCTTACAGCGCTTTGTCTTTTGCGGCGATATTTCGTGGGGCGTTGCCCCACGCTGGTATGAGGCCGGGCCTTTGGCCCTCGATTTCAATCGGCACAGTTCATAGCCAGTTCTGGTCGGATTAGTGTGGTCTGACGACCGTGGTTATTTGTTTGGCGATTGACGGGGTATCTCTAGGCATGGGAGATTTTGCGTGGTTAGAGAAGGCCAATTTTTCAGACTCATATCGGCCAAGGCACGCAGTTGGGTGTTGTTCCAGCCCGGGAAAGAGAGACACACAGCATGAGCATGTTTTCCAAATTGTTAGGTAGTGACCAAGCCCCGCAGCAGGTCTATTACATCTTTCTTGATGTCGTCAGTTTCAGCACGCGCAGTAACGACGCCCAGTCGGCGGTGATCAAAACTCTGAACAAAGTGGTCAAGCAGGCGGTAAAACAGTTCGAGATCGAGGAGCCGCTGTATCTGCCCACGGGCGATGGTTTATGCATCTGCCTGCTCAAGCTGGAGAAGGTGCAAGTGTGCATGGAGCTGGCTTGCAAAATCCTCGAGTTGATTGACGAGAAGCGGCAGGCCGAGAAGAAAGACACCCGCAAGTTTGAGGTCCGCGTGGGGATCAATGAAAATGTGGATCACTTGGTGGAGGATATCAACGGGAACCGAAATGTAGCTGGCGCGGGGATCAATCTGGCACAACGGGTGATGAGCGTGGCCGATGGCAACCAATTGATATTGAGTGCGGGTACGTATGATATCTTCAACGCGATCGAGCCGTATCGCGGGACGTTCAAAGAGTACAAGGTGCGGATCAAGCACAACCTGGAGATCTTGGTGTATCACTACTTGGGGGCGAGTGAAGCAACGGGAGTGCCCTGGCTTAACCGAAACATTCCGAGCTGCTTGCAACCGGCCAAGACGGTTCAAGAAGCGTTGACGCCGCGATATGATATCCGGGGAGTGTGGCACTATGCGGTCTATGACCAGAATGGCAAAGAGCGGATGTCCGGCGAATGCCAGCTTACTTTGACGGAAGGTTCGAGCCTGAAGAATCCGGCGTATTCAGTGATCGGCCGGAGACGGCGGTTTGATAAACGGAGCGAGGGCGGGCAGGTGGAGCATGTGGAACTGGATGTGGGCTGGGGCTGGCAATCCATCTGGTCCTCACTGTGTCACGACAACTGGTTTCGTTTTGGTTACCTGATTGAAACAGGCGAGGGGGCGATCAAGGGATTCGGGGAGGTTAAGATTCCTGCCGGAGAAGAGATGCCGCAGGTATTGGAAGGCGGGCTTTATCAATTGCCGCCGGGTCGGCCGGATTGGGGACAGTTCCGGATGTGGCGGCCGAAGAATGTGACGGAGGCGGGGCAGAAGGCTTGAGGCTGGCTTCGACTCAACGGTAGAAAGGCGGGCACCCCCGCTCCCCGGCCCTGTCCGAAGGGAACCACGAACCTGAAACCGCCTACGAAGGACTACTTGCAAGAACTTGCCCAACAGCTATGGTGCGATTGTTGCGATGAAAAGAGGAATTTCGCTTTCGGGAGTACGCAACTGGTCGATGACTGTAAGAAAAAGTGCGACAACAAAGCATGGCCATGAGTATGAGAAAAGCAAAGACCCCTATATTTTTGGCGATGTGCTTCCTTGCAGTTGCCGTTATGTTCGGTGATGAAGGATTGAAGCACGACGGACGCGATTTGGATGCCTGGATTTCTGATGCAGGACCCTACAGTTCGGAGGAAACCAGGCAAAAGGCCTATCGGGCCATACGGACGATAGGGACTAATGCCCTGCCGGTATTACTTCGTAGAATTACATACGAGGAACCTACTAATGACCGTACACGTGAATTGGAAACTAGAATTGATGCTATTTATTGTTTCGATGCATTGAAAGAGTCTGCAGAGCCAGCTATTCCTGCTTTGCTCTCCTTGTTGCAAACGGATGAACACTCCGGTTATGCTGGCGAAGCGCTGGGTGCCATAGGTGGTAAAGCACTGCCGGAGTTGTTGAAGGGATTGACAAACAACAATGCGTTTTATAGGAGGGGGTGTTGCGCGGGACTGGGGGTTGCGAAGACGAATCGGCAAGTGGTTATACCTTTGATTGAGCCCTTGAAGAAGGACCCAGATGCGTCCGTGCGGCAGTATGCTATATTCGCCCTAATACGTTTATCAGAGGGGGATTATAGATTCACTTTGTTGATTGAAGCGTTGGATTCCAATGATGATACTTTGGTTTCACACGCCGCTTACATGTTAGGAAAAATGGGAAGCGAAGCGAGGTCGACGTTGCCTCGGTTGAGGAAAGTAGCCGATCAGTTGCATGGAAACGCCAGATATTCCGCTAATACGGCTATTAGGAGAATTGAAGCGGGAGTGTCATCGAAGGTAAAGCAGCCATAGCACTCATAAGGAAGGATTGGCAGTGGGTGTTGTAGGGTACACCGTGGCCGTGGGCAAAGGCGCAACAGGCTCGATCCCCATCACATTGCAACGTGCCGGTGAAATCGCCTGGGATGATGCTATCGAAACATGAAGCTGCCCGGTTCGTCGCCCAGTGGAAGGAC
This sequence comes from Chitinophaga pinensis, assembly GCA_943367715.1. Classification (GTDB taxonomy): domain Bacteria; phylum Verrucomicrobiota; class Verrucomicrobiia; order Limisphaerales; family JAEYXS01; genus JAEYXS01. The sequence continues at coordinate 35,856 of CALRJY020000036.1, read as the reverse complement.
ATCAGCACCCGGACGGCAGCGCGTCTACAGGAAGTCTTGTTCCGTCAGGTGCTGCGTCGGACCAAATGGCGAAACTGGTAGAAAACCTCGGCACTTATGTACAAGTGCCGAGGTGAGGAAAGGGGTGGGTGAGGGGAGCTGATGTCAAAGGGGAGCAAGAGGGGGTGGTTGCGGCGGTCGTCGCGGACTTCGGCATGGCAATCAGCATGGCGTTTGAGCGAAAAGCATTCAGCCAGAGACGGCACCGACAAAGTCATGAGCAGGCAGTACTTACCAAGATTTCTTGCATTTCGGCCGCAGTTGGTGATTCGGAAAGTCGAGTTACGCAAAATTTCCGTTTTGTAATTTACACTACTGCAAGGGGTTGAAAACAATCGTTCTTACGGAGTGAAATATTTTTGACTTTCGTCACACGGAGGAAGAACATTTTAGGTGATGAAGGAGGCGGTTTTGTCAGTTTCTTCGGTGAAGGGGAGTCGCGCGAGCGGGTCGGCGAGGGCTTCATTTTTTGGTTTCACACAATTGCTGAGTAAAGCGTTGGGCATTCTCACCCCTCACCCCGCCCTCTCCCCAGCCGAAGTTCGGCCTCCAAGGGGAGAGGGAGAATATTTAGCGCGCGTCGTGTGGTCGGAAAGATACAGGAGGTCGGGAAAATGGGAGGTGGCTTTGCGGGGTGGGTTTTGGCATAAGGGCGGGGTGCGCACTCTCATACGCTCCAGTTTCATTTTTCTGGTGAGTCTTCAATGTGTCGTGGCGGCGGATTTCGACTGGCTGATCAAGGGTGGGCGCATCGCTGATGGCACGGGAAATCCGGCGTATTTCGCAGATGTGGGGATCAAGGATGGGCGCATCATGGCTATCCGCAAAGAGTTGAAGGGCGAGGCCAAGCAGGTGTTGGACGCGAAGGGTTTGGTGGTGGCGCCGGGATTCATCGATGTGCACACACATGCGGAGGGGATCGAGAAGCAGCCGCTCTCGGAGAATTTTGTGCGGATGGGCGTGACGACCTTGGTGCTGGGGAATTGCGGCGGGTCACGCATCGACGTGGCGAAGTATTTCAAGGAATTGGAAGATGTGCTGGTGTCGCCTAATGTCGCGACGCTTATCGGGCATGGTACTGTGCGTGGGCAAGTGATGGGCGGTTCCTTCAAGCGTCCTCCGACTGCGGCAGAGCTCATGAAGATGAAAGCGCTGGTGACGAAGGCGATGGAGGAGGGTGCAGTGGGCTTATCTACTGGGCTTATCTATTTACCGGGAACATTTTCTGAGACGGAAGAATTGGTGGAGGTGACGAAAGCTATCGCACCGTTTGATGGCATCTATGTAAGTCACATGCGTAGTGAGAGTGGCGATATTCTCAAGGCATTGGACGAGTTGTTTCGTATCGCGCGCGAAGCAGGAGTGCGCGCAGAGATTTCTCATATCAAGCTGGCGGGGAAATCGGCCTGGGGGAAGACGGATAAAGTGTTGGAGGCCATCGAGGCAGCGCGGGCGGAGGGATTGGACATCACGCAGGATCAATACATGTATCCCGCGTCCAGCACGGGATTATCGAGTCGCGTGCCGGAATGGGCGCGGGAGGGGGGCGATGAGAAATTTCGCGAACGGTTGGCCGTGCCGGAATTGAGGGCGAAGATCGTGAAAGAGATTCAGGAAAGCGTGGCGAAGAGCGGGAATGAGGATTTGAGCTATGTGTTCATCGCGGAGTATCGGAAGAACAAAAAATTGAACGGCTTGAACTTGGCGCAGGCGGCACAAGCAGCGCGAGGGAATACTTCCTTGGACGCCCAGATTGATTTGCTGCTGGAAATCACGGCGAATGGCGGTGCGTCGGGCGTATTTCACAGCATGAGCGAGGAAGATTTGCGCAAGTATCTGGTGCATCCGAACACGATGATCGCGTCGGACAGTGGCGTGCGGGTGTTTGGCGAAGGGGTGCCGCATCCGCGGGGATATGGCAACAGCGCGCGGGCCTTGAGCGAGTATGTGCGGGAACAGAAGATCCTACGGTTGGAAGATGCCGTGCGGCGGATGACTTCACTGCCGGCGACGACGTTTCAACTGAAGGAGCGCGGGCAAATCCAGGTGGGAATGCGGGCGGATGTGGTGGTCTTCGATTTGGCAAAGGTCAAAGACAATGCAACCTTTACGGAACCGCACCAGTATGCGACAGGGTTCAAGCTGGTGCTGGTGAATGGTGAAGCGGTGGTGAAGGACGATCATCACACGCAGGCGAGACCGGGCAAAATGCTGCGGCATGCGGGGAAGAAAACGGAATGAATCAATTTAATAAGAATGAGGACAATGGGCGATCGGGAGTTTCCTTCCCCCTCACCATAGCCCTCTCCCTTGGGGGGAGGGGATCAAGATTGTCCGGTGCTTTTGCTGGGGGGTGGTTGGTTTTGATTTTTACACTCAGTTTGGCAACAGGGTTGCAGGCGGCGGATTTGAAGCGGTTGGATGTAGACCCGGTCAAGGCCAGGACGGGTGCGGTGGTGGTGAATGGCGGAACGCTGGCGCATACGGCACAGTTACTGCCGTTGGATGCGAGTGGGAAGATATTGCATGCGGGTGAGCCGCATAAGCAGACGGAAACGGTGTTTGATCTTTTGGACAAGGTGCTGGCGGCGGCGCAGTCGAAACGGGACGAGGTGGTGAGACTCAATGTGTATGTGGCGGATGACGAGGTCAGTGCGGAGGTGAAATCCGAGATCCGCCGGCGATTTGGTCCCAAGATGCCCGCCGTGTCTTACGTGCGCGGCAAGCTTCTGAATGAACAGGCTTTGGTGGCACTGGATGCGGTGGTGTTGTCGGCAAAGAAAGTGGCGAAGGTGGAATCCATAAAAGTGGAAGGCATGCACAGGGTGCCGGGGGAAACTCACATCACGTTCATACCGGAGGGACGGAAAGCCTACATATCGGGTATGGCGGGGAAGGGTGAGTTGAGGGTAGCTACTGACGATACTTTGAAGCAGTTATGGAGCACGCTGGAGTTCCTAAAAGCTGACATGGATCAGATCGTGCAGATAAAAGCCTTTCTAAATCCCATGACGGAGCAGAACACCGTGATGACAGAAATAGCGAAGCGGTTCTCTCAGGGAATATTGCCGGTGGTGAGCATCGTGGAATGGACTTCGGCAACGCCGGTGGAGATCGAAATGATCGTGGCCCTGCCGAAAACGACAGAGAAATTGCCCGTGGTGGAGTATTTGACGCCGCCTGGAATCAAGGCTTCGCCGGTTTACAGCCGCATCACCCGGGTGAATGGCGGTCAGGATGTGTATATCAGCGGATTGCACGGTGAGCTAACGACGTCAGGAGATGTGCAGTTAAAGGCGATTTTTGCGGAGTTGCAGCGATTGGCTGAATCCGCAGGCAGTGATCTGCGTCATTTGGTGAAGGCGACTTATTACGTGGCCAGTGATGATACAAACCGGCGCTTGAATGAGATCCGCCCGGATTATTTTGATGCCGCCCGGCCCCCGGCCGCCTCGAAGGCATCCGTGCGCGGAGTGGGGCTTTCCGGACGGGCCGTGACGCTGGACATGATCGCGGTGACGAAAGAATAGAATTTGACCTTGGTGGAATGACACAAATTTGGCTATATTTTCAACTATGCGAGTCGTACTAAAGCAAACTGGAATCCTACTGCTGGCGCTTATGCTCGGCGGCGTGGTGAATGTGCAGGCGGCGAAATCCGAAAAAGGTTTTGTCAGCCTCTTCGACGGCAAAACCCTGAAGGGCTGGACCCCCTTGGGCGGCAAGGCCGGGGATTACGGGGTGAAGGACGGCGTGCTCTATTGTGCACCCGGTGTGGCGGGCAATCTGCTAACGGAAAAGCAGTATGAGGATTTCGTGCTGCGCCTGGAGTTCAAGCTGCAAGCGGCCGGTAACAACGGCGTAGGCATCCGGGCGCCGTTCTCGGATAAGGCGATTTCTTACGACGGGATGGAGATCCAGATCCTCGATGATACCCATCCCAAGTATGCGGATCTCAAGCCATGGCAGGTGAACGGCTCGGTGTATGGCGTGATCCCCGCGAAGCGCCTCGCGTTGCGTCCGTTGGGCGAGTGGAACACGCAGGAGATCACCTGCATCGGGCGCAAGATCCAAGTGAAGGTGAATGGCAAAGTGGTGGTGGATGGGGATCTGAACGACATTACCGACGCGGAAACCATCCAGAAGCATCCGGGCATTTTTCGCGAGAAAGGGCACATCGCTTTGTTGGGTCACACGGATCCTGTGGAGTTCCGGAATATCCGCGTGAAGGAACTGGTGAAACCGGAGATCATCAACCGGTTGCCGGCGGGGTTCTCGCGGCTGTTTAACGGTGTGGATCTGCAAGGCTGGCAGGGTCTCGTGAATGACCCGGTGAAGCGCAAGGCCATGCCGCTCGATGCGTGGGCCTCGAAGCAGGTGGAAGCGGACAAGCTGATGGCGAAGAACTGGGTGGTGAACCGCGGCGTGATCAGTTACGTGGGTGATGGCTTCGACAATCTCTGCACGATGCGTGAATACGGCAACTTCGAACTGGTGCTCGACTGGAAGATCCAGGAAAAGGGCGACAGCGGCGTGTATGTGCGCGGCGCTCCCCAAGTCCAGATCTGGGATGAAGCAGTGGGCTCGGGCGGACTCTTCAACAACAAGGTGAATGCGGACAAACCTTTGAAGCGTGCGGATTACTTCATAGGCGAATGGAATCGCATGCGGATCGTGATGGTCGGCGATAAGGCGATGGTATTTCTGAATGACGAACTCGTGACGTACGACCTGAAGAAGCGCTTGGGCGTGGGGTTGGAGAATTTCTGGGAGCGTGATAAAACGATCTATCCGTGGGGCCCCATTGAATTGCAGGCGCACAAGACGCCAGTGCACTTCAAGAACATCTTCATCCGCGAACTGCCGTAAGCTTCAAGGAACCGTTGGGCGCCAAACACCCGAGGTTTCCTTACAGGTGCGGAACATCAGTCAATTCGGTGAGAATTTCCTGATACACCCGAAACGCCGCCGGCCCGAAGCAGCAGAAAGTGACCTTCTCGAAATCCTGATTGGCACTCAGGAAGGTGATGGCTTCGCGAATGGCGATCCGCGTGGCGCGATCCATCGGGAAGCCGTAGGCACCCGTGCTGATAGCGGGAAACGCTATGGTTTTCAAACCGTTTTGCGCCGCTACGGCCATGCTGTTCCGGTAGCAGCGCGCGAGTTTCTCATCTTCGTTGCGGTCGCCTCCGTTCCAGATCGGGCCCACGGTATGGATGACGTGCTTAGCCGGGAGGTTATAGCCCTTGGTTATCTTTGCTTCACCGGTAGGACATCCTTTCAGCCTTTTGCATTCCTCGTACAGTTCGGCCCCGGCGCCGCGATGAATAGCACCATCGACACCACCACCGCCCAGCAGCGAACTGTTGGCAGCATTAACGATGGCATCAATCGCCAACTTCGTGATGTCACCGGAGATAATCTCAATGCGCGAATGCATCTTGACTAAAGGTTTACCCCTCAATGCCTAGTAGAGCCAACGGAATTCGTTCGGTTCTGTATCTGTACGGAGTTATTTTTGCGTTCAGGGCAATTTTCAGTCTGGTTTCGGCAATAAATGCTAATTCCCTTGTTTTCAATGACTTAGAGCTTAAAAGTGTTGCGTATTTATGGGCGAGAGGCTTCTATTTGACCATCGCATGCTGGAGACTGGGCAACATAGGGGAGAACAAAAAAGGATAGTCAGAACAACGGACTGTGGTCGAAACAGTCTGGCTGACTCCTTTTGGAATTGCGCTTGCACAGTTGGGACTCTTGTCCAGAGTAAAACATACGGTTCTCTGGGGGGAATGTTTTGTTACAGCTTGGCCCCGGGTGCGAGGTGTGAGTTATAAGCCACCAATTACTGGTATGTTCAGGCGTTTGCCATTTCAGTGGAAAGTCACAGCGGTCAACATGCTGACCAGCGTAGTGACTTTGCTTATCGCCTGCGGTGCCATCGTCGGTTACGAGGAGTACACGTTCCGGCAGGCCAAGGTGCAAAAGCTGGGCTCCATCGCGGAACTCGCCAAAGACCGGAGCACCCTTGTGCTGCTGCAAAAGGGTGGTGATCAAAAGGAGCGCAATCCTTTCGAGTACCTGCGCAACGAACCCAACATTCTGGCTGCCTGCCTCTATGGCGGTGATAACGAGCTCGTGGCGAAGTATCTGCCGGGACAAGGCAATGAATTCCTGCCGCGCGAGCCATCCAAGGTTCGTTACCGTTTTGATGACAAGGCGCTCTATATGTTTGAGCCCGTGATCTACAACGGCAAACAGCTTGGCACTGTCTATTTGAAGGCGGACCTCACGGAGCGGTTTGCCGACCGTATCTTCCAGTATGCCAAAATCGTTTTGGCCTCAGCATTGATCGCCTGTCTGCTGGCGATGCTGTTTTCATTCCGCCTGCAGCGCATCATCACCGATCCCATTCTGGAACTGGCCGGCACGGCGAAGACGGTTTCGGACAAGCGCGATTACTCGGTGCGTGCGCGCAAGACCAGCGATGATGAGATCGGCCAGATGATCGAGGCCTTCAATCGCATGCTGGCGGACATCCAGCAGCGCGATACCGAATTGCAGGCGGCCAACAAGCGCGCGGAAGAGGCTAATACGCTTTTGGAACAACGCGTGGAAGAGCGCACTTCGGCCCTGCGCCAGGCGACTCGTGAAGCCCAGGATGCGAAGGAGGCGGCCGAAGTCGCCAACCAGACCAAGAGCGCTTTCCTCGCGAACATGAGCCATGAGCTGCGCACGCCGCTCAATGCGATCATCGGTTACAGCGAGATGCTCCGGGAAGAGGCCGAAGACATCGGCGAGCAACCGTTCGTGGATGATCTCAACAAAGTTCATTCCGCCGGCAAACACTTGCTGGGCCTCATCAATGATGTGCTGGACATCTCGAAGATCGAGTCCGGCAAGATGGATCTTTATCTGGAAACCTTTGACATCGGCCAGTTGGTCCGCGAGGTGTCCAATACGATCACGCCGCTCGTGGCGAAAAACTCCAACCGTCTCGAAATGGTGTTTCCGGATGATATCGGCCTGATGTATGCCGACATGACGAAAGTTCGTCAGGGGTTGTTCAATCTACTGAGCAATGCTTCCAAATTCACGAGCAATGGCGTCATCCGGCTGGAGGCCGTGCGGGTGAATAATGGGAAGGAAGACTGGATCCATTTCAAGGTCAGTGACAGCGGCATCGGCATGACCCAAGAGCAGATGGACCGGCTCTTTCAGGCGTTCGTCCAGGCGGATGCGGGCACCACCAAGAAGTTCGGCGGCACGGGTCTCGGACTGGCTATCACCCGACATTTCTCCCGCATGATGGGCGGCGACACCACCGTTGCCAGCGAGTTCAAGAAAGGCTCTACATTCACCATCCGGTTGCCGGCCAAGGTGGCAGCATCCACACCTGAGGCTCCGGTTCCTCAAATTCGTCCATCCAGCGAGGCTTCCGTTGAGGCCACTGCGGGCAAGGTGCTGGTGATTGATGACGATCCCACCATCCATGACCTGCTTAAACGTTTGCTTCAACGGCAGGGGTTTAAAGTCAGTGGCGTGCAATCTGGCCGGGAAGGCTTGAAACAGGCGCGGGAATTGAAACCGGACGTGATCATTCTGGATGTGATGATGCCGGAGATGGATGGGTGGAATGTCCTGTCTTCGCTTAAAAACGATTCCGTATTGAGCGACATTCCTGTGGTGATGCTTTCCATGATCGAGGACAAGCACATGGGCTTTGCCCTGGGCGCGGCCGATTATCTGACCAAGCCTATCGACCGGGAAAAACTTTCCAGCATGCTGCGCAAATACCGCCGGACCTCGGATGAGGCGCTGGTGCTGGTGGTTGAGGATGAAGAAGGTGTGCGGCAGTTCATGCGGGTATTGCTGGAGCGCGATGGCTGGACGGTCATGGAGGCCGGTAACGGCCAGGAAGCATTGGCGCGAGTGGCCGAGAAGCGGCCTTCCTTGATTTTACTGGACCTGATGATGCCTGAGATGGATGGTTTTGAATTCGTATCCGAGTTGCGCGAAGTGACCGAATGGAAAGACATCCCGGTGGTGGTGATCACGGCGATGGAACTGACGGCCAGCGATTATCAGCGCCTGAACGGCAATGTCACCAAGATCATGCGCAAAGGCAGCTATCAACAGGAGCAATTGATGTCGGATGTGCGGCAGTTGGTGACTTCCTTTGTGGAATCAAGCGTCAGTGCGGCAGAAGAGCGCAAAAAGATAGAGCATACGAACCAATAAAGATACTATGGCCAAGATACTGCTGGTGGAAGACAACGAGATGAACCGGGACATGCTTTCCCGGAGGCTGGAGCGCCGTGGCTATGTCGTCGTGATGGCGGTGGATGGCAATGAGGGCGTGGCCAAGGCGCAGAGCGAGAATCCCGACTTGATTCTCATGGACATGAGCCTGCCCGTGCTGGATGGCTGGGAAGCCACCAAGCTGCTGAAATCTTTTCCCGTGACGATGAAGATACCTATCATTGCGCTGACGGCGCACGCCATGGCCGGTGACCGGGAAAAAGCCATGGAAGCAGGTTGTGATGATTACGATACCAAGCCCATCGAGTTGACACGCTTGCTGGAGAAGGTGGAAGCGTTGTTGAAGAAGCATGCCAGCGCGTAGGAACACACGCCAAAATTTACTATTTCCATGTCCGACTCAATTGCCAGCAACCCGGATGCGGAACCCATGCTAGGTGTGGATCACCAGATGGGGGAGACGGACGAGCTCTCAGGTGTTCGTCACAGCCTGCGCACTCCGCTAAACCAGATCATCGGCTATTGCGAGATGTTGCAGGAAGATCTGTCGGATCTGGGGCAGGAACATCTGCTGCCGGATTTGCAGAAGATACATACGGCGGGTGGACAGTTGCTGGCGCTGATCAACGAAGGTCTTGCCCCTTGGAAAATCGAGACAGGCCGCGTCGACCTGGACAGCATGCGGCTGGAGATGCGCACGCCGTTGAACCTGATCATCGGCTATGCGGAGTTGAGCCAGGAGATGATGAATGATTCCGGCAATCTGCGCATCACCTCTGACCTGCAGAAAATCACGGCGGCCGCGCACAACCTGTTGACGATGTTCAACAGCCAGAGCTTTCCGGCACAGATCAATACCAGCACCCGCAATTCTTTGCCGGGCGGTTCGGCCGAAGCCACTTTGGGTCGCGGGACCACCTTCATCCGCAAAATCGATGCCAGCGGTTCCGGCAATGGACGCATCCTGCTCATCGATGACAACGAGATGAACCGGAACATGCTGGGACGCCGCCTGGAACGTCTCGGACATAAGGTGACGGAGGCGGAAAATGGGCTGGAGGGTTTGAGCATGTTGCAGACGGGTGAGTATGACCTCATCCTGCTGGACGTCCTGATGCCGGTGATGAACGGGTTTGAGACGTTGAAGCAGCTCAAGGCGGACATGGCGTTACGCCATTTGCCGGTCATCATGATCTCGGCCATGGATGAGATCGATGCGGCGGTGAACTGCATCGAAGCCGGTGCGGAAGACTATCTGCCCAAGCCTTTCAATCCCGTCCTGCTCAAGGCACGCATCTCCGCATCCTTGGAAAAGAAACGCCTGCGGGACAGCGAACAGGCTCATACGGCGGAGCTGCGGATCGAGCGTGAAAAATCAGACCGCTTGCTGCATTGCATCCTGCCCAAGGCGATTGTCGAGCGGTTGAAGAACGGCGAGACCACCATCGCTGATACGTTTGACGAAGCGACCGTACTCTTCGCCGACATCGTGGATTTCGAGCATCTTTCCAAGCAGTATCCGCCGGAGCGGATGGTCCAGTTGCTGAATGATATTTTTTCCGGTTTCGACTGGCTGGTGGACATGCACGCCATGGAGCGCATCCGCACCGTGGGTGATTCATATATGGCGGTCTCCGGTGTCCCTTCACCGCGGGTTGATCATGCTACGGCTGCGGTGGAAGTGGCGATGGAGATGCTCCGCATCACCAACCGTTTCAACAGCCGCAACGGAGTGGATTTCAAGGTGCGCGTCGGTGTCTGCACTGGGCCGGTGATGGCTGGCATCGTAGGTCGGAAGAAGTTCCTCTATTACCTCTGGGGCCAGACGGTGAACATCGCCCGGGAACTGGAAGTGACCGCTCCTGCGGGAGCCATCCAGGTGAACCAGATCATCCATGACAGCCTGCACGACAAGTTCGTCTTCAAAGAAGGCGGTAAGGCTTTGACCGTGGGTAAAGATAAGGTGACGAGTTACTTTGTCACCGGGCGGCCGATCAAGACGGCCTGAGTATTTCCCGTTTTCGGCAACAAAAAGCCCGGCCTGAATTGCTTCAGACCGGGCTTTTGAATTTTACGGAACCTGTTTACTTCTGGTTCACTAGGAATTCCACGACGTCCCGGATCTCTCGCTTGGTCAGCATCTCTTTGACCGTGTCAGGCATGCCGGAGAGGCCCTTGGCCTTCGCGGCGATATCCGCTGGCTTGAATTTCATCAGCTTCATTTCGCCGTCTTCATTCACCAGCAGGGCGAACGAGTCCTTGGTGTCTTCTTTCACGACGCCCACGAAGTTGCGGCCATCCTTGAGATTCACCGTCACGTTTTCGAAGCCAGCAGCCACGACTTTGTTCGGAAAGATAATGGACTCCAGGATATAGCGGCGTTCCTGGCGTTTACCCACATCGCCCAAGTTTGGTCCGGCATCGCCGCCTTCCGAGCCTTGCACGCGATGGCAGCGGATGCAGGAAACCTCAATCTTCTCTACGAAGATCTTGCGCCCGGCATCTTTATCACCACCCATCAGGCATTCGACATACGCACCCAAACCACCGTCATCCGGACGGGCTTGGTTGAACTTGGTGAGGCGATCTTTCACCTCGGCTTCCGGGCGCTTGGTGGCAGCTTCGATCAAGTCGAGTTGCAATTCCTTCGCCACTTTGCCCGCGATCAGGTCATCCAGCCATTGGTTCAACACGGTGGCAGCATCTTTCCCAGCGATGGCAGAAACGGCGGTAAGGGCCGCCTGCTTTTCACGCACGCCGCCTGACTTCAAGGTGTTGGCAAGAGTGGCCACGGCACCGGCACCGCCACTAACAGAGGCAGCGAGCTTGGTGGCTGCGGTGCGGAGTTCTTCCGTCTTGTCCTGGCTGGCGATGTGGACGGCCTCGGCAAGCTTGGGCGATTTGCTGCTGCCCATATATTGCAAGGCGGCCACGCGCAATTTCTTGTCGGCCTTTTCATCGCCCACCAGTGTGAACGCGGCATCGCTCAACGTCTTCCAGTTCAACTTTTGCGCCGTTTCCAGCAAGGCGATCTTAGTGGTCACGGAGGACTGGCTGGTGATGAGTTTCAAGGCCATCGGTTCCACATGCGTGGCGTCCGGACCGGAGCGCTTGGGCAAGGGACGCCAGAGGCCGCTCACCTGGTCCCGACCGCTCGGGGCGGCCCATTCACCCAATTGGGAGAGAGCTTCCACACGAATGCCTTCCGGCAGGCGTTCATCACCGGCGAGCGCACTGACGGCATCAGCATTGGCCGAGGCGCCAAGGCGGAAGTTGGCGTTGATCACGCGGCGCAAGATCGCATCGCGCGGGGACGGTTCAGTATTGCTGCCAGCAGGCAACGTGGCGAACTCACTGGCGCGGCTCGTTAAGCTGGCCAGTTGAGGCAGAGCGGCAGCGACCGGCAAATCATTGATGGCACGAGCGGCTTCCGCTACTACGCGCGGGTCTTTATCTGTGAGGAACTGGCTCAATCCAGGTGAGGCGAGGCGGCGCAAAGCCACCGTGGCCGCAAGGCGAACCGCAGGGGATTCGTGCTTGGAGAGAGCGGTCAGATCGGCCGCCTTGGCGCATGCTGTCAGCCCGGCGACACCGGCATGGCGCAGCCAGGGATCCTTGTCGTCATTGTCCTTCAGCATGGCGAGCAGGGCAGGGACGCTGTCATTGTTCGCCAATTTGCCAGCGGTGATCGCGGCGAAATAACGCACGCGGGATTCTTTGTCCGCCAGACCGGCGACCACTTGCTTCTGATACTTGCTGAGCTTGGCATCACCGATGATCTTCAACGTCTGCGCCCGGATCTCGGTGTTGGTGTTTACCAGCAGTGCCGTCAATTCCACGGCGCGGCCTTGGCGGGCCAACTGGCCCAAGCCCCAGATGGCGTGCAAACGGGAATGGAGCGTGGGGCCAGTCCCGGCGACGCTGCTCAGCTCTTTCTCGGCCTTTTTGTCAACCAAAGCGAACTGTGCCTCCTGCCGGACGCGTTGATCTTGGTGAGCGATAAGATTCACCAACTCGGAAGTGGAGCGCTTGTCGAAACCTTCTGCGAAGAGCTGTTTCACCTGAGCGGCCACCGGCTTGCTGTGTTCATCGGGATGGGAGAGGCGATAGATGCGGCCCTTGCCCAAGCCGCTCCAGCCGTTTACCCAGTCTGTGGCGTAGATGGCACCGTCATAGCCGAACTCGATATCGGTCGGCAGGAAGTTCCACCAGAACTTCTTGTTATCCTTGAGCGCGAAGCCCGCGCCTTGCGCTTGCACGGCGAAGCTGTAAATGCCGCTGTTAGGGTTGCCGCTGAAGTTCGCGAGGAAGAAACGTCCGCGCCATTCTTCATTCAGGGCGATGCCGGGATCGAAGGTCAAACCGCTGGGGCCATTGCCCACTTTGCTGGAGACGGGCGGCAAGGTGTAAGCCGCGCGATCCTTGAAGTATTCGTAGCAGAGACGTTCGCCCAACCAGGAGCCACGGCGCATGGGGCGCTCGATGAACTGCCAGCCGATGCGCCAGCCGCTATCGCCGCCTTCAGCCGCATAGACAACGCGGGCGGGATCGCCGCCATCCGAGTTGTTGTCGCAGGTCCAGAGGTTGCCGAGATCGTCGAAGGCCAGTTCCTGTGGATTGCGCAAGCCACGATAGAAGATTTCCAGATTGGAGCCGTCGAGTTCGCAGCGGTAGATCGCGCCTTCCTCGGGGTTCTCGATGACTTTGCCGTTGGGCAATTCGATGTGGGCACCGCGATCGCCGATGGAGTAGTAGAGGCGGCCATCGGGTCCGATGCGCAAGCCGTGGCTGTCATGGCCGAGGAAACCGAAGCGCACTCCGTAGCCATAGCTGAGGCTCTTCTTCACGTCGGCCTTGCCGTCTCCGTTCTTGTCCTCCAACTGCCAGAGGTGCGGGATGTTCGTGTACCAGACCTTGCCTTTACGGGCGAGGAGGCCGGAGCCGACACCGTCCGCTTCTTCATGGAATGTGGAAAGGACGGAAGAGGTCTCGGCCACGCCATCACCATTGCTGTCCCAGACGAGGGAGATGCGGTCTTCGTTATCCGTGAACCAGTTCATCGGCTTCTCGCCTTTGTCAGCGGACCGGCGGCGAGTGTAGGCGATGCGCTCTGCGACCGTCTTGGAAGCGAGCTCTTCATCCAGCCAGTGCATGATGCCGCGGATGTCCAGCACGCCGGCATTGAAGCGGAACGTCTCAGCCACATAGAAGCGGCCCTGTTCATCGATGGTGAAGGAAACAGGGTTGGCGAACAGGGGTTCGGCCGCGGCCAGTTCCACCTTGAATCCGGGGGGGAGCTGGAAGCCTTTCATGGCATTCTGGCCTTCCTCGGAGGCGGGTTGGACTTTCGGACCCTTGTTGGCGGCCTGGTTCTCAGCCGCGCGAACGGACGTCGTAGCGCAAGCCACCGACGCCAAGATAGCAGTTAAGGCAACAAATTTACGGAGCATAAAGGGGGCAGGATAATGAGGACTGGCCGGAGTGCAAGCGAGCTTTGGCAGGAAGTTGTGGAGCGCGACTCTCAAGTCGCAGCATGGCCAATCGTCAGGCGGCAGGAAAATGTCGGACGCAATCTTGCTTAAGGATATCGCTGCGGGTTGAGACAACCCGCGCCCCATCGGTTACACCAGCTTCTTCAACTTCGCGTCCTCGCCCAGCTTCTTGACCAGTTCCTTGATCTTCTGCGATTGGGACTTGTCGGCCACGAGCGTGGCGTCATCCGTCTGCACGATGATGGAGTCCTTCACACCTACGAGGCAGATGGGAGTGCGATTCTTGGTGCGGGCGTCATAGATGACGTTCCGGGCGGCATCCACATGGAGGAACTCGCCCACGGCACAATTACCTTCTGCATCCGGCTTGAGGTGATGGGCGAGAGCGGGCCAGGCGCCGAGGTCATCCCAGGAGAAGGAGCCGTCAGCCACGACGACATTGTGCGCCTTTTCCATCAAGGCGAAATCGATGGAGATCTTTTTGATGGCCGGGTATTCCTTGGTCAGCACCTTTTTCAATTTGGCCGGAGACTTGGCCGCATCGAACCAACGATGACACGCGGCGAGCATCTCAGGTTGATGCTTCTGAAGGGCTTCCGTGATGGTCACGAACGACCAGATGAACATGCCGGCATTCCAGCCGTAATGACCGCTTTGCAGATACTCAAGTGCCTTCTCGTAATTCGGCTTCTCCACGAACTTTTCCGCGCGAGCAAAAGCAGTCTTGTAAGCCTTTGCTCCATGCGGTGGCGGTAAAGGCTCTCCCACGTGGATATAACCATAACCCGTTGCGGGCTCAGTCGGCTTGATACCGATAGTGACGATCGCCTGACCGCGTGAAGCCAGATCAAAGCAATCACTCAGGACTTGCTGGAATTTCTTTTCATCCGGGATGACGTGATCGGCCGGCAGCACCGCCATGGTGGCGGTCGTGGAACGTGCACCGACAATTGCTGCTCCTAGTGTCACAGCGGCGCAAGTATCACGACCAACGGGCTCCGCGATGATGTTGTCTTTCGGGAGCTTGGGCAGTTGCTTCTGAACGGTGGGCGCCTGAACCGCGTTCGTGATGATGATGATGTTCTTCAGCGGTACCAAGGGCAGCACGCGATCCACGGCCTGTTGAAGAAAGGAGCGCTTGCCGAGCAACGTGATGAGCTGCTTGGGTGTTTTCTCGCGGCTTACCGGCCAGAAACGTTCACCGCGTCCACCGGCCATAATGATGACGTAACGGTCAGACTGATTTGACGAGATGTTCTTCTTCGTTGTGGCCATAGGAGTTTAATGGGCAATGCTTAGGAGAGCAGTCTTCGCGCTTCAGCGATAAGGTCTGGAGAAATGTAGTATCCGTTGCGCAACACATCGGCTAACAAGTCCCGTTCATGCGGAACCAGACCATTACGTTTGAGCTGAATCAAGATGCCGAGAGTGCCGGTTTTCTTCAGTCCTAATGCAGTTGCACAGTTTCGGGCGCTTCGGTCATCAATCACACAGGTCAAATCATTGGACTGACGGGCAAAAGTCAGGACTTCGGATTCCCCTCGTCCTAAATCCCAAGCCCGTACTTCTGTATCAATGGATTCCAAGCTGGATACAAAAAGACTGCCACCAGCGGACAGCCACGTTTTGGCGGCATCGTTTGCCGGGGTGGCGTTGATCTCTTGGGCGACTCCTGCTGGGATGATCAATTCACGGGTCAATTTGTGGAGCAGGGGAAGCAGATCGGCTTTACCGAGGATGATTAGTGGTGAAGCGTTGAAAACTAGACGACTACTCACAGCCGGCTTCCTCTCGCAATTCTGCCACAGTTTGCTGGATCGGAGAAACCCGGTAGCGTATCAGCGCAGCATGAAACTCGGGCCGGCTCAAGCCGGCAACCTCCGACGCCTTGCCTTGTGATATCCAACCCATCTCGAAATACTTCACGGCGGCGGCGACACGCATTTCGCTAACAAACTCCTCAGGCGTCTGTTTCAGCGCCGAGAAAACCTCGGTAGGCACCTCAACTGTGAGTTGTTTGTTCATGGCCTTAACATGATTCATTTGGGCTATATCGTCAAAGTGAAAGACGCTTAGCTACTTGATCGCATCCACCAACGTTTTCACGAACCCGCCGACTTTGGCGGCAAGGTTCACCTCTTTTCCGTTTTGCGCAATCTGGTTCACGATGGCACTGCCCACGACGATGGCTTCCGCATTGGCGGCCACAAGGCGGGCTTGCTCCGGGGTGGAGATGCCGAAGCCCACGGCGATAGGCAGGGTGGTATATTTGCGGATCTTGGCGGTCATGCTGGCTATGTTGTCCGCCACGGTCTCTTGCATGCCGGTGACACCTTCACGGGAGATGTAGTAGATGAAACCCTTCGCGCGCTTGGCGATGATCTCCATGCGGCTCTCGGGCGTGGTAGGGGCGATGAGGTAAATGTTGTTCAACCCCGCCTCAGACATGAGTTGCTCGTAGTTAGTCGATTCCTCGGGTGGGAGATCGAGCACCAGCAGGCCATCCACACCAGCTTGAGCGCACTCGTCGATGAACTGTTTGAGACCGCGCTTATGCAGGAGATTGTAATAAACGTAAAGGACGATGGGGATCTGCGATTCCTTGCGGATGGCGGAGATGGTCGCGAGGAGTTTCACCGGAGTGGTGCCGGATTCGAGCCCACGTTGGGCGGCCATCTGGTTCACGATGCCATCGGCCAACGGATCACTGAACGGCACGCCGAGTTCGAGGACGTCCACGCCCGCTTGATCCATGGCGATAGCCAGCTGGCGCGTGGCTTCCAGATGCGGGTCACCCGAGCCGATGTAGGCGACAAAACCCTTTTTACCGCTTTCCCGCAAACGGGCGAAGCGTGCTTCAATCCGATTCATTGGCGGGGAGTGTTGTGAGTTAGGTGGGAAGTTTCAAGCCGGAGTTGTGACAATGAAAGGTGAGGATAAGCAGAAACCGCCCTGGTGTGGCAGGGCGGCTGTGGCGACCGAGGAGATGCGGTGAGTTATCACTCGGGAAGTAAGAACAGCAGGTCTTCTTCATCGGGCGGGCCGGCCAATTGATGAAAACCGTCGCTAAGATCTTCGGCGTCCAGATAGCCATCTTCATTGGCATCCCAAGCCCGGTACCATTTGATGGTGATGGATTCCCATTCGGCCATGCTGATCTCCTTGTTCTCATCGGCATCGACGGATTTTAGCACGCGTTTGGCCACGATGGCCGAGGGTTCAGGCAGGGGTGGTAGAGAATCAGGGGCACCACCAAAAGAGATGACACGGGCCATACCGCGACCTTGGCCGTGGGAGGTGAAATGTTTGACGACTTTCACTGCGCCTGTTGCTCCGCCGCCAACTCCACCTCCCACTCCGGCAGGAGGTTCGGCTGTGGAAACAAAGATTTCCGGGGCGGGAAAGACGGCTTTAACTCCGGCGGAGAGTTCGTTGGTGCTTAACGTGCCACTTTGGTTGACATCCCATTTTTGGAAATGGGTGTTCAGGATGGTTTTGAATTCCACGTAGGAGGCAGCGCCATCCTTGTCCGTGTCGATTTGCTTCAGCAGCTTCTCGCCCATACCATCGAGGGCGATGGTGAAACCGGCAATACCGCCAGAGCCGCCCGCGCCAGCTCCACTGCCCACGGCGATGGTGAAGGATTTTGTCGGTTTGGGCTCGTCCGAGGTTTGAGCCAGCAAGGCTGTGACGGTTAACATCAGGCCACCGGCGGCGAACAGAGAAGGCCGCCAGCAAGCTAACAGGAAGTTTTTCATACGTAGCAGTTTTGTTTTTTGTTTCGGTCATGGTTTGACCTTGAGGGCACGATAAGAGCGAGGCGGAGGTCGGGCGACGGAAGGAGGACCAAGCGCGGGGATTTGTGATTAGGGAGGGGAAAGCAGGGATGGAAAGGGATACCTAACTTCGAAAGCAGCTTGCTGAGAACGAGGAAGATCTATCAGTGGCTTTCGATGGCTTGCTGGAGTTCACGGATGCCGCGGGTCATCGGGAGCTGTTTGCCGTTGGTGAGGGTGATGACGTATTCGCCTTTTGTCATGGGCTGGAATTCTTTGATGCGGTCCAGGTTCACAATGGCAGAGCGGCTGATGCGCTGGAATTGATCGGGAGAAAGCCGGTCTTCGAGTGAGCGCATGGTTTCCCGCAAGAGATGTGTTTCCGAGCCGACATGGAGGAGGGCGTAGTTGGCGGCGGATTCGATCCAATCCACATCACGAGCTTTCAACAAGATCATGCGGCTGGCGGTTTTGATGACGAAGCGCGTGAGCTGGCCGGAAGCGGGGCGGAGCTGCTCCAAAAGCGAAGTCAAGCGGGTCTCTTGGTCGGCAGTGCGGTTTGCGAGCTGATAGCGGGCGCGTTGCAGGGCGGATTTGAAGCGGGATTGTTTGAAGGGTTTCAGCAGATAGTCCAGCGCATGGACTTCAAAGGCTTGCAGGGCGTGTTGGTCATAAGCGGTGACGAAGATGACGGCGGGGATGCGCTCAGGGCCGACGGCTTGCAGCACATCGAATCCGTTTACCTCGGGCATCTGGATATCCAGGAAAAGCAGGTCGGGCGAATGCGTTTCCACGGCCTCAATGGCTTCGGATCCGTTGGCGCATTCGGCGAGCACGGTCACGTCGGATTCAGTGGCAAGGAGACTACGGATGCGTGTCCTTGCCAGCGGTTCGTCATCGATGATCAGGGTGCGGATGTTCATGCGGTGGCGGGTGACGCGGGTGAGGGGATAAAGGGCTCTTCCGTCAGTTGCAGCGGGATTTTCAGCGCCACGCAGACGCCCCCGGTAGCATTTCGTTTCAAACTGAACTGATGGTTGGCCCCGTAGAGTTCGCGCAGGCGGGCCTTGCTGTTGGCGAGGCCGATGCCTTCCCGCAGCACGGTGACACCGGAGGCGGCGAGTCCTTGGCCATCATCCGAGATTTCCAGATGCAGGCGCTGATCGACCTGCCACGCGCGCAATGTAATGGTGCCGCCAGATTTGCGCGGTTCGATGCCGTGCTGGACGGCGTTCTCTACAAAGGGTTGGAGGACGAACGTCGGGACGCGGGCTTCCAGTGTGGCGGGTTCGATGTCTTTGCTGATGCGCAAACGCGAGCCGAAGCGGGTCTGCTGGATAGACAGGTAGCAGTCGAGAAACTCCAGTTCCTGGCGCAAGGTGACTTCGTGTTGGTCGGAGAATTCGAGACTCATGCGCAACAGATCGCTCAAGGAGCCGAGCATCTCATCAGCGGCATCGGGATTCTGATGAACGAGGGCGGAGATAGCGTTGAGTGTGTTGAACAGGAAGTGCGGTTGAAGCTGCATCCGGAGCGCTTGCAGGTTGGCTTTGGAGAGGCTGGCTTCGAGCTCCAAGGCGCGCCGTTCGCGTTCGCGAGATTCGCGATGATAATTCGTGGCCCAGCAGGCGATCACGATGACCCAGTATAGAGGCAGGGTGAACTGGCTGCGGATGAACGCGAGGTGAAAGAAATGGCGCCAGCGGTCATCCTCCAGGTTCCCGGAGACGGCCATGGTGAAGGTGCCGCCGCCGATGGACATGGGCGGTGGCGGGGCCAGGAACAATTGATCAGGCTCCGCAGCCTCGAAGGTTTTGACGTGGGTGATGCGTTTACCATCGGCGTGCATTCCTTCTACCATGGCTGAACCACCGCTCCGGCCACCGACGCCAACGCCGCTGATGAACATGGTGGGTGCAGCCAGCCGGGTGTGGAGGAGCAAACCTTGGTAGGCAAAAGTCAGGAGTAATCCTGCCGCCAGATGGATGGCAATGCTGCTGCGCCAGGCGTGGCGCTCGGCGCGGAAGCGGTTGGCCAACCAGAGGATAAGCGGTGAGGCAAGTATCCACGGCAACCAATCGCGCAGGGCTTGATAGGCGGCTTCACCGGCGGAGATGGGAAAGGGGCTGTTCAGGCCGGTGAGATACAGGCCCAGAGCGAAGATGAGCACGAGCGAGCTCCAGAGAACGATGACCAGCACGACTTGGAGGGGCGGACTCCATTTGTCCGACGGCGGCTTGGTCTGGCTGGGTGCGGTCATGAGATGCTTCGTGATTGACCAGCCATTTGGTAGCAGGGTTCAAAGAAGAGGAAAGGAAGATGGGACGAAGGCAGGAAAACGAGGGATGAAAGGGTGGGATTAGGGCACGAATGGGCCTCGGCAGAATGGGCAGGGATGATGAAAGGCGGACAACCGGCTGCGACTATAAGATGGTCAGCCGCACGGTGCTTTCGATGATGCCCTCGGAGATGGCGTAGCGGGTGAGGCCGGCCACGTCGTGGATGTCCAGCTTGCTCATCAAGTGCTGGCGATGCTTGTCCACGGTCTTGAAACTCACGCCCAGTTCAGCGGCAACCTGTTTGTTGGGTTTGCCTTCGGCGATCATCTGGAGCACTTCCACCTCACGGGAGCTGAGGCGGTTGCCGCCTTTTTCACCACGATCCAGGGATTTGTTGTGCCGGTCCAATACGCGCTTGGAGACGGAGGCGGTGAAGAAAGTCTTTCCCTTGTGCACTTCACGGATCGCCGTCGGGAGGTGATGGGCGGAAGCCTGCTTGAGCAGGAAGCCTGAGGCACCCAACGCGGCCATTTGCTCGACATAAGCGTCGTCATTGTGCGCCGAGAGAATGAGCACCTTGATCTCGGGAAACTCCTTGCGGATCTGGCGGGTGGCTTCCAGACCGTTGAGCAAGGGCATGGCGATATCCATCACCACCACTTCCGGATGCAGCTTGCGGATGAGCTGAATGGCCTGGCGTCCGTTTTCGGCTTCGCCGACCACTTCGATGTCGGCCTCATGCTTCAACAAAGAGCGGAAGCCTTCCCGCACGATGTGATGGTCTTCGGCCAGCACCACGGTGATACGTTTCGCCGGGGTTTTGGCCGAAGCAACAGGGGATGGCGAAGGAGCGGTGGCGGTTTTGGGCAAAGTTTTAGGGGTGCTTGAGTTCACAATTTGGTTCTCCGGGGGCGGCCAGCGGCGATGGGGATTTCTGCCTGGATGAGGGTGCCTTGGGCATTGGTTGAATGGATGGTGAAGGTGCCATGGATCATCTCTACCCGTTCACGCATGCCGAGCAGGCCCAGACGTTTCTGTTTCTTGCTGCGCAGCACGCGTTCAGCCGGGAAGCCCCGGCCATCGTCCTGTATTTGCAGGCAGAGGATGCCTTCGCGTTTCTCGATCCTCACCTCCACGTGGCTGGCTTGGGCATGCCGGGCCACATTGGTGAGGGCTTCCTGGGCCACACGAAAGAGAATGGTCCGTTTATCACTGCTGAGTTCTTCAACCGCAGCGGCGGCGGACAGGCTCACATGGATGCCGGTTTCTTCTTTGAAACTTTTCAGAAAGGTATGCAGGGCAGGGATCAAGCCAAGGTCGTCCAGCACGGCGGGCCGCAGTTCCCGGGCGAACCGGTGAACGATATCCACGGAATGCTCGACCAGACGCTGCGTACTGGTGATGCGGTCTTGCAAGCCTTTGGTGTTGGCGGTGGCTTCGGTCTTCAGGGCAGCCAGCCTGATATTGATACCGTTCAAGGTCTGGGCGATGACGTCATGGAGTTCGCGGCTGATCTTCTTGCGTTCATCCTCCTGAACGGAAAGGACCCGGCGGGACAGGCGCCGCAATTGCTCCTGCAACACATCCGACTGGTCCAACAACTGGGCGTAATGACGTTCGCTTTTGCGCAGGGCTTTCTCGGCGGTCTTGCGCTGGCTGACTTCCTGGCTCAATTCCCGATTCGAGGCGGCAAGCTCCACTGTGCGCTGGCTCAGGGTCTCAATGAACTTGTTGAACAGCGGCGGCACGGCAGCGGGTGCTTTGCGCCGGGTTTTCACAAGGGGGATGACGGCGGCGGCAAAGAAAGCGCCCGCCTGCCGGATGAGCGCGAGGCGTTGACGGGCAGGAAGGCCGGGCAAGAGGTCTGTGACCAGGGTCTGCTCGTGAAGCTTGGCCAGTTCCAACGTTTGCAAACCGGCGTCCAATGCTTGACCGCCCAGACCTTTGGCGGAAGCCAAACTGGCGCGCGGACCCTGTTGGAGATGACTACGCAAGGCCGCCTGATAATGCCGGGAAAAACCGATAAGGTTACGTTTCATAGGCGGCCGAATTTACGTGCAACCCGCCGGACGGACCGGACCGACTTGGCCACCAGGTGTTGCGTGCTGGTGATTTCCTGCTTGAGTCCCTTGGTATTGCTCCGGGCTTCCTCTTTCAAGGAGAGCAGCCGGACATTGATGCCCAGCAGGGACTGGGCGATCTCATCCTGAAGTTCGTGGCTAAGATGTTTGCGGTCCTCCTCCTGCACGCGCAGCACCTGATGGGTGAGTTTCCGCAATTGCTCCTGCAGTTGCAAGGACTCCTTCAGCAGCCGGGCGTAGTGTTCGTTATTGGATTTCAGCGTGGTCTCCACGCTTTTGCGCAGAATGATGCCTTGCTGCAGCTCATGTTTGGCGGCGGCCAGTTTAGCTGTGCGTTCCCGCAAGGTTTTGCGCAACCGCTGCATGGTCAAGGTTTGTTTCATTCAAGATCCCGAAATCTCACCGTCTGGCCGAGGAGATGAAGGAGTATCAGGACCGAGGCCGTTTTGACCAATAGGGGATATCCCCCGCGAGCAGCAGGATGGCCCTTGGGGATACCCCCCCGTTGGTGTCATCCTGGAGAGGCGTTAGCTTTCGGCTCCAATGTTAATCAAAAACAAAATACACATCGGAGCAGCCACGTTGCTGCTCGCCACGTTCACTGCCGTCGCCGCCCACGGCGAAGAGCATGAGACATACCGGGCCAATGAGTTCTCCATGGATCTCTTTGGGACGGCCTCCGTTGGCAAATACACCATCGATCATCTGTCCGGCTCACGGGTCCGGCACAATTCGACGTTGGGCGCCGGGGTAGGCATGAGCTATTTCATCAACCGCACGTTCGGTGTGGGAGCTGATGCCTATTCAGAGAATAAAAAAGGCGCGTTGGTGGACAACGCCTCAATGAACCTGATCATGCGTTTCCCGCTGGGTGACAGCGGTTTCGCCCCCAACATCTTTGGTGGCGGCGGATATCAGTTCGATACGGCCAAAGCGTGGTTCGGACAGGTGGGTGCCGGTCTGGAATATCGCTTTAGCCCGAACGTGGGCATTTTCACGGACGCCCGGTTCGTGCTGCCTGATGAAACGAAATATTATGGGGTCGCCCGGCTCGGGATGCGTTTCGCGTTCTAATCCGGTTCGCCTCTGATGGCGTCGGCAGGCAATCCTGCCGGCGCTGTTTCTTCCAGCCAGCACCAGTCTCTCCCAATCTCTCAATCTATGAATACCAAACTTATCATCACGTTTCTTGCCGCCGCATCTTTCATGGTGGGCTGCAAAAAAGACGAAACTGCCGGACAACAACTCGACAAAGCCGTGGCCAAAA
This sequence comes from Chitinophaga pinensis, assembly GCA_943367715.1. GTDB lineage: Bacteria > Verrucomicrobiota > Verrucomicrobiia > Limisphaerales > JAEYXS01 > JAEYXS01. The sequence continues at coordinate 12,663 of CALRJY020000036.1, read as the reverse complement.
CAGAAGCCGTGGTCCAGGACATGAAGGACTACCCCTACACGCAGAAGTCGGAGTTCACGACCAAGATGCAAGCCCAACTTGCCGAGCTCAAGCTGGAGCTGGACGCGCTCGAAGCCAAGATCGAGAAATCCAGCGACACCGTCAAAGCGGAGGCCAGGCCCAAACTGAAGGCGTTGCGCGCGCAGGAAGCCCAGCTCAACGTGCAACTGGACGAAGCCAAAAATGCCACGGAGTCAACGTGGGAAGGGGTGAAGGCCGGTTCAAGAAAAGCGTATGATTCGCTGAAGCAGGGTTTTCAAGAATCGCGCCAGTGGGTGAGTGATAAAATCGCGCCTTAACTTCCCTGAACAAGAATTTATGAAAAAAACCAAGTATGTCACGGTCGGCGTTGCCGCCGGTCTCGCCGGGTTGTTGATCGGATGTGTGGCCCATGTGGACGCACCTCCTCACCATCAAGTCCACGTACGACCCCCACCTCCTGTGCATGTAGAAACTCAGGTCATTGTGCGCGATGACTATGTGTACTATCCCAGCTACCAAGTTTATTACAGCAGCACCCGCCGCCAATATGTATATATGGAGGGACGTTCTTGGGTAACTCGTCCGGCGCCGCCCCGCGTTTCGGTGGATGTGCTTTTCGCCTCACCTTCCGTCACACTTGATTTTCATGACGCTCCCGCTGCCCATCATAACCGGGTAGTCCAGCAATATCCGAAGCATTGGTCGCCTCCCGGACGGGATCACGATAACGGAAAGGGCCATGGCCCCGACAAGGGCAAGGGCCACCCTTCCGATAAAGGAAAGGGCAAGGGCCGTTGAACCTGGGCGGAAGGGGCACCTTTCCGCCATAAGCGTTTGCAGCCATACAAATTTATGAAGAATAACCAACGTTTGAAGAGCACGCTGATGACCCTCTTGGGCAGCGGACTTATATTCGTAGCTGCGGGATGTCATGGGGGCCCGCCGAGACTGCCCGGATTGCCGGGTTTGCCCGGCATCCATCATGGCCTCTTGAAACAAGCGCCAAAAACATCGGCAACTGTCGCCGTCACTCCGGCATCCCATGTAAACGGCATGGTGGAACTGGCTCAAAAATGACCGGTTCGTATTTTCGTAACCACGGCATATGACCGCCGAACCAAACGAAGAAGCAGACCAATCGCGAAACGCGCTTGGACAGTGGGTTGAGCGACTGGGTGCCTCCGTTTGGGCCCAATGGGACGAAGTCCGGCATGCTACGAGCGTGATCGGTACGGTGTTGCTGATCAGCCTATGGCCACGGACATGGTCCCGGCCAGTTCGCTGGGCATTTGCCCGGCAGGTCTTGGTCATTGGAGTGGAGCCGCTCTGGTTTGTCTTGGCCGTAGCCGTGTTTGTGGGGATTTCGGTAGTGGTCCAGATGACATTTTGGGCAGGAGAGGCGGGGTTGTCACAAATGCTCGGGCCACTGCTGGTCACGGTGGTGGCCCGCGAATTGGGGCCGGTGCTTATCAATCTCATCGTGATAGTCCGCAGCGGGAGTGCGATGACGACAGAACTAGGCGTGCTGAAAACGGACGGTGAGTTGAATGACCTGACGACACCGCAACCAGACCCTTTGTCTCACATCGTGTTGCCCCGGGTGCTCGGCATGGCGGTGGCCACATTCTGCCTCACCGTGGTATTCGTGCTGATCGCCTTCGCCAGCGGATTCCTTTTCGCCGCTGCCACCGGCAAAGGCAGCGGTGATCTCCTGCTTTTTGCAGATACCCTCTCCAACGCTTTACAGCCCCGGGACGTCTTCAACATTTTGGCAAAGAGCATCCTGCCCTCACTCTTCGCCGGGGCCTCCTGTTGCATCAGCGGCCTGAGCGTAGGCGGCTCGGTGGCGGATATCCCGGGGGCCACGCGACAGGCCCTGACCCGCTCCATGGGCGGTCTTTTTTTCATTTCGGCTGTGGTGTCTTACCTCACTTATTGGTGATCCGAAGATATGACTGAGCGCTTCAAATTCCATCGCGTCCATGAGATCACCGGCACGTTCGTGCTCGTCATCATCGCCCTGCTTGTCGGGGGGCTGATATGGACCGGCCACAGCCAGCGCTGGTTCAAGAGCAACGTCACGCTGCGCATCATCCTGCCCGAGGATGGCGCGGCAGGAATCCGGCAAGGTTCAGAGGTTTACTTTCTAGGCACTCGCGTGGGATCCGTGGGCGATGTGGTGGTGGACACGACGGGCCGGATGGAAGCGCACGCCAGCATTCGGCGTGATTTTTTCCGGTTTGTCCGGGAGGACTCGTCTGCCGTGGTGAAAAAGAAGTTCGGTGTGGCCGGAGATTCCTTTTTCGAGATCACACGAGGGGAAGGCACGCCTTTACCTGAGCAGAATGCCTCGATCATCTGCAATGATCAGTTTCAAAGTGCGTTGGAAACCGCCGTGGAGGAGGTTCGCAGTGAAGCGATGATGGTCCTCAAGAAAGTCAACGGAGGGCTCGACACTTGGACTAAGCTCGGAGCCGACCTGAACGCCACCCAGAAGCATGTGGAGCAACTGGCAATCCGGCTGGAAAGCATCACTGCCGGAGTGGAGCAGGGGAAAGGCACCGTGGGGAAGCTGCTCACCGAAACCGCCGTGGCGGATGAGGCGCAGAAGCTTTTGGTCCAGGCCAATGTGACGATGGACGAATTGCGAAACGTGGTCACCAACCTGAACGTGGCGGTGATGAGTGTGCAGAAGGGCACAGCGCGGTTGCCCGAAATCACGGACGCGGTGGCCAATGAAACGAAGGATCTGCCCGGACTGGTCATCCAAACCCAGACTTCCATGCGTGAACTGGAGCGTTTGATCGAAGGGGCGCAGAAACACTGGTTGATCCGGAAATACATGGATAAAACCAATGAGCCGCCCGTCGCGCCCGCAGCTCCTCGCAAGGAAACAGAGAAGAAGTCGGGCAAGATGCCCAAGTCCTCGGGCCGCTGATTCCGACCGTCTGACAGCGGGTTCGGTAAACGGTTTAAAGCCTTCCAGATCAACCGTGGGGGATACCCCCATCTCGCCAAGTCCCCCGCATGCGATAGCCTCACTTCAATGTTAAAAACCAATCACGGTTATTCCAAAGAAATCAACGGTATGAAACGTATTTATCCCATCGCCATGTTGAGCGTCCTGCTCGTCACCAGTGTATCCGTCTTCGCCGGCGAGACGGATGACCGCATCGAGGCTTCGGCCAAGAAGTCCTATGTGTTCAAGACGTACTTGAAGGACGACGCGATCCGCACCGAGTCCAAGAACGGCATGGTCACCTTGACCGGTACCGTGGCTGACTCCTCCCACAAGGCGTGGGCGCAAGACACCGTGGAGAATCTCCCGGGCGTCAAGAGCGTGGATAATCAATTGAAGATCAAGGGCGAAATGCCGGCGGAACATTCAGACGGCTGGATCGCCACGAAAGTGAAGAGCACGCTGCTGTTCCACCGCAATGTGCGGGCGACGAAGACGGATGTGAATGTGAAAGACGGCGTGGTGATCCTCAGCGGCGAAGCCTCCAGCATGGCGCAGAAGGAACTGACCACGGAGTACGCCAAGGATGTCGAAGGTGTGAAGTCGGTGAAGAATGAAATGACGGTCGCCACGGCGCCGGTCACCACTTCCGAAACGATCGGCGAGAAGATCGACGACGCTTCCATCACGGCGCAGGTGAAGTCCGCGCTGGTGTCCCATCGCTCGACGAGCGCCTTCAAGACGAAGGTATCCACGACGGACGGTATCGTCACGGTCAGCGGTTCGGCCAAGAACGAGGCTGAGAAGAGCCTGGTGACCAAACTGATCTCCGACATCTACGGGGTGATCAGCGTGAACAACAACATGGTTGTCGCTCCGGTCGCGGCCAAGTAATTCGATCCGCCCCGGGCCGAGGCGAAAGCTCCGGCCCGGGGCGAACTCCTTTCAACTCAAAATAAATTCTTATGTTATATACTATTGCAGTCATTCTCATCGTTCTGTGGCTCCTCGGTCTGGTGACGAGCACCGCGATCGGCGGGTTCATTCACATCCTGCTCGTGGTGGCGATCATCATGATCTTGGTAAACGTCATCTCCGGCAAACGGGCCTGAGCAAATCAGTTATGAAGAATACACCTCTTAGCGCGACCGATACCCTCAAGGGATTCGGTTCACTCCTGATGATCGGTGCCGTCACGGCGATCTTTGGTTTCAGCGGTTGCGCGACGCAGCATACCGCCAACAAAACGATCCAGATTGAATCCGAACCTTCGGGGATGCGCGTGGAGGTCAATGGTGCGCACTTGGGCAATACGCCGACGAGTTATGCCGTGAAGACGAACAAAAAGGGAGACTTTGCTGGGGCAGCCATGGGTGATTCCCCTTTGATCATGTTCACCGTGTTTCCGCCGGAGGGAGGCAAAGACATGTACAAACAGATGAAAACCTTCAGTCCCAGTGCCTTCATGGACCGGGGCGACCGGGTGCCGGAAAAGATCTTTTTCGACATGCACAACGTCTCGGGCCGTTGAAATCATCCATCAACTCCATTCTCATCTTCAACTCATTATGAACACCAAGTCCATTGTAGCTGTCATACTAGTGACGCTAGGCATCGTAGTGCTCGCTTATTCGGGCATCACCTTCAAGACGCCGGGCAAGCCCATCGAATTTCTCGGCATGAGCATCAAGACGACAGACAGTCATTTCATACCACCGATCGTGGGAGCGCTGGCACTCGTGGGCGGGATCGTGCTGTTTGTGGCGGGTCCCAAGCGGGCGTAAGCGTCAACGGAACTCAAAACAAAAAAGCTATGAATTCAGATATCGAAACCCAGGCGGACAGCGCGGAGGAGGGGGCCTCTCCGCAATCGCTCGTGGCGGCCGGACTGCGAAAGCTGGCGTGGAATGAACTCGTCCGCAAGGGGGACTTTGTGGCGGATGGTTACGATGGGTTTGAGCCTTGGGAAGGGCCGAGCGGTTTCCGGGCGGATGCATTTGTGAAGCCGACGTATCGGCGGGGCGCGATGAAGGCGTTGAAGGCAGCTTGATAGTTTGAACCAGCTTATGAAAATGCTTGAGCACATCCTGCTGGTGATCGGTGAGATGGCCAGGGAAGTCTGGTATCTGCCGCGGACGATGATGGGGCTGGCCAAGCGGAGGGAGCACGAGGCGGTGGTGAGTGCAGAGGAGGCAGAGCGACTGGACCGGATACGTAATCCGTCCAAGTATCGGGGGAAGTAGCCGTAGCTGGGCATATTTAATGCCTGTCGATTGCATATTTTGGCTTTTGACACGACAATCGGGGGAGATGCACGAATCCAAGAGCCAACAGTTCAACGCACTGAGCGATTATTTGGCGGGCCGACGGGAGGCAATCTTGCTCGCCTGGCGCAAGGCGGCCAAGGCGGATCCGGAGCAGACCACGGCGCAGTCCCTGACCCGCAGCCAATTCAATGATCATATTCCCGAGGCACTGGATGCTTTTGAGCACAAGCTGCGCTCGCGTCCAGGTGGTGGAGAAGCCCGGGCAGCGGACGCTGAGCAAAAGGAGCAGGAGATCAAGCATGGGCTGCATCGCTGGCAACAGGGTTACCGGCTGGAAGAGGTGATGCACGAATGGGGACATCTTCAGCTTTGCCTGTTTGAGGAGTTGGAGACGTTTCGCTTGAGCAATCCCGATTTTTCCTGTGAGGCGCTGGTGGAGGCGAATCGCCAGTTGATAAATTTCGTCAATGAAGCGATCAGCGAAAGCACCAGTCAATATGCGCGGATGCAGCAGGCGGAGGCGGCGGGACGGGTGGAGGATTTGGAGAAGGCGCTGACAGCGGTCAAGCAAATCGAGCAGCATCGGGCGACGCTCATCCGCCAGGCCCTACATGATCTGCGAGGCAATGTTCAGTCGGTCACCACGGCGGCGGATGTGCTGAGTGAAAAGCATCTGGCCGAAACTGAGCGGGTGGAGCTGGCGACGTTGCTGCAGCAAGGGGTGGAAGCGGTGTCTTTGATGCTGGGTGAGTTGATGGACCTGGCGCGGCTGGAGGCGGGGCAAGATCAGCGGGTGGTAGCGACTTTTGACGTGGCTGCGCTGATCACCGACATGGGCACGGCCAATCGTCATCTGGCGCGCGAGCGCGGGCTGTTTCTCAAGGTGGAAGGGCCTTCGCCATTTTCCGTGGAGAGTGACGCGGTCAAGATCCGGCGGCTGGTGCAGAATCTGTTGCTGAATGCGCTGAAGTACACGCACGAAGGCGGAGTGACGGTGAGTTGGGGGGAGGAGAAGCAAAGCTGGTGGTTGCTGGTCAAGGATACCGGGCCGGGAATTCAGGCCGGACCGAGTGCGCCGATGGCGGTGGTGATCCAAGAGGCGACGGAGAGTGCGCGGGAGTCGGATGAAAAAGCGGCCGACAAGGAGGGAGTGACTTCGCACGTTTTGACCACGCCAGCAGGTGCTTCTACGAGTGAGAAGGGAGGCCAGCAAGCGGGGGAAGGGATCGGGCTCTCGATCGTGAAACGACTGTGTGAGTTGCTGGATGGCAGCCTGGAGATGGCGAGTTCGGCGGAGGCGGGGACTTCGTTCCGGATCGTGCTGCCACGGCGGTATCGGTAGAACTTGGTGGCTTAGGAATAGGAGGAGAGCTTGGCTAGGGGCCGTTATTTGTCTTTGCTTCACCGTTCTTACGGCTTCTCACCACCATCGGCCCGACATTGTAATAAGAATTTATTACAATGAAGATTAAGTTCGCTAAGTGGCTAGAATGGCGCAAGGTGGAGTGTGAACATTTTCCCTATCCGAGAGGTGCTACTCTCGCTTTTGAAGACTTTGTTCCGCCCTATCCGGGCATTCCCCCTCTGCTGATGAAAAGAACCAAGAAGCGACCCGATGAGAACAGCGTCAAGGTGCCTACGGGCATCTCTGGCTTTGATGAGATCACCCATGGAGGGTTGCCTCGGGGACGCAGCACGCTTCTGGTAGGCGGACCTGGTTCAGGAAAGACCCTGTTCGGTTTGCGCTTTTTGGTAGAGGGTGCGCGGGAGGGGGATGAGCCGGGCATCTTTGTGGCGTTTGAGGAGACGGCCAAGCGGGTGGTGGCGAACGCGGAGGTGTTTGGCTGGGAACTGCCTAAGTTACAGCGCAAAACGCTATTCTTTCTGGATGCGCAGCCGTCCGCGGATCTGGTTCATTCAGGGGAGTTCGATCTCAGCGGGATGCTGGCCGTGCTGGGCGCGCAAGCGGAGGAGATGGGGGCCAAGCGCATCGTCTTTGATGCGATCGACATCGTGCTGGCGCTGCTGCCTGATGCGACCTCGAAAAGACGGGAGGTCTACCGATTGCACGAGTGGCTGATCGAGCGGGGGTTGACGGGGCTGATCACGGCCAAGGCGGATGGGGATGAAGCCAGTTCGTTCGGCTCGGACCCCTTTGGTTTCATGCATTTCATGGTGGACTGTGCAGTGATGCTGAACCACCGGGTGGCCTTGGGGGTATCGCAACGGAATCTGCGCGTGCTGAAATACCGCGGTTCCGGCTTTGATGAAAACGAAGCGCCCTTTGTGATCGGCAGTCATGGTTTCGACGTGGCCATTGCCCGTACCCTCGGACCCAAGGAGGTCAACGTCTCGCAGGAGCGGGTCTCCAGCGGGGTGAAGCGATTGGATACGATGCTGGGCGGCGGTTACTACCGGGGAGCCAGCGTGCTCATCACCGGTTTTCCGGGCACGGCAAAAACGACTTTGAGCGGGGCGTTTGCGGAGGCAGCGTGCCGACGGGGTGAGCGGACGATGTTTTTCAGTTTCGATTCGGACGGGAGCGAGGTGGTCCGCAACCTGGCCTCTGTGGGCATCCGGCTGGACCGCCATGTGAAGAGTGGAGTGCTGCAGATGATCTCCGCGCGGGCCATCAGTGGCAGCGCGGAAAGCCTGTTGGTGCGCATCAAGTCATTGGCCCGGGAGCATAAGGCACGGTGTGTGGTGATCGACCCGGTGTCCACGCTGGCCAAGGTGGGCAATGAGTTGACGGCGCACGGTGTGGCGGAACGGCTGATTGACTGGTCGAAGGCGGATGGCACTACACTTGTTTGCACGAGCCTGCTGGATGAGATGAACGGCCAGCTTGAAGGGGGCACACCGTTACAGATATCCACCATCGCGGACACGTGGATCCACCTGAATTATCTGGTGCAAGCCGGGGAACGCAACCGGGGGCTGTCCATCATTAAATCCCGGGGCACATCGCATTCCAACCAGGTACGGGAACTGATCCTGAGTGATAGCGGGGTGACGCTGGCCGATATTTATACGGCGGGTGGCGAAGTGTTGATGGGCACGATGCGCTGGGAAAAGGAAAGCGCGGAGCGGGTGGCCCGGGAGGTGGCGGAAGTGGCCGCGAAATTGAAACGCGTGAGCCTGGATGCGGAGGAGGCGGTGCTGGAGGTGCGGGCCAAATCCCTGCAGACTGAACTGCTGGCGAAGCAAGTGGAGAAAACATTGCTGGAACGCACTACGCACAGCCGCAAAGGGCAGCTTTCGCAAGGACGCATCCGGATGCGGGAATTGCGGGGTGGTGACGCCATGAGATCCAAACGCAGCGGAGGAAAATCATGAGTTCCGGCAAAATGGTGAAGTTCCGGCTGTATGTGGCGGGGGATACGCCGAATTCCGCGCAGGCGCTGGCCAACCTGACGGCCCTGTGCCGGAAGCATCTGCTGGAGCGGCATGAGATCGAGATCGTGGATATCTTCCGGGAACCCAAGCGAGGGCTGGCGGACGGAATTTTCATGACGCCGACAGTGCTTAAAATCGGGCCGGCTCCGATGCGGAAGATAGTCGGTAATCTCAGCCAGACGGCACTGGTGTTGCAGACCTTGGGATTGGAGAGCGCAAATCTATGAGCGTGAAAGTTGTACCTCCGCCGAGAGACGTGAACGAGGAGATCGCGGCGCTCATCGAAACGTTGCTCGAAACGGAACGACGGTTGGAGGAACTGACTTTGGGTCAGGTGGACAGCGTGGTGGGCCGAGATGGGAGAACGTTCCTGCTGGGGCGCGCCCAGGAACAGTTGCGGGAGAGCGAAGCGGGCAAGGAGGCGGCCATTCTCAACGCGTTGCCAGCGCATATCGCCCTGTTGGATACGGGAGGGAACATCGTCTCCACGAATGAATCATGGCGGCGGTTTGCCGCAGCCAATCAGGCACCTCACCCGGGGCAGGGGACGGAGCTCAATTACTTCAAAGTTTGCGATCAGGCGCTGGGGAACGGGGCGGCTGATGCACACCGGGCGGCGGAAGGAATCCGGTCGGTGCTGAGCGGGGAGGAAAAGGTTTTTTCGATGGAGTACGCCTGTCATGCGCCCGCCCAACAGCGGTGGTTTTTGATGCGCGTAAATCCACTGGCGAAGGATCAGCGGCGGGGGGTGGTGGTGATGCATATCAACATCACCGAACGCAAGCAGACTGAGGAGTTTTTGCAGGCCAGCGAAGCCAACATGTCGCTCGCCCAGCGGATCGCCCATATCGGGAGCTGGGAACTGGAGTTGAACGAGGCAAATGGTGTGGACCGGGGGACTCTGCGCTGGTCGGACGAGAGTTTCCGGATCGCAGGTTACGAGCCGGGCGCGGTCGAAGTGAGTAACGATCTGTTTTTTGGGCTGGTTCATCCAGATGACCGGGAGGCGATCCGGGAGGCCGTGGCGAAGGCGATCCGAGAGCGCAGCGAGTATTCCCTGGTCCACCGGTTGATCCGGCCGACGGGGGAGGTGAGAATAGTGCACGAGATCGGCCGGATATTCTTTGAGCCGAAAACCGGCCAGCCGCAGAAAATCGTGGGCATGGCCCAGGATGTCACGGAGCGTTATGCGGCGGAACAGGCATTGCGGACGAGTCTGGCGGAATTCCGCACCTTGTCAGAAGCGATGCCACAAATCATTTGGGTCACCGCACCGGATGGCAGCAATGTGTATGTGAACCCGCAATGGGCGGTTTACACGGGGCTGAACGCCAGCGAGGCGCTGGCCCAAGGATGGCTGAATTCATTCCACCCGCAAGACCGGCAACGGGTGATGGATGCCTGGGAGCATTCGGCAGTGGCGAACACGCCTTTCTCCAGCGAGTGCCGGATACGCCGGGGGGATGGCGTTTACTGCTGGTGGCTGGTGAGGGCCGTTTCAGTCTTAGATTCCAACGGTAATATCCTCAAATGGATCGGCACCTGTACGGACATCGACGAGTTGAAGCAGGTGCAGATCCGGGTGGGGGAACAGGCTGAATTCCTGGACGCATCTCATGAGGCGATCGTGGTGATGGACATGGAGGACCGCATCATCTTCTGGAACAAGGGAGCGGAGCGGGTCTATGGCTACAATTCCGGGGAGGCAGTGGGGCACAAGTCCCATGAGCTGCTTTACAAGGATGAAGCCAAATTCAGGGAGGCTCATGCGGCGGTGCTGCGGAATGGTGAGTGGGAAGGCGAGATGATCAAGCGCACCAAGGACGGAATCGATCTCACGGTGGATGCGCGCTGGAGCCTGGTGCGGGACGCGCAGGGGCGGCCGAAGTCCGTGCTGTCCATCAACAGCGACATCACGGAGAAGAAAAAACTGGAGAGCCAATACCTCCGGGCCCAACGCATGGAGAGCATCGGTACGCTCGCAGGCGGGGTGGCGCATGACCTGAATAATGTGCTGGCACCGATCCTGATGGCGGTGGAAATCCTGAGAGATTCCGTCAAGGACGAGAACGGACTGGCGGTGCTTGATACTTTGGAGGGAAGTGCGCAGCGGGGTGCGGAATTGGTGAAGCAGGTGCTGTCTTTCGCGCGGGGAGTGGAGGGACGCCGTATCGTGATCAATCCGGCCCATGTCATGCGCGAGCTGGTCAAGATCATGCGGGATACTTTTCCGAAAAGTGTCACGGTGGAATTCACCTCCGTCCGCGATCTGTGGACGGTGATGGGAGATCCGACGCAGATGCATCAAGTGTTCATGAACCTGTGTGTCAACGCGCGGGATGCGATGCCCAATGGCGGGAAAGTAATGGTGACCATGGAGAATGTGTTGCTGGATGAAAGTTATGCGGCCATGAGCGCCCAGGCTCGTCCGGGCGCTTATGTAGTGATAAAGGTGGAGGACACCGGCACGGGAATACCACGGGCGATCCAGGACAAGATTTTCGAGCCCTTCTTCACCACCAAAGAAATCGGCAAGGGGACGGGGCTGGGACTATCCACCACGATGGCGATCGTGAGAAGCCATGGGGGTTTCATCCATCTTTACAGCGAGATGGGCAAGGGAACGAAATTCAAAGTCTATTTCCCGGCCAATACGACGAAAGAGGCGACGGACGAAGTCGCGCTGGAGCAGATGCGGTTGCCACAGGGCGACGGGGAACTGATTTTGCTGGTGGATGACGAGGAAGCCATCCGCAGTGTGGCGCAACGGACCTTGGAACGGTTCGGTTACCGGGTTTTGCAGGCAGGGAACGGGGCGGAAGCGATCGCGCTTTATGCGGTGCGACAGCAGGAGATCGCCGTGGTACTGACGGACATGGCGATGCCAATCATGGATGGGCCCGCGCTGATCATCGCGTTGAAGGTGTTGAATCCGGCGGTGAAGGTGATCGCGTCGAGCGGGCTGTCATCGCATAGCAGTGTTTCGCGAGCGGTGGGAGCGGGGGTGGAGCATTTCGTGCCGAAGCCTTATACGGCGGAAACGATTTTGAAAGTGGTGCATGAGGTGTTGCACGGTAAGGATCTGGTGAAGAAGGGGTGGAATTAGGCGGGAAGGGAGAGGGGAAGTAACCGCAGATGGACACAGATAAGCGCAGATATGGGAAAGTAGAATAGCGAGTTACGCTGGTGGTGATTTTCGGAAGTTCTTGGGAGTGAATTGGTTCGGATTTGAGTGCAAATTTTAGCGAAAAGTGATGGCGGAATTGTGGTTTTTTGCTATGGTTTTCAGTGCTGGCAGCTCGCTGCTGGTAAAGGACGGGTAGAACGGTGGTTGTGCTCTTTCGGAGCGCTAGACAGCCACTGGAGAATCCCAAGTCATCAAACATTTCGATGTGATGTATTGCATTGTTGTGTCCTGCGTTGGCGGGGAGATGGCGATCCTTATGGAGCCGTTAGGTCGAGAGGCGGGCGGGAAGAGGGGGCACCCTCATCCTCAATCCTTCTCCCGTGAGGGAGAAGGAGGATTGAAGCCGGTCTCTTGGCTATCAGGATCTGTGAAGAGTGTCGGGCGTATGGATCAGGGCTCGTAAGCCGGAGGGTGAAAGGGACGTCGGTCGAGAATGGGACCGGGGAATCCTTAGTAGCCACTGCGGAACCGGCCGGGTCTTGGACTTGCGCTGAATTTGAACTCTCAATCGTTGGGAGGGAGGAAACGATACTTCACAGGGGTCGGATGGTTTCATTGTTCTTTGACATAGTTCCCTAAAGGGAATTCAGAGGTCGAAGTTCGACCTCCCAGTGGGGGGAGGGGAAGGCGCTGGGCGTTTTATTTGACGCTTGGCGCGCTCAACCCTCACCCCAGCCCTCTCCCTATTGAAGGGAGAGGGAGGAGAGGCGTCGTGCTTCGGCGGTGGTGGGGCGTGGTTATCGTGGTGCCTTGAAGGAAAGGTCAGGGCTCGACCCCGACCAAAACGTCGGGGCTAGCTCGTCTCGCCCTACCGGGCTGCGTTTCTTTGTGAA
>CALRJY020000035.1:0-71465 GCA_943367715.1 Chitinophaga pinensis | reverse complement strand
TGGCCAATCCAGACCAGCAGACGATCTCAAGACAGCTTTACAGCCAGTCTCAGGAACTATGTCAAAGAACAATGAAACCATCCGACCCCTGTGAGATATCGTTTCCTCCCTCCCTACGATTGAGAGTTCAAATTCAGCGTAAGTCCAAGGCCAGGCCGGTTCCGCAGTGGCTACTGGAGATTCCCCGGTCCCATTCTCGACCGACGTCCCTTTCCCCCTCCGGCTTACGAGCCCTGATCCATACGCCCGACACACTCACATATCCGCAATGACTCCATAAGGATGCCAAAACGATTCCAACGAATCACTCGGCCTGGGATTTTCCGGCGCTTCTCCGCTCTCAATTCAAAACTTAAAACTGAGAACTTAAAATTACCTTAAGCCCTTCCTTTACCAGCAGCGAGCTGCCAGCACTCGTAATTTTCCACATCCACACCACAAAACAACCGAAATCAGTTATCCCACAGCGACATTTCTCCGAAACCCTTCGGATAAAGGAAATTACAAACCAAGATTTTTCGCATTATGTGCAGATTGGGATACCCTCAAAGTTTCTCGCCTCTTTTAATCGAGACTTTGTAAGTCTCTCTCCTCTGTGTTTGCATAAAACGCCTCTAATCAAGCGGTGCCGTTTGGCCTTTCTCCAATCATTGCCCATTTCCATGACTCACCACTTTTTGCTGTAGGATGGGGGCTGGCTAATACCTGCCCTATTTTCCCTCCTTATATAACCGCTAATTAACGAGGTTTTTGGTCCACCCCATTTTCTTATCCCTACGCAGCCGAAAAATTATTAATCTCATCCCCTTGATAACTTGCCCGCCATTTGCATTTTGCAAAAAAGACCATTCCCGAAAATATAATTAAATATCCGATAATTCCTTGTTTATATCGCTGCACCCTCTCAACCTTGCGCCAACCAAAGGCAGCATCCGTACCCTGTTTTCGTTTTATGAAAAGCCCGGGCTCTCACACCAAGTCTCCGCCCGCCCCTTTCCCTTCAGCCGTTCTGGTCAACTCTCTGGCCCTTGTTCTGCCTTTCCTTGCGCTCGGTCTGCTCTGGGCCATCGGTGATTTGTTCGGCGGTTATCCCACCCTGATCATTTTCACGGTTCCCATCGTGTTCTGCGCCTATCTCGGCGGCCTTGTCCCCGGGCTCATCGCCACCCTCGTTTCCTTTCTCGGAGCCAGTTACTTTCTGTTGCCGCCCCTCTATAGCATCGCCGTGGCCAATCCAGCCTCGCGCTGGCAACAGGCCGTGCTCATTTTGACCGGCACGCTGCTTAGCATTCTCTGCGAACTTCTTCACCGTTCCCGTCGCGATGCCGAAAGCGCCATCTCCCGGCTGGAGCTGAAGGAAAGCGAACTAAGCACGGCCTTGAAAGAGATGGGCGATTTCCGGATCGCTCTAGATGAACACGCCATCGTCGCCATCACCGATGCCCAGGGCAAGATCACCTACGTGAACGACAAGTTCTGCGCCATTTCCAAATATTCCCGCGAGGAATTGCTGGGGCAGGATCACCGTATCATCAACTCCGGCCACCATCCTCGCGAATTCATCCGCGATCTCTGGACCACTATTGCCCAAGGAAAAGTCTGGCACGGAGAGATCAAGAACAAGGCCAAGGACGGCTCCTTCTATTGGGTGGACACCACCCTCGTCCCCTTCCTTGATGCTCAAGGCAAACCTCACCATTACATCGCCATCCGCGCTGACATCACCGAACGCAAAACTGCCGAGCAGGCCCTCACCACCTCAGCCCGCGAAGTCCTCGATCTGAAAACTGCCCTGGATGAACACGCCATCGTCGCCATCACTGATGCCCAAGGCAAGATCACCTATGTGAACGACAAGTTCTGCGCCATCTCCCAATACTCCCGCGCGGAACTGATCGGTCAGGACCACCGACTCATCAACTCCAGTCATCACTCCCGCGAGTTCATCCGCGACCTTTGGACCACCATCACCCACGGAGAAGTCTGGCACGGCGAGATCAAGAACAAGGCCAAGGACGGTTCCTTCTACTGGGTGGATACCACCATCGTCCCCTTCCTCGATGCCCATGGCAAACCTCACCATTACATCGCTATCCGCGCGGATATCACCGAACGCAAAACTGCCGAGCAAGCCCTCGTCACCTCCGCCCGGGAAGTCCTCGACCTAAAGACGGCCCTGGATGAACACGCCATCGTCGCCATCACCGACGCGCAGGGCAAGATCACCTACGTGAACGACAAGTTCTGCGCCATTTCCAAATATTCCCGCGAGGAATTGCTGGGGCAGGACCACCGCATCATCAACTCCGGCCACCATCCTCGCGAATTCATCCGCGATCTCTGGACCACCATCGCCCAAGGAAAAGTCTGGCACGGCGAGATCAAGAACAAGGCCAAGGACGGCTCCTTCTATTGGGTGGACACCACCCTCGTCCCCTTCCTCGACGCTCATGGCAAACCCCACCATTACATCGCTATCCGTGCCGATATCACCTCTCGCATTCGTGCGGAAGAAGCCATCCGCGTGGGCGAGGAACAGCTCCAGACCGTGGTGGATAATCTTTCTGAGGGCCTGGTCATTTCCGATACCTCCGGTCAACTCCTGCACTTGAATCGCGCCTGCTTGGACATGCACGGGTTTTCCGATCTGAAAGAGGCGCAACGTCGCTTCCAGGAATTCGCCACCGTCTTCCGCCTGGCCACCATGGATGGAATCGTGCTTCCTGTGGAAGAGTGGCCCTTGGCCGACATTCTTCGGGGTGAAATCCTGGAGGATTGCCAGATCCGCATTGAAAAGATCGGCACCGATTGGCGGCGCATCTTCAGTTACAGTGGAGCCATGGTCCAGAGTCCCGGCGGCCACCAGCTCGCCTACCTCAGCATCGCGGATATCACCGAAAAACATCAGCGTGCGGAAGATTTGCGCGTCAGTGAAGCCCGCTTCCGCGAACTGGCGGAGAACATTCAGGAAGTCTTCTGGATCACCGACCCCTCCAAGAACCAGATGATTTACGTCAGTCCGGCCTATGAAAAGATCTGGGGCCGCACTTGCGCCAGTCTCTATACTGCGCCCCACACCTGGTTGGAGGCCATTCATCCCGAGGACCGCGAGCGCATCCGTCTCGCTTCCCAGGAAAAACAGACTGCTGGCACCTATGATGAAGAATACCGCATCCACCGGCCCGACCAGGAGATCCGTTGGATTCGCGACCGCGCCTTTCCCATCCTTGATTCTGCGGGCGAAGTTTACCACCTCGTCGGCACCGCCAAGGACATCACCGTCCAAAAGAAATTCGAGGAGCAGTTGCGCCAGTCCCAAAAGATGGAGGGCATCGGCCAGCTTGCGGGCGGCGTCGCCCATGATTTCAACAACATCCTTGCGGTCATCCAGATGCAGTCTGAACTGTTGAAGATGAGCGAAGGGTTGACCCCCGAGCAGGAAGAATCGGCGGACGAGATCGCCGCCACCGTCCAGCGCGCTGCCGCCCTCACCCGGCAATTGCTCCTCTTCAGCCGTCAGGAAGTCTTCCAGCCGCGCGATCTGGATCTCAGCGAAACGATCAACGGCACCACCAAGATGCTGCGTCGCATCCTGGGTGAACAGATCAACATCCGGCTGAAACTCGCCTCGCAACCTCTCTTCATTCACGCCGATGCCAGCATGATGGATCAGATCCTGATGAATCTCGCCGTGAACGCCCGCGACGCCATGCCCCATGGCGGCCAGATCATCATCGAGACGTCCGGTGTGGAATTTGACGAGTTCGCGGCGACACAATCCACGCAGGTACGTCCCGGTTCCTACGTCCGTCTGAGCGTCAGCGACAGCGGCACCGGCATCCCTCCGGAGATCCTGCCCAAGATCTTTGAACCCTTTTTTACTACCAAGGATGTCGGCAAAGGTACCGGTCTTGGGCTCGCCACCGTGTTCGGCATCGTCCAGCAGCATCAAGGCTGGATCAACGTCTACAGTGAGATCGGCCACGGCACCACCTTCCGCATCCACCTGCCCCGGCTGGCCCGGAATGGCGGCGCGAAACCAGAGCGCCGCACGCTGGCGTCCTTGCCGAGTGGCACCGAAACTATTCTCCTCTGTGAGGATGACGCTTCCCTCCGCAACTCCGTGCGCAAAGGCCTGACCCAGCTCGGCTATCGCGTGCTGGAAGCTCCCACCGGCGTCAAAGCACTGGAAGTCTGGGCCCAACACCAAAACGAAATCCAAGTCCTACTGACGGACATGGTCATGCCTGATGGGATCAATGGTCATGAACTCGCCCAACGTCTGCTGGCAGAAAACCCGAAGCTGAAGGTGATCTACATGAGCGGCTACAGCGCCGACGTCGTGGCCAAGGACTTTCCCATGAAGGAAGGCCTAAACTTTCTCACCAAACCGTTCCAGGCCCTCAAACTCGCCCAAGCCATCCGGAACTCACTGGCCCCCGAGAAACCAATCCTTTGATCCATGGCCTGGAGCGCGGCTTGCCCCGCATCTGCAAACTCAATGGGTTTCAGTGAACAATAGGCTCACATTATCTCAGTTTCCCCAACCCTTTCTGGCACTCTTGTCTCGTTTTGGTATTTTTGCCCCTAGTGTGCCTAGGGCTAAATGCTAGTTTGCGATAATAGGACACTAGATGTCTTTTGCCTTAAGCATGAACGAAACGAGTTGGGTGAGGAAGCTGGACGCGATACGGCAGCAGTTGCATGAGGATTTTTATGCTACTGCGGCGCAGATTCCCATGAAGAAGGCGAGGGTGGTTTCGATGCTCATCGACCTGGAACAATCAGAATCCCTAACACCCCATGAAACCCGCGTCGTCCAGCAGCTTCGTCATTCCGTCGATGATTACTACGAACTGAAGTTCAATCGTGCTTGGGCCCTTAAATTCGCCATCACGGATATCCACAAACTGGAATGTCTGCGAAAAGAGCCGTGAGATAGATTCTGATCCGCTAAACGGGCTATTCATTGAGGAATTTCTCCCCTGACCGCTATGAGCGGCAGAGTCAGATTCCCTGATTTTCTTCCTATTCTTTCCAGTGCCACCCAGCCTTGGGGGAATTCCCCCCGTTCTGGGCTTTGGGAATATCGGGTAGTTTGAGCGGGTGAATTATCTATCAAACCTGGCCGGCGGACTTTCTGCCGCCGCACCGGGTCAGTTTCCGCAGAATTCGTCCATTGTCCGCAGTCTCGCTCTTTTCCTGCTGGCCTTGCTCCTTCCCCTCCAACACGTCCGCGCCGGTGAATTGCCGGTGGACCTCCGCACCGCGGGTAACTTCAGCGTGCTGGCCGGTTCCACCATAACCAGCGTTGGATTCACCGTCGTGAATGGCAACATGGGCCTCTGGCCCGGTACCGCCGTCTCCGGTTATCCGCCCGGTGTCGTCACTGGCAACATGGAGATCAACAACCCCATCGCGCAGGCCGCCCAAGGCGACCTGACCACCGCTTTCATTGACGCTTCCACCCGCGACACCGCTCCGATCACCGTGGCCGGTAACCTCGGTGGCCAGACCTTGCCTCCCGGCCTCTACAGGTCCGGTTCTTCACTGGAAGTCTCCGCCGGCATCCTGACACTGGATGGCCAGGGCGACCCGAACGCCGTCTTCATCTTCCAGATCGCCACGTCCCTGACCATCACCTCCGGTATGCAGGTGGTGCTCATCGGCGATGCGAAAGCCGCCAATGTGTTCTGGCAGGTCGGCAGCTCGGCCACGATCGGAACCACGGCGGCCATGGTCGGTAACATCTTGGCGGATCAATCCATCAGCCTCGCGACCGGCGCCACATTGGAAGGCCGGGCACTGGCCCGTATCGCTGCCGTCACTCTGCAAGGCAACGTCATCTCCGTCCCCGCGCTGGAAATCCCCGCCCCCGAGATCGCCGTGGAACAGCCCCTGGCGCAGAACATCGCTGATGGTGGCCTCAAGGACTTCGGCTCCGTAAACGTTGGTTCAACTTCCGATCTCGTGTTTACCATCAAGAACACCGGCACTGCCGATCTCACCGGCCTGGGCATCACCATCGATGGCTTGGATGCCGCTCTGTTCAGCGTCACCGTCAATCCTAATGCCCCCGTGACTGGCCCGAATGGCTCGACCACTTTCACTGTTCGCTTCGCCCCCCTGAGCGGCGGCCTCAAGGTTGCCGCCCTGCACATCGCGAACAATGACAACGACGAGAATCCTTTCGACATCATCCTCAACGGCAGTGGCGGAGCCGCCCCGGAGATCGCCGTGGAACAACCCCTTAACTCGAACATCCTCGATGGTGGCAGCCGTAGCTTCGGCTTGGTGGCCTCTGGTTTCAATGCTGACCTCGTTTTCACCATCAAGAACATCGGCACCGCGAACCTTACCGATCTGAGCATCAACATTGATGGCGTCGATGCCTCCCAGTTCTCCGTCTTCGCCACCGCCAACGCACCGGTGAGCGGCCCGCTGGGAACCACCACGTTCACCATCCGGTTCTCACCCACGAGCGCCGGTCTGAAAACGGCCGCCTTGCACATCGCCAACAACGACGCCAACGAGAATCCTTTCGACATCACCCTCACCGGCACGGGTGTTACCGGCCCTGAGATCGCGGTGGAACAACCCCTGAACACGAACATCCTCGATGGCGGCAGCAAAGGTTTTGGAGTGGTGGCCGTCGGCTCCACTGCTGACCTCGTTTTCACCATCAAGAATACTGGCAACGCTGATCTGACCGGCCTCGGCATCACCGTTGATGGTGCGGATGCGACCCGGTTCACCTTGGTGGCGGGTGCCACCGCGCCGGTGAGCGGCCCGCTGGGAACGACGACGTTCACCATGCGCTTCACCCCGCTGGTCGCTGGTCCGCAGACGGCCACGCTCCACATCGCCAACAATGATGGCGACGAAAATCCTTTCGACATCATTTTGACCGGCACGGGCTCAACCGCCCCGGAGATCGTCGTGGAACAACCCTTGACCGTTGACGTGGCTGATGGCGGTGCGAGAACTTTCGGTTCCATCGTCACCGGTTTCAGTGCGGACATGGTTTTCACCATCAAGAATACCGGCAACGCGAACCTGACCGGTCTCGGCATCAGCATTGACGGCCTGGACGCCGGCCAGTTCACCGTGGTGGCCACCGCCGCTTCACCCGTAAGCGGTCCGTTGGGCTCCACCACCTTCACGATCCGTTTCACGCCGGCCAGCGCCGGTTTTAAAACCGCCGCCCTGCACATCGCCAACAATGATGCCAACGAGAACCCCTTTGACATCATCGTCAGCGGCACGGGCATAGTCCCCGCGCCCATCCTCAACCTCGTCCAGACCTCGCCCATCGTGCTGAACCCGCAGACCGGGCTCTACGAGCAGATTGTCCGGGTCAACAACACCGGGAATCTCCTGGCCAACGGCGTCCGGCTCTCGATCCAGGGACTGCCGGCCGATGTGCTGGTCTATAACGCGAGCGGCAATGTCGAAGGCACGCCTTATCTCGAATATGCCCTGCCTCTCGAGGCCGGAGCGTTCGTGGATTTCATGATCGAATATCGCCGGGACAGCCGGGTGCCCATCCCCAACCCGATATTCACGATTCAATTCGGCATCGTGGACGTCCGCGAAGGCAACGGCCCGATCATCTCGATCGACCGCAGCCTGCAACTCGTCAGCGGCCGTTTCCTGATCGAATTCACCTCCACGCCGGGAACCACCTACGTGGTGCAGTACACCAGCGACTTCGAAACTTGGAAGACCGCCGTTCCCAGCATCACCGCCGTGGCCAACAAAGTGCAGTGGTATGATGACGGTCCGCCTAAGACCGAAAGCCTGCCTACCACACTTAACTCCCGCTTTTACCGCGTGCTGGTCCAAACCCCTCGCTAAGCCACTCTCGAACATTATCGACCTATGAAACGACTAGTCCTTTACTCCGCCCTTTCTCTCACCGCCCTTACGCCGCTGCTCACGCACGCCCAGGATGGGAACGAGAATCTCAACCGCTTCAGCCTCGGCGCGCGCTTCGGCATGAACTTCAAAAGCGCCTTTGGCAATACGGCCCTCACGCCGCCCCCTCCGGTGTTCAGCAGTCCCGGTGCCCCCATCGGCGGCATCAATCACACGTACGATGACGGCTACAACCTCGTGGACAGCAGCGGCAACGTGGGTGGGATGACGTGGAACTGGGGTTATCAGAACGCCTCCCAAGTGGTGGGGGATACGATCCAGATGAACTCCCTCTCCACCGTCAGCCCCGTGCTGCCTGCCCGTGACGGCGCCACGGATGATCCGCAACTCAGCGCGGAACTCACGTATCAACGCGTCATCGGTTTCTTCGGTGAAGCCGACTCCGGCCGCTGGGGTTTTGAAGCGGGCTTCGGCTACACCTCGCTCAGTCTTCATGACCGCCGCGGCGCCAATGGCCTGAGCACCTTGATCACCGACACTTACCAGCTCAATGGCGTCATCCCGCCATTTCCCGGCTACGGCGGTACCTTCGCGGGTCCCGGTCCGCTCTTGGGCGATCTGCCCGGCCGCACCACCACCGTCATGGTGGACAGCTTCTCGAGCAGCCATGAGTTGAGCGGTGATCTGTTCACCATCCGACTCGGGCCGTTTGCGGAATGGTATCTCACGCCCAAGCTGAGCTTCGCCGCCAGTGTCGGCATCACCTTGGCCCCGGCCATCGTGGATTATGATTTCAACGAAGTGACCACCACCTTCGGCGTGACGACGGCCGTCAGCGGTCATTCATCGAAGACCACGTTGCTTTATGGTCCGTACATCAGCACCACGTTCCGGTATGATTTCACCCCGAACTGGGGTGTGTATATCGGCGCGCAATTCCAGAGCCTGAACAGCATGGAGCAAACCATCGGCACGCGGTCCGGCCGCCTGGATGCGAGTGCGACGTTCTACGCGACGACGGGGATATCCTGGAGCTTTTGAAGCGTCCCTGGTCATCCGTCCTTACCCTCTTCAGAGAAGCCGGTGCCTAGTTTCTGGGCCACCACTAAAGGCTTACCCGAAGGCTAGTTAGGCTGCTGGCGCCGGTCGTTACAGTTGTGTGCAGCGACACTCAACGCCAGTTGCTGAAACCATTCCTGCAACCATCTAAAAGTGGTTGCAGGATTTTTTTATGAGGGGAAGCGGTCGCGGGAAAGGCGAAGCTGGTCGGATCGGATCATTCCAGACGAATTCTAACGGGTTGATTTTAGGCGGGAAGTTTTTCGGGACGGTTTATGGCGGCCGAAGAGGACGTTCTCGATGAAGGCATTCAGGGGTTCGGGGCGGGGGCGGCCTTTGCGGGTGACGACGGCGAGGTCGCGCTTGAAGGGCGGGGTGACGAGGAGGCGGCGGACGGCGCGGGTGCGGATGTAGAGGGGCAAAGTGCGGTGGGGCACGTAGCTGATGCCGAGGCCCGCAGCGACGAGGTTCACGATGGTGTCAAAGCTGTCGAGCTCCATCGCGGCTTTCACGGGCCAGTTATTATCCGCAAACCATTGGGCGAGGCGCTGGCCGGTGTTGCCCTCGGAATTGATCATGAGCCAGCGTTGACCGGCCAAGACCTTTTTCAACTCGCGCACGGGGGAGTAGGCTTCGTCCAGGTCCAAGGCGGATGTCCCGGGGGCGATGAGGGTGAACTCGTCCTTGAAGTTGTGGGTGATCTCGAGGCCGCGCGGCAGGCGTCGAGGCGGGCAGAGGAGGCCGACATCCAGGGTGTGATTTTCCAAGGCGGTGATGATGTCGTGGCTGGATAGCTGGGTGATGTGCAGTTGCACTTCCGGGAACTCGCGCTGAAAGGTGAAGAAGTAGCCGGGGTAGTAGGCGAACCCGATGCTGCGGGCGACGCCGATGCGGAGGACCTGGGGCACGAGCTGAAAGGTCTGTTGCAGTTCGTGAAGGGTGTGCTCGGCGGATTGCAGAATCCCCCGGGAGCGGGTGAGGAGGAGCCGGCCGGCGGCGGTGAGGTGGACTTGGCGCGTGGTGCGCTCGAAGAGGTCCACGCCCAGTTGTTCCTCGAGGTCGCGGATCTGGCGGGTGACGGCGCTCTGGGTGAGGCCCGCCTTTCGTGCGGCCTGGGTGAAGCTGCCGGTGTCGGCGACGAGCTGGAACAGGTTCAGGTCGTAAAGATCGAAGGGATGCTTGCTCAGGTATTCATTCATTCTATTACAGAATCAATGTAATCATATTAATGAATTATGCGCAAACTAATGATGGTGGCAGAGTGGGCAGTGAAGACCGGGCTGGAAGTCAGCCGGGTCTAAAAAGAACAAAGATTATGGCTACGCCAGAGATGAGGCTGCCGGAGAATGTGCCGGGGTCGTTTTATGTGACGAGCGAGTGCATTGACTGCGACATGTGTCGGGAGACGGCGCCGTCGGTTTATCAACGGCACGATGGAATTGGTTTCTCCATTGTGCATCATCAGCCGGTGACGGCGGAGGAACGGGAGCAGGCGATGGAGGGGATGAACGGTTGTCCGGTGGAGGCGATCGGGTGCACGGACTTGGTCACGGCACCTTGACGTCAGCCGCCGAGCAGGAGCTTATGCGCGATACCTACAATACCAGCACCGAGCACGACAGGGATGATGTCCCATTTCCATTTCACCATGCCGATGAAGGTCGCGAGGCTCACGACGACGGCGAACCAATCGATGGTATCGGGCGCGGGAAACAGGACGTGCAGGCCGAGCCAGACGGCGAGATTCAGGATGACGCCCACGACGGCCGCAGTGACGGCGGAGAGCGAGGTGGTGAGGCTTTCCTTTCCGCGCAATTGCTCGATGTGCGGCGCGCCGAGGAAGATCCAGAGGAAGCACGGGATGAACGTGACCCAGGTAGTGATGAGGGCGCCGAGAGTGGCGCTCAACAAGGGGGACAATGTTCCCGGCTGATTCCATGCGCCGAGGAAGCCGACGAATTGCAGGACCATGATGAGGGGGCCGGGAGTCGTCTCCGCGAGGCCGAGGCCATCGAGCATCTGGCCGGCGGTGAGCCAGTGATAGTTCTCCACCGCTTGCTGGGAGACGTAGGGCAGCACCGCATATGCGCCGCCGAAGGTGACCATCGCGGCTTTGCTGAAGAAGAGGCCCTGGCGCACGAGGGTGTGGTCCCAGCCGAGGCTCGCGCCGAGAAGCAGCACAGGGGTCCACCAGAGAACGAGGCAGACGGCGCAGACTTTCACGGCACGGGCGAACGAGGGGCGGGCGTGATCGGGCGTGATGGCTTCATCACTGATGAGGGAGGCGATGGCTTTTCCTTCCTTGCCCTTGTGGCCGCCGAGGATGAGGAATTTGCTCCGCCAATATTTGCCGCCAAAGTAACCCGTGGTGGCGGCGGCGATGATGATGGCGGGGAAGGGTACGTGCAGGAAAAAGATGGCGATGAAAGCGAGAGCGGCGATGGTCCACATGACTTCGTTCTTCAGCACCTTCTGACCGATGCGGATGACGGCGCCCAGCACGATGGCGAGCACGGCAGGTTTCAAGCCATAGAAGATCGCCTCGACCCAAGGCACCTTGCCGTATTGCACATAAACAAAACTCAACGCCCACAAGATGAACATGGACGGGAGCACGAAAAGCGCGCCAGCCACGATGCCGCCCCAGGTGCGGTGCAGCAACCAGCCGATGTAGGTGGCGAGCTGTTGCGCCTCCGGACCGGGCAGGAGCATGCAGTAATTCAACGCATGAAGGAAACGGCTGTCACTGATCCAGCGGCGCTTCTCCACGAGCTCGGTGTGCATGATGGCGATCTGGCCGGTAGGCCCGCCGAAGCTGATGAAGCCGAGCTTCAGCCAGAAACGAAACGCTTCGGCGAAGGTGGGCGGGCGCGGAGCGGGCTGGGCCGCGGGCGGCAAAGGGTCAGTATGTGGCGGCGGCGGATTCATCGAACACTGGGCGGGATAGTGCCGGGAATTGGGGCGGTGACAATCCGGAAGCCGTGCGGGGTGACTTTGACGTGATTGTAACTTTGCCTCGTGCGCCCGACGCGGCAAGCCCTCGCATAGCGATGCCGCCACTATAGTCTTCACTCCTGCAGCGACAAGACTTCGCGCACGCGCTTGATGCTAAGGCTTCGCTGGTGGCAATGTCTGCGGCGCGATCTTTTCCAATGCCTCCCGGACTGTTTTCTGAAGTTCTGGGTCTGGTGACTGTAACAGCTTTTGCAGTTCGGGCACGGCAGATCTGGCCCGCGCACCAAAACGCCCAAGGCTACGGCTCGCGCCTTCTTGCATATCTTTGTCCGAGCCGGACAACACACCTGTAAAGACTGGGATCATTTCATCATCCAAACGCTCGCCTGGCGAACTGCTGAGCAGATAGTATATGGCGGAGAAGTAACGCGTGCTGACGTCCGCAGAGGTGAACAGCGCTTTCAGGGTCTGCAATGCTTCGGCGTGATTTCCATCAGCGTGGGTCAGGGCGTAGGCGACGGACTGGCGCACCTTTTCGTCGGGATCGTTCAAGGTTGCTTCAAGAGCTGCTTTCGCCCGGGGAAGCCCCGCTCCTTTGTGAGCGAAAGCGTAGGCGATATGGCGGCGCACCTGCGGATCGCTATCCTTAAGTGCGGGCAGGCACTCCAGCATCACGGAGTCCTCCATCTGGCGTCCGCGATTGAGCATGTGATGGGATATCAAGGAAGCCGAGTGCCGCCGAACTTCGGGCCGCTGGTCCTGCAGCAGCGCGAAAAGGTTCGTCATATAGAGATGCGTTTCACGCATGTTCAGCAACAGAAGGGATGCTTCACCACGCAACTTCTCCAAGGCTTCCGGTTTGGACATCCGTTTCTGAACGCTGGCGGGTGCCTTGGCATACGCTTTCTCATACCACTGATCTGCCTGGGTCGTCTCGTAGCCCAAGACCTCGATCAGGAGGGGCACGGCATTGGTACCCATGGCTTTGATGCTCTGAAAAGCCACGGCCTGGTTGGTCGAGTAAACGGCTTGCAGATGTTGCAGCACCAGTTCCCGTGAGGCGGGCGCGGAGGGAGTGCCGGGCAGGACTTCCGGCTGTATCTCTTGCAAGGCATTGGTGGCGGCCTCACGCACATTCTGATTCGGCGATGACAGATACTTTTGCAATTCAGGCACCAGATGCTGCACGCGGCGTCCATAGCGGGAGAGGGATGTCAGCGCCCGGCCTTGCAGATTCGTATCCCCCACGGACAAGGCGTTGGTATAGATGGGGATCAGCCGCGTCTCCAACCGCAAGTCGGCGGGCGTGCTGATGGTGTAGTAGTGGGCGGCATTGTAGCGCGTGTTGACGTTGGTGGAGGTGAAGAGGGAGACGAGCGTCTCCAGCGCGGCCGGGTGGTTCTTATCCGCCCGCATGAGCAAGTTGTAAGCGGCGCTGGAGCGCACGCTTTCTTCGGGGTCCTGCAGGGTTTGCTCCAGAGCGGCTTTGACTTCCGGCACTCCCGCTGAAGGACTAAGGACACCGATCATCATGCCGCGCACTTCCGCTTCCTTGTCACGCAGAGCGGGCAAGGCGGTGAGCAACAGATCGTTGTCCTTATAGGCATGGCGCCACAGAGACCAGGCGGTTTGTCGCCGGACATCTTTTCTGGGGTCTTGCAACAGGGCGATCAGCTTGGGCAGATACGGCTGTATATCCGGCATGCTGTGCAGGCTTTGGCTGGCTTCATATTGCAACCTGCTGTGATACTGCGCCGGGGTCATCCTGGCGCGGAGAGCTTCAGGCGCGGTCGCATACCACTGGTCTGCCTGCGCCGGTTGGGAACCCAAGATCTCGATCATGGGGAGGACGGCATTGGTTCCCATGACCTTGATGCTTTCCTCATGATTGCGGTAGTTGCCGCGGTCGCTGATTTTTCCGGCCAGATGCTGCAAAACCTTCTCGCGCGGTGCCAATTCTGCTGCGCGAGAAGTAGTTGCGGCCAGCAAAGCAAAAGCCAGCAGGAGCAGGGGAATACGACATCCTCTCATAAGCGTAGGGTGACTATAGCGTTCACGCCAGCGGCGGCAAGTGCCCGCTGCTTCGTGGTCAATGCCACATCTTGATTTTGATTTTCGGATGAACCTTCCGTTGGTCAAAGGTTCGTTCTTCCAATCCCCCAAAGTTGCCTGGGTGCGGACTGCCCGGCCTGTCCGATGGATATCGCAAAGCGGAAAGCTGATCGGCCGCCATCCAGCCCAGCTCCTTCGATTTTGACCGGGTAAGCGTTTCAAACGTCGTCGTCGCGAGATTGGTCGGCCCACCGATGCAGAGAGTGGCACAGGCTGCGTTGTATCTGACCAGGTCATCTGGATGGCTCAATAATTTGCGGGCGGCTTCTTTGGCGGCGTGGGCTTTGGGGCCGGCCTGCGTCACCGCCAGAAGAACGGTGGTGAGGACGATGGGGTCCTCGCTGGTGAGTGATGGGTACAGCTTTTCCGTTTGCAGGTTCTGTTCCGTCATCAAATCCATGAGCAACGCCCTGGCTGCCGATTCACGCACCAGGGCGCTTTCGTGCTGTAACAGCAAGGCATTCCGGTCTTGGTTGGGGAAGTGCATAAGCTTGAGCTCCAAGACTTCCGCAGCCCGGAGGCGAAACCTTTCCGGGGCCACCGGCATATCCAGCCGCGATCGGCAGAAGGCCGGCAGTTTTTGGTATAGCCAATGGTGATCACTGACGGAGTTCCGTTTGTTTTCGTCCGCCATATCCACTAGGATCGGGATGGAGTTGGTCTTCAATTGTCGCAGAGCCTCATCTGCAGTCATGAATGATTCGCCTGAATTGCTGACCGGAACCTTGAGCCAATTTTCGATCTGCCGACGAGACTTGGCCTCGGGCTGATGCCACCGCCACGCCGAGTAGCTGCCCACGCCCAGCAGCAGGAGCGCTAAACCGATCGATAGTTTATGGCGTTTCCTCATGTGGTGGTGTGTGCTTCAGAAGCTCCTATAAGCGCAGGTGTTTTCGCGTGTAGCGTGAACCGTTGTGAATAAACGTATAGTACGTGATGCCGGATTGCAGGACTCCGGTTCCGGCATCCGGAGTGATGCTGTAAAACGTGTTGGTCGCCGCCTCCCGCACTTGCGGATCTGGATCCGTAAACAGAACTTTCACCGCCGGCGAATAAGCGGCCGCCTTGTGTTCGCAGAAGCTGAGTTGCGATAGCGCCGGTAACCGATAGGGGGTATTTGTTGATTGGGCTAAGGACATGAATACCGCCATCGACTTGGTGCCATCATCGACTCCCTTCAAACGGACGGCCGCCTCATAGCGGACTGCATCCGTGGCTGAGCCAACCAGTTTTTGCAAAACCGGCTTCACCTGATTGGTGTCTCCGCCCATGGCCAGAAGGGCTCCGGTAGCATCTAATGCCACCTCCTCATCTGGATGGGACAGGAAACGGGTAAAGTTGGTCTGGGCGACGGTGGTCTTCGCGCCGATCTCTGCGAAGAGATGAAGGTTGAAATCCCGCACCACCTCATCCTGGCTGGCCAGATGGTTGAGCAACTTGTCTTGCGGCCAGCGTTCATCTTTCTTCACGGTCATCGACCAGCGCCGGAAATAAAGTGCCCGGCAAGCCGCGTGGCGCACTTCCGGTCGATCGCTGCCCAGCATGTCGACGACTTTGTTCACATCGGCCTCGGTCCCTAAAAGGTCTTGTAGGATATAAAGGGCGCGGTCACGCCTATCCGCATCGCTCAGGGGAGAGTTGAGTCTCGTTTTTAGGAATTCGGGCAGCTTGGGATAGGCGGCGATGTAACTTTTCCTCGCATAACTGTCTTGAACTTTCATCTCATCGATCAGCAGGTGATAAACGTTCGTGTTCGCCAGTCTGATGAGTTTGGCGGCATCATAAGGACTCAAGGCACCGCGGTTCATGAGCTCCACTATTTCTGCATACCGCCATGCCCCCGGGGTTTCCTCTTGATCGTCGGTCACCCAAAGCATGAAGCCCAGCAGCAATAAACTGCTCAAAACAGTCAGTCGAAAATATTTGTCACGTCTGCTCATTGATTTGCGTCCCTTCATCGCTCTCTGGGCGACTAAGGCTTGGCTACATTATTGGTCAGCACGCGCAAGGCACTGGCCGCATCGCTGCGGATATACCCGTGGGGGCTGGTGAGCAGCTTTTGCACCTCGGGCAAGGTGGATTTGAGGGATTTCCCGTAGCCCTGTAATAGCATCAGGCCGAAGGATTGCGATTGCGTGTCCGTGCTCAAAAGCATTTTGGTTATCAGAGGGCCGATCTCACGGTCCAGATCCGGTGAATCTTCCTGGGCGGAGAGATAAGTGCTGACCGCATTCTTTTGCACCCAGTTGTTCGTGGATTTCAAGGAGGCACGCACTACGTCCAAAGCCCTTTGATGACTCTTATCCGCCTCAAGCAAGGGGCCGCTGGCGGCTACGCGAACGCCTTCGTCTGGGTCCAACAAGGCACCTTCCATGGCGGCTTTGGCGCGGGGCAGAGCCGTGATGTGGTGTTTAAGAGCCCAGATGCCCAGCCTTCGCACCTCGGCATCTTCATCTTTCAACAGAGGCATCAGCTCCAGCATCAGGGCGGGAGAAACCCGTCGTTTGTCCCCCACCACAAATATCGCGGCCACCGCTTTTCTCACCTCCACCCGCTCATCCTTCAGCAAGGGCAGCAGATCAGATAGATAATCCTTTGTCTCCGGCATCATCTGCAAAGTGAAGCAGGCGCGCTCACGCAGCTTGGCAGTGATCTCCGGCTTGGACAGGTGCTTCTGCATGGACGCGGGTGTATTGAGATAAATTTTCTCATACCATTCATCCAAGGCCTGCTGCCGGTAGCCCAGCACCTCGATCAAGGTCGGCACGGCGTTCGTGCCCATCGCCTTGATTTTTTGGACGGCGGCGGTCTGGTTGGTTGTGTAAACGCCTTGCAGGTGGCTCAACACCTGGTCACGCGGGGTCGGACTGTTGGTCGTCTGCGAAAAGCCGCTGGATCCGTAAACGAACGTCAGGAGAAACCAGATGTAGGCAAGCCCTCGCATAGCGATGGCGTGACTATAGCCGTCACTCGTGCGGCGGCAAGAGTTCGCTCACGCGCTTGATGCTCTTGGCGCGGCCGGAGGAATTGTCGATGTCGATGATGACGCCTTGCAGAGTCACCCGATCCGTCGCGATGCCGAAGCGTTGCGGGGTGAGCGTCAGGAAACGTTGGACCACCGGCTCGATGTTCCGGCCGATGATGCTCTCGTGCGGTCCGGTGAAGCCGGCATCGCTCAAGTAGGCGGTGCCATGCGGGAAGATCTGTTCATCCGCCGTCTGCACATGGGTGTGCGTGCCGACCACGGCGCTGACATCGCCATCCAAGTAACGGCCCATGGCGATCTTCTCCGAGGTCGCCTCGGCATGGATGTCCACGAAGATGAGATGCGTGCTCTGGCGCAGCTTGTTCACCTCGGCACGGATGGTGGTGAAGGGATTTTCCAGCGCGGCCATGAAGGTGCGGCCTTGCACATTGATGACGCCGAGCAGGGGCAGGCCATCCTTTTGCAGGAGCGTGCTGCCTTGGCCGATGGTTCCGGGCGGATAATTCAGCGGGCGCACGAAGCGCGGTTCCTGAAGCAGAAGCTGGGTGACTTCTTTCTGGTCCCAGAGATGATCGCCACAGGTGATGATGTCCACGCCCGCGCCAAAAATCTCCTCAGCGGTGCCCGGGGTGATGCCCGCGCCGCCGGCGGAGTTCTCGCCATTGGCGATGACGGCATCGAGCTGATGCTCCGCCCGCAACTTGGGCAGGAGCTTGGCCACCGCGCGCCGCCCCGGCTCGCCCACAATGTCACCGATGAACAAAATCTTCACTTGTGGACCAAGTTAGGGGACCGGAGCGGGAGCGCAATGAAGAAGGTGGTTATGGCACAAGTCAGCGATGGTAAGGCGAGACTCCGTCGAGCCCTACCTTTCAAGCGGATGGAGCTTCTTTTGGATTCCGACGCAATCCTTGGGGAGTCTTTCGAGGCAGTGTTGGAGAATTTACCTCAAAAGCACGCGAAGGATTGGCTTCTCCTCGCTCAATAGCAGCGGCCTCGTTGACGCTTCTCAACAGTCTATTGAAAAGTCTCTTTTTCATAGGTTGAGATTGAATGGTTTTGAACCAGCTCAATACCGCAGCACAAACTCCTTCGCATTCAGCAGCGCCCAGACGATGTCTTCGAGCGCTTTGCGGCGGTCCGGTTCTTCTTTGAGATGCGCCAGCGTGGTGGCGAGCTCTTCTTTGTTCGGCGCGCGGCTGGTGGCGGTCCAGAAAAGTTCGTCGATGATCTGCTCGTTGCTCTTGCCCGCTTTGACGAGGGTATCGATCCGGTTGTTCTCGCGGCCGATGAGGTTGTTCAACAACGGGCCGCTGATGAGTTGGAAGGCCTGGCCCATCGTCGTGTCGTTGGAGCGTTCACACTCGGTGGGGATGAGGCGCGGCGGCTTGCCGAAGGTCCGCAAGAAGTTCTCCTCGCCCGAGCTGCCCCGGGCATCCCGGCGGCGGACCGCTTCCACGCCGGCAATCTGGCTCGCCCGGAAACCTTCCGGATAACCGCTGAAACGCAAGGGCGTGCCGGTGAGTTGTGAGGCGGCATCGAGGATCAGTTCCGCCTGCATCCGGCGCGGGATGTTGTGGGAATAGTTGAGGACATCCTCCGTGTTCGCCTCATTCGGGGTGGACGAGACCTGATACGTCCGCGAGTTCATGATGGTGCGGATGAGGTGGCGCACATCGAACTTGTGCTTCACGAAATCTGCGGCGAGGGCATCCAGCAATTCCGGGTGGCTCGGCAAGTTGTTCACGCTGAAGTCATCCACCGGATCCACGATGCCCCGGCCCATCAGGTGGAACCAGATGCGGTTCACCTGCGCGCGCACGAACATCTCGTTATCCCCCGAGCCCAACCAGTTCGCCAGCGCGATCAGGCGGTCTTCATCGGCGGGCACGGTGGACTTGGCCACGCCGAGGAAGCGCGGCTTGGCGTCATTGCCCGTGCGGGCATTCTTCACTTCGTTCTTTTCATTGAAGAACACGATCTGTTCCCCCACGAACTCGTTCTTATCGTTCTCATCGCGGCGTTTGTTCTCGATGATCTTGTAATCGATGCGGGCGAAGAGGCTGGCCCAGTCGTAGTAATCATCCTGCGTCCAACGCTCGAAGGGATGATTGTGGCACTTGGCGCAGGAGAGGCGGCTGCCGAGGAAAAGCTGGGCAGTCGTTTCTGCACGGGTGACGGCATCGCGATTGGCGCGATAATAATTGGCCGGCGGATTCGCGTACGTGCTGCCGCGTGCGGCGATGAGCTCGCGGGCGAACTGATCGAGCGGCTTGTTCTCCGCAAAGCTCTGGCGGATCCAAGAATGAAAGGCCTGCACACCTTTGCGATCGAGCGACTTCTCCTCATTCCGCAAGAGGTCGGACCATTTCAGCGCCCACAGATCGGCATATTCCGGACGCTCCAACAATTGATCGATCAGCTTGCTGCGCTTCTGCGTGTCCTTGTCCGCCACGAACTGCCGGGCTTCCTCAGCCGAGGGCAACATGCCGAGCAGGTCCAGATAGGCGCGGCGGATGAACTCATGATCCGCACTGACGCCAGAAGGGTTGAGGCGCATCTTCTGGAGCTTCGCGAAGACGTGCTGGTCCACGTAATTGTAAGCAGTGGGATTCTGCCACTTGAAGGGGCGGTTCGGCAGGCTGGCGGTGCGGACGGACTGGTGCTGGTTCAGGTAGCGCACGAGCACCGAGGTCTCGCCGTCATTCTGCAGCTCCACCTTGCCATCGATGCTGACCGCTGCCTTGGGGGTTGCGGGAGAATAAGTCGCGATGCGCGTCACATCGCGTTTCGTGCCATCGGAGAAGGTCGCCGTGGCCTTGATGTTGAAGCTCTTTGCCGGGGCGATGAGGATGCGCTCCAGCGGGGTGACCTCCAGCTTCACGACCTTGGGCGCATTCGTCGCATCGCGCTTGGCCCCGGCGGTGATCCAATCGCGCAGGACTTGATACTCGAGCGAGTCTTTCGGAAACCGCTGGCCGCCTTCATGGGCGATGGCGGCGGAGCCTTTCAAGAGGAGCAGGCTTTGGTCCGGCGCAAAGGTATCGATGCGGCGGCCGAAGAAATCGCGGGTCAGGGCATCGTAATCGAAATCCGGATCACTGCCCCAGAGGGAGAGCTTGAAGCTGGCCTTGCCGGTCTGGTTGCCATGGCAGCCGCCGATGTTGCAACCGGCCTTGGTGATTGCCGCCATCACATCCCGCTCGAACGACACTTCCGCCGCCTGACTGGCGACCGGGAGCAAAAGCCCGGCGAGTCCGGCAAACAAAGATGTCTTCAAACGGCGGTACATAAAGGTCTTATAACCCTATTTTCGATACGTGGGAAGGGCCGGTTATTCAATTAAAATAGCGGGGTCCAGCGACGAAGGCTAGAGCGGGATCATGGCTTCGGGACGATGCGGTAGAAGCGCCTGACTGTGACATCAATAGCGGAGTCAGTGACCTGGAGGGAGCCGCCTTGGGCCGTGAGAGTGGTCAGGGTGGTCCAGTGGCTGAGGTCGTCTGAAATCTCCACGGCGTATTGTTTGCCATTCAGGGCGGCGAAGCTGAACCGGAACTGGCCCGGGCTGCCGGCGACCTGTTCCGGCTGGACGAGCGTGGGGGTGACTACTTGGAGCGCCACGGTATTGGTGGTTCTGAGGTAGTTGGCGGAATCCAAGGGGGTGAAGATGAGCTGCAGCGTGTGGGCTCCGGCTCCTGGCACCGTGCCGCTGGCCGGGGTGTAGCTGTAGATGCCCGGCACGGACGCCACAGCATTGTAATGGGCGCTGCCCAAGGCCGTGCCGTAGAGGATGGAGGCCGGGGGATTCCACACGATCGTGGCCCCGCTCTTGAAGATGGTGAGCGTGCCGGTGGCGGTGCCGATGTAGTTGGGATTGCTCACGGCGGCCACCACGGCGTAAGAACCCCGGGCGGTGGGTGGCGTCGCCGAGCCGGCGTAAGTCACGGTCAGCGGCGCCTCCTCTGGAGTGAATGTGACGGTGGCAGACTTGGCTGTGCCATCGTAGGGATGGTTCAAGTTCGACAAGGTGATGGTCACGGGCCGTTTGGTGATGGTGAGAGTGCCCGTGCCATAGGCGAAGATATAATTATCATCACTGCCGCCGCCCAAGGTCATGGGGTAGGTGCCGATGGGGCTGGCTTCGGTGGCGGTGGTGATGGGCACGGGCGGTACGTCCAGCACGGCGGAGGTCTCACCCGGCGCAAAACCGCTGACCGTGAACGGCACCGCCGAGTTGGGCTGGCCATACAGGCGGGATACGTTGCCCACCGGATAGGCGAGCAGGCGCTTGGCCACATTCACCAGCACGACATTGGTGATGGTTTCGTAGTGAGCGGTGTCCTGCGGGGTGAAGATCAATTGCACCGGCTGCGCCAGGCCGGCGTTCAGCTTGGTGCCGGCGGGCGGCGAATAGACGAATGTGCCCGGGGCCACGGAGGTCGCGTTGAGCTGCGCCGCCCCCAGCAGTTCTCCGTAGGTGAAGTTGAGCGAGGCGTTCCACACCACGGTGGGGCTGTATTTCAGCGCGGTCAGCTGGACTTCATCACTGTAAACGCTGCCGGCATCATTGGTGATGCGCACGCGGTAACGTCCGCTGCCGTTCAGCACCACGAGCTCCTCATGCTCCGGTCCGGTGGCGTCGGGGATGTCCTCCTCGTCTTTCTGCCATTGATAACTCAAGGCATGGCCGCTGGAGGCCACCACCTTGAAGCGGGCGATGAAGTCCGGATGCAACGTGAGCGGTTTGGGCTGCTGCATGATGAGGGGCAACTGCGCGGTGAGCTTGATATACCGCACGCCGTACGTGGCGGTGACGAAGAGGAGATCTCCCGAGCGGGTGACCTGGGCCTGACCGGTGCGGTTGGAGACCCCCGCCACGTAAGGCGAGGTGCCGGTGGTGTAGCGGGTGATTTCCGTGAAGGTATCCGTATCATACACGCGCACTTCCGGCGTATTCATCCACGGCACATAAACCCGGTTCACCAGAGGATTGTAGGCCGCGCCCAAGGGCCCATCCGTGATACCATCGCCCAACGTGTGCACGGGCTGTTTCAGGGAACTCAGGAATATGGCCTGGCCGCGGCTCACGGCCACGGACTGGTTCTCCCGCCGCTCCATGCCTACGCCCGTGAGGGTGCGGCCGTCATTGTAGGAACCCGGCTGGAGATTGGTGAGGGCCACCGAATAGCTGTAAACAGAGCCATTGCCGTTCTCGACTCCGGCCAAGGCGAGCACATCCCGGCTGGCGCTGGCGGCGATCTGGTAGGTCTCGGACACATTGCGGACGACGACGTGATCATTGGTGACGTTCAGACTGCGCAAGCGGTTGCTGGAACTGATCACGGCGCGGCCATCACTGCCAAAGACCGCAAACTCGGTGTGACTCTCATCCACGGCGCGGGGGAAGCTGACTTTCCGCGTCTGGTCCGTCTCCAGGTTCACGACATGCACCCAATTGCTGGCGGTGGTGCCGTCATGATCGGCCACCACGAGCCACTTGCCGTCGGCGGATACGTCGAGTCCACGCAGGTTGCCGCCCAGAACGTAAGGTGCGAGATAGGTCTTGGAGGCCATGCTGTAGCGCAGCACGTTCGCGCCCGCGCTCAGGTAAACGAGATCCCGGTGGGGATCGTGCACCATGGCGAAAAAGTTTTCATTCGGGATCATGTCCACGTTGACACGCAACGTCTCCGAGGCGCTGCCTTCCGAGTTCGTGGCGGTGACTTCATAGAACCCTTCATCAGCAAAGGTCAGCCCATTGAGAGTGAAGGTTTCGCCCGTGTGCAGGACGGGGCCGCCCAGCTTCCGCCATTTAAGCACCGGGGTGGGGTTGCCCGCGGCGGTTGCGATACTGGTCGCACTTCCGCCCTGGGCTCCGCCTACTGACTCGGGTTTCACGGTGAAGAAGGGGGCAAATCTCAGGGATACCAAGGCGGGCACGGTGATGGTGTTGGTGGACGGGATGATGACGCCTACCGAGTAATTGCCTACGTCATTTACGGTGAACGAGGGGATGGTGAAGACGTTGGAATACTGGCCGAAGATCGGGACGCCGTTTTTGATCCATTGATAGGTCAGCGGCTTGGGGCCGGTGGCGACCACCCGCAACTGCACCTGCTCTCCCACCGCCGCAGCGACTGGTGCGGGAGATTCCAGAACTCTCAGCAGGGGAATCGGGACCGGCAGGCGGCCGTAAAACCCGCCGTAAGAGGACGATGAGGGGATATGATAGGTGGTCCCCTCAAACTCGAGCCAGGTGATGAGGTTTCCCCAATAATAGAGCCCATGAACATTTCGCCGGAGGCCGGTGATGCTTTGCTGGCCGATGCCGCCGAACTGGTATTGCCAATCAATCTCTCCGGCCGTCGAAAAGCGGTAAAAAAATCCGTCGATATTGTTGGTGCTGGGGGAAACCAAGGGGCCGGGATAGATGGTGCCGCTGAAATTACCACCGGCATAGATGTAGTCATCATCATCGATATCCATCGCCGTAAAGGTGACATTGCCGGTGTGGGCCAGCGATTTGGCCCACTCCCAGTTGCCCTCGGCGGAGATCTTGGCGATGAAGGCGTTTTCGTTCCCCTGAGTTCCCGTCAACGTGATATCGCCGATGGTGTAACTGGCGGAAGTGAAGTTACCACACACTGCCGCGCCGACATCGCTGAAGGCCTTCACCTGGTGAACTGATCCGATCAGCGTTTGCGACCAGAGCAGGGTGCCTTGCGGGCTATACTTGACCAATTGATCGAGGAAACGGGCATAAACATTGTTGGATTTATCCACATCAACGGAAGCGGACCTGATGGAGCCCGGTCTGGTCGCCAAACGCGTCCACAGAAGATTTCCATCCCCATCATACTTCTCCAAAAAATTATTGTCGAAATTGCCGTGTCCAACGACACAGATATTACCATCTGCATCGACAACCGCCTTTGAGGCTGCGGAATAGTTTCCATGATTGCCTGTCTTCAGCCATCGGATCTCTCCAGCAAAGGAAATCCGGCAGATAAAATGATCATAAGTGCCTTGGCTAGTGGCGACGATGGGCAGGGCGCCATCGAGGGGAAACGGTTTGGTTCCGTTGAAACTGCCCACGACCACCACATCGTTGTTCGGCATGGCGAGAATATCCTGGATGTCAGTGCCTGGGGCATTGTCAAACGCCACGGACCACATCGCTTCCCCCTGGGCATCGAACCGGACGAGGCCATGAAAACCGATGCTGGGGGCGTTGGCGACAGTGGCGGACATCCCGCCCTTGACCAGATCCTGATCCAGATTGTTGAAGGACTTGGCCATCGCATAGTGTCCGCCCGAAGCGATGGGACTGACCAAGGTGGTGTCGATATCGGCATTGGCGCCGCCGCTGTGGAGGAAGAAGGGGCCGAAATTGGTGCTGCTTTGGGCCTGGAGCCGTCCGGAGGCGAGCGTGCACAGCAGGAGAACCAGCCAAACCATGATACAAACGGCTGGCTGCCTCCGACCGCCATTGTTTAGAAGCGTGCTCATGGCGCAGGTGCGCAAAAAAGCCACCCCTCAGTTTTCACCGGAAAACGGGGTTCGCTAGCATTGCTACAAAGGATTAGACCTGGCAACTGGCAAATGCTCACGCCCGACGATCTCACTCGACTTTGTGGATGGTGAAAGCATCCGCTTCCTCATCCTTGGTCAGCAGCAAGATGGCGTCCGGCATCTGCCAGTTCTGCGACAGAACGGCGGTGATAAAATCATCCGGCTCCATGAAGTTAAAAGCGCCGCCATAAACGTGACACTGCATGGCCTTCCCGCCGGACTGGACGTGGCTGGAAAGCTCATCGAGCCGGCCCAATTCACGTTCTTCCAACCAGGCATTGATATTGTCGAGCGGTTCGCAGCTATCTAGCGCGTTGAAATCATCGTCGAATTTCTCCTGTAGATTGAAGCTTAGCAGAACATCGGTGACCCAGCTCATAGCGTTTTTCGAATTATGACGTTGGCAGACCTTGGTGGTTAACGAGAAGACGGCTTCATTTGAAAACTTGCTGCACGAAGTAATAGAGGGCCTGTTTCCACTCCGGTGCATCGTGGCCGTGCGTGGCCACGTGCCAGATGTGTGGGACCTTGTGCTCCTTCAAGTGCGCGTGAAAGCCCTGGCTGATGTTGATAAGCCCGTCCTGATTGCCGCAGGAGAGCCAGAGGAGTTTCAATCGCTTCGCGGCGGCGACGGCATCGGGCAGGAGTTCAGCGGGTTTCTTCGTGTTCGGGGCGGAGGAGAAGCCGCCGACCCAGGCGAACTTGTCCAGATTACCGAGGCCGAAGTTCAGTGATTGCCCGCCACCCATGGAGAGGCCGGCGAGGGCGCGTTGTTCACGGTCATGAGCCGTGCTATAACGCGCTTCAATGAAAGGGATGACGTCATCCAGCAAGTCGCGCTCGAAGACGGCAAAAGCCGGTGCGGCGGCGAACACATTGCCCTCGGCGCGATCGTTCTTCTGCGCGCGGCCATTGGGCATCACGATGATCATAGGCTGGGCTTTGCCGTCGGCGACGAGGTTATCCATCAGAACGTCCGGCGAGGCGAAGCGCGCCCACTCCGTCTCATCCCCGCCGATGCCGTGCAGGAGATACAGCACGGGATATTTTTTCTCTTTCGAATAACCAGGCGGGGTGTAGACGTTCAGCTTGCGCTTGGTGCCCACGGTCTTGGAATCATACTCGATCATCTCCAGCTTGCCGTGTGGGATGGCGTCGCGCTTTTTATCGAAGCCCTCCGGCGGCACGGGAAAGGCGGGTTTGTCATCCTCATTCAGCACGATCTTGCGGCCCGTAATGCGAGGTTCGCCGGGGCCCTTTTGTTTCTGCTTAGGGGATGGCGCGGCGTTGGTGTCATTCTGGGCCATGACCGGGAGGGCGACGGCGAGGAGGAGGCCGAGGGATAAGATGCGCATAAGCATTATGATGAGGGTTTAACACCTCGGCTGGCAAGCGGTTGCGGGGGAATTGCGCGGTAACTGTACTCATCCGGTGTTCCCCCCGTTGCCGTGGCTGTCAGCAATGGTCATTTTTGAGCCAAGCCACTTGGCTGGCCGGGCCAGCCGGCAATCAACATGAGCAAACCCAGCGCATCTCATTCGCGTACGACCAGTGTGGCCAGCGTGCTGCTGTTCACGCGCGGTTTTTTCAAGACCCAGCTCTGGGTCTGGCCGCTGGTAACGGCGCTGATCCTCGGGATCATCGGCGTGTGGGTGCGCGTGAAAATGGAGGGGGCCACCAAACAGCAGATCGCCGAGATACTCCAGACCATCCTGAACGCCAACAACGAGGCGCTCCATTCGTGGTCGGTCACCATGAAAATGGACGCGGAGAACCTCGCGGAGGACGACCGCGTGCGCGAACTCGTCGCCGGCCTGATTCAACAGGCAAAAGCCGGTACCCAGGTCCAGGCCGCGTTGCTGACGGCGCCGCAGCAGGCCGCCTTGCGCGCCCATCTCAAACCCGTGCTCGATCGTCGCGGCTTCAGCGGGTTCGTGGTGATGGACGCAAATTTTCTGGTGGTGGCTTCGGTGCGCGACCAACTCGTGGGCATGCAATCGCTCCCCGGCAACACGGAACAATTTGCCCCGGTGCTGGCGGGCAAGTCTTTGGTTACTCGGCCCTTTCCCAGCGTGGCGCTGCTGCCAGATGAAGACGGAACCCTGCGTGCGGGTGTGCCGACCATGTTTGCCGTCGCGCCGGTCCGGTCAGCCGACGGCCAGATCATCGCCCTGCTGGGATTGCGGATCGCCCCGGAAACGGACTTCACGCGGATTCTCGCCACGGCGCGCGCGGGCAAAACGGGCGAGACGTATGCCTTCGGTCGCGATGGCAAACAACTTTCCAACAGCCGCTTCGATGCGGACCTCAAACGCCTGGGATTGCTGCCGGACTCGCCGGAAGCACATTCCACGCTGACCCTGGAGTTACGCGATCCGTTGGTGGATCTCAACGACGGGCGGCAGTCGCCCCAGCGGCGCACGGAACTGCCGTTCATCCACGCCGTCAGCGCGGCCACGAACGGAACCGCAGGGGTGAATGTGAAGGGTTACCGCGATTATCGCGGCGTGCCGGTGGTGGGCGCGTGGCTGTGGGTGAAAGATTTCGACATGGGCCTGACCACGCAGATGGAGCAGGCCGAGGCGTACCGGGCTTTGCGGATCTTGCGGGCGGGGTTCTGGTCCATCTTCGCCTTATTAATGGCCGCGGCGGTGCTGGTCTATGTGCTGATGCGCGTGGCGGACCGGCTGCAACGGGCGGCGCGGAAGGCGGCCTTGAAGGCCAAACAGCTTGGTCAATATGCGCTGGATGAGAAGATCGGGGAGGGCGAGTTCGGCGCGGTTTATCGCGCCCACCATGCCTTGATGCGCCGGCCGGTCGCGGTGAAATTATTGCACACGGAAAAACTGGACACGGGCAGTGCCGCGCGCTTCGAGCGGGAGGTGCAGTTGACCAGCCAGTTGTCCCACCCCAATACGATCACGGTTTACGATTACGGGCACACCCCCGAAGGTATTTTCTATTACGCGATGGAGTATCTCCAAGGGCTGACGCTGAACCAGCTCGTGAAGCAACACGGCGCGCAACCGGAAGGCCGGGTGATCTCCATCCTGCGGCAGGTTTGCGGCTCCCTCACGGAAGCCCACGCCATCGGGCTGGTGCATCGCGACATCAAACCGGCCAACATATTCCTGACGCAACGGGGCGGCGTGGCGGACAGTGTGAAGGTGCTCGACTTCGGGCTCGTGAAATCACTCTCCGCCGAAGGTGCCGAAGCGACCATGTCAGAATCCTCCATCGGCACACCGCTCTATATGTCACCCGAAGCGGTGGAACATCCCAACGAGGTGGACGCCCGCAGCGATATCTACTCGCTGGGGGCCGTGGGTTATTATCTCCTCACGGGCGAACCTTTGTTCAACTGGCTCACGCTGGGTGAAGTGCTGATGCACCAGGTGAAGGATATGCCGGTACGGCCCGCTGAACGGTTGGGCAAGCCGGTGTCCCCGGACCTGGAGGAATTGTTGATGCGTTGCCTGGCGAAAGACCCCGCGGCGCGCCCGGCGAGTGCCCGTGAACTGGACGACGCACTGGCCGCCTGCCGGAGCGCGGCAGACTGGCCGCGAGCGCAGGCCGACGAGTGGTGGCGCAAATTTTCCGCGAAGCAAAGTGACAAAACGGTGGTGACGCCGGTGTCGGCGTCAAAATGAACCGGGCGGGGCAGAGGCAGGCAAGAGATTACGGTCTAAGCATCGCGCTCCTCACGGCTTCGCGAGAAACCCCGTTTTAACTCCCCCTTCAAAACCGGCCTGCTGATAGAAACGCAGTGTGGCTTCGTCTTGGCGGCCCGTGAGCAGCATCACCTTGTAGCAGTTCTGCTCCCACGCGAGGGCAAGGGCGGCTTTGAGCAATTGTGTGCCGAAGCCCTGTTTGCGGAAGTC
This sequence comes from Chitinophaga pinensis, assembly GCA_943367715.1. Lineage (GTDB taxonomy): Bacteria > Verrucomicrobiota > Verrucomicrobiia > Limisphaerales > JAEYXS01 > JAEYXS01. The sequence goes on along the minus strand of CALRJY020000035.1, from coordinate 43,019 downwards.
CGGATGGGTCACCACATTCTCGATCAATCCATAAGGTCGCGCCCCCCGCGTCAGATTCGCGATCACCACCAGCACACACGACGCCACGATCTTCCCCTCCACCTCTGCCACCAGATAATGTTGCGACGGATCATTCAGGATGCTCAACCAAAGCTGCTCGATCTCCGCCGGGACCGGCAACGCCGGATCATCTGCGTGCAGATGCCGGTAAAGCTCCAGCAATGGTGGCAATTCTCCCCCGCGTATTTTTCTTATGACTGGAATGATTTCCACAGTTCACCTTCATCTCAGAAAAATCTCCCCCGTCATTTGCGCGTCAACGCAAACACCATGATCGCCACGATGAACAGCACGAATATGCCGAGTAAAATCCAAACCACGATGGACGTCTTGCGCTTCACCCCCGGCGTGGCCTCGATCACTGCCTGATAATTATCCGAGAAGACCACTTTGCCTTTTTCCGAATGGATCAGATAGAGGATGTAGGCATTGACCAGCGTTGCGATCGGAAATCCCAGCAGACCCAACGCCGCCAGAATGGTTCCCGGCACCCTCGCCTTGGGATTCAACACCCGAAACCAGCGCCCCACCATGAAATACAGCGCGCTCAACACCACAAATAACAACCCTATGAGTGCCCCTTGCTTGCCGTCGATCAAGCTCACCAGTCCGACCATGCCCAGCAAGCTCGCTCCTATATAGTAAAGCATCCCCACTGACCTCACCGCCGCCTCATGATTGATGTGCCTCTTGCGTATCTCCACTGCCACTGCGTTATCGTCGGTATACATGATTTCCCTATCCATGGCCTGGTTGCGGCCTGCTCCGAAACAGATGGATTTCAGAATTCCTTGCCCCTCTTCAAAGGGCGGCCTTGACCACGCGCAAAAACTAAGCGGATACGCTCCTCTCCGTCAAACAACAATGAAGGCTGGTCGCCAGTCAGGGCAAATACGAACGCGATTTTAAGAGATCGCGTTGCGGGTCGCCGACCTCGGTCAGGACAAACCGCCGTATGCCATCAGCCCCTGGGCACAACTGCAGAAAGTATTTCTTCGAGCGGTCTATTTGTGAACGTTTCCACATGGTTCAAATCAGATCAGTGCGTGTCGGCCTTCTCTGCGAATGACCTTACGTCAATCCACTCTTTGCTCGTCTGGTGAACCTTCCCTTGCCGGTCTATCACCATCCACTTCCCGCCTCTCCATTCGCTGGGACCATCGAACATTATCACATACTCCCCGCCGGAATGCACAAGCGCGAAACCTTTGTAAAATCGGCGCGCTTCGTTGAGCTGCGCAGCGATCACAATTTTTCCGGAGGTGTTGAGGTAGCCCCAGCGGGCATCGCCGCCCCAGCCGGTTCCCGGCTTCACGCATACCGGCGCCAATCCGCAGGAAAATTCTCCGACCCTTGCATAGGTCGGTTGAATCACCCACTCGCCTTTCCGATTGATGAAACCATAGAGATGGCTTCCGTCATCGCCCGGTGAAACCGTAGGGTTCGGGATACCCACTGCCGCCAATCCTTCGTGAAACTCCTTGCCGGACGCTGGCACAGTGAACATGACCTTCCCCTGCGTATCGATATAGTCAGTGACGTCCATCCGGTTGGTCCCTTTATCCAACGATCTGGACACTGCGGCGAGGCCCTCAGAGAAATCACCGCCGGAAGTATTCCTGGCCAGTTTGATCACGGTCTTGCCGGTGGTATCAATGTATCCTGATTCCCAGTTGTAAGTGATGACATGTGCCAGTCCGTCGGAAAAATCTCCAACGAACTGAAAGACGATGGGAATCACTTCCTCACCGCGTTCATTGATGTAACCCCACCTGCCACCCATGGGACCGGCAACCCTTCTGGTCGCCCCAATATTTACCCGCGCCAGCCCGGCGCTGAAATCACGTGCATCATCAAATGTGGGCGGGATGGCCACTTCCCCACTTTTGGTCTTATACCCGTATTTGTCGCCTTCACTGAAGATTTCCAACTGTCGGACCTGCACCTTAGCCGGTGCAGTCTTCCCTGCGGGTTGAGGGTGAACACACCCAGAGTGCACTACGATGGTCAGGGCGATCAGGATTAGCGTCGTTATCTTCATGTCGCCCGATGGTGTGGGTTAATACGGATGTTTAATTTTCGGACGAGTCAATGTTGCTTGCCACGAGCCGAAGACGTAGTCGCTTCCTTTCGCTGAAACATGACATTGCACACAGGAGGCGATGCGGCCGCTTTCGATCTGTTTCGGGTTCTCGAAGTAGAAGTATTCCCAATCACCGTTGGCCGGGTCGTAGCCGGGTGGGCGCTTGATCATGCCGCCCACGCCGGTGTGGGCGGCGGGTTGGATGCGACTGCTCGAATTGCCTATATTATAACCGTGGATGGATTTGCGTTTGATGATCACCGAACCCACGGGATACGGTTGGTTACGTGCGGGAAATGCCTTCACCGCGGGGTCGTTCATGTAGATAGTGATGGCTGTATTTGCATGCGGGCCGTGCTTTTCCCGAGCCTTTTCCACCTGACCCAAACTGACACCGATGCAGAGCGTGGCCAGCTCCGGGTTCACATAGACTGGTGCGGCCGTGATCTGGTGGTAGTTCGTGTAGTTGGCGGCGATATCCTTCACTTCGGGGGAGTGGTCGGAAGCGCAACCGATCATGCAAGCACTCGCAAGCAGCAACATAACAGAGGCCGGCAATGTGCCCTTCAGCGATCCGGCTAGTTTGAGATACTCAGTCATAGGTTGAATTTATGTGTGTTTGCCAAGCCTTAACCCCGGGAGCTAAAAATCCACACGATGTGTTTGTCTTCATCGATCAGCAGCCAGGTGTGCTGGTTGTAATCGATTTTATACAGCCGACCCTTCACGGTCACGTTGGGCTGAAACCAAGGCGGGTCCATAGGTGCTTCGCGATAATATCTATGTTGCGGGGAGCGTGAACCGGGTTGGTACTCCTGTGGGACGGAGAGGTGCTGGTACTTGGGATCGAACTGGTCGATAGGTGGGTTGACACGCAGGGCCGGAGAATTGGTCAGGAACTGGTTCAGGTCGGCGGAGGTGACATCAAAGCGGATGTAAGCGTTGCCAGTGCCAAACCCGCTCCAATGATGGTAGGAGAAGTTGGTGGCGGATGCTGGCAAAGAGGCGAGACGGGCTGCTTTAAGCAATGGAGGAATTTTACGGGAGTCGGAGTCCGAGCAGCCAGTCAGCAACACGCTGAAAGCGATTACCCAGGCCAAGGTCAGGATGATGCTGGTCTGTTGGAGGCGGCGTTTGGAATATTCAGTCATGCTCTGGCACTGGGGTGTCCTTGCTATGGATAAAAGATAACCTTTCGCCTTTGCATTCGTCAAACGGGAAGGGAGGTCAGCCGCCCCCGCTGGGTGTGATTTAAAACGGGTGAGGGAAGGGCTATCTGAAGTGCGCGCCCGGTCCAGCCCGGAGGGCGAAAGAAAATAGTCTACCATGTTAATGTTGGGTGCAGAGAAGGGCGGAACGAGTCCAGGAGGGACGAAAGAAAGGGGCGATGATTTCAGCGGTTGATGGGAGCATGGGTGCGTAGCGAAAGTTTCTTTCGTCCCTGCCGGGACTTGGGTGGTGAGGGACGCCTTTCCCCACCATTAAAATGGCGGGCTATTTTCGGGAAGTCCCTGTGGGACTCGTGGTAACGGCCTCACCCGCTTTTAATCACACCCGGCGTTGTGTTACAAAAGAAACCCGCTCTCAAGTATCCCGTCAAACGGGAAGAAGGTTCAGGGCTATCAAAAGCGGGTGAGCGCTGCGGGCGGGAGATTGGTCGGCGAAATCGGTCCGCCTTTGCTCAGGTGAGTTGCTGTGGGCGAGCCCCGACCTCCTGGCACGGGGTAAACCGCCCACGCTCCGCCTGATAAAGAAGCGCGCCCATGTTGCTGAACGTCAACACCGCTTAATCACCGGCACAAGTTCACGACAGGCGCTAACGCCTCGGCCATGATGAAACCAGCTTTGCTCAGGTATCCCCCGTGCGGGACTGCGGGTTGAGACAGCCCGCGCTCCTCCGCCGTCAAACGGGGAGGGAGTTCAAACCGGGGTGATTAAAAGTGGGTGAGGGCAAGCGTTGCTGGCTACGGCGGACGGCGCGGACTGCCGGCTGGAATCCGGCAGCACGGGTCGCGGGTTTCGTCGTGGCTCACCAAAGCTTAGCCGAAGAAGCAGCCGTGCGGGTCGCGGTCCACTTCCTTCAGGATGGCTTCGATGGTCTTGGCTTCGGGGAAGGGTTGGTAGGCATTCCACTTTCCGCTCGCGCGCATCCAGGAGAGACGCCAGACCTGGTGGGCATCGATCCATTTGGTTTTGGCGAAGGGCAATTCGAGTATCCGACTTGTCTCCTGAAAGTGAGGGCGCAGATGGTAGATCACCACTTCTGAGCCGTTGATGTCGGCGCGGATGTCCACTTGGGAACGGAGATGCGCAGGCGGCCGTCGTTTCTCGATGAAGACACCGACGGCTTGCAGGCAGGCTTGGAGTTGGGCGGGCGGCAGGGGCATGGGTGGAATTATTCGGGGCGGTAAGGTGGTGGGTCAATGCGGATAATCCGAGAGGGGGTAATGGAGGTGAGTATAAGAGGGTGAAGGCAGCGTTTGTGGTTACGGCGGACGGCCGACCCCGGCACAGGTGGCGTGCTTCGGGGAAATCGGTAGAATACCTCGGCACTTGTACACAAGTGCCGAGGTGGGGGATGGGGGCGGGAAGTGGTGCACGCTCAGTGCGAGGGGAATTCTGGCATCCCTTCAGGATGCGTTTTCTAAATCCCACTTCTCCGGAGGTATCACCCGCCACAGTGGGTTCAACCTCCGGCTACTTTCTTTCAACCCTCCGGGTTGAACAGGCGATTGAGCGCACCCACTTTAAATTACACTCCCGCCGACTGGCAGGCGGAAGGCTACGGAGACGGGGTGACGCATCCCCGACTGGAGCCGGGTAAACTTTCGCTGTTTGGCGCGGATTATTTTGGGGAATTTATGGAATCTAGGGGCTGTTTTGCAGCTCAACCTATTGGATATGAGCAGGTTGCAGTGTTTTTAAATATTTTTAAGGGAAAAGGACCTAGGACAGCGGATGTCCTACCCCCCTCTCTATGATGGTGGCATGAAGATCAGGTTTGGAATCAGGAATGGAGAAGGGAGACCGGTTGCACCGGCGGCCACTACGGCCCACCGTCGAAAGGTTGGTTGGCGGCGGAAGTATCCGCCGGAGGATGCACTGCCGGCTGGAAACCGGCAGCACTTTGGGGAGTTCGAGGCGTCAAGCCGCCTCGGGCGGAAAGCGGAGGCAAGCCTCCGCACTCCAAAGGGTTGGTCAGTTCCGCCTCCTCATCCCGCATGCGGGACGGCTACGATTTTGGGGCGAGGACGAAGGACGACGACGCCCCGACCTATCGGCGCGGGGTTCAGGACGAGGGCGATTGGAAATGGGGAAAATCGGGCTTTGACTGCCAAAAACCTTTCGTTATGCTCCCCGACCTATTTTGTTAAGGTGATTTATGGCTAAATTGACGGTTAATGATCTGAATGTGCGCGGCAAGCGGGTTTTTGTACGCGTGGATTACAATGTGCCGATGGAAGACAAGGATGGCCAGATGGTCATCAATGACATCACGCGCATCAAGGAAACGCTGCCTACTCTGGACCTGCTGGTGAAGGGTGGCGCGAAGATCATTTTGGCCGCGCATCTGGGCCGTCCGAAGGGGCAGCGCGAGCCGTCCATGTCACTCCGCCCGGTGGCGGTGAAGCTGGCGGATATGCTCGGTCGCCCGGTGGCGTTTGTGGATGATTGCATCGGTGACAAGGTGGCGCAGACGGTGGGCGCGATGCAGGAGGGCGATATTTTGGTGCTGGAGAACGTGCGTTATTACAATGAGGAAGAGGCAAATGACGCCGCGTTCGCCGAGAAGCTGGCGGCGAATGCCGACCTCTATGTGAATGACGCGTTCGGGGCGGCGCATCGCGCGCATGCTTCCACAGCGGGCATCGCCCAAGTCATCGCCAAGCGCGGTGGCAAATGCGCGGCCGGTTTGCTCATGGAGCGTGAATTGAAGTTTTTGGGTGATGAGCTGGAATCTCCGGCGAGTCCGTTCGTGGTGATCCTCGGTGGCGCCAAGGTTTCCGACAAGATCAAGGTGATCGATCGTTTGCTCGAGAAGGCGGACACGATCCTGATCGGCGGCGCGATGGCGTATACGTTCAAGCTCGCGATGGGGTATCAGACGGGCAAATCGCTGGTGGAAAAGGACGCGATTAACGTCGCCGTGCGCGCCTTGGCGAAGGCTGCTGATCGCGGTGTGAAGTTCCTGTTGCCGACGGATAACATCATCGCCACGCCCACGGATACGGGCAAATTGAACAAGAAGGGCAAGCCGGTGTTCGAGTTCGTGAATCCGAAGGTGAACACAGCTTCTGACATCCCGGAGAACGACGAAGGTTTTGATATCGGACCGGCCACGGCCAAGCGTTATGCCGAAGTGGTGAAGGGTGCGAAGACGGTGCTCTGGAACGGGCCGATGGGCATGTTCGAGGACAAGCGTTTCGCGGAAGGCACGAACGCAGTGGCTCTCGCCGTGGTGGAAGCCACGGAGAAGAACGGCGCGAAGACGATCATCGGCGGTGGCGACAGCGTGAAGGCGCTGAACAAGGCCGGGCTGGGTGACAAGGTGACGTTTATGAGCACGGGCGGCGGCGCGAGCCTCGAATTCCTCGAAGGCGCGGAACTGCCCGGTGTGGCGGCTTTGAGCAACAAGTAAGCAATTTTCAACGAGAGACACGCACATGGACAAAGAACGCAAACTGATCATCGCGGGCAATTGGAAGATGAACAAGACGGTCGCCGAGGCGCTGGACCTGGTCCAGGGCTTGAAGCGCGACCTCGCGGGCGTGAAGGAAGTGGACGTGGTCGTCTGCCCGCCGTTCACGGCCTTGAGCGAAGTCTCGAAGGTGATCGTGGATAGCAACATCCGCCTGGGCGCGCAGAATATGAGCGAGCACAACGGCGGCGCTTACACGGGTGAGATCGCGACGGGGATGTTGAAGGAATTCTCGGTGCGTTACGTGATCCTCGGTCACAGCGAACGCCGGATGTACCAGAAGGAATCGAACGAATTGGTCGCGAAGAAGGCGTTGGCGGCTCTCGCGGCGTCCATCAAGCCGATCATCTGCGTGGGCGAACTCCTCGCCGAGCGTGAAGCCGGTCAGACGGAACATATCGTGAGCAACCAACTCAAGGGCAGCTTGGAGGGCATCTCCAAGGCGCAGATGGAAGAAGTGGTCATCGCGTATGAGCCGGTGTGGGCCATCGGCACGGGCAAGACGGCGACGGCGGAGCAGGCGCAGGAAGTGCACGCGTTCATCCGCAAGGAGATCGCGGGTCTGTATGACGAAGGCGTGGCGAAGAAGGTGCGGATCCAATACGGTGGCAGTGTGAAACCCAACAATGTCCGGGAGATCCTGGGCAAACCCGATGTGGACGGCGCCCTCGTGGGCGGTGCTTCCTTGGAGTTGCGCGGTTTCACGGAACTGGTAAAAAACTCAATTTAACGGATATTATATTATGAGCATATTGATCGGATTTTTGACGGTGTTGTTGTTGTTCACCTGTTTGTTGCTGGGCTTGCTGGTGCTGATCCAGTTGCCGAAGAAGGACGCGGGCGCAGGCACCGCCTTCGGCGGGGGCATGACGGATGCCGTGATGGGCGCGGGCTCGGGCAACGTGCTGACGATGGCCACGCGGTATGCGGCCGGGACGTTCCTGTGCACGTGCCTGCTGCTCTCGGTCTTGAAGACGAACGAGGCCAACGCCGGCAACCAGAAGTTTAACAAGGCCCTGCAGCAAGCAGCCGTCACCACGCCCGCCGCCCCGACGGCGACGACGGTGAATACGAATGTGGGCCTGCCGAAGGCCACGGCTCCCGCGAAACCGGTGGAACCCGCTGGATTCCCGGGCGCCACGCCGACCGCACCGGGCGAGTCGCTCTTCCCGGGGGCAACCCCGACGGCGCCAGGCGCTACGCCCACGGCTCCGGGTGAATCGCTGTTCCCCGGCGCCACGCCGACCGCGCCGAAGTAACCCGCGCTGACAGATTTCAGGACGCCCCGTGAGAGTTGATCTCACGGGGCGTTTTTTTTGTAGAGCCTATCAGGAACTATGTATGGCTGAGCAGAAAAGGCAGAAGCGCTTTAAATGTGAACTCTCGTCTCCACGAGGAGAGGTCGGTTCCGCCCCAGCGGAACCGGGTGAGGTGAGGAGTGAGACGAAGCCCGGGGCGATCATCGCGTCGACGGCGCGCTTTATTCAGGTGGTGAGGTTTTTCAGCCCGGAGGGCGGAAGCAGGTAGCCCACCATTTTTCGTTGGTGGGTAAGGCATTCCCAACCCCACCAGTCCCGGCAGGGACGATAGACCCTTTCGCTGCGCCCCGGCACTATCTGCTCCACCGCTGAAATCATCACCCCGGCTCTTTCGTCCCTCCCCGGACTTGCTTCCCCCTCTTCTACTTACCCTGCGGAAGTTGCTGCGGGGTTGGGACGGCTCACGCGCCAGCAGAGCTTCGCGGAAGGTGTGATTAAGTAGATTTTGGAATAATGAAAAACGTATCAATTAGATATTGTGATTATATAAAATCGGCATAAGCAAAATCACCCAAAGTGCCTAATGACGTGATTCGATTACTTGGTCTATGGTGTCCGTATTCTCATGAAGATAACGCATACATTGTGTCTCCTGACGTTGGGATTAATTATTGCCACGGGGTGTGGCAAGGGTGGCGATGACACCTCTGTGGTCGCACCTCCTCCTCCGCCTCCGGGCCCTGGTGGTGGGGTGGAATTGAACAAAGCCGCCGCACCTACTCCGCCTCCGGACGCCGCACCTCCCCCGGCACCGGGAGCCGCCATCATGCCGGCGGCCGCTGCCAATGAACCGGAGCCGAAGGAATTCAAGGATCCGGATGGCAAGACGATCTCGCTGATGCAGCACATGGAAGGGCTGGTCGCGGGTTATGAACGTCAACGCGCCAGCTACGCCGCGGATACGGTGAACAATCCGCAGTGGCCGGAGCTGACGAATCTGAACCAGCTCGTGACCATGCGCATGATCACGCGCCTGCCGGCGGCCCCGGAAGGCCAGAAATTTGTATTAGACCCCACCACCCGCAAAGTATCGCTCGCTCCCAAATAATAATGATTTTTCCCCTGAAACGGAAAGAAACCACCCCTATGAACTCTACCATCAAAACCGGTCTGCTGACGAGCAGACGCAGCCTCCTGAAGGGCTTTACCCTGATCGAGCTGCTGGTCGTGATCGCCATCATCGCCATTCTGGCGGGCATGCTCCTGCCGGCGCTGGCCAAAGCCAAGCAACGCGCCATGGGCGGCAAGTGCCTGAACAACCTGAAGCAAATGGCCTTGGGCCAGGGCATGTATCTGGCGGATAACAAACAGAAGATTCCCTATACCCGCTTCCGGAAAGTGAATGCGGCCCTCGCCGGTGAACCGGGCGAAGGCGATCACTGGAGCTGGGATGATTACATCATGGGCTACATGGGCGCACCCTACAGCCTGTATGACGGCCAGTGCACCTGGCGCATCGACTGGAACCCGACGGTGACGGGGGCGCAGAACAAGCCGATCGCCATGAAGTGGGCGCTCTGCCCGGCGGACCGGGCACCGGCCTTGGATGATTACAACAATGCGGAAGGGGCCAACGCCTGGCGCGGTGTGCGCCGGTCCTACTCCATGCCTCAGAACAACATGGGCAAGACGGCAACGTTTAACTTCAACACCACGGGTGCTGGAGACTGGCCGCCGAACCCGGGCATGCGCACGGCCGTGGGCCTGGTTCTGCGGCAAACCGAACCCGCTGTGGGCGGTACTGGTTTGAACGGTGGCTTCTGGGGTTTCCGCGGCGGCACGCCTGATGATCTGCCGACGGCCAGCCGTTTGAGCAAGATCCGCCACCAATACTCGGTGAATGAAGCCATGGTGCAAGACTCCACCGGCACGTTCACGCACACGGAGCGCATCTCGGCCTCCAATTACCTGGGCAGTGTGGATTGGGCGGAAATCCCCCATGAAAACGCCCATTATGACGGCGGCACGAACACCACGCAGTTCACCAGCAACAACACGGGTGAAACGCTGCATGGCAAGGATATGTATAACTATCTGTTCATGGATGGCCATGCGGAATCCATGAATCGTCGTCAGGCCTTGGGCCGTACGAACGCGAACTTTGATCTGCAATCCGGTGCGTGGACGGTGAACGCCCAAGATTGATCATTTAGTTAGTTCCTCCAGAGAAGGCAGGCATTCATTTGCCTGCCTTTTTTTTGTGATGGGGAGTCGGATGCTCTACCATATCCACGCTTGGTCCAGCCCGGAGGGCGAAAGAAAATAGCCCATCGATTCATCGATGGGACTGGGAAACCAGCGCCTCAAGTCCCGGAGGGACGAAAGAAATGGGGCCATGATTTAAAAGGGTTGGTTTGGGAATATAGGCGGAAAACGAAAGGTTCTTTCGTCCCTGCCGGGACTTGTGGTGTTAGGGATGCCTTACCCACCATTGAAAATGGTGGGCTATTTTCGGGAAGTACCTGACGGGACTGCGGGGAATGGTTTCCCGGTTTTTTAATCATACTCTGGCTAAACGGGTGTGATTAAAAGCGGGTGAGCCAAGGGCGGTCGGAAGTGCGCGCCCGGTCCAGCCCGGAGGGCGAAAGAAAATAGCCCACCATTTTCAATGGTGGGTGGGGAGAAAAGAAGGAAGCAAGTCCCGGTAGGGACGGCAGAAATGGGGCGGGATGGGTCCGTGGGGCGGTTCGGTTGGAAGATGTGTGTGACGGAACGTTCTTTCGTCCCTGCCGGGACTTGTGGTGTTAGGGATGCCTTACCCACCAACGAAAAATGGTGGGCTATTTTCGGGAAGTCCCTGGCGGGACTGCGGGGAATGGGCGGATGAATAAAGGTTAATGCAGCTTGGGCTTTTCATGGAGGAAGGAAGGGGCTACGGTGAACTAAGAGTTTAGGACGGAAGGACGAAACCATTTAATTTTCTCAGCAAAAACCATTCATTGAAGAATCATGCACTCGTTTGTCAGTTGCCTGATGCATTGCGTGTGGGCCACGAAGGAACGTCGCCCGTTGATCAAACCAGATTTGCAAGAACGGCTCTGGCCGTATCTGGGCGGGATTGCGCGCGAGCATAAGATGAGGGCATTGGCGGTGGGTGGTGTGGAAGATCATGTGCACGTGTTGGTTTCGATCCCTTCCACGCTTTCGGTAGCGAAGTCCATCCAGTTGCTCAAGGGGAACTCATCCAAGTGGATTCATGATACATTCAAGGAGCAATGGGACTTTGAATGGCAGGAGGGTTATGGAGCTTTCAGCATTGGTGTGTCAGGCATTGAAGACACCACGCATTATATCCAGAACCAAGCGGAGCATCATCAGAAGAAGACGTTCCAAGAGGAGTTGGAGACGTTCTTGAAAAAGCACGGGATGGAATATGTGGAGCGGGATTTGGAGTGAGGAGCGGTATTTGTACCCCAGCCCGGAGGGCGAAAGAAAATAGCCCACCATTTTCAATGGTGGGTACGGCGAAGAGAGGGAAGCAAGTCCCGATAGGGACGGAAGAAGCGGGTCGATGATTTTAGGGGTCGAGCGGATAGTGGAGGGCGCAGCGAAAGGTTCTTTCGTCCCTCCCGGGACTTGTGGGGGGCAGGGATGCCTTACCCACCATTGAAAATGGTGGGCTATTTTCGGGAAGTCCCTGGCGGGACTTGGGGGCGGGGAGTCGGTTTACGTCCGGGCGGAAAGGCGTGTCCTTATACCCCGGGGTACGGATATTCCCCTGCGTAACCTCTTCATTAGCAGGGAGTGAGAGCAATCCAGTTGATTAAGCTGTAACCGGGTGAGCGCGGGCAGCGTCATGATGAGGACGTGATACTGGCGATTGTTTATATTATGTATAAGTTGTTTAAGGACAACGGTTTGAGATTTTTCATCAAGCTTAAAGGCAGAGCTTGGTGAGGGAGGAGATTCCCGTCGGGATGTTTTTGGACACAAAATCTTTCTAATAGACAATCATTTGTTTTGCTAATAACATTTTTTGAATCACCCAAACGGCCTAATGGATAAATTTATGGCATCAGCTAAGGTTTAACTCTGTAACAACATGAAATTTGCCAAAATAGTCAATACGATCGCGCTTTCGTCCCTTTGTTTAGCGGGTTGCACCAAAAATGATGACACCTCCGTGGTCGCCCCGCCGCCCCAACCTGCGCCCGGTGGTGGCGCGGTGGAGTTGAACAACCCGGCAGCGACCACGCCGCCTCCGGCCCCCGTCGCTCCGCCTGCCCCTGGTACGGCCCCCGCACCGTTGGCAGCGGCGGAACCGGAGCCGAAGGAATTCAAAGATCCGGATGGCAAGACCATTTCCGCCATGCAGCACATGGATGCTTTGGTGCAGGCTTATGAACGTACCCGCGCGGGTCGCGACCCCGGTCAGGAACTGCCCCCGCTGACGGATATCAACCAGTTGGTGACCATGCGTCTGGTCCAACGCCTGCCAGCCGCTCCCGCGGGCCAGAAATTTGTTTTCGATGCCAAAACCGGAAAAGTGGCCCTCGCCCCGCTTTAAAAAAACCTTTTTAACGAAACAATCAATGACTCCTATGAAATCCACCATTAAGAACGCCGTCGAGAACGGCCGCCGCCGTTTGATCAAGGGCTTTACCCTGATCGAGCTGCTGGTCGTGATCGCCATCATCGCCATTCTGGCCGGCATGCTCCTGCCGGCGCTGGCCAAAGCCAAGCAACGCGCCATGACGGGCAGTTGCATCAACAACCTGAAGCAGCTCGCCTTGGGCTTTGGCATGTATTACGCCGATAACAAGCAGAAGTTGCCGAACACGCGCCTGAACCGGGTGGTGGCGCTCGCGGCGACCGATCCGGGTGAAGGCGATCACTGGAGCTGGGACGACTATGTGATGGGTTACATGGGCGCGCCCTACAGCCTGTATGATGGTGCCTGCACGTGGCGCATCGACTGGAATCCGGCGAACACCGGCACCCAGAGCAAGCCCCAAGTGATGAAGTGGATCATCTGCCCGGCGGACAAAGTCCCTTCACTGGAAGACTACACCGGCGCCACGTGGCGCGGGGTGCGCCGTTCCTATTCCATGGCGCAAAACAACATGGGCAAAACGGCCTCGTTCAATTTTGTGCCGGCTGCGGCTGCCGCAGACTGGCCGCCGAACCCGGCCATGCGCACGGGCGTGGGCATGATGCTCCGCCAGGGCGATGTGGGCAATACGACGGGTGTGAACGGTGGCTTCATGGGCTGGCGCGATAATCCGGCTGACAATGCCGCGACGCGCTTGAGCAAGATCCGCAATCAATACTCGGTGAACGAAGCGATGGTCACGGACCCGACGTTCACGTTCAGCCTCACGGACCGCATCTCCTCCTCCAGCTACCTGGGCCAGACGGGCTGGGCGGAGATCGGCAATGAAGACGGCCATTTCGATGGCGGCACGAACACGACGCAGTTCACGGGCAGCAGCGACGGCACGACGTTGCATGGCCGGGACTTCTACAACTACCTGTTCATCGACGGTCACGCGGAAACGGCGCAACGCCGTGCGATGCTGGGCCAGACGAACGCCGCGACGGCGATCCAGTCCGGTGCGTGGACGGTTTACGCGAAGGACTAAGCAGTCCGTTTAGTTTTCAGAAAAGGCAGGCATTTATATGCCTGCCTTTTTTTTGTGGGTGGGAGGAGGGGAGGGGCAGGTTTTTCAGCCCGGAGGGCGAAAGAAAATAGCCCACCATTTTCGTTGGTGGATGAGGAGAAGAGGGGAAAGCAAGTCCCGGTAGGGACGAAAGAGATGGGGCCATGATTTCAGCGGTTGCTTAGAGTATAGGTGCGTAGCGGACGTTTCTTTCGTCCCTGCCGGGACTTGTGGGGTTAGGGATGCCTTACCCACCATTTAAAATGGTGGGCTATTTTCGAGAAGTCCCTGCCGGGACTGCCAAACCTGACACATACCGGCCAAATGAAAGCGTAATCTAACGCTTTGCGCGTGCGGGAGAGTTCCTTATCATGGTGGAAAGCTGATGGTGGATGGTCATTATGCGTCCCTTGAATAAAAATACGCCGACGCCAGCGACGCCCTGGCCGATGCTGCTGGTAGTGGGCGGGGTGTGTCTGGTGCTGGGTTTGCTATTAGGTGGGCGGCCACCTGCGGTCGTCCCGCCGAATGCGCAATCTGGCGGAGTTGATGCAGGGGTGAATTCTCCGGCATCCCCGCCACCAGCCGGTCAGGCGCCGGTCACCACGGCGGAGGAACTGGCGCTGGGTGAAAAACTCTCGCAGCAGGTTTGCGCGTCGTGCCACATCCGGCCGGAGCCCGAGGTGCTGGATCGCATCACGTGGGCGATGGAGGTGCTGCCGGGCATGGCGGAATGGCTGGGGATGAATCCGGGCGGGACGAATGCGCTGGATCTGGATCCGCGGGTGCGGGCGGCCAATGTCATCCCTTCCACACCAGTGATGAGCGTGGAGGAGTGGCGCGCCATCTGCAGTTATTATCTGGCGAATGCGCCGGTGGGCACGCCGCTGGCCACGAACCGGCTCAAGATCGAAGTGGGCTTGAAGCATTTCCAGGTGCAGCCTTCACCGGAGCGCGTGGGGGCAGCGGCGACACTCATCAAGATCGATCCGGAAGGAAAAAAAATCTATCTGGGTGAGAGCGGCAGCAACACGCTGATGGTGCTCAATGGGCAGGGGGAAAAGGAATTCGAGGTGAATTTCTCCAGTCCGCCGGTGGACTTGCAGATCGAGGGGAATGACCTGTATCTGACGTTGATGGGGAGTTATATGCCTTCCGATCTGTTGGAGGCCAAGGTCATGCGGCTGGGTAATCCGGCCAAAGGGCAGCAGGGGTTGAAAGAATTGCTCTCCGGCCTGCCGCGCTCGGCAGCCACGGTGCTGGCGGATCTCAACAAGGATGGGCGCAAGGATCTGATCCATTGCGGCTACGGGAACATCCTGGGGCGGCTGGCGTGGTTCGAGACGAAGGCGGACGGGACATACACGGAGCATAACATCATCGAACGTTGCGGAGCGGGCTCGGTGCGGGTGCATGATTTTAACGGCGATGGCTGGCCGGACCTCGTGGTGAGCATGGCGCAGGCGCGCGAAGGCATCTATCTCTGCGTGAATGATCAGAAGGGCGGCTTCGATGTCCGTCCCGTGGCGGAGTATCATCCGGCGTGGGGCTTGGCGACGATCGAGCTGGCGGACATGGATGGCGACGGTCAGATGGATATCCTCGCGTGCAACGGTGACAACGGGGATTTCACCGCGCACCTGCCACCGATGCGGGCGTATCACGGCCTGCGCATCTATCGCAATGTGGGCCAGGGGAAGTTCACGGAAACGGCGTTCATTCCCATCAATGGTTGCTACAAGGCGATGGCGGCGGATTTTGATATGGATGGCGATCAGGACTTGGCGGTGATCTCGTTTTATCCGGATTACCGGCGTTCACCGCGCGAGAGTTTTCTGTATCTGGAAAATATAAAGGGCCAGTTCCGCGCCTTCTCGTTCGACGCGAGTTTCTCGGGTCGCTGGATCACGCTGGATGTGGGAGACCTGGATGGCGACGGCGCGCCGGATATCGTGCTGGGTGCGCATAACGCGGGCCCGACGTTTGTGCCGTCCGGCTTGCGGAAGCGGTGGGATGAGGTGGGGCCATCGGCGGTGATCTTGCGGAACACGATCAAGCAGCAGCCGAAGCGGTAGGCCGCGCTGTTGGGTGGATGCCCGGGCTTTACAGATGAGCGGGGGAAGGGAATGTTGGAGCAAGAATTCCCCCCAAGTCAGAGCGACTTATGGCGTGCCGGGGTGTTGAAAAAAGAGGAGCGCAAAATGGGCAACCAAGAAACAGTGGAGGCAGCCGCACCGCGCAAATCCAGAGCGTGGGTGTGGTGGCTCACCGGGCTGATGTTCATCGTGGCCACGATCGTGGGCCTCATGGCGCTGGTTTTCGGCTGGCATGAACCCAAGCATTCCAACAAGCCGCTGAGTTATTGGCTGGCGGAATTGAACGGGACGAATTACGTGCGGCGCGAGATCGCCGCGGATGCGCTGGCGAAAATCGGTGAGCCGGCGCTGGAGCCGCTGAAGTACGCGCTGCACAAGGAACGTTCGTTCGTCTATGAACTGCGGGACAAGGTCTGGAAGATTTCGCCACCCTCCATCCAGCAATACATTCCCAAACCCTGGGCGGTGGATGATCTGCAGTATAATGCGTGCGTCGGCCTCGCGGCCATGGGGCCCAAGGCAGAATCGGTGGCTCCCGATCTGATCCTGATGCTGACCAATTCTTCCGCAGCGATCAAAAGCCGGGCGACGTATGCGCTGAGAAAGATGGGGACGAATGCCCATCCGGCTTTGCTGGTGGCCGTGAACTCCACCAATGAGGCGCTCGCCAACAGCAGCCACGCCCTTTTGAATGAAGCGCGTGTCCATCTGCCTTTGAGCCAGAAAGCGAAAGCGCAGTTGCAAAGTTTTCTGGACGCAACGTCAGTCACAGCGGCTGATTTTGCAAAGGTTGTGAGCCCGCTTCGCCTCGCGGTGGATGAATCGCAGCAAATACTGCAGGGACAACTGGACTCCGAGAATGAGAGCAAGCGGGTGCGGGCGGCGATATTGCTGGCGCAGATGAACGTGGCCTCAGAGAAAATCACGGCCGTGCTGGTGAAGGGAATTTCCTCAGGCTTGGTAGTAGAGAAGAATTATTGTGTCAGCGGGTTGCTCAACCAAGGCGAGTTTCTGCGGGCGCACCGGGAGGAATTGGATAAGATCGTGCCCCGCGAATTGCCGGCGATGACAGGTTTTCCGAATTATTTAGAAAGCAGATTTGGGTTTAGCACGGAAAAGTGGGCGTCGCTCGATCAGATGATCGCTTCAGGAGATTTCAACCAGCAGACCGCTGCGGCCGCGATGCTGGAAAAGGCGATCATGCGGCGCGAAGGCAAGGAGCGGGTGCTGGGAGCGCTGAGAACATTGCTGGCCAGCACCAATGAAACGGTGGTGACCTATGTGGTCCAACAGAGCGGCAAATATCGCCATCCGTTGATGCCGGACATCGAAAAGCTGGCCGCGCAACTCGCGGCGCGTCCGGAGACGGATCCGTTGCGCGTGGCGACGGAGCAGGCGCTGGGCTTGATGAAAACAAATTCCCCGGTCCGATTGGTTGCGCCCATGGCGCTCCCATCCATGATCGGCACGAACGCTCTGAACTCCACCACGCGAGTAATACCGCAACGGCCGGCCCGGGTATCGCGGCCACTGCCATCGACACCGAAGTCTTTTCCCCCACCACCTACTCCGCCGACACCATGAAAATAATGGGCGATATCAAAAGTCCCTGGCTGCTCCATGCGAAAGGGGCGCTCTTCGTAGTGCTCGGATTATTCTCCGCCGGCCTGCTCTTCGCGCAGGTGCCGACGCTAAAGACGGCAGCCTTGCTGGGCCTCACGGTGTGGTCGTTCTGCCGGTTCTATTACTACCTTTTCTACGTGCTGGAGAAGTATCTGGGACGGGACAAAAAATTCGCCGGTTTCTTTGATGCCATCCGGTTTCTATTGTCGAAGCCGCGCGGGGAATGAGGGCGATGGTTTTTCCAGAACAGACCGCAGTTCGTGTTTGGTGGAGGATAAGTTCGCGAGGTTTCCTGCCAAGGAGCGGAAGCAGCCGGGGCTGGGATGCCTCCGGATGATTAGCTGGGGAAGTAGGAGTGAGGCTTGGTTTCTCGATGTAAGCCGTTGATTTCATGGTATTTAAAGCGGTTCATTAAGGTAAGTTGGAGGTGGTCCGCAGTGTCCGGGGGCGGGACAGAATTGGTGTATTATTTGGACTGGCGGGCGGGGCGGCTTTTTGTTCTAGTCACGGCCACCGCCCCGGTTAGCGGTCCCTGAACCATGCAATTGGTCAAAGAAACTCGCTGGTCGCGCCAGTACGAAATGGACGATCTGCAGACAAAACTCTTCGAGTCGAAGTTTGCGGATGGCTCGGCGAGCATCACCGTGGCGGAGCTGGAGCAGGGGTGGGGCGAATGGTCTCCCTTGGAGCGCGCGGATTTTTGCCAGGCCGTGACGCAAGCGCGGTTCACACATCTGGGAGACATCCTGCGCTTCATCATGAAGAACGGGGATGTGGCTTCGTGGGAATCCGTGGCGAACAGCATCGCGCGGAATTTGCCGGCGGAGGAAGCGGTGCCATTCTTGACGGAGATGTGCAAGACGGCGCCCGTGGGCAAGGGAGCGAAATTTTACCAGGCATTGGCGGTCAGCCGTCCGGCCTTCGTCCGGGATACGCTGATGGCGTGCCTGAACCGCACCTGGGCGGACAGCCGCTTCCTCAGCGAGGATGACGTCTTTGACTGGGTGGCGAATGATGCGGTGTGCCTGATCGAGTATCTGGTGCAGCTCGGGCAGAACCCGAACACGCTGGCGGACAAGTACAAGGTACTGGTGCGCCATCCGAACAACATCAACAAGCAGAGCGCGATCAGCCGGTTGAGCCAGTTTTTCCCGGGTTATCCGACGGGTTGAGCTGGTTGGTTGAATGGTGGTTGTTGAGGGTTGAGTGAGGGGCAGCTATGGGTGGAGGTTTTCTGGAGCTTTACCATGAGCATCGATTTTTAACCGATTCATTTGATCCGCGGACGATCCGGGTTTTAGCAATTGTATGGCTGCTGGTGTGGATGATGGTGCTGGCGCATGCGCTGCGACGGACTGATCTGGATCCGGTGACGAAGCTGATGTGGGTGCTGGTGGTCATCTTGGTGCCGGTGGTGGGAGTGTTTTTCTACTGGTTCATCGCGCCGAATGAACCGGTCCGCGTGCTGGGGCGGGATGATGTTTGGGTGCAGCCGGACGAGCCGATAAAGTGCGTAATGTGCCAGACGATGATTCCGGGTGATCAGACAGCGTGCCCGAAGTGTGGGTGGAGTTATACCAGAAAGACCTGAGCCGGTTGCACCGGCGGGCCCATGGAGGAAGTTGGTTCGGCCTTCTTCATCTTGGACGCTATGGCGGCAGGTCGATGGGATCAAGGCGGGGCCAGACGAGGTCGCGAGCGTCTTGAGTGGATTGTTTCTTAGGATCGGGCAGGGAGAAATCACCACCGCCATCTTTGCCGTCGAAACCGACGGACCAAAGGGTGAACGTGCCATCCGTGTTCAAGCGATAGCGCATCGGGCGGCTATCCATGGGGTCTTGGGGAACTTTATCCAGATAGTCGGGGATTAGTTTGGCCAGCGCATCGGGATACTGGCCGTGTTTCAGACGGTGGCGCTCGAGGGCGATCGCGGTGATGGTTTGGAGGCGGATTGTTTCGGCGACGGCGAGGGAGCCGATGGCTTGGCTGAGATTGGGGCTGAGCAAGGAGGAAAGCCAGAGTCCCTTCACGGGCATCCATGAATCGGATTCGTCGAAGGTGGCTTCCGCCTGTGCTTGTAAAAGAGCCGGTGCTCCCGCCCAGGCGGGAGAGCGCAGTTGCTGGCGGAAGAAATCCAAACGTGACTGGGAAAACTGGAGAAAGGTCAGTTCATCCTTATCCATGTTGGCTTTGTAGTAGCCTCCCAGCAGGTATTCTTTCAAACCGGTAGGGCCCGGGAACATATTGGTGATGACCAACGGCGCGTTGGTGCGGGATTCGACGAAGATGGATTCACCCTGCGCCCGCAGGTAGAGCAACGACTGATAAGTGTTGGTGACGAGGGAGAGGGATTCGAGACGGCCCTGGAACCGGGCCAGATCGGGCTCGCTCCACGTGTGCGTCAGCAATCCATACTGGACGGTATTAAGGGTAAGCCGGGCGATGGGGATGCGGATCATCTGGTTGAGGTAGGTCCACTCTTCGCGCTGGAAATCGCAGAGGTCGAGCAAGGCGGTCAGGTTGGTGGCAGCCTGGGCGGAGCGGCCGGCATGGGAATCCGCCAACAAAGCGGAACTGAAAAACATGGCCACGTCACGGCGTTGCGCGAAATTGCCTCGGGGATAATTGGGAAGGTCACGATACTCCGCGCCTTTTTCCCGGGGTGGATTTTGTAAAAGGAGGCTGGCCGCCACCAGTTCACTGCGTCGATTCTCTACTTCGGCCTCGGCTTGCAGCCACAGGGCGGTGCGTTGCGTCTGGTTGGTGGCCGCGGGATGGGTCGACCAGGTGACGGACAGGAGATTGTTCGAGTTGACGGAGGGGAGAAAGCGATCAGTTCGGAACTGGATCCGGTTGGAGATCTGCAGCGCGGCATCGTTTAGCGGCACATCACCATCCGGTTCTTTGCCCGTGCGCTTGGGGGCGAGTTTATCGAGATCGAGGATTTCGCCTTGGGCGATGAGTTGCGCTTTGTAGCGGTCCAGTTCCGAGGGACCGGAGCGGGCCCACCAGAGGAGGGCGGTGAGTACGAGCAGAACGGCGGTGGAGAGGAGGATGCGGCGTTTTGTTTTTGGACTCACTGGCGCCGGGATTCTGAAGCTCAAAGGTCAAAACTCAAAGCTCAAAGTCGGTTGCACCGACAGACCACATAACCGAGTGAGCCGTTAGTTCCGTGTGGCCTGCGGGATGGCTACGGTTTCGGTGGTAGATCGAGAGGATTGATGCGCGGCCAGACGAGGTCGCGGGCTTCTTGGGGTTCTTGTCTTTTGGAGGCGGGAATGGTGGCGTCACCGCCATCATCTTTGCCATTCATTCCTACCGACCAGAGAGTGTAGGTGCCGTCTGCATTCAAGCGGTAATGCAGTGGACGGCCATTGATGGGATCAAGGGGAAGCGCTGGAAAATATTCTGGGCGGAGTTTTTCCAACGTGTCGGGATAGCGGCCATGCTTGAGCCAGTGGCGTTCGAGGGCGATGGCGGCGAGGGCTTGCTGGCGGCGGGTTTCGGCGAAGAGGAGAGTTACCAGGCCTCGATCCATCGAGATGTATTGAGAAGCCGTGAGGTTGAGTTTCAGTTGGGAGAAGTAAGTCTGGGCTGGGTAAACCAGCTTTTCCCATTCGCTGCGCAATTGTTCTGGAACGCCGGACCAGCGAGGAGTCTGCAGGTTTGGGCGGATAAGTTCCAACTGGTATTGGGAAAGTTTCAGGAAGTTGAGTTCGTCGTCATCAATTGCGAGATTGCTCCATAAGAAAGTGTGTGCGCGCAGTTTCAGGTCGAAGGGTTGAGAGACGAGGTAGGCATTCGTGACCACCGATTGGGCGTTCTGCCGGGCTTGGGCGAAGCGTGCTAAACTGACGGCGCGTTCGTAGATGAGGGCCTGATATACGTTGGTGACGAGTGAAATGGAGGCGATTTGTGGGTGCAGAACGGCAAGCTGGGCATCATTCCAGGAGTGCAGGGCCAGTCCATAGTTGAGATCTTCCAAGGCCTGCTTGGTGACGGCCGTACGGACCATCTGGGTCATGAGTGACCACTCTTCCCGGTGAAGTTGGGCCATTTCCAATACGGTGGTGAGGTTGGTGTAGGCGTGGCCATTACGACCGGCATAGGCATCCAGCACGATGGCGTGATGGAGAAACTGGGAAATAGTACGGCGCTGGACGTGATTGACGATGGGATAACTGGTGACTTGGCGATAATCGGCTCCTTTTTCCGCCGGCAAATTGGTCAGTGTCTGATGCAGGATGAGCAGGCTGGGGCGTTTGCTCTCGATCTCCGCGATGCCGTTCTGGATGCGCGTCAGAGTGTTGCTGTGATGGTGGCTGGAAAGGAAAGTCCAATCGAACACCTGAACACCATTGGTGGTGGTAAAGTGGAAGTAAATGGTACGGGGCACCAGATCATTGGTCATTTGCCGGACGGCCTGTCGCATGGGCTCATCACCATCCGGTTCATTGCCGGTGCGCTTGGGGGCGAGCTTATCGAGATCAAGGATTTCTCCTTGGGCGATCAACTGGGCTTTGTAACGGTCCAACTCGGTGTGGCGGGTGCGAGACCACCAGACCAAAACGCCGAGTATCAGCAGAGCGGTTGCGGAGCGGAGCAGGCGGCGTTTAGTTTTTGGACTCACTTGGCGACAAAGGAGTTTGAGGTTGAAGGCTCCAAGGTCAAAGTTTTTTAAAGCCCGTCCTACCCCGGCGCTTAAGACATCGAACACCGGCCAGCGGGAAAAGTTGAAGTTAGTTCCGTCCCGCATGGGGGGGCGGCTACGGCTTGGGCGGCAGATCTATCGGATCGAGGCGGGGCCAGACCATATCGTTAGAGTCTTGGGGAAAGTTTTGTTTCTGCGGATCAGGCATGGTGGGGTCGCCGCCATCATCATAGTCGTCCAAGCCGACGGACCAGAGGGTGAAGGTGCCGTCCTTTCCTCTGTGGTAGAGCATCGGACGGCCATCCATGGGGTCTTGGGGAATCTGGGCCAGATAAGCAGGGATGAGTTTTGACAGTGCGTCCGGGTAGTGGCCGTGTTTGAGACGGTGGCGTTCGAGGGCGATCGCGATGATGGTTTGCTGGCGGATTGTCTCGGTGCTGACCGAGTAATAGATGGTGCTTGCCTTCAGCCAGTCCATGATGAAGGACAGGCGATAGCGACGGGTTTTGATGTTTTCCCAGTGAACCCTGTTCCACTCACTTTCCAGCGTTTCAAATTCTTGGAGGGCGGTGGCCCAATCGGGTGATTTCAGGGTTTGCCGCCAGAGGTCCAAAGAGGTTTGGCGGCTTTTCAGATAGTAGAGTTCATCATCGTCAATGCCGGAACTGTAATACCAAGTTCTGAATGAGCGTTCAGACACGGTGGTGGCTGGATCAGGAAATTCACGACGGACGCGTGCGGGATCGGTGCGGGCGAGTTGAAAGGCAAATACACCGAAGGCACGCTCATAGACAAGGGATTGAAAGACATTGGTCAGCAGGGAAATGTTTTCCCAACGTTGCTGAAGCTGCTGGAGCGCGGATTCATTCCAGAGGCGGGTTTCCAAGCCATACCAAGTGGCATCCAGGGCATGGCGGCAGATGGCATTTCTGAGGTGCTGATCGGGGAGCCACCACTCTTCCCGGTGCAGATCGGTGAGGTCCAGGAGGGCCAGTTGGGCGGCCATCGCCTGGTTGGTGCGGCGGGCGTAGATATCGATGAAAGCAGCGGCTTGAAGAAATTGGCCGACCTCCCGACGGAGGCGGGAGTTGCTTTGTGTGCGGTTGATGAAATCACGGTATTCCGAGCCTTTTTCGCGGGGCGGGTCTTGCAGGGCCTGGCTGAGCAGCCGCAGATCGGCGTGGCGGGTTTCCAGTTCGGTGGCGGCTTGCTGCCATAGCGGGGCACGCTGAGCTTGGGTCAGATTGTTGGTGTGGGTTCGTCGCAAAATCCGCTGCATACCATTGGTGGTATATTCGGTGGTAAGATGGCCGGTTTTAAGTGCACTGACACCGTGTTGCATCGCTTTCACACCTTTTTCGAGCGGTTCATCGCCATCGGGTTCGTTGCCGGTGCGCTTGGGAGCGAGCTTGTCGATATCGAGGATTTCGCCTCGAGCAATGAGTTCAGCGCGGTAGCGTTCGAGTTCGGCGGAGGCGCTATAGCCTGGCACTGCGGCCAAGAGGTTCAGGGCAAGGATGAGCGGAAAGAACAGGATGCGCCACGACCGATGGAGTTGGGCGGTGCTCATTGGTTAGAAGGGTGTAAGGCGGAAAGCCTGAATTTTCAAGCTCAACCCGATCGCACGGGTGGGTCAGGGGTGTGATTTCAAACGGGTGAGGAAAGGGGGTTGTTGGCTACGGCGGTCGTCGCGGACTGCCGGCTGGAAACCGGCAGCACGCGTCGCGTGCTTCGTCACAGATCCGAGGCCTCACCCGTTTGAAATCACACCCGTGGGTCAGTAGCATTGAGCAAAGGGAGGAGTTAGTTCCGCCTCCTGACGTCGTCGGCTACGAGAGGACTACGGCGGGAGGTCTATGGGATCAAGGCGGGGCCACACGAGGTCGCGGGCATCTTGGGGGAAGTTTTGTTTTTGGGGATCAGGCATGGTGGGGTCGCCCCCGTTGTCTGTGCCATCGAGGCCGACGGACCAGAGGGTGAAGGTGCGGTCGGGGTTCAAGCGGTAGCGCATCGCGCGGCCGTCCATGGGGTCTTGGGGTAGCTTCGTCAAATAGTCGGGGATGAGTTTTGCGAGTGTGTCAGGGTAGTGGCCGTGTTTAAGGCGGTGGCGTTCAAGGGCGATGGCGGTGATGGTTTGGACGCGGAGGGTTTCAGTCGTGATCAAGGTGGTGGCGATTCTGCTGTGGTCGAAATCCAAGTGCTCCGTCAGGAGATATTTGTTCGGGAGAACGGAGTTGGTGAGGGCTTGTTGCTTGGCAACTTCCAAGGCGGCGAATTCATTTATGGCGCGAGCCCAGGAGGGATTCCGAATGTGTTCCCGCCAGATGGTGAGTTTGGCCTGTTGGTTTTTCAGATAGAAAAGCTGGTCGTCCGAAAGATCGGAACTCAAGCGCCACCATTGCCAGAACAGCTCTCGTCCGCCCGGTGGTGATGGAAGGAAAGGATGGTTGACGAATTGTGTCTGGACGCGCTCGCGATCAATGTGGGTGTGAGTGAACACCGCATTGCCGCTGGCACGTTCGAATAGCAGGGCCTGGTAGGTATTGGTGACGAGTGAGACGTTTTCCCAGCGGGTCTGCAGTTGCAGCAGTTTGGATTCATCCCAAGTGTGAGATTCAAGAGCATACCAAGTGGGTTCATGGGCCATTTTGACCAGGGCGATGCGGATCATCTGGGCGACGATGATCCATTCCTCACTGCGATATTCAGTGAGATTCATCAGGCTGGTCATGGTGGCGTAGCTTTCATCGACAGCGTGAGCGTGGATATCGGCCACGGCTGAAATGCGGCAAAACTGGGCGTAACTGCGGAGCCGAAGAACGGGGCCGGCGGTATAGTCCAGGAACTGAAGGTAATCACGGCCCGGATCCTTTACGGGTGTCTGCAGAGCATCACGGAGGAGTTCCAGTGCGGCGCGATTGGTTTCAACCAGCGAATTGATATCGCGCCAGAAGTGCAGGCGATTCGTGAGGCTGGCAGGTGAGGTAGGGTGGAAGGTAGTGAGACGCAGGAGGCTGTTGGTGCCGGGCTTCCAATCGGCTAGGGCAATGTTCCCAAGGGATCCGGTCCAGTAGACGAAGTCGTTCGTAGCGAGGTTTTGCCAAGCGGCCCCTACTTCGGGCGGATTAACGGCGCGTTTGGGGGCGAGTTGCTCAAGATCGAGAATCTCGCCTTGGGCGATGAGCTGCGCGCGGTAGCGTTCCATTTCGGAAGGACTTTGGCGAATCCACCAAATCAAGCCGCCGAGCAGGAGCAGAATCGTGAGGATGAACAACCGACGGTGTTTGCGGAAGCTGGCGGTGGAGGTGGACGCGCTCACTGGCTGGGGTAGAATGTGGTGAAAGAGGCTGAAATCAAAGGGGAAAAGGGGTTGCTGAGGCCTCAATCGAAGGGGTCTGGGCGGGATTCCCATTGGCCAAATGGGCCTAAAGTCGCCTGAGGAGATCAGACTCTTAGCGGGGAACCTAGGATTCTAGATCATATCGGTAGGGCGCTACCAAACTAAGAGGCGCCGAACAGCGGGTCAGCGGAGGCGAATAGGGGTGGGAAGGAGGTTTAACAGGCTGAAAAGAGTGGAAAATGGCGGCAATTCCTATGAAACGGTGGGTTTGAGAGGGGAGAGAAGCAGGACGGGAGGAAAATGAGGGTGGAGAAGGGTTGGAAAAGAGGCGGAAAATCGCAGGGAACTGGGTGAAGATTTATAACTGGCTCATTTTAAACAGGTTATGAATAATATGAACAAGCTGGAGCGGAGAGGCGCAGCAGGTCTGAAATGGGGATTTCGGGTGACGTTTGGGTGAATTTGGAGGTTTGGGAGGGGGTGTGAAAGGGGTTGAGCGAAGAAAAATGCGAAATTTTTCGGGCGGGAAAAATGGCCCTGAAACGGGGAAATAGCAGGTGGGGGAATACCCTATAAATAAAGGGCGAAATGGAGTTGGATGGGGTGCTGGAAGCGGGGGTAAAGCGGGTGGGGAAACCGCAGGGTAACCAAAAAAGTTTAAAAAACCTCTTGTGCTGAAACGATCTTCGTATATCTTCGTTCTCGTTGGTGCGCGACACGGTGAGCGGTGAGTGAACGGTGAAAACGCAACGACAACTGTTCGGTAACAAAAAATGTTACGAAAAGTTGTTGACGCGAAATTAATCGTCTCTAAGCTAAGCGCAGCAAGTTAAGAAAAGGCACTGAGAGGCCTGGTAAGTTGTAAATGAGAGCCTCTCGGGTTTTTTATCCCCTAAAACGGGAAAGTTTCGAGTAGCAATACTCAAACGCTCTTTGAAAGTTGAATTGTGCGATAAGATTATGAGCCCTCTCAATGGTCTCGCAAGAGATCAAAGAGAATTAATCAAGTAGACTAAAGTGCTAATAGGAATATTAGCGACATGAGTCAAACATTTCTACGGAGAGTTTGATTCTGGCTCAGAACGAACGCTGGCGGCGTGGATAAGACATGCAAGTCGAGCGGGATATTTCAGGTAGCAATATTTGAAGTGTTCAGCGGCGGAAGGGTGCGTAACACGTGGGTAATTTGCCGCGAAGTTGGGGATAACTCGTTGAAAGACGAGCTAATACCGAATGTGATCCGTTGAAGGCATCTTCGATTGATCAAAGCTGGGGACCGTAAGGCCTGGCGCTTCGCGATAAGCCCGCGGCCTATCAGCTAGTTGGTGAGGTAACGGCTCACCAAGGCTAAGACGGGTAGCTGGTCTGAGAGGACGACCAGTCACACTGGAACTGAGACACGGTCCAGACACCTACGGGTGGCAGCAGTCGAGAATTTTTCTCAATGGACGAAAGTCTGAAGGAGCGACGCCGCGTGGGGGATGAAGGGCTTCGGTCCGTAAACCCCTGTCATTTGCGAACAAACCTCGTTATTGAATATTTGACGAGCTGATTGTAGCGAAAGAGGAAGGGACGGCTAACTCTGTGCCAGCAGCCGCGGTAATACAGAGGTCCCAAGCGTTGTTCGGATTCACTGGGCGTAAAGGGTGCGTAGGCGGTGAGGTAAGTCTGGTGTGAAAGCTCGGAGCTCAACTCCGAAATGTCATCGGAAACTACTTCACTAGAGGTTTGGAGGGGGGACTGGAATTCTCGGTGTAGCAGTGAAATGCGTAGATATCGAGAGGAACACCAGTGGCGAAGGCGAGTCCCTGGACAAATCCTGACGCTGAGGCACGAAAGCTAGGGGAGCAAACAGGATTAGATACCCTGGTAGTCCTAGCTGTAAACGGTGCACGTTTGCTGTGAGCGGATTCGACCCCGTTCGTGGCGTAGCTAACGCGATAAACGTGCCGCCTGGGGAGTACGGTCGCAAGATTAAAACTCAAAGAAATTGACGGGGGCCTGCACAAGCGGTGGAGTATGTGGCTTAATTCGATGCAACGCGAAGAACCTTACCTGGTCTTGACATGCTAGTAGTAGGAGCCTGAAAGGGTGACGAGGTAGCAATACCAGCTAGCACAGGTGCTGCATGGCTGTCGTCAGCTCGTGTCGTGAGATGTTGGGTTAAGTCCCGCAACGAGCGCAACCCCTGTGTCCTGTTGCCACCCCTTAACTGGGAGCACTCTGGACAGACTGCCTCGCTTAAACGAGGAGGAAGGTGGGGATGACGTCAAGTCAGTATGGCCCTTACGACCAGGGCTGCACACGTACTACAATGCCCGGCACAAAGGGACGCGAAACCGCGAGGTGGAGCAAATCTCAGAAAACCGGGCCCAGTTCAGATTGTAGTCTGCAACTCGACTACATGAAGCTGGAATCGCTAGTAATGGCGCATCAGCTACGGCGCCGTGAATACGTTCCCAGGCCTTGTACACACCGCCCGTCACATCATGAAAGCCGTTTGTACCCGAAGTCGCTACGCTAACCGCAAGGAAGCCGGTGCCGAAGGTATGGATGGTGATTGGGATGAAGTCGTAACAAGGTAGCCGTAGGGGAACCTGCGGCTGGATCACCTCCTTTCTAAGGAGACTACGGGTCTGAGCAATCAGATACCCTAGGTCGGAGCAACCCTTCGGGGTTGTGGGCTCACTTATCGCACAATTCAGCTCTCAAGAGCTTGTTCTTTAATATACGGAAGTGGAAATTATTCCGTTGGCCAATTTTGGCTCCGGCCAGGGGGCTGTAGCTCAGTTGGTAGAGCGGTAGCTTTGCAAGCTATAGGTCAGGAGTTCGACTCTCCTCAGCTCCACCATACAAGGCCCAATGCGAGACTTTCTTGGGCCTGTAGCTCAGTTGGTTAGAGCATGCGCTTGATAAGCGCAGGGTCACTGGTTCGAATCCAGTCAGGCCCACCACTTCAGTAATATATGATTTCGCGGTTCGGAAGCTTAACGGCCTTAAAAGCTGTTAGATGGAAGAAGCGCAAAGTTCTTTGACATCTGCACATAGAATAAATTGTAGGATAGGGCAATTAATACATGTTTCGCTGAGTTACTATTGAGTAAAATCAATGGTTAATTTTGTGATCAAGCTACTAAGGGCTTATGGTGGATGCCTTGGTGCCAAGAGGCGATGAAGGACGTAGTAAGCTGCGATAAGTCTCGGGGAGCCGCAAACAGGCTGTGATCCGGGAATTTCCGAATGGGACAACCCACTAGCTTTAATCGGCTAGTATTTTTGGATGAATTCATAGTCCAAAAAAGCAAGACGGGGTGAAGTGAAACATCTCAGTAACCCCAGGAAAAGAAAACGAACTGATTCCGTAAGTAGTGGCGAGCGAAAGCGGATGAGCCTAAACCGGGAGGACTTGTCCTTCCGGGGTTGTGGGACCTCAATGTGATATCTGAAGGATTAGCGTAACGATGTGGAAACGTCGGCCATAGACCGTGACAGCCGGGTGCGCGAAAATCTCGAGGAGTCTAGGGGTATCCCAAGTAATGCGGTGCACGTGAAACTCTGCATGAATCTGTCCCGACCACGGGATAAGGCTAAATACTACTTGGCAACCGATAGTGAACTAGTACCGCGAGGGAAAGGTAAAAAGAACCCCTGCTAGGGGAGTGAAATAGAACCTGAAACCATAAGCCTACAATGTGTGGGAGCCTTTATTGGTGACCGCCTGCCTTTTGCATAATGAGTCTGCGAGTTATTGTCCGTGGCAAGCCTAAGCTGTTCTGCAGCGGAGGCGAAGCGAAAGCGAGTGCGAATAGCGCGATTTAGTCGCTGGCAATAGACCCGAAGCGGAGGTGATCTACTTATGAGCAGGTTGAAGCTGCAGTAACATGCAGTGGAGGACCGAACTCGTGAATGTTGAAAAATTCTGAGATGACTTGTGAGTAGGAGCGAAAGACTAATCAAACCCCGTGATAGCTGGTTCTCCCCGAAATAGTTTGAGGGCTAGCGTTGAATAAGTACCCCGAGGAGGTAGAGCACTGGATGGCTTAGAGTCCACACCAGGATATCAAAACCAATCAAACTCCGAATGCCTCGGGTCCCATTAATTCAGCAGTCAGGCTGCGAGAGATAAGTTTCGTAGCCGAGAGGGCAACAGCCCAGACCGCCAGCTAAGGTGCCTGAATATAGTTAAGTGGAAAGGATGTGACGTTGCTTAGACAGTGAGGATGTTGGCTTAGAGGCAGCCATCATTTAAACAGTGCGTAATAGCTGACTCATCGAGCGATGTCGCGCCGAAAATGATTGGCGATTAAACTATATACCGAAGCTGCGGACTTGATAGGGTTTCGACCCTTTCAATTGGTAGGGGAGCGTAATCAGTGCAGTAAAGCCGAACAGGAATGAACGGTGGAGCGCTGATTAGTGAGAATGCAGACACGAGTAGCGATAAACAAGGTAAGAATCCTTGTCGCCGTAAACCCAAGGTTTCCTGGGCTAGGTTCGTCCTCCCAGGGTTAGCCGGGAGCTAACATGAGGCCGTAAGGCGTAATGGATGCACAGCAGGTTAATATTCCTGCGCTGGCATGGGTTAAGGCTGTGAGTGACGCAGAGAGAAAAGTGACTAGACAATCGAATGTCGAGCTTAGGTTTCGGCCGAAGCGTATCACCAGACAATCTGTCGAGAAAAGCTTGCAGCTGTTCCCCATGGTACCCGTACCGTAAACCGACACAGGTGGGTGAGTGTAAGTGCACTAAGGCGCGCGAGAGAAACCTCTCTAAGGAACTCGGCAAATTAGCCCCGTAACTTCGGGAGAAGGGGTGCCCATTTCGATGGGTCTCAGTAAATTGCGTTTAGCGACTGTTTAACAAAAACACAGCACTCTGCCAAGTCGTGAAGACGACGTATAGGGTGTGACAAGTGACCAATGCGGAAAGATCAAGGTGCTTTGTTAGCCGCAAGGCGAAGCTCGGTGCCTAAGTCCCCGTGAATGTCGGCCGTAACTATAACGGTCCTAAGGTAGCGAAATTCCTTGTCGGGTAAGTTCCGACCTGCACGAATCTTGTAACGACTGAACGACTGTCTCGGAGAGGATCTCGGCGAAACTGTAACGGCGGTGAAGATGCCGCCTGCCCGCAGTAGGACGGAAAGACCCTATGCACCTTTACTGTAAGCTCGTATTGTGTTCTGATTAATGATGCGTAGCGTAGGTGGGAGACTTTGAAATGAGGGCTTCGGTTCTCATGGAGTCGCAATGTGAAACACCACTCTTCGTTAATTAGAATTCTAACCTCAACCCTGTGAAGCCAGGTGGGGGACAGTGCGTGCGGGTCAGTTTGACTGGGGCGGTTTCCTCCCAAACGGTAACGGAGGAGCGCGAAGCTTGGCTCAGCATGGTTTGCAACCATGCGTCGAGCGTATGGGTATAAGCCAGGTTAACTGTAAGACCAACAAGTCGAGCAGATGCGAAAGCAGGCCCAAATGATCCGACGGTAGAATGTGGAATTGCCGTCGCTCAACGGACAAAAGGTACGCTAGGGATAACAGGCTGATCGGATCCAAGAGTTCACATCGACGATCCGGTTTGGCACCTCGATGTCGGCTCATCGCATCCTGGGGCTGGAGAAGGTCCCAAGGGTCCGGCTGTTCGCCGGTTAAAGCGGTACGCGAGCTGGGTTCAGAACGTCGTGAGACAGTTCGGTCCTTATCCACTGTGGGCGCAGGAAATTTGAGGGGTTCTAACCTTAGTACGAGAGGACCGGGTTAGACGCACTTCTGGTGTGGCAATTGTTCCGTCAGGGGCATCGTTGCGTAGCCATGTGCGGAAGAGATAAGCGCTGAAAGCATCTAAGTGCCAAGCTCCTCCCAAGATATGATTTCCCGGACGCAAGTCCCTAAAGACCCCCGGAAGACTACCGGGTTGATAGGTTAGGCGTGTAATCAGAGTAATCTGTTCAGCGGACTAATACTAATCGGTCGTGCGGCTTGATCGCTTTTCCCTTTAATGGGAAGCGATTTCAACTCGCGAAACATGTGAGCTCTATTCGACAGTGATGTCTATGTGCAGATTTCAGAGAACAGCAATGTTCTTTATCAATTTTTGGTGCTTATTAAGCTGTGGTCCGACCCGATCCCATCCCGAACTCGGCCGTCAAACACAGTATTGCCAATGGTAGTGGTTGTATAGCTTCCGCGAGAGTAGGTAGGCGCCAATTCTTTCTTAAAAGACCGGTCTGTGAGTTCAGACCGGTCTTTTTCTTTGTACCGACCCCCAATTTTCCCTGCTATTTCCGTCTGCTTTCAAATTTTCTCTCACTTTCCGCGCATGTTCCGTTGACGCCTTTCACTGCGCCCGATAACGTCTCCTCACTTTCAGCCAAGCATGCTTGACGTCATCGAAAAACTCCTAATCCTCCAGTCCCACGATCAAAAGATTCTCAAGACTCAGGAAGAACTTTCCGGCGTAGGTCCTCAGCGCCAGGCCGCCAACACCAAGGTCAGTGGCTCCACCCAAGCCTTGGAAAACGCCAAAAACAGCCTGAAACACCTCGAATCCGAGCGCAAACGCCTCGAGCTCGACGTGGAAGCCCAGAAAGAGCTCATCCGCAAGTACGCCACGCAGCAGGCCCAGACCAAGAAGAACGAGGAGTATAAGGCCTTCACCAGTCAGATCGAAACTTGCAACAAGCAGATCAGTGGCATCGAGGATGTGGAACTCGGCGTGATGGAACAGATTGACGCCGCCAAAATTGTCGTCAACAAAGCCACGGAAGCCGCAAAAGCGGATAAAGCCGTCATGGATGGCATGCTGGGCAAGCTCGCCGATCGCGAAGCGACATTGAAAGCCGAACTCGCCGCCCTTCAGTCCAAGCGCCCCGAGTACGCCAGTGCCGTAGAAGAAGTCGCATTGAACCGTTACGAGCGCCTTTTCAAAAACAAAGCCGGCCGTGCTCTCGTCGGTGTGGTGCATAAAGCCTGTGGCGGTTGCCACATGCAGTTGCCCACCCAGATCATCGTCGCCTGCCAGGGCCATCAAGATCTCGTCGCCTGTCCGAACTGCGGTCGTATTCTTTACTACACGCGGGACATGGACATCACTGCGGCTTCCTGATTTCGCGCTTCGGTTGAAATCAGCGACACCGTTTTCGTGCAATAACCACCGCACGATTCCGTGTTTTTCTTTTCGTTCTCGCCGCTTGTTTTTCCTTTCCCCAAGCCCTAGGGTAGTCATGACTTTGAAAGGGCGGAGGATCGCTCGCTGGTAACGGCGGGAGGAAAGTCCGAACTCCATAGGGCGCGACGCCGCGTAACCCGCAAGGGATACACGCGGGAGACTGGTGCAAGACCAGCCGACGGACAGTGCCACAGAAAACAAACCGCCGGCCGGGCTTCGGTCCGGCCGGTAAGGGTGAAAGGGTGGGGTAAGAGCCCACCGCTCCAAGAGCAATCACGGAGGCGCGGAAAACCCCGTCGGGAGCAAGGCCAAATAGGAAACCGAGAAGCGGCCCGCTTCGTGGTCCGGGAAACCGGCCAGGTTTCGGGTACTGGCTGCGCAGACAAATGATTCTCTCCTTCGGCCGTAAGGTTGGAGCAGACAAAATTCGGCTTACAGCCCTTTCAAAGTCATCTTCATTTCGGGGCACGCTCCAAAACAAAAAGCCCCAGCCTGCTTCCTCAGACTGGGGCTCTCGAATTCTTAAACTGTATTACTTCAGCAACTCTTCCGCGATCTGCACCGCGTTCAGCGCCGCACCCTTGAGGAGCTGATCGCCCACCACCCAGAAGCAGAGACCGTTATCCAGGGCGCAATCCATCCGGAGACGGCCCACCTGGCAGTTGTCTTTTTCGGCCACATACAGCGGCAGCGGATATTCCTTCTTCTCCGGATTATCCACGATGTCCAGCCCCGGCGCCTTCGCGAGCACTGCACGAGCCGCTTCTACCGTGATCGGTTTGGAAAATTCCGCACTCACGGCCACCGAGTGGGCGCGATAGACAGGCACGCGCACGCACGTCACGCTGGCGCGGAAGCCCTCGTGATGCATGATCTTGCGACCTTCGTTTTCCATCTTCATCTCTTCCTTCGTGTAACCGCTTGGAAGGAACGAATCCACCTGCGGCAACACGTTGAAGGCGATCTGGTGCGGATAGACTTCCTTCGTCACCGGCTGGTTGGCGACGATCTGGTCCACTTGGTTCTTCAATTCCTCGATCGCCTTCGCGCCCGTGCCGGAAACGGCCTGGTAGCTGGAAGCGAATACGCGGGTCACGCCGAAAGCCTTATGCAGCGGATACAGCGCCATCAAGGTGATGGCCGTCGTGCAGTTCGGATTCGCGATGATGCCCTTGTGCTTCTTCACGTCCTCGGCATTGATCTCCGGGACCACGAGCGGCACCGAATCATCCATGCGGAAGGCACTGGAGTTATCCACCACCACGCAACCAGCCGCCACCGCGGCCGGAGCGAATTCCTTGGAAATACTGCCGCCGGCGCTGAACAGGGCGATGTCGATGCCCTTGAAAGAGTCTTTAGTCAGCTCCGTCACCGTGATCTCTTGACCCTTGAAAGTCAGGGTTTTGCCCACGGAGCGGGCAGAGGCGAGCAACGTCAATTTCCCCACGGGGAAATTACGACGCTCCAGCGTCTTGATCATCTCGATGCCGACGGCTCCCGTCGCACCGACCACGGCTACATGCGGATTCCGGTTCATATTTTTTACCAACAAAGGGCGGCAACTATACCCACCGCAGGCGGCGTGTCAATGAGGGCACGCAGCAAGGATTTTGTGGGGTTTCGGGGACAATTCGGGCTTTCCCGGGGGAGTAAAGGGCCAGCGTATTTACTAGCGGTTGCGGTTCCGGTTGAAATCCGCCACTCGCCGGGCCGCTTCTGCCTGTTCGTTGGCGTTCAATGACCCGCGCATCTGTTCCCGCATGGTGATGGCATTGGCCTGACCATTGTTGATGGCCAGCTCGATCCACTTGAAAGCCTCGATCATGTCCTTCGCCACGCCGTCACCATTTGCGTAACACACGCTCAGGTTGAACTGCGCCGGTCCGAAGCCTTGGCTCGCGGATTTCTGATACCAGCCTGCCGCCTGCGTGAGATCCTTGGTCACGCTCTCGCCCGTGGCGTAGAGCACGCCCAGATTGAACTGCGCCTGCGCGTGCCCTTTTTCCGCCGCCTGCTGATAGAGCTTCAATGCAGCCGTTGCATCCTGCTTCACGCCGTCACCCTTGGTGTGCAGCAGCGCCAGATTGTAAGCCGCCGCCGCATGACCCTGCTTCGCGGCGAGTTGATAATACTTCGCGGCCTGTTTGCTATCCTTGTTGGCGGCGTAAGCTTGCGCGAGATTGTATTGGGCAGAGACATTTCCCAAATCAGCGGACTTCAGCCAGAACTCTCTGGCCTTCGCCTCGTCCTTGCTCACCCCTTTGCCCTCGGCATAAAGCATTCCTAGGGCGAATTGCGCCTGCGCATGATTCTGTTCCGCCGCTTTCAGATACCACTTGCCCGCTTCCTTCACGTCCAGAAACACGCCATCACCCGTTGCATAGCGCACGCCCAGATTGTATTGCGCCGCTGCATAACCTTTCTCCGCCGCTTCCTTCCAGTAGCGCAGGGCTTCACGCGGATTCTTCGGCACACCAGAGCCTTCATTGTGGAGACTGCCCAGGTTATAGAGTGCCGGGGCATAACCTTGTTCCGCCGCGCGCTTCATCCATCGCGCACTTTCAGCCGCATCTTTTTTCACACCCTCGCCATTGGCGTAGAGCAGACCCAAGTTGAACTGTGCGGAAGCATCCTCCTGCTCCGCTGCCTGTCGCCACCATTTGGCGGCCTCGCCGGCATCCTTCACCGTGCCCTCACCGGAGTAATAAAAATAACCCATGCTGGCTTGCGCGCTGGCGAGCCCCGCTTCTGCTGCCCGACGATACCATCTCACCGCATCGCTCAGGCTCTTCTTCACGCCCTCACCTTGGAAATGGGAGTAAGCGATCGCTGCCATGGCGGGCGCATACTTCTGATCCGCCGCCTTCTGATACCACTTGAGCGCTTCCGCGGGATTCTTCTTCACCCCTTCGCCCTGCTGATAGGAATGGCCTAACGCATGTTGTGCCGCCAATAGGTTTAAGTCTGCCGCTTGCCGATAATACTCCGCTGCCTTGGCGAGGTCCGCTTTCACACCTTCGCCGTTGGCGTAGAGGATGCCCAGGTTGTAGAGCGCTTCCGGATGCTTCTGCTGCGCGGCTTTCAGATACCATTCCAAGGCCCGCTCGATATCGGGTTTCACGCCTTGGCCCATGGCATAGAGCGCTCCCAGTTGATACTGCGCGCCCGTGTGGCCCAGCTCTGCGGCGAGTCGGTAATACTTCACAGATTCCGCCGGATCCTTCTCCACGCCCTCCCCGTTTCCGTAAAGCACAGCTAGATTATAGTAAGCGGCCACCACCCCTTTTTCTCCGGCGCGCTGATACCAGCTGATGGCTTCGGGGATGTCCTTGCGCACACCTTCGCCATTCGCCAGCAGCACGGCGTAGTTGAACTGCGCAGCATCCAATCCTTGCTCCGCTGCCCGGCGCCACCATTCACCTGCCAGCCGAAGACTCTTGGAAACGCCCTTGCCGGAATAATAAGCCAGCGCCAACGAATGTTGCGCGGGTGCGTAATTCTGCAGCGCCGCTTTTTCCAGCCAGCGCGCTCCTTCCGTGGCATCCACCGTCAAGCCGTCACCATTCTGATAAGCGTTGCCCAAGGCAAACTGGGCCGAGGCCACGTTCTGATTCGCTGCCTCGCGATACCATTTGGCCGCTTCCGCCAGATCACGCTTCACGCCTTCACCCGCGGAATAGAGGTAAGCGAGGTAGTTCTGTGCTGAAGCATTGCCCTGCTTGGCGGCGAATTGGTACCATTTGGCTGCTTCCGCCAGATCCTTCGTCACGCCGTCGCCGTTGGCATAGATGTAGCCGAGATAATTTTGCGTATGCAGATCGCCCTGTAGCGCGGCGGCTTTCCACGCGGCTAGTTGCTCCGGCGTCGCCGCCAGCGCCGACCCGGCGATCAGCGCAAAAGATAAGGCGACCACCGTCCGGAGAACTTTGGCCTGACGAAACATCACGGGCAAACGCATGACAGATATTTCGCGCAGGTCGGGGCAGGGGGCAAGGGCAATTGAGAACCAAGCTCCTTAAAATTGGAATGGGAAGTCCCGCCATTGACCAGGCCATGAAGGCGAGGATAAACTCCCGCCATGATCCATCGCCTATTTACCCAGCTCGCCGTCTGCGTGCTGGCTCTTGTGACGACGAATATTGCCTCGGCCCAGTCCGCCGATGTCAAAGGCAAGAAGCCCCTGCGCGCCCTGCTCATCACGGGCGGTTGCTGCCATAACTACGCCCTCCAAAGTGCCCAACTCACCAACGCCGTGGGCAAAATGGTGAAAACCGAGTGGACCGTGGTGATGGAAGGCGGCACGGGCACGGAAGCGATGATCCCGCTGTATGATAATCCCAACTGGGCCAAGGGTTACGATGTGGTCATCCACAACGAATGCTTCGCCAACACCAAGTTGCCGGATTACATCCAGAAGATCACCAAAGCGCATCACAAAGGCGTGCCCGCAGTAGTCATTCATTGCGCCATGCACACCTACCGCTCGGCCGAGATCGATGACTGGCGGGAGTTCCTTGGTGTGACCAGCCGCCGCCATGATCACCAGAGCAACTATCCGGTGAAACTGGTGGAGCCGAAGCATCCCATCCTGAAAGGCACACCGGAGAACTGGGTGACCGCGATGGACGAACTTTACATCATCGAGAAGCTCTGGCCGAACGCCAAGGCCCTCGCGACCTCCAAGAGCGAGAAGGATGGCAAGGATCACCCGGTCATCTGGACCAACCAATATGGCAAAGCCCGCGTCTTCGGCACCACCTATGGCCACTCAGACGACACGTTCAAGGATGAGGTATTCCTGAATCTCGTTTCGCGCGGCATCCTGTGGTCAGCGAAACGGTTGAAAGAGTAGGTTACTCCTCCAGTATCATTCGATTCCGCGAATAATCGAAGATCACCTTGAACTTCAACAACGCAGGCATGCCCAAGTGGCCGGCCTGCGTTTCGTCTGTCGGCGAGCCTTCGAGAAAGAAGCTGGTACGCGGCTTGTCGAGCGTGAGCGCGCCCAGTTTGATCTGGGTCACATTTCCATAACGGACCTTCGTGCCACCGCCGACTCCACTGCGCGTGCCGCCCTTGGTATCCTCCTCGATGCCGAGCAGATCATGCGCTTTTACGAAATGGCTGCCCAGACACATCGGCCCGTCGCAGCCGGTATCAATTTCCAGACGCGCGCGGACGAGATTTCCTTGGGCGTCTATGATTGATGCTTCAATGACCGGGGTGTCTTTCGGGAATTCCAGTTTCAAGATCTCGCCTTTGCCGGAATACGCAAATGACTTGGGCTCGTGTAAGCGCATCACCTTGGCCTGTGCATCGATTTCCACAACGTAACGGCGGAAGAAGCCGGAGCCGAGGATGCCTTCTTGCCCGCGTTTGCGTTTGGCTTCGGAGAGCAAGGACGCGATGCGGCGCGGGGCATAGGTGGCGTCACCCATCTTAAGCTTCGCGCCATCGTAGGTGCCCGCTTCTTCGCGTCCGGCTATGCCGATGATATCGATGCTGCCCACACGTTTCAGCGCCAGCGATTCCACGAGTGCCGGATGAATCATGTTGATGCCGTAGCCGCTATCCAACAGGAAGACGTGGCGGTTGGTGTCGTCATTGATCGTCAGCGGCACCATGACCCGGCCACGCACGATCTCGATGGGCACCGTCCAAGTGGTGTTCGTCACGTCGGCGGCGAAGCTATGCGGGGGAGTCAGCATCAGCAGAGTCAGCGGCAGGAGCAGCAAGCTGGAGATGCGCTTAAACACACTCGTAAGGTTCCGCGTTTTACCGCCGCTGGCAAATGGAAAGCGAGCGAATCCCCGTCTTGCATCTCACTTCCATTCTGCGCTCAATAGCAAGACACGATAAACGTCTGCTATCTGTATGAAGACGCTGCGAGTTTTAGTTCTGTTCCTGCTAGGCCTGGCCTTGCTTCCTGCCGCTGAGCTTCCTGGTGACAAAGCCTTGGCTGAGTATTTCCGTAAAGAAACGGCCCGGGTAAGCGCTCAGACTTTCGCCAACATCAAGACGGTGGAGGACTGGCAACGCGAACGGGTCATCGCCAAGCAACAGTTGCAGGAGATGCTTGGCCTCTCGCCGATGCCGGAGAAGACCGATCTGAAAGCGAATGTCACCGGGCGCGTGGAGCATGAACAGTTCTTCGTGGAGAACCTCCATTATCAATCCCTGCCGGGTCTCTACGTCACCGCAAATCTGTATGTGCCCAAGAACCTGACGAAGAAAGCACCCGCCATCCTTTACGTTTGCGGCCATGGCCAGATGAAGACAAACGGCGTGAGTTTCGGCAACAAGACTGCATATCAGCATCACGGCGAATGGTTCGCACGGAATGGCTATGTGTGCCTGACCATTGACACCATCCAGCTTGGTGAGCTGGAGGGCATCCATCACGGCACGTATCGCGAAAACATGTGGTGGTGGAATTCGCGCGGCTACACCCCGGCGGGTGTGGAGGCGTGGAACTCCATTCGCGGACTGGACTATCTGCAATCACGCCCGGAGGTGGATGGCGAGAAGCTCGGTGTGACGGGTCGCTCGGGCGGCGGCGGTTACTCGTGGTGGACGGCTGCGCTGGATGACCGCATCAAAGTGGCGGTCCCGGTGGCAGGCATCACCGATCTGCAAAACCATGTGGTGGATGGGTGCGTGGAGGGGCATTGCGACTGCATGTTCATGATGAACACGTACCGCTGGGATTACGCCAAGGTGGCGGCACTCGTGGCGCCACGGCCCTTGTTGATCGCGAATACGGACAAGGACCGCATCTTCCCGCTCGATGGCGTCGTTCGTCTCCACAAGGAGGTGGCGACCATCTATAAACTTTATGGTGCGACGAACAATCTGGGCCTGCTCATCACGGAAGGCCCGCACAAGGACACGCAAGAACTTCAAGTGCCCGCCTTCCGCTGGTTCAACCGTTTCCTGAAAGGCGAGGAACCCCTCATCAGCATGCCCGCCGAGAAACTTTTGAAGCCGCAAGAACTGAAAGTGTTCTCCTCTTTTCCCACGGACGAACGTACGACGAAGATACATGAAACATTTGTAGCAGCGGCAAAACCCGTGGTGCCGGAGAACAAGGCGCAGTGGGAGAAACAACGCGCCGGCTGGCTGGAAGCCTTGAAAGAAAAATCTTTCCGCGGCTGGGCGGATGACAAGCTGGTGCCAAATGCGCTGAACGTGCGGGGAACGTACGAATCTGAATCGGTCAATCTTACCATGTGGAATTTCACCAGTCAGGAAGGCGTGGAGCTGCCGCTATACTGCGTTGCTAAAGGAACCTATAAGGGTGCGCAGAGGGTGCGCTTGCAAGTGGTGGATGAGAAAGGCTGGACGAATCTGTTGTCCGGCCTGCTCGCCTATCAGGCCGGTAAGATGGGCGAGGAGCTGAGAATTACCCCGGGTATCAAGCCGGATATGCTGGCGTGGCTGAGGGTGGTCGCTGACATGGAGAAAGAGAATGCGGCGGTGGTTTTTCTGCCGCCGCGCGGCATCGGTCTCACGGCGTGGAATCCGGATCAACGCAAGCAAGCCATGAACCGCCGTCGCTTCATGCTGCTGGGGCAGACATTGGAAGGCATGCGGGTGTGGGATATCAAACGCGCCTTGGAGGTGCTGAAAGCGGAGTTCCCCGATCGGCCGATCCAGTTGGTGGGTGAGCGCAACCAGGGCATCAACGCGCTGTATGCCTCGCTCTTCGTGGGAGGCGTGACTTCTTTGGAACTGATTGAGCCGCCCGCTTCGCACATGACTGGCCCCGATTATCTGAATGTGATGCGGTATCTGGATGTTGCCCAGGCGCTGGCCATGGTCGCCGAAAGATCCAAGGTGATGGTCACGGACGCCAAGGCCGAAGAATTCAAATGGACCAGTGAAACGGGAGCCAAGCTAGGCTGGCCTCAGGATCAG
Organism: Chitinophaga pinensis; assembly: GCA_943367715.1. Lineage (GTDB taxonomy): Bacteria > Verrucomicrobiota > Verrucomicrobiia > Limisphaerales > JAEYXS01 > JAEYXS01. The sequence continues at coordinate 2,465 of CALRJY020000035.1, read as the reverse complement.
GTGAAGTTCATCGATACCAAGGCGGCGGCGCGGGAACGGTTAAAGAGTTTGAGGGAGTAGGGACGTTCTTTTTCTGTAACAACCGCGCGCGGATGCTTAATGTGAGGGCACAAGCATCACGTGTCCGATACCAGTCCATCTACCAAGGCGCCGTCGCTGTTCGTCACCACCCGCTGGTCGGTGGTGCTGGCGGCGCAGGATAAGGCATCCCCAGATTCGGCGGCGGCATGGGAGACGCTTTGCCGCACCTATTGGTATCCGCTCTATGCGTATGTGCGGCATCAGGGGCACAGTCCGCATGATGCGCAAGATCTCACGCAGGAATTCATCGCACGGGTTCTGGCCAAGGATTATCTGAAAGCGGCGGACCGGGATAAGGGGCATTTCCGCACCTTTTTGCGCGTTGCGCTCAAACGGTTCCTTTTGAACGAGTGGGACCGGGTCCGGGCGCTCAAACGAGGTGGCGGTCACACTATAGTCTCCTTCGACACCGAATTGGCCGAGGCCAAGTATAAAACGGAGCCCGTAGGCCAGCCCCCCGAACAGGTTTATGAGCATGAATGGGCGATGACCTTGCTGCAGAAGACGATGGCGGACTTGCGCGGTGAGTATGAGCAGGCGGGGAAGACGGCTGAGTATGAACGGCTGAAGAATTGCCTGACGGCGGAGCGTGGCACGGTCGCTTACGATCAGATCGCCAGCGACTTAGGGATGAGCGAGGGTGCCGTGCGAGTGGCCGTCCATCGCGTGCGGAAGCGGTTCCGGGAACTCTTTCGCGCGGCGGTGGCGGATACGGTTTCCGAAGCCAGCGAGGTGGACGAGGAAGTGCGCCATGTCGTGAGTCTTTTGAGCCAGGGATAAGGGCGATGCGAATTTTTGTAACAAACCAGACGGCCTGCTTAATCACTGGGTAATGAGCGATACTGGTCATCTGAAATGTCCGCGTTGCGGCAAGGAGCTTACCGCCGCCGCACCGGAAGGTCTGTGCCCGAGCTGCCTGGGGGCGTTGAACTTCGCCACGGATACGGCTTTCACCGGTGCGGATGCCAAGGAAACCTTGCCGCCCCTGACTCCGGCCGAACTGGCGCCGCATTTCCCGCAACTGGAGATTTTGGAATGTCTTGGGCGTGGCGGGATGGGCGTGGTCTATAAAGCGCGGCAGAAGTCGTTGAACCGTTTGGTGGCGTTGAAGCTGCTCGCGCCGGAGCGGGTGCAGGATGTGAAGTTTGCCGATCGGTTCGCGCGGGAAGCACACGCGCTGGCGGCATTGAACCATCCGAACATCGTGACGGTGCATGATTTCGGACAGGCCGGCGGGTATTACTTTCTGCTGATGGAGTTTGTGGATGGCGTGAACCTGCGGCAGCTCCTGCGCTCGCGGAAGCTGCAACCGGCGGAGGCGCTGGCCATCGTGCCGCCTATCTGTGAGGCGCTGCAATACGCACATGAGCACGGCATCGTGCACCGGGATATCAAGCCGGAGAATCTGCTGCTGGCGAAGGATGGGCGGGTGAAGATCGCGGATTTCGGCATCGCAAAAATTCTGGGTAATTCACTCGTCACTGATCTTTCTGCCGATGGCGCAGAAGAGCCGAAGGCAACCGCTGATGGTGCCACGCAGCAGACGACGATGGGGACGCCGCAGTACATGGCGCCGGAACAGCGCGAGCAGCCGCAAGCAGCGGATCATCGGGCGGACATCTATTCACTCGGCGTGGTGCTGTATGAATTGCTGACGGGGGAATTGCCAGCGGACAAGTTGCAGCCGCCTTCGCGCGTGCGCGGCGTGCAGATCGATGTGCGGCTGGATGAGATCGTCTTGCGGGCGTTGGAGAAGACGCCGGAGCTGCGCTATCAGACAGCGGGTGAGTTCAAGACGCAGGTGGAGACGGTGGCCAGTCATCCGGAAGGTGAGAAGCCAACGGAACCATCCACCTTGCGGTTGCCGCGCTCGGGCCGGTGCTATGTCACCACGCGGGAGAAGCTGAACACATTTGAAGGCCAAATATTTCTCTATCGCAACAAGGCGGAGATGATTCTGGATGGAAAACAGATCATCTTCACCGAAGCCAGAACGACCACGGTCATCCCGCTGGCTTCCATCCAGAATCTCGGTCTGGGTGAGTTTCCGATGGCCGTCAATCCGGCTGGGCTGAAATACATTCACGTTACTTACCTGGAGCAGGGTGTGGCGAAGAGCCTGATCTTTGCGCCATGCGAAAGCCTCATTGGGGCACCGGCCAATTTCAACCAGCACGTCACCGAATGGTTTGAGAGGATCCGTGCGGCAGCGACGGCAGCGAGCAATCGCGCTCCGGGGAATGCCGCTGAGCCGCCGGTGGTCTCCAGCCCGTGGGCGGGGGTGGCCAAGATTGGGATGATACTGCTGCCGGTGTTTCTGGGCGTGATGGCCTTTGCCTTGATGCCTACGGGACCGGGCAACGCAGCGCGTCCCAACGGATGGG